>NZ_LGDY01000124.1 GCF_001279525.1 Nocardia sp. NRRL S-836 | reverse complement strand
GCGCCGCTCCGCTCGCTGCGCCCAGCCCCGCGCTACGCGCCGCTCCGCTCGCTGCGCCCACCCCCGCGCTACGCACCGCCCCGGCCGCCCAGCGCGCCCCCGAAGACCGGCCGGCGCCGACTCAAAAGCGGGCGTTCCGACGCACCCGCAGGCACGCGCGTGATCGACCTCACCGCCGTTGAGACCGACCTCACCGGGAGTGGCGTGCGAGCGGTAGGCGCAGGTCGATAGTGTCTGGGCCCAGCCGCGTCAAGTGGGTTCTGACGGCCCCTTGAGGACCACCCAGGCGCGGTGTTCCGACACCGACGTCGCAGGAGACCCGAGTGGACCTGTACGAGTACCAGGCGAAGGACCTCTTCGCCGCCCACGGCGTCCCGGTACTGCCGGGCGATGTGGCCACCAACCCCGCCGACGCCAAGGCCATCGCCGCGAAGTTCGGCCAGCCCGTCGTCGTCAAGGCCCAGGTCAAGACCGGCGGCCGCGGTAAGGCCGGCGGCGTGAAGCTGGCCAAGGACGCCGCGGAGACCGAGGAGAAGGCGACCGCCATCCTCGGCCTCGACATCAAGGGGCACATCGTTCACCGCGTTCTGGTGACGCCCGCCTCCGACATCGCGGAGGAGTACTACTTCTCCTTCCTGCTCGACCGTGCCAACCGCACCTTCCTCGCCATGGCGAGCGTCGAGGGCGGCATGGACATCGAGGAGGTCGCCGCGACCAAGCCCGAGGCCCTCGCGAAGATCCACATCGACGCCATCCAGGGTGTCGACGCGGCCAAGGCCCGGGAGATCGCCGACGCGGCGAACTTCCCGGCCGAGGTCAAGGACCAGGTCGTCGACGTCATCGTCAAGCTGTGGGAGACCTTCGTCGCGGAGGACGCCACGCTCGTCGAGGTCAACCCGCTGGTCCGCGACCCGCAGGACAAGGTCGTCGCGCTCGACGGCAAGGTCACGCTGGACGAGAACGCGGGCTTCCGCCACCCGGCGCACGCCGAGCTGGTCGACAAGCAGGCGGAGAACCCCCTCGAGGCCAAGGCCAAGGAGAAGGGCCTCAACTACGTCAAGCTGGACGGCGAGGTCGGCATCATCGGCAACGGTGCCGGTCTCGTGATGTCCACCCTGGACGTCGTGGCGTACGCCGGTGAGCAGTACGGCGTGAAGCCCGCCAACTTCCTCGACATCGGCGGTGGCGCGTCCGCCGAGGTCATGGCGAACGGTCTGGACGTCATCCTCGGTGACGAGGCCGTGCGTTCGGTGTTCGTCAACGTCTTCGGTGGCATCACCGCGTGCGACGCCGTCGCGAACGGCATCGTGAAGGCGCTGGAGATCCTCGGCGACGGTGCGACCAAGCCGCTCGTCGTCCGCCTCGACGGCAACAACGTGGAGGAGGGCCGGCAGATCCTCGCCGACGCCAACCACCCGCTGGTGACCGTTGTCGACACGATGGACAACGCGGCCGCCAAGGCCGCCGAGCTCGCGGCTGCGGGGGTCTGAGAACGATGGCAATCTTCCTCAACGAGAACAGCAAGGTCATCGTCCAGGGCATGACCGGTGCCGAGGGCACCAAGCACACCAAGCGCATGCTGGCGTCCGGCACGAACATCGTCGGTGGCGTCAACCCGCGCAAGGCCGGCGAGAAGGTCGACTTCGACGGCACCGTGCTCCCGGTCTTCGGCACCGTCAAGGAGGCCATGGAGGCCACCGGCGCGAACGTGACCGTGATCTTCGTCCCGCCGGCCTTCTCGAAGGCCGCCGTGCTCGAGGCGATCGACGCCGAGATCGAGCTGGCCGTCGTCATCACCGAGGGCATCCCGGTCCACGACACCGCCTACTTCTGGGCGCACGCCGTCGCGACCGGCAACAAGACCCGCATCATCGGCCCGAACTGCCCCGGCATCATCAGCCCCGGCAAGTCGAACGCCGGCATCATCCCCGCGAACATCGCGGGCAGCGGCAAGATCGGCCTGGTGTCGAAGTCCGGCACGCTGACCTACCAGATGATGCACGAGCTGCGGGACTTCGGTTTCTCCACCGCGATCGGCATCGGTGGCGACCCGATCATCGGCACCACGCACATCGACGCCTTGGAGGCCTTCGAGGCCGACGAGGAGACCGTCGCGATCGTGATGATCGGTGAGATCGGTGGTGACGCCGAGGAGCGTGCCGCGGCGTACATCAAGGAGAACGTGACCAAGCCGGTCGTCGGCTACGTCGCGGGCTTCACCGCCCCGGAGGGCAAGACCATGGGCCACGCCGGCGCCATCGTCTCGGGCTCCGCGGGCACCGCGCAGGCGAAGAAGGAGGCCCTCGAGGCCGCCGGTGTCAAGGTCGGCAAGACGCCGTCCGAGACCGCCGCCCTGATGCGCGAGATCATGAGCTCGCTCTGACCTGAGCGGAACCGCACGCGGGGACCTTTCGTACGGTCTGAACGTACGAAAGGTCCCCGCGTGCGTTCCGGCACAGGGGTAGGTTCTGGCCAGGCCCTCACTCGTCCGGTGGAACCGGCACGACCGGTCGAACGTCCCACCGACGAGAGCAGGGCTCGCCGTTGCCCCTGCGGGCACGGCGCACGAACACTGCTAGCGTCTTGGACGCACCCCTGGTTGGAGGAGGAGACCTCAACATGTCCGTGCCTTACGGCGCACCCCAGCAGCAGCCGCCGGGTCCGGCACCGCAGCAGCCCAGCGCCGCTCCCGGCGCGAACAACCTCAACCTGGGCATGATCCTCCCGCTGGTCGGCGCCGGCCTCGGCCTGGTCGCCTACCTGCTCGCCTTCTCCGACAGCATCGGCGGCATCACCTGGATCCTGGCGGCCGCCGCGCTCGCCGGTCTCTCGCTCCTGCCGAACGCCCCGAGGTTCCTGCCGGTGGCCGCCGCGCTCGCCGCGGTGCAGACGCTGGAGCTGCTGCAGGGCATCATCAAGGCGTCGTCGGTCGACGGCCTCGCGATCGTGCTGCTGATCGTCTCGCTGCTGCAGACCGCCGCGCTCGTGCTGGCGTTGCTGCTCGGCGAGGGCATCGTGAAGTTCGAGCCGAAGCCGGCGCACCCGTACGCGGGCCAGCCCGGTGGCTGGAACCCGCAGTCCGGCGCGTTCCCGCAGCAGGGCCAGCACCCGCAGCAGCACGGTGTGCCGCAGCAGCAGGCCCCGCAGCAGCAGTTCGGCCAGCAGCCGCAACCGCAGCAGCAGCAGCAGCAGTTCGGTCAGCAGCCGCAGCAGCCCCAGCAGCCGGGGCAGCCGCCGCAGCAGACGAGCTTCATGCCGCAGCCCGGTCAGTTCGGCTCGCCGGGCACGCCGCCCGGTGGCTTCGGCGGACCGCAGCAGTAGCGGCAACAGCACGCCGTTCGTCCCGCAGGGGTGGTGCCGGGGTCTCCGGCGCCACCCCTGTCGCATGCAGCGGCGTGCCTCAGCCAGATGGACCAGTCGGCCTGACACAGTGGGGAAATGCCCGTGCTGCAACGCGACGTGACCCGCGAGGTGACCACCGTGCGCCCGCCGGAGTTCTCGCGCGCTGAACGCGTGCGGGTGCTCGCCGCGGCCGCGGTCGGGTCGGTGGTGGTCGGTTACGCGGCCGTCGCCGCACTGCTCGCGCTGATCACGGCGACCGCCACGTACGCGGACTTCGACACCGCCGGCGTGCTCACCGCCGCCGCTCCCGCCTGGCTCGCCGCGCACCACGTGCCGTTGCGCTTCGACGCGGGCCAGCTCGGCGTGCTGCCGCTGCTGCCCACGGCGTTGCTGATGCTGCTCGTCGGCCGCACCGCCGCGGGCACCGCCGACCGGCTCGGCCTCTACGAACCATTGCAGGCCCGCTCGGTCGTGCTGAGTATCTCCGGCGCGCACGCGGTCGTCGGCGGCATGATCGCGTTGCTGATGGGCGACGAAGGACTCGTGCGCGCGACCCCGGCCGTCGCGTTCTTCGGCTGCGCGGCGGTCTCCGGTGTGGCGGCCACGATCGGTGTCGCGCGCCGCTGCGGCCTGGTGGAGCTGGTGTTCGACAAGCTCGACCCGGTGGCGTTCCAGGGCCTGCGTTCCGGGTTCATGGCGTTGTTCGCCCTGGTCAGTGCGGGCGCGCTGGCGGTGGCCGCCGGGCTGGCGATCTCGTGGCCGCGCACCGGCGAGCTCTTCGCCGACGCGGGTCCCTCGGTCGGTGTCGGGCTCGGTGTGTGGCTGCTGTGCCTCGGCTACCTGCCGAACGCGATCATCGCGGGCCTGTCCTACGTCGCGGGCGCCGGTTTCTCGATGGGCCTGGTCGAGGCAACGCCGCTGAAGTTCACCGGCGGCCAGGTGCCCGGTGTGCCGTTGCTCGCGGCGATGCCGGAGGGCGAGCACCTGCTGAGCCCGGCCGTGCTGGTGGTGGCGGCGCTGATCGGCGCGTTCGTCGGGTGGACCTGCCGCAAGGTGTCCGACCGGCCCACCTCGCGGTTGCGCGCGGTGCTGGTCGCCGCGGTCACCGCCGGCGTGGGCTGCCTGGTCCTCGCCGCGACGGCGGGCGGACGGCTCGCGTCCGGCGCGTTCGACCCGGTCACGATCCCCGCCGGGCTGCTCGCGCTGCTCGTGGTGCTGTGGGTGCTGGTGCCGGGCGCGCTCGTCGCGTGGCTCGCCGGGTCGCGGGTGAAGCCGGTCGTGGCCGCGGACGCCGAGTTCGTCGTGCCGGACTACGTCGAGGACGACGAGGCCGAGGGCGGCGAGGTCGTGGACGAGGAGGTCGTCTTCGAGGACGACGAGCTCACCGACCAGCTGGAGGTCGTGGACGCCGACGAGTTCGAGGTCGAGGAAGGCCTCGATGACGACGACTACTACGACGAGGACGAGTACGAGGACGGCACCGGCGAGGACGAGCCCCTCGCCGAGGACGAGTACGACGAGGACGACTACGACGAGGACGGGTACGACGAGCCCCTCGCCGAGTACGACGCCGAGGACGACGTCGAAGAGGGCGCTGCGGAAGACGACGAGGACGCCGCGGAAGACGCTGGGAAACCCACCGAACCCGAAGTGGTGGAAGAAGAAGACTTCGACGCGGAGTTCGACGAGATGCTCGGCATGGGTCCGGAGGAGGACCTGGACGACAAGCCGCGGCGGTGACGACCTAAACTGCCCCTGAGCTGCTGCAACACCGCTGCAAGACCAGGAGTAGACGCTGAGCACCGAACTTCGGCTTCCCACACCGGCGCGCGTCGTCGTGCTCGTCTCCGGTTCCGGAACCCTCATGCAGGCGTTGCTGGACGCCACCGACCTCCCGATCGAGGTGGTCGCCGTCGGCGCGGACCGCGAGAACATCGAGGGTCTCAAGCGCGCGGAACGAGCGGGCGTCCCGCACTTCGCCGTGAAGCTGCGCGACCACGCCGACCGGGCCGCGTGGGACGTCGCGCTGACCGAGGCCGTCGCCGCCCACCGGCCGGACCTGGTCGTGTCAGCGGGCTTCATGAAGATCATCGGGCCTGAGTTCCTGGCCCGCTTCGGCGGCCGGATGATCAACACGCACCCCGCGCTGCTGCCGGCCTTCCCCGGCGCGCACGGTGTCCGCGACGCGCTGGACTACGGCGTGCGCGTGACCGGCTCGACCGTGCACCTCGTCGACGCGGGCGTGGACACCGGGCCGATCCTGGCGCAGGAGGCCGTGGTCGTCGAAGCCGGCGACACCGAGGAAACCCTGCACGAACGCATCAAGGTCGTCGAACGCCGGCTGCTCGTGGAGACGGTCGGCAGGCTGGCCCGCGAGGGCTGCACCGTGAACGGACGAAAGGTGAGCATTCCGTGAGCACTCCCGCCGAGAGGCGACCGGTCCGTCGGGCACTGGTCGGTGTCTCCGACAAGGCCGGCCTGCTGGAACTGGCCACCGGCCTGCACGCGGCCGGAGTCGAGATCGTGTCGACCGGCGGCACCGCGAAGGTGCTGGCCGACGCGGGCGTGCCGGTGACGCCCGTCGAGGAGGTCACCGGGTTCCCCGAGTGCCTCGACGGCCGCGTCAAGACGCTGCACCCGCGCGTGCACGCCGGTCTGCTCGCGGACCTGCGCAAGGAGTCGCACGCCAAGCAGCTGCGCGACATGGACATCGCGCCGTTCGACCTGCTGGTCGTGAACCTGTACCCGTTCACCCAGACCGTGGCGTCCGGTGCTTCGCCGGACGAGTGCGTCGAGCAGATCGACATCGGCGGTCCGGCGATGGTGCGCGCGTCGGCGAAGAACCACGCGAACGTCGCCGTCGTCGTCGACCCGGCGCGGTACGACTGGGTGCTGGAGAACGTGCGCGAGGGCGGTTTCACCCTCGCCGACCGCCAGCGCCTGGCCGCGGACGCGTTCCGGCACACCGCGACCTACGACGTGGCCGTGGCGTCGTGGATGGGCAACGCGCTGGCGCCCGACGACGAGGGCTCCGGCTTCCCCGGCTGGGTCGGCGCGACCTGGAACCGCTCGAACGTGCTGCGCTACGGCGAGAACCCGCACCAGAGCGCCGCGATCTACACGCAGGGCGACGGCCGCGTGGGTCTCGCGTCGGCGAAGCAGTTGCACGGCAAGGAGATGTCGTACAACAACTACCTCGACGGCGACGCCGCGTGGCGTGCCGCGTGGGACCACGAGCTGCCCTGCGTCGCGATCATCAAGCACGCCAACCCGTGCGGCATCGCGGTGTCGACGGTGAGCATCGCCGACGCGCACCGCAAGGCGCACGAGTGCGACCCGGTGAGCGCGTTCGGCGGCATCATCGCGGCCAACCGCGAGGTCACCGTCGAGATGGCCGAGTTCGTCTCGGAGATCTTCACCGAGGTGGTCATCGCACCGTCCTATGCGGACGGTGCGGTGGAGGTGTTGCAGCGCAAGAAGAACGTGCGCATCCTGGTGGCCGAGGCGCCCACGCGCGGTGGTGCCGAGATGCGTCCGGTGTCCGGTGGTCTGCTGCTGCAGCAGCGTGACGCGATCGACGCCGACGGCGACTCGCCCGCGAACTGGACGCTGGCGTGCGGCAAGCCGGCCGACGAGCAGACGCTGGCCGACCTGGAGTTCGCGTGGCGGGCCATCCGCGCGGTCAAGTCGAACGCGATCCTGCTGGCGGACAACGGCGCCACCGTCGGCGTCGGCATGGGCCAGGTCAACCGGGTCGACTCGTCGCACCTCGCGGTGAAGCGCGCCGGTGAGCGGGCCAAGGGCGCCGTCGCGGCCTCGGACGCGTTCTTCCCGTTCCCGGACGGCCTCGAGGTGCTGCTCAACGCGGGCGTGCGCGCCGTCGTGCAGCCCGGTGGCTCGGTGCGCGACCCCGAGGTGATCGCGAAGGCCGAGGAGGCCGGCGTGACGCTGTACCTGACCGGTACGCGCCACTTCGCCCACTGATCGTGCGGTGAGAAGGGGCCGCTTCCTGCCGGGAGCGGCCCCTTTCCCGTGTCAGAGCTTGGCGATCATCTCTTCCGCGACGCCCTTGGCCGCGCCCTCGAACTCGGCGACGTCCGCCCGCTTCGGGCTGAACAGGCCGACGTCCCAGCCGGTGTGGTCGACCTCGACCACGTGGGCGCCCTTGCGCACGATGATCGTGATGTCGGTGAACGCCGACGCCCCGTCCATCAGCACCGCCGTCGCCTCGTCACCGAGACCCTCGATCGGCTTCTGCCGCGGTGTGCCCTGGTTGTTGGCCATGGCCATCCGCACGGCCTCCTGATAGGCCTGGTCCTCGTCCTTCGCGCCCTGCGTGACGTAGACGTCGGTGTTGCGCAGGCCCTCGCCGTCGACGCCCGCCGTCTGGTTCCACGAGCAGATCGTGCGCTTGCCCCTGCCCAGGTCCGTCTCGGACGAGCCGAGCCGGTTCGGGTTGGTGGTGCGCGCCTTCTTCAGCGCCGCCTCGGAGACGTTCGCGCAGACCGAGGGCAGCTGGTCGGCACGCTTGCTGCTGCCGCCGTCCTCGTGGGCGTCGAAGTACAGCACCGCGACCGTGATGCCGCCGCCGAGCACCAGCAGGGCGACGAGCGACAGGATGATGATGACCGGCGCCTTGCTCTTCTTGGGCGGTTGCGGCGGGCCCCAGCCGGGCTGCTGAGGGTGGCCCTGCCAGCCCTGCCGGTGGTGCGGCGGCCGGCCCTGCGGAGGTTGCCGATGCCAGCCGTGCGGAGGTGGTTGGTTCACTGTTTCCCCAGATCGCGGTGCTTTCCGAGCCACCGTAGAGGACAGCCCGGACCGATGTGGCCGTGTCCACCAAAAGGGTGATGCCCCGGGATTGACACGGGGGTGGAACGGCGCGCTACGATCATCCCGTTCGTTCGAACAAGAGTTCGAATAGCAAGTCGCCGAACTTCCCTCGGCGATCGTGCACAGGGGTGCGCACGATCCGGATGGGAGGTGGGTGGAGTGTCGAGGTCGGCAACGGCGTCGTTGGCCGCGCTCGGGGTGAACCCGGCCAGCGAGCTGGCCCGCTCTTCCACCGACCACACCACGGGGCGGGTGCTGCCAGTTCGCGGGGAACTGGCGGACCTGCTGCCGTGGGGCGGCTTGCGGCGTGGCAGCACGGTGTCGGTGGGCGGATCGACATCGTTGCTGCTCGCCCTGCTCGCGGGCGCGACCGCGGACGGCTGCTGGGCCGCCGTGGTCGGCCTGCCGCAGGTGGGGGTGCTGGCCGCGGCCGAGCTCGGGGTCTCGGTGCAGCGGCTGGCACTCGTCCCCCACCCCGGCACCGACCCCGGCCCGGTGATCGCCGCCCTGCTGGACGGCCTCGACCTGGTCGCCGTCGGCTTCCCCCTGCCCCCTTCCCTGGCCCGCCGCCTCACCGCCCGCGCCCGCCAACGCCGCGCCGTGCTGATCGCACTCGGCACCTGGCCCGCCGCCGACGTGGAGCTGACGGCCGAGTCCGTGCGCTGGAACCCGCTCAACGACGGCGCCGACACCCTGCGCCACCAGCAGATCGACGTGCGCAGCGGCGGCCGCGGATCGGCCGAACGCCCCCGGCACGTGGTGCTGACGTTCGGCGAAGAAGAAATCGAGCTCCCGCTGGTGACCGGTGACCCGGCCCGGCCCGACGAGCCGGCTGATGCCGGTCCGGGCCGGGGTGACGAGCCGGTCACCAGGCGGGCAGATGTGTTGGGCAGGCGTGCTGGGGGTGGCCGGGACGGGTCTGCTGTCGCCGGGAGCGTGGGTAGGCGTTTCGGTGCCGACCTAGGGGTTGCTGGGCGGGCGGATGTGGTGCCGGGCGAGCGTTCTGGTGCCGGTCGGGACGAGAACGCTGTCAGGCGGGCGGACGAGGGCAGGCGTTCCGCTGCTGGCCGGGACGAGTCCGCTGGCAGGCGCGCGGACGAGGTCGTGGCCAGGTGGGCGGCGGCCGAGCGTGACGAGCTGGCAGCCCGGCGGGCACGGCAGGCCGACCCGGAGCGCAGGCTCGCGCAGGGGTCCCCTTCGGCCGGGGATCCCCCTGATTCCATTCTCTCAGGCAGCACCGACATTTTCGGAGCCGCGCACGCCGCACCCGCCAGGCGCGCCACGCACACTGCGTCCGCCGTTCCGCACACCGCACCGGCCCTGGCGCCCGCCGCACCGCACACGCCGCGCGCCGCACACGTCGAGCCCGACCCCACCCCCACCGCGCCCGCGGAGCCCCGGTGAAGGACACCCGGCTGCTCGTCGTCTGGTGCCCGGACTGGCCCGTGATCGCCGCCTGCACCGCGACCGGCACCAGCCCGCACCTCCCCGTGGCCGTGGTCGACGGCAACGAGGTCGTGTCCACCTCTGCCGTGGCACGGGCCGAGGGCATTCGCAGGGCGATGCGCAAGCGCATGGCCGAGTCGATGTGTCCTGAGCTGGTCACGTTCGAGCGCGACCCGCAGCGGGACGCGCGGTTCTTCGAGCCGGTCGCGGAGGCGGTCGAGGAGCTCGCGCCCGGTGTCGAGGTGGTGGAGCCGGGGCTGGTGGCGGTGCAGGCGCAGGGGCCGGTCGGTTACTTCCGGACTGCCGAGCGTGCGGCTGAGCGGCTGGTCGACCACGTTGCCGCCAGGACCGGGATCGAGGCGCAGGTGGGGGTGGCGGACAGCCTGTTCGCGGCCACGAAAGCCGCGCACCGCAACGTGGTCGTGCCGCCCGGCGCAACGGCCGGGTTCCTGCGGCCGCTGGGGGTGCACGAGCTGCCGGCGCCGGAGCTGGTCGACCTGCTCAGGAGGCTGGGGCTGAAGACGCTCGGCGCGTTCGCGGACGTGCCGGAGAACGCTGTGGCGTCACGGTTCGGGGGGCCGGCGACCAGGCAGCACCGGCTGGCGCGGGGGGTGCCGGAGCGGCCGCTCGACAAGCGCAGGCCGGCGCCGGAGCTGGCGGTGACGGAGACGTTCGACGAGCCGGTCGAGCGGATCGACGCGGCCGCGTTCGCGGCGAAGACGTCGGCGGAGAAGTTGCACGCCAATCTCGCCGACCGTGGTCTCGCGTGCACCCGGCTCGGCATCCACGCGCGCACCGAGAACGGCGAGGAGCTGCACCGGGTGTGGCGGGCCGCGGAACCGTTGACACCACGGGGGATCGCGGACCGGGTGCGGTGGCAGCTGGACGGCTGGCTCACCCGCGAGCGGCTCACGTCGGGCATCCGGACGCTCACCCTGGAGCCCGCCGAGGTCGTCGACGGCACCGCGTTGCAGCTCGGGCTGTGGGGGCACGACGACGAACGCGCGGTCAGGGCGTTGCTGCACGTGCAGGGGTTGCTGGGGCCGGACGCGGTGCTCGTGCCGGTCATCGACGGCGGGCGGGGGCCGCGGGAGCGGGTCAAGCTCGTGCCGTGGGGGGACGAGCGGGCGCCGTCGCAGCACCCCGACCACCCGTGGCCGGGCCGGCTCACCCGTGCACCGGCCACGCTCAGGGACGAACCCGCCGAGCTGACGGACGCGGCCGGCGGCGAGGTCGGTGTGACCGGGCGGCTCGAGCTCACGGCACGGCCCAGGAAGGTCACCGCGGACGGCAGAACGCGGGACGTGGTCGCGTGGGCGGGGCCGTGGCCGGTGGACGAACGGTGGTGGGCACCGGACGCGCACCGGGCGGCACGCGTGCAGGTGCAGACCGAGGACCAGGCGTTCCTGTTGATCCGCAGGAACCAGAGGTGGTTTCTGGAAGGGGTGTACGACTGATGTTCGACGACCACGAGGTCCCGGAGGGTCTGGAGAACCTGATCCCGGCACCGCGCAGGGCTCCGGATGGGCTGGAATAACCCGCCGGTCCGCTGGAAGGACCTCGAACAGGCCCTTTCTGGCAAGCCCCACCGGCAGAAACCCGACGGCGGCGACGGTCCCGCCTGGTCACGGCGCCGCGACCGGTACACCGCGCCGCCGGGCTTCCGGCTGCGCGCGAACGACCGGGCCACCCGCATCCGCGTGCCGTACGCGGAGCTGCACTGCCATTCGAACTTCAGCTGGCTCGACGGTGCGAGCCACCCGGAGGAGCTCGTCGAGGTGGCGCAGCAGCTGGAGCTCGACGCCATCGCGTTGACCGACCACGACGGCATGTACGGCGTGGTGCGGTTCGCCGAGGCCGCCAAGGAACTCGGTGTGCACACGGTGTTCGGCGCGGAGCTGAGCGTCGGCCTGAGCAAGCCCACCGGCGGCGAACCCGATCCCGAGGGCGACCACCTGCTGCTCCTGGCGTGCCGGCAGGAGGGCTACCACCGCCTGTGCCGCACGCTCACCACCGGCCACCTGCACGACGACGCGGAGAAGGGCAAACCCGTCTACGACCTCGACCAGCTGCTGGCCGACACCAGGGGCGAGGTGGTGGCGTTGACGGGCTGCCGCAAGGGAACCGTGCGCCGCGCGCTCACCAGGGAGGGGCCGGAGGCGGCGTTCCGCGAGCTGGTCAGGCTGACGGACCTCTTCGGCAAGGAACGCGTTTACGTCGAGCTCACCGACCACGGCCTGCCCGAGGACAGCCGGCGCAACGACCTGCTGCACGCGATGGCCAAGCACCTCAAACTCCCGGTCGTGGCAACGAACGCCGTGCACTACGCGACCCCGAACCGCGGCCGGCTCGCCGCCGCGATGGCCGCGGTCAGGGCGCGGAGCAGCCTCGACGAGATGGCCGGCTGGCTGCCGCCATCACCGGCCGCGTTCCTGCGCAGCGGCGAGGAGATGATGCACCGGTTCCGCCGTTTCCCCGGTGCCGTGCACAACGCCGCGTTGCTCGGCATGCAGCTCGCGTTCGACCTGCGGCTGGTCGCGCCGCAGCTGCCGCCGTTCGACGTGCCGGACGGCCACACCGAGATCAGCTGGCTGCGTCAGCTCACCTGGGAGGGAGCACGGCGGCGCTACGGCGACCACCACGAGAAGGCGTTCCGGCAGATCGAGCACGAGCTGCGGGTCATCGAACAGCTCGGGTTTCCCGGCTACTTCCTCGTCGTGCACGACATCGTGCGGTTCTGCAAGACCAACGACATCCTCTGCCAGGGCCGGGGCAGTGCCGCGAACTCCGCGGTCTGCTACGCGCTCGGCATCACCAACGTCGACGCGGTCAGCTTCGACCTGCTCTTCGAACGCTTCCTCGCACCCGCCCGCGACGGCCCTCCCGACATCGACGTCGACATCGAGTCCGACCGCAGGGAAGAGGTCATCCAGCACGTCTACCGCAGGTACGGCCGCCGCCACGCCGCGCAGGTCGCGAACGTCATCACCTACCGCGCCCGTTCCGCCGTGCGCGACATGGCCCGTGCCCTCGGCCACTCACCCGGCCAGCAGGACGCGTGGAGCAAGCAGATAGACCGCTGGGGCCCGTTGCGGACCACCACCGACGACTGCGACATCCCCCGCCCGGTGCTGGAGCTCTCCGCACAGCTGGAGAACTTCCCGCGCCACCTCGGCATCCACTCCGGCGGCATGGTGATCTGCGACCGCGCGGTCAGCGAGGTGTGCCCGGTGGAGAAGGCGCGCATGGCCGGCCGCACGGTGCTGCAGTGGGACAAGGACGACTGCGCGTCCATCGGCCTGGTGAAGTTCGACCTGCTCGGCCTCGGCATGCTCTCCGCGCTGCACTACGCCATCGACCTCGTGCGCGAGCACGAAGGCGTCGACGTCGACATCGGCCGGCTCGACCTGAACGACCAGCGCGTCTACGAGATGTTGCAGAAGGCCGACTCCGTCGGGGTGTTCCAGGTGGAGAGCCGCGCACAGATGGCGACGCTGCCGCGCCTGAAACCGCGCGAGTTCTACGACCTGGTCGTCGAGGTCGCGCTGATCAGGCCGGGCCCGATCCAGGGCGGCTCGGTGCACCCGTACATCCGGCGCCGCAACAAGGTCGAGGAGTGGGACTACGACCACCCGCTGCTGGAGAACGCGCTGAAGAAGACCTACGGCGTGCCGTTGTTCCAGGAACAGCTCATGCAGATCGCCGTCGACGTCGCCGGCTTCACCGCCGCCGAGGCCGACGAGCTGCGCCGCGCGATGGGCGCCAAACGCTCGACCGCGCGGATGGAACGCCTGCGCGACCGCTTCTACGAGGGCTGCGCCGCGAACGGCATCGGCGAGGAGCTGGCCGGCCGGATCTACGCGAAACTGCTGGCGTTCGCCAACTTCGGCTTCCCCGAGTCGCACGCGCTGTCGTTCGCGCACCTCGTCTTCGTGAGCGCCTGGTTCAAGCTCTACTACCCGGCCGCGTTCTGCGCCGCACTGCTGCGCGCGCAGCCGATGGGCTTCTACTCCCCGCAGTCACTGGTCATCGACGCCCGCCGCCACGGCGTGACCGTGCACGGCCCGTGCGTCAACGCTTCTCTGCCGCACGCGACGCTGGAACCGCTGGAGGGCGGCGTGAACGCCGTCCGCATGGGCCTCGCCGCCGTCCGCGGCGTCGGCCAGGCGGACGCCGAGCGGATCGTTGCGGCACAACCGTTCCGCGACATGGAGGACTTCGGCTCACGGGTGCAGCTCACCACCGCCCAGGTCGAGGCACTGGCCACGGCGGGCGCGTTCGCGTGCTTCGGCCTGGAACGCCGCGAGGCCCTGTGGGCCGCCGGTGCGGTGGCCGCGATCCGCCCCGACCGCCTGCCCGGCACCGTGACCGGCGTCGACGCGCCGGCGTTGCCCGGCATGGACGAGGTGGAGCTGGCGGTGGCCGACGTCTGGGCCACGGGCCTGTCCCCGGACAGCTTCCCGACCCAGTTCGTCCGGTCCAAACTGGACGCGATGGGCGCACTGACCACCGCGTCGCTCGCCGACGTCGAACCCGGCACCCGCGTCCTCATCGGCGGCGCGGTCACCCACCGGCAACGACCGGCGACGGCGGGCGGGGTCACGTTCCTCAACATCGAGGACGAGACCGGGATGGTGAACGTCGTGTGCTCGCCCGGGTTGTGGGCGCGCTACCGGCGGATCGCGCGCAGCAGCGGTGCGATGCTGGTGCGCGGCACCGTCGAGTCGGCCGACGGCGTGGTCAGCCTGCTGGCCGACCGGCTCCAGCACCTCGACCTGCGCATCCCCTCGCGGTCACGGGACTTCCGCTGAGTCAGCCCTGCTCGGTGCGGCGCTGCTCCCAGCGTTCGACGATCTTGTCGGCGGTGGCCTTGTCGATCGGCTCGAACGTGCCGTCGTAGCGCCCGCGACGCCAGTCCTCGCGGACGTAGCTGTCCCGCCAGCCCGTGCCGGGGAGGTACCGCTGCTCACCTTCGCCCCCGTGCTCGGTGGTCCACGTGCGGAGCACCCCGGTGGGGTCGTCCACAGTGGATCCGTCCAGCCAGGCGAGGTAGGAGTACGGCCGGCCGTCGTAGGTCTCACCCCGGCTCAGCTGGCCGCGCAACGCGTTCTCGTACCGCACCGCTGCCCGCTCGTCCACCCGGTGCACGTCGGAGCTGCTGACCGCCGGGTTGGACAACACCGTGCTGGGCGCCCAGGCCGCCCCGGTCAGCCGGGTGGTGAACGACTCCTCACGCACCTGCCCGTTCTCGTCCACCCACCGGCGGAGCATGATCGCCGGGTCCTCCGGCCGCGGACGTGCCGGTGTGACGACGGCGAAGTACTCGTACTGCTGCACCAGTCCAACCTCGTTCCATCTGTGGAGACGCGGCCCCTCGCCGTACGAGGGGCCGCGTCCGGTGTTCACTTCGTGAGGTCGAACTCCTCGATGCGGGTCGCTCCCTCCGGAGGAGTGACGCTGTCGAAGATCTCGGCCGACTTGAAGTTGTAGTACACGTTCAGGTACTTCAGCCGGTTGATCTCCGCGACCTCCATCGCGGTGAGCTCCCCGTTGTCAGGATTTCTGCCCTCGCGCCGGGCCGCGTTCTTGATCGCGTCGGTGCTCGCCCGGATCACCCTGCGCTGCTCGTAGTTCGGCTCTTCGAGCTTCTTCGCCCCGTAGCTCTCCGGCGTGTGGATCTGGACCTCGAACAGCTGCCCGGTCGGTGACCTGAAGGTCATGTTGATCCCGGGGTAGCTGCCCAGCGGGTTGCCGAACTCGTCGAACTTGGGCGTCTCCGACCTCTTCCAGAAGTTCTTGAGGATCTTCTTCTGGTACCCGAGGCGCTCCAGTGCGGAGATCACGTCCTTGACACCGTCGGCGTACTTCTCGGCGGAGACCACGTAGGTGTACCGGACCGAGTCGTTCATCTTCCGTTCGATGTCCGCACGGGGCTTCTTCGTGCCGTTCCCGTCCCACATCTCCTCGAAGTACTTGCGCATGAACGACCCGGTGCCCTTGACCTCGTTCCCCTTGGGGCGCTCGACGTGCAGGGTGTCCGCGACCTCGTCGACGTGCTTGGTGATGTCCGGCGCCGCGTTCTTCCCCGCGTTGTACAGACTTTGCGCGTGGGCGTAGTCGTCCGCGTCGATCCGGACCTCGAGGTCACCGATGTCGTGCCGGTACTGACCGTCCACGACCTGGGGCGTGTCGTACCTGTGCGGGAGGTTCGGGTCCGGTTGCGCCGGCGGCTCGATCTTGAACTTCGCGTCCTCGAGCTTGGCGAGACCGTTCTCGATCTGGAGCTTGCCGCCCTCGACGCGCACCGTCGCGCCCTCGATCCTGGTGAGGTCGCCCTCCAGCTGCCGGGAGTACGACTCCATGCGGTAGAGCCGGCCGTCGACGACGACCACCGCGTTGTCGAGCTTGCCGACGGTGCCTTCGATGCGGACCTGAGGGCTGAGGATCTCGCCGACCGCACCGGGGAGCTTGCCCGGCAGGGCGTCGTCCAGCTTGACCAGGAAGCCCCTCAGCTCGGCGAGGTTGTTGAGGATCTTGCCGGTGCCCCTGGCAAGCGCGTTCCTCATCAGGCCGAGCGTTCTGGTCAACGCGCCGGTACCGCCGCTGGCCGCGGCGCTCACCGCACCGAACGACAGGTCCCAGATCGTCAGGCCGAAGGCCTTCGCGGGGTTGTCGTGCCACTCCTCCAGGTGGATCAGCGTGTACGGGTTCTGGACCGTGTAGACCAGGCCGTCCCAGATCTGCTTGCACGAGGAGAAGTCGCCGAAGACCGTGCCACCGATGCAGTCCAGACCGGTGAGCAGGCCGTCCAGCGCACCGGTGGCGCCCTCGACGATGCCCTGGCCGATCTGCTTGTACAGCAGCGTCAGCTTGTCCTTGCCGTCGCGCATCAACTGGCAGGCGGCCTGGTCACCGGCGGCGCACCGGGCGCCGGTGACCATGGAGTCGACCGCCGCGTCCGTGTAGGCCTTGAGACCGCTCCTGGCCGCCTCCTCGACCTTGTTGGCCGCGCGCTTGCAGGCCTCGAAGTTGCCCTGCTTGAGGCACTGGTCGAGCGTGAGGATGCCCCTGGCGAACTCCCCGTTGAGCTCGGCGGCCTTCTTCGCGGCCTCCTCCCGCGCGATCTGCTCGGCCATGTCGAGCCGGACGCGGTACTCGTGGACGTCCTGGATGCGGTCGGCGACCGACTGGATGAACTCCTGCACCTTGTCGGCGTTGGCCCTGGCCATGGTGTAGATCTGCTCGGTCGCGGCCGCCGCCCGGTCCGCGCTCGCGGCCGAAGCGCTCGCGGCCGCGGCCGCGTTGCCCGCGATCACGGCGTCCTGCTGGGCGTTGTTCGACCACTGGCTCGCGGTGCCGGCCGCGCCGTGTGCCGCCTGGGCGTGCTGCACGGCCTGGTTCGCCGCGTCGTTCGCCACCTGGGCGTACTGCGCGGCCTGGTTCGCGGACTCGGCGGCACGGGCGGCCGCCTCGTACGCGGGTTTCACGTCCGCCACGGCGTCGTCGGCCGCCTTGGACGCCCTGATCGCCGCCTGCGCTGCCTCGGCGGCCTTCTCCCTGGCCTGCCGGGACTGCTCCTCGCTGATGAGCAGTGCGTCGGCGACGACCTGCAACGCCCTGCGCGCGTCGGCGTTGAGTGCCGCGTACGGCTTGAGGATCGCGTCGACGGCTCGTGACGCGTCGATCACGAGCGTGGCGGACGCGGCTGCCGCCGACGCCGCACGGTCGGCGACCACCGACTGGAAGACGGCCTGGTTCGCCTCGCGCACCGAGGCTTCCGCCTCCTGCTGGGTCATCTCGGCGGACGCCTTGGCGCCCAGCGCCACGTTGACCGCCTCCAGCGTGATCCGGTGCGCCTCGTCGGCGGCCCGGCGTGCGGTCACGGCTTCCGTGGTCGCCGCGTTCGCCGCGGCACGAGCGGCCTGGGCGGCTGCCGCAGCCCGCTGAGCCGCTGCCTGTGCGGCCTGTGCCGACGCCGCCGCGGCCGAGGCCCAGCCCGCCGACTCGTTCGCGGCACCGCGGGCCACGTCGACCTGGCCGCGGATCTCCCTGGTGACCTCCTCGACGTTCTCGCCGCGTTCCCTCGCGGCCTGCTCGCGGTCGCGGAGCTGCAGCTCCAGCCGCTCCAGGCCGATCATGTTGGCGTTGTGCACCAGCTCGATCACCTGGACCTGGGTCTGGATCGAGCGCACCTTGTCCACCGCGGCGTCGTGCTCGCCGGCCAGGCGCGTGGCCTCGGCGTTCGCGGCGTAGGCCGCGTTCGCCGAGACGGCCGCGTTGCGTGCGGCGCCCTGCGCATTGATCCGGTGGTTGCGGGCGGCCGTGGCGTGCCGCTGGGCCTCCGCGGCCTTCGCGTTCGCGATGTTCTTCTGCTGTTCCGCACGGTTGCGCGCGGCGATCGCGATGTCCTGCTGCTTCTTCGCCGCCTCGGCCAGCTCGGCCGCCCTGGCCGCCTGGCGTTCGGCCTCCGCGCGGTACTTCGCCGCGTTGTTGGCGTGCTCCTGGGCGTTGCGGTCGGCGTCGAGCGCACGGCTGTCGGCCAGCGTGGCCGTGGCCGCGTGCATCGACGTCTCGGCGGCGAGCGCGGCGGCGTCGACGGCGTTGCCGAGGCCGATGGTGACCTTGGCCCAGTCCAGGCCGTCGGTCGAGCCGGTGTCCACCAGCCGCTGGGCGGCGTTGCGTGCCCGCGTGTTGGTTTCGGCGGACGCCAGCGCGATGCGGTCGGCTGCCTCGGACTCCCGCGCCGCGTTGGCGCGTTCGACGTCGAGCAGCTCGTTGCGGCCGAGCTGGCCGTGTTCACGGCCGGGCTTGTCGTCGCGGTAGATCTGGTCCGCCCTGTGAGCGGCCTCCACGGCGCGCTTCATGGCGAACGTGACGTCTTCGAGGTGCTTGACCGCGTCGATGTTGGCCCGCATGATCTCGGCCCGTGCGCTCGCCGCCGCCTCGCTGCGGCGGGCGGCCTGGTCGAGCTCGGTGATCGCCTTGTTGCGGTCCTCCAAGGCTTTCTGGATGACCGCGCGCATGTCGTGGTCGCGCTGGTTCGCCTCGTGGTAGCCCACGAGGTAGAACTGGCGGATCCGCGCGTAGTCCTTGCTCGCGAGGGCGCCCTCGCCCTCGATCTTCACCTGCGGGCCGCCCATGGCGACCATGTCGCGGACGCGGGCGATGATGCGGTCCTGCTCGGCCTTGTCGTCCTCGGCCTGCTGCTTGTCCCGCTTCAGCGCGATCTCGTAGCCGTAGGCGACGAAGTCCGCGATCGCCTGGTCACCGGCCGTCAGTGCGGCCTGCGCCCCCGCACGGACGTTCGGGCCGCCGCTGGCCGCCCAGCCCTCGACCTTGCGGCGGTTCTCCGCCTTCTCGACGCGCTTGCGCTCGTCGGCACGGGCCTGCGCCTCCGCCTGACCGTGGTCGAGGAACCAGACCAGCTTTTCCTTGGTGTTGACCGCCAACGCCGCTTTCGCCGCGTCGCGCACCTCGACGTCCTCCGCGTGCTCGGAGATGTCGGTGACGAGCATCTTGTAGAACTCGTACTCGTCGTCCACCTCCTGCGGAGGAGGGTCCTGGGCCGCGGCCTGGAGCACGGGAACCGGTTGTGGCGCGGCGGTCGCGTGCACGGTCCCGCCGAAGAGGGTGAGCACGAGTGCCGCGGAAATGGGCACGACTGATCTGCGCCACACCGAGGTGGCGCCTGATGATCTTCTTTTCATGGTGTCAGCGATCCCCCAGATCGCGGTTGGCAGCGTCCTTCGCCGCCTTACGAGCTTGTTCGGCGACGGCCAGCCAGTGGGCCGCGGAGTCGCGGGCCTTGCCGGCCGCCTCCTCCCACGTGATGCGGCCGCTGTTGGCCTGCTCCAGGACCGCCAGCCAGTCCTGTTCGGACTGCGCGGCGCGGGCGTACTCGGCGACCTCCGCCCACATGGCCGCCTGGGCGTCCGCCTTCGTCTTCTCCGCCAGCCAGTCCACAGAGGACTGACCGGCCTCGCGGTCGACCTGCTCCCAGGTCTGCTGGGCCTCCAGCCGGTACTTGCGGGCCAGCTCCCCGCTCGCCTCGCGTTCGGCCGCCTCCGCGGCCAGCGCCGACGCGGTCAGCCGCGCGATCTGGTCGTGCCACACCTGGTTCTGCTCGGTGGTGGTGCGGACGAACCGCTCGGTGTCGAGCTCGGCGCCGATCTTCCACTCGTAGGCGAAGAACAGGCCGATCGACCGGTCGTCACCACCGCTGAGGGCGCGCTGTGCCGCCGCACGCACCTGCGCGCCGGGGTCGTGGGCGGCCAGGTGGGTCACGTAGGCGCGGTCCTCCGCGGCCAGGCGCGCCAACCGTTCCTGCCGCTTGTTGTCGTGGACGCGGTCGAGCTCCACGGCGCGGTCGTATCCACTGTGGACGTACGTTTCCTGGGCGTTGAAAGAGGAACGCAGCGCGCTCTCCGACGAGCCCTGCACCTCGCTGCCGGGGATCGCGGTCCGGTTGATCTCCCGGATGACGGCGGTGTTGAGGGTTTCCCGTTGGGTGGCGCGGTCTTTCGCCCTGTGGTAGCCGACGAGCACGAACTCGCGGATCTTGGCCTCGTCGTTGGCGACGACGGCCACGTACGCGGCGTCGCGGATCTCGGACTGCAGGGCCTGGTTGAACGACATCTGGAACACCGTCTCGCGCATGGACGCGGCCAGCGCGGCGGTCGTCGTGCTGACGGCCGCCGAGCTCGCGAACGCGGGAGCGGTGTGGACGGTGGTGACGACGCCGGCCGCGAGAACCGCGGCCAGCAATGCAGGCATGAGCGTATGACGCCCCATGTGTTCCCCCCAGAAACTCACGTGGTGGGCTGAATCGCCCTAAAAGTTCCTAGCACCTCAAGTGCCCGCGGCGACACAAAGCACGTCAGTGACCCAGATCACACCGCATTGCGGACCGGGTGGGCGACGTGCGAGGTTTCCCCAGGCATCCGACGACTGGGGAGTCGAGCGACGCGGGCCTGGGGGGTTCACGCCGCGCTTGGGGCAGATGCCGCTACGACGAATCTTGGGGGATTCACCTTGTCCAGACGCAGTCTGGGTGGCCGTGGCATGCGCGGAGTCGCCGCGCTCGCGGTCACCATCACGTTGGCGGGCGGCCTGTTCTCCGCTCCGGCGCTCGCCGCTCCTCCCGGGGTCGACGCCTCGGCGCCGCCCGGTGTGTCCACCGTCAGCTTCAGCGCGGCGCTGGTGTCGGACTTCGACCAGAAACTGGCCGCTGCCAGCACGATCAGCGCGTCGGTCACGTCCAGGGAAGCCAGGATGGCCGACCTGAACTTCGTCATCTGGATCTACAACAACGCCCCTCGCGACAGCGCCGTCAAGCGCGAGGCGTTGAAGGCGCTCACGAACGAGACCGACGAGAACGCCTGCTACAACTTCATCGCCACCGGCATCCACCTCGCGTTCCGCGAGGACGTGCGGGCGATCCCGATCATGGACGAGCGGCACCGCCAGCGGCTCAAGGCCACGGACCTGATCGGCTGGATGAACGTCGACAGGTACTACCTGGACACGAACCTCGGCGAGTTCGTCACCAAGCTGTTCATCAACACCAACGCCACCGAGAACCCCGAGATCAAGGCACAGGCCGCGGCCGTGCTGACCAACACCTCCACGGACGAGCAGCGCCAGAAGTTCGTCACCGAGGGCATCTTCACCGCCTACGACCTGGACGTGCAGCGCCGGATCGAGGCGGCCCGGCTGGAGCGCATCGCGACCGAGCAGAAGGAAGCGATGCTCAAGGCGCGCGCCGACGCGTGGCGCGTCGCGGCCCAGGCGGAGCTGACCACCGCGCTCAAGGTCATGACCGACAGCGAGTTCACCTGGGAGGTCTACCGCGCACCGCTGGCGCGCAAGTTCGTCAAGGCCGCCGCCCAGGGCGCGCTGGACAGCCACGACGCCGCACTGATCAAGGCGTTCATCTTCACCGGCGTGCACACCGCGCACCAGCAGGACGTGGCGGAGGAGGACGCCGCCCGCGCCGCGGAGACCGAGAAGCTGATCAAGGAGATCCTCGACCGCTCCAAGCGGGACGGGTACCTGCCGAACGTGGTCGCCGCCGCCACCGCCGCACTCGCCGGTGACCTCAAGGCGCGCAACGAGTTCCTCAACCTCGGCCGCTACGACGCCGCCAAGAGGGACCAGATCAAGCCCGCCCACGAGCTGGTGGTCGAGCTGCAGGGCCAGGCCTCCGGCCGGTGCGCGCAGATCGCCGGCGTCGACGCGCAGGCGATCGAGAACGGTCAGTACAACGAGCTGTGGGACTGCATCCGCCCCGCCCCCAAGCAGGTCTGGGCGTTGAAGCAGGTCGCCACCAACGAGTACCTGCTCATGAACGGCAACTCGCGGCAGTGCATGGACGGCCACAGCGACCTGCTGCGCCAGTACCCGTGTGATGCCGGCAACGGCTACCACCGCTGGACGTTCATCGAGAACACCGACGGCACGTACCAGATCAAGAACATCGGCACCGGCAAGTTCGTGACGGTCAGGGACGGTCAGACCCCGAACGCCGCCCCGATCACCACCTACGGCAACACCAACGACGGCCACCAGCGCTGGCGCCTGCTCAACCTGGTGCACCGGTCCGACATCGCCGCGGTGACCGTCGGCCGCTACCAGCTCAAGGGCGTCCAGTCCGGCCGCTGCCTGCAGACCGCCGGTATGTGGGACACGCCGAACCAGGGCGCGCTCGGGAACTTCGCCGGCATGGAGCTGTGGGACTGCGTCGGCGGCGGCAAGATGGCGTGGGACCTCGTCGACCTGGGCGGCAAGCGGTACGCGCTGAAGAACCTGATGTCCGGCAAGTGCCTCGACGTCAAGAACGCCGTGCACCTCAACGGTTCGCAGCTCGTCCAGTACGACTGCCACTACGGCGACACGGAGCAGTTCGTGTTCTCCAGCCAGCCCGACGGCAGCTACGTGCTGGAGAGCGTGCTCACCAGCAAGGCCGCGGACGCGATCGGCAACGCCGTCCAGAACGGTGCCAGTGTCGGCATCTGGGACGTCAACGGCACCTCGAACCAGAGGTGGACGCTGCAGGCCGCCTGACCGGTGAACAGCGCAAGGGCTCCCTCCGCGGACGTTCGCGGAGGGAGCCCTTTTCCCGTGGGCCGTCGGGGACTCGAACCCCGAACCCGCCGCTGAAGAGGCGGCTGCTCTGCCAGTTGAGCCAGCGACCCGTGTGCACCCCTGCCAGGAATCGAACCTGGACTTCGGCGTTCGTAGCGCCGCGCTCTGTCCGTTGAGCTACAAGGGTATTCGAAACAATGCGCGCAGAATGAAGAAAGCCGCCCTGGTCGGTTTCCCGACGGGCGGCTCCCCGGTGCTCACGACGTGGTCGTCATGGCGGAGAGCCTGCGCCGTTCACCTGCGAGAACGGTCGCGACGGGCGCGCAGGGGCAGCGACGGCGGAGCGTCGCACCCGCTTCTGCTTGCTCGTCATGACCGTTCCTCCCGCTTTGGTGTGGCACAAGATTACGACCGGTTCCCCAGGTCGTCAATCGTATTAGGAAATGCGTTCATAGGTCATGAACGAAACTCCGCTCTCGAACAGTCGTGCGTCCGTGCGCGCGAACCTCCTGATGTCGGCCTTGCCGTCGAACAGCGGGATGCCGCGGCCGAACACGACCGGGTTGATCTTCAGGAGCATCTTGTCGATCTCCGGCAGCAGTGCCGCCGCGAGCTTGCCGCCACCGCACAGCCAGATGTCCTGGCCGTCTTCCTCCTTCAGCGCGCGCACCCGGCCGACGACGTCCTCGCGGATCACCTCGACGTCCGGCGGGGTGCCGGTCACCTGCGTCGACACCACGAACTGGCGCAGGTGCGCGTACGGCGAGGCCAGCCCGCCGGGCACCTGGTAGGTGGCGCGACCCATCAGCACCGTGTCGAAGTGCCGGTTCGGCGCGTCCGTCAGGCCGAGTGCCGAGCGGAACTGCGTCGGCAGCGTGTCCGGGTACTCGGCCGTGATGGCGGCCAGGTGGTCGCCCTCGAAGGCGAACCCGTCGAAGGTCCCGTCCTCGGCCGCGATGAAACCGTCCAGCGTGACGGCGACGTAGTACACGAGCTTGCGCATCCCCAGTGCCTTCCCGTAGCTCCAACCACGACGACTGTAGTACTATGTCTGTAGTGGTTGCAAGGAGGAAACCGTGGTGAGGAACGAAGCGAGGCGAACGGCGCTGCTGGACGCGGCGATCGACGTCCTGGCCGAAGAGGGCGCGCGCGGGCTGACCTACCGGGCGATCGACGCCAGGGCAGCGGTGCCCGCGGGGACCGCGTCGAACTACTTCGCGAGCCGCGAGGACCTCATGTCCGAGGTGATGACCCGCGTGTTCACGCGGCTGACGCCCTCGGAGGAGTCGGTCGCGCGGTCGCTGGCCCGGCCGCGCGACAAAGCGCTGACCGTGCGGCTCATGCACGACATCATCGAGCGGGCGGACGCCGACCGGGCGAGCTACCTGGCGATGATGGAGCTCAGGCTGGAGGCCACGCGCCGGCCGGACCTGCGCACCGCGCTCACGCGGACGGTCGCGGAGGGCCTCGACCTCAACGTGCGCTTCAACGAGGAGGCCGGGCTGCCCGGCGACCGCACGACCGTCGTCCTGATGTACCTGGCGATGACGGGGCTGATCTACGAACGGCTGACGCTGCCCGAGGTCCTCGCGACCGAGGACCTCGACGAGCTGATCGCGCAGCTGGTGGACCGGGCTATCGGCTGAGCGGCCCGCCGGTGATCGTCAGCGCCACGGCGATCAGCACGATGCCGAGCGTGCTGTAGAGGAACGCGTCCATGCCGCGGCCGCGGATCTTGATCAGACCGGCCTGCTCGTCGGTCACCAGGATCCGCAGCACCGCCGCGACCAGCAGTGACACGCCGAGCAGCACCGCGCCCTGCCGCCAGTGGTACTGGAAGATCCGCACCAGCCCCAGCACACCCACGCCCAGGACCAGCGCGAACGGCAGGTGCTTGCCCGCACCCGACCGCCAGCGCTGTTCCGGCATGAGCGCCTCTGCGTCAGACCGCTGCATGAGCGCGTTCGGCCGCTTCGACCGTGTTCGTCAGCAGCATCGCGATGGTCATCGGGCCGGATCCGCCGGGGATCGGCGCCAGGTGCCCCGCGACCTCGGCCACGTCCGGTGCGACGTCGCCGACCAGGCCGTTCTCGGTGCGGGTGATGCCGACGTCGACCACGGCCGCGCCCGGCTTGACCATGTCCCTGGTGATCAGGCCGGGGGAGCCGGCGCCCGCGATCACGATGTCCGCGCGGCGCACCTCCGCGGCCAGGTCCTTCGTGCCGGTGTGGCACAGCGTCACGGTGGCGTTCTCGGTGCGGCGGGTGAGCAGCAGGCCGATCGGGCGGCCCACGGTCACGCCGCGGCCGACGACGGTGACGTTCGCGCCGGCGATCGGCACGTCGTAGCGGCGCAGCAGTTCGAGGATGCCGCGCGGGGTCGCGGGCAGCGGCGCGGTCTCGCCGAGCACCAGCTTGCCCAGGTTGACCGGGTGCAGGCCGTCGCCGTCCTTGCGCGGGTCGATCCGCTCCAGGATGGCGTTCGCGTCGAGGTGCCTGGGCAGCGGCAGCTGCACGATGTACGCGGTGACCTCGGGGTTCGCGTTCAGCTCGTCGATGACGGCCTCCAGCTCCTCCTGCGTGGTCTCGGCGGGCAGGTCGCGCCGGATCGAGGCGATCCCGACCTTCGCGCACGCGGCGTGCTTGCCCTTCACGTACGAGTGCGAACCGGGGTCGTCGCCGACCAGGACGGTGGCCAGGCCGACCGGCGCGGGCAGCGCGGCGACCCTCGCCTTCAGGTCCTCGAACAGCGCGTCCCGGGTTTCCCGGCCGTTGAGCAGCGTCGCAGTCACTGTGCACCCTTCTTCCTCAGCCACATCTTCCCACTGGGCAACGCGGCCACGCCGACCGACACCAGCGTCAGCACCACACCGACCACGGTCGGCACGGCCAGGGACCCGTTGACCACGTCCAGCAGCACGGCACCGACGAGCTGCCCGCTCACGCCGCACAGCCCGACCATCAGCACGCCGATGAACCGCACCGACACGATCGCGCCGCCCACGCCGAGGATGCCCAGCAGCCCGCCGAGGTACAGCCACCACTCGGACGGGAGCTCACCGGGCACCCCGCGCAGGACGACCAGGTTGACCAGCGTCAACGCCGTCGTGCCCACCGTGAAGTTCACCAGGATCGTCGCCGCCGAGTGCGCGGCCGCCTCGCGCACCAGCCCGTTCACCGCCTGCTGCCAGCCCATCAGCAGGCCGGCGACGAGCGGCAGCAGCGCGAGCCAGAGAGCACCCGGAGAGGTGAACTGGTGCGACACCGCCACCACGACCGCCACCACGCCGAGGCCCGCACCGGCGACGCGGGCCGTCGTGAGCGACTTCGGCTCACCCGGCCCGATGCCCATCCGGTCCACCACGAGGCTGCTCACGAGCTGCCCGACGACGACCGCGACCGTGAACACCGCCACACCGATAGTCGCGACCGCGATGCCCTGCGACCCGACCAGGAAGGCGCCGCTGATCCCGCCGATGCATTCCCACCAGCGGATTCGGCGGTGCCTCAGCGAGTCGGCCAGCCGCCGCAGCCCGTCCCGGCCGCCCGGCCGGGACAACACGGCCGCGAGCAGCACGATCAGGCCGCCGACGAAGGAGATCAACGCGGCCAGGAAGCCGTTCTGCAGGGCCTGCGCCAGCGAGCCGTTGACCCGCCCCTGGACCGCGACGGCCACTCCGCCGAGCGTCGCGAGCAGGCCGCCGGTCACCTGTGCGGACCGTGACAAGGAGCCTCCAGCTCGCATCGGGTTGTTCTTGATCAGCTTTAACAGGGACGTCACCCACGTTATGGTCGGGCCTCCACCGTTCGGCGCAGCGGCGGGGGACCTGTGCGATCCGGCGAGTTGCGGGGGAAGATGTTGGCGTGTCCGAGCCGAAGCCGTTGAACCCTACCGAGCAGGACGCTCTGGTGAAGCAGATCGGCCTGACCCTGATGCGGGCCGCGCCGGAGGACTGGCGCCGGGTCGTCGCCGAGTACCGGGCCACCGGTCGTTACTTCGAACTGGCAGCCGAGCTGCAGGTCGCGGACGGGTCGTCGCACGCGTGGGCCCCGCCGCAGGAGGTCGCGCAGCTGTTCGCACGGCTGCGGGCCGGCATGCACCGCGAGGGCAGGGGCAGCTGGTCGAACGCCCGCTACCAGCTCGATCACCCGTCGAGCTACAACCTCGACTTCGACCGCGCCGAGCCGAAGTGGCAGACGCCACCTCCGCAGCAGGCGTACTTCGACGAGATGCGGTTCTTCCCGCGCACCGACGAGAACGTGCCCGACTGGCTGCGCCGCAGGCTGAACCCGCCGACGCCGGTGTTCCGCACGGTCAGGGTGTTCGACGGGGCCGGGCCGAACGGCCGTCCGTCGGTCAACCGCCCGCCGGTGCCCGAACCCGAGGTCGCGCCGCTGCTGGCCTACCTGTCGAACGCGCCGGTCGCCGTGGCCGGTCGCGGTTTCGACGCCGACGTGCTGGCCGCGGACACCCCGCCGGTCGTGCCCGCCGGGTTCCAGACCGACGGTGTCTGGATCTGGCCCGCCGCGGTCTCGTACTACCTGCGCAAGTACGGCGTGCCGCCGGAGCCGGAGCTGGTCGAGCGGGCCCGCGGCAGGGGCTTCAACCTGGGCGAGGTCTCCGAGGAGACCCGGCTCGCGGCCGCCGCCAACCTCGGCGCGCCCGCCGCCCCTCCCGGCACGATGCTGCCGTCGCCGCCGCCCGAGGTCCGCGCGGAACCCGAGCCGGAACCCGCCGCCGAGGCCGTGCGCGAGCCCGAGCCGGACGCGACGCAGTTCGTCGCGGCGCCGTCGTTCGACGACGAGTCCGAGGTCGAGTCGACGCGGTTCATGCCGGCACCGGACTTCGACGACGAGCCGGAACCGCAGCGCGCCCCCGAACCCGAACCGGTCGAGGTCACCGTCGAACGCGCCCCGCTCGACGACGACCCGGAACCGCTCGGCCAGCCGGTGTCCGTCGCGGCACCGCTGATCGACAACGGCCCGCCCTACCGGGTCGTCTTCGACTCCGACGGCGTGCCGGACCGCGTGGACGACCGGCACCTGCGCGACACCTACGGCGCGGGCATGGACCTGTTCGCCCCGCACCCGACCGAGGAGTTCGCCCACGTCGTGGACGAGCGCCCCGAGCAGGACGAGCCCGTCGCGGCCGCCGAGCCGGCCGGCGAGCCCGAGGTGCCGACCGCGGGTCCCGGCGAGCCCGCGCTGTTCACCCACCAGCACGAGGACGAGCCGGAGCTGTTCACGCACCACCGCGAGGAGGAGCGCACCGACAGCTTCGTGCCCGAGGACGAGGAACGTCCGCGCGACCTCATGCAGGACACGATGGCGTGGAGCCCGGTCCTCGACGAACCGCTGGAGCACTCGGCCGAGGTCACCGAGGAGCACCCCGTCGTCGCGGTCGAGGCCGACGAGCCCGACCTCGCCGAGGAGGAGCTGCGCACCACCGCGGAGTTCGACCCGCGTGAGGTCCGCGAGCCCGCGCCGGTGCCGCCCGTCGCGCCGGTGCCGCCCGTGGCAGCGGCCGCACCGGCGGTCCCCGTCGTGCCGGTGGTCGAGGAGACCACCCAGTTCGACGCGGCCCTGTTCGTCGACGACGAGCCGGAACCCGAGTCGGAGCCGGAGCCGGAACCGCGTCAGGTCACGCCGGAGGAGGACCGCGAGCTCGCGGGCACCCGCCGCGCGCTGGACGACCTGAACGTGCCGCACGGCGTCTACCGCATCGGCGGCGAGCCCGCCGACCGCACGTGGACGCTGCACCTCGACGGCGACAGCTGGGAGGTGTGCTGGTACGACCACGGCCCGAAGAACCCGGTGCGGTTCGACAGGGTCGAGGACGCCTCGGCGTACCTGGTCGGCCGGCTCGTGCTGGGCAACTTCCGCACGATCCCGCCCCGCCCGCAGACCCCGCCCGCCCCGCCGCGGCCGATCGCCAACGGCTTCCGCGAGGAACCGCGCCGTCCCGCGCCCCCGCCACGCCCGCCGATGCAGGCCCCGCCGCTCCCGGCCCCCACGGCCGTGGTCCCGGCGCCGGTCCCCGCACCCGTGGCCGCCGCGGTGCAGCAGGACGACCCGGCCAAGCGGAAGTTCCCGATCTCGCCGATGGCCGGCGAGCCGCCGCTGACGTTGTTCCGCCACAAGCAGATGTTCGAGCTGCCGCCCGGCACCGAGGTCGACCGCTACGGCGACCAGAGCGGCAACCTCGTCTACGTGGCCGGCACGCCGTTCCCGGAACGCAGCCTGGTGCCGTCGTGGATCAACCGCCCGTACCGGGTGTACCGCCTGCGCCGGCCGCTCGAGGTGCTGACCGGTGTGGCGGTGCCGTGGTTCGAGCAGCCCGGCGGCGGCACGGCCTACCTGCTGCCGAAGTCGGTCGAGGAGATGGTGGCCGACGGCGTGCTGGTGGAGATCACCGGCTCGGCCGACAACTAGCGGTGTGGCACGGGCCGGCTAGCTCGATTCCGGCCCGTGTGACACCACCAGCCCGTAGGCCGCCGCGAACGCGATGGCGGTGTCGATGTCGATCAGGGCTCCGGCGAGCTTGGCCTGCCGGAGCCCGTTCGCGTCGACGTGCGCCCCGCGCAGGTCCGCCCCGTCGAGCTTCGCGTCGAGCAGCCGCGCGCCCATCAGGTCGGCGCCGCTGAGGTCGGTCTTGCGCAGGTCGGCCTCGCTGAGGTTCGTCTCGCGGAACCGCTGGCCGGCGAGCTTCAGGCCGTGCAGCGGTGCCTTCACGAACGACGCCAGCGTGAAGTCGACCTCGGTGAAGGTGACCGGCCGCAGCACGCAGTCGACGAAGTTCGACCCCATCAGGCTGCACGACGTGAAGCTCGACCGCGTCAGCACCGTGCGGTCGAACGTGCACTGGCGGAACGCCGTCGCGTGGTGCCTCGACTCACCGAGGTCGGTCCTGGTGAAGTCGCACCGGGTGAACGTGCACCCCGTCGTCACGAGCTCGCGGAGATCGGCCTCGGTGAAGTCGCAGTCGGTGAAGGACCGCTTCTCCCAGTGCTGGTTCGGCAGGTTCGCGTCGGCGTAGTCCTCGCCGACCTCTTCGAGTCCGGTGTCCACGCCGCTAGTGTGCCGGAGCGTCGCTCACGTGTTCGACGGGAGCGACGTTTTCGGACTCGCGGCGCGTGAGCACCAGGGGAGCGTCCTCGGTGATCGCGACCGTGTGCTCGGAGTGCGCCGTGCGGGAGCCGTCGGCCGAGCGGATGGTCCAGCCGTCCGGGTCGTAGACGATCTTGTCGGTGGTGCGGGCGAGCCACGGTTCGAGCGCGAGCGTCAGGCCCGGCTTGAGGGTCATGCCGCGACCGGCGTGGCCCTTGTTCGACACGTGCGGGTCCTCGTGCATGGTGCGGCCGATGCCGTGGCCGCCGAACTCCGTGTTGACCGGGTAGCCGTAGGAGCGGGCCACCTGGTAGATCGCCGCCGACAGGTCGCCCAGCCGGTTGCCGGGACGGGCCACCGCGATCGCCGCCTCCAGAGCCTCCTCGGTGGCGCGCACGATCCGCTGGTCCTCCTCGGCGGGCGTGCCGACGATGACCGTGCGCGCGGAGTCGGCCACCCAGCCGTCGATGCCCACGGCGATGTCGGCGGTGAGCACATCGCCGTCGCGCAGCACGTAGTCGTGCGGCAGGCCGTGGAGCACGGCGTCGTTGACCGACAGGCAGATGACGTTGCGGAACGGGCCCTTGCCGAACGACGGCGCGTAGTCCCAGTAGCAGGACACGGCGCCACGGTCGGAGATCATGCCGCGGACGTGGTGCTCCAGGTCCATGAGGTTGACGCCCACGTCGGCGAGCCGGCCGACCTCGGTGAGGACCTCGGCCACGAAGCGCCCGGTCACGTGCATGCGGTCGATCTCCGCAGGCGACTTCAGTTCAATCACGAGCTACCTCACTGGCTTGGTATAGTTATACCGGCACCCTAACACTTGTCGGTATAGTAATACCAACCTATCCTGGTGGCATGGTCCGCCAGCCGCTCACCCCAGAGCAGATCGAAGCCGGTCGTCGTCTCGGCGTCCTGCTGCGGCGCGCGCGGGCGGGCCGCGACCTGGTGGAGATCGCGCAGTCGGCGGGCATCTCGCCGGAGACGTTGCGCAAGATCGAGACGGGCCGGCTGCCGTCCCCCGGCTTCGGCACGATCATCTGCCTCGGTGAGGCGCTCGGCCTGCCGGTGCAGGAGCTCGCGGACACCTGGCGCGGCGCGGACCAGCCCCTCGACGCGGTCTCCTGACGCCCCGGCTGGTTGTCCACTCTCACACTCTCGGTCAGTCGCCGTGTTGGTAACGTGCGGGTTGCCGGGCGACCCGCCCGACGAAGTCAACGAAGACCGTCACTCGGGAAGGCTCATGACCCGCACGCCCGTGAACGTCACCGTCACCGGTGCGGCCGGCCAGATCGGCTACGCACTGCTCTTCCGCATCGCTTCCGGCCACCTGCTCGGCCCGGACACCCCGGTCAACCTGCGCCTGCTGGAGATCACCCCGGCGCTCAAGGCCGCCGAGGGCACCGCGATGGAGCTGGACGACTGCGCCTTCCCGCTGCTCAAGGGCATCACGATCACCGACGACGCGAAGACCGCGTTCGACGGCGTGAACGTCGCCCTGCTCGTCGGCGCCCGCCCCCGCACGAAGGGCATGGAGCGCGGCGACCTGCTGGAGGCCAACGGCGGCATCTTCAAGCCGCAGGGCGAGGCGATCAACGCCGGTGCCGCTGACGACGTCAAGGTGCTCGTGGTCGGCAACCCGGCCAACACCAACGCCCTCATCGCCCAGCAGCACGCGCCGGACGTCCCGCGCGAGCGCTTCACCGCGATGACGCGCCTGGACCACAACCGCGCCCTGTCGCAGCTCGCGAAGAAGCTCGGCGTCGCGGTCACCGACATCAAGAACATGACGATCTGGGGCAACCACTCGGCCACCCAGTACCCGGACCTGTTCCACGCCGAGGTGGGTGGCAAGACCGCCGCCGAGGCCGTGAACGACCAGGCGTGGCTGGAGAACGACTTCATCCCGACCGTCGCCAAGCGCGGTGCGGCGATCATCGAGGCCCGTGGCGCCTCCTCGGCCGCCTCGGCCGCGAACGCCGCCATCGACCACGTCTACGACTGGGTCAACGGCACCGAGTGGACCTCGATGGCGATCCCGTCGGACGGGTCGTACGGCGTGCCCGAGGGCATCATCTCGTCGTTCCCGGTCAAGTGCTCCGGTGGTTCGTACGAGATCATCCAGGGCCTGGAGATCGACGACTTCTCCCGCGCCCGCATCGACGCCTCCGTGGCCGAGCTGGTCGAGGAGCGCGACGCGGTCAAGGGCCTCGGCCTGATCTGAGCCGGTTAGTGGCAAGGTGGGGCACGTGCGCATTCCATGGGACGTGCCCCAGCCACAGCTCTCCGACGACGTGCATCCCGCGCTCGCTGACGCCGCCCGTGCGGCGTCAGCGGCGTACGGACGCGCCCGATCCCTGCACACGCGCCTGGAGCTCCGCGAAGAAGTAGCGGACGGCGCCGACGGAACACCGACGATGCGCGTCGACCGCATCGTCGAGGACGCGATCCTGGAGTCGATCCACCGCAACCGCGTGAACCTGCTCTCCGAGGAAGCCGGGTTCGTCGACAACGGCTCGGCCGTCACCCTCGTCATCGACCCGGTCGACGGGTCCGCGAACGCCGCGTTCGGCGTGCCCCTCTCGTGCTTCGCCGGTGTCGTGGTCGTTGACGGCACGGCGAACGAAGCGTTGACCACGTGGTTCGACACGGGCCGTGCGTGGCATGCGCGCGCGGGAGTCGACACCCCGTTCCGCACGACCGAACGCACGTCGCTGGACGGCGCGTCGATCTGCCTGATGCGGCCCAAGACCGGCACTCAGGACGCGTGGCTGCGCATCGCGAACCGCGCGGACCGCATCCGCGTGCTGTGCACGACGTGCCTGGAGACCATGCTGGTCGCGGAGGGCACGGTCGACGGCTTCATCGATCCCGGAACCGATACACACCGGATCATGGACCTGGCCACGGCGCTGGTCACGGTGCCCGCTGCCGGTGGGGTGCTGGTCGACCTGCACGGCCGGCCGTTCACGTTCGACCCCGACCTGTCCCGCCGGTGGTCGGGCGTGGCGGCAGCGACTCCCCAGCTGGCCGAGGAGCTGATCGCGACTGCGCTCGGTTAGACGGTCCCGCGTGGCTTGACGACGCAGTCGGGCCCGGGGAACACGAGGCCCTCGTGCCCGTCGTTGAAGCGGACCAGGTAGGGCGGGGCACCGTCGGTGCCGCGGACCTCGAGGATCTCGCCGAGGCGTTCCTCGAGACCGATCGAACGGCTGTGGACGTGGAGCCGGTCACCAACTGTCGCTTGCATGGCGCTGCAACACCTCCGGGTGCGGCAAGAGGTCAGGCGTCAAAGCCTAGGCCGCCACCGGAGGTGCGCAACAGGGGCTTGCGGACTCATCCACCGCAGGCCGAGGAGACCTTCGCGACCAAGTCCGCCTTCTGGGTGACCCAGTCGGCCGCCGAGTTGACGTTCTGCATGCCGTTCGCGGCTTCCTGCAGCGCCTTCTTCACCTGCTCGTCCGGAGCGGAGCCGGCGAGGTTCTCCAGTTCCGTGGCCTTGGCCTTGGTGTCTTCCAGCGCCTTCTGCGGGTCGCTCAGGTCCGGCGAGAACCCGACCAACTGGATCGCGTCAGCGCACAGCTTCACCTTGTCCGCGGTGTCGCTGACGCCCTGGATGGTGTCGCAGGCCGTCAAGCTGCCCAACGCGATGACGGCTGCCGCCAGCGGTCCGACTAGGCGCATTCGCTCTCCCTTTGCCCGAAGTGTCCGTTTGTGTCACGTCCGACTCTACCGACGTGCCACTACCGGTGGGTGTGTTCTTCGACCTGGCGCTGGTAGAGCTTCCGGATGACGTCGTCGATCTCGGGCTCCACGACGGCGAGGTCGTGCACCTCCACCTGCCCCACCACCCTGGTGATCAACTGTGCCGCCGTCGTCTCCGCACGCCGGAACGTGAGGTGGTGGCGCATCCCGTTCGCCGCGCTGCGCACCGCCGTCACTCCTGGGACGTCCGGCGCCGGTCCGGGTTCCCGCAGGTCGATGACCAGCTCCCGGTCCGGCGTGACCTCCTCGCGCAGCGCGTCGAGCGGTCCGTCGGCGAGCACCCGGCCGTGGTCGATCACCATCAGCCGCGGGCAGAGGCGTTCGATGTCGTCCAGGTCGTGCGTGGTCAGCAGCAGCGTGGTGCCGCGCCGGGTGTTGATGTCCTTGAGGAACTCCCGCAGGCGTTCCTTCGACTCCAGGTCCAGGCCGATCGTCGGCTCGTCCAGCACCAGCAGCTCCGGCGCGTGCAGCAGGGCCGCGGTGATCTCGCCGCGCATCCGCTGGCCCAGCGAGAGCTGCCGCACCGGCGTGAGCAGGAACTCGCGCAGGCCGAGGAGCTCGACGCACTCGTCCAGGCGCTCCCGGTAGTCCGGCGGCGGCACCCGGTAGATCGACCGCAGCAGGTCGAAGCTGTCCCGCAGCGGCAGGTCCCACCACAGCTGGCTGCGCTGGCCGAACACGACACCGATCCGCTTGGCGAGATCGCGCCGCTGCCTGGCCGGGTCGACACCGCTGACCCGGATGTGGCCGCTGGTCGGCACCAGGATCCCGGTCAGCATCTTGATGGTCGTCGACTTGCCGGCACCGTTCGGCCCGACGTACCCGACGGCCTCACCCGCCGCCACGTCGAACGAGACGCCGTCCACCGCGGTGACGGTCCGGTAGTTGCGCCGCAAGCCCTTGGACGTGGCGACCTCGAACTCCCTGCGGAGCTCCCTGACCTCGATCATGATCCCGTTCCCCGGTAGTGCCTGACCGCGAACCGCCACACCAGCCCGGCGACCACCGCCGCCAGCGCCGCGACGAGCGGTGATGTCCAACCGACCCAGCCGGGCAGGCCGAGCGGGTCCTGCTTCCCGAGCAGCGCGAGGCTCGGGTAGTACGCGACGAACGCACCCGGCACGACGAACGCCATCAGCCAGCGCAGCGGCCGCGTGTAGACGTTGACCGGGTACGACGCGAAGGCGTTGCCGCCGTAGGTGACCGCGTTGGCGAACTCGCGGCCGTCCACGATCCAGAAGCAGATCGAGCACGCGACCACCCAGACCGAGCTGAAGATGACCGCGCCCGCGACCGGTGTCATGACCACCAGCGCGACCTTCGCCGGCGTCCAGTCGATCGCGGCGTGCGTCAGCGCGTAGACCATGACGGCGACCGCGCCGACGATCCGCCCGACCCGCCGCAACCGGATGTCGGACACCATGATCTGCGGCAACGTGCCGAGCGGTCGCATCAGCAGCACGTCGAAGCTGCCGGTGCGGATGTAGGTCGGCAGGTTGTCGAGCTGCCCCGCGAACAGGTCCGCGACGCCGAACGCGGCCCCCGAGAAGGCGTACATCAGCAGCACCTCGTCCCTTCTGAACCCGCCCAGCGCGTGGACCTGGCCGAACAGCACCAGGATCACGAGCAGCTCGTACCACTGCGCGATCACCTGCGTGACGAAGTCCATCGCGAACGAGGCGCGGTAGGACATCTGGCTCCTGAGCCGTGCGCCGATGAGCCGCGGGTAGATGACGTCAGCCACCCTGCACCACCACCCTGCGCACCGCGCGTTGCAGGGCCAGGTGGCCGAGCCCCAGCACGACGACGGCCCAGAACACCTGGTACAGCAGCAGTTCCACGGCACTGCCGTGGCCGAGGAACACGTCGATCGGCGCCTGCAGCAGCGCCGGGAACGGGCTCATCCACAACGCGTCCCGCGCCCACTGCGGGAAGAACGCGATCGGCACGGTCAGCCCGCACAGCAGGCCGGACGTGACGTTCCAGAACCCGTACAGCCCGCGGTTGTCGAGCAGCCAGAACGCGCTGACCTCCACGAGGAACCGCACCCCGAAGCTCACCACCAGCGCGATGACCGCGCTGAGCAGGAACAGCGGCCACCGCACGGGGTTGTCGGGGAACCGGAACGGGAACACCAGCATGCCGAACAGCATCGGCGGCGCGAGCCTGGTCAGGAACGCGTACCCGCCGCGCCCGAGGTCCTGGGCGAGCAGTGCGCTCAGCAGGTGCCACGGCCGGTACAGGTCGACGACGACGTCACCGGATCGCACGCGCTCGGCGAGCTCGTTCTGTCCCCACAGCAGGACGAACCCGAGCAGCCCCTGCCCGATCCAGACGTACGTGTTGGCAGCAGCGACGTCGTACTCCGCGATCTCGCCGTTCGCCGCCTTGAGAGCGGCGACGAGCACGGCGACCCGCAACAGGCCGAAGACCACGTTCGTGGTCATCCCGGCCAGCATCGCTTGTCGGTAGGTCGAGTACCTTCGGAACCCAGCAATGATCAAATCGGCGTGAACACGCACAGCGGTCCACGTTACGACCCGTCGCAAGTGGATTTTCCAGCTGCCGGACCCGAAGGGGATCTGTTAGCTGCCGAACGCGCTCGTGAAGAGCCAGCCGCCTTCTGCCGGTGAGGCCACGCAGAGGAAGTACGACCGGCCGCCGTCCTCGAAGCCGAGCGCCTCGATCTGCCAGCCGGTGATGTCCGCGGTGGGCCGCTTGTTCGCCTGCATGAGCTCACCGGTGCAGGTCGAGACGACCTGCGGCTGCCGGACCAGCTCCTCACTGCCGATCTTCGGGATGGCACCCGACAACCAGCCACCCGCGAAGACCTCCCAGCCGTGCTCGTCCGAGCACTCGACCCGCCTGCCCGTCGCCGCCTGCCCACCGATGTGGTTGATGCCGAAGACGCACGTCGCCTTGTCGACGCAGAACTTGTCCCCGCACGCCCTGAGGTACGGCGGCACCTCCTCCAGCTTCGCCGACTGCGGCTGCTGTGGGCCGGGGTTCTGCGCCGCGGCCTTCTCCTTGTCGCCGAGGCTCCACACGAGCGCCCCCGCGGTGACCGCGACGACGACCGCGGCGGCGACGAAGGGCCAGACGTTCCTGCCGCGCTTGGACTGCGGCTGCGGCGTGAGGCTGCGCAGCTCGTCCCGCAACTGCGCCGCACTCGCCGTGCGTTGCGTGGTGTCCGGGTGCAGTGCACGAGCGATGGTGTCGTGCAACGCCTGCGGCACCCCGTCGACCGCCGGCACCGGCTTGCGCAGCACCTCACCGAGGTGGTCGAAACTGGTGATCGGCCACGGCACCGGCCGCGGCGGCTTGCCCGCCAGCAACGTGTAGAGCGTGGCCGCCAGCGAGTACACGTCCGCCTGCACCGTCGGCTGCGCCATCGCGAACGCCTCTGGCGGCGCGAAACTGGGGCTCAACGCGTCCCGCGTGACCGTGCTCCCGCCCTGCGCGTCCAGCAACGCCGCCAGCCCGAAGTCCGCGAGCTTCGGCGTCCCGTACCGGTCAACGAGGATGTTGCCCGGCTTGATGTCCCGGTGCAGCACGCCCTCCGCGTGCGCCGCGGCGAGCGCGTCCGCGAGCTTGATCCCCAGATCCCTGACCTGCTCCGCCGGCAGCCGCCCCTGCTCCTCCAACCGGTCCGCCAGCGACCCGCCGTCGCACAGCTCCATGACCAGGTAGGGCGTGCCGTTGTGCGTGATGTTCGCGTCATGCACCCCGACGACGTGCGGATGCCCGCTCAGCTTGGCCGCCGCGTGCGCCTCCCGCACGAACCGCCTGCGGTCCCGCTCGTCCGCCAGCACCCGGTTGTCGATCTTCACGGCGACGTCGCGGTTCAGCTGGGACTGGTGGGCCCGGTAGACGGTGGCGAAACCGCCGGAGCCGAGCGGTCTCAGGAGGGTGAGGCCGGGGATGTGGGGTGCGGTCACGCGCGGCAGCCTAGCTCCGCACCCCGACAGTCCCTCAGACCGTGCAGTTCAAGGTGCCCTTGTACAACGAATGGCCGTCGGTGTTGTCGTCATCGGCCCACAGCACGGTCTTCTTGCCGTTGACGCAGTTCGGCGCGATCGCGAACCCTTCGAGGTTCACGTTCGGCAGCTTCGACGGCCGGTCGTACGTCGCCGTGACCCGGAACTTCCCGCCACTGACCGCGAGCGTCGTCGCGCGCCCCTTGCAGTGGTCGTCGCAGGTGGCCCACAGCCTGCTGCCGTCGAACTCCAACTCCATCACCTGGCTCTGCCCGCTCGCGAACTTCGCGACCAGCCTGGACCCGCTGTCCTGCAACGCGTACAGGTAGATCGTGCCGGTCGCCTCCAGCCCCACCGCGAAGAGCCCGCTGCCGTGGCCCGGGTAGTCGGCCGGGTTGTAGAGCTTGCCCGTGTCGTCCTTGAACCCGCCGGCGGTGAGGAACGAGTCCGGCAGGAACGCGATCCCCTCCGGTCCGTCGTTGGGGTCGACCCGCGGCATGCCGGACAGCTTCCACTCCGCGGTCGCGTTCGACCCGGTCCCGTACCGGAGCACGGTCGGCGCGCTCACATCCGCGTCGTTGTCCCGCTCGCTCACCACGAACAACCCGTCCGGCGTGCTGACCACACCTTCGGCGTCCGGGTCACCCTGCCCGTCCTTGAACCGCAACGACCTGGTCTGGTCGATCCGCCACCGCCCGCCGTCGGGCACGAGCCGGTACAGCGTGCTGGGCCCGTTCCGCACGGCCCACACCACGTTCTGTCCCTCGAAGGAGAGCCCGCTGAGGTTGGAATCGAACGTGTCCGCCGCGTCCGCCACCGACGCTGACCCGCCAGGCCAGCTCGCGGCAGATGCCGGGGTGATCGTCAGACTGAGCGCGAGAACCGCGAAGAAGCCGAGTGCCTTGATGCGCAACGCGAAACGCCCTTCTCCAGCGAGGCGCGGGAGAGCACCTCGTTCGTGTGGAGCTTCCAGGACGGCGGCGTACACCAAGTGGACCAGACGATGAACACCTGGCGCTACTTCGCGGCCTTCGCGGCAGCCTTCGCCGCCTTCTTGAAGTCGCGCACCTCCAGCAACGACCTCTGGTCCGTCACGTCCGCGACACTGCGCCGCGCCCCCTCGTCGCCGTAGTGCCCGGCCGCCTCCCGCCACCCCTCGGGCGTGACGCCGCCCTGCTTGCCGAGCAACGCCAGGAAGATCTTCGCCTTCTGGTCCCCGAACCCCGGCAAAGCCTTGAGCCGCTTGAACACCGCCGCCCCATCGCCCTTCGCCCAGATGCGCGTCACGTCCCCGTCGTACTCGGCGACGACGAACTGGGCGAGCGCCTGCACCCGCTTGGCCATCGAGCCGGGGAAGCGGTGCACAGCGGGCGGCGTGGCCATCACGGCGGCGAACTCGTCGGGGTCGGCCTCGGCGATCCGGTGCACGTCAAGACTGCCCATCCGGTCAGCGATGACCTTGGGGCCGGAGAAGGCCTTCTCCATCGGGATCTGCTGGTCGAGCATCATGCCGAGGAGCAGGGCGAACATGTCCGACGCGAGGAGTGCGTCCGCGTCGGGGTTCTGCGCGAGGCACAGCTTGCGGGTCATGCGGGGATGGTGCCACGGACCCGACGACTGCCGCCTGCTGAGCTCACGTGGTTCGGCTCCACCGCAGCTCACCGGCAGTCCACCGACCTGGGTCCGGTGCCGCCAGCACCGGGTTGAGGAACCGGCCCATGAGTTCGGTGGCCTGCGCGAGTGTTCGATGCGTTGCCACGGCATCGAGCATGCGTGCTTCGCGTTCGTAGCCGACTTTCCAGAGGGTTGGTTCCGGAATGACGAACACGTCAGGAAGCACGAGGTCGACACCGGCATCTCTTCGGCGTTGACATTCGTGTCTGATCGCGATCTGCAGTTCCAGACCAGGGACGGACTCGCGCAGAGCGATGAGCACGAGGTCAACGAGATCGCGGTATCTCGTGGACGTTCTCCCGTTGTGCCTCTCGTAGAGGGCGCACACCTTGTCGGCCACGTGAGCGATCAGCGGGTACAGCCTGACCACCGGCCAGTCGTCAGGCCAGTCAACGGGGATAGTGGGGTGAAGCCTGCGCAGTTCAGGGGTTCCGTGCAGGGGCGAGTGCACGACCAGGTCGACACTGACGGTGCCCTCCGTCCGCAGGCCCACCAGGATGGTGAACGAGACGCGCGTGGTCGGGCGGTCCTCCGTCATCTCGGTGTGCCCTCGGTACTCGTACCGAACGAAGTCGCCGAGATCGACTGCCGCGGCAGAGCGGATCGCCGCCACTGCCTCGTTCAGGTCGGTGGTGTTCCGGCGGCAAAGATCGATGTCTCGGCTGTGGCGGACGTCGCGATAGCGCACGAGCATCGCCTGGCCACCTTTGAGGAGCCAGCCGTCGGGATCGTGGTGGAAGACCCTGGCCAGGAGCCGCTCGAAGAAGAACCTGTTGAGCAGGTCGCCAGGACGTGCGCCTGTGCTCGTGGCCTCGCGCTTGGCGCGGTCCCTGAGCGCGCGGCTCAGTGCCTGAGGCGACGCGTAGCTCACTGATCGCTCTCCATCCGGGTGCCTGGTTCGTTGATCACCGCGTTCACGGCCGCGCGCAGCTTCTCCAGTTGCGCCAGGTCCAGCCCCGCGAGCTGCGCGGCGATTGCCTCGGCGGCCGCGGCTACTGCACGCCTGGTTTCAGCATGCTCGGCCAGCGCTGATCGAACGTGGAAAGTGACATCTGCTCCTGCCTGGTGCAGCAGGTGCTGGAGCAGGTGGATCCCGTCGTTCGTGCCGATCCCGTATGCCGATGCGTGCTCTCCCAGCAGTGCCACAAGATCGTCCTCATCCATCAGCCGGCGACGCAGTACATCGTTGAGAACGCCGCCCAGGTGGCCGCCGTCGACGCGGGCGATGAGCAGGTCCTTGATGGTGCGTTCGACCGTCGTCACAGGTAGACCGTCGTCTGTCGTGGTGATCTCGTCCCGTGACAGATCACCACGATGCAGCCGAATTCCGGTGACCCGGGTGGTGCGTCGCCGTGGCACGGTGATCTCGACCTGTGGCGCGGGGATGTCGCCCAGTCCGTGCAGGACACAAGCGGTGCGGTGCGAGAGAACCCCGTTGTCCTCGTCGGCGGGATCTCGTTCCCAGGCGAGACGGGACGAAGCGAGTCGGAGCCATGCCGACTTCTCTTCGACATGGCTCGGGGTCCCTGCCGCAACGACGAGATGGACACCGCGTGCCACGTGATCGACGAGCCCAGCCGAGGCCAGCCTCGTCAGCGTTGTGCGGTTCACCCCCGCGGCCTCCGCCTGCTGCGTTGTGAACAGACCCCACTGGTCAGCGGCGATCTCGCCCACGACCCTCAGAGCCTCCACGCGTTGCATGTAGCAAACATTACGCTTGTTTGTGGCGGTCAGCGGCTACCTTGCAGCGTTCGCTACAGGTTTAGCGTAGCGAACGCTGCGTGCGGAGGGGTGCTGTTCTGAACGGGCTCGAGCCATGACCGGAGATGTCGGTTTGACTGTCGTTGGTACCGGAGTACCCTTGGGTACCGGAGGTGTGTGATGGCTGTCCAGTCCTCTCCTGTTAAAGTCGATCAAGAGACGCACGCTTTGATCGCGCATGGCGCGACCGCGCTGCACATGTCTCAGAAAGACCTGCTGGCTGCGGCTGTTCGTGAGTATCTGGGTGCGAGGCGGGAAGAGATCAACGCCGCGCTGCGCCGCACGATGGAGACGCTCGATGGCACTCGGAGCAGTCAGGTCGCGGCTCTGACCGGCATGTCCAAGGAACGCCTCGATGAACTCGGCGGGGTTCGCGAGTCCTGATGACGGTTCGTCCCACCATTCGGTGTCTTCATGAAGATCTGGGCTTGGCTTTGCCGCTCATCGACGAGCCGCTCGACGAGATCGATCACCCGCTGATCAGGAAGGCCAACGAGCAGTTCGCGCAGCCGACGGGCCCGCGTGAGCGGATCCGTTCGATTGATGACGTGGTCATGTTCAAGGTCAAAGTCCAGCGTTGGCGCGGCGCTGTTGTCGAGGCGGGCGAGCCCTGTTGGATGGTCGCGGCTGGAGTCCGGGAAGCCGGAAGTCGTGACGACTTCTACGAGGCACTCGCGACTGCGGCCGTCGCCGCGCGTTCCAGGTACAACATCGAGCACAGTCCGCCCTTGAAGTCGTCAACGTTCTGTGGCCAGTGGCTCGCGAACAAGGACGACCTCGATCGGTACCAAGCCGAAGCAGCCGTTCGACTGCTGCGAGTCATGGATGAAACGGTGCGGCGCCTGGTGTGCGCATCGTTGCTCGACGGGCAGGAACACGTTGATCAGGTCGCTGGCGCGGAGCTCGGTGTGCTCGTTCGAGGTGTGGAGGACAGAGGCACCTACGTGGCCGTGTGGATCACCGGCTCGGTGCCGGACAACTTCGTGGCCATCGCCCTGAACATGGTCCCTGGCTGCGACAGGGACGGCTGGTACCCGGAGTTCGCGATGCCGGATCGGCCACTGCGTCCCGGTGAGCAGATCTACTCGAACATGATGGATCCGCAAGCCGCCGCTCGGCTGCTCGAAGAGAACAGCTAGTCATCCATCAAGCCTGCCCAGGAGCAGCTCACCGCCCCGTGGGTCAGGCTCCGGCGACCCGGACCTCGGACACCACCTGGCGCACCAGCACGCGCAGCGCCTCGCGGTCGACCGTGGCCGGGTCGTCGGCCAGCCAGTCGCCGATCTCGCGCACGAACTGCTCGGGTGTCATCGGCGGCACCTCGAAGTCGAGGTCGTCGTCGCAGGTGACCTCGCCGGCGCGGCTCGGGTAGATGATCAGCGCGCCGCGGACGTCCAGCAACGGCAGCAGTTCCTGGAACCGTTCGACGCCCTCGAACAGTTGGGTGCCGCCGCCGCGGAACGGGTGGCCGTTGCGCCAGAGTTCGCCGTCCTCGTCGCAGTAGTAGTGGCCGGGCAGCCACGACTTCGACTCGATCAGCACCAGGCGGCGGCCGCACAGCAGGGCGTGGTCGATGTCGGTGAAGACCGAACCGGGCCACGCGAGGCCGTGGAAGATGCGCACGCCCGGTAGCTGCGTCAGGTACTCGGTCAGCAGTCCGGCGGTCAGCCGTTCGCGTCTGTTTTCACCCGGACGGCCGAAGATGGTGTTCCCGTCGTACTCGCCGGCGAACGCCCGTTCGGCCCTCGCGTGGGCCACGTACCGGCGAACCAGCCGGAACGCGCCGTAACCGGCGGCGGCCACCAGGGGCAGCCAGACGGCCAGCAGCAGCGGGGACAACGGCATCGCCAACGGGATGAGCAGGACGAACCACCCGCCGATCGCGGCTGCCGCGGGGGCGTGGCCGAGGCCGGTGGCGGGCACGTAGCGGACCCGCTGGCCGAGGTCGATGCGGTTCCACCAGTCCATCGAACGCAGGTCGACCCTGGGCCTGGGCGCGGTGTAGTTCGGGTCGTCGCCGAAGTCGCGCAACCGGCCCGTCCGGCCCGTTCGGCGAGGTCGCGGGCGTGCCGGCGGCCGGAAGACGGGGGAGGGCGGGGCGGCGGGACGGTCGTAGTCCGCTCGGCGGACGGGGTCCTTGAGCGTCTCGTAGGCCTCCTGAAGCAGCCGGAAGCCGCCCGAGGTGCCACCCGCGTCGGGGTGCATGACCTTGGCGAGTGATCGGTAGGCCGACTTGATCTCCGCGGTACTGGCACCGCGGCTGACACCGAGCAACTCGTAGTAGTCGATCCCTGGCACGACACCGTCCAGTCCGAGGTTGTTGCGGGAACCTTATTGGGTCCAACACTTTCGCCGGGCATACGGGCCGATGTTCACGGACTAGTGTGGTCGTACGCAGTGCGAAGGGGCCTGTAGCGCAGTGGTCGACGCGCCCTCCCACAGGGGAGGGAGAACGCCGGTTCGAATCCGGCCGGTCCCGCTCACCGGTGGGCGCTGTGGCCTTGGTCCTCGTCGTTCGCCGTCCTCTGTGGACAGAAGGCCGTCTCCGGGTTCCGGGTGACCAGCCATCGGAAAAGGTCGACTGGGGCGTGGCCGCCGACCTGGTCGAGGACGCCTATCGGGTGACTGCCCCGAAAACCCTGGTCGCGCGGCTCGACGCTTCGAGTTGCCGACCCGGCTGACCTGCCGCAGTCTTCCGCGCATGGCGACCTGTGACGTCTGTGGCAACGAGTACTGGATGGCCTTCGAGGTGCGCACCGTGAGCGGCGGCGTGCACACGTTCGACAGCTTCGAGTGCGCGATCCAGCGCCTCGCCCCGCGCTGCGAGCACTGCGACTGCCGGGTGATCGGGCACGGCGTGGAGGTGGAGGGCCGGTTCTTCTGCTGCGCCCACTGCGCGCGGTCGGCGTCGGCGGACCTGGGCGCGATGATCCGCGACACCGTCGGCGCGCACCCCGGCTGACCGGGTCCAGGTTCTCGAGCCGGAGTGAACGCAGCCTGGGACAACTCTATCTTGGGTGCTCGTTCAGGAGAGGGTCATCACTCATCGAAGGCGCAGCCAAGATCTTTCGCACGCGGTCCCCCATTGCCCTATTGGGAGACCAAAGGACCGTGCCATGATTCCGGCCGCGCCAGGCGATCCCTTCAGACTGTACCCGATCGAGGATCTTGGGAACTAAGGCTTTTTGCGCCTCGGTCAGCCCGCCTCGGTAGAATGCGAGCTCACGTCTGCCTTTGCCGCTGCGGAGAAACAGTCTCTGCAAGATTGAAAGAGTAACTCGCCGCCAGTCTGAGACGGGTAGGCTCAAAATCGCGGCGGCGTTCTCAACGCTGTCCGTGAAGGATTCGATCGAGCAATCCTCGAACCTGTCGCGGGCAAGGTTGTCAATACCGGCGACACCTGTAACCATCTCGATAACGCAGCCTTTCATCGTAGGCAACCGCGTCACATCGGTGGCACCCGATATGTCAAGTTCTTGAATCAAGCAGTCCTTGAGCGTCACATTGGCTGCAGATGCTGTCTCGGAAATTGTAAAGCTAGGGAAAATGAGAGAATCGAGTTCGACATCAACGTCGATGCTTTCATCGATATGCATGTAGAGCCTCATTATATCGCCTGCGACGGCCCTCATTCGGTCTCCCTGTACGATTGCTCGCTGCAACGCGATGCGGATCGCTCCTACGGATGTTCCGTGCGTCTTGGATATGTGTGCGATGACAGAGATTCCCAAGTCTCCAACGAGTGTTTGGATATTCGAGAGGTGGATATGTTTGTCAATAAAAGGTGACTCGATGAATCTTATGATGTCTCCGGCGCGAAGGGCATCTGCAAGATCGTCATCAACAAACGACCTGCTATTAGTTGCGGGTTCGTACACCTGTAGGCAGGCGAGGCGTTGTAGAAGAACAATTGACTCTGTGTCTGGAACTGTCGAGCAAACAGCTTTGAATGCGCCGAATACGTCGTCGAAGGAGAATGGTCCCAGGCCGCTCGGTGTTGAACGCGCGAGAGAGGCAAGCCGTTCGAGCATCACTCTTACGGATGCGCCGTCTACATCAATTTCATTTCCTGCACCGCGAGCCTCTCGCTCGCTGATTACATCAATTAGGAAGTCCCAGCCTTCAGCCGCATCTACGCCGGAGGTTGCCCTACCCAGATCGGCGAGGAGCTCTCTGCTTGCAAGGTGGGCGACTAGAAGCGGTCGAGGAGGAAGCCATGCAGGAAACTCGGCTCCTTCACCCCGCGATGCGATGAGTTGCCTCACTTGGGCTGCTGTCAAGTCAGAAGCACTCAGGAGCATTGTAGATCCGCTTTTTAGCCCAAGGCATCTGTACATCTCGTCGTTGTCATCGAAGAAGTGCTGCCGACCAGCCAACATTATGCCAGTGCCGACGGGAGTTTCGGCGACGAAATTCCTGACTAGAGCAACACTTCTTCTCCTAAAACTTGCTAACGAGTCAATTCGTCCGGGCCAATTCAGTGCTGAGATTTCGTCGAATCCGTCGAGCATGATTATGGCACGACCCGATCGCCAAGCCCGGACGAGTTGGTGAGGGTGTGGGAATCCAACTTTCTGTGCATGACGATGAAGAGCTTCTGCAGGCTCTGACTGCCCCTGGTGATCGCGCAGGTTGAGATAGATCGCGAACGTGCGTCGTCGAGAGGAAAGCAAGTCTCGGCTTATGTCCAAGAAAATTTCACGCATTGTCATGCTCTTGCCGGCGCCAAATTCGCCCAAGAGTACAACTTGTCGGCCGCTGTCCAGCGATTCGCGGACTTGTTGAACAGTATGTGACTGTATTTTGTCGGGAAGCTCCACAAGTCCGATCGGGATATATTTGCCTTGAATGTCTGCCTTCTGAGTAAAGGGATCTAGCGCACTGCCGAACTGATATGATTTTCGATCGTTCACGTACATTCGAGCGTCGATGAGCTTCGCTTGATATGTAGCGAAACTCATTGCCGACACTTGCTGACCCATCTTTGATATTGCTTCACGCTGATGCGCCGTAGGTTCTTGTTCGGTGATAAAAAAGCCGCGTACTGCTTTGTCCGGATGTCTTCGATCCAACTTTGTGACGAGTTCGCGAAGCTTGCTGCCATCCTGCTTCGCTTTGTCTTTGGAGGTCGATCGCGTTGCTTCAATGGCGACCGCGAGATCCTCTGTTACAAAAATGCCGTCCCTTTCGCGCTCGTCGAAAATCTCTGCTCCACGTCCTTCGTTGCCGTGGTAGAGCAGGCGAGCAAACCGGCGGACCTCGTCCTCAAATATACGATCATCTTCTTGGGACGGCGGCTTTGGTGGCATAAGTTTCAACCTTACGCCTGCGTAGCGCGGTAGTCGATGTTACATTAAAACGCTTCTTTTGTAACGTTTCGGGAGTTCGTGTAACACAGATCGATTACATGATGGCAGGCATATATTCCATATCGTTGAGAACAACCTGATATGTCGCGGTCTGGGTCAAATGCTGACCATTTGACCTGTGAGACATGCGGTCCCCAAGACATTGAGCCTTGGCTGGGCGCGCTGCCCGCACGCCTTGGCAAGCCCCTCGCGTGGTGCTCCCGCGCATCGAGGCGCATCCGAGACGGTTCGGCGGCCGGGCCTCTCACTTCCGGCCGGGCGGGCGGTGTTCCCGGCCGGTCCGGCTACGTTGGAGGACATGGACTTCAGTGGACCGCTGGCCCGCGGCGTCAACAGGTGCATCGTCGGTCTGCGCGGCGCTCCGCTCGTCGGGAAGCTCGTGCGCAAGGGGATCACCGTGGTGTCCTACACGGGGCGGCGCTCGGGCCGCACCTTCACCACACCCGTCGGCTATCGGCGCAAGGGTGACGTCGTCGAGATCCGGGTGATGATGCCGGACGCCAAGACGTGGTGGCGCAACTTCACCGGCGAGGGCGGCCCGCTCACGGTGGAGCTCGACGGCGTGCAACGGACCGGGCACGCGACTTCGCACCGTGACGGCGAAGGCCGTGTCACGGTGCGAGTGCGGCTCTAGAAGTCCTTACCGGGCAAGCGAAGCCAGCCGGCGGGGTTCCAGGAACGCGGCCACCGCGTACGCGCCACCGCCCACGACGGCCAGCACCCCGAAGAAGCCGGCGCCGGGGACGAACAACGCCGCCGCGGCGACCAGCGCGAGCCAGGTGCCCAGGTTGTGGTGCAGGGCGTTGCGGCGCACGGCGCCTTCGGCGAGGTAGATCAGGCCGACCACGATGGTCGAGCCGGCCGGCCAGAGCACGGTCTGCAGCTCGGGCCGGTCGAACGCGGTGGTCAGGCCGGTGATCGCGAGCGCCAGCGCGGCGAACCCGATGACCCAGGCGGCGCCGGCCAGCTGCTCGGAGCGGCGCCGTTCGGGGGTCGCGGCACGCTGGGCCCGCAGCGACGCGGTCATGGCGAAGGCCGTGCCGGTGAGCAGGCCCGCCGCGAGCAGCGCGATCGGCAGCCACGACGGCAGGACGACGACCGGGTCGGTGCCCCTGGACAGCGCCGCGGCGCCGTGGCCGAGGACGTAGGCGGCGGCGAAGCCCAGGTAGGCGGCGCGGTTGTCGACCTCGGTGGCGGGTGTGACGGCGCGGACCGCGGTGGCGTTCATGGCGGGACCTCCGGGAAGTCAGATGAGCGAGGTGACCAGGCGTGGTGCGAGAGCGGCGAACGGGGCCGAGCGGCGGGACGAGGCGCACTGGTCGGCGAGACCGTGCAGTCCAAGCCACAACGCCATGGCGTCGGAGGCGGGACGGGAGTCGGTGAGGACCTGGGTGAACAACCGCAGCGCGGGTTCGGAGAGGTCGGCCGCACCGAACATCACGCGGTAGCGGCGGGGGTGCGCGACGGCGAAGCCGAGGTAGGCGAGGCCCGCCGAGTGGGCGTCGGCCGCACCGAGGACGGCGGCCTCCAGCTCGTGGAACGCCTCGTGGCACACGGCCAGCAGGATCGCCGGCGGGGTGGGGAAGTGCGGGTAGATCGAGGACGTCGGGAGGCCCGCCTCGCGGGACACGGCGCGGAGCGTCACCGCGCGGTCCCGGTCGACCAGTGCGGTCGCCGCCGCCACGATGACCTGGCGGCAGCCGGGCCCTCTCACGCCTGCGGAACGATGACGACCTTGCCGAGAACGGTGCGGGACTCGGCCAGCCGCAGCGCGGCGGCGGCCTCGGTGAGCGGGACGCGCGCGGCGATCTGCGGCCTGAGCGCACCGGTGCCGACCAGGCGCAGCACCTGCGTGAGGTCCTCGCTCAACCGGGCGCGGAACGTCGCGGTGCGGAACCGCTTGCCCGCCCAGAAGTTGTAGAAGCCCGCACGCCGGCCGTTGGGCAGTGCGTTCCACACCATCAACCGGCCGAACAGCTTGAGCACCGGCAGCATCCCGCTCCCCGGCTCGTCCTTGGTCGCCGCGGTGCCGTAGTTGACCAGCGCGCCACCGCGGCGCAGCAGCTTCCAGGACTCCCGCAGGCCCGCGCCGCCGACGTGGTCGAACACCGCGTCGACACCCTCGGGAGCGAGCTCGCGGAGGCGGGCGTACAGGTCCGGGTCGCGGTAGTCGACCACGTCGATGGCGCCGAGCGCGCGCACCGCGTCGTGGTGGCGGGCGGACGCCGTGCCGATCACCCTGATGCCGGCGTGCTTCGCGAGCTGCACCAGCGTCGAGCCGACGCCGCCGTTCGCGCCCAGCACCACGATCGTGCCGCCGCGCTCCACCTTGGCGGTGCGGTACATCATCTGCCACGCCGTGACGCCGTTGACCAGCACGGTTTCGGCGGCGTCGGAGTCGACCCCGTCTGGCACCGCCACCAGGTCGGCGGCCTCGACGACCAGGTGGCTCGCCCACGCGCCGACCTTCGTGACGGCGGCGAACCGGCGGCCCTCCAGAAGCGGGTCCACGCCGGTGCCGACCGCGACCGCCGTGCCGACCAGGTCGTAGCCGGGCACGAACGGGAACGGCGGCTGGTCGTAGTACTTGCCCAGGCGCATCTGCTGCTCGGCGAACGACACGCCGGTCGCCTCCATGCGCAGGAGCACCTGGCCGGCACCGGGTGCGGGCAGCTCGCGGACCCGCACATGCAGGCCGTCGGGGTCGACAACACCGGGCAGGACGATCTCGGTGGCACGGGTGGTGGAGGTGGTGGCGTTCATCGTGCTCGCTCCTTCAGGCCGTTGTGCTTACAGCCATAAGCTAACGCCCGTAAGCGAACGGTTGCAAGGACTAACACCCATAAACTTTCACGTGTATGGTTACGGCCGTGACGAACAACGCCGCCGCAGCCCCCGCACGCAGGCGAAACCGCCGTGGCGAGGGCGGAAGACTGCGGGAAGAGATCATCGCGGCGGCCGTCGCGCTGCTGGACGAGGGCGGCGACGAACGCGCCGTCACCCTGCGCTCGGTCGCACGCAGGGCGGGCATCGCGGCCCCGTCGATCTACCCGCACTTCGCGGACCAGCCGTCGATCATGCTCGCGGTGGTCAGGCAGGAGATGGACCGGCTCGCGGTCGTGCTGCGCGAGGCGGACGAGCAGGCGGGCCCCGACCCGCGCTCGCGGTTGTTCGCGGTGTGCAACGCCTACCTGGACCTGGCCAGGACGCACCCGCAGCGCTACCGGATCATTTTCGGCGGCCTGTGGATGCCGTCGGCCGACGACACCTCGATCACCGACGCCGACCTGGAGTCACTCGGCGCCGAGGCGCTTACGCTGCTCGCGCGGGTGCTGGGGGCGTGCGTGGAGGCCGGGATCGCGCACGGGAGCGACGATCTCCACGGCGACGCCGTCGCGTTGTGGCTCGGGCTCCACGGCCTTGCGCACCAACGGGCCGTGGTGCGCAAGATGCCGGGGCCGCAGGACGTGGCGGAGCGCCTGATCACGGCGCTCGCACATCTGAGGTAGCAGCGGTCAAGGGGCTTCGAACAGCGTCGACACCGACTCGCCGACGTTGATCCGGCGCATGGCCTCCGCCAGTGCCGGTGCGATCGACAGCACCTGGAGCTTCGGCACCTTCTTCTCCTCCGGGATCGGCACCGTGTTCGTGGCGACGATCTCCAGCACGTCGTCGAAGGCTTGGAGCCGGTCCAACGCCCCCGCCGAGAACAGGCCGTGCGTGCACGCCACCCGGATCGACCCGGCGCCGCGCTCGCGCAGCTTGTCCAGCAGCTCGACCACGGTGGAGCCCTTGGCGATCTCGTCGTCCAGCACGATCACGTCGCGGCCGGCCACGTCGCCGATGACGGTGGAGATCTGCACCTTGTCGTCGGCGAAGCGCTGCTTGGCGCCGGCGGCCACCGGGACGCCGAGGATGCGGGCGAAGTGCGCGGCCTCCTTGGCGTTGCCCAGGTCCGGCGAGACGACCACGGTGTTCGACAGGTCGTACTGCGTGAAGTGCGCGGCCAGTTCGCGCAGTGCGTGCAGGTGGTCGACGGGCACCGAGAAGAAGCCGTGCACCTGCGGCGAGTGCAACGTCATCGCGAGCACGCGCGACGCCCCCGCGGCGACCATCAGGTCGGCGACCAGGCGGCCACCGATCGAGATCCGCGGCGCGTCCTTCTTGTCCGACCGCGCATAGGCGTAGTGCGGCAGAACGACGGTCGTGCGCGCGGCGGAGGCACCACGGGCGGCGTCGAGCATCAGCAGCAGCTCGACCAGGTGTTCCTGCACCGGCGGCACGAGCGGCTGGATCAGGAACACGTCCCGCTCACGGCAGTTCGCCTGCAGCTGCACCTCGAGGCAGTCGTTGGCGAACCGGGTGACGCGGCTGGGGGAGAGGTCGACCCCGAGATGGCGGCAGATCTCGGCGGCGAGTTCGGGATGGGCGGAACCGGTGAAGACAGCGATGTCGCGCACGTGCGCAAACCCTAGTCGACGACCAGCACCAGCTTGCCGTCCCGGAAGAACGGGACGAGGTTCCCGCGCGTGTCCACCGTGTGGGTTCCCCGCGGCAGCACGGCTTCTATCGCCGTGAACGCGAGGATGTCCGACACGCCATGACGACCGCGCAACGACCGTTGGCCCTGGAACCGCAGAGCGCGCCCCTCGCGCCGGTACTGGTGTGCCTCGGCGGCGGCGGAAGCGCCCGCCCGCAACGTTTCCGGGCCCACCAGGCGACCCGAGAACGCACTGCGCACGGCGACCCCGAAGCCCTGCTGCACCAGCGAGCTCACCACCGCGTCGGACGGCGGCACCGGTACGAGGAACGACATCGCGTAGTGGCCCTCGACGTCGTGCACCACGACCGTGCGCGCGGTCGTCAGCACGGTGTCGTGCAGCTCCAGCGCGATCTTCTCCGCTTCCCAGCGGTTCTCGTAACCGGCGTCGACGCCGATGAAGGTGCTGGTCACCTGACCTCCACGAAGATCGGGTTGGTGTAGCACCACAGGTCCTCCCACGGGTTCGCGGCTCCCGGAGTGTCCGCCTGCGGTTCGAACGCGCCGCGGTTGCCGTCGGTTCCACGCAGTCTGAGGTAGAACGGCTCCCGGACGTTGCGGAACGTGTGCGTGAAGACCGCATAGTGCCAGCGCGGCTCGAAGGATCGCTCGACGTTCACATGTGGCGTGGACAACGTTTCAGAAGACGTGGGACCGGTGACAGCGCCCTTGACGAGGTCCAGCCTACGCAACCTGGGGATGAACCCGGCGCTGTTCGGGCGAGTTGCCAAGCGGGCTTTGACCAGCACCGTCACGTCGGATCCGCGGCGCACGCGCAGCCGTTCGCCCAGGCCGGCCGACCCGCCGGTGCCGTGGACCGAGAACCGCAGGTCGTCGACCAGTCCACCGTGCGAGACCCACGCCCGTCCGGCCCGCAGACCCTCCATCACCGCACCGCGCGTGCGCCGGGTCGCGCCGACGACGGTCCGTGAGAATTCACAGGGGAAGAAGTCCACGTAAGGCGGCATGACCTGGGGCGGACCGGAGTCGACCGGGTCGAGGTGCTTGCCGTGCAGGTCGAACTGGTCGCCCGGCTCCGGCACGCGCACGACCGTGTCGCGCGAGTTGAAGTGCGAGTCGGAGTTCGACGTGATCCACCAGCCGCGGCCCTCGGCCAGCAGCGAGTCCCACACGCCGCCGAGCTTCGCGGTCATCCAGTCGAAGCCGCCGTAGGTCTTGTACGCCTCCGGCGGGTAGGGCGCGTAGGAGTTCGAGCCCGGGCTGTTCCCGTAACCACCGCGGTGGCCACCGGGGCCGCGCAACGGGTCGCCGTCGCCCTGCGCACCGGGTGCACCCTCCATGCCGACAACGATGTCCGGCGCCAGGTCGCGCATGTTCCGCAGCTCGTGCGGGGCGACTCGGCCGTTGCGCATCGGGTGGTTCACGAACACCAGCGCCGAGCTCATCGTGCCGTTGCGGATCTTGGTCTGGAGCCACCGGATCGCGTCGAGCGCCTTCTTCTCGTTCGCGGGGCTCGACGCCTCGGCGCCGTTGAGCCGCCAGTCGAACTGCCGCTCGAAGTCGCGCAGCACACCGGGCTCGTCGCGGCAGTCCTCGAAGAACAGCGTCGCGTGCTCGGCGCCGGGGACGTTCCACTCCATCCCGTGCCACAGCAACAGCTGCGGGAACTTCCGCCGTGCCGCCGCGATGTCCGCCGCGGTCGCCTCGACCGAGTGCGCCTCGTGCGCCGCGTGGCCGTGGTCGGTGACCACCAGCCAGTCCGTGCCGTGCCGCAGCGCGCCGCGGATCTGCTGCTCGATGGTGTACATGCCGTCGTAGGAGTACTGCGTGTGCGCGTGGTGGTCACCGGAAAGCCAGTGGTAGCGCGACGTCGCCGCGGCGCTCCCGGTGCCCAGCACCCCGGCCACGCCGAGCGCGCTCGCGCCCTGCAGGAAGCGCCTGCGGCCCACTTCGGACATGCCTGATCCTCCACGCGACTGGTCGGGGTCCGTGGAGGCTAGGCCGATCGGGTGAGGCGCAGGTGGCCGCGGAGTGGCCGGCGGAAGAACATGCCGGCGGCGGCGTCAGATCGGCAGCAGGTCGATCCAGTCCAGGAACGGCAACGCGCCCGTGGCCTGCAACGCGGCCAGTCCCAGCCACAGCGACAGGCCCGTCACGATCGGCCCGACGACCGCCATCTCGACCACGCCGCCGGTCTTCATCCGCATGATCTTCGGCGGCGCCACCGGGTACCAGGTCTTGCCCATGATCGGCACCGGCCACAGGATCGGGCACCCCTGCTCGGTGATCGCGTCACCGACGTAGTGCGCGAAACACCCGACACCGACCGCGATGCCGCACGCCGCGGCGGAGGCGTTGGTCTGCGCGGTCCACGCGATCATCGCCCACGTGATGCCCGCGGACACCGCGGTGATCAGCAACGCGTCCTGCTTGGGGCACCAGTCGTTCATGATGCCGCGCACCGCGAGACCCGCGAACACGAACATGAGCACCGGTAACGCCCACTTCTGGCTGTTCTGCACGACCGCGGTGGTGAACACGGCGGCGAACAACGCGAAAACGAGCGTGTGGGTGAGACCGCGGTGACCGCCGTCGCGCTTGGAGTCCTTCTTCGTCCTCGTGGTCCGGTAGACGAAGCCGCTCAGCATGTTGATGCCGGCGGACAGGCCGCCGCTCAGCGCGCCGAACGTGCGGGAGATCGTCGAACCTGGGTGGTCGAGGTCGGGCAGCAACGCCGCTCCGGTCGCCAGCACGGCACCCACCGCCCAGCTCTGCGGGGTCAGCTGGCCGATCGGGTGAGCGGAAGCGAACGCGGTGACGGCGGACCAGGCAAGCAAGCCGCTCATCGCATGTGTTGGCCCAGTTGACACTTACGCCCCTTCTGAAGATCACCCGACGGTGTGAACAGTAGTCGCAGGTATCACGTGGCCGAGCCCGAACTCCATATCTGCGAACAACCGGTCACTCAATGAAGGACGTGCGGACATGACGCAGGTTTGGCTCATCACCGGCAGCTCCCGCGGGCTCGGCCGCAAGACCGCGGAGGCCGTGCTCGCCGCCGGGCACCGGCTCGTCGCCACCGCGCGCAACCCCCGCGATCTCGACGACCTCGTCTCCCGACACGGTGACCGCGTCAGATCTGTCGCACTCGACGTGCGTGACGCCGATCAGGCCAGACGGGCGGTCGAGACCGCCGTGGCGGAGTTCGGCCGGCTCGACGTGGTGCTGAACAACGCCGGCTCCGGGCACGTGACCTCGATCGAGCAGTGCTCGGACGCCGACTTCCGCGAGCAGCTGGAGGTCAACCTCTTCGGCGTCGTCAACGTCACCCGCGCCGCGCTGCCGGTGCTGCGGCGGCAGCGGTCCGGCCACTTCCTGATGACCGGCTCGACCGCGGGGCACGTGGCGTTCGGCGGCGGGCTCGGCCCGTACGTGACGGCCAAGTTCGCCCTGCGCGGCTTCTCGGAGTCGCTGGCCGCGGAGACCGCGCCGTTCGGTGTGAAGGTCACCCTGCTGGAGCTCGGCGGCTTCCAGACGGACTGGACCGGTCCGTCCCTGGTGGTGACCGAGCCGTCGGAGGACTACGTTCCGTCTGTCGGGGTACTGCTGGGCATGGTTCGCGGCGCGGACGGCAACATGCCCGGTGACCCGGCCGAGGCGGCGAAGGTCATGCTCGACGTGGTAGCCATGGACGAGCCGCCGCTGCGTCTGCTGCTGGGCAGCGACGCGGTGGAGCTGGTCCGCTTGGCGGACCAGGCCAGAACCGCGGAAATCGACAAGTGGGAGCACGTGAGCCGCTCGACCGACCGCAATCCTGAATCGGTGTAACCAGGGTCGCAGGCACGTCCGAGCGGTTTACCAGTACGCTTGTCTTGCTTGCATCGTCGCGAGAGGAGCGCCCGGGTTATGGGCAAGATCAAGGTTCAGGGCACCGTCGTCGAGCTCGATGGCGACGAGATGACCCGGATCATCTGGCAGTTCATCAAGGACAAGCTGATCCACCCGTACCTGGACGTCACCCTTGAGTACTACGACCTGGGCATCGAGCACCGGGACGCCACCGACGACCAGGTCACGATCGACGCCGCGAACGCCATCAAGAAGCACGGCGTCGGCGTCAAGTGCGCCACGATCACGCCGGACGAGGCGCGCGTCGAGGAGTTCGGCCTGAAGAAGATGTGGGTCTCGCCGAACGGCACGATCCGCAACATCCTCGGCGGTGTCGTCTTCCGCGAGCCGATCATCATCTCGAACGTGCCGCGCCTGGTCCCCGGCTGGACGAAGCCGATCATCATCGGCCGTCACGCCCACGGTGACCAGTACAAGGCCACCAACTTCAAGGTGCCCGGCGCCGGCAAGCTCACGATCACGTTCCAGCCGGAGGACGGCTCGGACCCGATCGAGCACGTCGTCACCGAGTTCCCGGCGGAGGGCGGTGTGGCGATGGGCATGTACAACTACAACAAGTCCATCGAGGACTTCGCCCGCGCCTCGTTCTCCTACGGCCTGCAGCGGGGCTACCCCGTCTACATGTCCACGAAGAACACGATCCTGAAGGCCTACGACGGCCAGTTCAAGGACATCTTCCAGCGCGTGTTCGAGGAGGAGTTCAAGGCTGACTTCGACGCCAAGGGCCTCACCTACGAGCACCGCCTCATCGACGACATGGTCGCCGCGGCCATGAAGTGGGAGGGCGGCTACGTCTGGGCGTGCAAGAACTACGACGGTGACGTCCAGTCCGACACGGTCGCGCAGGGCTTCGGCTCGCTCGGCCTGATGACGTCGGTCCTGATGACGCCGGACGGCAAGACCGTCGAGGCCGAGGCCGCCCACGGCACCGTGACCCGGCACTTCCGCCAGCACCAGGCCGGCAAGCCCACCTCCACGAACCCGATCGCCTCGATCTTCGCGTGGACCCGTGGCCTGATGCACCGCGGCAAGCTGGACAACACCCCCGAGGTGATCCGCTTCGCCGAGGCGCTCGAGTCGGTCGTCATCGAGACCGTCGAGGCCGGTCAGATGACCAAGGACCTGGCCCTGCTGATCAGCAAGGACCAGGAGTGGCTGACCACCGAGGACTTCCTCGCCGCGCTGGACGAGAACCTCAAGAAGAAGATGGCGTCGTTCTGACGTTCGCCTGATCAAGGCAGTCGAAATGGCCACCCCGGTCACGCCGGGGTGGCCTTTCTCGTCGCACGTCACCCGGTCGGTTCCTCTTGCGGGTGGTTGCGGCGCCAAGCCGTCCGGAGCCGTCGTCCAGCCGATATATCTGCAGTTCGAAGGCGGTGCGGGCGGTTGGAGGCTGCGATGCTGGGTGTTCCGGTCCGGGGCATGATCGTGATTGGCGTGCTCGGCGTCGCGGGGGTGATGTACGCCGTGAACGGCGGCAAGCCGATGGGCAGCGACCGGTCCGACGGAATCTGCAAGATCACCGTGACCGCGGACATCCTCAACGTCCGGTCCGGCCCCGGCGACATGCAGCCGATCGTCGCCACGATGCCGCGCGACGCCGTGACCGAGGCGGAGGACCGCGTCGAGAACGGCTACCGCATGCTGGGCGACCGCCGCTGGGTGAGCACTCAGTTCGTGGCGCTGACGAGCGACTCCACCTGCCGCTGACCGCCGGTCGCCGTCTGCGGCCCGTGGCAAACTGGAGCACATGCTGCGCAACATGTTCCGGTGGGGCCGGGCCAAGACCACGACCCAGTGCTCCTGCACGCCGGAGTGGCAGGGCCTGTACACCGAGATGGACGGCCAGCGCCAGCTCGCACTGCCCCGCGACGAGATGGCCACCCTCGTCGGCTACCTCGACCTGCGCGCCCACTGCGCCGGCTGCGGAGCCGAGTACCCGCACGCCTGGGGTCTGGCCTCTGGGTAGGCTCCTCCGTCGTGCTCACGGTCTCCACGGTCAACGTCAACGGTCTGCGCGCTGCCGCCAAGAAGGGCTACCTGGCGTGGCTCGAAGCCTCCGCCGCGGACGTGGTCTGCCTGCAGGAGGTCCGCGCCGAACCCACCGACCTCGCCCCGGAGCTCCACTCACCTCCCGGCTGGCACGCCGTGTACGCCCCGTCGTCGCTGAAGGGCCGCGCAGGCGTGGGCGTGCTCTCGCGCGTTGAACCGTCATCGGTGCGCATCGGCTTCGGCGCCTCCGAGTTCGAGTCGAGCGGCCGCTACGTGGAGATCGAACTGCCCGGCGTCGTGGTCGCCTCCCTGTACCTGCCCTCCGGCGACGTCGGCACCGAACGCCAGGCCGAGAAGGACCGCTTCATGGCGGCCTTCCTGCCGTACCTGGTGTCGTTGCGGGAGAAGGCCGCCGTCTCGGGCCGCGAGGTCGTCGTGTGCGGCGACTGGAACATCGCCCACCAGCAGGCCGACCTGAAGAACTGGCGCACGAACCAGAAGGAGTCCGGCTTCCTGCCCTACGAGCGGGAGTGGATGACCTCGGTGTTCGCCTCCGGGTACAACGACGTGGTGCGCGCGCTGCACCCCGACGTGACCGGGCCGTACTCGTGGTGGTCGTACCGCGGGAAGGCGTTCGACAACGACTCGGGCTGGCGCATCGACTACGTCGTCACAACGGATCGCATCGCGCAGACCGCCACGTCAGCAGTCGTCGAGCGTGCGACCTCCTACCAGGAACGATGGTCCGATCATGCTCCTGTGACGGTCACCTTCGACTGGCCTTCGCACTGATCCATGCGGTAGGTCGCATGGCTATCCATGACTTCCGCGTAGGTCTCCGACGACTCGCGATACCGCAGAGGATGCTGGCCGTACCGCTTCGGTGCCAGGTCTTCAACTCGTGTGGGCCGTTCCTACGCCTTTGAAATTCATATCTACGAGTGTCTTCAAGCTGCTGTACGGAGAACCCCTGTCTGACAAGCAGGGACCTCCGGGGCGGACGCTCGACGGTGTGGCCGCCCACGAACCGACGACCCGATCACTCATTCGCTCGGAGGTCGTCTGGGCGGCGACCGCTGCTGCCATGGCCAAGTCTGCGTTCGACTATCTGAAGGTCCGCGTGCTCGCCAAGAACGCGAGCAAGCCGGACATTCCGACGATCGCGCAGGCCGCGTCCCGCACTTCCAGCTGGAACCACCTTGGTGTGCCCTGGTCGATGACCGAGCGGAAACGGACGTCCAGCAGGGCGATGCTGACGACACCGGTTCAGGGGATGAATCGGGTCGATGAGAACGGCCCGTCTGACGGTGAGCCGTAGTCTGCGACGCCATGTGTGCTGCAGAGATGCGTCCGGTGGGCGGCGAAATACAGCGGGCGGTAGCCGGACCGTGTGCCTGTCGCCATTCTGTTTGACTGGTCTGTCGACGGATGACATGGTCACGGCGTGGAGAGCCGTTGCGTCAAGTGCGACCTGCTGATCGGTCAATGCGAGCACACCCGTGCCGCTCCGACTCGACGCGTCCCCGTTCACGAGTTGATCCTGATCAGCCCAGCTTCGCTTGCCCATCTGCCTGACTGTCAACACAACACGGAGTCGGACATTGAGAGGTACTGGGGAAAGATCTCCGGTGATCCAGGGGCATGGGAGCGGATCGGTAACGGGATTCCAGTCCCGGCGAACGGGGGCGCCAACCGGGCGTCGGTGGCAAGAGGACTGTGTTCGGACTGCGTGGCGCGGAGCTGACAGTCGCACAACTCGCAGCCGGTCCGTTGTTTACGACTCGGGCTGGCGCATCGACCACCAGGTGGCGACGGACGGGCTGACGGCCCGCGCGACGTCCGCGGTGGTGGAGCGGGCGGCGACGTACGCGGAGCGCTGGTCGGACCACGCACCGGTCACGGTCGTCTACTCGGACTGACCGGGCGCCGGGGATCGGGCACAATCGTGGCCGGGAGGTGGCGAGGGTGCATGAGGTCGTGGCCGCGAGGCTGACCGAGATCGAGGACCTGTGCCGCGCGCTCGGCGTCCGGCGGCTCGACGTGTTCGGCTCCGCGACCGGCGAGTCGTTCAACGCCGAGTCCAGCGACGTGGACATCCTCGTGGACTTCGACGTCACGCCGGGGTTCGACCACTTCGGCACGTACTTCGCGCTGAAGGAAGGCCTGGAGCGGATCCTCGCCCGGCCGGTCGACCTGGTCGTCAGCGGGAGCATCCGCAACCCGTACTTCCGGCAGCAGGTCATGGACACCAAGGAAACCCTGTATGCGGCGTGATCCCCGCACCTACCTGTGGGATGCCATGCGCGCCACCGAACTGCTCGCTGAGTTCAGCGGCGGCAAGTCCTTCGCGGACTACCTGGCCGACGCGATGTTGAGGTCAGCGGTCGAGCGCCAGTTCGAGATCGTCGGCGAGGCGCTCAACAACCTCTCGAAGGTCGATCAGAAGCTCGCCGCCTCGATCCCCGACCTGCCCCGCATCGTGGCATTCCGCAACATCCTCATCCACGGCTACGCGAGCGTGGACGACGCTCTGGTGTGGCAGGTGCTCACGGAGAAGCGCCCTCGGCTGGAGGAGCACATCCGTCAGCTGCTGGCCGGGCTCGGCTGAGCGACGCAGGACGCGCGGAGCGCTGGTCGGACCACGCACCGGTCACGGTCGTCTGCTCCACCCGGTGTCGACCTCCTGCGGCGACCCGTCTCTCGTCACGGCACACCTCCCGCCCCTGCAACGCCGCCGCACGGCCGGTTGTCGAGTCGGCCGTCCGCCCCAGCCCGACCAGCCTTTATCGCTCTTGTCGCCCGGCTGACCGATCGATTTCACCCCGCCGCTCCCTGAACATGAACACGATTCACCATCGATGAATCGGGGCGGCGTCATGACTGGTTTCACCCGGCGGTCCTTCCTGCTGGCAATGGGTGTGGGTGCGGCAGGTGTGCCGTTGCTCGACTCGCAAGCGTTTGCGAGCACCGCGGGCACCACGCTCGAAGCAACGGCCGTGCCGGTCGGGGCCAGTGGGTACCGCAGGCTCACCGCAGGACCGGGCTGGCCCACGGTGGTCCGCGGTGACCTCGTCCCGGCCAAGGCGGGACGGGAGGCGCGGCGCACTGCCCTCGCGAGCTTCGTGCAGTTCAGCGACATGCACATCTGCGACGCGCAGAGCCCGTTGCGGTTCGAGTACCTGCACCCGCTCATGGGGTCCAGCGCGCACCGGCCCCAGGAGGCGCTCACCGCGCAGGGGTCGACGGCGCTGGTCAAGCGGGTCAACGCGGTCAGGCACGGGCCGCTCACCGGGCGGAAGTTCGACTTCCTGATCACGACCGGCGACAACACCGACAACCACGAGAACGTGGAGCTCGACTGGTTCCTCACGGTCCTCAACGGCGGCACCATCACCCCGAACACCGGTGACAGCCGGTACGAGGGCGTGCAGAACGCGGGCATCAGCACGTTCTGGCAGCCGGACCTCGCCGGCACCGACGACTACAAGGCGGCCGGGTTCCCGCACCTGCCGGGGTTGCTCGACGCGGCCGTGCGCGCGTTCACCAGTCCGGGACTCGACATCCCCTGGTACGCCACGATCGGCAACCACGACGACAGCGTGGTCGGTGCGTTGCCGGACGGGCTGCTCGACAGCTGGTACACCGGCCGGAAGAAGATCGTCGGCTTCGGTGATCCGGTGCAGAACGCGAAGGTCGCGCAGGCGTTCAACGACCCCAAGGCCGTTCCGGAAGCGATGGCCATCCTCGCGAGTGGCGGCGTCGTCCGGACCGTGACGCCCGATGACCGCCGCAGGCTGTTCACCACCGGCGAGTACGTGCGAAAGCATCTGCCGACGGGTGGACACGGTTACACGGACGCCAACGCTGACGGTGTCGACGTCTTCTACACGTTCCGGATGGCGCCGGGCGTGACCGGCATCAGCATGGACACCACGAACCTCGCCGGCTTCTCCGAGGGGTCGATCGGCCTGCACCAGCTCAACTGGATCGAGCGGACGCTCCGGCGCAACAGCTCGCTCTACTACGACTGGCTCGGCCTGCCGCAGCGGCAGGACGTCACGGACGAGCTGTTCGTGCTGTTCAGCCACCACACGAGCGGCACGATGGGCAACGTCCTGCCCGACCGCCGCCGCCCGCTCGACCCGCGCATGGACGGTGGCGCGCTGGTCCGGCTGCTGCACCGGTTCCCGAACGTGCTGGCGTGGGTCAACGGGCACACGCACCGCAACGTGATCACGCCGCACCGGCACGACACGCCGTCCAGGAGCTTCTGGGAGATCAACACCGCCGCCCACGTCGACTACCCGCAGCACGCCCGCGTGATCGAGGTGGCTGACAACGGTGACGGCACGTTGTCGCTGTTCACGACGTTGCTCGAAGCCGATGCGCCGTACCAGGTCGACTACGACGACCGCGGCGACGCGGCGCTGGCCAGCCTCTGCCGCGAGTTCACCTACAACGACATCCACTCGCGCACGGATCCGCTGGGCACGCCGCTGGACCGCAACACCGAACTGCTCGTCTCGGTGCGCTGACAAGTGGGATGTCCCACAGCTGATCACAACTGATCAGGAATTTCGGCGGCCTAAGGTCGTTGACGTGGCAGTGGACATCTCTCTAACCCCACCGCAGCCCCGTCCGAGCGCTGCGGCCATGCGGCGTGCGCTGCGCAGGGCCGCCGACGGTGCCGTGCTCGACGCGACCGAGGCCGCGGTCCTGCTGCACGCGCGCGGGGAGGACCTGGACGCGCTGCTGGCCGCGGCGGGCCGGGTGCGGGACGCGCACCTGCTCGCCGAGGGGCGTCCCGGTGTCGTCACCTACAGCCGGTCGGTGTTCATCCCGCTGACCAGGTTGTGCCGGGACAGGTGCCACTACTGCACGTTCGCGACCGTGCCGCACAAGCTGCCCGCCGCGTTCCTGGAACGCGACGAGGTGCTGGAGATCGCGCGTGCGGGAGCGGCGCAGGGCTGCAAGGAAGCGCTCTTCACGCTCGGCGACCGGCCGGAGGAGCGGTGGCCGGCCGCGAAGGAGTGGCTGGAGGCCCGCGGTTACGAGTCCACATTGGACTACGTGCGGGCCAGCGCCATCGCGGTGCTGGAGGAGACGGGACTGCTGCCGCACCTCAACCCCGGCGTGCTGAGCTGGGAGGAGCTGCAGCGGCTGCGCCCGGTCGCCTCCAGCATGGGCATGATGCTGGAGACCACGGCCGAGCGGCTGTGGAGCGAGAAGGGCGGCCCGCACTACGGCAGCCCCGACAAGGAACCCGCGGTCCGGCTGCGCGTGCTCACCGACGCCGGGCGCGTCAACGTGCCGTTCACGACCGGGATCCTCATCGGCATCGGCGAGAACCTGACCGAGCGCGCGGAGTCGTTGCTCGCGATGCGACAGGTCGCCAAGCAGTACGGGCACATCCAGGAAGTCATCATCCAGAACTTCCGCGCGAAGCCGGACACGGCGATGCGCGGCATGCCCGACGCCGACCTGACCGAGCTCGCCGCGACGATCGCCGTCGCGCGCCTGGTGATGCCGTCGACGGTCAGCGTGCAGGCGCCGCCCAACCTGGTCGGCGAGGAGTTCGGCCTCATGCTGCGCGCGGGCGTCGACGACTGGGGCGGCGTCTCGCCGGTCACGCCCGACCACGTGAACCCCGAACAGCCGTGGCCACAGGTCGAAACGCTCGCGGAGATCACCGGTCAAGCCGGTTTCTCCTTGCGGGAACGGCTGAACGTCTACCCGCGGTACGTCCGCGCGGCCGCTGGCCAGTGGATCGACACCCGGCTCACCGCGCACGTCTCCGCACTGGCGCTGGAGAACGGCCTCGCGAACCCGGACGCGCCCGTGGTCGGCCGCGAGTGGCAGGAACCGGACGGCGGCCTCGACACCTACGGCCGCGCCGACCTCAACACCGCCATCGACACCGAGGGCCGCACCGGTGACCGCCGCGGCGACTTCGACGAGGTCTACGGCGACTGGGCCGAGCTGAAGGTTCCCGTTGCGCCGCAACGGCTTCCCGAGGACGTCCAACGTGGGCTGAAGCTCGCCGCGGACGACCCGGCCGCGCTGCTCGACGACACCGACGCCGCGATGGCGTTGCTGACCGCCGACGGCGACGGGCTGGAGCAGATGGTCCGCCTCGCCGACGAGCTGCGCCGCGAGGTGGTCGGCGACGACGTCACGTACGTGGTCAACCGGAACATCAACTTCTCGAACGTCTGCTACGTCGGCTGCCGCTTCTGCGCCTTCGCCCAGCGCGAGCGCGACGCGGACGCGTTCCGGCTCAGCGCCGAGGAGGTCGCCGACCGCGCGCAGGAGGCGTGGGACAGCGGTGCCACCGAGGTCTGCATGCAGGGCGGCATCGACCCCAAGCTGCCGGTGACCTACTACGCCGACGTCGTGCGCGCGATCAAGAAGCGGCTGCCCGGCATGCACGTCCACGCGTTCAGCCCGATGGAGATCGTCTCCGCCGCGGCCAAGGCGGGCGTCAGCGTGCGCGAGTGGCTGACCGAGCTCAAGGAAGCCGGCCTCGACACGATCCCCGGCACCGCGGCCGAGATCCTCGACGACGACGTGCGCTGGGTGCTGACCAAGGGCAAGCTGCCGACCGCCACCTGGCTCGACGTCGTCGGCACCGCGCACGAGCTGGGCATCCGCTCGTCCTCGACGATGATGTACGGCCACGTCGACCACCCCGGCCACTGGCTCAGCCACTTCCGGGTGCTGGCGAAGCTGCAGGACCGCACCGGCGGGCTCACCGAGTTCGTCGCGCTGCCGTTCGTGCACCGCAACGCCCCGATCTACCTGGCCGGCGTCGCCCGCCCCGGCCCCACCCGCCGCGACAACCGCGCCGTGCACGCGTTCGCGCGGCTGGCGTTGCACGGGCGCATCGACAACATCCAGTGCTCCTGGGTCAAGCTCGGCGACGAGGGCACCGCGGAGATCCTCAACGGCGGCGCGAACGACCTCGGCGGCACGTTGATGGAGGAGACGATCAGCCGCATGGCCGGGTCCGAACACGGGTCCGCGCGTACTGTGCGTGAGCTTCAGGCCATGGCTTCACTAGCAGGGCGTAACGCCCGTCAGCGGACTACGACATATGGGCGAGTGCGATCCGATCACCAGTGGCCGATAGTCTGACTTGGCGCATGGACGCTACCGGTCCTCGGTAGCTTGGCGGCCAATCAGTCAGCAAGGTTCACCCGTTCCGGGGTGGTCTGTGCTTTGGGGAGGCTCGGCAAGTGCAAGGCGTGAGTTTCGTGCTGAGTGCTGCGGTGGAGAGCAGTGTCTCTGGCACCGCCGCGGGTCCCGTCGGTCTGATCGCGGTCACGGCCGGGGTCGGCGGTCTGGTGTACGGCTTCGTGAAGCAGCGCCGCAGGCCTGCGACGGTCTCCGCGCAGAACCAGCGCGTCGACCTGGCCCAGCAGGACACCCCGCTGAGCTGATTTCCCCGGTCTGAGAAGATTTCGTCCGTGTCCACGGAGAACGCACCCGCAGAGCCCGTTCGTCGGCCGCGTGTCCTGTCCGGCATCCAGCCCACGGCAGGCTCGTTCCACCTCGGCAACTACCTGGGTGCGGTGCGGCAGTGGGTGGCCCTGCAGGAGGACCACGACGCGTTCTACTGCGTCGTCGACCTGCACGCGATCACCGTGGAGCAGAACCCCAAGGAACTGCGGCAGAACACCCGCGTCTCGGCCGCCCAGCTGCTGGCGCTGGGCATCGACCCGGACCGCGCGACGCTGTTCGTCCAGTCGCACGTCCCCGAGCACGCCCAGCTCGGCTGGGTGATGCAGTGCCTCACCGGCTTCGGCGAGGCCTCGCGGATGACCCAGTTCAAGGACAAGTCGGCACGTCAGGAAGCCGCCGTCGGCGTCGGCCTCTTCACGTACCCGATCCTGCAGGCCGCGGACATCCTGCTGTACCAGGCCCACTACGTCCCGGTCGGCGAGGACCAGCGCCAGCACCTGGAGCTGACCCGCGACCTCGCGACCCGCTTCAACTCGCGCTACGGCAAGACGTTCCGCCTGCCGGAGGCGTACATCGTCAAGGACACGGCCAAGATCTACGACCTGCAGGACCCGACCTCGAAGATGAGCAAGTCGGTCCCCGGCGGCGTCGTCGAGCTGCTCGAAGACCCGAAGCGCTCCGCGAAGAAGATCCGCTCGGCCGTCACCGACACCGGCCGCGAGATCGTCTTCGACGTCGAGAACAAGCCGGGCGTCTCGAACCTGCTCACCATCTTCTCGGCGCTGACCGGCCGCACGGTCGAGTCGCTCGTCGCCGACTACGACGGCAAGGGCTACGGCGACCTGAAGAAGGACCTCGGCGAGGTCTTCACCGAGTGGGTCACGCCGGTGCAGGAACGCGTCCGCACGTACCTCGACGACCCGGCCGGCCTGGACAAGATCCTGGCCCGCGGCGCCGAACGAGCCCGCGACGCCGCGGCCGCCACGCTGCGCCGCACGTACGAGAAGATCGGCTTCGTTCTGCCGGGCTAGTGCACTTGCACTAGCGTTTCTCCCGTGGACAAGTGGCGGCAGAAGTACGCGTGGCTCGACCACATCGTTCTGGCCTATGAGCGCTTCACGGAGCGGTACGGCACCCACTACGCCGCCGCCGTCACGTACTTCAGCGTGCTTTCGCTCGTACCGATCCTGATGATCGGCTTCGCCATCGCGGGTTTCGTGCTGCAGTCCCAGCCCGACCTGCTGGCCGACCTGCGCCAGAGCATCGCGGAAGCCGTGCCGGACGCGCAGCTCAGGGGCCAGATCAACGACGCCGTGAACACCGCGCTGGACTCCAAGGGCACGGTCGGCATCATCGGCCTGCTCGGCGCCGCCTACTCCGGCCTCGGCTGGATGAGCAACCTGCGCGACGCCCTCACCGCGCAGTGGGGCCACCCCAAGGAGAACCTCCCGTTCTTCGGCACCCTGTGGCGCGACCTGCTGTCGCTCCTCGGACTGGGGCTCGCGATCGTGCTGTCGTTCGGCATCACCGCCGCCGGCACCGGGTTCGCCAAGCAGATGCTGGAGTGGATGGGCCTGGAGAACGCCGGCTGGGCGCACGTGCTGCTGCGGATCGGCACGATCATCCTGTCGCTGCTGGCGAACTGGCTGGTGTTCCTGTGGGTGCTCGCGCGGTTGCCGCGCAGGCCGGTCGGGTGGCGCAGTGCGTTGCGCGGGGCTTTCGCGGCTGCCATCGGATTCGAGGTGTTGAAGCAGGCTGCCACCGTGTTCTTGTCGTTCGTGACGTCATCGCCGACTTCGGCTGCTTTCGGGTCGGTCATCGGTGTGTTGGTGTTTGCGAATTTGGTGGCGCAGTTCTTGTTGTTCATTGCGGCTTGGACGGCCACTGCCAAGGAAAATCGGGAGCCGGAGGTTGTGCAGGCGCCGGCTCCGGCGGTGATTCGGCCGGTCGTTTCGGTGCGGGAGGGGCCTTCGGCCTCCATTTTGGTGGGGGTGGGGGCTGTGGTTGGGGCCGTGTTGGGGATGCGGTGGAGGCGGCGGTAGGGGTTCGTCTGTGCGTTCGTCTGTGCGTCTGTCGCCTTGGCACCGTGGATGATCAGGCACGATTGTCGGTCACCTTGGCACCGGGGTTGGGTTGCGTCCGTTGTCTGTCGCCTTGGCACCGTGGTCTTGCAGGCAACGCGGCGATCGCCTTGGCACCGGGGTTGGTCAGGCAGGGACGACGTTGTGGGTTCATCGCCGCTTCGCGACGATAGCGATTGGGGCTTGACTTCGAGCCTCTAACGGGGCGATGAGTCGGCCTTCAAAAGGCCTTCAAAAGCCGGGCATAAGGAGCCCGGCCGATCCCTACCAGGATATCGCCCCGCCCTCAAAGTCAAGCCCCAATCGCAAGACCACGGGCTTGATATCGCTGCCCGTCAAGGGAAGGTAGAAACGCCTCGCTTCGCTCGACGGGCGTGCAAATGCCTGAGGTCAGGGAGGGTTCGTCTCGCTTCGCTCGGTCTCGGGTTTGCTGCGGGTTTGAGGTGTCTGTTTGGGGTCCGCGATTTGTACTGGTGGGCGGGGGCGTGCGGCGGCGGCCTGGTGGGCCCTTCGCAGTTCTGATGCGACCTGGTCCGGGTGGGTGTGGAGGCGGGTCGGGAGGGTTTGCACGACGAGGATCCCGGCCGTTGCGTACCTGGTGTTGCGGGCGAGGGTTCTTTCGTAGTCGCGGGGGCCGTAGTGAAAGGCGCGGGAGTCGATTTCCCAGGCGAGGGCCACGTCGTCGAACCAGGCGTCCGGTCTGCCGATGGGGTGGCCGTCGGCGTCGGTGATGGTGACGTTCCAGTGCGGTGTGGTCAGCCGGATGCGGCGGGAGAGGCGGCGGGCGTCGCGTTCGGCGATGGACTCCGTGCGGCCCAGGTCGGCCAGGACGGTGCGGACGAGGTTGGTGCCGTAGCGGTTGGTGCGGGCCTCCGCGCGCAGGCCTTCCACGGTGCAGCGGCCCCTTTGGACGGCGGCGGCGATCAGGGCTGTGGCCTCGTCGGGTGAGCGCAGTTGGCGGCAGGCGTCCACGACCGCCCTGGCCGCTGACACCACCGGGAAGCCGCCCACGTCGGTGGACGGGGGCATGGGGGTGGCGCGTTCGATGATCAGGGGGCCGGTGCCGCGGATCGTGGTGGGGGAGAGCAGGTGGAGTTCGCGGCCTCGGGCCGGTAGGCCGTGGCGGCGGCAGGCCTCGGCGCCCGTCACTGCGGCGCCGGGGCCTGCTCGCAGCAGGGCGGCGGTGAGGTGTTGGTCCGGGGTGGGTGGGCCGTTGTGCAGCAGGACGACGCCGGGGTACATGCGTTGCCACGGGCCGTCTGAGGTGCATCGGCGCCACGGGTTCGAGACGCCCAGGGACCTCAGGGTGGTGGCGCTGATGACGCCGAGATCGCTGCGTTCGCGCAGCAGTTCGATTCGCACCCCACCAGTGTGACGAGCACCACCGACAATTCCAGAGCTCAGCGTCGGTGGAGGCGCCTGGTGCGGTCCAGCAGGAGCAGGAGTGCGCCTGCGAGGGTCAGCAGGGTGCCGAGTGCGGTCAGCCAGCCGGTCGAGGCGCCGGTGTTGGCCAGGGCGTTGTCCTCGTGGGGCGGTGCCGCCACGGGCTTGGTCTTCGTGATCAGTGCCGTGGTGGTCGTCGTTGCGGGAGGGGTGGTGGTCGTGGAAACGGACGTGGTCGTCGAAGGAGGTGTGGTCGAGGACGAAGACGACGTCGACGAGGACGACGACGTGGACGAGGACGGCGTGGTCGAGGTCGAAGACGTGGACGACGAAGACGACGTGGTCGAGGTCGATGTGGTCGACGACGAGGACGTGGTCGAAGACGTCGTGGTCGTGTCAGTCGACGTCGTGGTCGTATCGGTGGACGTGCACGTGGTGGTGGTCGTCGTGGTCGTTGACGGCTTGGACCAGGTGGTCTTGGTCGTGGGCTCGCCTCGTTCTTCAGGCAGGGGCCAGCCCGGACGTTCCTTCAGGCACCACGAGGCGGCGCAGGTGGTGGCGTCGCCGGAGGCCGAAGCCTGCGGGACGGCGCCGTGCAGTCCGACGAGCGTCAACACCGCGCCCGCGGTGAGCACACCGATGTAGGCGATTCGTGACATGCCGCGATGGTTGCGCTGCGCCCGACATGCCGCGCGGGCAGTGGGCGGACGTCACCCGCGAGTGGTCACGACATCCCTCGATCAGGTCCAGAAGACCGCGATGCCCACGTTCAGCACGACGAGCGAGGCGGCCGTCGGCAGCAGCCAGGACGGGGCCTTGGGCTTGTTGATGTTGATCGCCACGACCACGGCGATGGCGACGAGGACCAGCAGCTTGACGCCGATCTTGATGTGGTCGTACTTCACCGTGTCGATCAGCGGGTCGATGCCGACCAGTGCGATGCCGGTGAGCAGCTGCAGTGCCGCGCCGTGCAGCCAGCCCTTGTTCACGGGGGCGTCCTTGCCCGCCCTGGCCTGCAACATGATCATCGCGACGAGCATGCCCATGCCGAGCAGGTGCAGGAACACCAGCACCAGGCGTACGAACTCCACAGCGTTTTCCTTATCGACGTCGGGTGGCCAGGAAACCCCGCACGCCCAGCACGCCGATGACGGTGCCGAAGACGAGCGAGGCGATCACGAGCACCAGGTGCACCGTGAAGAACGGGGTCGGTCCGTCGCTGAACGAACGGGGGTCGTTCCAGATGTTCTTCAGGAACGTGGGCCAGATCACCCACGACCACACTCCGAAAGCCACCAGGAAGAGTGACATCGGGCGCGAGAGCTTCACGGCGACCAGTATCGGACGTGGTGCGTGCACGACGCTCAACGGGGGTGGATAGCCTGGGGGCGTGCCCTTCACCCATCGGCTCATCGTCGCCCTGGTCCTAGCTACGGCCACAGCCGCGTTCGCCGCACCGACCGGCACGGCACAGCAGAGCCTTTCGGCCCAATGCGCGAACCGCGAGACCCCGCCACCACCGGTGGACACCTCGGAGCAGCCCGCACCAGGGCAGAAGGTGTCCCCGCTGGACGTTCCGGAGAAGCCGGTCGGTGGTGACCGGCTCGGCGAGTGCGGCCTGATCCTGCCGCCGAACTCGGCGCAGCCGCCGAGCGGCAACACCGCGGCCACGTGGCTGCTGGCGGACATGGACAGCGGCGCCGTCATCGCCGCGTACGACCCGCACGGCCGGCAGCGGCCCGCGAGCGTCATGAAGGTGCTGCTCGCGCTCGTCGTCACCAAGGAGCTGCGCGGCGACATGGTGGTGACCGCCTCGGCCGAGGACACGCAGCAGGAGTGCACCTGCGTCGGCCTGCGCGACGGCGGCCAGTACACGGTCCGCCAGCTGCTGCACGGCTTGCTGCTCACGTCCGGCAACGACGTGGCGCACACGCTGGCCCGCCAGCTCGGCGGCGTGCCGAACGCGGTGCGCAAGATGAACGCCATGGCCCGCGAGCTCGGCGCCCTCGACACCCGCGCGGTGACCCCGTCCGGCCTCGACGGTCCCGGCACCAGCACGTCGGCCTACGACGTCGCGCTGATCTTCCGCGCGGCCATGAAGTACGACGAGTTCGCCAGCGCCATCAAGCTGAAGCAGTCGCAGTTCCCCGGCCGCAACGGCGGCACCATCATGCTGACCAACGACAACCGCCTCCTCGCGAACTACGACGGCGCGATCGGCGGCAAGACCGGCTTCACCGACGACGCCCAGCACACCTACGTGGGTGCCGCGGAGCGCAACGGCCGCCGTCTCGTCGTGGTGCTGCTGCGCGGCCAGCAGACCCCGACCCACATCACCACCCAGGCCTCGAAGCTCCTCGACTACGGCTTCGCGATGGGCCCCGGCGGCGTCGGCAAGCTCGTCGACGGCGCACCGCAGCCCAAGCCGAAGACCGCCTCCACCCAGGACTCCAACGCCAACGAGGTGGCCGCGCCGGGCGACAACGCCAACGGCCGCCCGGCACCGACGATGTTCGGCACCGTCGGCCTGCCCATCACCGCGGTCGCCGGCGTCGGCCTGCTGGCCGCTGTGTTCCTCTTCATCCGCAACAAGCGGGCCAAGGCGGCGCGGGCACGCCGTCAGGCCGCTCAGGCGGCACAGGGCGCCTAGGCGGCCGGAGAAGGGCACCCACGACGGCGGCCCCCAGCGCGTTCCCGCGCCGGGGGCCGCCGTTCGTCGTAACGTGAGCGCGGTGATCGACGTGACCAGGCTGACCGGCGCGGTCCTCCAGCCGGGGACACCGGAGTACGAACGGGCCCGCCTCCCCGCGATGGCGAACTTCCACCACATCCGCCCTCTCGCGGTGGTGCGCTGTTCCGGTGTGGACGACGTCGTCAACGCGTTGGCGTACGCGAGAGAGTCGGGCATGCACGTCGTTCCCCGCAGCGGCGGTCACTGCTTCGCCGGACGCTCCTCGACGGACGGCATCGTCCTCGACCTCACGCCGATGAACGACGTGTCCATGCACGACGGTCTCGTCACCGTCGGCGGTGGTGCCCGGCTGGCCGAGGTGTACACCGGGCTCGACCGGCACGGCCTGACCCTGCCCGCGGGCTGCGGCGCGACCGTCGGCATCGCCGGCCTCACCCTGGGCGGCGGCCTCGGGCTGCTCGGCCGCCGCTACGGCCTGACCGCGGACCGGTTGCGCGCGGCCGAGGTCGTGCTGCCGGACGGCGAGGTCGTCGAGTGCTCGGCCGGCCGCGAGCCCGACCTGTTCTGGGCGTTGCGCGGTGCCGGCGGCGGGCAGTTCGGCGTGGTCACGCGGCTCGTCTTCGAGCCGGTGCCCGCGGAGCTGACCACCAGGTTCGCGCTGACCTGGCCACTGGGCAGGGCCGGTGACGTGCTGCGGGCATGGCAGGAGATCGCCCCCGACGCACCGGACGAGCTGAGCGCGAACCTCAAGATCGGGGCGAGCGGCGTCGTGCTGTTCGGCGCCGGTCAGCCCGACGCCTTCCTGGACCTCGCGCCGCGGACCGGCGACATCAGCTCGATGCCCTACTACGAGCTGAAGCAGTCCTTCGACGACCTGGGCGACCTCGGTGCGGGACCGGTGCTCAGCAGGTCGGAGTTCTTCGGCCGCCCGCTGCCCGATGCGGTGCTCCCCGCCCTGCTCTCCGACCTCGGGCCGGGCCGCGAGCTCAACTTCACGCCGATGGGCGGCGCCTACGCCAGGACACCGGTCCCCGCCACGGCGTTCGCCCACCGCGGCGAGCGGTTCATGATCGAGCACGTCGGCACCGACACCGCCTGGGTGCACGCGTCGTGGGAACGGGCGCACGACCACGCGAGCGGCCGCGTCTACCCGAACTTCCCCGACCCGCACCTCACCGACCCGCTGACCGCCTACCACGGCGAGAACCTCGCCCGGCTCCGGTCGGTCAAGCAGCGCTACGACCCCGGCGGGCTGCTGCGGTTCCCGCAGTCGCTGTGAACGCCGAAGCGCCGCGCCCCCGACGGGAACGCGGCGCTTCGGGAGAACCGGTCAGACGCGCTTGAACAGCAGCGCGCGCTTCACTTCCTGGATCGCCTTGGTGACCTGGATGCCACGCGGGCAGGCGTCCGTGCAGTTGAACGTCGTCCGGCAGCGCCACACGCCGTCGACGTCGTTGAGGATGTCGAGCCGCTCCTCAGCGCCCTCGTCGCGCGAGTCGAAGATGAACCGGTGCGCGTTCACGATCGCGGCCGGGCCGAAGTACGAGCCCTCCGTCCAGTACACCGGGCACGAGGTCGTGCAGCAGGCGCACAGGATGCACTTCGTGGTGTCGTCGAAGCGCTCGCGGTCGGCGACCGACTGGATGCGCTCCCGCGTCGGCTCGTTGCCGTAGGTCACCAGGTACGGCTTGACGGCGCGGAAGGCCTCGAAGAACGGCTCCATGTCGACGAGCAGGTCCTTGTTCACCGGCAGGCCCTTGATGGGCTCGATGGTGATCGTCGTCTGCTTGTCCTTGAGCAGCAGGTCCTTCAGCAGGACCTTGCACGCCAGGCGGTTCACGCCGTTGATGCGCATGGCGTCCGAACCGCAGATGCCGTGCGCGCACGAGCGGCGGAAGGTCAGCGTCCCGTCCACGTACCACTTGATGTGGTGCAGCAGGTTCAGCACGCGGTCCGACGGCAGCGCGGGGATGTCGAACGAGTCCCAGCGCGGCTCGTCGTCGACCTCCGGGTTGAAGCGCCGGATCTTGACGGTGACCGTGACAGCGCCGTCCGGAACCGGCGGCTGGGAGCCGCGCGAGCCAGCAGTGGTTTCAGCGGTGGCGGTCATCAGTACTTGCGCTCCATCGGCTTGTACCGGGTAAAGGTCACAGGCTTGTAGTCGAGCCGGATCTCCGCGGCCAGACCCTCGCCCTGCTTGTAGAACATGCTGTGGCGCATGAAGTTCGTGTCGTCGCGGTTCGGGTAGTCCTCGCGGGCGTGACCGCCGCGGGACTCCTTGCGCGCCAACGCACCCACCACGAGCACCTCGGCCAGCTCCAGCAGGAAGCCGAGCTCGACGGCCTCCAGCAGGTCGGTGTTGAAGCGCTTGCCCTTGTCCTGCACCTGGATGTGCGCGTAGCGCTCCTTCAGGGCCTGGACGTCGTGCAGCGCCGTCTTCAGCGTGTCCTCGGTGCGGTAGACCGACGCGTTGGCGTCCATCGTGGCCTGCAGCTCGGTGCGGATGTCCGCCACGCGCTCCTGGCCGTGCTCCGACAGCGCCAGCGCGACCTGGGCCTCGACCGAGGCGGCCGGGTTCTCCGGCAGCTCGACGTGCTCGTCATGCGACAGCGCGTACTCCGCGGCGGCGATGCCCGCGCGGCGGCCGAACACGTTGATGTCGAGCAGCGAGTTGGTGCCCAGGCGGTTCGCGCCGTGCACCGAGACGCACGCGCACTCACCGGCGGCGTAGAGGCCGGGGACGATGTTGTCGTTGTCCCGCAGCACCTCGCCGTGGATGTTCGTCGGGATGCCGCCCATCGCGTAGTGCGCGGTCGGGTAGACCGGGACGGGCTCGACGACCGGGTCGACCGCGAGGTAGGTGCGGGCGAACTCGGTGATGTCCGGCAGCTTCGTCTCCAGCACCTCGGCACCGAGGTGCGTGCAGTCGAGCAGCACGTAGTCCTTGTTCGGGCCGGCGCCACGGCCTTCGAGCACCTCGAGGGCCATCGAGCGGGCCACGATGTCGCGCGGCGCCAGGTCCTTGATGGTCGGGGCGTAGCGCTCCATGAACCGCTCACCCGAGGCGTTGCGCAGGATCGCGCCCTCACCACGGGCACCCTCGGTCAGCAGGATGCCGAGACCGGCCAGACCGGTCGGGTGGAACTGGTAGAACTCCATGTCCTCCAGGGGCAGGCCCTTGCGGAAGACGATGCCCATGCCGTCACCGGTCAGCGTGTGGGCGTTCGACGTGGTCTTGAAGACCTTGCCGAAACCACCGGTCGCGAACACGACGGACTTGGCCTGGAAGACGTGGATCTCGCCGGTCGCGAGCTCGTAGGCGACGGCACCGGTGCAGACCGGGCCGTTGTCCGTCTCGGTCAGGCAGATGTCGAGCACGTAGAACTCGTTGAAGAACTCGATGCCGTGCTTGACGCAGTTCTGGTACAGCGTCTGCAGGATCATGTGGCCGGTGCGGTCCGCGGCGTAGCAGGCGCGGCGCACGGCGGCTTCACCGTGGTTGCGCGTGTGGCCGCCGAACCGGCGCTGGTCGATCTTGCCCTCGGGCGTGCGGTTGAACGGCAGGCCCATCTTCTCGAGGTCGAGGACGGCGTCGATCGCCTCCTTCGCCATGATCTCGGCGGCGTCCTGGTCGACCAGGTAGTCGCCGCCCTTGATCGTGTCGAAGGTGTGCCACTCCCAGTTGTCCTCCTCGACGTTGGCGAGGGCGGCGCACATGCCGCCCTGGGCCGCGCCGGTGTGGGACCGGGTGGGGTAGAGCTTCGTCAGCACCGCGGTGCGGGCGCGCTGGCCGGACTCGATGGCCGCGCGCATTCCGGCACCACCAGCGCCGATGATGATTACGTCGTACTTGTGGAACTGCATTGTGGTGGGCTCCCCGCGCGGGTCAGTTCGAGATGTTCGGGTCGAAGGTGAAGATCACGAACGTGCCGAGCGAGATGATCAGCACCATCGACACGTAGAGCAGCATCTTCAACCAGAACCGGGTGGAGTCCTTGCGCGCGTAGTCGTTGATGACCGTGCGCAGGCCGTTGCCGCCGTGGAGCTGCGCGAGCCAGAGCATCGCGAGGTCCCAGAACTGCCAGAACGGGGACGACCAGCGGCCGGCGACGAAAGCGAAGTTGATCTTGTGGACGCCGCCGTCGAGGATGTTCATGATGAACAGGTGGCCCAGGACCAGGACCACGAGCAGCAGGCCGGAGAGGCGCATGAACAGCCAGCTGCGGAGCTCGCCGTTGCTGCGGCGGGCCGCGGGGCGGCGGGGCGAGCGGGGCTTGTCGAGTGCGAGAGACATGTCAGTGACCCCCAACCAGGTCGGAGATCGTGCGCTCCATCATGAAGTAGAAGCCGGGGATCATCACGACGACCCAGACGGCCAGCACGACCCAGAGCATGACCCGCTGGTACTTGGCGCCCTTCTCCCAGAAGTCGACCAGCATGACGCGGATGCCGTTGAGCGCGTGGTAGAGCACCGCGCCGACCAGGCCGACCTCGAAGAGGTTCACGACCGGGTTCTTGTAGGTCTCGATCACCGCGTCGTACGCGTTCGGGGACACCCGCACGAGTGCGGTGTCGAGCACGTGGGTGAAGAGGAAGAAGAACGTGAGGACACCGGTGATCCGGTGGGCGACCCAGGACCACATGCCCAGATCACCGCGGTAGAGCGTCCCACCCCCTCGGGTGGTGCCCGACCGCTCGGGTGCGCCTGCGCTGGTCATGCGCCGCGGCCTCCAACGTCAGTGGTGGTGGTCGGCGAAACGGTTCATCCCGACCATGACCGGAAAAGCGTAGTCCTGCACGTTGGGACGGACCCAGCAGGCGCACCCGCTCTGTGATCGATGAGACACGCTGTCGATCGGCCAAGCGGTCTTTATCGATCCGGAAATGCGGTCCACGACACAGCTACCGGTCGGTAATCAAATCGGCCGTCCGGGAGTTCACGCAGAAGTTTCACAGTTGCCGGACCGCTCTTCGGCGTGCGCCGTTAGGCCGTTGGGAGGACGATCGCGCCCGTGAAGCGGCCGAAGCGGGCGTTTCGGCCACGCGGTGAGCACGGGTGATCACGACTGGTACAGGCAAAGCGACGAATGCGTAACCGATAGGGCGCTTTGTTGGTGCTCTGTGCAACGACCTCGGTTACTAGGAGGTACGGTGCGCCGTCTAGGGACCCAACAACGTCGTTGGGGAGGAACCTCAGGGAGGAGACGAGCCGTGCGTCGTCATATGCGTGGTGTCGCGGTCGCCGCGGTCGCGCTCAGCGTGATGTCCATGGCCGCCTGCGCGAAGGATTCAGGCGGCGGCAACACGTCTAACAACAGCAGCGGTGGCGCCGCGTGCGAGTACGCCACGCCTCCCACCGCTCCTGCCACGTCGGCCACCAGCACCGCCGCAGGTGACAAGGTCGACGCCAGCGCGCTCAAGGTCGGCCTGGCCTACGACATCGGCGGCCGTGGTGACGCCTCCTTCAACGACTCCGCCGCCGCGGGCCTCGACAAGGCCGTCACGGACTTCGGCGTGAAGAAGGAGAACGTCCGCGAGCTGACCGCGGCTCCGAGCGAGGACGAGGCGGCCAAGCAGACCCGCCTGCGCCAGCTCGCGAGCGAGGGCTTCAACGTGGTCGTGGCCGTCGGCTTCGCCTACGCCGAGGCGCTCAAGGTCGTCGCGCCGCAGTACCCGAACGTGAAGTTCGGCCTGGTCGACGCCGCCGTCGAGGGTGTGCCGAACGTCCAGGCGCTCACCTTCGCCGAGCACGAGGGCTCGTTCCTCGCCGGTGTCATCGCCGCGTACCAGAGCAAGAAGTGCCACGTCGGCTTCGTCGGCGGCGTGGACATCCCGCTCATCCAGAAGTTCGAGGCCGGCTACCTCCAGGGCGCGCAGGCCGCCGCCCCGAAGATCAAGGTCGAGAAGAAGTACCTGACGCCCGCCGGTGACTTCACCGGTTTCCAGGACCCGCCCAAGGGCCAGGAGGCCGCGAAGGGCCAGATCGACAAGGGCGCCGACGTGATCTACCAGGCGGCGGGCGCGTCCGGCAAGGGCGTCTTCTCCGCTGCCAAGCAGGGCGGCGCGCTGGCCATCGGCGTCGACTCCGACCAGTACAACCAGAAGACGGTCGAGGAGTCGAAGGACATCATCGTCTCGTCGATGCTCAAGCGCGTCGACGTCGCGGTCTACGACTTCATCCGCGCCGTGGCGAAGAACGACCTGGCCTCGCTGCCGAAGGTCTTCGACCTGAAGGTGGACGGCGTCGGCTACTCCACCACGGGTGGCAAGATCGACGACAAGCTCAAGGGCATCCTCGAGGGCTACAAGGCCCAGATCATCGAGGGCAAGATCACGGTGAAGGACAAGCCGTAACGGGCGACCACAGTCGGAACTGGGCCCTGTGAGGAACACCCTCGCAGGGCCTGGTTCGTGGTAGGAGGAACCTCAACGATGAGCAGCGCGACGTCCGTGGCGGCGGACGCCCCACCCGCTGTGGTGTTGTCCGGCATCACCAAGCGATTCCCCGGTGTGGTCGCCAACAGCGACGTGCACCTGACCGTTCGCCGAGGAGAGGTGCACGCCCTCTGCGGTGAGAACGGGGCCGGCAAGTCCACCCTGATGAAGATCCTCTACGGCATGCAGCCGCCGGACGAGGGCACCATCGAGATCAACGGCGAACAGGTGCGGTTCCGCAACCCGTCCGACGCCATCAAGGCCGGCGTGGGCATGGTGCACCAGCACTTCATGCTCGCCGACAACCTCACCGTCCAGGAGAACGTCGTCCTGGGCGCCGAGTGGTTGCACGGCATCGGGCAGAAGGCGCGCAGGCGCATCCAGGACCTCGCCGGTCAGACCGGCCTGAACGTCGACCCCGGCGTGCTGGTCGAGCAGCTCGGCGTCGCCGACCGCCAGCGCGTGGAGATCCTCAAGGTCCTCTACCGCGGCGCCAAGGTGATCATCCTGGACGAGCCCACCGCGGTGCTCGTGCCGCAGGAGGTGGACGAGCTCTTCGTCACCGTCCGCAGCATGCAGGAGCAGGGCTTCACGTTCCTGTTCATCTCGCACAAGCTCGACGAGGTGCGCGCGATCGCCGACTCGGTGACCGTGATCCGCCGCGGCACGACCGTCGGCACCGCCGACCCGAAGACCGTGAGCTCGCGCCAACTGGCCGAGATGATGGTCGGCAGCGAGCTGCCCAGCCCGGAGACCCGCGAGTCCACCGTCACCGACGAGGTCGTGCTCGACGTCGCCGGCCTGACGCTGCTCACGCCGGACGGCGCCCGCCCGATCCTCGACCACGTCGACCTGGTCGTGCGCTCCGGCGAGGTCGTCGGCATCGCCGGTGTCGAGGGCAACGGCCAGACCGAGCTCGTCGAGACGATCATGGGCATGCGCAAGGCCGCCGAGGGCACGGTCTCGTTGCACGGCAAGGAGCTCACGAAGCTCGGCACGCTGGCCCGGCGCGAGGCGGGCATCGGTTACGTGCCCGAGGACCGGCACCGGCACGGCCTGCTGCTCACGCAACCGCTGTGGTTCAACCGGATCCTCGGCTACCAGACCCGCAAGCCCACGTCGAAGGGCATGTGGCTGGACACCGACGGGGCCAGGAGGGACACCGAGCGCATCGTCGCCGAGTTCGACGTGCGCACCCCCGGCATCGACGTGCCCGCCGCCGCCCTCTCCGGTGGCAACCAGCAGAAGCTCGTGGTCGGCCGGGAACTGTCCGGCAACCCGGAGCTGCTCATCGCGTCGCACCCCACCCGCGGTGTCGACGTCGGCGCGCAGGCGCTCATCTGGGAGGAGATCAAGCAGGCCCGCGCCCGTGGCCTGGCCGTGCTGCTGATCTCCGCGGACCTGGACGAGCTGATCGGCCTGTCCGACACGATCAAGGTCATGCTGCGCGGCCGCCTCGTCGCGGACGCCGACCCGGCCACGGTCACGCCGGAGGACCTGGGCAGCGCCATGACGGGTGCGGGCGCCACGAGCCCCGCGGTCGTGGAGGCCGGGACCCACGAGTCCGGCGTCCGGGACGCCGGCCAGGAAGGCGAGAACTGATGGGATCCCTGCGCGGCAAGCTGCTGCCGCCCGCACTCGCGATCGTCTTCTCGATGCTGCTGTGCGGTGTCGCGCTGGTGCTGTCCGGTGCGAACCCGTTCCGCGCGTTCGGCGTGATGGTCACCCAGCTCGGTGACCTGTCGATCGTGGTCGACATCCTCAACAGCACCGGCATCTACTACCTCGCGGCACTCGCGGTGGCGATCGGGTTCCAGATGAACCTGTTCAACATCGGTGTCGAGGGTCAGTACCGGGTCGCCGGCGTCGTCGCCGCGGTGTTCGGCGGCTCGTTCGCCCTGCCGCCCGGCATCCACACGCTGGCGATCATCATCGTCGCCGCGATCGCCGGTGCCGCCTGGGCCGCGATCCCCGCGATCCTCAAGGTCACCCGCGGCGTCAACGAGGTCATCTCGACGATCATGATGAACGGCCTGGCCATCGGCCTGTCCGCCTACCTGATCCGCCGGGACGTCTTCGGTGAGCTGCGCGGCAACAACATCCGCACGCCCGAGATCGCCGAGAGCGGCTGGATGCCCGGCATCCCGGTCGGCAGCTCCGGCACGATCTTCGGCTTCGGCCTCGTCGCGATCCTGCTGGGCGTCGCCTACTGGGTGATGATGAACCGCACCCGGTTCGGCTTCGAGCTGCGCGCGTCCGGCGAGTCGAACACCGCCGCTGCCGCCGGTGGCGTCAACGCCAAGAAGATGATCCTGGTGTCGATGCTGCTCTCCGGTGCCATCGCCGGCCTGGTCTCGATGCCGGAGCTGCTGGGCCGCGACCACACGTTCAGCCTGAACTTCACCGCGGGCATCGGGTTCTCCGGCATCGCCATCGCGCTGCTGGGCCGCAACCACCCCGGCGGCATCGCGTTCGGCGCGGTGCTGTGGGCGTTCCTGGACCGGTCGGGGCTCGCATTGGACAACGTCGGAGTGCCGAGGGAGATCGTGACGATCATGCAGGGCTCGATCGTGCTGTCGGTCGTCGTCGCGTACGAGGTCGTGCGCCGCTTCGACCTGGCGGCCGAACAGCGCCGCGTCGGCCGTGAGCTCGGAACCGTCGGAGGTGCCGCGTGATCAGCACGCTGGAGGAGAAGCCGCACGTCCCCGCCGCGCCGCGCAAGCGCAGGCTGCCCGGCTGGGCGGTCGGCATGATCGGTGTCGCCGGTGCGATCGCGCTGCTGTCGGCCACCTCGTACCTGACCGGTTTCCCGCAGCTCACCTCGTCGGGCACCACACAGACCGCCGTGCGCCTGGCGTTGCCGATCCTGCTCGCCGGTCTCGGCGGTCTGTGGGCCGAGCGAGCGGGTGTCGTGAACATCGGCCTCGAAGGCATGATGATCATGGGCACCTGGGGTGCGGCGTGGGCCGGCTACCAGTGGGGCCCGTGGGCCGCCGTCGTGTCGGCCGTCGTCTTCGGTGCCCTGGGCGGCCTGCTGCACGCGATCGCGACCGTGACGTTCGGCGTCAACCACATCGTGTCCGGTGTCGCGATCAACCTGCTCGGCGCCGGTCTCACGAAGTACCTGTCGACGCTGATCTTCTTCCCGCTGTCGAACAACCCGCGGCAGTCGCCGTCGGTGCAGAGCTTCGACACCTACTCGGCCGCGGGCCTCGCGGACTGGCTCGGTGAGCTGGAGGACGGCCAGCGGGTCGGCATCTCCGACGTCGCCGGCATCCTGCGCGGCCTCGTCACCGGTGTCTCGCCGCTGACGATGATCACGATCCTGCTCGTGCCCGCGACGTTCTACGTGTTGTGGCGCACCAGGTTCGGCCTGCGGCTGCGGTCGTGCGGCGAGAACCCGCAGGCCGCCGAGTCGCTCGGCGTGAACGTGTACCGCTACAAGTACATCGCCGTGATCGCCTCCGGTGGCCTGGCCGGTCTCGGTGGCGCGTCGCTGGTGCTGAACCCCGGCCAGCTCTCCTACCTGGAGGGCCAGACCGGTGGCCGCGGCTTCATCGGCCTCGCCGCCATGATCTTCGGCAACTGGCGGCCGGGTGGCCTGCTCGGCGGCGCCGCGCTGTTCGGGTACGCCGACGGCCTGCAGCTGCGCAGCGGCGGCGAGACCGTGCTGGCACTGGTCTACGGCGCCGTGATCCTGCTGGGCGTGATCGTGGTCGTGCAGCTGGTCCGGCGCCGCTGGTTCGCCGCCGCGGGCGCCATCGTGGCCGCCGTGGCGCTGTACCTGGTGTACGCGAGCCTGGACGAGATCCCCAGCGAGTTCACCGCCTACGCGCCGCACATGGTGACGCTGGTCGTGCTCGCCGTTGCCTCGCAACGACTCCGCATGCCCGCGGCCGATGGCGTGGTGTACCGCCGTGGTTGATTGGGACCTGCTGAGGGAACGGGCGGTCGAGGCCGCCCAGCTCGCCCACTGCCCGTACTCCGGCCTTCAGGTCGGTGCGGCCGCCGTCTGCGACGACGGCCGGATCGTCGTGGGCTGCAACGTGGAGAACGCCTCGTACGGCGTGGGACTGTGCGCCGAGTGCACCATGGCCGGTCAGCTGCGGCTGACCGGCGGTGGCCGGTTCGTCGCGATGGCCTGCCGCAGCGGCAAGGGCGAGCTGCTGATGCCCTGCGGCCGGTGCCGGCAGGTGCTGTTCGAGCTGGGCGGCCCCGACTGCCTGGTGGACACCCCGCAGGGCCCGCTCCCGATGCGCGACCTGCTGCCGTTCGGGTTCGGACCGGAGGACCTGCCGTGACCTTCTCCGCTGTCGACGTCATCCGCGCCAAGCGCGACGGCCACGAGCTGACGCCCGCCCAGATCGACTGGGTGATCGACGCCTACACCCGCGGCGCCGTCGCCGACGAGCAGATGTCGGCGCTGGCCATGGCGATCTTCCTGAACGGCATGACGCCCGCCGAGACCGCGCGGTGGACGCAGGCGATGATCTCGTCCGGCGAACGGCTGTCGCTGCACGTCACGCGGCCGACCGTGGACAAGCACTCGACCGGTGGCGTCGGCGACAAGATCACGCTGCCGCTGGCACCGCTCGTCGCCGCCTGCGGTGCCGCCGTGCCGCAGCTGTCCGGGCGCGGCCTCGGGCACACCGGCGGGACGCTGGACAAGCTGGAGTCGATCCCCGGCTGGCGGGCCGCACTGTCCACTTCGGAGATTCTCGACCAGCTGTCCTCGGTCGGCGCGGTCGTCTGCGCCGCCACCTCGGGCCTGGCTCCGGCCGACCGGAAGCTCTACGCGCTGCGCGACGTCACCGGCACGGTCGAGGCCATCCCGCTGATCGCCTCGTCGATCATGTCGAAGAAGATCGCGGAGGGCGCCGAGTCGCTGGTGCTCGACGTGAAGGTCGGCTCCGGCGCGTTCATGAAGGACCTGCCGTCCGCGCGTGAGCTGGCTTCGTCGCTGGTGTCGATCGGCGTCGAGCACGGCGTGCGCGTGTCGGCGCTGCTGACGGACATGTCGGTGCCGCTGGGCCGTGCCGTCGGCAACGCCGTCGAGGTGGCCGAGTCCGTGGACGTGCTGCGCGGCGGCGGACCCGCCGACGTGGTCGAGCTGACGGTGGCACTCGCCGCGGAAATGCTTGCCCTGGCCGGAATTTCGGCGGACCCGGCCGCGGTGCTGGCGTCGGGTGAGGCGTACGAGGTGTGGGCGCGGATGATCCGGGCCCAGGGCGGCGATCCCGACGCTCCGCTGCCGGTGGCGTCGCATCGGCACGTGGTCACCGCACCCGCCTCGGGCGTGCTGTCCACTTTGGACGCTTACGGCGTCGGCGTGGCGGCGTGGCGGCTCGGTGCCGGCCGCGCCCGCAAGGAAGACCCCGTGCAGGCCGGCGCCGGCGTGCTGTGCCTGGCCAAGCCGGGCGACGCCGTCGAGGCGGGCCAGCCGTTGCTGGAGCTGCACACCGACACCCCGGACGCGGTCGACGGCGCCCTGCAGGCGCTGGAAGGTGCCTACTCGGTCACCGACTCCGCACCGGAGCGGTCGCCGCTGGTGATCGACACCATCCGCGGGTAGTCCGCCCTCGCTTCACTTCGCGGGCGAGCCCGCCGGTGTGGCCGCCAGGTGTGACCTGTCTGCTTCCGCAGCACGGACAGGACCTCCTGGCGGCCCGCCGCACGGCATGTTCGTCCCGCCGCACGGCACGTTCGTCCCGCCGCACGGCATGTTCGTCCAACCGCACGGCACGTTCGTGCCGCCGCACGGCATGTTCGTCCTGACGGGCGGCTCCCAGGGGCCGTTCCGGGCATCCAGGTCGTGGCCCCTGTTGAGGCCGCGGCTCCTGTCCAGGCTGTAGCCCCTCCGTCGAGGCGCGGCTCCTGGGCGAGGCTCCTGGGTCCAGCCCAGCCCCGCACAGTCAAAACAGTGCAAAAACAGAAACGGCCCCCGAGCCAAAGGCTCAGGGGCCGTCCGCAAACCGGTTCAACCGGGGCCGGATCAGGCGCCCTCGGCCGCCAGGTCGTCGTCGTCCATGTCCTTGCCGCCGTTGGCCGGCTTCGGACCACCGTTCTTGCGGGTGCGGCGCTGCGGACGCGGCAGGGCGGTGGGGGGCGGGGGAGGCGTGGGGGAGCCGCCGCCGAGGATGAGCTCGGCGAAGGTGGCCATGGCCTCGTCGAGCTGGCCGCCGATGCGCAGTTCCGACTCCTGGTTCGACTTGCGGACCAGGGACTGCAGGGCGTCGGTGTCGGGGCGGGCGCCGACGGTTTCCGCGACCTTGGTGAGGCTTGCGTCGACCGAGCCGCCGAGTTCGGTGATGCGGGCGGCGAAGCCGTCCTCCACCTTGTCGAGGCGGTTGGTCATGGTGTCGAGCTGCGAGGTGACGAGCTCCAGGCGGCGGGCCAGGGCCTCGAGGCGGTCGGCGGCGTCGACCTGGTCGCGGGACTGCTCGATGGCCGCGTACAGGGCGGTGCGGGCCTCGTCGAGCTTGCCGTCGAGGGTGTTGCGGGTCTCGGCGAGCGAACCGGCCAGCGAGTCGCGGGTCTCGGCAAGTGAACCGGCCAGCTGGTCGCGGGTCTCGGCGAGGGAGCCGGCCAGGGAGTCGCGGGTCTCCACCACGGCGCCGGCGAGCTCGTTGCGGGTCTCGGACAGGGAACCGGCGAGGGCGTCGCGGGTCTCGGCCAGGGACGTCGAGATCTGGGTGGTGCGGTCGGCCAGGGAGCCGGCCAGCGAGTCGCGGGCCTCCACCACGGCCGCGGCCAGCTCGGTGCGGGCGGCGGCGAGGGTGTCGCGGTGTTCGTCGGCGCGGCCGTGCAGGCCGGAGAACGACTCGGCGAGGATCTTCTGCAGGGCCTCGCGGGTGCCGTCGAGGTGCTCGTGCACGCCCTCGTCGACCTCGTCGAGGCGGCCGCGCAGGGCGGCTTCGAGGGTCTCGATGCGCTCGCGCAGCGGGGTCGTGACGGCGCTGGGCAGCGCGTCGACCTTGCCGTCCTGCTTGTCGAGGTGGCCGTCGAGGTCGTCGATGCGCTTGTGGATGCTCGCGAGCTTGTCCTCCAGGCCGTCCATGCGGCCGGCGACGCCCTCGAAACGGCCCGCGACGCCGTCGAGGCGGCCGTCGAGCTGGGCGAAGGGCTTGGCGAGCTTGTCGACCAGGCCGTCGACCGCGCGGCCGATGTCCTGAACGGCGTTGTCCTGGGCCTCCAGCTTGGCGAGAGCCTCGTCGAGGCGTTCCGCGAGCACGCTGACCTCGGTGCGGTCCGGCAGCTCCGACAGGCGCTTGCGGACCGAACCCAGCGACTCCAGAGGCGACATCCGGGCGTGGATCTCGTCCAACGCGTCGAAGATCTGCTGCTGCTCGCTCTCACGGATCTCCGCGGCGCGCGTGAGCATGTTGCGCATCCGATCGAAGGACATCGTGGAGTTGTTGTTCTCTGTCACGGCTGAGTGCCTTCGTCCAAGGGGAGGGGAGACCCCGGGAGCCTATCCGCGTCATCGCGCGGGGCTGTACCACCCCTGCCGGAAAACAGCGTGGCGCGGACGAGCGAGTAGCCCGATCAGACTATCGCATTGCGCTGAACGCCAAGTTACTGGCTGGAAGTGCGCGGTAGCGGCAGGTGATGTTCCTGCCTTAGGGTGACTCAAGCCTCGCCCTGGTTGCAGAAAGTTGCCGATCACAGATCGGCAACGCCGGGGAACAGCTGATGATCATAGCGTTGACAAGATCGATTCGGCCGGGTCTGAAGCGGCGTGTCGCCAGGTATAACGTGTCTCCATGTCCACGCCGCTTACCTTGGAGACCATCCGCAGCGCGCCGAAGGTGCTGCTGCACGACCACCTCGACGGTGGCCTCCGCCCGCAGACGGTGATCGAACTCGCCGATGCCACCGGCTACCAGGGCCTGCCCACCACCGACGCGGGCGTCCTCGGCGGCTGGTTCCGCGACAACGCGAACTCCGGGTCGCTCGTGCGCTACCTGGAGGGCTTCGCCCACACGTGCGGCGTCATGCAGGACGAGGCCTCGCTGGTCCGCGTCGCGGCCGAGGCCGTCGAGGACCTGGCCGCCGACGGCGTCGTCTACGCCGAGATCCGCTACGCCCCCGAGCTGAACACCGGGAAGGGCCTCTCGCTGGAGCAGGTCGTCGAGGCCGTCCAGGAGGGCTTCCGGGTCGGCACCGCCCGCGCCGCCGAGGCCGGCCGCAAGATCCGCGTCGGCACGCTGCTGTGCGCCATGCGCCAGAACGAGGGCTGGCTGCGCATCGCCGAGCTGGCCGTCCGCTACCGCGACCTCGGTGTCGTCGGGTTCGACATCGCGGGCCCGGAGGCCGGCTTCCCTCCCACCCGCGGCCTCGACACGTTCGAGTACCTGCGCCAGCAGAACGCGCACTTCACCATCCACGCCGGTGAGGCGTTCGGCCTGCCCTCGATCTGGGAGGCCATCCAGCACTGCGGTGCCGAACGCCTCGGCCACGGCGTGCGGATCGTCGACGACATCAAGGTCTCCGACGACGACCCCGCCGGTGACGTGCAGCTGGGCCGCCTCGCCGCGTACGTGCGCGACCGCCGCATCCCGCTGGAGATGTGCCCGACCTCGAACCTGCAGACCGGTGCCGCACCATCGCTCGCCGAGCACCCGATCGGCCTGCTCGCCAAGCTGCGCTTCCGGGTCACCGTCAACACCGACAACCGCCTGATGAGCGACTGCTCGCTGTCGAGCGAGTTCGCCGCGCTGGTGGAGACCTTCGGGTACGGCTGGGCCGACCTGCAGTGGTTCACGATCAACGCCATGAAGTCGGCGTTCATCGGGTTCGACGAGCGGCTGGCGATCATCAACCAGCTGATCAAGCCGGGGTACGCGGCGCTGACGGACCGGTAGCCCACGCGCTCTCGTCCACGGGGCTGAGCGCCCGCAACGGCTCCCACCACGCGCGGTTGGCCGCGTACCAGCGGATGGTGTCCCGGACACCGGCCTCGAAGCCGGTCTCCGGGCGCCAGCCCAGCTCGTGGCCGATGCGGGTGGAGTCGAGCAGGTAGCGGCGGTCGTGACCGGGCCGGTCCGGCACGACGGTCTTGCGCGACCGCGGCAGCCCGAGCTCGTCCAGCACCAGGTCGGCGATCTGGTCCACGCTCGCCTCCACGCCCGTGCCGACGTGGTAGGTCCGGCCGATCTCGCCGTCGCGCAGCACCGCGTCGATAGCCCGGCAGTGGTCCAGCACGTGGATCCACTCGCGCTTGTTGCCGCGCGCCGCGTAGATCGGCAGCTGCTCGCCGTCCAGCGCGCGGGTCGTGAACAGCGGGAGGACGTTCTCCGGGAACTGGTTCGGCCCGTAGTTGTTGGCGCAGTTGGTGATCGTCACCGGCAGCCCGAACGTCTCGAAGTACGACCGCACCGCGTGGTCCGCACCGGCCTTCGACGCGTTGTACGGCGTGCGCGGCCGGTACGGCGAGTCCTCGTGGAACGCCTCGGTCGCGTCCAGCGCCAAGTCCCCGTAGACCTCGCACGTCGACACGTGGTGGAACCGCTTGACGCCCGCCCGGCGGCACGACTCCAGCAACGCCTGCGTGCCGAGGACGTTCGTGCGGAAGAACCGCGCCGGGTCGAGCACGGCGAGGCTGTTGTGCGACTCGGCCGCGAAGTTCACCACCACGTCGACGCCGTCCAGGGTGGCCGCGCCGACCTCGGCGATGTCCGCGTGCACGAACGGCACGCCGGCCGGCAGGTTCGTGCGGGTGCCCCGGTACGTCAACGCGTCGAGCGCGACCACCTCGTCGGACGGGTGGGCGCTCAGCCAGTGCCGGGTGAAGTGCGAGCCGATGAACCCGGCCGCACCGGTGACGAGCACGCGCATGTCAGTTCTCCTCGGGAATCGGTGCCACACCGGGTGGTTCGGCGCCGGGCCAGCCGCGGAACTCGACCTCCAGCCGGAACCGGTGGCCCAGGTAGTGGTGCTCGGACAGGGCGATCGGGCGCTCGCCCGCGTCGAGCGCGGTGCGGCGCACCAGCAGCACGGGCGTGCCCTGCGCGACGCCGAGCAGGGCCGCGACCTGCTCGCTCGCCGCCGTCGCCGCGATGCTCTGCCGCACGAGCGTGATCTGGTTCCCGTTGCGGCGCAACGTCTCCCACGTTCCAGGGGCTTGCGCGTCGGCCCGGCTGACCGGTGCGGCCAGCGCCAGCGGCACCCATTCGGTGACCACGTCGAGCGGCGCGGTCCCGGTGCGGCGCAACGACCGCACCCGCAGCACCTCACCGGCACCGAAGGTCAGCGCGACGCTGGCGGGTGCCTCGCGGTAGCCGTACTCGACCACGGTCCGGGTGAGGTCGACACCGGCCTCGGCGACCGCGGACCGCGCGTGCTGGAACGTGCCCAGCGCCAACGGCTGCGCGAACGACACCACGTACCAACCGGCGCCTTTGCGCGATGCCAGCAGGCCTTCGTCACGCAGCTGCTCCAACGCCCGCCGCACGGTCACCCGGCTGACCTCGTAGCGGCGGCCGAGCTCGGCCTCGCTCTCCAGCGCACCGGCGGGACCGTAGTCGCCGAGCGTGATGCGGTCCCGCAGCTCGGCGGCCAGGTGCTGCGACCGAGAACCTGTCATAAACCTGTATCATACAGGTGCGGCTCACTATGGCCGCAACAAAAAAGAGGGCCACCCGAGCGGGCGGCCCTCTTCTCGCGTCAGCGGACTCAGTTGGTGCTGAGCCGGTCCTCGAACTTGGCCTGCAGCTCGCGGAACGCCGCGACCTCGGCGTCGTACGGGGCGGACGGCGCGAGGCGCGTCGGGTCCGGCGCGACCACGAACGAGACCAGCCAGCCCAGCGACTCCGAGGTGGCCAGCGCCTCCTTCACGGACTCGTCGCCGGCCCACTCGGCCGCGTCCTCGAACAGCTCGACGGCGAGGTCGAGCTGGTGCGGGTCGAGGGCGTCGGGGCCCTCCTCCATGTCCTCGGCGATGCCGGTGAGCACGTAGACGTTGTCGTCGTCCACGTCGACGTCCAGCTCGCCCGCGGTGGCCTTGACCTTGACGTCGTTCCACGTCTCGACGCCGGCCAGGTCGTGGTCGTCGTTCTCGGCGACGTAGCGGCTCAGCGCCCGCGGCGAGCCGAAGACCTCGATCTTGCCGCGGCGGCCCAGGAACAGCGGGTCGTCGCCGAGGTAGCAGCGCAGCGTGTAGAACTCGCCGGCGGACGTGATGATCTTGATGGGGTCGATGCCCGCGTCGGCCCAGAAGCCGGTGGGCTCCGCCTTCTCCTCGTCGGAGTCGTCGGAGTCGCCGGTGACGTCGTCGACCTCGGCCGGCTGCGCGGCCTCGAGCTCGGCGAGCTCCTCCTGCGCGGCGGCGAGCTCCTTCTCCGGCACCTCCGGCGTGTTGACCACGCTGTCGATGGCGTCGAGGACCTCGTCCCACTTCTCCGAGACGACCGAGGACAGCTCGTCCCACAGCTTCGCACCGTCACGGCCGCTGAACGGCAGCGTGCCCTGCGGCAGCAGCGAGAAGCCCTCCGCCGAGTCGAGCACCTCGTGGATCTTCTCGAGGTCGCAGACGTCCGCGAGCGAGCGGACGATCGCGATCACGTCGGCGAGCTCGCCGATGGTCCACGTGTCCGGGTCCTCCGCGACCAGCTCGGGCACGCCGACCAGGTCGAACTGGTGGTTGTCGTCCGGCGAGAGGTCCGCGATGCCGAGCTTCGGCACGATGGGCCACGCCGGGTGGTCGGTGAGGTCGTGTTCGCCCGCGGTGCGCACGAAGGCGGCGAGGTGAGCGGCGTCGGGGAAGACGAACAGGTCCTCCTCGTCGCCGAGGAAGGCCTCCCACTCCTCACCCTCCTCACGCCACCGGGGTGCCCACAGCGTGACCACGTCACCCTGCGTCAGCCCCAGCTCGATGGGGACGATGTCCTGCGCCATCACTGACCTCCCGGTCATACCTGCCGAATGCCGTGGGCGAGCCTAACGGTGCTGATCACCGGCGCCCAAAGGGGTTCTCGAAGAACGCGTCCTCGTCCGGGTCGTCGACGCGGGGCGTCCTGCGTTGCCTGGGCGCTGCCGCCTCAGGAGCTGCAACGACCGGCGGGACCACGGGGTTCCACGTCGCGCGGAACGGCGAGTCGCCGGCGATCGCCTCGACGTTGATGGCCATGCCGTCGCCCAGCGCCAGCGCCATCTTGTTGAAGCTCGTCTGCACGGCCGCGTTCGTCGCGAGCCGCGCGGTCTCGGTGACCACCTGGCCGACCGCCCGCGCGCCCTGGCTGAGCAGCGCGGGGTGCAGGTGCACGGCCCTGAGCTCACCGGTCGCCGTCGCCGTGACCATGCACAGGCCGTTGGGGTGCTCGACCGTCTCCGCGGTCACCGCCAGGTCGCGCTGGAGCCGCTCGACGGCCTGCAGGCGTTCCTCGTTCACCGCAGCCACCCCTGGTGCTGCTCGTCGTCGTGGCCGCGTTCGAACCCCAGCGCGGTGAGCTCGCGCGGGTCCACGACCCGTTCCAGCGTCTGGTGCAGCCTCGACCCGGCGGCACGCCTGGCCCGGTCGGCGACGCGCATGATCTCGGCGGCCAGCCCCTGCGGTCCCATCCGCAGCGCGGCGGCGCTCACCGTGATCTCCTGGGGCGGACCACCCGGTGTCGCGACCACGGTCACCGCGCCGTCCGGCGAGGACGCTCGTCCGGTGATGGGACCACTGCGCGCGACGTGTTCCGACACGACCTGCCCGACATCGCGCACCTTCCGCGCGGCGCGCTCGACGTCATCGTCCACCCGATCACCCCCTACTGCGACAGTGTGCCGCATGATCCTGCGTTCGGTCGCGTTGTTCGCACTCGCCGCCCTGATGGAGATCGGCGGCGCCTGGCTCGTGTGGCAGGGAGTGCGGGAGAACCGCGGCTGGCTGTGGATCGGCGGCGGGGTGATCGCGCTCGGCGTCTACGGCTTCGTCGCCACCCTGCAGCCCGACGCGAACTTCGGCCGCATCCTGGCGGCCTACGGCGGCGTGTTCGTCGCCGGGTCGCTCGCGTGGGGGATGGTGGCCGACGGGTACCGGCCCGACCGCTACGACGTGACCGGCGCGCTGATCTGCCTGGTGGGCGTCGCCGTGATCATGTACGCGCCTCGCTAACGTCCTCGGCGTGACCAACCCGAGCGATGTCGTGATGGCGCTGCTGCGCGCCACCGAGACCCTGGACGAGAACGCGGTCGTGCGGCACATGGCCGACAAGGTGGTGTGGCGCAACATGCCGTTCCCCGCCGCCCGCGGCAAGAAGACGGCCGCGCGGCACCTCCGCCTGATGAACAGGGCCGTCACCGGGGTCGAGGTGCGCGTCCACCACATCGCGGCCAACGGCAACGTGGTGCTGACGCAACGGACCGACGTGATCCGGCGCGGCGGGTTCGAGGCGGCGTTCTGGGTGTGCGGCACGTTCGTCGTCAAAGACGGCAAGGTCGTGCTGTGGCGCGACCACTACGACCACGCGTACGTGGCGGGCGCCTTCCTGAAGGGCCTCGGCAAGCTCGCCGCAGGCGCCCTCAGGAAGGCGCTGTTCCCTCAGCCGGTCGGGCGGTAGAAGCCGTAGAACGACATGCCGGAGTTCGTCGTGCGGATCGGCCCGGTCTGCACGGGGTCGCCGGCCTCGACCATCTGACCGTTGCCGATCACCATCGCGACGTGGCCGTCCCACACCACGAGGTCGCCGGGCAGCACCTGGCCCGGCGGCACCGAGGCGCCCATCGCCTGGTCGCAGGCGGGCCGCGGGAGGTCGAAGCCCGCGTTCTTGTAGGCCCACTGGGTGAGGCCGGAGCAGTCGGTGCCCTGCGGCGGGTTCGCGCCACCCCACACGTACGGGGTGCCCAGCGCGGACAGCGCGTTGCGGACGGCCTTGGCCGCGGTCTCGTTCGGCGCCTCGGCGCTGCTGCCGTCGGGCAGGTTCACGCCCACGCCGGTGCCGGGTTGCGGCGGGATCGCGACCGGCAGCCGGGGGCCTGATCCCCCGCCACCGCCACCGCCGCCGCCTCCGCCACCGCCGCCACCGCCGGAACCACCGCCGCCGCCGCCACCGCCCGAGCCGCTCGACCCGTTGTGCGAGCCGGTGGGTTCCTGGCGCTTCTGGTCCGCGGCGCCGGCCGTGGAGGTCGTGCCGCCCTCGTCGCCGCCCAGCGGCTCGCCGAGCTTGCCCAGCGCGCCGGTGTCGGGCTTCTGCAGGCCGCCCAGCTGTCCGACGAGCTGAGTGAGCTGGTCGCGCACTTTCTGCACCTCGGCCGCGGTCTTGGCCTGGTAGCCGTGCGCCATGCCCGCGAGGTCCGCGAGCGCGGCGAGCACGACGCCGGGCCCGGCGACCAGGCTGGCGGCGACGGCGGCCGCGAGCCGGGGCGTGGCCTTGGCGGTGAACTCGTCGATGAGGCCCTGGATCGCGGTGCGGCCGCCGGTCACGGCCGAGACGCCGGTCGCGGCCACCGTCTTGACCGTGGAGGCGTTCTGCACCAGCACGTTCGTGGCCGCGGTGAACGTCGCCACCCGGCCGGTGAAGGCGTTGGCCTTGTCACCGGACCACGTGTTCAGCACGGCGGTCGAGGCCGAGGTGTGCCGGCCGCCGAGGTCGGCCAGCGCGGTCTGGGCGCGGCCGAACGCGTCACCGGCCCGCTGCGCGCCACCGGTGTCACCGTCGAGCTTCGCCAGGTCTTCCTTCATGGGTGCGATGAACTGGCCCAGCAGCCCTTCGACGCTCACGTGCGGGCCGCCCTGTTCAGCGCGGCCGCGTTCGCGTCCTCCTGCGCGATGTAGGCCTCGCGGGCCTTCGCGACGGTGGTCCCGAGCCCGGACAGCCCGGTCGACGCCGCCTTCAGCGCGTCCAGCTGCACCTGGGCGGCCTGCTGGAACGCCGCGTTGAGCCCGACCTCGTTGCCGATCTTGCCGAAGCAGTCGGCCGGCAGCGAGGTGGTGCCGCTCAACGTGCCGGTGCCGACCGTGCCGACCTCGTTCGCCAATCCATTGACCGCTGACGCATATGCGGTCAATGCGTCGAGATCGACCTTGAGACCTTGTTCTGCCATCTGAAGTCGCTTCCCCCGGTGTGACCTGTTCGCCTGATCCTGCCCCGATGAGCGGTACCTCGCCCGTCGTTCCGCCAAGATCATGGAACCGTGGGTGTCATCGAGCACTGGAACCGGATCCTGGCATGGCTGGCAGAACACGCGCCCGCCACCCGCGCCGTGCTCCGTCCGAGGTACGACGCGCTGCCTGAGCTCCGGGTTCCCGCCGACCTGCAGCTGTGGTGGAGCGTGTACGGCGGCACGGAACCCGACCTCTTCGCCGAGATCCTGCCGCCCTTTTACACACCGCTGGGCGCGGACCGCGCGTTTGTGCTGAGGGAAACCCATGTGAAGAAGCCCGCGGATTCTTCCGAGGCGGGTTCGCCGACCACCGGATTCCACTCGGAATGGCTTCCGATCGCCTTCGACGGCACCGGTGACGTGCTCGCGGTCGACCTGCGTCCCGGGGTGCTGCGCGGTTGCGTGGTCGAGTGGGACAAGGAGCGCAACGAGGTGACCAAGCCGGAGTGGACGTCGATCGTCGAGATGTTCGACCAGGTCGCGACGGCGCTGGAGACGCGCGGCCCGGTCGGGCACTGCGTCGCCGAGGTCAACTCCGCGGGCGAGCTGGGCTGGCGCACCACCTGACGGGGCCGGTCACCGCACGCCGGCGAGCGGACGGTGCTCCGCCGCGGTGACCGAAGCGGTCGTGGCGCGCGCGTAGACCTTCACGACGGCCAGCGCGCCGAGCCAGCCGAGCGCGGTGCCGGTGGTGTTGGTGATGAGGTCGTCGACGTCGAAGATCCGGTTCGCCCACGCGAGCTGCGAGCCCTCGATGACGAGCGAGACGCCGTAGCCGATGAGCGCGGCCTGGCCGATGGTGCGCCCGCCCCAGAACAGCAGCATCGCGCCGAGCGGCACGAACAGCAGCACGTTCAACGTCATCTGGTCGAAGGCGATCTGCCCGTCGCGCAGCGTGTCCGCCACCCACTGGAACGGCACCGGCTGCACCGCCTGGCGCGGCGGCACGGTCTGCAGCGGCAGGAAGGTCGCGGCGAACAGCATGCTCGCGTACGTGGTGATGGTCGCGGAGCGGAAGGTCAGCTGACGGAAGAACAGCTGCGGAACCAGGAAGACGACCGAGAGGAAAAGGCCCCACTGGATGCTTGCGAGCTGTGCATTCGTCATGGATCCAAAAATAGGGAAATGGCCCTCCGCGCACATCGCGCTGAGGGCCAGTTCCGCTCTCGTACTTCCGGCCGAGTACTACTCCGCCGCGTAATCCCGCGGGCTGATGCCGCGTAGTACCGGACCGCACGCCAGGGCCGCTACCAGCGCGACCACCAGTCCGACGCCAATGGGGGCGAGCACCCACGGCGTCAGCGGCATTTCCCCGTGACCCACGAGACCGCGGGCCAGGGTGAGCAGTCCGAGGCCCACGACAATTCCCGCTCCGCACGCCGCGATGGTGACGGTGAACACCGGCAGCACCACTTCCCGGCGCAATGCGTGAGCCAGGACACGAATCGGTGTTCCAGCCGCGATCAAAGCACCGAAGGTGCGCCTTCGGTCGATCACCGAACCGGCCGCGGCCACCGCCGCGCCGATGCCGCCGAGCAGTGCCGCGATCGAGAGGCCGATGACCGTGGCGCGTTCCAGGTCGGCCATGAGCGTGTCGCCGTAGAGGCCGCGCTGCTCACCGTCGGTGAGCCGGGCGCCGGGCAGCGTGCCGACCAGCGCGGTGTGCACGACCTCGCGGTTCATGGTCGTGGTCGGCACCCCTGCCATCGACACCCGGCCCGCGAGCGCCGGCAGCAGCTCCGGGTCGATCACCGCCTGCACCCGGCCCGAGCCCTCGAAGCTCCGCACCTCGTAGTGCTGCGGCAGCACCAGCGACACCTCGCCCTCCCGCGCCGCGGTGCGGAACCGGTCGCCGTACAGCCGGTCGTAGGTGTACACGGCCGGTCCCTGCCCGCACCGCAGCCCGTTGAGGACCGTGGCGACCTCCGCGCACCTGCCGACGACGACGTAGGAGCCGTTGACCCCCTCCTCGCCGCTGCTCACGAAGCCGTCCACCATGGGCACGACCGGTGCGGGGGTGGCCGCGCGCAACGGTGCAAGATCCGTCGTCACGTCCTCCGCGACGACCGCGTCCTCCCGCCACGTCGAGTCGCGGAACGGCACCTGGCTCTCCAGTCCCGGCAGCATCGTCAACGCCATCGAGCCGGTGAACACCGCGATCACCACACCGGCCGAGCCGCGGAACGCCGCCACCGGGTCACCGGCCAGCCTGCGCCCCGCGAGCAGCGTCGACGGCCGCCGCCAGCGCCCCACGAAGAACCGGCCGACCTGCGCCGTGACCACCGGCCCCGCCAGCACCAGCGCGAACGCCACCGCCCCGAGACCCAGCAGGACCACGGTGAACTGGTTGGCGCCACGGGCCTGCTGCGCGTAGGTGATGCCGAGGAAGAACACGCCCAGCGCGCCGACGATCATCAGCAGCCGCCACGACCGCACCCGGCGCTGCTGCTCCGCGTCGAGCGGCCGGCTCACCACGCGCCGCAGGCCCGTGATCGCCGCGCCGATGACCAGCACCGGTGCGAGCACGGCCACCGCCGCCACGACCGCGGGCGAGGGCACGAAGTCGCCGGGGAACCAGGTGCCGCCCTCCCACGGGATCTTCGCGGTGAGGTGGCTGAACGGCCGGGCCAGCAGCACCCCGAGCACGCTGCCGACGACCGCGCCCACCGCCGTCTCCACGGCCGTCATCACGATGACCTGCCGCGGCGAGGCACCCGCGAGCCGCAGCGCGGCCAGCCGGCGTTCGCGCTTCGCCGCCGTCAGCCGGGCGGCCGAGGCGACCAGCGCCAGGCACGGCACCACCAGCACGACCAGGCCGACGCGGGTGAGCAGGTAGAGCATGCCGTGGTAGTCGTCGCGGTAGGAGCCGCCGGTGTTGCGCAGGCCGTCGGCGTGGAAGCCGTCCACCGCGGTGCGGCCGACGACGGCGACGAGCTCACCGGGGTACTTCAGCGCCTCCGGCCCGATCTCGCCGACCACCCGGCCGGGGAACCGGTTGCCGAGCCGCTCCGGGGGCGTCGTGCGCACCAGGTCGGCCAGCGCCGGCGACAGCAGGACCTCCCCGGCCTCCGGGAACCTGCCGAGCCCGGCCGCCACCGGCACGTCGCCGGGCTCGTCGCGGGCGACCTCGAACCGTTCGACGAGCCGGTCGCGGAACGAGTCGGTGGTCCGGGTGATGGAGATCCGGGTGCCCTGGGTGGCCATGTCACGCCACGCGGTGCGGTCGGCGCGCGCCTGCAGGCCGTTCGGTGCGGCGACGAGCCACAGCACCAGCGACACCGCGATCATCACGCCCAGCGCGACCAGCACCGTGGCGACCTGGCTGCGGCGGTCGCGGCGCAGCACCGCGAGCGCGATCCTCATGCCGGCACCTGGCCCGAGTGGTCGGGTGCGGCGATGCGGCCGTCCCGGATGTCGACGACGCGGTGGGCCCGGCCGGCGATCGCCTGGTCGTGCGTGACGATCACGACGGCGGCGTTCGTCTCCTCGGCGGCCTGCAGCAGCGAGGTCATCATCTCCTGGCCGGTGCGGGTGTCGAGCGCGCCGGTCGGTTCGTCCGCGAACACCACCCGCGGCCGGTGCGCCAGCGCCCGTGCGATCGCGACCCGCTGCGCCTGCCCGCCGGACAGCTCACCCGGCCGCCGCCCCTCCAGGCCCCGCAGCCCCAGCCGCGTGAGCCACGACCGGGCCGCGCCCAGCGACTCCTCGCGCGACCGCCCGGCGAGCAGCATCGGCAGGGCGGCGTTCTCCTCGGCCGTGAGCTCGGCGACGAGCATGCCCGACTGGAACACGAACCCGAACGCCGTGCGCCGCAGCTCGCTGCGCCCCGTCTCGTTCAGCTCCCCGATCGCACGCCCGTCGAGGAACACCTCACCGCCGTCGGCGCGCAGGATCCCGGACAGCACGTGCAGCAGTGTCGTCTTGCCGGAACCGGACGGCCCGACGACCGCCAGCACGTCACCGGGGTCGATGTCGATGTCCACCCCGGCGAGCGCGTGCACGTCGCCGTAGGTCTTGACGAGGCCACGAGCGGCCAGAACCGAATTCATGGTGCTGACGGTGCCGTGCCGCGGCCGCGGAAACCTCAGCCTTGACGACACACCGGATCAGCCGGATGACCGAGGCCGTGCAGGTGCGGTGGTCCTACCGTTGTCTACCGTGGACAGTCATCGGGGCCAATGGCCGATCGCCGCCGCGCTCGCGCTGCTGATGCTCGCCGAGCTCATCTTCATGTCGGGGCCGACGAGCTCGCAGGCCCTGGTGTGGCTGCTGAGCGTGCCGCCGTGCATCGCGGCGGTGGCGTCGTTCAAGTCCCGCGCCTTCACGATCCCGGTGACCGTGGCGTCGATCTTCGTGGCGTCGTTCGTGGTCCGGCTGTTCAACGTGAACCTGCCGACGGTTCTCAGCCCGCTCACCGTGGCCGAGACCGCCGCCTGCCTGGTGCTCACCGCCGTGGTCGTGCGCGAGGAACCCCGCCGCTCCGCCACGTGGTCGGTCGGCTCGCTGGTGGCGGTGAGCGTGTTCGCCGCGATCGTCCGCGACAACTGGCTCTCGTCCTACAACTACAACGAGATGCTCGGCTCCCTCGTCCTGGGCTTCCTCGCCGTCGGCACCGGCCTGTACTTCCGCGCCCGTGACACCGAGAGCGGCCGCCTGATCGCCGCCGCCGTCACCGACGCGCAGAAGGAGGAGCGCATCGTCCTGGCCCGCGAGCTGCACGACGTCGTCGCCCACCACGTCACCGGCATGCTGATCCAGGCCCAGGCCGCGCTGGAGGTCTCCGACGACGACCCGCGCGCCGCCCACCGCCTGCTGCCCGGCATCGTCCGCAGCGGCACCGAGGCCCTCGGCGCGATGCGGCGCCTGGTCGGCACCCTGCGCCAGGGCGAGAACGACGTCGCCACCACCGACCTCGCCGCCGACGTCATCGCGACCGTCGAACGCACCCGCGAGCTCGGCCTGGAAACCCGCCTGCGCATCGACCTGCCCGACGAGGTCCCACCCGAGCTGGGCCGCTCCGTGCTGCGCCTGGTCCAGGAGTCCCTCACGAACGTGCACAAGCACGCCCAGTCCCCGACGATGATCGACGTGGACATCTCCCGGACGCCCGCGGGGGCGTTGCGCGTGGTGGTCGCGGACGACGGCCGGCCCGGCGAGCTGAACCAGGGTGGGTACGGTCTCGTGGGGATGCGTGAGCGGGTCGACCTCCTGGGTGGCCTGTTCTCCGCCGGCCCGCGCGAGAACGGCTGGCAGGTGCTCGCGGAACTGCCACTGGAGGGGAAGAAGTGATCTCGGTCCTCATCGCCGACGACCAGGAGATGGTCCGCGTCGGCTTCCGGATGATCCTGGAGAAGCAGCCGGACATCACCGTCGTCGCGGACGTGCCGGACGGCATCTCGGCGGTCACCGCGACCCGCGAGCTGAAGCCGGACGTGGCACTGCTCGACATCCGCATGCCTGGTCTGGACGGCCTGGAGGTCACGAAGAAGCTGTCCGGTACCTCGACGAAGGTCGTGGTGGTGACGACGTTCGACCTCGACGAGTACGTGCACACGGCGTTGGAGAACGGCGCATCCGGCTTTTTGACGAAGGACGCCGGGCCTGCGCTGCTGGTCGAGGCGGTGCGGGCGGCGGCTGCCGGGAACGCGTTGATCTCGCCGCAGGTCACCGTGCGGATGCTGGAGCACTTCGCCCGGCCGGCTTCGCGGCCTGACCTCGGGCTGTTGACGGCTCGGGAGCAGGACGTGGTGCGGGAGGTGGCCCGGGGGTTGTCGAACCAGGAGATCGCCGGGGCGTTGTACCTGTCCTTGTCGACGGTGAAGACGCATCTGGCGTCGGTGCAGACGAAGTTGAACGTGAAGAACCGGGTGGGGATCGCGTCGTGGGCCTGGCGGGCGGGTCTGGTGAACTCGTGACCCGCCTTTGGTCTGTTTTCTGGGGCTCCGCCCCAGACCCCGACACTCCCAAAGAAGCCGGCCAGCGCGGTTAGCGGGTTGATGGCACGCCTGGTGCTTAGGGCGGCTGCCGGTTGCGTTGGTGGTTGCGTTGCGGTGGGCGGCTGCCCCGCCTAGCTCTCACGGAGCGAGCCAGACCTGAGGAGGGGTGTCAACCGGGCGAAGAGCGTGCCCGGTTGACACCCCTCCTCAGGCCCGGCAGACGATCGGAGCGCTAGACGGGGAAGCCACCCACCGCGGAACCGCCGTTGAAGAGCTTTGAACGCCTCGCCTTCGGCTCGATCAGAAGCGAAACGGCTTGTCTCGGCCGATCGGTGCGGCGGCGTGAGAATGGTGCCATGACCGAACAGCCTGAGACCGAGTTCCCGCGCACCATCGGCACAGTCGCCACCCGTCAGCTCGCCGCCCACGGCTACACGACGTTCGAATCCCTCACCAAGGTCTCCGCCAAGGCGCTGCTGCAGATCCACGGCGTCGGCCCGAAGGCGGTCCGCATCCTCGGCGAGGAGCTGGCGGCGCAGGGCAAGGCCTACGCCGCCGGCTGAGGTCTCACACGCCCATCGGGTGCCAGACCGTCTTCGTCTCCAGGTACGCGCGCAGGCGCGAGAGGTCCGGCTCGCGGGTGAAGTCCTCGTCGGACCTGACCCGCAGCACCCGCTTCACGGTCCCGGCGGCCGAGCGTTCCAGGTCCGCGCGCAGGGACTCGGGAGCGCCGGTGAGGTCCAGGGCGTTCACGTCCGCGTGCGAGGCGAGCCACGGGGCGATCTCGGCGGCGCGGCCGGTGATGATGTTGACGACGCCGCCGGGCAGGTCGGAGGTGGCCATGACCTCGGACAGGGTGATCGCCGGGAGAGGGCGGTCCTGCGAGGTGATGACCACGCAGGTGTTGCCGGAGGCGATGACCGGGGCGATGACGGAGACCAGGCCCAGCAGCGAGGACTGCTGAGGGGCCAGCACGGCCACCACGCCGGTCGGTTCCGGGGTGGAGAACGAGAAGTACGGGCCCGCGACCGGGTTCGCGGAGCCGAGGACGGCGGCGATCTTGTCGGTCCAGCCCGCGTACCAGACCCAGCGGTCGATGGCGGTGTCCACCAGGGACTGCGCCTTCTTCAGCGGCACGCCCTCCGAGGCGGCGACCTCGGTGGTGAACTGCTCGCGGCGGCCTTCCAGGACCTCGGCCACGCGGTAGAGGACCTGGCCGCGGTTGTACGCGGTGGCGGCCGACCACGGGCCGAACGCCTTGCGGGCGGCGGTCACGGCGTCGCGGGCGTCCTTGCGGGAGCCCAGGGCCGCGTTCGCGAGGAAGGTGCCCTTGGTGTCGGTGACCGGGTAGGAGCGGCCGGACTCCGAGCGGGGGAAGGCGCCGCCGATGTAGAGCTTGTAGGTCTTCGCGACCGAGATGCGATCAGACATCGAGGTAGGCCTCCAGACCGGTGCGGCCGCCCTCGCGGCCGAAGCCCGACTCCTGGTAGCCGCCGAACGGGGCGGTGGGGTCGAAGCGGTTGAACGTGTTGGACCAGACGACGCCGGCGCGCATCTTCGACGCCGTCCAAAGGATGCGGGAGCCCTTCTCGGTCCACACGCCGGCGGACAGGCCGTACGGGGTGTTGTTCGCCTTGGCCACCGCCTCCTCCGGGGTGCGGAAGGTCAGGACCGACAGCACCGGGCCGAAGATCTCCTCACGGGCGATGCGCATGGCCTGCGAGACACCGGAGAACACCGTCGGGGCGAAGTAGAAACCCTTGTCCGGCAACGGGCAGGAGGAGCTCCAGCGGGTCGCGCCCTCGGCCTCGCCCGCCTCGGTCAGCTCCTTGATCTTCGTGAGCTGCTCGCGGGAGTTGATCGCGCCGACGTCGGTGTTCTTGTCCAGCGGGTCGCCGACGCGCAGCGTGGAGACGCGGGCGTGCAGCTTCTCCAGCAGCTCGTCCGCGATCGACTCCTGGACCAGCAGGCGCGAACCGGCGCAGCAGACGTGGCCCTGGTTGAAGAAGATGCCGTTGACGATGCCCTCGACGGCCTGGTCGAGCGGGGCGTCGTCGAACACGATGTTCGCCGCCTTGCCGCCGAGCTCCAGGGTGAGCTTCTTCGCCGTGCCGGCCAGGTTGCCCTGGATGATCTTGCCGACCTCGGTGGAACCGGTGAAGGCCACCTTGTTCACGTCCGGGTGCTCGACGAGGGTCGCGCCCACGTCACCGGCGCCGGGGATGATGTTGACGACGCCCGGCGGCAGGTCGCACTGCTGGATGATCTCGGCGAGCACCAGCGCGGTCAGCGGGGTGGTCTCGGCCGGCTTCAGCACGACGGTGTTGCCGCACGCCAGCGCCGGGGCGATCTTCCACGCGGCCATCAGCAGCGGGAAGTTCCACGGGATGACCTGACCGGCCACGCCCAGCGGCCGCGGGTCGGGGCCGTAGCCCGCGTAGGACAGCTTGTCCGCCCAGCCCGCGTGGTAGAAGAAGTGCGCGGCGGCCGTGGGGACGTCGACGTCGCGCGACTCCTTGATCGGCTTGCCGTTGTCCAGCGACTCCAGCACCGCGAGCTCACGCGCGCGTTCCTGGATCTGCCGCGCGATGCGGTAGATGTACTTGGCGCGCTCGGCACCGGGCATCTTCGACCACACGCGGTCGTAGGCGCGGCGGGCGGCCTTCACCGCGGTGTCCACATCGGACGCTGACGCGGTGGAGACCTCGGCGAGCACCTCCTCCGTGCCGGGGTTGATGCTCTTGAGCGGTTCGCCGGAGCCCTCGACGAACTCGCCGTCGACGAACATCCGGTAGTTCGGCTTGAGGTTCGCGATGTCCCGCGACTCGGGCGCGGGGGCGTATTCCCACATGTCTTCAGTCCACCGTCACGTAGTCCGGGCCGCTGTAGTGGCCGTCCAACTGGGTCCGCCGCTGCATGAGCAGGTCGTTGAGCAACGTCGACGCGCCGAACCGGAAGAGGTGCGGGTCGAGCCACTCCGGGCCGGCCACCTCGTGCACGGCCACCAGGTACTTGATCGCGTCCTTGGTGGTGCGGATGCCGCCGGCGGGCTTGACGCCGCGCAGCTCGCCGGTCTGGGTCTTCCAGTCCCGCACGGCCTGCAGCATCACGTGCGTGACCGGCAGCGTCGCGGCCGGCTGCACCTTGCCGGTCGAGGTCTTGATGAAGTCGCCGCCGGCGAGCAGCGCGAGCCACGACGCGCGGCGCACGTTGTCGTAGGTCACCAGCTCACCGGTCTCCAGGATGACCTTGAGGTGCGCGTCCCCGCAGGCCTGCTTGACCTTGACGATCTCCTCGAACACCAGCCCGTAGCGGCCGGAGAGGAACGCACCGCGGTCGATCACCATGTCGACCTCGGTCGCGCCCTGCTCGACGGCGAACCGGGTGTCGGCCAGCTTGATGTCGATCGTGCTGCGGCCGCTCGGGAACGCCGTCGCGACGCTGGCGATGTTGATGTCCGTGCCCGCCAGCCCGTCCGCGGCCGTCTTCACCATGTCCGGGTACACGCACACCGCGGCGACCTGCGGCACGTCCGGCCGATCGGGGTCGGGCCTGCGGGCCTTGGCGGCGAGCGAGCGCACCTTGCCGGGCGTGTCGGCGCCTTCGAGCGTGGTCAGGTCCACCATGCTGATCGCCAGGTCGATGGCGTGCAGCTTGCTGGCCTTCTTGATGCTCCGCGTGCCGAGGCCCGCGGCTCGTTGCTCGACGCCGACCTGGTCGACGCCGGGGAGCCCGTGCAGGAAACGCCGCAGCGACGATTCGTCGCGCACGGCGTCAGCCAGGGCCGACGGCAGTGTCGTAGGAGCAGCCATGCTTCGGAGTGTAAGCGGAATGGCACGCCCGTCCTAAGTGAGTGGGTTCGCGCAGGTCAGGGTGGTTGAGCCACCCGCTTCCCGGTCCGCTCCCGGCGGATCGCCGGAGACGGGGACGACTGGTGGTGAACACCTGCTGCCACCGGGTTGTGGCCGTTGGCCGGGGTGCTGGTCCCCATGCTCGTCATGGTGGGGTTCGGTTGCCGGGCAGGGCGATGACGTGGTGCAGATCAGCGCGTTGTGTCTTGCGGCGGTGGCGTTGGTGCTGACGCGTTGAGCGCGTGCAGGCGGTCGAGACCGTCGAACAGGCACACTTCCAGACTCGGGTAGCCGGTCACCTTCACCTTGGCGCCCAGCAACGTCCACCGGGTGTCCGGGTTGTACTGGACTATGAAGCACTCGCCCATCGCGCCGATCTCCTCCATCACCGCGGCGAAGGCGTCGGCGTCCTCCAGCGGCTCGTCGACCCACGACCAGTCGCCCGGCTGCTCCGCAGCTGCTCCCGCACCCAGGCGAGCCCACCGTCGAGGTCCTCGAAGTCGCCGCGGCGGACCCAGCACTCGCCGACGTACGGCGGCCTGCCGAGGATCAGCGTCCACTTCCTGCGTTCACGCGGCCCGTCGATCTTGAACGACACGTCCACGCCGGACTGCCCGGCCCGTTCCGCGAACCAGGACAGCAGCATCACGGCACCTGCCGCTCGGCCGTCTCGTCCTCAGTCCCGCAGCTCGCGCAGGACGTTCGACTTCTTCTTCTTGGGCCCCTTGACCTCGACGCCACCCATGAGCGCGAGCCCGGTGATGCGCACGGTCGGCGCACCGGGGATGTACCTGCGGGCGGGTGCCCGGTCCTCGAACGCGCCCATGAACCCGAACCCGTCGACCTTGACGTTGATGTCGTCGGGCACGCGGATCTCGACACCGCCCCAGAACGCGAACACGCTGATCGTGACCTCCTGCTCCGCGAACAGGGCGTGGGTCAGGTCGAGCTCGATGCCACCCATGACGGCCACGGCGTTGTGCAGGCGCGGGACGACCCACTGCCCCCTGCGGTTGACGCCGGACCAGAACGCCACGGACACCGCGCTGCCGGGTTCACCGCCGACACGGGCGTCGACGGCCGACCGGTGCTGCGGCACCGCCGGCGACTGCGGCAGGCCGCTCAGCACCAGGTCGGCGGTGATCGGGACGAGCTCGCCGTAGGTCTTGGCGGCGTAGACGGCCGCCAGCCGCTCGTCCAGCTCGTGGATGTCGAGACGACCTTCCGCGGTCGCCTTGTGCAGCACCTGCGCGATCCGTTCCCGGTCCGCGTCCGAGGCGCGCATGTGACTCTGGTCAGCCGGTACCAGCTCGTCGCTCACCCGATCGAGTCTAGAACCCTCACCTGCGGTTCGGTGCGTACTTGACAGTGATCGCGAAAGCCGCCGCCAGGAGCAGCACGAGGCTCGTGGCCAGGGCCGGGCTGTACAGCCACAGCTCCGGCAGCACGGCGACGAGCACCCCGACAGATCCCGACACACCCAGGATGACCAGGGGTGACTCGCACCACTGCCGACCGGGTCTCTGTTCGAGCGTCACCGTTCACACCTCCGCGTCTCAACTGGCTACCAGTCTTTTCGGAGGCGCTTGGGCGGGTCTTTACTCCCGGATCGGGTTGTCGACGGCCCTGATCAGGTGGTGCGGAGGAAGGCCTGCCACGCGGCGGGGGAGAAGACGAGCACCGCACCGTCGCGATCCTTGGAGTCGCGGACCGCGGAGTGACTCCTCAGGCGACTTGGCCACCGCGTTGATCGTCGACCACGCGAACCCAGCACTCTCGATTTGTGTTGACTCTTCGAGAAAAGAGCTGGTGTGCCGGCCCTCTTCGCAGAGCAGGCTCGTCTCGTGGCAAGGGCGGACCGTTGGCCCATGGTGAGAGAGGTTCAGGGATACGTGCCGGGCCAAGGCCTTTGCGTGTGTCTGCTGGAGGTCGGGCCCGACGCGCGGTTCCTGCTGATCCACCTGGCGCCGCGGTGCACCGTGGCATTGCTGCGCATCAAGCCGTACGAGGGCGCCCTGCCGTTGCGGTTCCACGACAAGCCCGTGGAGCTGCACCTCATGTGGGACATCACCGTGGTCTTCCGCGCCGACGAGCTGCGTGCCGGAACCGTGGACCTCGCCGAGGAGCTGGATCAGGTGGTCGGCCTGCGCAGCGGCAGGCCTGCCGCCCGGTAGATCGAGTCGATCACCGTCATGTTCCGCACCGCGTCGTCGGCCGTCGTCGGGAACGGCTTGCCGTGCAGGACCGCGTCGGTGAACGCGTCGAGCTGGTAGGCGTAGGTCGGGCGGCGGCCGAACGTCTCGGTCGAGCGCCTGTTCTTGAGCCGCAACGACAAGCGGTGGAACGTGTGCGGGCCGAGCGGGTTGAACACCGACAGCACGCCGTTCTCGCCGATGGCCTTCATCGACAGCTTCAGCACCGCCGCCGACCACAGCGACGCGTGCACGGAACCCGTGTGGCCGGAGGGGAAGCGCAGGGTCGCGCGCATCGCGCGGTCGATGTCCGGGGTGCGCAGCACCGCGTGGGCCGAGCGGACCTCGGGTTCCTCGCCGCCGAGCAGGCGGGCCATGTGGACGGCGTAGCAGCCGGCGTCCATCATCGCGCCGCCGGCGAGCGGGTAGTCGTAGCGGATGTTGGAGAACACCGGCAGCGGGAAGCAGACCGAGGCCTCGACGTGCCGCAGCGGGCCCAGGACGCCGGAGGCCACGATCTCGGCCACGCGCTGGGCCAGCGGGTGGTAGCGGTAGTGGAACGCCTCCATCACCACAAGACCGGACGCGTTCGCGGCCGCGGCCACGGTCTCGGCTTCCGCCGCGTTCGCCGTGAACGGCTTCTCGCACAGCACGTGCTTGCCGGCTTCCAGTGCGGCGAGCGTCCACTTGCCGTGCAGGCCGTTCGGCAGCGGGTTGTACACGGCGTCCACGGCCGGGTCGGCCAGCAGGTCCTCATACGAGCCGTGGACGCGTGCGATGCCGTGCTTGTCCGCGAACGTCTTCGCGCGGTCGGCGGACCGGGCCGCGACCGCGACCACCTCGGCCACCGTCGAGGAGCGGGCCGGGCGGATGACAGCAGATGGCGCGATCATGGCCGCGCCGAGCACTCCGATGCGCACGTGGTCCGTCACGCGGCCGACCCTACACCCACTCGGTTAACAGTGTTCACTCCACGAGATCGGTGTCCCTGGCGGGGAAGAACGGGATCTTCTCCACCACCGACGGGTCGGTCGAGGGCCACGACTGCATCTGGCGGCGCGAACGGCGGCCGAAGAACGCGCGCCACAGCTCGTACGCGTCGACCTCCACCGTGACCGGGCCGTCGCCGATGACGCCGAGGTCGGTCTTGAACGTCACCTCGGGCAGCCGGCGCGGCGCGAACCACACCAGCGTCGGGTACCAGACGGAGTCCGGCAGGCGCTCCCGGCCGAGTGCCGCGCGCAGGTCGGCCTCGTGCGTGATCGCGTCCAGCGCCAGCTGGTGGGGGATCCGGTCCAGTGCGTCGATGCGGGTGCCGGACTCGTTCCACTGCACCAGGAGGTCGTCCGCGGGGACGTGCTCGCGCTCGGCGACGTGCCGCGCGGTCCACTCGTGGCCGGGTGCGCCGTCCATCCGGCCGGTCACGATGTCCGACGCCTCGCCGGACAGGTGCGCGAGGACCTTGTGCACGGTCCACTCAGGACAGGCGGGTACGACGCGGGCCAGCTCGTCGGCGCTCAGTCCCATCGTCAGTCCGACGATGCGCTGACGTGCCTCGCGGTACAGCTCTTCGAACACGCTCCGGTCCTCTCAGCGGTTACGGTGTCGGGCATGGACGTCCTCGTCGTCGATCATCCACTCGCCAAGGCGAGACTCACAACCATGCGTGACGCGCGCACGGACAACGCGGCGTTCCGCGCGGCGTTGCAGGAGCTCACGGTCATGCTGGTCTACGAGGCCATGCGCGAGGCGCCGGTGGCCGAGGAGCGCACGCACACGCCGGTCGCGCGCACCACCGGTTTCAGGCTGGCGAACCCGCCGCTGCTCGTGCCGGTGCTGCGGGCCGGGCTCGGCATGGCCGACCAGGCGCACAAGCTGATCCCGGACGCGCAGATGGGGTTCGTGGGGCTCGCGCGCGACGAGGAGACGCTGCAGCCGACGCCGTACATGGAGTCGCTGCCGGAGGACCTCGCCGGCCGCCCCGTGTTCGTGCTCGACCCGATGCTCGCGACCGGCGGCTCGATGGCGTACACGATCAGGCTGCTGACCCAGCGCGGTGCGACGGACGTCACGGCGGTGTGCGTGCTCGCCGCCCCGGAGGGCATCAACCACCTGGAGGACTCGAAGCTGCCGGTGCGGCTCGTCACGGCGTCCGTGGACGAGCGGTTGAACGACTCCGGCTTCATCGTGCCCGGCCTGGGCGACGCCGGTGACCGTCTGTACGGGGCGGTTTAGGACATACCTCCGATCGGACGTAGCAGTGGTCTAGACCTCAGGCCTATCGTGCTGTGGACCACATCGCCGCTGCCGCCACCGACTTAGGAGACTCATGTCCGGACGGAGATGGGGTGTCGCCGCTCTTGCGGTCGGCGCCCTGTCCGCGTCGCTGGCCGTTGCGCCCGCGAACGCCGACGTCGAGACCAATGGGCACCACGGTTTCTCGAAGACCCGCACGGTCGGGTACTTCATCCAGTGGGGCGTGTACGACCGGAACTTCCGGGTCAAGAACCTCGTGGACAGCGGGGCCGCGGCGCGGCTCACGCACCTGAACTACGCGTTCGGGTTCCTCGACGAGTCGGGCAAGTGCATCAGCGCCGACCCGTGGGCCGACTGGCAGATGCCCTACACGGCGGAGCAGTCCGTGAGCGGCAAGGCCGACGAGCCAGGCCAGGCGCTCATGGGCAACCTCAACCAGCTCAAGCAGCTCAAGGCCAAGTACCCCAAGCTGAGGATCAACATCTCGCTGGGCGGCTGGACGGGCTCGCGCTACTTCTCCAACGCGGCACTGGACGAGACCTCACGGGCGGCGCACGTCAGGTCGTGCACCGACATGTGGATCAAGGGCAACCTGCCCGGCCTGCCGGAGGGCGCCGCCAAGGGCGTCTTCGACGGCGTCGACCTCGACTGGGAGTGGCCGGCGAGCAACGGCAACATGGAGCCGCCGAACGTCGTCCGTCCCGAGGACAAGCAGAACTTCACCAAGCTGCTCGCCGAATACCGCAGGCAGATGGGCTGGAACCGCGACCTGACCGCGTTCCTGCCGGCCGACCCGAAGCAGGTGGACGCGGGCTTCGAGGTCGCGAAGGTGTTCTGCTACCTCACCTTCGGCACGCTGCAGGGCTACGACTACCACGGCGCGTGGGACCCGGCGGCCAACCAGCAGTCCGCGCTGCGCGTGCCCAAGGGCGACCCGTCGCAGTTCGAGTTCAGCTCCGAGGTGACGGTCGACGCGTGGCTGTCGCGCGGTGCGCCGCGCTCGAAGGCCGTGCTCGGCGTGCCGTTCTACGGCCGCGGCTGGGACGGCGTCGCCCCCGGCACCCGCAACGGCCTGTTCGGCACCGGTGTGCCTGCGCCTGCCAAGTACGAGGCTGGCTACGAGGACTTCCACCGCCTCAAGGCGAAGCTCTCCGAGCCGGGCAACACCTACAAGGTCTACCGCGACGAGCGCGCCGGTTTCGCGTGGATCTACGACGGCAAGACGTGGTGGACCTACGACGACGCCACGGAGATGAAGCGCAAGGCCCGCTTCATCAACTCCCGCCGGCTCGGTGGCGCGATGGTCTGGTCGCTCGACGGTGACACGGCGAACGGCGAGCTGATCAAGGCGCTGGACGGCGCGCTGAGGTAGGGCCGCACCCAAGGACGAACTGTCCGTTCCGGACAGTTCAGCGGGTCCGGGGAGGTTTCGCGGCGGCCGCCTCCCCGGATTCCGTCATCTCCCGGCCAGCCAGCCCCGGCCGTGTGCCCGCAGCGCCAGCTCGTAGGTGGCCGCCGCGTCGATGCCCGGCGGCAGGTTCCCGTTGAGCTCCAGGCTCACCAGGCCGTGCGCGAGGCCCCACATCGACATCGCGATCTGCTCGGGGTCCTCGTCGCGGTAGACGCCCAGCTCGATCGCCCGCCGCACCGCGTTGCGCACCGGCGCGAACGTCCGCCCGGCCGCGCGGCTCATCTCCCTCGTGGGTTCGACGACCTTCGAGTAGAGCACCGAGTAGAACTGCGGGTCCTCCAGCGCGCTGCGCCGGTACGCGAGGCCGATCCGCAGCAGGTCCTCGGCGGGGTCGTCGGTGATCGGCACGGCGGCCAGGCTCGCGCCGAACCGGTTGAACGCCTCGTCGTGCAGCGCTTCGAGCAACGCCGGTTTCCCGCCGAACAGGGAATAGACGGCGGTGGTCGAGGTGTTGACGTCGGTGGCGATCCTGCGCAGGCTCACCGCGTCGGGTCCCCCCGTGCTGAGCAGCTCGCCCGCCCGTTCGAGCAGCCGCCGCCGCAGCGCCTCGTCGTGGGTCTTGGGCCTGGGCATCACGCAATCCTAACGGGCGCTGGCCTGAGTGGTATCACATTGGTACCGTGCCGGGAATGGCGATGACCTTGCGGTTGACCGAGGAGGAGAACCTGCGGCTCGCTGAACTCGCGGCGGCCGAGGGGCGCTCCAAGCAGGAGGTCGTGCGGTTGGCGATCGCGGACCGTTACCAGCGCATGCAGCAGGAAGAGAAGCTCGGCGAGGTCCTCGGGCGGGTCCTCCCCAAGTACCGAGGTCTTTTGGATAGGCTCGGATCTTCCTGAAACTGTCAGTCCTCTGTGATCAACTGGATGCTGTGATCTCCTACCTCGACGCCGGGGACCTGTTAGTGCTGGCCACGGCTGTGACCGGTGGTGACCTCGTCGTGAGGGACATCGGTCTCCTGGACACAGCGGCGTACCGCCCCCGAGCCACCGTGCTCGGCGTGGAGGCGTACGACACGCTGTGGTTGAAGTCCTCCGCCCTCCTCGACTCGATCGTGCGCACCCGTCCGCTGACTGAGGGGAACTGGCGGCTCGGCTGGGTCGCCGCCGTCACGATGTGCGACATCAACGGCTACTGGATCGACGCCGACGAGGACGACGCGCTCGACCTCGTCCGCGCGCTGGGCCGTGACAAGATCGACGTGCCGGAGATGGCCGGCCACCTCGAAGCGTGGGGACTGCCCAAGGATTCCGCTTGACCTAGAGCGCACTCCAGGTCTTAGCGTCGATTTCGTGAGTTACTCGATAGCCCAGGCCGCGCAGCGCAGCGGGTTGTCCATAGACACCCTGCGCTACTACGAACGAATCGGGCTCGTCGACCCGCCCGCACGCGACACGGGCGGCCGCCGCGCCTACTCCGAGGAGGACCTCGGCTGGCTGGCCTTCGTGACCCGCCTGCGCACCACCGGCATGCCGATCCGCATGATGCGCGAGTTCGCCCAGCTCAGGCACCGCGAGCACACGGCGGGCCGGCGCAGGCAGATCCTCGTGGAACACCGCAACGACGTCCGCGCCCGCATCGCGGAGCTGCAGTCGTGCCTCGAGGTCCTGGACTACAAGATCGACCACTACTCCGTGGTCGAACGCGATTTGGAGGCGACGGCGTGACCCGTCAGCTTGGTGCTCTGGAGGTCGGGCCGCAGGGGCTCGGCTGCATGGGGATGTCGGAGTTCTACGGTGCCGGCGACGACACCGAGTCGATCGCGGTGATCCACCGGGCCCTGGAGCTCGGCGTGACGCTGCTCGACACGGCCGACATGTACGGCCCGCACGTGAACGAGGAGCTGGTCGGCCGCGCCATCGCCGGCCGCCGCTCCGACGTCGTGCTCGCGACGAAGTTCGGCATCGTGCGCGATGGCGACCGTCGTGGCGTGCGCGGGGATCGCGACTACGTGCGGTCGTCGGTCGAGGGGTCGCTGAAGCGGCTCGGGACCGACGTGATCGACCTCTACTACCTGCACCGCGTGCCTGCGGACACTCCCATCGAGGAAACCGTCGGCGCGATGGCCGAGCTGGTCACCGAGGGCAAGGTCCGGTTCCTGGGCCTGTCGGAGGCCGGCGCCGAGACGCTGCGCCGCGCCCACGCCGTCCACCCGATCACGGCGCTGCAGAGCGAGTGGTCGCTGTGGTCGCGCGACATCGAGGCGGAGATCGTGCCCACGGCACGTGAGCTCGGCATCGGCCTGGTGCCGTACTCGCCGCTCGGCCGCGGCGTGCTGACCGGCCGTTTCTCGTCCGCCGCCGACTTCTCCGACGGCGACTTCCGGGCCGCCAACCCGCGGTTCTCCGGCGAGAACCTCGACGCGAACCTGAAGATGGTCGCCGACCTGCGCGCCCTGGCCGACGAACGCGGTGTCACCGCCGGTCAGCTGGCGCTGGCGTGGGTGCAGCACCGCGGGTCCGACGTCGTGCCGATCCCGGGCACCAAGCGGCTGAAGTACCTGGAGGAGAACGTGGCGGCGGCCGCGCTGGAGCTGTCGGACGCGGATCTGGCGGCGATCGAGGCGGCGGTCCCGGCTTCCGCGGTGGCCGGCGACCGGTACCCCGACATGAGCTCGATCGGGCGTTAGAACACCTGTTCGAATCTATCCCCAGGGTTGTCCACAGGGTGGGGACAAGTAGCTGTGGACAACCCTGGGGTCATGTGGACAACTGGGCCGCGAGGGTCGCCCCGAGCTCCCAGCACGCCTCCAGGTCGGCCTTCGCCGGCTCACCCGTCACCACGACGTGCTGCGCCGCTTTCTCCCACGCCAGCCCGGTCGTGGCCGTCTCGACGCTGCGCACCGCACCCGTCGTGTCGTTGTTGCCGTGGACGTACAACCCGAACGGCCTACCGCGCGTGGAATCCAGACACGGGTAGTAAACGGTGTCGAAGAAGTGCTTCAGCGCACCGCTCATGTAGCCGAGGTTCGCGGGCGTGCCCAGCAGGTAGCCGTCGGCCTCCAGGACGTCCACAGCGGTTGTGGACAACGCGGCCTTCCGCACGACCTCGACACCCTCGATCTCCGGCGTGGTGGCACCGGCGACGACCGCCTCGAACATCGCCTGCAGGGCGGGGGAGGGCGTGTGGTGGACGATCAGCAGCCTCATGACCGTCCTTGGTACCACCCGTGGCCGGGATCCGGCTCGGTCGGCGCCAAGTGACGCCGCGTACCCCGTGCCCGGCAGCATGATGACCATGACCCGTGCCAGCTACGACGTCGTCGCCGCCAGCTACGCCCAGCTCCTCCCCGACGCCCACGACGGCCGCCCGCTCGACGCCGCGATCATGCGCGCGTTCGCCGAGCTGGTGAGCGGCCGGATCGGCGACCTCGGCTGCGGAACCGGCCGCATCACCCGGTACCTGCACGAGCTCGGCCTCGACGTGTTCGGCGTCGACCTCTCCGAGGGCATGCTCGCCCAGGCCAGGCAGCTCCACCCGCACCTCGACTTCCGCCAGGGCGACCTCACGGAGCTCGACCTCGCCGACGAGAGCCTCGGCGGCGCCGTCGTCTGGTACTCCACGGTCCACATGCCGGCCGGGGACGTGCCGTGGCTCGAGTTCCACCGGGTGCTCAAGCCCGGCGGGTACCTGTTGCACGGGTTCAAGGCGGGTGACCAGAAGCGCCACCTCGACCACGCGTACGGCCACGACGTTGACCTGGACGTGTACTGGCACGACGTCGATGAGACCGTGAGCAACGCCATCGCGGCCGGGTTCAACGAAGTGGCCAGGCTCGTGCGTCAGAGGGGTGTGGACGAAGGCGGCCCGCAGGCGTTCCTGTTGCTGCAACGGAACCCCGGGGCCGGAAAGACGTCCTAGAAGGTGTACACAGGAGGGACCATGAAGACCACCGCCCTTATGACCACCAGTCCTCGTCAGCGTCGCATCACCTGGGGTTTCGGCCTTGCGATCGGCATCGGGATGATCGGGTTCGGGCCCCTCTTCGCGTCGCTGTGGCCGGGGTTCGACCACAGCCCGTGGGACGTCAACACGATGTTGTTCGGACTCGGCGTGGGGCTCTGCTCGATCGCGTACATCTTCGGCAGGATCGCGGTCGCGGCCGTGACCGAGGGGCGGCGCACCGCGATCGCCCCGCCGACCAGGAGGGCCTTCTGGGTGGCCGGCGGGGGCTTCGCTCTTGCCGTGCTGTGCCTGCTGATCGCGCTCGGGAGCTGACCGCTAGCTCACCAGCGCCGTAACGCGTTCGCGCAGTTCAGCCAACCGAGTCTTCGCTGCCGCACGGGCGGACTCCAGTCCGTCCGTGACCGGCTCGACGACCTCCAGGTACGCCTTGAGCTTCGGCTCGGTACCGGAGGGGCGCACGATCACGCGCACGCCTTCCGCCGTCCACCGCAGCACGTCCGCGCCGGGCAGCAGGTCCTCCGAGGTGAACTCGGCCGGCGGCTCGGCGCGCAGCCGGGCCATCGTCGCGCCGATCAGCGACAGGTCGGTGTAGCGCAACGACACCTGGTCGGTCAGGTGCAGGCCGTGGTCCAGCGCCAGCTGGTCCAGCGCGTCGAGCAACGTCCGCCCGGACGACTTCAGGCCCGCGGCCAGGTCGGCGGCGACGACGGCCGCCGAGATGCCGTCCTTGTCCGCCACGAACGACGGGTCGACGCAGTTGCCGAGCGCCTCCTCGTAGGCGAACACCAGGCCCTCGCCGGCCCGCGCCAGCCACTTGAAGCCCGTCAGCGTCTCCGCGTACCGGGCACCGTGCGCCGCCGCGATCGACCTCAGCAGCGACGACGACACGATAGTCGTGGCCACCAACGGATCTGCGCTCTCCACAGTGGACAGCACCAGCGACCCGAGCAGCACGCCCGTCTCGTCGCCGCGCAGCATCCGCCACGCCGACCCGTCCCGCACGCCCAGCGCGCACCGGTCGGCGTCCGGGTCGAGCGCGATCGCGAGGTCGGCGTCCACCGACTCCGCCAGCGCCAGCAGCTCGTCCGACGCGCCGGGCTCCTCGGGGTTCGGGAACGCCACCGTCGGGAAGTCCGGGTCCGGCACGGCCTGCGACCGCACCACGTGCACGTCCGTGAAACCCGCGCGCCGCAACGCTTCCACGGCGAACTGGCCACCGACGCCGTGCATCGGCGTCAACGCGATCTTCAACGACCGCGCGGTGCCGCTGGGCAGCGACGCGACCCGCTCCAGGTAGGCGTCGACGTCGGCGTCCGGCACCACCGAGTAAGTGGAGGCACGCGCCACCGACACCGCGGCGGGCACGGCCTCGATGGCCTGCTCGATCTCCCCGTCCGACGGCGGCACGATCTGCGACCCGCCGGCCAGGTAGAGCTTGTACCCGTTGTCCGCCGGCGGGTTGTGCGACGCGGTGATCTGGATCCCCGCCACCGCACCGTGCTGACGCACCAGGAACGCGAGCACCGGCGTCGGCAACGGCCCCGGCAGCATCCGCACGTCGAACCCGGCCGCCGCCATCACCTCGGCGGCGGCGACGGCGAACTCCTCCGACCCGTGCCGCGCGTCACGGCCGACGAACACGACCCCGGACGCACCGGACCCGGACACACCTGACGCGGACGCACCCGTCCCGCCGCTGCTCGTCCCGGGCGCACCCGATCCGGACGCAACCAGTCCGCCGCTGCCTGACCCGAACGTGCCCGGTCCGGACGCACCCGTACCGCTGCCCGTCCCGCCGCTGTTCAGGCCCGAAGCGCCAAGCCCGGACGCACTGGATCCCGCCCCGGACGTGCGCAGCCACGCGGCCAGCCCGGCCGTCGTGCGCACCACGGTGGCCACGTTCATGCCGTTCGTGCCCGCCCTGACCGGCCCGCGCAGTCCGGCCGTGCCGAACGTCAGCGGCCCGGCCATCCGGTCTTCCAGGTCGGCCAGCGCCGCCGCGTCGCCGCCCATGGCACGCGCCAGCACCCCTTGCAGCTCCGCACGGGTGGCCGCGGAGGGGTCGTCGGCGATCCACCGGAACGTCGCGTCGCGCAGCACCGGGGTGAGGCTCATGCGCGGTCCACCAGCTCGCGCAGCAGCGTGCCCATGCGCTGGGCGGCGGCGGCACCGGCCTCCAGCACCTCCTGGTGGTTCAGCGGTTCGCCGGTGATGCCCGCCGCGAGGTTCGTGACCAGCGACAGCCCGAACACCTCGACGCCCTCGGCGCGTGCGGCGATCGCCTCGTGCACCGTCGACATGCCGACCAGGTCGGCGCCCATCGTGCGGAGCATCCGGATCTCGGCGGGCGTCTCGAAGTGCGGGCCCGGCAGACCCGCGTACACGCCCTCCTCCAGCGACGGGTCGATCTCCTGCGCCAGCTTCCGCAGCCGCGGCGAGTACAGGTCCGTGAGGTCCACGAACCGCGCGCCGACCAGCGGCGACAGCGAGGTCAGGTTGAGGTGGTCGGAGATCAGCACCGGCTGCCCGACGGACATGCCCTGGCGCAGGCCACCGGCGGCGTTGGTCAGCACGACCGTCGACACGCCGGCCGCGGCCGCGGTGCGCACGCCGTGGACGACCTTCTGCACGCCCTTGCCCTCGTAGCCGTGGGTGCGGCCGAGGACGACGAGGACCTTCTTGCCGCCGACCTCCACCGAGCGGATGGTGCCGCCGTGGCCGAGCGCGGTCGGCGCCTCGAAGCCGGTCAGCTCTCCCACCGGAATCTCGGTGGCCGGCTCGCCGATCACGTCGGCTGCGGGCCGCCAGCCGGAGCCGAGCACGATCGCGATGTCGTGCTTCGCCACGCCGGTGCGGCCCTGGATCTCTTCCGCGGCCTTGCCGGCCAGCTCTTCTTCAGTCACCGCGAGAGCTTAAACCGGGGCGAAGGTCGAGGCGATCGCGTCGAAGAGGCGCTCCCTCGCCGCGTCCTCCTGCTCGGTCGGGACGACGACCTCGACCACCCACAGGTCGTTGCCGTACGGCAGCACACGGGAGAAGTGCGACCGGCGCAACGCCGTCGCCTCGTCACCCTCCACGGTCTTGTAGACGAACTGGATGCCGTCCTCCGTGCGCGCACCGGCCAGGTTCGGCGTCGGCACCTTCTCACCGCCGTAGAACCGGCTCGCCCAGCGCGCCTGCACGGCCGCCACGTACTCGGCGATCTTGCGCTTCGGATAGAAGTCGGGGAACCGCTGTACCGCCACCTCGTACGCACCGGACGGCGACACGAAGTGCACCACCGCCGAGGCCGGGACGCGCTGGTCGGCCGCCCGCTGCTCGGCGTACCTGGTCCAGCTCTGGTCCACCTTCAGGGTGAACTTCCCGCCCTGGTCGCCGGCCGCGGTGACGGCGTTCTCGGTGCGCTGCTCGAACGTCGGCGAGCTCGGCAGCGTCGGCAGCGTCGGCGCGCCCTGCTCGACCGGCGGCAGCAGCGGCGCCCCCGCGACCAGCCGGGTCAGCGCGAACCCGCCACCGGAGCCCACCAGGAACAGCACCACCGCCGCGACCAGCACCAACGTCCTGGTGATCGGCGTGCGCTCCGGCGCGGCGGGCTTCGTGACCTGGAACGGCAGCGGCCCGGGGTCGGCGGCCAGCGGCGCGTCCGGCTCGATCTTCGGCTTGGGCCGGACGATCACCGGCATCGGCCGCGGCGCACGGATCTCGAACGCGTCCGTGCCGGGTTCCGGCAGCAGCGGGTAGACCTTGCGCCGCACGTCGACCAGCGACATCCGCTGTTCCGGGTCCTTCTGCATCAACCCGCTGATCACCGGCGCCAGCCGCCCGGCACCCGCGGGCACCGGCACCTCGCCGTTGATCACCGCGTTGATCGTCTGCATGACGTTGCGCCCCACGTACGGCGGCTCACCGGCCATCGCCGCCCACACCGTGGCGCCCAGCGACCACCGGTCGGCCGCCGCGGACACGTCACCGCCCTGCGCGACCTCGGGCGCGATGTAGGCGGGCGTGCCGAGCGTGATGCCGCGGGCGGTCATGGTGGCCTCGGCGACGTTGCGCGCGATGCCGAAGTCCGTGAGCTTCACCCGTCCGTCGTCCGCGATGAGCACGTTGCCCGGCTTGACGTCGCGGTGCGTGATCCCGACCCGGTGGGCCGACTCCAGCGCCGCCGCGACCGCGTCCAGCACCGCAGCGCCCTGCTTCTCGGTGAGGCAGCCCTGTTCCTTGAGCACCTCGCCGAGGCTGCGCGAGGGCACCAGTTCCATCACCACGTACGGGTTGCCGTCGTGCTGGACCACGTCGTAGAGCGTCACCAGGTTCGGGTGCGACAGCGCGGCGACCGCGCGCGCCTCCCGCATCGTGCGCTCCCGCAGCTGGGCCGCCTCGACGTCCGGCATGCCGGGTGTGTGCAGGATGCCCTTCACGGCCACCTGCCGCCCCAGCACCTCGTCGTGCGCCGCCCACACCGTGCCCATGGACCCCTGACCCAGCAGGTGCAGCAGCCGGTACCTAGCCGCGATCACGCGCTCCTGGTCGTCCACCAGGCCATTGTTCCCGAGTTACCGGCTGCATCGTTAACGGCGGTGAACCTCACATAGCCGCGCGCGTACCGTTCCGCGACACTGCAACGATGATGGAGTTGGCCTTGCCCGCCGAATTCCGCCCGAACGAGTTCCCCGCGGCGTCGCGGGAACAGTGGCGTGAACTGGTCGACGCCGTCCTGCGCAAGACGGGCGCCGACTTCGACTCCCTGGTCACCCAGACGTACGACGGCTTCGCGCTCCAGCCGCTGTACACCGCCGACGACGCGCTGCCCCCGTACGCGCTCGCACCCGTCAAGCAGGGCTGGGACGTGCGGCAACGCCACGCGGTACCCGATCCCGTGGCGCTGCTGAACGACCTCGAGGGCGGCGTCACGTCGCTGTGGCTCGCGGTGCCCGCGTCGTCGCTGGAACGCCTGCTGGACGGCGTCTACCTCGACCTCGCTCCGATCGTGCTCGACGGCGACGTCGAGGCCGCCCGCACGATGCTGCGGATCTACGACCAGGCACCGCTGCTGCCCGCCGACGTGACCGGCAACCTCGCACTGGTCCCTTCGGCCGAGTCGCTCCCGGTGATCGAGCAGGCCGTCGCCCAGTTCCCGTCGCTGCGCACGGTCGTGGTCGACGCACTGCCGTTCCACGACGCGGGCGGCTCCGACTCCGAGGAGCTCGGCGCGTCACTGGCGCTGGCCGTGTCGTACCTGCGCTCGCTGACCGCCGCGGGCCTGCCGGTCGCCACCGCCTTCGCACAGCTGGAGTTCCGCTACGCCGCCACCGCCGACCAGTTCACGACGATCGCGAAGCTGCGCGCGGCCCGCCGCCTGTGGGCACGGGTCGCCGAGGTGTCCGGCGCCGACGTGCCGCAGGTGCAGCACGCGGTGACCTCGTCGGCGATGATGACCCGCCGCGACCCGTGGGTGAACATGCTGCGCACGACCGTCGCCTGCCTGTCCGCGGGCCTCGGCGGCGCCGACTCGGTGACCGTGCAACCGTTCGACGCGGCGATCGGCGTACCCGACGAGTTCGCGCGCCGCATCGCGCGCAACACGCAGAACCTGCTGCTGGAGGAGTCGCACCTCGGCGAGGTGATCGACCCGGCGGCCGGTTCCTGGTACGTGGAGAAGCTGACCGACGACCTCGCGGTGGCCGCCTGGAAGTGGTTCCAGGAGATCGAACGCGCCGGTGGGCTGCCGGGGGCGTCCTCGCTGGTGGTGTCGCGGATCGCGGACACCTGGGCGCGGCGGTCGGCCCGGCTGGCGGACCGCAGCGACCCGATCACGGGGGTGAGCGAGTTCCCGAACCTGGCCGAGAAGCCGGTGGTCCGCCCGCCCCACCCGGCGGCGTCCGCTTCGCCTGTGTCGGCAGCTTCGACCACGTCCGCAACGCCGTCCGCATCCACCACGCCAGCGACGTCTGCATCGCTGTCCGCGCCCGCAACGTCGTCCGCGTCGACAACCTCGCCCGCGTCCGCCACGCCACCCGCGTCGGCGGCCTCGCCTGCCTCGGCCGCGCCTGCCTCAACGACGTCGGCAGCTTCGCTTGCGTCCGCAACGCCACCCGCGTTCACAACGCCTGCGTCGGCCACGCCTCCGGCGTCCGCTTCGCCCGTGTCGGCAGCTTCGACCACGTCCACAGCGCCTCCCGCGTCCGTCTCGCCCGCCTCGGCAACGCCTCCCGCCTCGGCCACGCCGTCCGCTCCGCCCCACGGAATCGATACCGACTCGCAGGCCCCCTGGGGGGACGCACCCCCCATCCCAATCATCTCAAGCGGGTCTGACAGTTTCGGCCTCCCGCGCGTGCGTTATGCACAGGCCTTCGAGGAGCTGCGCGACCTGGCCGACGCCCAGCCGGAACGCCCGCAGGTCTTCCTGGCCACCCTCGGCCCGGTCGCCGCGCACACCGCCCGCGCCACCTTCGCCGCCAACCTCTTCAACGCCGGCGGCTTCGCCACCCCCAACGCGGGGCCGACGAAGACCGCCGACGAGGTCGCGGCGCGGTTCAAGGCGTCCGGTGCGCGGATCGCGGTCGTGTGCGGCAGCGACAGCAGCTACGCCGAGCTCGCCGGTCCCGCCGTCGAGGCCCTGCGCGAGGCCGGTGCGGAACGGGTGCTCCTCGCGGGGCGGAAGAGCGACGCGCAGGTCGACGGGCACGTGTACGTGGGCTGCCCGGCGCTGGAGATCCTCAACGGCACCTTCGAGTTCCTCGGCATCACGCAGCCCCAGGGAGTGGAGCGATGATCCCCAACTTCGCGGACGTCGAGCTCGGGCCGCTGCCGCAGGCGGAGTACAAGACCGACCTGCCCTCCTGGGAGACGCCGGAGGGCATCGCGGTCAAGCCGGTCTACGGGCCGTCCGATGTGGACGGTCTCGACTTCCTGCGGACCTACCCCGGCGTCGCGCCGTTCCTGCGCGGGCCGTACCCGACGATGTACGTCAACCAGCCGTGGACGATCCGGCAGTACGCGGGCTTCTCGACGGCCGAGGAGTCCAACGCCTTCTACCGCCGCAACCTCGCGGCCGGGCAGAAGGGGCTGTCGGTCGCCTTCGACCTGGCCACGCACCGCGGCTACGACTCGGACCACCCGCGCGTGGCCGGTGACGTCGGCATGGCGGGGGTCGCGATCGACTCGATCTACGACATGCGGACGCTCTTCGACGGCATCCCGCTGGACAAGATGTCCGTGTCGATGACGATGAACGGCGCGGTGCTGCCCATCCTCGCGCTGTTCGTGGTGGCCGCGGAGGAGCAGGGGGTGAAGCCGGAGCAGCTCATGGGGACCATCCAGAACGACATCCTCAAGGAGTTCATGGTCCGCAACACCTACATCTACCCGCCGCAGCCGTCGATGCGGATCATCTCCGACATCTTCAGCTACACCAGCGCGCACATGCCGAAGTTCAACTCCATCTCGATCTCCGGCTACCACATGCAGGAGGCGGGGGCGACCGCCGACCTGGAGCTCGCGTACACGCTGGCCGACGGCGTCGAGTACATCCGCGCCGGCAGGGCGGCCGGGCTGGACGTCGACGCGTTCGCGCCGCGGCTGAGCTTCTTCTGGGCGATCGGCATGAACTTCTTCATGGAGATCGCCAAGATGCGGGCCGCGCGGCTGCTGTGGGCGAAGCTGGTCAACGGGTTCGAGCCGAAGAGCCAGAAGTCGCTCAGCCTGCGCACGCACTGCCAGACGTCCGGGTGGTCGCTCACCGCGCAGGACGTGTTCAACAACGTCGCGCGCACGTGCGTCGAGGCCATGGCGGCGACGCAGGGGCACACGCAGTCGTTGCACACCAACGCCTTGGACGAGGCGCTCGCGCTGCCGACGGACTTCAGCGCGCGCATCGCCCGCAACACGCAGCTGCTGCTGCAGCAGGAGTCGGGCACCACGCGGGTCATCGACCCGTGGGGTGGCAGCGCGTACGTCGAACGGCTCACGAACGAGCTGGCCGCGAAGGCGTGGGAGCACATCACCGAGGTCGAGAAGGCCGGCGGGATGGCGCGCGCGATCGACGAGGGCATCCCGAAGCTGCGCATCGAGGAGGCGGCGGCGCGCACGCAGGCGCGCATCGACTCCGGGCGGCAGCCGGTGATCGGCGTCAACAAGTACCTGGTGACCAGCGACGAGCAGATCGAGGTCCTCAAGGTCGACAACGCCGGTGTGCGGACGCAGCAGCTGGAGAAGCTGCGCAGGCTCAGGGAGGAACGCGACCAGTCCGCTGTGGACGGTGCGCTGCAGGCCCTGACGAACGCGGCGGGCGGTGGCGGCAACCTGCTGGAGCTGGCCATCGACGCGGCCCGCGCCAAGGCCACGGTCGGGGAGATCTCCGAGGCGCTGGGCAAGGTGTGGGGCCGGCACAGCGCGCAGATCCGCACCATTTCCGGTGTCTACCGGCAGGAGGTCGGCCAAGTGTCCAACGTGGACGCCTGCCGCGCGGTCGTCGAGACGTTCGCGGAGGAAGAGGGGCGCAGGCCGCGCATCCTGGTCGCCAAGATGGGGCAGGACGGGCACGACCGCGGCCAGAAGGTGATCGCGACGGCGTTCGCGGACCTCGGCTTCGACGTCGACGTCGGCCCGCTGTTCCAGACGCCGGACGAGGTCGCGCGCCAGGCCGCCGAGGCCGACGTGCACATCGTCGGCGTGTCCTCGCTGGCGGCGGGCCACCTGACGCTGGTGCCCGCGCTCAGGGAGGAGCTGGCCAGGCTCGGCCGCGCGGACATCATGATCGTCGTCGGTGGCGTGATCCCGCCGCAGGACTTCGACGAGCTGTACGCGGCGGGCGCGTCGGCGATCTTCCCGCCCGGCACCGTGATCGCGGACGCGGCCAAGGACCTGCTGGTGAAGCTCGCGGACCAGCTCGGCCACCATGGCTAGGAGGGCGATCGACGTCGCCGAGTACGCGAAGGGCGTGCTCGACGGCGATCGCAGTGTGCTGGCCAGGGCCATCACGCTGGTCGAGTCGACCCGTGCCGACCACCGGGCCAAGGCGCAGGAGCTGCTGGTCGAGCTGCTGCCGAAGTCCGGCGGCGCGGTCAGGGTCGGCATCACCGGCGTGCCCGGTGTCGGCAAGTCGACGTTCATCGACGCGCTGGGCACCACGCTGGTCGAGCGGGGTCACCGGGTCGCGGTGCTCGCCGTCGACCCGTCGTCCACCCGCACCGGCGGCAGCATTCTGGGCGACAAGACACGGATGGCACGGCTGTCGGTGAGCCCGGACGCGTTCATCCGGCCGTCGCCGACCTCCGGCACGCTCGGTGGCGTCGCCAAGGCCACCCGCGAGACGATCGTGCTGGTCGAGGCCGCCGGCTTCGACGTGGTGCTGGTCGAGACGGTCGGCGTCGGACAGTCCGAGGTGGCCGTCGCGAACATGACGGACTGCTCGCTGTTCCTCACCCTCGCGCGCACCGGCGACCAGCTGCAGGGCATCAAGAAGGGCGTCCTGGAGCTCGCGGACGTCATCGCGGTCAACAAGGCCGACGGCGAGCACGAGCTGGACGCCCGCAAGGCCGCACGGGAGCTGGCGGGCGCGCTGAAGCTGCTGCGCGCCCCGGACGCGGTGTGGCACCCGCCGGTGCTCACGTGCTCGGGCCTCACCGGCGCCGGTCTGGACGAGCTGTGGTCCCGCGTGCTGGAACACCGGACCACCCTGCGCGAGGCCGGCGAGCTGGACGAACGGCGCCGCCGCCAGCAGGTCGACTGGACCTGGATGATGGTCCACGACGAGCTGTGGCGGCAGGTCCGCGAGAGCGCCGCCGTGCGCGCGCTGGCGCCCTCGCTGGAGGAGAAGGTGCGCACCGGTGAGCTCACCGCGACGCTCGCGGCGGAGCAGCTCCTGAAGGCGTTCCAAACGGACGCTGGGTGAGCGTGTAACTAGTTTGGGTGACCTTCGAACGTGGTATTCGTTGTAGAGTTCAGGCCATGTCGAGGTTGCTGCTGGCCTGCGTGTTCGCGCTGATGGGCGTTCTCGGTCTCGCCGGAACGTCCGTTGCTGAGGAGAGCGCGAACGCCCCCGTGGTGGTGGCCGGGCAGACGACGGTGAACCCTGGCCCGAGCGTGAACGCGCCCCAGGAACCGTCGCCTGAGGTGCGGCAGGAGACCAAGCGCAAGCTGTGGATCGGCGGAATCGCGCTGGTCCTGTTCGTGGTGGTCTACTACCGCAACAAGAAGCGGTGGGCGGCCTGGCGCAAGGCACGGGCGGCCAAGAAGGGCTAACCCGAGGACGTGGAGGTGCGCTCGCGCTGAGACGGCGCGTCCCATCCAGTGGGACGCAATAGTCGAAGTTAAGCGTGATTCCCGGCCACTTGCGTCATCGTTGATCGGTCAGACCGAAACTCGCTCGCCGCTCGGCGCAGCGCTGCGACCGGCCAGCCGGTTGATCATCATCAGCGCGCCGCGGGTTTGGAGTGGTGATGCAGGATGGTGGCAAATGAGTACCGACTTGAAGATCAGCACACGCTCGACCGTCGAGCGGTACTCCGACGCGCTGGTTGACCTGTCGCACTCGATCCACGCCGAGCCTGAGCTGGCGTTCTCCGAGCACCGCAGCGCCGAGAAGATCACCTCCCTGCTGGCCCGCGAGGGCTTCAAGGTCGACAGCGGCGTCGCCGGCCTGGACACCGCGTTCGTCGCCACGTTCGGCGACGGCGAGCTGGTGCTGGGACTGTGTGCCGAGTACGACGCGTTGCCCGAGGTCGGGCACGCGTGCGGGCACAACGTCATCGCTGCTGCGTCCGTGGGAACCGCGCTCGCGTTGCGTGACATCGCCGACCGGCTGGGTATCACCGTCAAGGTGATCGGAACACCGGCGGAAGAGGTCGGCGGCGGTAAGGTGCTGATGCTGGAGCGAGGCGTGTTCGACGACGTCTCGTTCTCGATGATGGTGCACCCCGCGCCGTACGAGTCCTGCGCGGCGCGTTCGCTCGCCATCACCGACCTCGAGGTGCACTACAGCGGCAAGCCGTCACACGCGGCCGCCGCCCCGCACCTGGGCATCAACGCCGCCGACGCGGTCACCGTCGCGCAGATCTCGATCAGCCTGCTGCGGCAGCACCTCGAGCCCGGCCAGATGGTGAGCGGCATCGTCACCAACGGTGGCACGGTCCCGAACGTAATACCCGCCCGCGCATCGGCGATGTTCGATGTGAGGGCGGAAAACCTGGAATCGTTGCAGCGCCTGGAGAACCGGATCCGGGACTGTTTCGGCGCCGGAGCACTGGCGACCGGCTGCACCCATGAGGTCGTGCAGGTCTCGCCGATCTACGCCGAACTGACACCTGACCCGTGGCTCGCCGATGCCTACCGGCACGCGGCCACCGAGCTGGGACGACGACCGCTTTCCCGAGCAGAGGAAGCGAGCAAGAAGATCGGGAGCACCGACATGGGCAACGTCACCAGGGTGCTGCCCGCAATCCACCCGACCATAGCCATCGACTGCGGAGACGCGGTGAACCACCAACAAGAGTTCGCGACCGCCTGTGCGTCGGCATCGGCCGACCGTGCGATGCTCGAAGGAGCACTCGCCATGGCCTGGACGACGATCGCGACAGCCACCGACCCCCAGCAGCGCGCACGACTGCTGGCCAGCGGAGGTGCCGCATGACGGTCCTGGACTCCCGCCCCTCCGGGGCCCCTTCCGGCAACACCGCTTCCTCCGCCACCGAGATGCTCGTCGGCCCCACCGGGGTGAGCATGTCTCCTGTGGATGATCTCGGAGAGGGCCGCGGCCCCGCCTGGCTCGACGACTGGCTGAAGGCACACGCCTCGGACGTCGTGGCCTGGCGGCGCCACATCCACGCCCACCCCGAGCTGTCCCGGCGCGAGTACAACACCACCGAGCTCGTGGCGAACCTGCTGCGCGAGGTGGGCCTCAAACCCCGCGTGCTGCCCGGCGGCACCGGCCTGATCTGCGACATCGGCCGCGGCCCCCGCATCGTCGCGTTGCGCGCCGACATGGACGCGCTGCCGTTGCACGAGAACACCGGCTCCCCGTTCGCCTCCACTGTGGACGGTGTGTCGCACGCGTGCGGCCACGACGCCCACACGACGGTGCTGCTGGGCGCGGCACTGGCGCTGGCGTCCGCCACGGAACTGCCGGGCCGCGTGCGGCTGGTGTTCCAGCCGGCCGAGGAGGTCATGCCCGGTGGAGCACTCGACGTGCTCGCCGCCGGCGGCCTCGACGGCGTGGAGCGCATCTTCGGCCTGCACTGCGACCCGCGGCTGCAGGTGGGCCGCATCGGCACCCGCATCGGCGCCATCACGTCCGCCTCGGACCTGCTGGAGCTGCGGCTCTCGTCGCCGGGCGGCCACACGTCCCGCCCGCACCTGACCGCCGACCTGGTGCACGCGCTGGGCACGGTGATCACCGGCCTGCCGACGATGCTGTCGCGCCGGGTCGACCCGCGGTCCGGCACCGTCCTGGTGTGGGGTGCGGTGCACGCCGGTGAGGCGCCCAACGCGGTGCCGCAGGACGGCGTGCTGCGCGGCACATTGCGCACCGGCGACCGCGACATCTGGGCCGAGCTGGAGCCGCTGGTCAAGGACCTCGTTACCGGGCTGCTGCTGCCGACCGGAGTCGGGTTCGACCTGCACCACCGCCGTGGCGTGCCGCCCGTGGTGAACGAGCGGGAGTCGACGCAGATCCTGCGCGCCGGGATCGAAGCGGCGCTCGGGGACGACGCGCTGGCCGGGACCGAGCAGTCGTCCGGTGGCGAAGACTTCGGGTGGTACCTCGAACACGTTCCCGGGTCGTTCGCGCGGCTCGGGGTGTGGAACGGGGTGGAGAAGCAGCGGGATCTGCACCAGCCGACGTTCGACCTGGATGAGCGGGCTTTGCTCGTCGGGGTGCGGGTGATGGTGCACACGGCGCTGGCTGCGCTGGCTTGAGGTTGAGTCTGCGGCTTTGAGTCTGCGGCTTGAGCTGGATGCGGGCCCCCTGATTGTCAGACCTGCTGAGTACAGTCGGGTTGATCAGGGGGTCCTGTTTTTGAGGGGATGCCTGCGTTAGCTTGGACTTTGGGGGGGTTCCTGGGGCTCCGCCCCAGACCCCGACACTCCCAAAGAAGCCTTCCAGCGCCTTGAGCAGGTAGATGGCACGCCTGGTGCTTGGGGCGGCTGCCGGTTGCTTTGTTTGGTTGCGTTGCGGTGGGCGTCTGCCCCGTCTAGCACTCACAGAGCGAGCCAGACCCGGGAAGGGGAGTCAAACCGACGAAAAGCGTGTCGGTTTGACTCCCCTTCACGAAAAGCGTGTCGGTTTGACTCCCCTTCCCGTGCCCGGCAAACGATCGGAGCGCTAGACGGGGAAGCCACCCACCGCGGAACCGCCCGAGGAAAGGCTTTGACGCCTCGCCTTCGGCTCGATCAAAAGCGAACGCCTCGCCTGCGGCTCGATCACAGGTAACGCCTTGCCTCGCCTTGGCTGGAACAGCGGTGTGGTTACAGGATCTGTTCCACCTGTGCGGTGTTGTGGCGTGTGCGCCACGAGTGCGTGAGCGCGGTCGACGTGTTCGGGTCCCGTTTGTCCGCCACGTAGTGCCAGTCCATCTGCACCTGCTCCGGCGTCACCGTCAGCACCTGCGCGCCGTGCGAGTCGAGTTCCACGAACTTCACGTGCGGGTTCAGCGTGCGGAACTGGGCCTCGATCTGCAGCGACGCCGTCCGTGGGGGCACGCCGATCCGTTCGTCGAAATTGTCGGAGGTCACCGAGGTCGTGACGAACTCCGTGGCCACCGTGGTGTCGCCGAACGGCACGTCGATCGCCCACGACGAGTGGATGTCGCCGGTCAGGAACACGGCGTTCTTCATGCCTGCCCGGTCCAGGGCGCGCAGCACGTGGTCGCGGTCCGCGGGGAAGCCGTCCCACTGGTCGGTGTTGGTGGAGGGCTGGCCGGGCAGGGGCGGGATCTTCAACGGCGACAGCATCACCGAGTTGCCCACCAGCTTCCAGCGGGCGCGGCCGTCCACCAATGACGAGGCGAGCCAGTGGCGTTGGGCGGGGCCGAGGATGGTGGTGTCGGTGCGGTAGCTGCGCAGGTCCAGCATGGTGAGGTCGGCGAGGCGGCCGAAGTGCAGGCGGCGGGTCAGTTTGCCCTCGCGGACCGGCATCCACTCGAAGTAGGCCTGCGTCGCGGCGGCCAGGCGGGTGGCCCAGGGGCCCTCGGTGGCCGGGTCGTGGACCGGGGAGCCGATGGACGAGGCGTTCTCGGCCGACTCGTGGTCGTCCCACGTTGCCACGAACGGGTGCTTGGCGTGCAGGGACTGCAGGTGCGGGTCGGTTTTGTACTGCGCGTGGCGGGTGCGGTAGTCGGCGAGGGTTTCGCACTCGGCCTGCGGCTCGGTGACGCGGACGCCCGGTTCGAAGTACTCGTAGATGTAGTCGCCGAGGTGGATGACGGCGTCCAGGTCGTCGCGGGAGGCGAGGTAGCCGTAGGCGGCGAAGTGGCCGGCGATCCAGTTCGAGCAGGAGACCACGCCGAACTTCAGCGAGCCGCAGTCGTCGGACGGGCGGGGAGCGGTTTTCGTGCGGCCGACGGGGGAGAGCGTGCCGGCCGCGGTGAAGCGGTAGTAGTAGTGGGTGGCCGGGCGGAGGCCGGAGACCTCGACCTTCACCGTGTGGTCGCGGTGGGCGCCGGTCACGGTGTGGCCGTGGGCGACCACGCGCGTGAACGCGGGGTCCTTGGCCACCTCCCAGCGGATCGGTTCGGTGGTGACCACGCGGGTCCACAGCAGGACGCCGTCCGGCAACGGATCACCGGAGGCGACGCCGTGCTCGAAGACGGGCGTGGCGGCGTGCGCGGAGCCGGGAAGGGCCGTGGTGGCGGCACCGGCGGCGGCGGTGGCGAGCAGGAACGTACGACGATCAACCCCAGACATGCCACCCAGCATGCCCGAGGTCGGCCGGTCAGCTCACGGGTTCGGTCAACTGCGGCCGTGCCTCCGGTGCGGCGGCGCGGACGGCGTCGGCGGCCTGGTCGTCCGCCTTCGTCTGAGAGGTGCGTTCGGACTCGACGCGGGCGCTGTAGACCTCGATCTCGCGCTTCACCGTGTCGTCGTCCCAGCCGAGGACCGGGGCCACGAGACGGGCCACGGCCTCCGCGCACTCCACGCCGCGGTGCGCGTACTCGATGGAGATGCGGGTGCGGCGGGTCAGCACGTCCTCCAGGTGCATGGCGCCCTCGTGGGACGCGGCGTACACGGCCTCGACCTGGAGGTAGTCGGGGGCGGCGCCGATCGGCTTGAGCAGCTCGGGGTTGCCCGCGGCGAGGCCGAGGACCTCGTGCACCAGTGAGCCGTAGCGGTCCAGCAGGTGGCGGACGCGGTACGGGTGCAGGCCGTGCTTGGCCGCCAGCTGGTCGGCCTGGTTGACCAGGGCGTGGTAGCCGTCGGCACCCACCAGCGGGACCTTGTCGGTGATCGACGGCTGGATGCGGCCGGGCATGTCGACCTGGGCCGCGTCCACGGCGTCGGCACCCATGACGCGGTAGGTCGTGTACTTGCCGCCCGCGATCGCGACCAGGCCCGGTGCCACGCGCGCGACGGCGTGTTCGCGGGACAGCTTCGAGGTCGAGTCGGACTCGCCGGCCAGCAACGGGCGCAGGCCCGCGTAGACGCCCTCGATGTCGTCGTGCGTCAACGGGGTCGCGAGGACCGAGTTGACGTGGTCGAGGATGTAGTCGATGTCGTGCTTGGTCGCGGCGGGGTGCGCGAGGTCGAGGTTCCAGTCGGTGTCGGTGGTGCCGACGATCCAGTGGTTGCGCCACGGGATCACGAACAGCACGGACTTCTCGGTGCGCAGGATCATGCCGGCCTCGGCGACGATCCGGTCGCGCGGCACGACGATGTGCACGCCCTTCGACGCCCGCACGCGGAACCGGCCGCGTGAACCCGAGAGGCGCTGCAGCTCGTCGGTCCACACGCCCGTCGCGTTGATCACGGCGTGGGCGCGCACGTCGACCTCGCGGCCGTCCTCGACGTCGCGGACCCGCACACCGGACACGCGGTCCGCCTCGCGCAGGAAACCGACGACCTGCGTGGAGGTGCGCACGACGGCGCCGTAGTGGGCGGCGGTGCGGCCGACCATCATCGTGTGGCGGGCGTCGTCGGCCTGGGCGTCGTAGTAGCGGATGCCGCCGATCAACGCGTCGCGCTTCAGCGCCGGGACCAGCCGCAGCGCACCCGCTCGGGTGAGGTGCTTCTGGCCGGGCACCGAACGGGCGCCACCCATGGTGTCGTAGAGGAACAGGCCGGCCGCCGTGTACGGGCGTTCCCACACGCGGTTCGCCAGCGGGTAGAGGAACGCGACCGGCTTCACCAGGTGCGGCGCGATCCTCGTCAGCATCAGCTCGCGTTCCCGCAGGGCCTCGCGGACCAGGCCGAACTCCAGCTGTTCGAGGTAGCGCAGGCCGCCGTGGAAGAGCTTCGACGACCGGCTCGACGTGCCGGAGGCCAGGTCACGGGCCTCGACGAGGGCCACTCGCAGCCCGCGCGTGGCCGCGTCCAGTGCCGCGCCGACGCCGACCACGCCGCCGCCGATCACCACGACGTCGAACGTCTCCGACCCCAGGCGCTGCCACGCCTCCTCGCGTTCGGCGGGCCCCAGCCTGCCGGTGATCGGAGGGGCGGCGGGGGTGTGCGGTGCTTCGCCTTCGTTGTTGCGCGTGGCCACGACGGATGCCTCCCATGTGCCGACTCGCGGATCACGTTACCTGCAGTCACCGCGGTCCGCCCACGGGCACGAGCAGCACGACCCGACGGCCTGAAAACGGCCCGATCCCACTCGGTTGGCATGGACAAACTGATCAGGCCGGTAATAGCGTCCGAGCACGTTGTGGGCGGGCAGCGCGGCCTGACCTCCGGGTTTGCGCTCCCTCCCGGCCGCAGACGAGGGAGGTCGACGATGAGCGCAGGCTCGATCTTCGTGTGGGAGCTGGTGGGGACTGCGGTCCTCATCCTCCTGGGTACCGGTGTCGTCGCGAACCAGGTGCTGAAAGACACGCTCGGCAACAGCACCGGTTTCCTGTTCGTCAACATCGGCTGGGCGTTCGCCGTCTTCACCGGCGCGAGCATCGCGAACCCGACCGGTGCGCACCTCAACCCCGCCGTCACGCTCGGGCTCGCCATCGCGGACAAGACTCCGTGGGGTGACGTCCCGTTCTACATCCTGGGTCAGATGGTGGGTGCCATCATCGGCGCGATGCTGTGCTGGGCGACCTACAAGCTGCAGTTCGACACGCACGACGAAGCGCAGAACACCCTGGGCATCTTCTCCACCGGCCCGACCGTGCCGAACGCGCCGTGGAACCTCGTGTCCGAGATCATCGGCACGTTCGTGCTCGTCGCCTGGGTCCTGCTGTCCCCGCCCGCGAAGGCCGCCGAGGGCGGACTGCCGCAGTTCGGCAACTCGGCGCTCGGCTACGCGGGCGTGGCGTTCGTGGTCCTGGTCATCGGCACGTCGCTCGGCGGCCCCACCGGGTACGCCATCAACCCGGCGCGTGACCTCGGCCCGCGCATCGCCTACGCCTTCCTGATGCCCATCCGCAACAAGGGCAACGCCAACTGGGGCTACTCCTGGGTGCCCGTCGTCGGCCCGCTGGTCGGCGGCGCGCTCGCGGCGCTGCTCTACCTGGTTCTCCCGGTCTGAAAGGACTCACGCGCATGACCCAGTACGTGGCCGCGATCGACCAGGGCACCACGTCGACCCGGTGCATGATCTTCGACCACTCCGGTCGGGTGGTGTCGGTCGACCAGAAGGAGCACGAGCAGATCTTCCCCAGGGCCGGGTGGGTCGAGCACGACCCGAAGGAGGTCTGGCAGAACACCCGCCAGGTCGCCGCGGGCGCGCTCGCGAAGGCCGATCTGACCACGGCCGACATCGCCGCCGTCGGCATCACCAACCAGCGCGAGACGGCCGTGGTGTGGGACCGCACCACCGGCGAACCCGTCTACAACGCCATCGTCTGGCAGGACACCCGCACCGACAAGATCGTCACCGAGCTGGGCAACCTCGGCGGCGGGCAGGAGCGCTACCGGGCCAAGGTCGGCCTGCCGCTGGCCACCTACTTCTCCGGCCCCAAGGTCCGCTGGATCCTCGACAACGTCGACGGCGCCCGCGAGAAGGCCGAGGCGGGCGACCTGCTGTTCGGCAACATGGACACCTGGGTGCTGTGGAACATGACCGGCGGGACGAACGGCGGCGTGCACGTCACCGACCCGACGAACGCCTCGCGCACCATGCTGATGGACCTCGACACGCTGCAGTGGGACTCCTCGATCGCGTCCGACATGGGCATCCCGATGTCGATGCTGCCGGAGATCCGGTCGTCGTCGGAGGTCTACGGCCAGGTGCGCGAACGCGGCGCGCTGGCCGGGGTGCCGATCGCGGGCATCCTCGGCGACCAGCAGGCGGCCACGTTCGGCCAGGCCTGCCTGTCGCCGGGCGAGGCCAAGAACACCTACGGCACCGGCAACTTCATGCTGCTCAACACCGGCACCGAGAAGGTGATGAGCGAGAACGGCCTGCTCACCACGATCTGCTACAAGATCGGCGAAGCGGCACCCGTGTACGCGCTGGAAGGCTCGATCGCCGTCACCGGCTCGCTCGTGCAGTGGCTGCGCGACAACCTCGGCATGATCGGCTCCGCGGCCGAGATCGAGCAGTTCGCGCGGTCGGTGGAGGACAACGGTGGGGCGTACTTCGTGCCCGCGTTCTCCGGCCTGTTCGCGCCGTACTGGCGCTCCGACGCCCGTGGCGCGATCGTGGGCCTCACGCGGTTCGTCAACAAGGGCCACCTCGCGCGGGCGGTGCTGGAGGCGACCGCGTTCCAGACCCGCGAGGTGCTCGACGCGATGAACGCCGACTCCGGTGTGGACCTGACGGCGTTGAAGGTCGACGGCGGCATGGTCGTCAACGAGCTGCTGATGCAGTTCCAGGCGGACATCCTGGGCGTGCCGGTCATCCGGCCGGTCGTCGCCGAGACGACCGCGCTCGGCGCCGCCTACGCGGCCGGGCTCGCCGTCGGGTTCTGGGAGACCGAGGACGACATCCGCGAGAACTGGGCGATGGACAAGCAGTGGGAGCCGCAGATGGACGACTCCCGCCGCACGTCCGAGTACGCGAACTGGAAGAAGGCTGTCACGAAGACCTTCGACTGGGTCGAGGATTAAGGGTCACTGGGCAGGGGATGCGTGCACGATCACGTTGTCGCGGGTGCCGCACGTGATCAGCCGCAGCCCCTGCTCGTCCGCGTCCTTCGCCACCGCTTCGGCGAAGTAGTCGTCGCGGATGACGCGTTCGGTGCGCGTGACCGAGAACCGCGCCACCGAACCGTCCTTCTTGGACACTTCGACGACGTCGCCCTCGGACAGGTCGTTCAGCCGGTAGAACACCCCGCGGGCCCTGTTGCTCTCGATCCGCCCGACGATGATCCACTGCTTCGGGTGCGTCTGGTGCCAGCCGGCCTGCATGCCCTCGTTGGCCGGCGGCATCTGCACGGCGCCGTCCGCGCTGAGGGTCAGCTGGATCAACGAGGACCGCACGCCGATCCGGTGCACCCTCAGCTCCATCGGATCCGAGTTGCCCAGCGGCGACACCACCGGCGGCGGCGCGCTGTCGCCCGTCGCCGCCGTCGGCTTCGGTGCCGGCCCTGCCGAGCAGGCGGCGGTGGCCAGGGCCACGCTCAGCACCGCGATCAAGACACGAGTCCCCACGAACTCAATGACGCGCATCCGGTGGCTTGGTTGCTCGGTAGTTCACCGGATGGACGCGATCCATGTGGGTGTCGTGTGTCACGCCGTGCCGCCACCGCCGGTCTGCGGGGCGCCCTTGGGCTTCACGACGGGACCTTTCGGCTTCTGCGTCGTCGACGTGGGCGCCGCCGGGGTGGACGTGGGCGCCGGCGCCTTCGCCTTGACCACGAACTGGTGGCGGATCGGCCGGCCCCCGCAGATCATCTCGGCCTCGTACGTGCCTGCGCGGTCGACGACCTTGCCGTTGCCGCTCCGCGTGTTCGGCGTCTCGTACTTGAGCTCGATGGGCGCGGTGAAGCCGGGTGAGGTCGCGACCTCGCCGCAGAACGACTGCTTGGTCTTGATCACGCTGATGTCTCCGCCGGCCTCGACCTCGTCCGGGAGGAAGAAGAAGGTGTCACCGAGCTCGAACACGCCGAACTGGGCGGTACCGGTCTTGCTGCTGCCCTTGCACTTGAGCGTCGCGGTGTACTTGCCCGGCACGCTGACCGCGGTGCCGTGGAGCTCACCCGCCGGCAGCGGTGCGGCGAAGCCGGGGGAGGTGACGTGCTCGGTGCCGCCGGGACAGGTGCCCTGCTCGATCCGCACCTCGAAGTGCTGGTCCACCACCAGGATGTCCGGTGAGATCCGGAACGCGGGCGTGACGTCCTCCTGCGCGCTCGCGCTCTGACCGGTCAGGACCAGCGCTGCCAGCGCCGACACCGCGACGACGGACGTGGTTCGCTTCATCTTCTTTCCCCCAGCTGTGTTGTTGTGTCTCAGATCAGCGTCGCGTAGACGATGATGTTGTCCCGGTAGCTGCGGGCGGCCTGGTCGAAGCTGCCCCCGCAGGTGATCAGCCGCAGCTCGGGTCCCGTGGTGTCGCCGTAGACGGCCTCCGTCGGGAAGCTGTGCTTGGCGATCTGCTCGGTGCCGCGCACGCGGAACCGGGCCGTGGTGCCGTCCTTTCTGGACACTTCGACCTCGTCGCCCGCGGCGAGCTCGCGCAGCCGGAAGAAGACGCCCGGCTGCCGGTTGCCGTCGACGTGGCCCAGCAGCACGGCGGGGCCGGCCTCACCGGGAGTGCGGGCCAGCTCATACCACCCGGCCTGCATCGGCTGCTCGACCGGTGGCACCTCGACCGTCTCGTCGGGGTTGAGTCCCAGCGGGACGAGCGACGACCGCACGCCGATCTTCGGGATGCGCACCTCGGTCGGTTCCGACGGCGGCATCGCCCTGTCCACTTCGGACGTTGCCGTCGCCGGTGGTGGTGCGGTGGGCGGCACGACGTCGGGTGCCTGACCGCAGCCGGTCAGCAACACCAGCGCGACGAGAAGTCCCCAGGACGAACGCATGCCCCGGACACGCGGGTGTCCGGGGCAGGGTTGCCGTGCGTTACCTAGTCGAGATCGTCGTGCCGCATGAGCTGGCGGCCCGCCTCGGTGATGGAGCCCGAGAGCGACGGGTAGACCGAGAACGTCGTCGCGAGGTGCTCGACGGTCAGCTGGTTCTGCACCGCCAGCGCGATCGGCAGGATCAGCTCGCTCGCGTTCGGCGCCACCACGACACCGCCGATGACCACGCCGGTGGCCGGGCGGCAGAACAGCTTCACGAAGCCGCGGCGCAGACCCTCCATCTTGGCGCGGGGGTTCGTGGCGAGCGGCAGCATGATCGTGCGGGCCGGGACCTCGCCCGAGTCGATCGCCTGCTGGCTGATGCCGACGCTGGCGATCTCGGGGTTCGTGAAGACGTTCGCGGCCACGGTCTTGAGCTTGATCGGGCTGACGCCCTCGCCCAGCGCGTGCCACATCGCGATGCGGCCCTGCATGGCGGCGACCGAGGCGAGCAGCAGCACGCCGGTGCAGTCGCCGGCCGCGTAGACGCCGCTGACGTTCGTGCGGCTGACCCGGTCGACCGGGATGTAGCCGCCACGCCCGAGCTCGATACCGATCTTGTCGAGCCCGATGTTCTCGGTGTTCGGGACCGAACCGACGGTCATCAGGGCGTGCGACGCCTCGATCGTGCGACCGTCTTCCAGGTGGATCAGGACGCCGTCGCCGACGTTCTCGACCCGGTCCGCGCGGGCGTGCTTGACCACGGCCGTGCCGCGCTCGGCGAACACGTCCTCCAGCACGGCGGCCGCGTCGGCGTCCTCGTGGGGGAGCACCCGGTCCCGGCTGGAGACCATCGTCACCTTCACGCCCATCTCGGTGTAGGCGCTGGCGAACTCGACACCGGTCACGCCGGAGCCGATCACGGCGAGGTGTTCGGGCAGCTCGGGCAGGTCGTAGATCTGCCGCCAGGTCAGGACGCGCTTGCCGTCGGGCTCGGCGCCCTGCAGCACGCGCGGGGTGGCGCCGGTTGCGATGAGCACCACATCGGCGGCCAGGACCTCTTCCGAGCCGTCCGCGGTCGTCGCGATCACCCGGTGCTGGGCCAGGCCCCGCGAGTCGTCCGCGAACCGCGCCCGGCCGTTGACCAGCCGCACGCCCTCGCGCTGCAACCGCGCCCGGACGTCGGCCGACTGGGCGAGCGCGAGGCCCTTCACCCGGCCGTGCACGACCGGCAGGTCGACCGCCGCCTGGTCGTTGTTGGTCTGAATGCCCAGCTCACCGGCGTTGCGGAAGGCGCTGCGCGCACCCGCGGAGGCGATGAAGGTCTTGGAGGGGACGCAGTCGTACAGCACGCACGCGCCACCGGCGCCGTCGTTCTCCACCAGCGTCACGTCGGCGCTGTGCTGCGCAGCGACCAGGGCTGCCTCGTAACCTGCGGGTCCGCCGCCCATGATGACGATGCGGGTCACGATCAGTTCCCTTCTGCGCGCTTGCTGGCCGGCACAACCGTACGCGTTGTCCGAAACCACCGTGTCGTCAGGACCGAAAGCTGATCGTCGAGTCGCTACTCTGTCGGACGTGCCGCTCTATGCCGCGTACGGGTCGAACATGGATCCGAACCAGATGATGGAGCGAGCCCCGTACTCCCCGCTCGCGGGGACCGGCTGGCTCGTGGGTTGGCGTCTGACCTTCGGCGGCGAGGACCTCGGCTGGGAGGGTGCGCTCGCCACCATCGTCGAGGAGCCCGACCAGCAGACGTTCTGCGTGCTCTACGACGTCTCACCGCGCGACGAGTCGCGCCTGGACCGGTGGGAGGGGGCGCTCGGGCTGTACAAGAAGATCAGGCTGCGGGTGCAGACCCTCGAAGGCTCGGTCGTGGCGTGGTTGTACGTGCTCGACGCCTACGAGGGCGGGCTGCCGTCCGCCCGGTACATCGGCGTGGTGGCGGACGCGGCCGAGGCGGCCGGTGCGCCCGACGACTACGTGAACGACCTGCGCACCCGCCCCTGCCAAGGCATCGGCCCCTGACCCCTCGCCGCTGACCGCTGACCGCGCGCGGGGACCCCACGTGACCCTGGAGGGAACGCGGGGACCCCGCGTGACCTTCAGCGTGGCTGGCCGGCGGCCTCGTCGAGCAGTTCGGCGAGGTGGTGGTGCAGGCGGCGGTAGTCGACCGGGGTGATGGTCGACCACGGCGGCCGGCCGGGCGTGGCGCGGCGCATCTGCAGGTAGCGGCCCTTCGGCGTGTCGTAGAACGAGATCACGCGGTCCGGTCGCAGGCGCTTGCCCCACTTGTCGCGGGCCGCGGCACCGAACTGGCCGCGGTGCGACGCGTCGCGGACCATGTCGGCGAGCGTGTGGGCGTCGTCCGGACGCATGCCGCGCGACCGCAGCTCCTGCTCCAGGTCTTCGGGAGAGGCTGCTGAGGAGGCCGCTGCGTCCAGGTCGGCGGACGGCAGGGTGATCGAATGACCCTCACCGGCCGGGGCCGTGGGCAGCACGGTCAGGGCCTCGCGGGGCAGCCCGTCGGCCTCCGCGGGGCGCAGGACGACCTGGCCGCCGTCGAGAACGGCCAGCACCCCGGCCTGGCCCTTGCCGGCGGCGAGCACGCGCACGCTGCGTTCGTGCAGCCACAGGCGGCCGTCGATCTCCTGCTGCGGGCGGTTGAGCACGTGCAGCAGGTCTTCGAGGGTCGGGTCCAGCGAACGCGGGCCACCCAGGCCGCGGGCGCCGAGCTGGCGCCACACCCGGTCCTCCAGCTCGCGGCGTTCCTCGCGGGTCTTGCCCGGCGAGGGCACCTTGAGCACCAGCGGCATCGTCTCCAGGCCGAGGTGCTCCCAGAGGACGTCGAACTCCAGCGCGGAGACGATCACCGGGTCGCGCGTGTCGCTCGCCCCGAAGTCCAGGCCCAGCACAGTCATCAGTCGGTCGTGCTCTCCCCGATCACCGGCAACGTGTAGCTGCCGACCCCGTAGATGTCGTCGCGCTCGCGGAGGTAGTCGGCCGCCTTGTGCTCGAGGTCCTCCTCGTCCTCGCCCTTGCGCGGGCCCATGCCGCCGAACGGGTCGTACGACTGCGGCAACGGCACGGAGCGCTGGTGCACGCGGTCGTTGTTCTGCGCGCCGATGGTGCCCAGCGACCCCATCGACGAGCCGCCGGCACCGCCCGCGCCACTGACCGACGCCGTGTGACCGGGCACCGGGGCGACCGCCGCACCGGAGGCCGCGGTCGCACCCTCCTCCATCTCCCGCTTCTCGGCGGCGGAGGAGGACGAAGACGACGACGACCGGCTGCCGGACCGCTGACCGGGCACGACACCCGACGTGCCGGTGCCGGTGGGAACGCCGGAGGTGCCCGCGGACGACAGCGACGTCGAGCCGGGGCCCTTGCCCGCGGTGGCCGCGGGCGACACTCCCGAGGTGCGGGTCGAGCTGCCGGGAGACGAGGTCGAGGTGCCGGGGCCGGTGGTGCCGCTGCCGCCACGCGGAGGCGCGACGGAGCCACCACGCGAGCCCGTGCCGCTACCGGTGCGCGGAACGGCGCCGGTGCCGCCGTGCGGGCCGACGACCCAGCCGCCGGTCGTGTGCACGCCGGGACCGCCGCTCGACGTCACGCCGGACGCGTTGATGTGCAGCTGCGGCGGCTGGCTGAACTGGCCCAGCGTCGAGGTGTTCGCCGTGGTGGACGAGGCGTAGGTGGCCATGACCTCACGGGCGCGGCGCTCGGCCGAGTCCGCGGCCGCCTCCTGCTTCTCGTGGTCGGTCTGGCCGCCGAAGAGGTGCGTGATGCCGGCGACCAGCGCGCCGGGCTGCTCCGCCGTCACCTTGACGGGGGCGGGCATGTCGGCGCGGGCCTTGGCGATGTGGTCGGCCTGCAGCTCGGCCGAGTAGCGCATGACGTCGGCACCGCCGCGGGCGCCGTCGGCCCAGGCCGCGAGCGGGTTCATGCCCGCGGCGGCCTGCTCGGCCGCCTTGCCCTGCCAGTGCGCGCCGGACTTGGAGATGCCGCGGTGCAGGTCGTCGTTGATCTCGCTCAGCGCGGCCGACACGCCGGCCCAGCGCTCGATCGAGGCGTGCGAGGCGGCGGCGCCGGGACCCGCGTGGATGCGTTCGTAGAGCTCTTCGTGGCTGTAGCCCTGCCAGCGGTGCTCGACCATCTCAGCAACCACTCTTCCCCATCAGCCCGGTGTTGTCGCCTTCGACGACGCGGTACTGGCGCTCGATCTGGTTGAGGTTGTCCATCGCGGTCTTGAGCTGCCGCTGGTAGTTCTGCAGCGCCTCCAGTGCGGAGTCGCCGTCGGTGACCGACCGCTCGTTGAACTTCTCCGCTGCCTCGGCGCTGACCGGGTCACCCGCCCACGGCCGCACCCGGAACTCGGTGATCGCGAGCTCGATCTGCTTGTCGAGCTTCGTCAGCGCGGCCGAGAACGTGCTGCGCAACGCCGGGATCGCCTCTGGTTCCACGTTCAGCTCGTGCTGGACGGGCGGCGAGGAGTCAGCCCCGCTGCGTCCCCCTGGCGGCATGGTGGAACCTCCGGCAGTTGTACCTACAAGCGCTTGGCCACTCTAACCACCGAAGGTAACGCTGTGGAGTGCGTTGGGTGACAACCCCCCGTGTGGGTCAGCGCTTCTGGAGCAAACTGGCCATCGCGGCCTCCGCCACCCGCTGGGCACCCAGACACAAATGATCTTGTTGCACCGCAGTGGAATTGCCGCCGTCGCGGAACATGACGTCGAGGAACTGGCCTTCCGCGACGTCGAGCTCGACGTTGCAGACGTCGTCCATCTCGGGTGTGCGGACGGTAACCGCCGGATAGCCCTCGATCGTGCTCACCGTGTACTCCACCTGGGCGTTCTCCGAGAGCCACACGTCGGCGCCGGAGACCAGCACGAGCGCGAGCCGGGCGACGTTGCCGCTGGTGGTGCTGCGCATCGTGCACGCCTTCGCGCCACCGAAGCTGCTCTCCAGGTACGCGCTCGGCGGGTTGTCCAGGCTCAGCGCCACGCGCTGGTCGGGCGTCAGCACCGCGCACGGGTCCAGCTCGTCCAGCGGGATCGCGAGCGGGCGTGGCGGCAGCGACGGCCTGGTCGCCGAGGCCGTGGTCGACGGCGGTGGCGGCGCACTGCTGCCGCCGGAGCTGCGTTCAGGCCCGGCCGTGCACCCGGCCAGCGTCACCGCGAGGACGAGGAGCGCTCGGATCCGCATGGCCGGTCACCGTAGCCGCTCCGGTGCCGGATCCGTGGCCAGCCGAGACCACAGCAACATGTCTTCGCGCTGATCATCGACGATCGCCTCGTCCCGAAGTCGACCCTCCAGGGTGAATCCGCACTTCTCCGCGACCCGCTGTGACGGCTTGTTCGACACCGCGTGCCGGTAGGCGACCCGGTGCACGCCCAGCCCGCCGAACGCGAAGGCCAGCGTCGAGTTGAGCGCGGTCGTCAGCACACCCCTGCCGCGGTGCGCGGGCTGCGTCCAGCAGGTGATCTCACCGAGCCCGAACTGCAGGTCGAGGTCGCGGATCACCACCCCGGCCAGCACCTCGGCCGTGGTCGCATCGCACACCGCCCACGAGACGCGCTGCTCGTAGCGCCAGCCGACGCTGAGGTACTCGACGAAAACCTCCGCGGCCGCCTCGTTGTGGAGGCCCATCCTCGGCATGTACCGGCGCGTGTCCTCGTCGGCGAACGCCGCCACGAGGGCGGGAACGTCGTCGATGCGGTCGTCCCGGCGGAACGCCCTCAGGTAGTACTCGCCGGCGTTGATCTCGACTGGCTCCACGCCGGAGAGGCTAATCGTCCGCGGTGAACCCGTCGTGCCGTTCCGCCAGCACGTCCAGCTCGTGTCGGTGCGCGGAGGCGGGCGAGCCGTCCGGGGCCGCGGTCAGCTCGATCACCCAGTCCACGTCCTCGGCGTCGTCCTCACCGGCCAGCATGTCCCGGTGCACCAGCGCGGGCGCCCAGCCCTGCCGCCCCAGCTCCCCGGCGAGCTCCTCGGCCTCGTCGCGGTCGGGCAGAACCACCAGCACGGTCGGCGGGATCAGCCCGCGCGTGGCGAGCGCGACCCGCAACGCCTCCGTGTCCGGCACGTGCACCCCGTCCAACCCGGCCGCGGTCGCCGCGGCGGCGTTCTCCGCGTCGTCGTCGCAGAACACCGCCGTGGTGCGGCCGAGCTCGTCGAGCACCCGCCGGTAGATCGCGGGATCCGGCTTGGCGAGCCCGAGCCGTGCCGAGTTGAAGACCGCGTCGAACTCCCCGTCGAGCCCCAGCCGGCTCAGGTCGGCCTCGAGCCGCGTGGTGGCGTTCGACAGCAACGCCACGAAGCACTGCCTCCGCGCGGCCCTGACCAGCTGCAACGCCTCCCGCACGACCTCGCCGCCGGCCGCCCAGGCGTCAACCCGCTCGCGTTGAATGGTCTTCGCGATCTCGTCGTGCCACTGCGCGTCGGTGATCTTCCCCGTGACGGCCCGATCGAGCAGCGCGGGCTCGAACGCGATGGCGGCGATGTCCGGCGGCGTCGGCGGATAGGCCCGCAACACCCCGTCGAGGTCGAGCAACAGCAACGGTTTCAGCGCCGGCGTCCGTTCCACTGGCCCCACAGGATCGCCACGGCGGGGATGAGCAGGAAGATCAGCGGGTTCTTGACGACCACGAAGAAGGCGATCACCACCGCGATCCCGACCACCGGCACCACCGCACCCTCCCACCGGCGCGCGGGCGCGGCGGAGGGCCGGTCGAACATCGGCGTGGGCACGCCGAACTGCGGCCGCGGATCCGGCAGGTCGTAGAACAACGCCAGCAGCTCACCCCGGGTCTTCGCCGTGGTGATCTTCGCGGACCGCTCGCCGTACTCGTTCACGTCGATGCGGCCCGCGCTCATGTGCTCGCCGAGCACCTGCAGCGCCTGGCTGCGTTCGGCGTCACCGATGCGGATGTCCCTCGACGGGTCGCTCACGCTGCAATCGTAGGTGAGCCGTGCGGCATGGCCGGGCCCGGACGCTCGCAGATCACAGCCGGCCGTCACAGGCGGCTGGGCGCGGTGGCCGTGGGCTGTGGTGGTCAGGCTGGCGCGGGCCGAGGGCTTGCGGACCGGGGTGTTCGCGAATCGAGGCTCACCGCTGATCGCACGCGGGGACCTTTCGTACGATCCGGTCGTACGAATGCTTCCCGCGTGGCATCACTGAGCGCAGGTGTAGCGTCCGCGAATCGGGGCGTCCGCGGTTGTCAGACCCCCTGAGTACGTTGGGTCGCGGGGGACCCACCTCCCAGGGGGACCCCCGCGTCAGCGCGCGCTCAGTCCTTCAGCTCACAGATCACGGTCCCCTGCGTGATCGGGTCCCCGGCCGACGCGGAAAGCCCCGTCACGGTGCCCGCCTTGTGCGCCGTCACCGGGTTCTCCATCTTCATGGCCTCCAGCACCACGATCAGGTCCCCGGCCGCGACGGTCTGCCCGTCCTCCACAGCCACCTTCACGATCGTGCCCTGCATCGGCGCCGCCACCGCGTCACCCGAGACGGCGGCCGACCCGCCACCCCCGCGCTTCGCCTTCGCCGGCTTCTTCCCTCCGCCGGCACCAGCACCACCAACGGGCCGCGCACCGACCGCGAGGTCACCCGGCAGCGACACCTCCAGCCGCCGCCCGCCGACCTCGACCACCACGGTCTGCCGCGGCGTCTCGTCCGACCCGGCCTCGGCGCCACCGGAGAACGGCGGGATCTGGTTGTCGAACTCGGTCTCGATCCACCGGGTGTGCACGGTGAAGCCCTCGGGCGTCTCGGCGGTGAACGCCGCGTCGCGCACGATCACCCGGTGGAACGGCAGCACGGTCGCCATGCCCTCGACGACCATCTCGTCGAGCGCCCGCCGGGCGCGGGCCAGGGCCTCGTCGCGGTCGGAGCCGGTCACGATCAACTTGGCCAGCAGCGAGTCGAACTGGCCGCCGATCACCGAGCCGCTCTCGACGCCGGCGTCCACGCGGACACCGGGGCCGGACGGCGCGATGAACGTGGTCACGGTGCCCGGCGCGGGCAGGAAGCCGCGGCCGGCGTCCTCGCCGTTGATGCGGAACTCGATCGAGTGCGCGCGCGGCGCCGGGTCCTCGGTGTACCGCAGCTTCTCGCCGGCGGCGATGCGGAACTGCTCGCGCACCAGGTCGAGGCCCGTCGTCTCCTCCGACACGGGGTGTTCGACCTGCAGGCGGGTGTTGACCTCCAGGAACGAGATCGACCCGTCCAGGCCGACGAGGTACTCGACGGTGCCGGCGCCGTGGTAGCCGGCCTCCAGGCAGATCGCCTTCGCCGAGGAGTGGATCGTGGCGCGCTGCTCGTCGGTCAGGAACGGCGCGGGCGCCTCCTCGACCAGCTTCTGGTGGCGGCGCTGCAGTGAGCAGTCACGGGTGCCGACGACGATCACGTTGCCGTGCGTGTCCGCGAGCACCTGTGCCTCGACGTGGCGCGGCTTGTCCAGGTAGCGCTCGACGAAGCACTCGCCGCGGCCGAACGCCGTCACGGCCTCGCGAACCGCGGAGTCGAACAGCTCCGGGATCTCCTCCAGCGTGCGCGCGACCTTCAGGCCGCGGCCGCCGCCGCCGAACGCGGCCTTGATCGCGACCGGCAGCCCGTGCTCGGAAGCGAACGCCACGATCTCGTCGGGACCGGACACCGGGTCCTTGGTGCCGGGCACCAGTGGCGCGCCGGCGCGCATCGCGATGTGCCGCGCGGTCACCTTGTCGCCGAGGTCGCGGATGGCCTGCGGGGTGGGGCCGATCCACACCAGGCCCGCGTCGATCACGGCCTGGGCGAACTCGGCGTTCTCGGACAGGAAGCCGTAGCCGGGGTGCACGGAGTCCGCGCCGGACTGCGCGGCGGCGGCCAGCACCTTCTCCACGGACAGGTAGCTCTCGCCAGGGGTGTTGCCGCCCAGCGCGAACGCCTCGTCGGCGAGCCGGACGAACGGCGCGTCGCGGTCGGGGTCGGCGTAGACGGCGACGCTGGTCAGCCCGGCGTCCTTGCAGGCGCGGATGACCCGGACGGCGATCTCACCGCGGTTGGCGATGAGGACCTTGCGCAGCGACACGGCGTCGTACCTCCTGCTGGACCGGCAATTACGGCTCTGGCTGGTGCCGCAGTCTACGGAAATCGGTGAACTCCGAGAGGGAGAGACGGCTCACTTCACAGCCATCCTGGGGGCATCGGCCACAATCTGCTCTGTGGGTGCACCCAGGTCCTCGCAGGTGGTCGCCGTCGTCGCTGCCGTCGTGGTCGTGGCGGGGCTGGTGTTCGCCTACCTCCAGCGCCCCGACCACACCGATTCAGGTCAGTCCGGCAACGGCGGCGGAATGCGCTGCGGCAGCACCGTCTGCCAGTCCATCGTCGGCAGGTCGGTCGGCAACGACATGGTGGAACTGCTCGGCGGCACCGGCGGCGGGCGGATCAGGGTGACCGGCGGGACCGGCACGTTCATCTTCGAGATGACCACCGCGGAGGCGGGCGCGACGATCACCGGCGACTCGCTGCTGTGCCAGGACGCGGCGGTCAGCGTGTGCCTGGTGCGCGGCCCGCACAACAACAAGGTGCTCGGCGAGGTGCTGGTCCGCAAGAACGGAACGTGGTCGCGCATCCAGACCACCTACCTGGCCAGCGCCGCCTACCTCGGGCTGCACGACGTCAACGAGGACGGCGTCGCGGACATCGTCGCCGCGCAGCTCGCGTGCGGCGGTCAGTGCAGGAACGCGTTCGTGCAGGTCTTCAGCGCTCTCGGCCCGGACATCGGCTGCACGCAGGCGGCGCCGGCGCGGGAGCAGCTGCCAGGCTGGCCCACACCGGCGCCGAAGTTGTCTCAGCTCCGTCCCTGCACGAACACCTAGAACGCGAACGCTTGAGGCACGAACGTTCAGAGCACGAACGTCCAGGACACGAACGCTCAGGCGTTGATCAGTTCCTTCTCGGCGGGAGCGCCGTCCTCGATCAGCCCCTCGCTGCGCGCGACCACCACGGGCACGGTGATCTGCCCGGCCACGTTCGTCGCGGTGCGCATCATGTCGAGGATCGGGTCGATCGCGTAGACCACGGCCACACCGGTCGCGATCACCTGCGGCGGCAGGCCGATCACGCCCAGAGTCAGCGTGAGCATCGTGTACCAGCCGGTCGTGCCCGCCGTCGCGAACGCGCCGAACACGGCCACCGCGACGATGCCGACGTACTGCCACACCGAGAGCTGGATGCCGAACAGGTTCGCGATGAAGATCGTCGCGACGGCCGGGTAGACCGCGGCGCACCCGTCCATCTTGGTCGTGGTGCCCAGCGGCACGGCGAAGTTCGCGTACTCCTGCGAGACGCCGAGGTCGGTGGCGGCCTTGCGGGACAACGGGAGCGTCGCGCCGGACGAGCGGGACACGAACGCGAACTGGATCGCCGTCCAGGACTTGCGGAAGAACTCGACCGGCGAGACCTTGCCGACGAACTTCAGCAGCACCGGGTAGACGACGAAGAGCACGATCGCGGTGCCGAGGTAGACGGCGACGATCAACGAGAACAGCGGCCGCACGAACGAGTTGCCGTACGTGGCGACGGCGTTGCCGATGAGGCCGAAGATGCCGATCGGGGCCAGCAGGATGATCCAGCCGACGACCTTCTGCACGATGTCGAAGAACGAGCGCACCAGGTTCGTGAACGGCGCGGCCTTCTCGCCGAGCGCGTAGGCGGCGAAGCCGACGAGCACCGCGATGAACACGACCTGCAGCACGTCGCCCTCGGTGAAGGCGCTGAAGATGTTCGACGGGATCAGGTTGTCGAACAACGTGCTCCACGAGCCGGACGCGCGCTTGGCGAGCTTGTCGACCGCGCCGGCGGCGGGATCGATGTGGACGCCCTGGCCGGGCTTGAGGACAGCGCCGACGGCGAGCCCGATGAGCACGGCGATCAGCGACGTGATGCCGAACCACAGGAACGTCTTGCCGCCGAGGCGTGCGGCGGTGCGGCCGCCGCCGAGGTGCCGCAGCGACGCGATGCCGACGACGATCGCCGTGAACACCAGCGGGATGACGGTGAGCTGGAGCAGCTTGGTGAAGTTGCTGCCGATCCAGGCGAGCACGGGCGCGAGCCACGTGCCCTTGCCGAGCCAGCCGGCGAGCGCGCCGAGGACGAGCGCGGCGAGCACGGTCAGGCCGAAGACCTTGGGCTTGCGGTATGTCTGGACGAGCGACACGGGAACATCTCCTGGGCAGGGATGAGCGGAACGGGACTGGGGGCGGTCAGCCCGTACAGCCCGTGCTCGTCCTGCGTCCGTGGTCGATGTTCCGACGACGCGTCAAATGCTCGTTCACCGCATACCCCCAACGCGCGCTCCGGGGGCAGTCTTCCCTGATCGGGTGAACTGTGACCAGCGTCTACCAGAGTGTGGACACCCCAACACCCAGCCGGCCCAGCAGCCGCCGGGTGAGCGGGAGGCTGATGCCGATCACCGAGGTGTGGTCGCCGTCGATCCCGTCGACGAACCAGCCGCCGAGCCCGTCGATGGTGAAACCGCCCGCGACCTGCAACGGCTCGCCGGTCGCGAGGTACGCCTCCAGCTCGTCGGCGCTCGGCGTGCCGAACCGCACGGTCGTCGACTCGGCCGCGGAGGCCCTGCCGACCACCTCGCCGCTGGACACGCGCAGCACGGTGTGACCGGTGATCAGCACGCCGCTCTTGCCGGCCACCCGCTGCCACCGCTCCCGCGCCGCCTCCACCGTTCCGGGCTTGCCGACCAGCTCGCCCTCGAACAGCAGCATCGAGTCGCACCCGATGACCACGCACTCGTCGTCGTGCTCGACCGCCTCCGCCTTCGCGGCGGACAGCGCCACCACCCGGTCCTCGGGCGAGGCGTCGGCCAGCGCCGCGAGCAGCGCGTCCTCGTCGACACCGGAGACGCGCACGACGGGTTCGACGCCCGCCGCCCTGAGCACGCTAAGACGAGCGGGGGACTGAGAGGCCAGGATCAGGTGCACGCCGGGAGTCTGGCACGGGAGCACTCCCGGCCGGCCGGAAGGCCGCGGCGGCGGCCAGCCCGACCACCAGCACCGCGACCAGCATCCACAGCGTCGCCCGCACCGCCGCCGTGAAGTCGCCGGTGGCGGCCAGCGTCACCTGCAGCACCGCGCCCATCGCCGCGCTGCCCAGCACGTTCCCGAACTGGCGTGACGTGTTGTAGATGCCGGCACCCGCGCCCAGCAGCGACCGGTCGAGCGACTTCGTGGAGATGTTCGTCAGCGGCGAGTACACCAGCCCCATGCCGGTGCCTGCGGCGACGAGCGAGGGGATCAGCACCCACTGGATGCCGTCGTGCAGCAGGAACGTCATCGCGCCGATGCCCGCGGCCAGCAGCAGGAACCCGCTGATCGGCAGCACCTTGGCGTTCGGCCGGTTCGACCACCGGCCCGCGAAGATCGCCGTGAGGCCGGACATCGCCGACGCCGGTGCCGTGACCAGGCCCGCCATCAGCGGCGACAGCTTCGGCACGGTCTGCAGGAACAGCACCAGCGGCACGAACAGGCCGGTCACGGTGAAGCCGATGACGACGTTCGCGACGTTGCCGAGCGAGAAGTCGCGGTTGCGGAAGATCCGCAACGGCAGCAGCGGCTCCGGGTTGCGCGCGGCCGCCTGCCAGAGCACGAACGCGACCAGCAGCACCGCGCCCGCCGCGATGACCCCGGCGATCGTGACCGGCCCCGCGACCCGGCCCCAGCCGTAGTGCTCGCCGTTCTGGATGCCGAACACCACCAGCCCGAGCCCGAGGCAGCACAGCACCACCCCGAGCACGTCGAACCGGTGCGCGCGGCCGGTCTGCAGGTCCGGCACCCACAGCGCGAGCAGCACCAGCGCCAGCACGCCGATCGGGATGTTGACGAAGAAGATCCACTGCCAGCCCAGGTGCGTGACCAGCACACCGCCCAGCAGCGGCCCCGACACCGTGGCCAGGCCCGCGACCGACCCCCACGTGCCCAGCGCCGCACCCCGCCGGTCCGCGGGGAACAGGTGGGTGATGAACGCCATCGTCTGCGGCGTCATGGCCGCCGCACCCAGCCCCTGGACGGCACGGGCGGCGATCAGCGCCGTGGAACTGCCCGCGAGCCCGCAGGCCAGCGAGGCGAGCACGAACAGCAGCAGGCCGACCAGGTAGAGCCGCTTCGGCCCGTACCGGTCACCGAGCCGGCCGGTCATGAGCAGCGGCACGGCGAACGCCAGCAGGTACGCGCTGTTCACCCAGATGATGTCGTTGAGCGACGCGCCGAGACCCGCCTGCATCGAGGGCATCGCGACGTTCACGATGGTCGTGTCGAGCAACGTCATGAAGAAGCCGACACAAAGTGCGTAAACGGCGCGCCAGCTGGCCCGGTCTGCGGATTGCGTAGGACTACTGATGCGCGGTCACCTCTTCCGTCGGCACCCTCGGTGAAGTGAAGCGCTGGGTGCTTGTCCTCACCGAACGCGGTTCCGATCGCGAAGGCAAGCGCAGACGGATCGCGACACTCCTGGGCGTGCTGGGCGGTCTCATTGGATCGTGTGCGGTGGGAGGCGTGCTCGCGAGCGACCCGATCGGGTACGGCGTACCCATCTGGCCGTTCGCCAACCCCGTCGACCGCGCGGAGAACGCGTTGCTCACGCAGGTGGAGCCCGCGCTGCGCTCCCGGCTGCCGTTGCCCACGCCCGATGCCCACGTCCTGCGCACCAGCGAGTCGTACGGCAGCGTGTTCTGGACGTTGGAGCTGCGCGTGGACGGTGAGGTCCGGTGCCGCGAGGTGGCCGTGGACCTGGACTTCAAGAGCCGCCGGGTGCCTTGCTAGCCGATCTTGTCGGACCCGGTGAGTACGGTGAAACGCAGGGGTTCCCAGTTCGGGGGTACCCCTGCGTCAGCGTGCTCGGCCAGCGGACCGGGGTCGTGCTCGGCAGGCGGACCGGGGTCGTGCTCGACCGGCGAACCGGGCCAGCCGGGCCCGCTCGACCGAGAACCCGAGGCCGCCCGGCTGGGGACCTGAGCCTTCCTCGGACAGAGAACCGAGGCTGTTCAGCAGGGGAACCCAGCCCGGCCGAGCACCCGAACTCCTCAGCCGGGAAACCCCGAAGCACGCCAAGCGCCCGGCCCGTGCTGCAAAGGCCTGCGCACGCGCCGAGCCGGGTTCGCCCACTCCGACCGCCGCACGGGCGTGTCCTCCACCGGCACGGCCGCGGCCAGCCCGGCGATCACCGCGGTCAGCGCCGCCAGCTCGTGGTCGTCCGGCGCACCCTTCACGACGCGGAGCAACGGCGTCTCCCGGCCCTCCTCGGTCGGCGCGCTCACAGCGGGATGTTCCCGTGCTTCTTGGGCGGCAGCGTCTCCCGCTTGTCCCGGAGCATCGACAACGCGCGCGCGACGTACGCACGGGTGTACGACGGCGGGATCACCGAGTCGACGTACCCGCGTTCGGCGGCCACGTACGGGTTGCACAGCGTGTCCTCGTACTCCTGCTGCAGCTGCGCGCGCAGGGCGTCGACGTCCTCGCCGGCGGCAGCGGCGGCCGCGAGGGTCTTGCGGTGCACGATGTTCGCCGCGCCCGACGCGCCCATGACGGCGATCTGCGCGGTGGGCCACGCCAGGTTGATGTCGGCGCCGAGGTGCTTGGAGCCCATGACGTCGTACGCGCCGCCGTACGCCTTGCGCGTGATCACGGTGACCAGCGGGACGGTGGCCTCGGCGTAGGCGTAGATCAGCTTGGCGCCGCGGCGGATGATGCCGTTCCACTCCTGGTCGGTGCCGGGCAGGAAGCCGGGCACGTCCACGAACGTCAGCACCGGGATGTTGAACGCGTCGCAGGTGCGCACGAACCGCGCGGCCTTCTCGGAGGCGTCGATGTCGAGGCAGCCGGCGAACTGGGTGGGCTGGTTCGCGACGACGCCGACGGAGTGGCCGTCCACCCGGCCGAAGCCGATGAGGATGTTCGGCGCGAACAGCGGCTGGACCTCCAGGAAGTCGCCGTCGTCGAGCACGCGGTTGATGACCTCGTGCATGTCGTACGGCTGGTTCGCCGAGTCCGGGATGAGCGTGTCCAGCGAGCGGTCCTCGTCGGTGATCGTGTCCGAGATGGAGCCCGCGGCGAGCGTGCCCTCGAACGCCGGGGCGTCGGAGAGGTTGTTCGACGGCAGGTACGAGAGGAGCTCCTTCACGTACGCGATCGCGTCCTCCTCGTCGTTGCCGAGGTAGTGCGCGTTGCCGGACTTGGTGTTGTGCGTGCGACCGCCACCGAGCTCCTCGAACGTCACGTCCTCGCCGGTGACCGTCTTGATGACGTCCGGGCCGGTGATGAACATGTGCGAGGTCTGGTCGACCATCACCACGAAGTCGGTCAGCGCGGGGGAGTAGACGTGACCGCCCGCGTTGGAGCCCATGATCAGCGAGATCTGCGGGATGACGCCGGACGCGCGGACGTTGCGGGTGAAGATCTCGCCGTAGAGGCCGAGCGAGACGACGCCCTCCTGGATGCGCGCGCCGCCGCCCTCGTTGATGCCGATGATCGGGCGGCCGGTCTTGATCGCCAGGTCCATGACCTTCACGATCTTCTCGCCGTAGACCTCGCCGAGCGAGCCGCCGAACACCGTGACGTCCTGGGAGAACACGCACACCGGACGGCCGTCGACGGTGCCGTAGCCGGTCACCACGCCGTCGCCGTACGGGCGGTTGCGCTCCTGCCCGAAGTTCGTGGAACGGTGCCGGGCCAGCTCGTCCAGCTCGACGAACGAACCGGGGTCGAGCAGGAGGTCGATGCGCTCGCGGGCGGTCTTCTTGCCCTTCGCGTGCTGCTTTTCGACCGCGCGTGCCGAGCCGGCGTGAACCGCCTCGTCGTTGCGCCGGTAGAGGTCAGCGAGCTTGCCCGCGGTGGTGTGGACGTCCGGGGCGCCTGAAGCGCCGGCGGGGACGGTCCCGATCGGCTCGGTCGCACTGCTCATGGGCTCGCAGCCTAACGAGAGCATTGCTGAACTGCCCCGTGCAGTTGTCCAGGTCACGGCAACCTGTCGGTCGCCTTGTGGCGCACGTACTCTCTTCGGTTCCCATAACCTGAGGTGATGGACACCGCACTCGACGCCGATGCGCTGCGCGCCCGGCTGGTCGCACCCCACGGCCCGTTCGCCGCTCTCGACGTCGTGCCGGCCACGGCCTCCACGAACGCGGACCTGGCCGCGGCCGCTGTCGCCGGTGCGCAGGACCGCACCGTGCTGATCGCGCTGGAGCAGACCGCGGGGCAGGGGCGTCGTGGCCGCAGCTGGTCCTCGCCGCCGGGAGGGCTGTACGTCAGCGTGCTGTTCCGGCCGGCCGACGTGCCCGCGCAGCGGTTGCCGTGGCTCAACCTGATCGCCGGTCTGGCGCTCGTGCGGGTCGCCCAATCGGTTGGTGTCGAGGCGACGCTCAAGTGGCCCAACGACCTCCTGCTCGGCGAGCGGGGCGGGAAGGGCGCCGGCATCCTCTCCGAGATCGTCGGCGGCGCGGCACCGGCCGTCGTGGTCGGCATCGGGCTCAACGTCGCGAAGCTGCCGGACGACGTGCAGCCCGCACCGGGCGGGCTGGCGCCGACGTCGCTGGCCGACTCCGGTGCCGCGGAGCTGGATCGTGGCGAGCTGGCGTTCCGGCTGCTCGTCGAGCTGGCCGGGCTGGAAGGCGTGTGGCGCAAGAACGGCGGCGACGCCGCCGACTCCGGTGTGCTGGAGGAGTACCAGGAGCACTGCGCGACCATCGGCCAACGCGTGCGCGTCGAGCTGGCGGGTGGCGTGCAGCTCGAAGGGACCGCTCAGCGCATCGAGTCCGACGGCACCCTCGTCGTGCGCGGCACCGACGGTGTGGAGCACGGCGTGTCCGCAGGTGACGTGGTGCATTTGCGCACCGCGTAGTTAGGGTTGGCCCATGGCCTATCCCGACGACCTGCTCAGCTCCGGCGAGCACGTCGTGATCCACCGGCACCCGCACTGGAAGACGCTGGTCTTCCCGGTGTTCTGGTTGCTGGTGGTGGTCGTGCTCGGCGCGTACCTGGCCGGGCTCGTCGGGGACCTGTCGTGGGCCGGCGTCGCGCGGACGGTCCTGGCCGTCGCCTGCGTCGTGCTGGTCGTGTGGCTGACGGTGGTGCCGCTGGTCCGGTGGCGCACGACCCACTTCATCGTCACCACGGACCGCGTGATGTGCCGTGAGGGCGTGGTGAAGCGCACAGGCCTGGACATCCCTTTGACCCGTGTCATCGGCGTCCGTTTCGAGCAGGGTGTGGTCGACCGCATGCTCGGTTGCGGCACCCTGGTCATCGAGTCGGCCTCGGAAGAGCCGATTCCCCCGTTCGACGACATCCCGGCCGTGGAGAAGGTGCACACGTTGCTGTACCGCGAAGTCAACGACAACCCGGAAGACGACTTCCACCCGAGGACCGTCGATGGGCGCGCGTGAAGCGGGGCTGCCCGACGTGGTCGCGTCCGGCTCGTTGCCGTCGTCGGTGACGATCTGGGAGGTGGGCGCGCGGGACGGCCTGCAGAACGAGTCGGCGGTCGTGCCGGTCTCGGTGAAGCTGGAGTTCCTGGACCGCCTGGCCGCCGCCGGTCTGTCCACTCTGGAGGCGACGTCCTTCGTGCACCCGAAGTGGGTGCCGCAGCTGGCCGACGCCTCCGAGCTGCTCGCCGGTCTGCGGCACCGGCCCGGCGTCACGTACCCGGTGCTGGTGCCGAACGAGCGCGGGCTCGACCGGGCACTGGAGGCAGGGGTCACGGACATCGCGATCTTCGCGTCGGCCACGGAGACCTTCGCCTCGCGCAACCTGAACCGGACGCTGGACTCGCAGTTCGAGATGTTCTCCCCGACGGTGTCACGTGCGCTGGCCGCGGGCCTGTCGGTGCGCGGGTACGTGTCGATGTGCTTCGGCGACCCGTGGGAGGGCGCCGTGCCGCGGTCCCAGGTCGTGGCCGTCGGCGAGCGGCTGCTGGAGATGGGCTGCTCGCAGCTGTCGCTGGGCGACACGATCGGCGTGGCCACGCCGGGGCAGGTCGAGGCGCTGCTGGAGGGCTTCGGCGACGTCTCCTCGCTGGCCGTGCACTTCCACGACACCTACGGGCAGGCGCTGTCGAACACGCTGGCCGCCCTGCGGTGCGGCGTCACGACCGTGGACTCGTCGGCCGGTGGGCTGGGCGGGTGCCCGTACGCCGAGTCGGCCACCGGGAACCTCGCCACCGAGGACCTGGTGTGGATGCTCGACGGACTCGGCATCGAGACCGGCGTCGACCTGGACAAGCTGGTCGAGACGTCGGTGTGGATGGCCGAGCGGCTGGGCCGGCCGAGCCCCTCGCGGGTCGTGCGGGCGCTGGCGAAGTAGCCGGGCCGCGGTTACCGGTCGCGGGTGAGGAACATGCCGGTCGACACGAACCGGTAGACGACCTCGTCGCCGCGCCGGGCCGTGCCGCGCATCCGCACGAGACCGAGGCCGGGCCGGCTCTTCGACAGCCGCGCGTCGAGCACCTCGACCTCGAACGTCAGCACGTCACCGGGGAACACCGGCGCGAGCCAGCGCAGCTCGTCGACCCCCGGCGAGCCCTGGCCGGTGGAGCCGGTGAGGACCTTGTCGACGTAGGCGCGCATCCACAGCGAGGCCGTGTACCAGCCGGATGCGGACAAACCGCCGAAAATCGAGTCCCGGCCGGCGTCCTCGTCCAGGTGGAACGGTTGCGGGTCGAACCTGCGGGCGAAATCGACCATGTCGTCCCGGTCGACGGTCACCTCGCCGAGCGGGATGATTCGGCCTGCCGGCAGGTCCTCGAAGGCGATCACGTCGGCGATCGTACGTAACCGAAGTCGCCGGGAACCGATCTACGGGCAACGGCGTCCAAGAGCCCGAGCCCAGGGCTATGCGTGTGAGGGGGACTCGGTGGACGACCACCGTGCGCAGGTCGAGGAGCTGCTGGCCGACTACCGGCGCAGCCGCGAGCAGCTGGCGTCGGTCCAGCGCGAGCTGGCGGCCGTGGCGGGACGGGCGAGCAGTCCGGACGGAACGGTCACCGCGACGGTGGGCGCACGTGGCGAGCTCACGGCCCTGGAACTGTCCGAGTTGGCCTACCGGCGGCACCGGCCCGAGCAGCTGGCCGACCTGGTCGTGCGGACCGTGGCCGCCGCTGCCGCGCAGGCCGCCGAGGGCACCTACCAGGTGCTGAGCACCGTGCTGCCCGCCGCCGCGGACCCGGCCGCGCTGGTCGCGGGGACCGCCGACCTCAAGCCGGACGAGTACGCCCCTCCAGAGGACAGGACCGCAGAGGACAGGACCGCGGTGGACCGGCAGCCCGCACGTCGCCGCGCCGACGACGACGAGGACAACGAGCAGCGCGAGAGCTGGCTCGACTCGGAGCTCATCAACAGGAGGGTGCGATGACCGGGTACAACGCCGATCTGGACCGGCTCGACGCCGGTGCCGGTGAGCTGCGCGGGTTCGCCGGGCAGGCGGGTGAGATCGCCGGTGCGCTGGACAGGGCGCTGGCGGCGTTCGGTGCCTGCTGGGGTGACGACGCGGCCGGGCGCAGCTTCGCCGACTCGCACCAGGCCCCCGCGAGCGCCACGGCCGGTGCGTTGTCCTCGATCACGACCACGTTCGGCGACTTCGGCGACAAGCTCGCCAAGACCGCGGAGACGTACCGGCACGTCGAGGAGAGCAACGCGACCGCGATGCGAAGGTTGGACGGCTGACATGGGCATGGAGCTTCCCGCCGAACTCACCGAGGTCGCCGCCAAGGCCGGCGTCTCGTGGCCCAAGGCGGACGAGGACAAGCTGCGCGCGAGCGCCACGGCGTGGCGCGAGGCCGGCAACAAGATCAGCCGCCTCGGCACCTCCGCCGACGGTGCCGCCGGCCGCGCCTTCGAGGGCCTGCACGGCTCCACCGGTGACGCCGCGCGCGGCCGGTGGACGAAGGTCGTCGCACCCGACGGCGAGCTCCAGCGCGCCGCCAAGGGCTGCCGCGCCGCCGCCGACCGCCTCGACCACGCCGCCACGCAGGTCGGCGCAGCCAAGGTCGAGATCGTCCGCGAGCTCGTGACGCTCGCCAAGAACAACGACGCCGCCAAGGTTGCCGCCGGCACCGGCAACACCACCGCGCTGCTCGGCCTCGACACCCTGATCCGCGGCACCGCGGCCAACGTCGCGAACCTCACCAACACCCTGACCTCGGCGATCCGGCTGGACACCGGCGTCGACATGGGCCACGCCGGCCAGCCCGTCAACACCGCGCCGGGCGCCCACGGCCCCGGTGCCACGCCCGGCGGTGCCCCCGGTGGCCTGCTCGGCAACGTCCTCGCACCCGTCGGCGACATCGTGTCCGGCGTGACCGCACCGGTCGGTCAGGTCGTCGCCGGTGTCACCGCGCCCGTGGCCCCCGTGGTCGGCGCGGTGACCGCACCCGTCGCACCGGTGCTCGGCGCGGTGACCGACACGGCCGGCCACGTGGTCGGTGGCGTGACCGACGTCGCCGCCCCGGTCGTGCAGCCCGTCCTCGACGCCGCCGCCCCCGTTACCGCTCCGGCCGCCGCCGTCGTGGCCCCGGCGCTCGACGTGGTCCCCGGCGGCCGTGACGCCGCCGCACCGGCCTTCGACGCGGTCGACGGTCCCGGCGACGGGCACGGCCACGGCCGCGGTGAGGGTTCCGGCGACGGTCCGGGCCGTGGTGACGGTCCCGGCCGCGGTCAGGGCCCGCAGGTGCTCGGACCGGTCGCCGACGCCGTTCCGGCCGCGCAGCCGGTCGTGGGGCACGCCTCCGACGTCATCCCGAGCGTCCACGGCTCCCTCGGCCCGGTCGCCGAGGGCACCACCCAGGCCGCCGGTGCCGCGGTCCTCGACCGGCCGCTCATGCCCGAGGTGCACAACCAGCCCGCGGCCCCGCACGCCACCGCACCGACCGCCCCGTCCGCACCGGCCATGGGCGGCCCGTCCGGTCCGATCGGCGGGCCCGTGGGCTCCGCCGGTGGCTCGGTGGGCGGTTCGATCGGTGGCGCGGTGGGTGGCGCCGTGGGTGGCGCCGTGGGTGGCTCCGCCGGTGCGGTCGGCTCGGCTCCGGGCGCGGGTGCCCAGGCGGGTGCCGCGGTCGGCGGACAGCAGGGTCAGGCAGGTCAGGGACAGCAGGGTGCCAAGGCCGCCGTTCAGGCAGGTGCCCAGGCGGGTGCTCAGGCAGCGGCCCAGGCCGGTGCGCAGGCCGGTTCGGGTGCCCAGGCAGCGGCAGCCAAGACCGGCGTGCCCGGTGCTGCCGGTGCCGCGGCCGCGGCAGGCCAGGCCCATGCCAACCAGCCGCCCAGCGGCCAGTTCGGCTCCCAGCCCGGCCAGTCCGGCAGCCAGCCGGGTCAGCCCGGCAGCCAGTCCGGCCAGCTCGGCAACCAGGCGGGTCAGGCCGGTCACCAGGCGGGCCAGCCGGGCAGCCACGGCCAGCTCGGCGGCCAGGGTGGATCGGCTCACTCCGGCCAGGGCGGTAACCAGCCGGGCCAGACCCAGCAGGGTCAGCCCGCCGCCAAGGACGCGCTGGCCAAGGACCCCGCCGCCGTCAAGGACGCGCTGACCAAGGACGCACTGGCCAAGGACTCCACCGCCACCAAGGACGCGCTCGCCAAGGACTCCGCGAAGGACGCCCTGGCCAAGGACGCCCTCAAGGACCCGTCCGCGACCGGCCTCGCCCTCGACGGCCTCGCCCCCGACGGCGCGGTCACCGCGCACCACCCCGGCGACACCGTCGTCTCGGCCCCCGTGGCGCCCGGCGTCGACCTGGGCCAGCAGTCCAGCCCGATCGCCGACCGCCTGGAGAACCGCGACCAGTCCCAGGCCCTGGCCGGAACCCCCGGCCTCGCCTACGACATCGCCCGCCACACCTACACCGCGGCCGCCGTCGGCAGCTGGTTCATGGCGGTCTTCATCGGTGCCGGCCAGGCACCGCGGCTCGCCCCCAAGCCCGCACGCCAGCTGCCCGCACCACGGCAGCAGGAGCACGAGGCCGAGCCGGTCGGGCGGTTCGCACCGCAGGACCACCCGCGGGCGGACCTGGTCGACCCGTCGTTCACCCAGCCGGTCGACGCCTCCGAGGGCCTCGGCCAGGACCACCCCACCGTGCAGGCGATCCTCGACGGGTACGACCCGTTGGCGGGCATGCACGAACGCGACTGGGACGCCCTCTTCCTCACCGAGGACGGCTCGCCGAGGTGGCCGGCCGAACGCGAGGGCGGGTACGAGGAGAGCCAGCCGGAGGTCCTCAAGGCCGGTGCCGAGCTCGACCGGTTCGGCACGCCGGAGGGCCGTGTCCTGAGCACCGCGGGCACGCCCTACGCGGAACGTTCCCTGCCGCCGCAGCTGGCGGGGCAGGGCTACCGCAGGTACCGCGTCCTCAGGGACCTGCCCGTCCACCGCACGATCAGCGCACCCTGGTTCGGCCAGCCCGGCGGTGGCGCGCGGTACCGCACCACCTACCCCGTCGCCGACCTCGTCGCGCTCGGCTACCTCACGGAGATCACCGCATGAACGTCGAGACGCTGCCCGAGTGGCTGACCAAGATCGGTGTGCCGGACGACGTCGTCAGCATCGGCGAGGAGGCGGACCAGCGCTGGTGCGTCATCACCGAGGACGGCTACGAGGTGTTCTGGCAGGAGCAGGGCAACCGGTACGACTGGGCCCGGTTCGACGACGAGAGCGTGGCGTGCCACTACCTCTTCGGCCGCCTGGCCTGGGCCCAGGTCGCGCGCGGAACCCTCACGGTGCCAACAGCTTGAGCGCTGCCTCGTGCAGGTGGCCGTTCGACGTCAGCACGTTGCCGCCGTCGTAGCGCTCCTCACCCTCCAGTGAGGTGAACCGGCCACCCGCCTCGGTCACCAGCACCTGGAACGGCGCGATGTCCCACGGGTTCGCGACGGCTTCGGGTGCCAGGTCGATCGCGCCCTCGGCGACCAGGCAGTGCTGGTAGAAGTCACCGAACGCGCGGCTCTCCCAGGTGGCGTCCACGAGCCGCAGGAACGACTCGCGCGTCCGGTACTGCGTCCACGTCTTGAGGTCGGTCGTCGAGATGTAGGCGTCCTCCAGCTCCCGCACGCCGGAGACGGAGATCGCGCGCTCACCCGCGGCGTCCGACGCGAACGCGCCCCCGCCCGCGGCGGCCCACCAGCGGCGGCCCAGCGCGGGCGCCGACACGACCCCGACGACCGGCACGCCGCCGGCGACCAGCGCGATCAGCGTCGCCCAGATCGGCACGCCGCGCAGGAAGTTCTTGGTGCCGTCGATCGGGTCGAGCACCCAGACCCGTTCGGCGTCGAGCGTGCCGCCGCGTTCCTCGCCCATGACGACGTCGTCGGGACGGTCGGCGGCCAGCAGCGCGCGGACCGCGTCCTCGACGGCGATGTCGGCGTCGGTCACCGGGGTGCGGTCCGGCTTGCGCTCCACGGCGAGGTCGTGGGAGCGGAACCGGGTGGCGGTGATCGCGTCGGCGGCGTCGGCGAGGCGGAGGGCGAGTTCGAGATCAGCATCGTGGCGTGACACGCGGCGATCGTTCCACGAATAGTCTGGGTGCGTGAGCGTGGTGTTGCTGGCCGAGGACGATCCGGCCATTGCGGAACCGCTCTCCCGCGCGTTGACGCGGGAGGGCTACTCAGTGCAGGTCGTGGCGGACGGGCCGAGTGCCTTCGACGCCGCGATCACCGGGGGCATCGACCTCCTGGTGCTCGACCTCGGGTTGCCCGGGATGGACGGCCTGGAGGTGTGCCGCAGACTCAGGCAGAACGGCAGGGGAATCCCCGTTCTGATGCTCACGGCGCGTGCGGACGAGGTCGACTTCGTGGTCGGGCTCGACGCGGGCGCGGACGACTACGTGGCGAAGCCGTTCCGCCTGGCCGAGCTGATGGCCAGGATCAGGGCCCTGCTGCGCCGCCGTGCCCCGGGAACGCTGGAGGTCAACGGCGTGCGCGTCGACCTGGCCGCCCGCAGGGTGACCGTCGACGGCGGCGAGATCCAGCTGGCGAACAAGGAGTTCGAGCTGCTCAAGGTGCTGATCCAGCGCGCGGGCCAGGTCGTGAGCCGCGACGAGATCCTGTCCGAGGTGTGGAACGATCCCGACCTCAAGGGCAGCAAGACGCTCGACATGCACATGTCGTGGCTGCGCAGGAAGCTCGGCGACGGCACCCCGAACTCGGCCGAGAAGCGCATCGCGACCGTGCGCGGCCGCGGCTTCCGCTTCAACGCCGACTGATGCGCCGCCGGATCCTGCGGGCGATCCTGCTCGCCGTCGCCGTCACCGGTTTCGTGCTGGGCATCCCGCTCGGCTACACGGCGCTGACACTGGTCGAGGACAACGCCCGCGGCGACCTGACCGAACGCGCCCAGAGCATCGCGACCAAGCTCGACGACCAGATCGCCAACCGGCAGAGCCTCGACGTCGAGGCCGTCACGTTCGCCGTTCCCACCGGCGGCCGGCTCACCGTGGTCTCCTCCGGCACCACCACGGTCACCGGCCCGGCACCCGGCCCCGACCCGCTGACCGTCGAGCTGCCGATCGCCCAGCAGGGCACCGTTCGGCTGGAGATCCCCTCCGGGCCGATGCACACCACGCAGGCCCAGGTCGCGGGCCTGGTGCTGCTCCTGCTCGCGCTCTCCGTCGGCACCGGGACCGTCGTCGCGCTGGTGACCGCGCAAACGCTTTCGCGCCCGCTCAGCCACGTCGCCGCCCGCGCGTCCCGGCTCGGCGCCGGTGACTTCCGCGAGGACGGGCAGCGCTACAACATCACCGAGCTCGACGCCGTCTCCGAGGCCCTCGACACCTCCGCGACCGCGCTCGCCCGCCTCGTCCAACGCGAACGCGAGCTCGTCGGCGACGTCTCCCACCAGCTCCGCAGCCGCCTGACCGCGTTGCAGCTGCGCCTGGAGGCCCTCGCCGACCACCCGGAACCCGAGACCGCCGCCGAGGCCCGTGCCGCCCTCGAACAGGCCGAACGCCTCGCCGCCGTGCTGGACGAGCTCCTCGCCGCAGCCCGCGCCGCACGCGCCGTGGGCGCCGAACCGCTGGAGTTGCGGCCCGCGCTGACCGCCATCGCCGAGGAGTGGCGGGAGCAGGTCAAGAGCCAGGGCCGTGCGCTGCGCGTCCGGGTACCCGACGGCCTGCTCGCCCGCGCCACGCCCGCCCGGCTGCGCGAGGCCATCGGCGTGCTGCTCGACAACGCCCTGCGCCACGGCGAGGGCTCGGTCGTCGTCTCCGCGCGGGGCGAGGAGGGCACGGTCGTGGTCGAGGTCAGCGACGGCGGCGCCGGCGTGCCGGACGAGCTGGCCGCGCACATCTTCGAACGCGGTGTGTCCGGTGGCGGCTCCACGGGCGTGGGGCTGGCGTTGGCCCGTGCGCTGGTCGACGCCGACGGCGGGCGGCTGGAGCTGTCGACGGCGCGACCGGCGACGTTCGCGGTGTTCCTGCCGGTCCCGAAGGCCCAGGACGTGGTCGGCATCCCCTGGAAGGCACCGAGCACACCGCGCTAGCTCAGGAGTGGCCCAGCGCCTGTTCCTCGTCGAGCGGGCGCTGGTTGCGGACGTTCTCGTCCGGGAACACCCACTTCTTGTAGCCGTACCAGCGGAACGCCATCGCGATGAGCGTGCCGACGATCTGCGCGCTCAGGAAGTCCGCCAGCTCCTCGGTCACCCGTGTGACGTGCGGCTCCTGCAGGTGGAACAGGTACCGCGACACCCACAGCGGCGCGGAGTTCAGCACGATGCCCAGGCCGTTGACCAGGAAGAACAGCGCGGCCTCGTGATGACGTTCACGACCACCGCGGGTGCGGAAGGACCACTCGCGGTTGAGGACGTACGACACGATCGTGGCGACGAGGGTCGCGATGATCTTGGCCGTCACCGGGTGTGCGGGCAGCACGAAGATCTTGATCCCGAAGAACAGGACCGTGTCGATGATGAAGCACGTGCCACCGACCAGGGCGAACTTGACTAGTTCACGATGCTTCAGCGCGATCGACCGGATCGGCTCCGGAAACCGGGACACCACTGTTTCGGAGAGGGACACGAGACGAGTCTACGGAGATGGGGTGAACGCGCCGGTCAGGCCGAGCGCCGGCGTCCGGGAACACCCAGCGCCGCATGGCCCAGAACTTGAACCCGGTCGCCAGCAGCATGCCGATGATCGAGCCGGACACGAAGTCCGCGATCTCCTCGGTCAGCACCGGCACCATCGGTGCCTGCAGGCCGAACAGGTGCCGCGACAGCCACAGCGGCAGGATGTTGATGGCCACGCCCAGGCCGCTGACCAGGAAGAACAGTGCCGCCTCGTGGTGGCGCTCGCGGCCGCCGCGGGTGTGGAACGACCATTCGCGTGACAGCACGTACGAGGCGATGATCGCCACCAGCACGCCGATGACCTTGGCCGTGACGACCTTGTCGGTCAGGATCGTCAACTTGAGCGCGTACCAGACGCCGTTGTCGATCACGAAGGTCGTGCCGCCGACCACGGCGAACCGGATCAGCTCACGGTGCTTGTGGATGAGGAACCGGAGTGGTTCGGGGAACCAGCTCAGGACCTTGCGAACGACTGGCAGCACCAAGTCAGCTTACGGATCAAGGTGACGCCCACCGCCTCCGGGTGTTGCCTTCCGCCACCCTGTGCGTCCTGACCTGCACGTCCAGTCACCACCGGGGATCAACTCCTGATCGACGTCGCGATGTCGGAGCCGATGCCGGCGGTGCTCAGCTGTGCGGCCGGCACGGCCACGGGAGCAGGTCGGGGAGCAGCGGCAGCTTCCAGATCGGCGGCTCGCACGGCTCCGAGGTGGGGGGAGTGGTCGTCGTCGGCGGTGTCGTCGGCACCGGGGTCGACGGCGGCACGGTCGGCGTCGGCAAGGGCAGCGGCAGGCTCGGCACCGGCTCGGTCGGCACCGGGACCGTCGGCGCGGTCGGCACGGCGGGCGTGGTCGGTTTCACCGGATCGGACGGGACCGTCGGCGTGGTCGTCGGCGCTGCGGTCTCGGTGGGCGGCGGCTCGACCGGGTCGACCGGCCAGTGGTCCGGCCGGCCCTTCACCGGCACGGTCACCGACTTCGACGCGTTGCCCAGGGTGGCGGTCACGGTGATCGACCCGCCCCGGTGCGGCCGCCCGAACGCCCACGCGGACATCCGGAACTTCGCGCCCTGCTCCAGGTCCGTGACGCAGTGGAGCGAGTTCTTGTCCGTGCGCGTGCATTCGCGGTACGGCGTCAACAGCACGAGGTTGTCGGACGACGACACGTCCAGCTTCAGCGTGCCGGGCCGTGGCCCGCGGTTGCGCACCTGGACGTCGACGCGCGGGTCCCAGAACCACTCGTGCCACGTCGACACCGTGAGCTCGATGTCGTCGTTGACCGGAGGGACCTCGACGTCGACGCTGACGTTCACGTTGATCGCCGTGCCCGCGGTGATCGCGCCGGTGATGACGCCGCTGACCGCCTCGTGCGTGGCGCGCAGCCGGAACAGGAACGTCGCCTGGCCGCCGGGAGCGATGCCCTGCGGCGTCGTGCAGGTGATCACGCCACCGCCGGCCGGGCAGTTCACGGTCTGGTCGGCGGCGCCGTCCGGTTGCAGCAGCCGTGCGGCGAACGACGACGGCCCGCCGCTGGACAGCACGCCCGGCGGCAGGGTCAGCACCATGCTCGCGGGCGGCGCCGGGGTGCCGCCGGTGTTGCGGACGGTGATCGGCAGGTCCTTGGCCTCGTCGCCGGGCGTGAGCGTGAACCCGGTCGGCACGGTCGGCGTCAGCACCGCGGGCGGTGGCGGCGCAGGCTCCTCGGCCGGTGGCGCCTGCGGCGGCGGAGCGGGGGTCGACGGCTCGGGTGTCGGCGTCGGTGTGGGGGAGGGCGGCGGAACCTGGACCGGCGGCGGGACCTGGAGCGGTGGCGGTGGAGGCGGCGGCTGCACGACCGTCTGCGCCGGTGGCGGTTCGGCCTGGACCTGCGCGGCCGGCTGCTCGCCGGTGCCGGAGGCCAGCGCGATCGCAACGGCCGCGATCACCGCGGCCGCCGACCCGCCGACGGTGAGCAGCTGGCGGGGCAGCGAGGCGCCGACCGCACCCGCGCCACCGGCGGCACCGGCGCCGACGACGGCCGTGGTCGTGGCCGTGCCCGCGATCGTGAGGTAGGTCGTGGCGCCCACGCCCAGCACCAGCGGGGCGACGAGGCCGCGCAGCGCGCCGTTGACGTCGGCGAGCTCCGCCGCCAGTGCACGGCACCGGTAGCACTCGTCGAGGTGCGCCTCGACCTGCGTGGCCTCGCGCCGGGACAGGCCGCCGCGGGTCCACGCGCCGAGCCGCTCGACGGTCGCCTTGCACCGCTGGGCGTCCGACTCGGCCAGGTGCATCTGCAGGTACTGCTGCTTGAGGCCCTCGCGGGCGCGGTAGGCGAGCGCGGACACGCCGTTGGCCGTCAGCCCGAGCAGCGGGGCGACCTCGGCGGGCGACTGGCCCTCGATCTCGGTGTGCCACAGCACCATCTGCCAGCGTTCCGGCAGCGCGGCGAACGCGCGGGCGGCCAGCGAGCGTTCCAGACCGGCGACCGCGGTGTCGCTGAACGCCACCGCCGGCGCGACCTCGGTCATGTCCTCGGTGAGGTCGATCTTCTTGTCGCGGCGGGTCTTGTCGTAGGCGGTGTGGCGCAGCGCTGTCAGCAGGTACGCGCGGAACGCCGAGTCGGGGCCGCGGCCGGCCCGCAACGTGTCGAGCACCTTCGCGAAGGCCTCCGACACCAGGTCGTCGGCCTCGGCCTGCGAGCGGGCCAACTGGCGGGCGAGGTTGTAGGCCGCCGAGACGTGCCGTTCGTACAACTGGCCGTAGGCGTCGATGGTCCCGGCGCGCACGGACTCGATGAGTTCCGCGTCGCTCGGGCCCTGGACGTCTGCAGGAACGGTCGCCAAGATTCTTTCCCCTCCTCGCGGCACTCAGTGTGACTTACGGCGCGACGAAGAGTCATCTCAATCCCCCGCGCGGGTTGCGTCACGACCGGGGGACGGGCGCGTCTCCCACCTGGAATCGCCGGAGAAGGGAGACGGACCGGGTGGGAGTCGCACAAGCGGAACGCCTGCTGAAGTCCAGGTGGCGGACCGCCACCATGGCCGCGGGCTGGGCGTTCCCCGCAGACTGGCCGCTCGCCGAGGTGGACGAGGTGTGCGCGGCGATGCTGGAGGACACCGACCCCTCCGACGCGCTCGTGCGGCTCGGCCGCGCTCGTGCCGAGGCGGGCGCCGGCCTCAGTGAGACGCTGCTCGACCTGGCCGCGCTGCACGCCGTGCTGACCGACGCGTCCCCCGTCGTGCCGCCGAACGTCGACGCGCTCCCGTCGCGGCTGGTGCGGATGACGGCGCTGGGGTGGGCGGACGTCGTGACGAGGCAGGCCGGCGACTGCGCGGCCGAGGACTCGCTGACCGGGCTCGCCACGCCGGCGTACCTGCGCAGGCGGCTGGACGAGGTGTACCGCGGGACGCCGGTCGTGCCGCTGGACTACGCGCTGGTGCTGCTGCGCCTCGACACCCACCGCGCCAAGGGCTGGTCCCGCGTGGTCGCGATGACACTGGCCTCCGACGCGCTGCGCACGGTCTTCGACGGCGGCGAGACGCTGGCGGCCCTCGGCCCGAGCGTGGCCGCGGTGCTGGTCCGCCGGGACGAGACCCTCGCACGCCGCGTCTCCAACCTGCGCGTCCTCGCGGCGGACCGGCTCGCCGACGACCCCGGCGTCCGCCCGACCGGCCCCGCGAAGGTCTGGCTCGAACGCCTCCCCGACACCCACGCCGAAGCCTGCGCACTCCTCACCGCACTCGGGCGCTGACTCCCCTGTCCCGCGCCCGCCCCTCCCCGTTCCCCACCACCCCACGCGGGGCCCTTCCGTCCGCTCCTGTCGTGCGAAAGCTCCCCGCGTAAGCCTCGCCGGTGGTGTCACGCGGGGCGCTTTCGTGCCGCAGGAGAGTACGAAAGCTCCCCGCGTGCGCTCGTCTGCCTCGTGTCACGCGGGGCGCTTCCGTCCGTTCCTGTCGTACGAAAGCTCCCCGCGTACGACCCCGCGTGCGCTCGTCAGGTCGTGTCACGCGGGGGCTCCACGTTTCCCAGGGAGCAACGCGGCGCTCCCGCGTGACACGTGCCGCGTGACGGTGCGGAAGTTTCCCGCGTGACACGTGCCGTGTGCCTGTCGTGCCACGCGGGGAGCTTTCGTCCGTTCCTGTCGTGCGAAAGCTCCCCGCGTAAGCCTCGCCGGTGGTGTCACGCGGGGCGCTTTGGTGCCGCAGGAGAGTACGAAAGCTCCCCGCGTGCGCTCGTCTGCGTCGTGTCACGCGGGGGCCCCGCGTTCCCCCAGGGAGGAACGCGGGGCCCCGTGTGACTTCACAACGGGAGCGGAAGTGTTCTATTGTCTTAGTTGAGTAGAACAATCTGGGGGAGCACGGGTGGTCGAGTTCCACGTCGACCGCGGCAGCGGCTATCCCGCGTACCTGCAGCTGGGGCAGCAGGTCAGGGAGGCCTTGCGGCTCGGCTGGCTGCAGCCGGGCGATCGGCTGCCGACGGTCCGCGACGTCGTCGCGCGCAGCGGGGTGAACGCGAACACCGTGCTGAAGGCCTACCGCGAGCTGGAGCTCGCCGGCCTCGTCGAAGCCCGTCAGGGCTCCGGCACCTTCGTCAAGGCGTCCCTGGGGTCCGCCGCCCCCGAGGACCTGGACCCGCTGCGGGTCACGCTCGCCGGCTGGGTCGCGGAGGCACGCGCCGCCGGGTTGGAGGACGAGGACATCTTCGCGCTGCTGCGCGAGGTGCTGAGTGGGGGAGCGCGATGAGCGTGGTTGCGGCCGAAGTGTCGAAGTGGGCCATCCGTGGCGTCTCCTTCGAACTGCCGCCGGGCAGCGTCACGGCCGTCGTCGGCGCCAACGGCTCGGGCAAGTCGACGTTGCTGAACGTGCTGGCCGGGCACCTGCCCCCGGAGTCGGGGCACGCCGCGGTCGCGGGCCGGGTCGCGTACGTGCCGCAGCACAAGCCGATGTACAAGGGCTTCAAGGTCGCGGACGTCCTGCGGTTCGGCCGGCGGATGAACACCAGGTGGGACAACGACCTCGCCGACGCCTGGCTCACCAGGTTCAAGGTGCCGCGACGCCTGCAGATAGGCGACCTCTCCGGCGGCCAGCGCACGCACGTCACGCTGGCACTGGCGTTGGGCGCACGACCGGACGTGCTGCTGCTGGACGAGCCACTGTCCGAACTGGACCCGTTGGCGCGCAGGAAGGTCATGAGCTCGTTGCTGACCGAGGTCACGGACAACGGCATGACGCTGGTCTTCTCCACGCACGTCGTCGCCGAGATCGGCGGCGTCGCCGACCGGTTGCTGCTGATGCACGACGGCCGCCTGATCGTGGACGGCGACACCGACGAACTGCTGGAGGACCACGTCCTCTACACCGGCCCGCACGCGTCGAGACCTCCGGTGGAGGGACCCGTGGTGTCCGCCAGGCACGGTCAGGCGCAGTCGTCGTTCCTGGTGCGCTCCGGCGGTGAACGGGTGGACGAGCCGTGGACCGCGCGGTACGTGACGCTGGAGGAGCTCGTCGTGGCGCACCTGGAGCGTGCGGCGTGAACGCGGAAGCGATGATCTGGCTGACCTGGCGCCAGCACCGGTGGGCGATCGCCGTCATGTCGGTCGTCGCCCTGCTCTCGGCGCTCGGTCTCGCGTCGGCCGAGACCGGCGGCGTCCAGACCGGAATGCCGCTGGCGGCCTTCTACAGCCTCATCGTGCAGCTCGGGTTCGGCGCGCTCGTCGGCGCGTTCTGGGGTGCCCCGCTGCTCGCCCGCGAGCTGGAGGAACGCACCTACTTCGTGGCGTGGGGCCAGGACGTCACGCCGGCGCGGTGGTTGCGCGGCAAGCTCGCGGTGCTCGGCCTGGCCGCCGCCGTGCTCGGGGCGCTGGTCGGCAGCGGTGACGGCCTGAGTGGCGACGGCGACCGCTCGTGGTCGATGTTCGAGGCGCACTGGGCGGTGCAGGCCGGGTACGCGGTGCTGGGCCTGGCCACCGGTGTCCTGGCCGGTCTGCTGACCAGGCACACGGTCACCGCGATGGCCGCGACCCTCGTCGCCTACACGCTGGTCCGCGTCGTGCTGGCCACGTTCGCGCGTGACCACTACCTGCCCGTGCACCGCTCGATCGCCCGCTGGGACCAGACGACGGTCGTGCCCGCGGACGCCCTGAAGATCACCGACGGCTTCGTCGGCAACGACCTGGAACCGGTCGGCGTGACCGCCCGCTGTGCCGAGTTCCCGTTGCCGCACAGCTGCATGCGCAGCACGAAGGCGGCCGCCGGCACGTTCGCCGACTTCCAGCCGGTGGACCGCATCCTCGCGTTCCGCTTCATCGAGTTCGGCATCTGCGTGGTGCTGGCCGCCCTGACGCTGTACCTGACGTTCCGGCTGCTGCGCCGCGGCGGCGGGTGGCGGCCTTCGCGCTCCCACCGCCGCGACGTGTCGTCCGCTCCTCAGAGCACGCCCGCGGTCGCCGCGGCCCAGGCGGAGGGGTAGCGCGGCCGGAACCCGAGCTCCCGTTGCGCGCGGACCGTCGACACGATCCCGTGCCACGGGTCGAACTGCGCCTGCTGAACGGCTTCACTGGGGGTGATGCCGTTCAGCAGGTGCAGCTCGGCGGCGGTCGTGGGGCTGTCGTCGGCGACGTTGAACGTCCCGGTCGTCCCGGTCTCCAGCACCCTGACCACGGCCTGCGCCACGTCGGCGTGGTGCACCATGTGCAGCCGCTGGTGACCGGGCCAGTGCTCCGCCCACCGCAACGACTCCGCGAGGTGCGGGTCACCGTCGCCGTAGACGAACGCCAGCCGCAGCACCGTCGCCTCCCTGGTGTCCCTGACGGCCTGCTCACCCAGCGCCTTCGTCCTCGGGTAGTCGCCGAGCTCCGGCAACGGTTCCGCCGGGTCGTCCTCCGTGGCCGGTCGCAGCAAGCCGCCGGGGTAGACCAGGTTCGTGCTCATGTGCACGAACAACGGCACCCCGGCCGACACCTCGGCCAGCCTCCTCGTGCCGTGGACGTTCACGCCCTCGAAGTCCGTGCTGGTCCTCAGCGCCGCCGCCACGTGCACCACGGCGTCGGCACCGTCCACGAGCTCTTCGAGCGCTTCGGTGTCCGCCAGCCTCTTCGTGAACACGCGCACCTCGTGCCCCGCTTCGCGCAGCCTCGGCAGCAACCTGCTCCCGACCCGCCCGGTCGTCCCCGTCATCGCGATCCTCATGCCTTCGAGCCTGCGGCCACGGCCGCGCGGTAGCCAGGGACAGCCGGTACGCGGCTACCGTGGAACCCGTGCGCGAACTGGCCTCGTTCCTCCGCACCCGCCGCGAACGTCTGCCACCGCGCGGCGGGGGCCGGCGCCGCACGCCCGGCCTGCGCCGGGAGGAGGTCGCGGCCGCCGCGGGGATGTCCGTCGACTACCTCAGCCGCCTCGAACAGGCCCGCGGCCCGCACCCGTCGGCCGCGGTCCTCAACGGCCTGGCCCGCGCCCTCTGCCTCACCCCGGACGAACGCGCCTACCTCTTCCGCCTGGCCGGCTCCGCCGCACCCGAGGAACCGCCGCCCACCGGCGTGCGCCCCGGCCTGCGGCTGCTGCTCGACCGCCTCCAGGACGACATCGCGCTCGTGATCACCGATCTGGGCGACGTGCTGGCGTGGACCCGCCCCGCCGAACAGGTCTTCGGCAGCTTCGCCGGCCGCAACCTGCTGCGCGCCTTCTTCCTCGGCCCCGGCGGCTGGGTGCCGGAGGAGGACCGCGAGGACATCGCCCGCGGCCACGTCGCCGACCTGCGCGCCACCCTCGCCCGCCGCCCGTCCGCGCGCCCGCTGGTCGACGACCTGATGACGAGCCCGTTGTTCGCCCGCCTGTGGGCCGCGCACGACGTGGCCGTGCGCCGCTCGGACCGCAAACGGCTGCGGCACCCGGTCGCGGGCCTGCTGGAGCTCGACTGCGAGGTGGTCGCCGACGTCGAGCAGGACCAGCGGCTGGTGATCCACACGGCGCCCGCGGGCAGCGTGACCGCGCAGCGGCTGGCACTGCTGACGGACCCGCCCGCCCCGCCGCCCGTGACCTGCGCCTCACGCCACCCCCGCCACCCGGCTCTGCCGGTGAGCGGCTCGGAACGTGCAGGTAGGCTGCCTGAACCGTGGACTCCCGTACCCGTCTTCCCGTCGTCGGCATGGTCGGCGGCGGGCAACTCGCCCGCATGACGCACCAGGCCGCGATCCCGCTCGGCCAGTCCCTGCGCGTGCTCGCCGTCTCCGAGAACGACCCGGCCGCCCTCGTGGCGCGCGACGTGGTGCTCGGCACGCACACCGACCTCGACGCCCTGCGCGCGTTCGCCAAGGGCTGCGAGGTCGTCACGTTCGACCACGAGCACGTGCCGAACGAGCACCTGCGCGCGCTGGTCGCCGAGGGCGTGAAGGTCCATCCCGGACCGGACGCCCTGCAGTACGCGCAGGACAAGCTGAAGATGCGCGTGCGGCTGCGGGAGCTCGGGCTGCCGGTGCCGCCGTTCGCCGAGGTCCACGACGTGCGCGACGTGCTCAAGTTCGGCGCGGAGCACGGCTGGCCGTGCGTGCTGAAGGCGATCCGCGGCGGCTACGACGGCCGCGGCGTGTGGATGCTGAACACCCCGCAGAGCGCCGAACGGGTCGTGCCGGAGCTGCTGGAGGCCGGGACGCCGTTGATGGTCGAGCAGTGCGTGCCGATGCGCCGCGAGCTGGCCGCCGTGGTGGCGCGCTCGCCGTTCGGACAGGGCGCGGCGTGGCCGGTGGTCGAGACCGTGCAGTCGGACGGCATCTGCGTCGAGGTCCTCGCACCGGCACCCGCCCTGGACGGTGACGCCGCCCAGGAGCTGGCGCTGAAGGTCGCCGACGCGCTGGGCGTCGTGGGCGTGCTGGCCGTGGAGCTGTTCGAGACCGCGGACGGCGTCGTCGTCAACGAGCTCGCGATGCGCCCCCACAACTCCGGCCACTGGTCGATCGAGGGCGCCCGCACCTCCCAGTTCGAACAGCACCTGCGCGCCGTCCTCGACTACCCGCTGGGCCGCACCGACCTGATGGCGCCGGCCGTGGTGATGGCGAACGTGCTCGGCGCGTCCGAACCGCCCGCCATGGGCCCGGACGAGCGCGTGCACCACCTGTTCGCCCGCTTCCCGGACGCGCACGTGCACCTCTACGGCAAGGAGGAACGGCCGGGCCGCAAGGTCGGCCACGTGACGTTCCTCGGCACCGACATGACGACGGTCCGCTCGCGGGCGCGGCTGGCAGCGGACTGGTTGTCCACCGGCGTTTGGTCAGACGGATACGACATTCACGGGAGCTCGGAGTGACTGCTGTTCAGGTTGGCGTGATCATGGGCAGCGACTCGGACTGGCCGGTGATGAAGGCCGCCACCGAGGCCCTCGCCGAGTTCGACGTGCCGTTCGAGGTGAGCGTCGTCTCCGCGCACCGCACCCCGCAGCGCATGCTCGACTACGCCGCTTCCGCCGCCGGCCGCGGCCTGCGCGTGATCATCGCGGGCGCGGGCGGCGCCGCCCACCTGCCCGGCATGGTCGCCTCCGCCACCGTGCTCCCGGTCATCGGCGTGCCCGTGCCGCTGAAGTACCTCGACGGCATGGACTCCCTGCTGTCCATCGTGCAGATGCCCGCGGGCGTCCCGGTCGCCACCGTCTCGGTGGGTGGTGCCCGCAACGCAGGCCTCCTGGCCGTCCGGATGCTGGCTTCGAGCGACCCCGCGTTGCAGGACCGCATGGCCCGCTTCCAGGCAGAACTGGAGCAGCTGGTGCTGGACAAGGACGCCGCTCTGCAGAAGTCCCTCTGAGTGCTCAACGGCACAGCAGCGCCCCGTGTGAACGGGCGCTAACATCGTGCCGAGTACTCGCTACCGGGAGGTAACAAGGTGAACCCGAGCTTCGGCACCTACCAGCTCGCCGAGGAGCACGAGGCGCTGCGAGAGGCCGTCCGCTCGCTCGCCGAGAAGGAGATCAAGCCGTTCGCGGCCGAGGTCGACGAGAACGAGCGCTTCCCCGTGGAAGCGCACAACGCCCTGGTCAAGGCCGGTTTCGCGGCCGTCCACGTCCCCGAGTCCTACGACGGCCAGGGCGCGGACTCCGTGGCGACCTGCATCGTCATCGAAGAGGTCGCGCGCGTCTGCGCGTCCTCGTCGCTGATCCCCGCCGTGAACAAGCTCGGCACGATGCCGATCCTGCTCTCGGCCTCCGAGGAGCTGAAGCAGCTCGTCATGCCCTCCATCGCGTCCGGTGAGGCCATGGCCTCCTACGCGTTGTCGGAGCGCGAGGCCGGTTCGGACACCGCCTCCATGCGCACGCGGGCCCTCCTGGACGGCGACCACTGGGTGCTCAACGGCACCAAGAGCTGGATCACCAACGCCGGCGAGTCCACCTGGTACACGGTCATGGCCGTGACGGATCCCAACGCGCCCAAGAAGTCCGCGGGCATCTCGGCGTTCGTCGTGCACAAGGACGACCCCGGTTTCTCGGTGGGCCCCAAGGAGCGCAAGCTCGGCATCAAGGGCTCGCCGACCCGCGAGATCTACTTCGAGAACTGCACGATCCCCGCCGACCGGATCATCGGTGAGCCGGGCACCGGCCTGAAGACCGCTCTTCGCACTTTGGACCACACGCGTCCGACGATCGGTGCACAGGCCGTGGGCATCGCGCAGGGCGCCCTGGAGGCCGCGGTCGCGTACGTCAAGGACCGCAAGCAGTTCGGGAAGTCCATTTCGGACTTCCAGGGCGTGCAGTTCATGCTCGCGGACATGGCGATGAAGATCGAGGCCGCGCGCCACATGGTCTACGTCGCCGCCGCCAAGGCCGAGCGCGGTGAGCCGAACATCGGGTTCATCACCGCTGCTGCCAAGTGCTTCGCGTCGGATGTGGCCATGGAGGTCACGACCGACGCCGTGCAGCTGTTCGGTGGGGCCGGGTACACGCGTGACTTCCCGGTGGAGCGGATGATGCGGGACGCGAAGATCACGCAGATCTACGAGGGCACGAACCAGATCCAACGCGTCGTCATGTCGCGCGCCGTCCTGAACGGCTGATTCTTCAACGTATCGACAACGGCCTGGCGGCCGACCTGATCTCTCGATCGGGTCGGCCGCCAGGCCGTTTGCGTCTTTTACTCCGGCAACGGAGGTAGCGGGCCGAAGGATTCCGCTGGGATGCGGTCAATCCGGCCGTCGCGCATGACGTTCCAGCCGAGCCAGCGCCATGCACCGTCGGTACAACCGATCAATGCGTCTGTCTTGGCATCGAGAATAGCTAGCTCGTCAGCAGGCAAGAACGCTATGTACGACTCCACCTGTTGGCCGGTAGTGGCGTCCCAGATGCGGACGGTGTTGTCGTCGCTGCCGGTGAGGATGCGGGTGTTGTCGGGTGACCAGGCCACGGATCGGACCCAGTCGGTGTGTCCGGTGAGTGTGTGGATGGGTTGGCCGGTGGTGGCGTCCCAGATGCGCGCGGTGTTGTCGGCGCTGCCGGTGAGGATGCGGGTGTTGTCGGGGGACCAGGCCACTGCGTTGACCAGGCTCTGGTGCCCGGTTAGCTGGTGGATGGGTTGGCCTGTGGTGGCGTCCCAGATGCGGGCGGTGTTGTCGTCGCTGCCGGTGAGGATGCGGGTGCTGTCGGGGGACCAGGCCACGGAGTCGATGGCGTCTTCGTGTCCGATGAGTGTGTGGATGGGTTGGCCTGCGGTGGCGTCCCAGATGCGGGCGGTGTTGTCGGTGCTGCCGGTGAGGATGCGGGTGTTGTCGGGGGACCAGGCCACTGCGTTGACCGCGGTTTCGTGTCCGGTTAGCTGGTGGATGGGTTGGCCTGTCGTGGCGTCCCAGATGCGGGCGGTGTTGTCGTTGCTGCCGGTGAGGATGCGGGTGTTGTCGGGGGACCAGGCCACGGATCGAACCCGCTCGGTGTGTCCGGTTAGCTGGTGGATGGGTTGGCCGGTGGTGGCGTCCCAGATGCGGGCGGTGTTGTCGTTGCTGCCGGTGAGGATGCGGGTGTTGTCGG
>NZ_LGDY01000123.1 GCF_001279525.1 Nocardia sp. NRRL S-836 | reverse complement strand
GGGGTGGGGTGGCGGGGGAGGTCGCAGACGACGGTGCAGCCGGAGCGGCGGGCGGCGTCGAGGACCGCGGCGACGGCCTGGGGTTCCGGGGGTTCCGCCGTGCGGTCGCAGGACAGGACGCTGAGGGTGCCGGTGGCCGGGAGGGCCGCGCGCAGGGAGGACATGGGGACGCGGCCGCCGGAGCAGTGGACGGCGGGCCAGCGGGCGCCGGCCGCCGACTCGGCGCCGAGGACCAGGTCGAGGCCGCCGCCCAAGGGGTCGCAGTCGACGAGCAGGGTCTCGGTGCCGGCCGAGGCGGACTCGCGGGCGCAGGCGGTGGCGAGGACGGAGGCGCCTGCGCCACCGCGGCCGCCGATGAACGAGACGACGCGGCCAAGGTCGGAGGGTGGGCCGTCGCGGACGTCGGTGAGCGTGGTGACCAGGGTCTGGGCCTCGGCCGGGAGCTCGACCAGGGCGGTGGCGCCGACCGCGACGACCAGCGGCCACGGCGGGTCGCCGCCGTGCACGACCACGACGCCGGGGCGGCGCGGGAGGTCGGCGGCCACGCAGGCGGGCAGCGCGGCGGCGTCGAGGACGACCAGGGGTGCCGAGTGCCAGGCCAGGCGCAGGGCGGGCACGTCGGGGGCGCGGGACAGCGGGCAGTCGGCGGCCGCCGCGAGGCGGAGGACCTCGTCGAGCAGGTGCGGGTCCGTCAGCAGGGCGAGGGGGTGGGTCATGGGATGAACGGTCGTCGGTCGTGATGAACGACACAACGGACGAAGATCAACTTGTGGACGAATCGCGGGATGTGGACAAGTCGCGATCTTGAGGCGCCTGGAGGCCCGGAAGTGTCAGGGCTGTGTGCGACGCTGGAGAGTTGCGGCCCGAACGACCGCAGAGGTCCAGTCGCGGTGACGCGGAAACGTGCCCGAGATATGGGACGACCCCCGCCAGGGGGGAGGGACGGGGGTCGTCAATGGTTCAGTCCCGGGGGGTCGGACTGAACCCGTCCGTCGAACCGGACTCTCCTACTGTATCCCCATGCGCCAGTGCCGTGCGCAACTTCCGCAACAGCCGTGTGGCAAGTTTCGGTAACCGTGTCTCACAACGGTTTCGTCCATCAACGAAATGCCGACCGAACGGCCTACCGGTGAGTACACCTAAGCTGACCACATGAGTAGGACCGCCGCCTTCTTCGACCTCGACAAGACCGTGATCGCGAAGTCGAGCACCCTGGCGTTCAGCCGTCCCTTCTTCCAGGAGGGCCTGATCAACCGCCGCGCGGTGCTGAAGAGCGCTTATGCCCAGTTCGTGTTCATGCTGGCCGGAGCGGACGCGGACCAGATGGACCGGATGCGGGCACACATCACGGCGCTGGCGGCGGGCTGGGACGTCGAACAGATCCGCAGCATCGTCAGCGAGACGCTGCACGACATCGTCGACCCGTTGGTCTACAAAGAGGCGACACAGCTCATCGCGGACCACAAAGCCGAGGGCCACGACGTCGTCATCGTCAGCGCATCGGGTGAAGAACTGGTCGCCCCCATCGCGCAGTTGATCGGTGCCGACCACAGCGTCGGCACCAGGATGGTCGTCAACGAGGGCCGCTACACCGGCGACGTCGCCTTCTACTGCGCCGCGGAGAACAAGGCCGTGGCGATCAAGCAGCTCGCCGACGAGCGCGGCTACGACCTGGCCACGTGCTACGCCTACTCCGACTCGGTCAGCGACCTGCCGATGCTGGAGGTCGTCGGTCACCCGAACGCGGTGAACCCCGACCGCGGCCTGCGCCGGGTCGCCGTCCAGAAGGGCTGGCCGGTGCAGCAGTTCTCCGACCCGGTGAGCCTGCGCTCGCGCATCCCCACCCCGTCGGGCAAGACGGTCGCCGTCACGGCCATCAGCCTCGGTGCCGTCGCGGCCGCCGGCGCCGCCTGGTACGGGCTGCGGCGCAAGCGCGGCCGCGACGCGTGAGTCAAGCCCCGCGAGGCGGGTCGAAGCCTTCGGGACCACGTACCGGGCGGTAGCGGCAACGGCCCGCGCACGTGGTGCCCGAGTGAGTGCACGACGCCGCCCCGTCAGCGGTACCGGAAGGCGGATGAAATGCCACAAACGCTGAAACGCCAGTGCTTTCGCTACTGAACGTGGCTTGACCGGTGCACCCTTCCGAGCCCTTGCTGTGACCCGTCCCACGCACTTAAATGGGTGGTGCGGACCTCGGGTCGGCCAGGGACCTGGCGAAGAGAAGCCAGCCTCCACCCCGGCAGGGCTCCGTGCGCGGACTTCGAGTACCCACGCGCAGCACGCCGCGGGAGGCTTGTCGTCTAGGGCCTGCGTACCGGGACGCCGGACGCCGAGGCCAGGGTTGTACGACACGAGTTGCACGCTTGGTAACTCGCAAGCCCGCGCTGAAGACGGGGCACCCATTCGTGGGTGCCCCGTCTGCTTTTGTGTGAAGGGTCCGCTCTGACCCTGTGAAGAACTCGCACCGACGGCAAAATGCCTTCCCGTTGACCCATGGCCTTCGTGTCACTAACTTGCATAACAGGCCTGTTATCTTGTGGGAAGATCACCGGGAGGCACTGCACCGTGCGGAAAATCGCCGCGCTCACCATGGTCACCGCGTTGCTCACGCTCCTGCCGGTACCGCGGGCGGACGCTTCCGTGATCACGCTGGGCGGGATGTCGCTGGAGGAGAAGGTCGGCCAGCTCTTCGTCACCTTCGTCAACGGCCAGGCCGCCGACGTCGCTCACCCCAAGAACCGCGCCGACTTCGGCGTCGACACGCCCGCCGAGGTCGTGCGCAAGTACCACCCCGGCGGCGTCATCTACTTCAACAACTCGACGCGCGACAACATCGACACGCCCAAGCAGATCGCGCAGCTCTCCAACGGCCTGCAGAAGGCGAGCCGCGTCCCGTTGCTCATCTCCACCGACCAGGAGATGGGTCTCGTCACCCGCATCGGCCCGCCGTTCACGCAGCTGCCGGGCAACATGGCGCTGGGCGCCGGCCGGTCGACCGGGGACGCGCGGGAGGCCGCCCGCATCACCGCCACCGAGCTGCGGGCGATGGGCATCAACCAGGACTTCGCGCCGGACGCCGACGTCAACTCCAACCCGGCGAACCCGATCATCGGCGTGCGCAGCTTCTCCAGTGACCCCAAGCTCGCGGCGGACCTGACGAAGGCGCAGGTCGAGGGCTACGAGCAGCGCTGGCTCAGCACCGGCTCGGTCACCGCGACCGCCAAGCACTTCCCCGGCCACGGCGACACCTCCGAGGACAGCCACACCAGCCTGCCGGTCTCGAACCGCACGCTCGACCAGTGGCGGGAGATCGACGCGCCACCGTTCAAGGCCGCCATCGCCGCCAAGGTCGACTCGATCATGACCGCGCACATCCAGGTGCCGCAGATCGACCCGTCGGGCGACCCGGCCACGCTCTCCCCGCGGATCATCACCGGCCTGCTCAGGCAGGAGCTCGGCTACGACGGCGTGATCGTCACCGACGCGCTGGAGATGGCGGGCGTCCGCAAGCTGCACTCCGACGCCGAGGTCCCCGTGCTCGCCCTCAAGGCGGGCGTCGACCAGCTGCTGATGCCGCCGAACCTCGGCCTGGCCGTCAACAGCGTCATCGCCGCCGTGCGCAGCGGTGAGCTCTCCGAGAAGCGGATCAACGAGAGCGTGCTGCGCATCCTCAAGATGAAGCTGCTGCGCGGCGTCATGCTCAACGCCCAGGTCGACGAGAACAAGGTCGACCAGGTCGTCGGTTCCCACACCACGCAGGCCCAGCTCATCGCCGACCGCACGATCACGGCCGTGCGCAACGACGGCCAGGCGTTGCCGCTCAACGCCACCGCTCCCCTGGTCGTCGGCACCGGCGACGCACCGACGACGGCCCTCGCGACCAGGCTCAAGGCCGCCAAGGTCGTCACCGCCACGAGCCCCACCCCCGCGCAGACCCAGCAGGCGCTGACGGCGGCGGCGAGCGCCGACAAGATCGTCGTGCTGACCAACAACCTGAGCACCCGCCCCGCCCAGCTCGACCTGCTGGCCAAGCTCGTCGCGACCGGCAAACCGGTCGTCGCGGTCGCCACCGGCAACCCGTACGACGTCGCGTACAGCGACGCCAAGACGTGGCTGGCCACCTACTCGATCACGACGGTGTCGATGGAGTCGCTGGCCAAGGTCCTGCTCGGTGAGACGAAGCCGCAGGGCAAGCTGCCGGTCGCGGTGCCGGGCCCGACCCCCTACCCGTTCGGGCACGGGGTGACCTGGTGAGAAGGCGGCACTTCCTCGCAGCCAGCGCGGCACTGTCCGTCCCGATCGCCACCGCCGGAACCGCCCGCGCCGAACGCCGCCTCACGACCGGAGCGCAGCAGCTCGCCGACGACGGCTGGCGCAAGCTCAAGGGCCGCAAGGTCGGCGTGCTCACCAACCCGACGGGCGTGCTCACGGACCAGACGCACATCGTCGACTCGATGGTCGCGCACGACGCCAAGCCCACCGCGGTGTTCGGGCCGGAGCACGGTTTCCGCGGCACGGCCCAGGCCGGCGGTTCCGAGGGCAGCTACCAGGACCCGCGCACCGGCATCCCGGTCTACGACGCCTACGGCGCCAGCGCCACCAAGCTCCAGGCGATGTTCGCCAAGGCCGGCATCGACACGGTCGTGTTCGACATCGCGGACGTCGGCGCGCGCTTCTACACCTACATCTGGTCGCTGTACACGGCGATGCAGGCCGCGCCGGACCTGGACTTCCTCGTCCTGGACCGCCCGAACCCGATCGGCGGCAGGGCGAACGGCCCCCAGCTCGACCCCGCCCACGCCACCGGCGTCGGCCTGAAGCCGATCGTCCAGCAGCACGGCATGACCGTCGGCGAGCTGGCCCGCTTCTACGTGGGCGAGTTCGGCGTGAAGACGCGGCTGGAGGTGGTCAACGTCCGCGGCTGGCGGCGCGACCAGCTCGACACCGGCCTGCCGTGGGTCCCGCCGAGCCCGAACATGCCCACCCCGGACACGGCGCTGGTCTACCCCGGCACCTGCCTGTTCGAGGGCACCGTGCTGTCGGAGGGCCGCGGCACCACGCGCCCGTTCGAGACGATCGGCGCGCCGGGCCTCGACTGGCGGTGGGCGGAGGCGCTGAACGCCATGGGCCTGCGGGGCGTGCGGTTCCGCGAGACCTACTTCTCCCCCACGTTCCACAAGTTCCAGGGCCAGACCTGCGGCGGTGTCACGGTGTCCGTGACCGACCCGCGCGAGTTCGACGCCATCAGGGCGGCCGTCGCCATGATCAGCACGGCGAAGTCGTTGTACCCGGCCGTGTTCGCGTGGCGGCCGGACAACTGGATCGACAAGCTCAGCGGCTCCGACCGCCTCCGCAAGATGATCGACGCCGGTGCCTCCACCGACGACGTGGTCGGCGCCTGGCAAGCAGAACTGCGGCAGTTCCGCCGCACCCGCCTGCCCTACCTGCGCTACCGGTGAGGACGCCATGCTCATCCCTGCCCTGGCCGTCGCACTCGTGACGGTCGCGATCCCCGGCCACTTCGACCAGCCGCAGGACGGTTTCGCGCACGAGCGGACGACGCTGCGCCCGTCCAACCCGTACTGGGCGCACCTCGACCCCGAACCGATCAACACCGCCCTGCGCCAGGTCCGCGACTTCACCAAGCCCCAGGCCAACGGCAAGCCGCTGTTCGCCGGCGCCGTCACGCTGTTCGTGCACGACGGCCAGATCGTCACGCACGACCGCACCGGCTACGCCGTCCTCTACCGCGACCAGCAGACCCAGCTGCCGGAGCAGGACCGCGTCGAGATGCGCAAGGACACGATCTTCGACCTGGCCTCGATCTCCAAGCTCTTCACGTCCGTCGCGGTGATCCAGCAGGTCGAGCGGGGCCGGGTCGACATCGACGAGAAGGTCGCCCGCTACCTGCCCGAGTTCGGTGTGAACGGCAAGGAGAACATCACCGTCAAGCAGCTGCTCACCCACACGAGTGGTCTTGAGCCGTTCATCCCGTTGTGGCAGCGGTACCCGGACATCCCGTCACGCATCAAAGCCGTGATGGACGTGACGCCGAAGTCCACGCCCGGCACCACGTACGTGTACTCGGACCTGAACCTGATCACCCTCGGTGAGCTGGTCCACCGGGTCAGCGGCAAGAAGCTCGACGAAGCAGTGGCAGACGGCATCACCCGCCCGCTCGGCATGACGGACACCGGCTACAACCCCAAGGCCAAGGACCGCACGGCCGCCACGGAGTTCCAGTCCACCCCGCCGCGCGGCATGGTCCGCGGTGAGGTGCACGACGAGAACGCGTGGTCGCTCGGCGGTGTGGCCGGCCACGCGGGCGTGTTCAGCACGGCCAGGGACCTCGCCGTCCTCGGCCAGACAATCCTCAACGGCGGCGCCTACAACGGCCGCCGCATCCTCAGCGAGCACTCCGTCGAGCTGATGCTGACGAACTTCAACCAGCAGTTCCCCGACAACGCCCACGGCCTGGGCTTCGAGCTCGACCAACGCTGGTACATGGGCGCGTTGAGCGGTCCCGGCACGGCGGGTCACACGGGCTACACGGGCACGTCGTTCGTGATCGACAAGGCCTCGCGCAGCATCGCGATCCTGCTGACCAACCGCGTGCACCCGTCCCGCGACTGGGGCAGCGTCAACCCCGCGCGCCGGGCCGTGGCCGACGGGCTGGCGGGCGCGCTGGCCGTGCGGGCGAACGGGAAGCAGTGGCGGGCAACGACCTCCGGCGGCACGCTCACCGCGGACCGCCCGGTCGAGGTGTTCGTCGACGCCGACGAGGGCGACAAGCTGACCGTGCAGCACTGGGACGGCACCGCGTGGCAGGACGTCCGCACGATCACCACCACTGAGCGCCGATGGGTTGCCACGGAACAGAAGAAGACCCGGTTCGTCTACACCAAGGCAGGCCAGTACAACGGCCGTGGCGTCTACGTCCACGCACGCGGCAACGTCACCGCCGAGGGCTGGTCAGCAGCACGCCGCTAGCACCGAGGCGAACGTGTCGAGCGCCCGCGGGAACGCGGGCGCTCCGAAGCTCACGACCACGCCCGTGCGGTCGTCGGTGCTCAGCGGATGCCGGAACCACGAGAGCGGACTGACCTCGACGCCACGTTCGCGTGCCTTCCGCACCACGGCCGTCTCGTGCGGGGTGTCGAGCACCGCGTGCATGCCCGCCGCGATGCCGGAGATCTCCACGTACGGCGAGACGGCCTCCACGAGCCGGTCGCGGCGCCGCTGGTACTTCAACCGCATCCGCCGCACGTGGCTGTCGTACGCCCCGGACTCCAGGAAGTCGGCCAGCGTCAGCTGGTCGAGCATGCTGATGTGCTGCTCGCGACCGGTCTTCAGCGCCAGCACCGGGTCCACGAACCGGTCCGGCAGCACCATCCACGCGATCCGCAACGCCGGTGACAGCGCCTTGCTGGACGTCCCCAGGTAGACGACGTGCTCGGGGTCCAGGCCCTGCACCGCCCCGACCGGCTGCCGGTCGTAGCGGAACTCGCCGTCGTAGTCGTCCTCCAGCACAAGACCGCCCACGCGCCGTGCCCACTCCACCGCCGACGCGCGCCGCCGTGGGTGCAGAGGGCCGCCTAACGGGAACTGGTGCGCCGGAGTCAGAACGCACGCACGGAGGTCGTCGGGCAGCTGCTCGGTGTTCGCACCGTGGTCGTCCACCGCCAACGGCACCGTCGACGTCCACAACGACCGGTGGAACCCCAGCCCGTACTCCTCCACGACCACGGGTGGTGCCAGCAGCCGGTCGAACATCTGCACGCCGCCGCCGAACCCCGAGCACACCACGATCCGCTCGGGATCGGCCCGCACGCCCCGCGCCCGTGCCAGGTACTCCGCCAGCGCCGTGCGCAGCTCGACGCGTCCCTGCGGGTCACCCGGCCCGAACGCGTCCGCCGGTGCCGCCATCAGCGCCCGCCGCGTGGACCTGATCCACTCGGCGCGCGGGAACTCGGTCACGTCGGGCGTGCTGACGGTCAGGTCGAACCGCACGTCGTCGGCGACCGCACGGCGCCGCACCGGCGCGGGTGGCGCGACGCGTTGCGCGACGACGGTTCCCGACCCCTGCCGGGCCGTCAGCCACCCCTCGGCCACGAGCTCGGCGTAGGCCTCGGCGACGGTGTTGCGCGCGATCCCCAGGTCGGCGGCGAGCGACCGCGACGCCGGCAGGCGCGTTCCCGGTGGCAGCCGCGCCGACCGGACCGCCTCTCGCAGCGACGCCGTCAACCGCTGCCGCAGCCCACCCGGACCGGACAGGTCGAGGTGGAAGTCAAGATTGGCCCACGATTCCACGATCGGATTTCACCATGCCCAGGGCCAATCAGCGCCATAGGTTTGTGCACATGACGAACCGGATCGACCTCGCCAAGAAGGCCCCCAAGGTCTACCGCGCCATGATCGCGCTCGACGCCGCCGCCCGCGAGGGCCTCGACGAGCAGCTCGCCGAGCTGGTCCGCATCCGCGCCTCGCAGCTCAACCACTGCGCCTACTGCCTCAACATGCACACCGTCGACGCCAGGAAGGGCGGTGAGTCCGAGGCCCGCATCTACCTGCTCGACGCCTGGCAGGAGGCCGGCGACCTCTACACCGAGAAGGAGCAGGCGGCGTTGCTGCTGACCGAGGCCATCACGGTCCTGGGCAGCCACGAGTACGTCGGCGACGAGGTCTACGAGCGGGCGGCGCAGCACTTCGGCGAGGAGGAGCTGGCCCAGCTCATCGCGCTCATCTTCACCATCAACTCGTGGAACCGGATCGCGGTGTCCACCAGGAAGAAGCCCGACATCCGGTGAACCGCCGCCGACACGCCGGGCCCGTTCGGGCCCGGAGAGTGACTTTGGGACACAGTTGGGGCGTGGAGCACACAGTCCGTTGACCGTCGCAGTTGCGGTTAGTAAGTTTCCCACGTGTCCACTGAAAACAGTGCCGAGTCCAGCCCGCTGGTGAAGATCCGGTCGTTGCTGCCGGGTCTCGCGCGCGCCGAACAGCGCGTCGCGAAGGTGGTGCTGGAGAACCCCGCCACGGTCGCTCACCGCAGCATCACCGAGGTCGCCGAGCAGGCGGGCACCAGTGAGACCACCGTGACCCGGTTCTGCAAGGCCATCGGCGTCGGCGGGTACCCGGAGCTGCGCATCGCGCTCGCCGCGGACACCGCCCGCAGCCAGGCCAGGGCCAACCACGACATGGGCGGCGACATCGGCCCCGGCGACGACCTGCGCCAGGTCGTCGGCAAGGTCGCGTTCGCCGACGCCCGCGCGGTCGAGGAGACCGCCGAGCAGCTCGACGTGGACGCGCTCGCGAAGGTCGTCGAGGCCGTCGCGGGCGCACGCCGCGTCGACGTCTACGGCTTCGGCGCGTCCGCGTTCGTGGCGTTCGACCTGCAGCAGAAGCTGCACCGCATCGGCCTGACGTGCTTCGCGTGGAACGACACGCACATCGCGCTGACCTCGGCCGCGGTGCTGACCGAGGCGGACGTCGCCGTCGGCATCTCGCACACCGGCTCGACCTCGGAGACCGTCGAGGCCCTGCGGGTGGCCCGCGAGACCGGCGCCACGACCGTCGCGCTGACGAACTTCCCGCGCTCGCCGATCACCGAGGTCTCCGACCACGTGCTGACCACGGCGGCGCGCGAGACCACGTTCCGCTCCGGCGCGATGGCGAGCCGCATCGCGCAGCTGACCGTGATCGACTGCCTGTTCATCGGCGTCGCCCAGCACCACGTGGACACGGCGAAGACGGCGCTGGAAGCGACCTACGAGGCGGTGTCCGGCCACCGGCTCGGCGCCAGACCGGACGGCCGGCGGCGGCCGCGGGAGACGACTAAATGACCTCCCCCCGGAACGGTGTGGTGGTGCGCGTGGAGTCTCCGACCGAAGGCCGGAACCCCCGCACGGCCGACATCGACCGGGTCCCCACGATCGACGTGCTGCGGATGATCAACGCCGAGGACCGGACGGTGCCCGACGCGGTCGCCGCGGCACTGCCGGAGCTGGCCCGCGCGGTCGACCTCGGCGTCACGGCGATCTCCTCCGGCGGCCGCGTCCACTACGTCGGCGCCGGCACGTCCGGGCGGCTGGCCACGCTGGACGCCGCCGAGCTGGTGCCCACGTTCAACGTGCCGTCCGACTGGTTCGTCGCCCACCACGCCGGCGGTCCGGAGGCACTGGTCCGCGCGGTCGAGGAGGTCGAGGACCACTCCGGCGCCGCCGTCATCCAGCGGCACGCGGCCGCGGGCGACCTGGTCGTGGGCGTGACCGCGTCCGGGCGCACGCCGTTCGTGATCGGCGCGCTGCAGGAGGCGCAAGCGCTTGGCGCCCGCACGGTGCTGATCTCGAACAACGCCTCGGTGCCGATCACGCCGGACGTGCTCGTGGCGCTGGACACCGGCCCGGAGGCCATCGCCGGCTCGACGCGGATGAAGGCGGGCTCGGCGCAGAAGCTGGTGCTGACCTCGTTCTCGACGGCCGTGATGATCAAGCTCGGCCGCACCTACTCGAACCTGATGGTCAGCATGCGCGCCACCAACGCCAAGCTGCGCGGACGCACGATCCGGATCCTGCACGAGGCCACCGGCCTGCCGGAGCAGGACTGCGAACGGGCGCTCGCGGACTCGTCGGGTGACCTCAAGGTGGCGCTGGTGCACCTGCTGTCCGGGGTGCCGACCGAACGCGCGGCCGCCGCGCTGGAGGACGCCAAGGGCCACGTCCGCGACGCACTGGACCGGCTGGCCGGCTGACCCGACGTCCGGCCCGAACACCTCGTAGCGGATGTCCGTGACGCCCGCGGCGAGCAGCTGGGCCCGTGCCGAGCGCAGGAACGGCACCGGTCCGCACAGGTAGGCGGTGGCGTGCACGGGCACGTCGACGCCGCTCAGGTCGGCCACTCGCCGATCGGCCGCTCGTAGAAGACGTGCGCCCGCGCGTTGTCGAGCTTGGCCACGAGCTGGGCGAGCCCGGCGCGGAACGGGTGGCTGAGCTGGTCGCGGTCCGCGTGCACCGCGACGACCTGCCGCGGCGATCCGGTGGCGGCCAGCTCGGCGAGCATCGCGATCATCGGCGTGCACCCGATGTCGGCCGACGCGAACAGCACAGGGCCGTCACCGGGCTTGAGCGTCACGTCCCCGGCCGGCCGGCTCAGCCGCAGGGTGCTGCCGCCCGGCGCACGGTCGTGCAGATAGCCCGACACGTACTGACCGGCCTGGCCGGTGACACCGGGCCGTCGACCGGCCCGACCACGAAGGTCACCACGTCGTCGGTCTCCTGGAACCGGGCGATCACCCGGTGGGGACTATCCAGCACAGCGATGAACGACGGCGAGGAGTCGCGACGGCACGTGGCGGCGCGGGACTGTCCGGCGAGTTGCACCACCACACTCGCCGCGGCATAGACAGGGCAGGCAGTAACTACCGCCACATCGCCCCCACGGCCGCTCGACTAAGTGATTGCGACTCGAACTTTCCCTTAGGCAAGCTCAATTACTTCTAGCGGTCGGATAGAGATTGGCTCTCAGGACCCATGGGAAACAAAACGTACGTACGGCTATATGAAAGGCAGCCGCGAAAGGCGGCGTGCGATCTTCAATGAGATGCCCGACACGCGCCGACGAAGAGTTATTTGAGTCACACTCGACCTTGAAGGGAGGACCCGCCGCCTCGATCTCTTGGCGGGGATGCACGGCGGCGGGACCCCATCAGCGGGGGAGTTAGTTCCCGCTCTAGGCGAAGAGGCGGATGTCTTTGCGCCCCTCACGCAATGAGAGTACCCGCACTGTACCGTTCAAGCGTTAAAGGGGTGTGTACGTGGTCACAGCACTTTAACGCCCGTTTGCATAAAAATCCTGCCGTTACCCATTCGTTATACTTGCAGACGCTGGCGTTAACTCGCGTGTAAGGCGTGCGACTATTGCTCCCCGGGTTGTCCATCCGGGCAAGCACTAGGGCAAAATGTTCCGTTACGCGGAACAGGGTGTTCGGACCGATCTCTTGGCGGGGATGCAGTCCGGGCTCGCAGGTTCGGCGGCCACAGGGGGCCCCGCCGGGGACTCCGTCAGCGAGGAGTTAGAGATGTCCGCACCGTGGTTCCCGCCTGCCCAGGTGAGCGGCCAGACCAACATCCAGCGGCTGCCTCAGCCGGGGCAGGCCGTCATGCCGGCCCTCTCCAAGCAGCTACTCAGCCAGGCACCGTGGATTTTCGTCGTCTACATGGCCTTCCAGGCGATGTGGACGCCCGAGCAAGTCACCAAGCTCCTCGTAGTGATCATCCCGCTCGCGATCGTCAACATGATCGCGAAGGCCTGAGCCGTGCTGCCACAGGATGAGCCGCCCGCCCCCAAGGGGGCGGCTCCCTCCTCAAGATCCCTAGAGCAGCTTGCCGACCTGGATCTTGCCGACCTCGTTCGCGTCTTCAGGTTGACGGCCAAGCCGGCCGTCTCGCAGCGCGCCTTCGAGTTGATCTTCGAGAGGTGCCACTCCCGCGTCGTCGCTCACGTGATGGGAAAAGGCTTCCGCGCGGAGGCAGCGGAAGATGCCGCGCAGGAGGCCTTCGTCGCCGCGTGGGAGGGGTTCCACCGGATAATCGACGTCAGGTCCACCCTCCCGTGGCTGTACACCACAGCTTGGCGGGCGGCCATGCGAGCCGAAAAGCGGGGGCGGGACCCGATTCCGGTAGGAGTCAGGTCTGCCCTGGAGGAGGTGACTCCCCCACTGCACGACCACAGCTCGCGAATCGCCGACTCGATCGCGCTTCGTGAGGCAGTCGAGCGGTTGCCGCCAGGTGCTCGCGAAATCCTGATTCTGATCATGGACGAAGGCCTGACTGCCGGCGAAGCAGCAGACCTCATGCGCATCAGCCGCATCACCGTCAGGGGCTACTTGAGGGTGGCGGCGTCACGACTCGCGCTCCAGCTGCCCGAAGTGGCTGCTGAGGTGCGTGCCCAGGCAAAACTCACACCTCCGCGCGTACCTGCGAAGTCATCGATCACAGCGTCGATGAACTTCGACCAGCAACTGGGAAGCCTGTCCAACCGGCGGCGCGAAGTCCTGGAGCGCTACATCTACCGTGGCCTCATGCCCTACGAGATCGCCGGAGAACTCCGCATCACGCCAGGGTGCGCCAGGGTGCACGTCTCCCTGGGGCTCACGGACCTTGCGAAACGGCTCGGTATCAGCAGAAACTCGTTGGTCGATCAGATCCGAGCCGCACGCGCGGCATGACGCGGCATCGCACTAGTTGATGTTGCCGAACGTCGGCTCCGGTGGCGCCCACTGCGCGCACCACCAGAGCCGACGTTCCGGCATCGCCGCCACAGCCGCGGTCGAGCTCTGCAGAGGCATCACCAGCTCGCACAACACAACCGCATCGCGGCAACCCCTGCCGACGTCCTGACCCGCTGTGACCGTGCAACCCGCCGGACACCTACCCGGTGGTCACACTGCCCCTTGGGCAGCACCCGCTCCAGCGCGATCAGCGCGTCGGGCATCAGCCACCGGCGTCATGTCCAGGACCTCGGCGGCCGCGGCGAGCATGTGCTCATGCACGAGCGCGTACTGGCCGGACGTGACGCCGACCGAGACGTGCCGGTGCGCGACGCGGCGCAGCATCGCGTTGGGCCGCTGTCCGGCGAGCAGGCCGGACGCGAAGACCGCGATCGAGCCCGCCAGCGCCCGCGCCTGAGTGCCGTTGGCCTGGTCGGCGCGGTTGAACCTGATCTGCGGCAGGACCGGGTGCTCGGCGAACATGCGTTCGTAGAACAGCCCACTGATCTTGCCGATGGCGGCGCCGACCGCGTGCAGCGTGGCCTCCGCCAGCTGGGCGGACTGCGGGACGGCATCGAGGGCTCCTCGGTTGTGCCCCGGAGCGGTGGGTCGAGCGGTGAGGTCCCCGGCGAACAGCGGACCGAGCGAGGTGCGGCAGGCTATCCCGGCAGCACCGGGCGCCACGGGATCGGCGTCGACAGCACCATCGCGCTGGACGTCTCACCGTGCGACGCCAACCGGACGAGCAGGCGTTCCAGCTCCAGGATCGACGTGGTGACGACCTTCACCACCGAGCAGATGTCACCGGTGAGCCGGACGACCTCGACCACCTCCGGCAGGTCGTCGAGCAGCTCGGGGTGCACGGTGATGCAGCGCGGGCCGTAACACTTCATCCGCACCAACGCCACGACCGGGCGTCCCACGACCGTGGGATCGACCACGGCGCGATAGCCGGTGATCGCACCCATGTTCTCCAACCGGCGCACGCGCTGCGCAACCGTCGGCGGCGACACGTGGACGCGGCGCGCGAGCTCGTTGTACGACAGGCGCGCGTCCTCTTGGAGCGCCTCCAACAGGGCCTTGTCCACCTCGTCCAACATGAACGCAAAGCTACTCGGCCGAACGTTTTGCGTTCGGAAGAGATTCGCGCCGAACGCCTTTGGTCATCCATTCAGGTGAGCAGCGGTTCGGGCCAGGATTGACCCATGAGCTGCCCCGTGTCCCCCAAGCTGGATTTCGGCGGCACCACGCCGTACGAGGACTACGTGCACGCGTCGGTGCTGCACACCCTTCAACAGCAGTGGTCCAAAGATCCCCGTGAAATGTCGTTCCTGGTCATCACGCAGGTGATGGAGCTGTACTTCGGCCTGCTCTGCTTCGAGTGGCGCCAGGCCCAGACCGAGCTGCGCGCCGACGACCTGCGTGCCGCGGTCCGCACGCTGCGGCGCTCCGACCTGCACCTGCAGGCGCTGTCCGCGGCGTGGCGGCCGATCGCGCGGATGACGCCGACGGAGTTCAACTCGTTCCGCGACGCGCTCGGCGAGGGCTCGGGCTTCCAGTCCGGCATGTACCGCGAGATGGAGTTCCTGCTCGGCGAGAAGTCCGCGTCGATGCTGGTGCCGCACCGTGCGGTGCCGGCGATGCACGCGCAGCTGGAGGAGTCGCTCGCGAAGCCCTCGCTGTACGACGACGTGCTGGCCGCGTTGAAGCGCAGGGGCTTCGACATCCCGCAGGCCGTCCTCGACCGCGACCTCACGAAGGCCTACGAGCCGTCGGCCGAGGTCGAGCAGGTGTGGGCGGCGATCTACCGCGGCGACGACCGCGACCTGCTGGAGCTGGGCGAGGCGCTGACCGACATCGCCGAGGAGTTCGCGCGCTGGCGGTACGACCACCTGCTCGCGACCCGCCGGTCGATGGGCGCGAAGACCGGCACGGGCGGGTCCGCCGGTGTGGCGTGGCTGGAGAAGCGCACCCAGCGAGCGGTGTTCCCGGAACTGTGGACCGCCAGGAGCTTCGTGTGAAGCGGGAGCTGTTCGACATCCCCGAAGGCGTCATCTACCTCGACGGCAACTCCCTCGGCGCGCCACCGAAGCACGTCGCCGAGCGGGTGCAGGACGTCGTGCGCCGCCAGTGGGGTGAGCGGCTGATCCGGTCGTGGTCCGAGGGCTGGTGGGAGGCGCCGCAACGGATCGGCGACCGCGTCGGCCGGTTGCTCGGGGCGGCCGCCGGGCAGGTCGTGGTCGGCGACTCGACGTCGGTCAACGTCTTCAAGGCGTTGATGGGCGCGGTGAAGGACACCGAGCGCACCGAGATCGTGTGCGACGAGTCGACGTTCCCGACCGACGGGTACATCGCGCAGTCCGTGGCCTCGTTGACGGGGTTGAAGATCCGCGCGGCACGTCCGTCCTCTTTGGAGCTCACCGAGGACACCGCGGTGGTGCTGCTCAACCACGTGGACTACCGCACCGGCGAGCTGCAGGACATGCGCGCGCTGACCGAGCAGGCGCACGCCGCCGGCGCGCAGGTGGTGTGGGACCTCTGCCACAGCGCGGGTGTGCTGCCGATCGAGCTGGACGCGCTCGGCGTCGACTTCGCGGTCGGCTGCACCTACAAGTTCCTCAACGGTGGTCCCGGATCGCCCGCGTTCATCTACGTGCCGCACGCGAGGCAGGCGTCGTTCGAGAACCCGCTGTCGGGCTGGAACGGGCACCGCGAGCCGTTCGGCATGCGGCCGTCCTACGAGCCGGATCCCGGCATCGTCCGCGCACGGGTCGGCACGCCGGACATCCTGTCCATGCTGGCGCTGGACGCGGCACTGGACGTGTGGGACGACGTCGACCTGGCCGAGCTGCGCGAGCGCGGGCTGGCGCTGACGGCGTTGTTCCGCGAGCGCGTCCAGGAGCTCACGGACCTGGAGGTGATCACGCCGGAGCGGCGCGGCAACCAGATCTCCGTGCGCTGCCCGGACGCCAGGGCCGTGATGGACGAGCTGATCGCGCGGGGCGTCATCGGCGACCACCGGCCGCCGGACGTCCTGCGGTTCGGGTTCGCGCCGCTCTACGTGACCGACGAGGACGCGGTCACGGCCGCGGAGGTGCTGGCCGAGATCATCCGGTGAGCGCGGCGTCCGCGATGCTCTTCGCCTCGCGGGCGCCCGACTCCAGTGCGGCGCAGACGAACAGGATCCACTGGGCCAGGCCGTCCAGCTCCCCCGACGCGAACGCCACGGAGGCGGCCTCGTACTCGGCCGACCTGCGCAGGCAGTGCACCTCCGGCACGCCCAGCCCCTTGGGGTCCAGGCCGGTGGAGATCGACGTGAGCCGGGCGGCGGCACGGGCCACCACGCCGTTCGCGACGTCGAACGGCGCCAGGCCGAGCAGCTCGCCGTGCACGACGGCGACGAGCACCGGAGCGGGCACCGACGTGCCGCCGGTGACGAGCGAGCCGAGCAGGTCGAGCCGCTGCGACACGTCCTGTGACACCCGCGGCCGACCGACCTCGGTCGTGAGGTCCGCGGCGGCGAGGACGTGCAACCGTGCCAGCGCCTGCGACGGTGCGCGCTGCCAGACCGCGACCAGCCCGCCCAGCGCCTCCGCGATCCGCAACGACCCGGCCAGCACCGGGTCCGACACCTCGCCGGACTCGGGGATCTCGGTCGGACCGCCCTCCAGCGCCGCCGACGCGCGGGCGGCGCGGACGGACGCCTCCGCCGCCGTCGTCGCCCAGCCGCGCAGGTTCACCCGGTGGCGGTGCACCTGGAAGACGGCGTCCTTGGCGGCGTTCGCGGCGTCTGCCACACCGGGCAGGGAAAGCAGCGGGGCGAGGGGATCGGTCACGGTCGCGCAGAGTACCTGACCAGGTGAAACGCGTGACCCAGCTCACTGGGCGGACCGCTGAGCGCGCAACTCCGCCCGTTCAACGCGCCGCACGTGCCTGGAACAGACAAAACGGGTTACACAATGTCAGCCGTGTAACCAACCTCCCAAGATTGGTCTGAACCTTTCGGGGGAGGAGCCTGTTGGAGTGAACTGGCTCGCACTACGGTCAGTACCCGATCCCCAACCGGTCTGGACTTTCCAGGAGGTCTCGCACCATGACGCAGTCGCCAGGCCAGGGCCAAGCCTTGGACAACCTGCTCACGGAGAGCAGGACGTTCCCGCCTTCCGAGGAGTTCGCGGCACAGGCGAACGCCCAGCCCGAGCTGTACGAGGAGGCGAAGGCGGACCGCGAGGCGTTCTGGGCGAAGCAGGCGGAGCGGCTGCACTGGGAGACGAAGTGGGACCAGGTGCTGGACTGGTCGAACGCTCCGTTCGCCCGGTGGTTCGTGGGCGGCAAGCTCAACGTCGCCTACAACTGCGTGGACCGGCACGTCGAGTCCGGCCACGGTGACCAGGTCGCGATCCACTGGGAGGGCGAGCCCGGCGACTCCCGCGCCATCACCTACGCCGAGCTGCAGCGCGAGGTCTCCAAGGCCGCGAACGCGTTGACCTCGCTGGGGATCGGCGCGCAGGACCGCGTCGCGATCTACATGCCGATGGTGCCCGAGGCGATCTTCGCGATGCTCGCGTGCGCCCGTGTCGGCGCGCTGCACAACGTCGTGTTCGGCGGCTTCTCCGCCGAGGCGCTGCGCACCCGCATCCAGGACTCCGAGTGCCGGCTCGTGATCACGACCGACGGCCAGTACCGCCGCGGCAACCCGGCCCCGCTCAAGCCGGCCGTCGACGAGGCCGTCGCGGACGCGCCGTCGGTGGAGAAGGTCATCGTCGTCAAGCGGACCGACACCGAGGTCGCGTGGACCGACCGGGACGTGTGGTGGCACGAGCTGGTGGACGCGCAGTCCGACCAGCACACCCCCGAGGCGTTCGACTCCGAGCACCCGCTCTTCATCCTCTACACCTCGGGCACCACGGGGAAGCCGAAGGGCATCCTGCACACGTCCGGCGGCTACCTCACGCAGGCGTCGTACACGCACTACAACGTGTTCGACCTCAAGCCGGACACCGACGTCTACTGGTGCACCGCGGACATCGGCTGGGTCACCGGCCACAGCTACATCGTCTACGGCCCGCTGTCGAACCGCGTGACGCAGGTCGTCTACGAGGGCACGCCGAACACCCCGCACGAGGGCCGCCACTGGGAGATCGTGCAGAAGTACGGCGTCTCGATCTACTACACGGCGCCGACGCTGATCCGCACCTTCATGAAGTGGGGCGCGGACATCCCGGCCAGGTACGACCTGTCGTCGCTGCGCGTGCTCGGTTCGGTCGGCGAGCCGATCAACCCCGAGGCGTGGATCTGGTACCGCGACAACGTCGGCGGCGGCAAGGCCCCGATCGTGGACACGTGGTGGCAGACCGAGACCGGCGCGATCATGATCTCGCCGCTGCCGGGTGTGGTGTCGACCAAGCCCGGTTCGGCGCAGCGCCCGCTGCCCGGCATCGGTGCGAAGGTCGTCAACGACGAGGGTGTCGAGGTCGAGCACGGCGGCGGTGGCTACCTGGTGCTCGACGAGCCGTGGCCGTCGATGCTGCGCGGCATCTGGGGCGACGAGGAGCGCTACCGCGACACGTACTGGTCGCGGTTCGCCGACCAGGGCTTCTACTTCGCCGGTGACGGCGCGAAGTACGACAGCGACGGCGACCTGTGGCTGCTCGGCCGCGTCGACGACGTGATGAACGTGTCGGGTCACCGCATCTCCACGACCGAGGTCGAGTCCGCGCTGGTCTCGCACCCGACCGTGGCCGAGGCGGCCGTCGTCGGCGCGTCCGACGACACCACCGGCCAGGGCATCGTGGCGTTCGTGATCCTGCGCGGTGGCGCGGGTGCCGACGCCGGTGGTGCCGAGGCGATCAAGGCGCTGCGCGACCACGTGGCCAAGGAGATCGGCCCCATCGCGAAGCCGCGGCAGATCATGGTCGTGCCGGAGCTGCCGAAGACGCGCTCGGGCAAGATCATGCGCCGCCTGCTGCGCGACGTGGCGGAGAACCGCGCGGTCGGCGACGTGACGACGCTGGCCGACTCGTCGGTGATGGACCTGATCTCGGCGGGCCTGCAGTCGGGCAAGTCCGAGGACTGAATCCGGGCTGAACGTGACGGGCGTCCTCGTTCGAGGGCGCCCGTTCGCGTTAAGGTTGCGTCAGGGTGAGCCGGGAAGTCTGGTCGGCACGAGTATTCGCCGTACCTGCTGACCGCCCTGGGAGACCCGTGTCGAGCAAGATCGCTGACTTCGCCCGTTACCTCCGCACCGAGACCGTCGGTGGCACCGTGCTGCTCGGCGCCACGGCGATCGCGTTGCTGTGGGCCAACTCACCGTGGTCGCCCGCCTACTTCGGACTGCGCGACCTGCACCTGGGACCGTTGTCGGTGGGTGACTGGGCGAAGGACGGCCTGCTGGCGATCTTCTTCTTCGTGGCCGGGCTCGAGCTGAAACGCGAGCTGGTCGTCGGGGAGCTCTCGGAGCTCAAGGCCGCGATCCTGCCGGTCGTCGCGGCGGTCGGCGGCATGATCGTGCCGGCGCTGGTGGCGTTGTCGATCGGCTGGGGGCAGCCGGGGATCGAGAAGGCGTGGGCGATCCCGGTGGCGACGGACATCGCGTTCGCGCTCGGGGTGCTGGCGCTGACCGCGTCGGGGCTGCCGTCGAGCCTGCGGGTCTTCCTGCTGTCGCTGGCGGTGGTCGACGACCTGGGCGCGATCGTGGTGATCGCGATCCTGTTCACGGCGAAGTTCAACCTGCTCGCGGCCGGTGCCGTGGTGGCGTTGCTGGTGCTGTACTGGTTCCTCCAGCGCAGGAGGATCACCACACCGTTGATCTACGTGCCGATCGCGCTGGCCACCTGGTGGTTCATGCACGAGTCGGGCATCCACGCGACGATCGCGGGGGTCGCGCTGGCGTTGCTCACGCGGGTGCGGCGCGACCCGTACGAGCAGCACGCGCCGGCCGTGCGGCTCGAACACCGGCTGCAGCCGTGGTCGGCCGGGGTGGCGGTGCCGGTGTTCGCGCTGTTCGCGGCGGGTGTGCCGGTGGGCGCGGAGGCGCTCGGGAAGCTGTTCGCCGACAAGATCGCGATCGGTGTGATGGTGGGGCTGGTCGTCGGCAAGGTGATCGGGATCGTCGGGGCGTCGGCGCTCGCGGTGTGGTTCAAGGTGGCGGTGTGGCCGTCGGGTGCGGGGCCGCGCGACATCGTGGCGGTGGCGACGCTGGGCGGGGTCGGGTTCACCGTCAGCCTGCTGATCGCGGAGCTGTCGCTGCCGGAGCCGGAGACCGCGAAGGCCGCCGTCCTGCTCGCCTCGATGATCGCGTCGCTGCTCGCGGCGGTGTTGCTCATTCGCCGCAGCCGGGCACATGGCACCATGTCCGGGTGACCACCAGGGAGCACATCGCGTCGATTCCGCTGACCGCTGACGACCCCGCGGCCGAGGCCTCGATCGGCGGCCTGGTCCGCGACGCGACCGCCCACGTGTCGACTTTGGTCAGAGCGGAGGTCGAGCTCGCCAAGGGCGAGATCGCGGCCGAGATCAAGAAGGGCCTGAAGGGCAGCGTCTTCTTCATCGTCGCGCTGACGGTGTTGCTGTTCAGCCTCTTCTTCCTGTTCATGGCGCTCGGGTTCCTCGTGTCGGAGATCTTCGGCTGGTGGTACTCGGCCGGCTTCGGCATCGTGTTCGGCCTGATGCTGCTGACCGCGGGCCTGTTCGCGTTCCTCGGCTACCGCAAGGTCCGCAAGATCAGGGCACCGGAGAAGTCGATCGCGGCCGCCAAGGACACCGTGGCCGCGCTGCGCAACCGCGACTCCCACGGCAGGGGCGACGACAACTGAGCCGCAAACCCGACCCGTCCGTGGTGCGGGTCGCGGGGCCGTGGACGCACCGCGACGTCTCGGCCAACGGCATCCGCCTCCACGTCGCCGAGCTCGGCGAGGGACCCCTCGTGCTGCTGCTGCACGGGTTCCCCGAGTTCTGGTGGTCGTGGCGGCACCAGCTGACCGCGCTCGCCGAGGCCGGCTACCGCGCCGTGGCCGTCGACCTGCGCGGCTACGGCGACTCGGACAAACCCCCGCGCGGGTACGACGGCTTCACCCTGGCGGGTGATGTCGCGGGTCTGGTCAAGGCCCTCGGTGCCCAGCGCGCGCACCTGGTGGGTCACGCCTGGGGCGGCCTGCTGGCGTGGACGGCCGGTGCGATGCACCCGCGGCTGGTGTCGTCGGTGTCCACGCTGTCGGCACCGCACCCGCTGGCGTTGCGCCGCACGTTCCGCCGGCCCTCGCGGCTGAACCCCCACGTGCTGCGGTTCCAGCTCCCCCTCTACCCGGAACGGTGGCTGACCAGGGAGAACGGCCTGCAGGTCGCCAAGCTGCTGTCGTCGTGGTCCGGTCCGAAGTACCGGTCGGCGCCGGAGTTCGACGAGGTCATCCGCCGGTGCCGGCAGGCGGTGCTGGTGCAGGGCGTGGCCCACAGCGCGATGGAGTACTACCGCTGGGCCGTGCGTTCCCAGCTGCGCAGCGATGGGCGCCGGTTCGCCGAGGCCGTCGACAAGCCGCTGCACGTGCCGGTGCTGCAGGTCCACGGCGCGCTGGACCCGGTGATGCTGGAGTCGACCGCGCGGGCGTCGGCTCCCTGGCTCGGTCCCGGCTCCGAGTTCCGCTCGCTGCCCGAGGTGGGGCACTTCCCGAACCAGGAGGCGCCCCACACCACGAGCAAGTTGCTCACCGAGTTCCTGCGGAAGTCCTCCTGAACGCCTCCGCGAGCACCGCCGCCGGGGCGTCCGGCAGGTCGGTCGACCGCCAGGCGAGGTAGCCGTCGGGGCGGACGAGCGAGGCGCCCTTCGCGGTCAGCCCGAACGCGTCCAGCGGCTCGACCCGCTCGTAGCGGATCCCGAGCGGTGCGGCCGCCTCCTCCCACTGTGGATGGTCGGCGACGAGCACCCAGCCGCGGTGGAACAGGTCCAACGTGGACTTGCCCGGTTCGAGCCACACGTGCGGGGCGCGGGTGCCCGGCTGGCCGTTCCACTGCTCGGGGCGCTGCGCCGGCGGCAGTTCCGGGCCCGCGCCGATGACCGCGTCCGAGCGGTAGAGGACGCCGTAGTGCATCGCGTTGTTGTCGATCAGCGGCGCGTCCTCCGGCTGACCGTCGCGGTTGTGGCCGTCGTTGCGCGCGAAGATCTGCTGGTGGCACAGCAACGCGACCGGGCGCCGTTCCGCGTCGTAGGTGTCCAGCAGGGACGGACGTGACTCGCCGCCCAGCACGGCGGCGAGCTTCCACGCGAGGTTGTACGCGTCCTCGATGCCGACGTTCGCCCCGAACCCGCCGCGGCTGGGCGGCAGCGTGTGCGCGGCGTCGCCGGCCAGGAAGACCCGGCCGGCCGAGAACCGGTCGGCGACGGCGGCCGAGATCGTCCAGCGGCCGGTGGTGATGATCTCGACGTCCAGGTCGTCACGGCCGATGGCCTGGAAGATCTTCGCCCGCAGCTCGGGCTCGTCGTACTCGCGGTCTTCGAGCATCAGGACCCAGCGGCCGTCGCCGTAGGTGGTCAGGAACCCGACGCCGTCGACGATGAACTGCCCGATCCCGTCCTTCAGGTACTCGTCCAGCGGCGCGCGGAACAGCACGCTGCGCGAGGTGTGCATGTAGCCGCGGCCGCTGCGGGTGATGCCGAGCGCCTCGCGGACCGGGCTGCGGTGCCCGTCCGCCGCGACGAGGTAGTCGGCGCGGATCTCGTACGGCTCGCCGTCGCCCTGGACGACCGCCGTGACACCGTCGTCGTCCTGGGAGAACTCCAGCATCCGGGTGCTCATGCGGATGTCCGCGCCGTACTCGCGGGCCTTGTCCCGCAGCAGCGGCTCCATCCGGTCCTGGGCCACCCCGACGCCCTTGGCCGGCGAGTACTCGATCTGCGACTGCTCGGCGGGCGGCGACCAGAAGGTCTCCTCGAACCGCTCCCCGACCAGGCTCGCGACGCGCACCCGCCGGATGCCGAAGCCCTTCGACACCCGGCTCGGCGGCAGCCCGCCCTCCAGCCCGGCCGCACGCAGCAGCTCCCCCGTCCGCGCGGTGAACCCGACCGCCCGCGGGTGCGGTGAGCTGCCCGGATGCTTCTCCACCAGCGTCACCGCCACCCCTTGCCACGCCAGGAACAACGCGGCCGACGTCCCCGCCAGCCCTCCCCCGACCACCAGCACCGAAGACCTCATCGCATCCTCCCGATACGCCGTATCTCTCAATACACTGTATCGCCATGAGACGGTGTATCGTCCAGTCCGATGTCCAACGCACCCGTCTGGGACCGTCCAGAGCCCCCGAGCAGGCCCTCGCCCGTGCCGCTCAGCCGCGAACTGATCGTGCGCACCGCCGTTCAGCTCGCGGACGAGGGCGGCCTCGACGAGGTGTCGCTGCGCAAGGTCGCCTCGGCGCTGAACGCCGGCCCGATGCGCCTCTACGGCTACATCGAGACCAAGGACGAACTGCTCGACCTCATGGTCGACGAGGTCTACGGCGAGATCACGCCGCCGGACCCGTCAGCCGACTGGCGCACCGGGCTCCGGCACGTCGCGCACAGCATCCGGGACGCGGCGAAGCGGCACGAGTGGTTCATCGACCTGCTCAGCGGCCGCCCGCACCAGGGCCCGAACGCGCTCGTGCACATGGAGACCACGCTCGCCACGGTCCGGTTCGAGGACATCGACCAGGTGCTCGGCGTGACCGGCACGGTGATGGCGTACGTCTACGGTGCCGTGCGCCGTGAGATCACCGAGCTGCGCGCGGAACGGTCGAGCGGCATGACCGAGGAGCAGTGGCAGCGGGCGTCCGGGCCGTACATGCGGCGGATGCTCGCCACCGGCCGCTTCCCGGTGCTGGGCAGGGTGATGTTCGAGTCGCGCGACCACGAGCCCGCGGAGGTGTTCGAGCTGGGCCTCGACTACGTCCTGGACGGCGTCGCGGCCCGGCACGGGCTCCGGTAGGGCTGCTAGGAGGCGCAGCCCTGGGTCGACGCGCGGCGGGTCAGCGTCGGCGCCTTCTGCACCATCGCCTGCACCTGCTGCGCCGTGAGCACGAACCCGGTCTCCGGGTCGTCGACCGCGGCACCGAACACCACACCCATCACCCGGCCGCTCGGGTCGACCAACGGGCCGCCGGAGTTGCCGGAGCGGACCTCGGCACGCACGGTGTAGACGTCGCGGGTGACCGTCTGGGCGTCGTAGATGTCCGGGCCACGCAACAACGGGATGCGCTCGCGGACACGGGCGGGCGAGGCCTTGTACGGGCCGTCGAGGGGGTAGCCGAGGACGATGCCGTCCTCACCGGCCTGGACCTCGTCGGAGCGGAACTGCAGCGGCGTGGCCTCGAGGTCGGGGACCGCGAGGATGGCGATGTCGACCTTGGGGTCGTAGTGCACGACCGTGGCGTCGAACTGGCCGCGGCCGACCTCGACGGTGACCTCGTTGGTGCCGGCGACGACGTGGGCGTTGGTCAACACGCGCTCGGGGGCGATGACGAAGCCGGTGCCCTCCAGCGCGCGGGAGCAGGAGGGTGCGCGGCCGCGGACCTTCAGGACCGAGGAGCGCAGCCGGCTGGCGGCCGGGGAGTTGGCCAGCTCGCCGTTGGGCGGGCTGACCTCCTTGAGCGGCGTGCGGTTGAACGGGTCCATCGCCTGCGGGAAGCCCGAGACGTCGAAGAGCTTCTGCAGGTCGTCGGACAGCACGCGGGCGGCCTGCGGCATGGTCTCGTTGACCTTGCCGAGGATCACCGACTGGCGCAGCGAGGACGTCAGGTCGGGCAGGCCCACGACCGACGTGAGCGGCAGCGCGATCATCCAGGCCACGACGAAGACGACGATGCCCTGCACGATGGCGCCCAGCGCGTTGTCCGCGCCGCGCAACGGGGAGGCGTTGACCCGCGCCTTGATCGTGCGGCCTATGTAGACACCGATCGTCTCGCCAAGCGCGACCAGCAGCACGACGATGCCCACGGCGAAGACGACCTTGGTCACCACGTTCTCGAACTGGGACACGAGCAGCGGTGCGATCTGGGTGCCGAGGATCAGGCCGACGAGCACACCGACGAACGCGGGTAGCGCGACGACCATGCCCTGCCTGGCCCCCGACACCGCGGCGATCGCGGCGAGGCCCAGCACGAGCAGGTCAACCCAGTTCAACCGACTACCTCCGCCTCACTGTGTAGCGCGCAACGCTAGTTCAAGGTCACGCACATCGGTCGCATCCCACGGCTGTTCCCAGCCACCGAGTGCGATCAGGCCGTTCAGCAGTCCCGCGGTGAAACCCCACACCAGCATGCCCGGTGCGGAGAAGGCCGCTCCGACGTAGCCCGCGGGGTGGCGCACCCGGAACCTGTTGGCAGGGTCGGCGAGGTGCGCGACCGGCACCCGCGCGACGGCGGCGGTCTCCGCCGAGTCGACGGGGGCGACGGGGCTCGGCTGTTCCCAGTAGGCGAGCACGGGGGTGACCACGAAACCCGACACCGGCACGTACAGCTCCGGCATCACGGTCAGTGGTCTCACTCCTGACCCAAGTACACCGGTCTCCTCGTAAGCCTCGCGTAATGCCGTGGCCACCGGTCCGTCGTCGGTCGGGTCGGCGGCACCACCGGGGAACGCGACCTGGCCGGGGTGGGAGCCCAGCGTGTCCGCGCGGCGCAGCAGCAGGACGTCCGGGCCGTGGTCCTCGTTGTCGCCGAAGAGGATCAGCACCGACGCCGGCCTGCCGCCGGACGCCGGCACCTTGATCCGGGTGAACGTGCCGGCGTCGATCTCCTCGGTCGCCTTGACGAGACGCTGCATCCAGTCCGGCAGCTCGGTCGCTCCCAGCTCGGTTGCCCCGTTCATCGCACCGCCTTCTCCACCTGCTCGGGCGCCGTGAACACCGGCGGGTCCGTGACCTGACGGACCGCGCCGTCCGCTGATATGTAATACGTGGCCGGCAGCGTTATCGGCGCCTTGACCCGCTTGCGCAGCTCGTCCGCCCCGTCGTGGACGGAGGGCAGCCGCACGCCCAGCCTGGCGAGCAGCTCCAGGCCGTCGGCCTCCGTGCTCTCCACGAGAACTGGGACGACCGGGACGGCACCTGGTTGCTTCGCGTAGGCATCCAGCACCGGCAGCTCCTTCTGGCACGGCTGGCACCACGTCGCCCAGAAGTTGATCAGGAGCGGCCCTTTCAGCGCGAGGTCCGTACGGGTGCCGTCACCGAGGCACGTCACGCCGACGCCACCCTCACCACCAGGTACACACGGCCGTAGCTGGGCTTGCGCGCGCAACGCCACCACGTCCTGCGACGGGCGGTTCGACCGCACGGGTTCGTCCCGTGCCTGGTCGCGTGGCCACAGCGCCACGACACCGGCGACGCCGAGGACGAGCACGAGGACCAGCCAGCGGGTGCGGTTGCTCACCCCACCAGCTTCTCACCTGCGCGGACCCGGTCGGCGAGCTCGAGGAGGTGCGGCTTCTCGTCACCCTTCACGAGCTTCGCGGCCTTGACCGGGTCCTCCGGCCCCAGGCCGTACGACGGGCACTCCTTCATCAGCAGGCAGGCGCCACAGGCCGGGGTCTTGGCGTGGCAGACGCGGCGGCCGTGGAAGACGATCCAGTGCGAGGCCATGGTCCAGTCGCGCTTCTCGACCAGCTCGGCGATGGCGTACTCGACCTTGACGGCGTCCTCTTCCTCCGTCCACCCCCAGCGGCGCACGAGCCGGCCGAAGTGGGTGTCGACTGTGAGCCCCGGCACATCGAAGGCGTTGCCGAGAACCACGTTGGCCGTCTTGCGTCCTACACCGGGGAGCTTGACCAGCTCCTCCATGCTGCCGGGGACCACACCGTCGTGCTGCTCCACAAGAGCGGCACCGAGACCCAGGAGAGACGTCGCCTTGTTCCGGTAGAAACCGGTCGGGCGGATCATCTCTTCGAGCTCCACCCGGTCCGCGCCGGCGTAGTCGGCGGCCGTCGGGTACTTCGCGAAGAGCGCGGGGGTGACCTCGTTGACCTTCTTGTCGGTGCACTGCGCGGACAGGACGACCGCCACGACCAGCTCCAGCGGCGTGGTGAAGTCCAGCTCGCAGTGGGCGTCGGGGTATCCCTCGGCAAGCATGCGCACCATCCGGCGGGCCCTGCGGGTCAAGCCGAGCTTGGTTTCCGGTTTCTTGGCTGCGGGCACTGATTCAGCGTAGTCAACACGCCGGAAGCACCCCCTATACGCGTACTCGAATCGCACATGCGCCAGACTGCGGAGCATCATGACTGCCTGGTTTGTGATCGTCGTCCCCATCGTGATCATGTTCTTCGCGCTCTTCATGGAGCGCGTCGAAGCGAGGCTCCGGCACGTCGCCGTGCAGGAGAACGAGGTCGAGGAGTTCCTGGAGTCCGCCCGGCCCGACGAGGTCAAGGCGCTCTACGGACACGGCATCGGACGCGCGCTGGAGCTGTTCCGGCTGCGTCGCCGCGGTCGCGGCAGCGTGCGCAGGCGCGTGCGCTAGCGGTCGGGTGCCGAGCAGGCACCCGAATGGCGTAGACTGGCTCGTTGGGCTCTGGATCGAGTCAGTCGCGTTGTTCCCGCCAAGACGGCGAGCCGAGCGGCGATCCACAACGCAGCCCTTAGACTGCAACGCAGTGATCGGCGGCACGGCGCTGACTCCACCAAAGAAGGTGGTAGGCGTGCCGTCGCGTCGATTAGGAGGGACGAGGTGGACGAGACCCTGGCGCGAGCGGGCATCTTCCAGGGAGTTGACCCGGCAGCCGCAGAGGCGCTGGCGCAGACCCTGGAGACGGTGGAGTTCCCGCGTGGCCATGTGATCTTCGCGGAGGGTGAGCCGGGCGACCGGCTGTACATCATCCAGTCCGGCAAGGTGAAGATCGGCCGCAAGTCGCCGGACGGCCGCGAGAACCTGTTGGGGATCTTCGGACCTTCCGACATGTTCGGTGAACTGTCCATTTTCGACCCCGGCCCCCGCACGTCGACCGCGACGACGGTGACCGAGGTGCGCGCGGTGTCCATGGACCGCCCCGCGCTCCGGCAGTGGATCACCAACCGGCCGGAGATCGCCGAGCAGCTGCTGAGGGCCCTGGCCCGCAGGCTGCGCCGGACGAACTCGATGCTGGCCGACCTGATCTTCACGGACGTACCGGGCCGTGTGGCCAAGGCGTTGCTGCAGCTCGCACAGCGCTTCGGCTCGCAGGAGGCCGGTCTGCTCCGCGTCACGCACGACCTGACGCAGGAGGAGATCGCTCAGTTCGTCGGCGCGTCCCGCGAGACCGTGAACAAGGCCCTGGCCGACTTCGCGCACCGCGGCTGGCTGCGCCTGGAGGGCAAGAGCGTGCTGATCCTGGACCCGGAGCGCCTCGCGCGCCGCGCCCGCTAGCACTTGACCCCGCCGGGTCCGCTTCGGTGGACCCGACGGGCTGCCGTTCGCCCCTTCGGGCAAACCGCTGACCGAGCACAAAGGACCGGGCGCCACCCCCGACGTGGCGCACCGGTCCTTTGCGTTGCACGGCCCATCCCCCGACGAACCGTGCCCTCCACCCTCTGGCGCGCAGGCCCCGACCCTCTGGCCAGAGGTTGGTCTCGATCGATGAGTCAACTTTCGCACGGCCCCCACCGTGGAACCCAAGCTTTTTCACTCCCAAGAACCTCGTCCGGGTGGTTTTTCCCGCATGTTTCACCCGGTCATCCCATTGTCGTGACCCAATCGCAACGACGGTGACTCTGCGCACCCCAAACTGGTACTTCCGTACCAGGTTTGGCATACTGGTACACATGTCCCACTCTGCCCGTCTCTCCGACTACCGAGCTGCCCTGACGACCCCCGGCATGCGCGGCCCCGTGGTCGCCTCCCTGCTCGCCCGCCTCCCCATCGCGATGGTCGGGCTCTCGCTGCTGCTCTACGTCGAGCGCGCCACGGGTTCGTTCGCGGCCGCCGGCCTGGTGTCGGCGGCGGCGCTGGTCGGCGTGGCGATGGGCTCGGTCGTCCAGGGCAGGCTGATGGACCGCTTCGGTCCCACCCGCCCGCTGGCGGCGGTCACCGCTCTGTTCACCCTTTTCGTCACGGCCTCGGTGATCGCCGTCGAGGCGGGCGCCCCGGTGTTCACGCTGGTCCCGCTTGCCCTCGGCGTCGGCGCGACCGAACCGATGGTCGGCTCGGCGTCACGGGCGCTGTGGGAGCGGATGCTCCCGAGCGGCCCGACCAGGATGGCCGCCTACGCCTACGAGTCGATCTCGATGGAGGTCTTCTTCATCCTCGGCCCCGGCCTCGCGGGCCTGCTGCTGGCCGCCCCGTGGGCAGGCACCGGCGTGGTCGTCGGCGCGGTGCTGATGGTCATCGGCGCCCTGTGGTTCGCCTTCAACCCGGTCGTCCGCGCCTGGGGCGCCGTCGCCGCGACCCCGCGCCCCCTGCTCGGCGCGTTCGCGTACCCCGGCATGCGCACGGTGGCCCTGGCCGCCCTCGGCTTCGGCGTGACGATCGGTTTCGTCGAGGTCGCCGTCCCCGCGTTCGCCAAGGCCGAGGGCCACGCCTCCATGGGCGGCCTGATGCTGTCGCTGTGGTCGATCAGCTCGGTGATCTTCGGCGTGCTGTACGGCATGCGCCCGTGGCCGCGCCCCATGCACCTGCGCCTGCCGGTGCTGCTCGGCGGCTTCGGCCTGCTGTCCCTGCTCCTGGCGATCCCCGCCACCCTGGTCGGCCTCGGCATCGCGCTGTTCGTGGTCGGCACCCTGATCACCCCGCAGTCGACCGCGCACTCCGCCGCGATCGAACAGGTCACGCCCAACGGCATGGCCGCGGAAGCGTTCGGCTGGGTGATCACCTCGGTGACCGTCGGCCTCGCGCTCGGCCAGGGCCTCTCCGGCCAGCTGATCGAACACTTCGGCACCCGACCTGCGTTCTTCGCGGCCGGGGTGGCCGGGCTGGTGATCGCGCTGGCGGTGTGGCTGCTGCGGGCGACCGTGCGGCGTGGCGTGCCTGCCGGGGAGTCGCTGCCGGCGCGGTCGGAGATGGAGCTCGCCGCCCGGTAGGGCTGGTGGGCCTGGCCCGACCAGACCGGGATCGATCGAGTCCGGCTGAAGCCGGCCGGATCGCAGGGCCGGTCGAGTCGCCGGGTTGAACGTCGAAAGGCACGCCGTGACCAACGGCGTGCCTTTCGCTCTTCCACGCGGCTGTCGCGGCTGTCGCGTGTCGGTCGCGGAATCGGTGCGGCGCACCCGCGCCGACCGGCGAGGTCGCGGGATCAAAGCGGCGTACCCGCGCCTACCGGCGACGGCATCCCGGAGCACCCGGCTTCCCGACCTTCCGAACGTGTGCGGTCGCCGGGCGGCTTCGTGGCCACGTTCCCGAGGCGCCGGGCGCGGAAGGTCAGGCCACCGAGCGCATCGGAACGACCAGGTAGGTGAGTTCCACGCCGTCCTCGCCGGGCGGGGAGGTGAGGACGGTGGAGCGGAGGCCGTCCTGGATGCGGAGCTCGATGCGGCGGCCGGCGAAGGCTTTCAGGGCGTCGGCGAGGTAGCGGGCCTGGAAGGTTTTGGTGAGGCGGTCGCCTTCCACCGTGGCCTTGACGAACTCCTCGGCTTCGCCGGAGGTCGGGTCGCTGCTCTTGACGCGCAGTTCGCTGTCCTCGACCTGGATGGTGACGGCCTGGTGGGGGCCGCCGTAGGGGGTGGCGCGGCGGACGGCGCGGGCCAGGGCGTCGGCGTCTACCAGCACTGTGCTGTCGATGGTGGTCTCCAGAAGTCGGCGCGCTCGGTCGTCCGGGAACGGGGCGGCCAGGAGTGCGGTGGAGATGGAGTTGTGGTGCCAGGCGAGGCCGATGCGGTCGGTGTCGGCGTGCAGGGCGACGGTGCCCTGGGACTGGCGGGCGGCTTCGGCCAGGGCCTTGGCGGGGACCAGGACGTCGATGGTGCCCTGGGAGTGCCACGGGAGCCTGGCGTAGGCCATGCGGTAGCGGTCGGTGGCCATGACGTGCAGGTGCTGGTCGTCGGACTGGATGCGGATGCCGGTGAAGATCGGCAGTGCGTCGTCCTTCGAGGCGGCGCCGGCGACCGCGGCGATGACGCGCAGGTGGTCGGCGGCGACGGTGCCCTGGAGCGTGGGCAGGACCGGGATGCCGGGGTGGTCGTGCAGGTCGAGCAGGGGCAGGGCGAACCGGGCCCGGTCGGTGCGGACCGCGAGGCGGGAGCCTTCGACGCGCAGGCGGACCTGGGGCTCGTCGAGGGCCTGCAGGGTGGCGGCCAGGGCCTTGGCGGGCGCCAGCACCTCCCCCTCGGTGTGCGCGGTCGCGGGCTTCGTCAGGCTCACGGCGTGCTCGTGGTCGCTGCCCGCGACCTCCACGCCGGTGGCGCCGGCGCGCAGCCGGACGCCCGCGAGCACGGGGTCGAGCACGCGGGTGGGCAGCAGCCGTGCCACCTCGGCGACGGCGCCGGCCAGGTCGGCTGTGGTGGCGGTGAGGTCCATGGTCAGGACGCTAGCGGGCACCCCTGACAATTTTCGCGCGCTCGGCCCGCAGGCCGGTGGAGCGACGGCCGAGCGCTGGTCAGGCCTCGGTGCGCAGGTATTCGAGCTGCGCGCGCACCGACCACTCCGCCGCGGGCCACAGCACCCGGTCCACGTCGGCGTAGACGATCTCCACCACCTGGCGGGGTGTGGCCGAGCCGCCCAGCGACGCCACGGCGCGGCGGACCTGGTCGAGGCGTTGCAACCGGTGCGCGAGGTAGGCGCGCGCGGCCTCGCCGGCGTCGGCGAGCTCGGGGCCGTGGCCGGGCAGCACGGCGGTGTCCGGGGGCAGGTCGGCCAGCAGCCGCAACGACTCGAAGTAGTCGCCGAGCCTGCCGTCCGGGTGGGCGACGATCGTGGTGCCGCGGCCCAGCACGGTGTCGCCGGTCAGCACGGCCTCGCCGGCGAGCACGAAGCACAGCGAGTCGCTGGTGTGGCCGGGGGTGCCGAGCACGCGGAGCTCCAGGCCGGAGCTGGTGACCACGTCACCGTCGACCAGGCCCTCGGAACCGAAGACGAACGTCGGGTCGAGCGCGCGCACCGGCGCCCCGACGAGCTCACCGAACGAGCGCGCGCCCTCGGAGTGGTCGGGGTGGCCGTGCGTCAGCAGGATCTCCGAGACCGGGCCGGCGGACGCGATGCGCTCCAGGTGCACCGGGTCGGCCGGTCCGGGGTCGACCACCACGTACGACTCGGCGTCCGGTGCCTTCAGCAGCCACGTGTTGGTGCCGTCCAGCGTCATCGGCGACGGGTTGTCGGCCAGCAGCACGGCCGCGTGCTCGGTGACCTGGCGCAGCTGCCCGTACAGCGGGTGCGCGGCACGGGCTCCGATCAGCGGGGACCCGCTCATCAGATCACCACCCGGATGACGTCACCGTCGCGCACCAGCTTCGGGATGATCTTCGAGACGCTGCGTTCGGCGGCCATGACCGCCGGGACCGACCCGAGGGCACCGATCTCGTCCAGCGTCCGCCAGGTCGGCGGCATGAGCATGCGGCGGCCCTCCTCGGCGTCCTGGATGGCCTCGGCGGGCGTCTGCCAGGCCGCGTCGGACGCCTCGGTCGTGGCACCATCGGCGTGCTGGCCGGTGGGCAGGGCCGCCACGAAGAACCGGGTGTCGTAGCGCCGGGGTTCCTCGTGGGGCGTGACCCAGTTGGCCCACGGCCGCAGCAGGTCCGCCCGCAGCACCAGGCCCGCGGAGGCGAGGAACTCCGCCAGCGACACGTCCCGGTCGACCAGCGCCTGCCGCGCCTCGGCGTACACGGAGGCGTCCGCGACGACGGTCGTCGCCGACGGTCCCGCCAGCAGCACGCCGGACTCCTCGAACGTCTCCCGCACGGCCGCGCACACGAACGCCCGCGCGAGGCCCTCGTCCACGCCGAACACCGATCCCCACCACGACGGCGGCGGACCGGCCCAGGCGACCGAGGTGTCCGCGTCACGCGAGTCCACGCCTCCGCCGGGGAACACGGTCATGCCGCCCGCGAACGCCATCCCCTTCACGCGCCGCAGCAGGAACGCCTCCACACCGGCGGAACCGTCCCTCAGCAACACCACGGTGACCGCGTCACGGGGCTCGACGGGTTGGGCGACCGGCGCGGCGGGTACCAGGTTTCCCGGCAAGGTCATGTCCTCGGGCATCCTCCGAGCGTACGACCGCGCTAACCCGAGGATGGTGTGATGGCGACGAAGGTCTCCGGCTGCCTGGTGAAGATGCTGCTGGTGTTGTTCGGCGTGGTGGTGGGGACAGGGCTGACGGCGGTGACGTGCGTTCTGCTGTTCCTGCCCGACCGCACGACCGTGAGCAGCGCCGAACCGACCGCCACGAGCCCCGGCGTGTACGTGAAGAAGGTCGAACGCGTGGTGGGCGGCACCTACTACGAGATCTGGCTCGGGCCGGCGCCCGACCGCGGGCACGTGGTGACCGTTCCCGCCGGCTGGGAACACGACCCGGAACGGGAGAGCACGCCCGACGGTCTGCGGCTCAAGTTCGACAACGGTGGCGAGATCTTCGTCCCCAAGGCCAGTTACTCCTGAGGCAGGATGGGCGAGTGGACGAACAGCTGCGCGTAGGACTTGTCGGTGCGGGCCCGTGGGCGAGCATGATCCACGCCCCCGGCCTCGCCAACCACCCCGGCACCCGGCTCACCGGTGTGTGGGCCCGGCGGCCGGAAGCGGCCCAGGAGCTGGCCAACGCGCACGGCGCCGAGGCGTTCACGTCCTACCGGGACCTGCTGTCCACTGTGGACGCCGTCGCGTTCTGCGTGCCGCCGGCCGTGCAGGGGCCGATGGCGATCGAGGCGGCGAACGCGGGCAAGCACGTCGTCCTGGAGAAGCCGATCGCGGAGTCCCAGGAGGTCGCAGAGGAGCTCGTCCGCGCGGTGACCGACGCGAACGTGGCCTCGCTCGTGGTGCTGACGCGCCGCTACGCGCCGGAGACCAGGGAGCTGCTCAAGCAGCTGCACCGCACCGGCGGCTGGACCGGTGCGGACGGCCGCTGGCTGACCGGCGCGCTGCTGGGCGGCCCGTTCTCGAACTCGCCCTGGCGGCACGAGAGGGGCGCGCTCGACGACATCGGCCCGCACGCGTTCGACCTGCTGGACGCGGCACTGGGCGAGATCACCGACGTGATCGCCGCGCACGTGTCGGAAACCGGGCTGTGGCAGCTGATCCTGCAGCACGCGGGCGGCGCCACGAGCACGTTGTCGCTGACCATGTCGCTGCCGCTGGAGCCGCCGTTCTCGGACTTCACCGTGTTCGGGCCGAACGGCCACCGCACGCTCAACAGCCGCGACACGTCCGCTGTGGAGTGCTACACCAACCTGCTCGACGACTTCGTGGCGATGGTGCACAGCGGCACCACGACCCACGAGTGCGACGTGCGGCGCGGCCTGCACCTGCAGAAGGTCATCGACCTGGCGCGGCGCAAGGCCGGGGTGTGAGCCCAAGCCTTGGGAGAGCCCGCGCCGACCGGGTCGGCGCGGGCAGCGCTCACTGCTGCTGGTGCCCGTTGTTCGTGGCCCCGAAGGCCGACTGACGTGCCGACGACCGGTCGATCTGCCAGCGGCCGGTGTCGGACATCTTCGCGCCGGACTGCTCGCGTTGCGCCAGCTCCTCGTGCAGCTGCTGTAACAGCGCGCGTTCCCGTTCACTGAGGTTGGCGTCCACGGAGGACGGTTCCGCCGGCGGCTCGGCCAGTGCGGCCTGCAGCTCCGCCAGCTCGTCCGCGTTCAGCTCCGTCGTGACCTCGGCCCGGTTGATGGGCGTGGGCTCCGGCAGGGGCTCCTGCTCCGTTTCGACCGGCGCGACGGAGATCCGCTTCACGGGCTTGGGCGGGAAGGGCTGCGAGCCCTCCAGGGACGGCGTTCGGGCAAAACGTGAGCCGGACTCTTCCACCGCTGGCTCCGGCGCCGGTGTCGGCTCGGCCATCGGCGCCGGAGCGGGAAGTTCCTCTGACTGGTCGAACCAGGCCGGTTCGTGGCCCACGTTCGCCGGTGCGGGTGGTGGCGTCGGTGTCACCGGGGCACCGGAGACGGGCACCGGGCGCGACGACGTGACCGCGGAGGCGTGGTAGTCGCTGAGCTGCGTGCCGACGGCCAGCACCTCGACGGAGGCGCGGATGCCGGCTTTGCGCAGCACCGTGTCGATCCGGTAGGAGGTGGCGGGCGCGAAGCCCTGCGGCCCCACGTCGACCAGCACGACGCGGTGCGGCAGCGGGCCCGGCGTGGCACCGGCCGGCGACGAACGCCAGACGCAGCGCACCGAGCGCACGTCCGGCAGCACCGACACCGCACGCGACAGCAGCGGGCCGAGGTCCGCGGCCGGGTCGGAGTCGGAGGTGAAGCGGTGCCGGACGAACGGAAGCACCTCCACGACCGGCAGACGGTCGGTGAGGGACGCGTCGGAGCGCACCTCGTGCAGCGCCCACGTGATGGCTGCTCTCTCGTCCGGGAGCACCGGGATGCCGCCGGCCAGGAGCGTGCCGACGAGCAGTTCCACCGCACGGTCCAGCTCTCCGACGGCGAGGAACTCGCGCGCCAGCGACAGGGCGTCGTCGTCGACGCGCCCGGCCATCGACAGCAGGAGATCGTGCAGACGGACCGGCAGGCCGACACCGTCGTTCGTCACGGCAACTCTCCTTAGCTGAGCACCAGGTGCTCCTCGGACTCGGCGCCGGCACACACCAGCTCCGAAGCCGCCAGCGCCGCCCGGTGGTAGGGCGGCAGGTCCAGACCGGACGGCACGACCTCGACGCACGGGTCGTGCTCGCCCAGCGCCCGCAGCACGCGCTGCAGCTCGCCGGTCAGCCGGGAGTGGCCGGTGGTGGCCGCCACCAGCAGGACGCGGTTGACCCCGTCAGGGCCGATGCGCCAGCAGGAGCGAACCTCACCGACCCCGAGCCGGCCTCGCAGCGTGGCACCGAGCACGACGGTCGCGGAATCCCCCATCGGCACCCGATCGGGTGATTCCGGGGAAAAGGTGTAGTCGGTGGGTGGCAGTTCGTCCAGCCCTTTGACCGAACTGACAGCTCCGGGTTCGGCCCCGTAGGGCACCAGGGCGTCCTGCAGAAGGCGCATCTCGTGATCGGTCAGAGGGATGCGGCCGTGCAGCAGGGTGCGCGGCAAGGACCGCGCGAGCACCGCATACGCGTCCGAAGCCGCCCAGTCCCGGTACCGCCACAGCAGGTCGTCCGGGAGGCGACCGGCGAGCCGCAGCAGCAGTTCGTGGCACGTGTCCGACATGTCACACCCTTCAGCGGAAACCCGGGACTACGACCGGGAGACCTCAGACCTCGACGATCAGTTCGACCTCGACCGGCGCGCCGATCGGCAGCTCGGCGACGCCCACGGCGGACCGGGCGTGCCTGCCCGCGTCACCGAAGACCTCCCCCAGCAGCTCCGACGCCCCGTTCACGACACCGGGCTGGCCGGTGAAGCCCTCCGCGGAGGCGACGAAGCCCACAACCTTCACGATCCGCTTGATCGAGTCAACGCCCACGAGGTCGTGGACCGCCGCGAGCGCGTTGAGGATGCACGTCCGCGCGTACGCCTTGGCCTCCTCCGGCGAGACGTCGGCGCCGACCTTGCCGGTGGCCGGGAGCTTGCCGTCGACGAACGGCAGCTGGCCCGAGGTGTACACCCAGGACCCGCTCTGCACGGCGGGCACGTAGGCGGCGAGCGGGGCGGCGACGCCGGGCAGCTCGATGCCGAGCTCCTGCAAGCGTGCGGACCAGGTCATGCCTTCACCCGCTTCAGGTACGCGACGTGCTGCTCACCGGTGGGGTTGGTCAGCACGGTGACCAGCTCCCAGCCGTCCTCGCCCCACTGGTCGAGGATCTGCTTGGTGGCGTGGATCAAGAGCGGAACGGTCGCGTACTCCCACTTCGTCATGCGCGGAAGCGTAACGCGCCACCCGCTCGCCCTCTGCGCGGTTCTCGACCTTCGAGCTACCTTGATCACATGGAGACCTGGCGGATCGTCGCCACCGGCGCGTTCGTGGTGAGCGGGCTGGTGATGGTGCTCGTCGCCATGGCCCAGGTGCGCGACCGCAAGCACAGCCGGCGCACGCAGGTCTGGCAGGCCGGGCTGATCGGGCTGGCGGTCGTGGCCGTCCTCACGGCCGCCATCGCGTTCTGGCTGCCGTCGGCCGTGGCCTGGGCGTTGGTCGCCGCGACCGCCGCGGCCGTTCTCTTCCTCACGCTGGTCGATTGACCGACCGATCCACGTCTGACCGGATTCACACATAGTCTGGACGGGTGACGTCGTGGACCGAGGAGCTGACCCGAGCCCGTCTGCACGTGGTCTCCGGCAAGGGCGGCACCGGCAAGACCACGGTCGCGGCCGCGCTGGCGCTCGCGCTCGCCACCGGAGGCCGCCGGGTGCTGCTGGTCGAGGTCGAGGGACGGCAGGGCATCGCCCAGCTCTTCGACCGGGCCCCGCTGCCCTACTCCGAGGAGCGGATCGCGTCCGCGCCGGGCGGCGGTGAGGTGCACGCGCTGGCCGTGGACGCCGAGGCCGCGCTGCTGGAGTACCTGGCGATGTTCTACAACCTCGGCTTCGCGGGGCGGACGCTGCGCAAGATGGGCGCGATCGAGTTCGCGACCACGCTCGCGCCCGGCCTGCGGGACGTGCTGCTGACCGGCAAGGTGAAGGAGACGGTCAACCGCACCGGTGACGGCGGCCGGCACTGCTACGACGCGGTCGTGCTGGACGCGCCGCCGACGGGGCGGGTGGTGAAGTTCCTGGACGTCACGAAGGCGATGGCCGACCTCGCCAAGGTGGGGCCGATCAAGGGGCAGAGCGAGGGCGTGGTGCGGCTGCTGCACTCCGGTGACACGGCGGTGCACCTGGTCGCGCTGCTGGAGGAGATGCCGGTGCGCGAGACGCTCGACGCGGTCACCGAGCTCGACGCCGCGGACCTGCGGCCGGGCGCGGTGCTGGTGAACCGGGTGCAGCCGACGCGGCTGCCGGTGCGGTCGCTGCCCGCGGCCGCGGACGGCCGGGTGGACGCCGCACGGGTGCGCGCCGGGCTCGTGGCGGCCGGGCTGGACCTCGCCGAGGACACCCTGGAGGACCTGGTCGAGGAGACCGTCGAGCACGCCATCCGGGTGCGCTCGCAGCAGGAGGCGATGGAGCTGCTGCGCGAGTCGGACCTGCCGACCGTCGACCTGCCGGAGCTGACCGACGGGGTGGACGTGGCCGCGCTCTACGAGCTGGCCGAGGTGCTGGTCGCGGCGGGTGTGCGGTGAACAGGCTCGACTTCGACCCGTTGCTCGACGACCCGGCGACGCGCGTGCTGGTGTGCTGCGGGTCCGGTGGCGTCGGCAAGACCACGACCGCGGCGGCGCTGGCGTTGCGGGCGGCCGAGCGGGGCCGGCGCGTGGTGGTGCTGACGATCGACCCCGCGCGCAGGCTGGCGCAGTCGCTGGGGCTGCGGGAGCTCGACAACCACCCGCGCGAGGTCGTCGTGGAGGGCTTCGAGCCCAAGGGCGAGCTGTTCGCGATGATGCTGGACATGCGCCGCACGTTCGACGACATGGTGCTGACCCACGCCGGGCGCGACCGGGCCGACCAGATCCTGTCGAACCCCTTCTACCAGACCATCTCGTCGTCGTTCTCCGGCACGCAGGAGTACATGGCGATGGAGAAGCTGGGCCAGCTGGTGGCGCAGGACGAGTGGGACCTGATCGTGGTCGACACCCCGCCGAGCCGCTCCGCGCTCGACTTCCTGGACGCGCCGCAGCGGCTGTCCACGGTGCTCGACGGCAAGTTCATCCGGATGCTCTCGGCACCGGCACGTGCGAGCGGCCGTGGCCTGCTCAAGATCGTCGGCACCGGGTTCAGCCTGTTCACGCGCGCGGTGTCGACCATCGTCGGCGGTCAGCTGCTGCAGGACGCGTCGACGTTCGTGCAGGCGTTCGACAGCATGTTCGGCGGCTTCCGCGAACGGGCCCAGCGCACGTACGAGCTGCTCCGCTCGCCGGGCACCGGTTTCGTGGTGGTGGCGGCGGCGGAGCCGGACGCGCTGCGCGAGGCCAGCTACTTCGTGGAACGGCTCAGCGCGGAGAACATGCCGTTGTGCGGGCTCGTCGCGAACAGGACCCACCCCGTGCTGGCGGTGGACCTGCCCGCGGCGAAGGCCCACGCCGCGGCGGACGACCTCGACCGTTCCGGTGAGGCGCCGCTCGCGGCGGCGGTGCTCCGGCTGCACGCGGACCGGGTGGCGGTCGCCGATCGGGAGAAGCGGCTGCTGGCCCGGTTCACGCGTGCTCACCCCGGTGTCGCGCTGGTCGGCGTGCCCGCGTTGCCCGCGGACGTGCACGACCTCGACGGCCTTCGTGAGATCGGCCGCCGGCTGGCCGGGGAGTAGTGCCGTGTTGATCTTTTGTGCCGCGACGGACGCGAACTAGCCGACTCGCGAGTCCTCGTGGTGTTCCTGGCGCGCATTGTCGAGCAATTCGTACCAAGACGTAACGTCGGGACGGCGACGCAGCAGAGCGCGTCGTTCACGCTCCGTCATCCCACCCCAGACACCGAACTCGATCCTGTTGTCGAGCGCTTCGGCCAGGCATTCCATGCGCACCGGACAACCGAGGCACACGAGCTTCGCCTTGCGCTGCTCCGCACCGCGGACGAAGAGCTGATCCGGCTCCTCGTCACGGCACGAAGCGTTGATACGCCAATCCCCCTGGTTCATATCCCCCACTCCTCAGTGCTGTCCAAATGTGGAAATCCGCCACACCCCTGCCACGGATGCCGTAGCGTTCGAGCTACGGCTGCATTCCTTGGACGTTGACGGACTGTAGTGCCGTTCGGTTCCCTGTCCAAGCCTGGGTCACCCGACTGTTACCTGTCTTGCGTATGTCTACTCATGCTGAGTAACGGCCCTTACTGATCACCTTCACCCGTTCGTGTACGGCGTACGCTGACCTGCGTGCGAGTCAGGAATGGCGTGCTCAAGATGCTCGGCCTGTGCCTGCTGGCTGGGGTTCTCCTCGCCGGCATGCTGTTCCCAGTCGTGGGCGCGACAGGCCTGGTGTCCAACCGGGCCAGCGACACCGTGGACAGCATCTCCGCCGACCTCGTGACCACGGACCCACCGCTGATCACGACCGTCACCGACAAGGAAGGCGCGCCGATCGCCTACCTGTACGACCAGTACCGCGTGCTGACACCGCCGGAGAAGATCTCGCCGACGATGAAGGCCGCGCTGATCTCGGTCGAGGACCGCCGGTTCTACGAGCACCAGGGCGTGGACTGGAAGGGCACCATCCGCGCCGGCCTGACGAACCAGGTGAGCGGCTCGGTCTCGCAGGGCGCGTCGACGCTGACGCAGCAGTACGTCAAGAACTACCTCGTCCACGTCGTGGCGCGGAACAACAAGCTGGAGCAGGCCAAGGCGCAGGAGCAGACCATCGCGCGCAAGATGCGCGAGGCCCGGATCTCCCTGCAGCTGGAGCGGAAGCTGGGCAAGGAGGAGATCCTCGCCCGCTACCTCAACGTGGTCCCATTTGGTTCGACCATTTACGGGATCGCGGCGGCCGCCCAGGCTTACTTCAGCACCACGCCGGACAAGTTGACCGTTCCCCAGGCGGCGATGCTCGCCGGAATGGTCAACAGCCCGTCAGCGCTCGACCCCGAAGCGTATCCGGACAAAGCGCTGGAGCGGCGCAACAAAGTGATCGACCGGATGGTCGAGAACGACAAGCTCTCGCGTGACGCGGGCGAGGCGGCGAAGAAGGAAGGGCTCGGTCTGGCGAACCCGGTCCGCACGCCGCCGAACGGTTGTGTGGGTGCCGGACCGGAAAACGGCTTCTTCTGTTCCTACGTCGTGAACTACTTGCAACGCGCGGGTTTCAGCGAAGAACAGCTGCGCACCGGCGGCTACACGATCCAGACCACTTTGGACAGAACGGTCACCTCGCAGGCGAAGGCAGCGGCGGAGGCCGGGGTCGCCAAGGGCACGCCGGGAATCGCGAACACGATGGCCGTGGTGAAGCCCGGCAAGGAACGCCACGACGTGCTCGCGCTGGTGGCGAACCGCGACTACGGCCTGAAGGCGGACCTGAACCAGACGACGTTCGACCTGCCCAGCGGTGTGGAGAACAAGTTCGGCGCCGGCTCGGTCTACAAGGTCTTCACCGCCGCCGCGGCCCTGGAGAAGGGCCTGGGCATCGAGAACACCATCGCGACGCCGACGTCCTACACCTCGCGGGTGTTCAAGGGTGGCGCCCAGCGCTGCCCGAGCACCGGTGAGCCCGGCACCCGCTGGTACTGCCTGTCGAACTTCGACTCGAGCTACCCGTCGTCGATGTCGCTGCAACAGGCCCTGCAGACCTCGCCGAACACCGGCTTCGTGATCCTGGAGGAGCAGACCGGGCTGGACGCGGTGGTCGACATGGCCTCGCGGCTGGGCATGCGCGACACGATGGCGACGAACCTGCAGGGCATGCGGCCCGACCCGAAGGCCAAGGAGAAGCAGAACCGCATCTCGCAGACCGAGTTCTACAAGCAGGACGGCGGCAACGCCTCCTTCACGCTGTCGCCGGCCCCGGTGTCCACTCTGGAGCTCGCGAACGTCGCCGCGACCATCGTGTCCGGCGGCAAGTGGTGCCCGCCCACGCCGCTCGCGAAGGTCCTCGACCGCAACGGCAAGGCCGTGCAGGTCAACGAGGCGCCGTGCGAGCAGGTCGTCAGCGAGGGCCTCGCCAACGGCCTCGCGACGGGCATGAGCAAGGACGACCTCGGCAACGGCACCGCCGCCGCGGCCGCCCGCGCGTTCAAGTGGACCCGCCCGATGATCGGCAAGACCGGCACCACGGAGGAGTACAAGTCGGCCGCGTTCATCGGCGCGACGCCGGACTTCGCGGGCGCCGTGCAGACGTTCAACGACGGCACCTCGCCCCGCCCGATCTGCGTCACCGGCGCGCCCCGCCTGTGCGGCAACGGCAACATCTTCGGCGGCACCATCCCCGCGCGCACGTGGTTCGACACGATGTCGAAGGTGCACGCCACCCTGCCGGTCGCGCAGCTGCCCCCGGTCGAGCCGCGCTACCTCAAGGGCGGCCGGGAGATCCAGATCCCGGACGTCGTCGGCCGCCAGGTCAACGACGCGGTGCGGACGCTGGAGCAGGCCGGGTACAAGACGAGCCAGCAGACGATCAACTCCGACCGGCCCAAGGGCACCGTCGTCAGCCAGTCGCCGCGCGGCAACGCGTTGCGCGGCACGGTGATCACGCTGTCGGTGAGCTCCGGCTACGTGCCGCCGCCCGCGCCGACCGACCCGACCGGAACGCCGAACCCCGGCAACCCCGACCCCGGCAACCCGAACGAGCCGCCGCCGATCACGCTGCCCACCGAACCGGGTGGCCCGCCCGGGCGGTAGCCGCTGTGCCGGGCGCGTCCTGAACAGCCGAAACGCGCTTGCCAGCCGGGTGACGATGTGGGGGTGAACCTCGCCCCCTTCAAACACGTCCTCGCGCTGCCCGGTGTGCGGTCGCTGATGCTGCTGGTACTGCTCGCGCGGATCGCCCCGACGGCGGCGGGCGTGACGGTGACGCTGCACGTCGTGACCTCGCTCGACAAGGGCTACGCGGCGGCGGGCGCGGTCGGGTTCGCGACGATGGTGGGCATCGGGCTGGGATCGCCGCTGATGGGGCGGCTGATCGACAGGCGGGGGCTGCGGATCACGCTCACCGTCAGCGCGCTGGTGGAGGGCGTGTTCTGGCTGACGGCGCCGTTGCTGAGCTACCACTGGCTGCTGCCGCTGGCGTTCGCCAACGGGTTGTTCGCGGTGCCGGTGATGTCGATCGGCCGGCAGGCGCTCACGGCGCTGGTGCCGGAACCGCAGCGCAGGCCGGCGTTCTCGCTGGACTCGATCTCGGTCGAGCTGTCGTTCATGGTCGGGCCCGCGGCCGGGGTGCTGCTCGCGACGAAGTTCTCGACCGGCCTGGCGCTGGTGTCGATCGGTGTGGCCATCGTGCTCGCGTGCGTGCTGCTGTACGTGGTGAACCCGCCGCTGGTGCACGAGGACGAGGTCACGACGCAACCGGCACCGCGCTGGCAGTCGTGGCTGCGCGGACCCATGATCGCGGCGCTGATCATCCCGTTCGGGGCCACGATGGTGCTGTCGGGCATGGAGCTCGCGTCGATCGCGAGCCTGGAGCACGCGGGCAGGCAGGGCTGGCTGGGCCTGATCTTCGTGGTGATGTGCGCGGCGTCGGCGTTCGGCGGGCTCGTCTACGGCGGGCTGCGGCGGGTGCCGGGCGGGGTCGTGCTGCTCGCGGGGATGGCGTTGCTGGAGCTGCCGGTGGGGCTGGGTGACGGGAACGTGGCGGTGCTGGCGCTCGCGTTGATCCCGATGAACCTGCTGTGCGCGCCCACGATCGCCGCGTCGAGCGAGCAGATCAGCAAGCTCGCGCCCCCGTCGGCGCGCGGGATGGCGCTCGGGGTGCAGGGGTCGGCGTTCACGTTCGGGGTCGCGGCCGGGCAGCCGCTCGCGGGCCTCGCCGTGGATCACGGCGGGCCCGCGCTCGGCTTCGTCGTCGCGGGTGTGGCCGGGCTGGCGGTCGCCGGTGTCGGCTACCTGCTGAGCCGGCAGCGGCAGCCGGTGGCGGCCTGACCGGTCAGGCGGTCTCGGGGACGTCCTGGGCAGAGTTCGCGAGGGCCAGGCCGGTCCGCAGCGCGCCGACGGCCTCGGACACGGCCTCGCGGAAGATTCCGCCCACGCCGAGCACGTTCGCGAACCCGTGGAACAGGCCCTCGTGCCGCCGCAGCACCACCGGCACGCCCTCGGCGGCCAGCCGTTCGGCGAAGGCCTCGCCCTCGTCGCGCAACGGGTCGTAGCCCGCGGTCGCGATGTAGGTCGGCGGCAGCCCGGACAGGTCCTCGGCCAGCATGATCGACAGCCGCGGGTCGTGCCGGTCGCGGCCACCGGCGCTGTACTGGTCGAGGAACCAGTCCATCTTCTCGTCGGTGAGGAAGAACCCGTTGCCGAAGAGCTCCCGCGACCGGCGCCGCACCGACGCGTCCACACCGGGGTACAACAGCAGCAGGAACGCCAGGTCGACCTCGGCGCCGTGCGCGGTCACCGCCGCGAGGTTGCCGCCCGCGCTGTCGCCGCCCAGTGCGATCCGGCGCGGGTCGATGCCCAGGTCCGCCGCCTTGGTCACGGCGTAGCGCAGCACCTCGGCCGCGTCGTCGGCCGCCGCGGGGAACGGGTACTCGGGCGCGAGCCGGTAGTCCGCCGCCAGCACCCGCACGCCGGCCTCACGGGCGAGGAAGCGGCACAGGTTGTCGTGGCTCTCCAGGCTGCCGGTCACCCAGCCGCCACCGTGGTAGAAGATCAACAAAGCCGAGCCCGGCGCCAGCCCGTGCGGTGTGTACAACCGCCCGGCGAACTCCCCGATCGTGAGGTCGCGGGCACCCACCCCGGTGATCCTGGGACCGGAGACGAGCTTCGTGCTCAACTCAAGGTCCAGCCGGCTCTCCGAAGCTGTCCTCGTGCGCCACCCGGTTCCGGACAGCTGCTGGAGGCGGAGCAGCAACTGCGCGTCCGGGTGCAGGTCCTGACCGTCCAGGCGGATCCGGGGCCCCGTGATCAGGCGGCGCACGGGTGAGGGCAGACCGAACGCGAAGCGCAGGGCGCCGGCCATCACACGCGCCTGGATGTTCGACATGTGGTGCATGTTACTAGCCAGTAGTGCTGGATCTCCAGGTATCTGGAGGTGGAAGGATCGGCGTCATGACGGTGACGGTGGTGGGCATCGGCGGCTCGATCAGGTCCGACTCGCAGTCCGAGCGGGCGCTGCGGGTCGCGCTCGAAGGTGCTCGCGAAATGGGCGCGCGGACCATCCAGTACAGCGGCCCCGAACTGGTGCTGCCGTTCTACGACCCGTCCGTGCCGGAACGCACCGACGTGGCGAAGCGGATGGTCGAGGACCTGCGCAGGGCCGACGGCGTGATCCTCGTGTCGCCCGGCTACCACGGCACGGTCTCCGGCCTGGTCAAGAACGCCCTCGACTACATCGAGGACCTGCGTGACGACGAGCGCCCCTACCTCGACGGCCGCGCGGTCGGCACGATCACCGCCGCCTACGGGTGGCAGGCCGCGGTGAACACGCTCGCCGCGGTTCGCTCGATCGTGCACGCGTTGCGCGGCTGGCCGACGCCGCTGGGTTCCGCGATCAACTCCGCGCAGGTCAAGTTCGACGGCGACGGCTCGTGCTCCGACTCCGACGTCGACCGGAACCTGCGGGTCATCGGCCGTCAGGTGGTCGAGTTCGCGCAGCGCCAGGCCGCGCACCAGGCGTGAACTGAGTCACGATCGGGCAGATAAGTCGCGCACGATGCGTTCTCCCTGAGTGGAACCACCCACTGACCCAAGGGAGAGCGGAATGGAAGCGCTGTACACGGCCGAGGCGACTGCTTACGGCGAGGGCCGCAACGGCGAGGTGCGCTCCTCCGACGGTGTGATCGACGAGGTGCTGTCGGTCCCCAAGGAGATGGGCGGCCCCGGCGGTGACGCGACCAACCCCGAGCAGCTGTTCGCGGCCGGTTACGCAGCGTGCTTCAACTCCGCCCTCGCAGCCGTCGCGCGCGCCGGGAAGATTCAGGTCGCTTCTTCTGAGGTAACCGCCAAGGTGGGGATCGGATCGAACGGGACCGGCGGCTTCCAGCTGGGCGTCGAGCTCGCCGTGAACATCCCCGGACTCGACCAGGCGGTCGCGGAGAAGCTCGTCGAGCAGGCCCACCAGGTCTGCCCGTACTCGAACGCGACGCGCGGCAACATCGAGGTGGCGCTCACCGTCACCGTCTGAGGAGGCGCGTTCAACAATGGCCAAGTACCCGATCACCAGCCCGCTCGCCGACGCCGATCGTGACGCCGTCGGAGCGGTGCTGCAGGCAACGCTCGTCGACCTCGTCGACCTGTCCCTGATCGGGAAGCAGGCGCACTGGAACGTGATCGGCAAGAACTTCCGCAGCGTCCACCTGCAGCTCGACGAGCTGGTCATCGCGGCGCGCAACGCCGCCGACCAGGTCGCCGAACGCGCGGCCGCTCTCGGCGTCACGCCGAACGGCACGGCGAAGACCATCGCCTCGTCGTCCGGCCTGCCCGAGATGGAGACCGGCTGGCTGAAGGAGGACCAGGTCGTCGCGGCGATCACGAAGTCGCTGGCGCAGCTGATCACGCGCATGCGTGCCCGCATCGACGAGACCGACAAGCCGGACCTCGTCACCCAGGACCTGCTGATCGGCATCACGCAGGAGCTGGAGCAGGCGCACTGGATGTGGCAGGCGCAGGCCGCCTGACCCGGCAGCCGACGGACGGCCCGCTCCTCGACGGAGCGGGCCTCGTCGTTCTTCCGGCCTCTTCAGGACATCAGCGGGACAGGTGGCGGCGCGCGAAGTCCACCTCGGCGGCCGTCTGCCGCATCGTCTCGGCGACCACCAGCGAGCCGTGCCCCGCGTCGTAGCGGTACATCTCGTAGGTGTGACCGCGCTCGGCGAGGGCGTCGAGGTAGTTGTCGATCTGCCGGATCGGGCAGCGCGGGTCGTTCTCGCCGGCGAGGATCAGGACCGGCGCGGTGACCTGGTCGACGTAGGTCAGCGGCGAGCACTCGCGGTAGAGGTCCGGGAGGTCCTCCGGGGAGCCGCCGAAGAGCGCGCGGTCGAAGGCGCGCAGCGGTTCCATCTCGTCCTCGTAGGCGGCGAAGTAGTCGGCGACCGGGACGCCCGCGATGCCGACCGCCCAGCGGTCCGGCTGGGTGCCGATGCCGAGCAGGGTCAGGTAGCCACCCCAGGAGGCGCCGTTCAGCACGACGCGCGCCGGGTCGGCGAGGCCGGACTCGACGGCCCAGTCGTGGACGGCGGCGATGTCCTCGAGCTCGGTGAGGCCCGGACGGCCCTCGATGGCGTCCCGCCACTGCGAACCGTAGCCGGACGAACCGCGGTAGTTGACGTGCACCGTCGCGAAACCGGCGTCGAGCCACACGGCGCGGTAGGCGGAGAAGCGGTCCTCGTCGGAGGAGTGCGGGCCGCCGTGGATCATGAAGACGGTCGGGAACGGCCCCTCGCCCGCGGGCCGCGACACCAGGGCGTGGACGTCGCCGACGAAGACGTCCTCCAGCGGCTGTGACGTGGCCGGGCGGGCACCCGCAGGTTCGACGAGCACGCGCTCGCCGCCGTCGGCGGACAGCGCGCGGATCACGGTCGACGTCGAGGCGGACGACCACGAGTACTCGACGGTGCCGTCCGGGCGCACGCCGGCCGAGCCGATCACGCCGGGCGCGGTGTCCAGAGTGGACAGCTCACCGGTCGTCAAGTCGTAGCGGTGCACGGTGTTGCGCGCGTGGTGCGTGTGGACGATCAGCAACGCGGACGCGTCGGGGTACCAGTCGGCGGAAACCTCACCCGGCAGGTCGAGCACGATCTCCTGCTCGGTGTCGGCGGCGACGTCCCAGATCAGCAGCTCCTCGCGGCCGCGGCGCTCGTGCAGCACGAGCAGGCGCTGGTCGCCGCGCACCGGGCTGAACGAGACGGCGTCGAGCCCCTTGCCCTTGCCGTCCCACTTCTCGGCGACGACCGACCCGTCGGCGGCGGCCAGCACGCGCAACGCCATGTGCCGGTTGTCGCCGTGCTCGGAGTGCGCGATCGCGACGAGCGACTCGTCCTTGGACATCGCCGTGACACCGGCGTCGTTCTCGTTCTGGTAGATCACCTCGGTGCGGTCGCCACGGGCCAGCCAGACCGTGGTGCCGTCGTCGGTCGAGGCGGCGACGGCCGTGACCTCGCGGCCGATCTCCAGCCCGGCCGGGTAGCCGGCGGTGACCCCCGCGAGCGCGGGCTCCGCCTTGCTGCCGTCGGCGTGGAACGGCTCCCGCACCCACACGCCGAACTCGTCACCGTCGTGGTCGTCGAACCACCAGATCTCGGTGCCGTCCGGGTTCAACGTGCCGTGTGACGTGCCGTTCGGGCGGTCGGTGACCTTGCGGTGCTCGTCGGTGGCCCGGTCCCAGGCGTAGATCTCCCACACGCCACTGGCGTTGGAGATGTACAGCGTGCGGTCGGGTGCGTCGTCGGCCCAGCCGGGCAGGCTCATCCGGGGCGCGGTGAACCGTTCACGCCACGTGGCCTCCGCGGCGGGGTCGTCGAAGAGCTGGTCCGGAACCTCTGGAGCAGGGTGCGTCGTCACACCGCAACACTAGGTCAGCGGCGGGTCCAGGGGGATTCGAGGCGATGACGGCGTTGCGGCAGGACATCGATTCTGCGTGGCTTTGAATGTCTAGGTGTGCGGTGTGCCGCGAGTTAATGTTTGTGGATGCCTCGGACAACGGAGCGGCTCGACACGGCGGCCACGTTGGAGGAAGTGCAACGGATCGTCCGCACGACGGCCCGTTCGCTGCTGAGCGCCCACGGCGCGACCCTCGTGCTGCTGGACGGCGACCTCTGCTACTACGCCGACGAGGACTCGATGAGCCCGTTGTGGAAGGGCCAGCGCTTCCCCGCCGTGAACTGCATCAGCGGCTGGGCGATGCGGAACCGCCAGACCGTGGCGATCCGCGACATCCGTTTCGACGAACGCATCCCGCAGGAGGCGTACCGGCCGACGTTCGTGCGGAGCCTGGTGATGACCCCGATCCTGCGCCCGGATCCCATCGGCGCGATCGGCTGCTACTGGGCGGTGCCGCACGCCGCGACCGAGTCGGAGACGTCGGCGCTGGAGGCGCTCGCGCTGGCGGCGGGTGACGCGCTGGAACGGTTCCCGGAGGGCTTGCCCGCGCGGGGTTTCCTCAGCTGACCGGGCCGACTCAGCCGAGCTCTTCCTCGAAGATCCGGTCGACCTGCTTCGACGCGCGGCCGAGCGCCCTGACCGCCGCGACCACGACGGCGAACGCGGCGGCCACCGCGACGGCGATCCAGACCGACGTGAGGGTGTAGACGATCGCCAGCAACTGCATCACGACAACGGCTTTCGCCGCCAGGACGAGCCAGGACCTGTGAACCGGCTTGGCGGCGGAGGCGGAGTTCATGGAACGTCTCCCGGAGTTTTCGAACGGTGCCGAACGTGCTGCCCGTGTTGTCGAGTCGATCTCGGCGCCTGTTACCCAACGTGACTTGAATCTTCAACCTTCACTCGTAAGGGTTAACGCAACGTGCATGTTTCGTAAGGTTTGAGGCGGAACGGTGGCGCTGCGTACTTGACACCACGGTCGCTCGTTGGGCCGCTCGTGTCGATACGTGTCGCTCGATTGGGTGAAATTCAGGCGTGGATCGGTGGCTTTCTGCACGGCGGGCGGGACGTTCGACCCTGTGGAGCTGTGGTCGGTTCGTGAGCCCTCGGCCTCCTACCTGTCGCGGCTGGAGAACGGCGAACGGGCACTCGACCGCCGCTCGCTCGTGGTGGCGCTCGCGAACGCGCTGGAGGTGGCGCCGAGCGAGATCACCGGTGCGGCGGCACCGGGCAGCTCGGACGAGGACCGATCGCTGAACGGCGTGCGGCTCGCCCTGCTCGCGGTGAGCGTGGGTGAGCCCGCGGGTGAGGTCGTGCCGATCGAAGCCCTCCGCGCTCGCGTGGCCGAACTGCTGGACGACCAGAAGGACTGCAGGGCCGTCGAGGTCGGGCAGGCGTTGCCCGGCCTGATCCGCGACCTGCACGCCACCCTCGGCGCCGGGCGCGACGTCGCGGCGGTGCTCAAGCTCCTCACCTTGACGCACGTGCAAGGCACACAAGCATGGCTGATGGACGTCGGCGCCAACCTCGACCTCGCGTGGCAAGCTGCGACGCTCGCCAGCACCGCTGCCGAGCAGGTCGATGATCGGCCGACGCTCGCCGTGAGCGCTTTCGGTACCGCTTTCGGACTGCTGGGCGCCGGAGCGTTCGACCTGGCCGCGCGAACCGTGTCGACGGCCGATCCAGGCACCGCAACGCCCGAGGCGATGCAGGCGGCGGGAATGCTCTCGCTCACCTCGTCACTCGTCGCCGCGGCGCGCGGGAACGAATCGGAGCGGTCCGCCGCGCTGGACCACGCGGCTGACCTCGCTGCCCGCACCGGTGAGGGGAACGCGTTGTGGTTCGGGTTCGGCCCGAGCAACGTCGGCGTGTGGCGGATGTCCGTGGCGCTGGAATCCGGTGACCACGCGGAGGCTGCGCGGATTGCCACGACAGTGCACCCCGACGCGCTGCCATCACAAACGCGGCGATCGGCCTACTTCCGGGAGTACGGCCGCGCCCTGGCCCATTTGCCGCGACGAACCGACGAGGCCGTGATGATGCTGCGTCGAGCCGAACAGCTCTCGCCCACGCGCATTCACCGCCACCCGTTCATGCGGTCGATCCTGGCCGAGCTCCTGACGAAGGCGAAGCGGGATGGCGTCGGCAGAGAACTTCGAGGTATGGCCTACCGCGCCGGCCTGCACGTGTAGCCGCTCGTCGATCTCTTCTGGGTGCCACACCCCGTCGCTACGCTGGACCTCGACATCCTCGCCCTGGGCTGGCCACCGGGCGCACCTGCGAGGACACATCCGGCGATGAGGTGGACCTATGGTGACCTCGGGTTTCCCCGATCCGGCGCACACCACGATCGGACAGCGCATCAGGTGGGCGCGAGAACGTGCCGGCATGTCCCGCCCGGTCCTCGGCGGCCTGGTCGACCGGAGCACCGAGTGGGTCAAGGCGGTCGAGAACGGCCGGTTGCAGGCGCCGCGCCTGCCGATGCTGCTCCGCATCGCGCACGCCCTCGGTGTGCAAGACCTCGCCGACCTCACCGGCAACGGCCATGCCGTGCCGGTCTCCGTGTTCGCGGGCGAGAGGCACAAGGCGCTCACCGCGGTGCAGGCCGCGCTGACGGACTACCACGTGTCCGGCGACGGCCCGCCGCCCAACGTCGCGCACCTCGCGGTACGTCTTGAGCAGGCGTGGCAGATCCGGCACGCGAGCCCCGATCACCGCACCCAGCTCGGGCTGCTCCTCCCCGACCTGATCCGGGACGCTCAGCGCGCCGTGCGCGTGATCCGCGGCGAGGGACGCCGTGACGCACGCCGGACGCTCGCCGGGGTGTACCGGCTCGCTGACTTCTACTGCGCCTACCAACCCGCTCCGGAGCTGGTGTGGCTCGTCGCGGACCGGGCGATGAACGAGGCGCTGGAGGCTGACGATCCGCTCGCGATCGCAGGGGGTGCGTGGGCGAAGGTCGGGGCCATGCGCGACGCCGGCCGCTGGGACGAAGCGCTGGACGTCGCCGAGTTCGGTGTTCGCGAGATCGAGCCCCACCTGGACAGCGGTGACGACTGGCGCGGCATGTGGGGCGCGCTGAAAGCCGAGGTCGCGTACGTGCACGCTCGGCGCGGCCGATACGGCCAAGCCTGGGAAGCGTGGGAGGAGGCGGACCGCGTGGCGCGTGAACTCCCCATCGGCTACCGGCACACGCAGTCGTCGTTCAGCCGTCCGGTGATGTCCGCGCACGCCACGACGCTCGGCGTGGAGTTGCGGCGCCCTGCTGAAGCGCTGCGCGCGGCTGACGGGTTCGACTCGGAGACCATCATCTCGGTGCCGCGCCGGGCCCGGCACCTGATCGAGGTCGCGCGGGCCCACGACCAGCGCGGCGAGCGGCATGCGGTGTGGGCGCTGCTCAACCACTCGGAGCGGACGGCCTCCGAGACGATCAAGTACAACGGGTTCGCGCGGGACATGCTGATCGGCTTGCGCAGCAACCCGCCGACCGGGCTGCGCCAGGACGTCCGCGATCTTTGCGAACGGGTCGGCATCGCGGCTTGACCTGATCAGGTGGGGGTACGGGTCGTACCCCCTGGGCTGCTGGAACGGTCTTACGGTCCCGGCATGCGGTTGATCACCAATGCGGAGGGCCCAGCCCGAGACGGGCGGGTCGTCGCGCCCTACGTCACTGCGAACAACGCCGAGCGGCCCCTGGAGTGCAGCCTGGTCGTGCGCCCTGACGGACTCGGTGTCGGGTACGCCAACGAACTGCCCGGCGATCGAGACGAGTTCGGTGTCCTGTGGCGGAAAGTCGCGGAACGGCCTGGCAAGGGCAAGCCCGAGTTCGGCAAGGTGCACCCGGCGCGGCAACGGCGTGCGATGCGCGAGCTCCTGTGCCAGGTGTGCGCGGGACCCGCCGACCGCGCGGAGAACGGTGCCCGGCGCTCCAGCGCGGCGCTGTCGCGGTTCGGGTTCGGGAGTTCGCGGTGGCAGGTGTCCGGGGAACGCTCTACCGGCCGGGCACGTTCGCACCCGTGCCGGTCACGGCCGCGAACCTCGCCTACGAAGACCCGAGAACTCGGTGGATGGTCGCCGTGGCATTGGTCCGTGAACTGAAAGGGTGCAGCCTCGTCCCGTTCGACGAGCTGCGCGGTGCGGAGGAGACACTTCGGTAAGTGGTTCTCCCGAATTTCTCCCAATGCGACCGAAAAGGCCGCAAAAACAAATCAGGCCCCGTCCACATCTACTGTGAACAGGGCCTGACCTGTGTCTAACCGGATCGGGGTGACAGGATTTGAACCTGCGACCTCTTCGTCCCGAACGAAGCGCGCTACCAAGCTGCGCCACACCCCGGTTGGAACGAGTAGAACTCTACATCATGTCCTTCCCAGCTCCGAATCGGACCCCCTCATTCCGGTCCTGACCAGGCATGACCGGCCGTGGGACCAGGGTCAGCAGCGAGGCCTCCGGAGGGCAGCAGAACCGCACCGGCGCGTAGGGCGACGTGCCCATGCCGGCGGAGACGTTCATCCACATGTGGGTGCCCCAGCGGGAGACGCCGCGGGCGCGGGTGCGGTCGAGGTCGCAGTTCGTCACGAGGGCGCCGTAGAAGGGGACGCGGAGTTGGCCGCCGTGGGTGTGGCCGGCCATGACGAAGTCGTAGCCGTCGGCTGCGAAGGGGTCCAGGACGCGGGGTTCCGGGGAGTGGGTGACACCCAGGCGCAGGGTGGCGTGGGGGTCCGGGGTCCCGGCGATGTCGGCGTAGCGGTCGCGTTTGAGGTGCGGGTCGTCCAGGCCCGCGGCGAAGACGGTCTGGCCGGCCACCTCGATGGTGCGGCGGACGTGGGTGAGGTCCTGCCAGCCGCGTTCGATCATGGCGGCACGGAGGTCTCGCCACGGGAGGGTCACGCCGTGGACGCGCTTCGTCTTGGCGGACGGGAGGAGGTAGCGCACCGGGTTCTTCATGCGCGGGGCGTAGTAGTCGTTGCTGCCGAAGACGAAGACGCCGGGGCGGTCCAGCAGGGGGCCGAGGGCGCGCAGCACGGCGGGGACGGCGTCCTTGTGGGCGAGGTTGTCACCGGTGTTCACGACCAGGTCCGGGTTCAGGTCGTTCAGGGCGGCGACCCAGCGCTGCTTGGAGACCTGGTTCGGGGTCATGTGCAGGTCTGAGATGTGCAACACCCTCATCGGCTTGGCGCCGGGGACGAGCACGGGGACCGTCGCGGTGCGCAGGGTCCAGTGCCTTCTCTCGATTCCCGCCGCGTAAGCGATGGTCGCGGTGCCGAGTGCGGTCGTGGCGAGGAGTGCGCGGCCGAGCTTGTTCACGTTGTCAAGGGTACGGAAGAGGAACAACTCGATCGGCGCCGCGTCCGGCGGGCGGTACCGTTCTGCGCCATGGCGGAGTTGAAGACGCGGTTGCAGAACGACCTGACTGCGGCGATGAAGGCCAGGGAGACGGTCACGGCCGGTGCCCTGCGGATGGCGCTCACGGCGGTCACGAACGAGGAGGTCTCGGGCAAGCAGGCTCGTGAGCTCAGCGACGACGAGGTCGTGAAGGTGCTGATGCGCGAGGCCAAGAAGCGCAAGGAGGCCGCGGAGGCCTTCGCGGGTGCCGGGCGTGCGGAGAAGGCGGAGCTGGAGCGCGCGGAGCTCGCCGTCCTGGAGGCGTACCTGCCGAAGCAGCTCGACGACGCCGAACTCGCGTCCATTGTGGACAAGGCGGTGGCCGCGGTGGCCGAGCAGTCCGGTGCGGCGCCCGGCCCGAAGCAGATGGGTCAGGTCATGAAGGCCGTCAACGCCGAGGTGGCCGGTCGCGCCGACGGTGGCCGGGTGGCCGCCGCGGTGAAGGCCAGGCTGACCTCCTGACACCTCGAAGGCTCCTCCCGCGCACGGCGGGAGGAGCCTTCCGTCACGCCGGAACCCGAGAGCGTTGCCGCGCGAGCAGCCAGCCGACCCCCGCCACGACCAGGCCGCCCGCGCCGGCCACGGCGAAGCCGAGCACCGCCCCGCCGTGGTCGATGGCCACGCCCGCGAGCGGTGAGCCGATGGCGCTGCCGACGGTGAAGGCCGAGCCCTGCAGCCCCAGCGCCAGGCCGCGTGCGGTGGCCGGGGCGAGGCGGCTGATGTGCTCGCCGGAGGCCGCGATCAGCGGCGCGCACATGAGGTTCATCGGCACGAGGAGCAGGCACAGCAACAGGACGCTGCCGTCCCCCAGGCCCACCGGGATCTCCAGCACCGCCATCAGCGCCAGCAGCACCAGCACACTCGGCGTCCGCTTCACGCCGCCGTAGACCAGGCCGCCGGCGATCGACGCCGCGCACATCGCGAAGAACGCGACCGCGAGCCAGCCCTGCTTGCCGGCGTGCTCCAGGCTCGCGATCGTCGAGACCTCCATGCCCACCAGGCAGGTCGTCGCGCCGGCGCACACCACGAACACGCCGACGACCGGGCCGCGCAGCCACTCGGAGATCCGCGGTTTCGGGCCGTCGACGACCTCGTCGGCGTGCACCATCGGCGGGTTCGCGACGTACAGCAGCACGCCGGCGAACAGGATCGAGACGCCGATGAACATCAACGCCGCGTTGGTGGAGAACTTGGTCGCGACGAACACCCCGAGCGCGGGCCCGGCCATGAACGACAGCTCGACGGAGATTGAGTCGAGCGACAGCGCGACCCGCCGCTGCACCTCCGGCACCAGCGCGGTGATGATCTGCCGCCCGATCGACATCATCGGCACGCCGAGCAGGCCGACGGCGAACGACGCGACCAGCAGCGTCCAGTACGACATGAGCGGCGCGGTGAGCCAGAACGCGGCCGATGCCGTCACGCTCAGCGCGAGCATGGTGCGCAGGCCGCGTTCGTCGATCAGCTTGCCCATCAGCGGCGCGCCCAGCCCCATGCCGACGGTGCCCGCCGCGCCGACCAGTCCGGCCGCGCCGTAGCCCTCGTCCAGCGTCACGGCGACGTGCAGCGTCAGGATCACGCCCGTCGCCGCCGGTGGCATCCGTGCGAACAGCATCAGCAGCAGCAGTGGCCGGACCCTGGGCAGCACGAGGACGTGTTTGAAGGGCGCGAGGTTCACACCCCATACTTACTTTGCCTGGCTAATGATTTACAGGGCGTCCTGTTGATGTACGCAAGATCACACGGAGTAGAGGTCTTCCAGCGCCCGGTAGGCCTTCGCGATGAACGGCCGCGCCGCCGCGTACCGCTTGATCGCCTCCTCGTCCGGCGTGATCGTCCTGGTCGGCCGCACGAGGTCGACGGTCAGCGACTCGATCTCGCCCAGCGCCCGCCACGCCAGCAGCGCCGCGCCCACGGCCGAACCGCCGCTGTCCTCGGTGAGGTGCAACGGCATGCCGAGCGCGTCCGCCAGCACCTGGGCCCAGACCGGCGCGCGGAACGCCCCGCCGGTGATCCGGATCGAGTCGACCACCGGCACGGCGTCGAGCACCAGCGCGAGCTGCTGGCAGGCACCCTCGACCAGGGCCTTGGTGATCTGGGCCGGGGTGTGTTCACGGCGCAGGCCCAGCAACGCGGCGTGCACGGTCGGGTCCCACCACGGCGCGCGCTCGCCGAGCAGGTAGGGCAGCGCGACCAGCCCGTCGGAGTCGGCGTGCAGCGCCTGGGCGAGCAGGTCGCCGACCTGGACGCCGAACGTCTCGGCCGCCCACTGCGCGACCACGCCGCCGTTGCTGATGGCGCCGCCGCGCACCCACAGCCCGTCGGCGATGGCGTAGCTGAACGTGCGGCCCTCGTCGTCGATGCCGGGCCCCTGCTGTGCCACGCGCAGGGCGCCGGAGGTGCCGAGCGACACCGCGCCCGCGCCGGGGGTGGCCGCGCCGACGCCGAGGTTGCCCAGCGGTCCGTCGCCGCCGCCGATCACCACCGGGATGCCCTTGCGCAGGCCGGGGATCTCGGCGGTCAGCGGTGTGGCGTGCGTGGGTTCGACGAGCGGCGGCAGCTGGTCGGCGGTGACCCCGGCGAACTCCAGCGACGGCTCGTGCCACTGCAGCGTGTGGATGTTCATCAGGCCGGTGCCGGAGCCGCACGAGTGCTCGTTGAGCAGCTGACCGGTCAGGTGCAGGTGCACGAAGTCCTTGATCTCGCACCACTTCGCGGCCCGCACGCCGTTCTCGTGGAACCAGGCGAGCTTCATCAGCGGCGTGAACGAGTGGATCGGCGCGCCGGTCATCCGGTGCAGCTCACGCCCCTCGGCGGTGCCGCGCAGCCGTTCGGTCTGCTCGATCGCGCGGTTGTCGGCCCAGCTCAGCGACTCGGTGACCGGGCGCAGGTCCGCGTCCAGGCCCATGATCGAGTGCATGGCGCCGGTCAACGCGATCGCGCGCACGTCGTCGGAGGCCAGCTCGCGCAGGGCGTCGAACGCCGCTGCGAGCACCACCTGCGGGTCGTGCGTGGCCTCCGGGCCGCTGGTGCGCATCGGGTAGCCGCGCTCGGTCGAGGCGACCACGCGGGCGTGCTCGTCCACCGCGACGACCTTGGTGGCCGTCGTCCCGAGGTCCACCGCCAGAACGATCATGACCGGCCCCTCAGCGCGCTGAACACCGCGAAGCTCGGCGAGACCCGCAGCGGTTCCCAGAACTCGGGGCCGCGCTCGTCGTCGGGCACCACGACGGGATGACGCGTCACGTCCGTGAGCCCCGCACGCTGCAATGCAGCGTCGAACACGCCGCGCTGCCAGAAGAACGAGTCGAAGTCGAACGGCGGGTCGCCCAGCACGTGCACGCGGACCGGCTGCTTGACGTCCATCGGGCCGGTGCGGGTGATCTCGTAGCCGTAGCGGCCGTACTGCGCGAACAGGTCCCAGTCGCCGTCCGGGTTCGGCACCACCACGACGAGCCGCCCGCCGGGGACGAGGTTCGCCGCGAGGTTGCCGATCATGACGTCCAGCGCGGCCTCGTCGTCGGCGTAGCCGAGCAGCCACACGGCCGTGACGACGTCGAACTCGCCGAGCACGGGCAGGCTCGTGGCGTCGTGCTGCGCGTAGGTGATGCCGCGCGGTTCGCGGTCCTCGACGTGCCGGGCGTACCCGACCATCTCACCGGCCGAGTCGACGCCCGCGACCCGCGTCGCGCCGAGGTCGTGGAAGAGCCGCGGGTAGAACCCGGTGCCGCAGGCCACGTCCAGCACCGCCTTGCCGCGCAGGTCGCCCACGGCCGACAGCAGCGTGGCGCGTTCGGCCAACCCGGTCGGGATGTGCTTGGCGCGCTCGTAGATCGCACCCAGCGCGTCGTACTGCTCGTCGCTCTCCGCCATGGACGTCACCCTAGGACGGCGGGTAGCGGGTGAACCACTCGTGTGCCAGCGGCGGCGTGGGACCGGCCTCGGTGGCCCAGTCGGTGACCATCCGGTCGATCAGGTCCCGGAACTGCACCCGCTCGACCCAGTCCGGCCGGATCCCGTCCACACCGTGCAGCGCGCCGACCAGGTTGCCGCACATGGACGCCGTCGAGTCGCTGTCGCCGCCGTGGTTGACCGACACCAGCAACGCCTCGTTCGGGTCGTCGGTGACCAGCGCGGCGTACAGCGCGATCGCGAGCGCCGTGTCGCCGACCTCGCCCCGGCCGAGCTCCTCGACGCGGGCGACGCCCGGCTCACCGAGGGCGGCCAGCTCGATGGCGTGTTCGAGGCCGGCGACGACCTCCTCATGACCTTCCCGCCGGACGAGCGAGCTCATCGCCACGTCGACGGCGTCGAGCAACCCGTTGCCGCGCAACAGCTGGTGGACGAGCACGGCGAACGCACCGGCCGACAGGTACCCGCTGGCATGGCCGTGGGTGAGCGCCGCGTTGTCCGCCGCGAGCGCGAACACGACGCTCGGGTCGTCGTCGGCGAGCGCGACCGGCGCGACCCGCATGACACCGCCGCAGCCCTTGGAGTCGTTGGCAGGCTTGGAGATCGTGGCCTGCTCGCCGGTGCGCGCGTACTCCTGCAACGCGCTCGTGCACGTGAGTCCGGGCGCACGCATGCGGAACAGGTCGTGGTGCGTGACCAGCCAGCCGTCCGGTTCCTCCAGAGTGGACAGTGGACCACGCGCCTTGGCCCACGGCGTTTTCTGCGTGTGCAGCCAACGTTGGTACGCGTGCTGCGTGACCGCGGTCAGCTCCTGGGACCCCGTGAGCCGTTCGCGCACGTGCGCGCGGATGACCGCTTCGAACGTGAAGAGCGTCATCTGCGTGTCGTCGGTGATGCGCGGGTCGGCCGGTAGGTCCGTCACGCCCTGCGGGCCGTGGCGTTCGTGGACGACCTCCATCGGCAGGTTCTCGGTGTTCGCGCCCAGCGCGTCACCGATCGCGCCCGCGATGAGGCAGCCGCGCAGCCTGCTCGTGTCCTTCTTCTTCGACTTCCACACGGCGTAGAACCGGTTGCCGTCCGGGTCGACCCACCGGCTGCCTTCCCGCCGCGTGAACGGCCGCTCGTAGCAGCCGCACATCCGCAGGTGCTGCGCCGCGTCGTCGGCGAGGTGGAACAGGTCGAACTCGGTGTCGAAGGGCAGGCCGGGGTTGATGTGCAGGCGGTCCGGCTTGGTGCCGGCGAACTTCGCGTTGCCGGCGATCTTGGTGATGATGGTGTGCAGGTTCGTGCGCACCCACTGGTCCGCGTCCGCCGGCAACCGCTCCGGTGCCGTGTAGACCTCGAACGTCTCCGGGTAGTGGTGGTTGTCGATCACCACGTTGCCGGGGACGAGCAGTTCGCCGTGCGGGGCGTTGTGCGCGAACTCGGCGCGGTCGTACCAGCCGAGGCCGAGGTAGCTCAGGAAGTGCTCCATCGGCGTCAGCGGCCGCGGCCTGCCCTGCGCCACCGGCCCCGGCACCCGGTCCGGGTTGAGGTGCAGCTCGCCGCCACCCGTGGGCACCCAGCCGAGCACCGCCGCACGTCCCGGCGGCAGCCGCATGCCGGGCAGCTGCGCGAACTCCGGGTCGAACCGCGGCTCCCACGGCCGTTGACCGCCGACCGCGCTGCCGCCCGACAGCTCGGTGATCGTGCCCAGGGCGTGGACCTCCAGCGCGTGCTCCGGCCACCGGCCGCCGGCGCGGACCCGGCCCTCGTCGTCGGGCAGCGCGAACCCGATCTCCCACCCGGCCGTGGTGTCGAAGACGCACCTCGGGTCGATGCGGTGCTCCGGCCGGTGCTGGGCCAGCCACTTGTCGGCCTTGATCACCGCCTGGTCGCGGTTCACCACGACCTCCGGAACAGCTCTTCCGCAGTGGTCCTGATCTCGTGGTCGGGCCCGCCGCGCAACGCACCGGCGACGGCTCGCGCGACGCCTCGTCCTCCGCCGTGCACGGCCTGCGCGAGCGCACCGGCGGCGGTGAACGGGTCGGCGTCCGGCGGGTCGAGCCGCTCGGGGGTGAAGAGGTGCTCGGCCAGCAGCAGCACGGCGTCGAGGGCCGGCGAGCCGGGGCCGTGGGTGAGGGCGACCAGCTCGGCGACCTGGTACTCGTCGAGGCCGCGGACGGCGGCGGGCAACGCCCAGATCAACGCGCCGGGCCCCTGCGACCTGGGCTTGCCGCGGTAGTCGTCCTCGGCGAGCAGGCGGGCGGCCTGGCGTGACACGAGGTCGGGCTGCACGGCCGGTCGGCCGGCCCACCGCGCCAGTGCCGCCTTCGGGTCTTCCGCGCAGCACGCGACGAGCTGGTCGACCAGTCCTGTGCGGACACCGGCGCCGTGTGCGAAACCTTGGAACGCGGCCACGACCTGCTGCGGTCGTGGCGGCTGGACCCACTGGATCTCCCCCATCGCCGCCCGACCCTACCGGGTGTCAAGACGTGGCACAGATCCGCTACCAGAAGCTACTTGCAACCACGCAAAAGTGGCCAACAAGCCTCTGAGCTGCGCAAATAGCCAGTTTTGATCTCTACTTGAAACCTACTAGCAAGGACACGATAGGAGTGCAGGCACTATGACGACCACCGGGCTACTCTAAAAAGTTTAGAGTAGCCCGGTGACGATCGCGGAAGTTGAGACAGCACTCGCAGCGCCCAGACGCGACGTGGGTGCCCTGCTCTTGGCGGCACCTGAAGACCAGTGGTATGACCGGAAGAACGTACTCCTGGAACCTCGCGATCTCGCTCCTGCGATCGTCGCCTTCGCGAACGCCGAGGGTGGAACCATCGCTATCGGCCTCCACAACGGCAAGGTGCAAGGCGTGGACGCGCACCGACGAAAGATGAACGACTTCCGTCAGGTTCCAATCGATTTTACGGTCCCCCCTGTTCGCGTGCAGTTTCTTGAGATCGAGTGCGTCAACAGCGAAGGTGAATCGGATCACCTCCTCGTAGTTCAAGTGGAGCCGAGCGAGGTCGTTCATGAGACACAAAAAGGCGACTGCTACCTCCGCATCGGCGACGAGTCACGCAAGCTCAACTTCAACCAGCGGCAAGAGTTGCACTTCGACAAGGGCCAGAGCCAATACGACGGCTTTGAGGCGGAAGGAGTGACTATTTCCGATCTCGACGCCAAGCTGCTCACACACTACAAGCGCAGGACCGGCGCATCAGACACAGCACAGAAGCTTCTCGCCGCACGCAGTCTGATGACCCGAAAAGGAAAGATCAACAACGCCGGATATCTTCTCTTCGGCAAGCACCCACAGGATGTTCACCCTCAGGCATACATACGAGTGATCCGATACCTGAGCACCGAGAGAGGCACGGGGTCGTCGCTGTCACTGGAAGACGGTGCGGACATCAGGTTCGAGGGTCCGATACCTTACGCGATCCAGGGCGCCAGCGGAGCGATCGACGAGCTCATACCGAAGCGGCGCTCACTCGGCGAGTCCGGCACGTTCGAGTCACATCCGATCGTACCTCGCAACGCATGGCTGGAAGGTCTGGTCAACGCCGCAGTGCACCGGTCATACAGCCTGGCCGGAGACCACATCCGTGTTGAAATTTTTCCCAACCGAATCGAGATCGAGAGCCCCGGACGGTTCCCTGGGCTTGCGAATCCTCAGCGCCCACTCGAAATCAGTAGATTTGCCAGAAATCCTAGAATTGCTCGCGTCTGCGCAGACCTTCGGATCGGCCAGGAGTTGGGCGAGGGAATCAAGCGAATCTTCGCGGAGATGCGGCGCGTCGGACTCACGGACCCCGTCTACAAGCAGTCCGCCGGAAGCGTGAGGCTGATTCTGGTCGACATGCAGAGGCTTGATCCACGAATTGCCGCGAAACTTCCTCGGGGAAGTCAGCAAGTTTTGGACGTTCTGCGTGCTTCGGCGAACCCGCTCGGCACGGGAGATATCGCCGAGGCACTGGGCCTGAGTCGTCCCGCGACCAAAATCCGCCTGAAGGCACTCGAGGACCTCAGACTGATCCGCTGGAACGGAAAGTCGGCGAAAGATCCACGTGCAGTTTGGTCGCTTCCCGAGGACGATCAGTTTCTTGAGAGGTAGCGGATGCCTGGCTCGCCATGGAACGAGCCAGGCATCCGCTCTTCAACACAAGCGTCTACAGGCGCTTCGCGAGCTCTTCCGCGATCTCGTAGGTGTTCAGCGCGGCACCCTTGCGCAGGTTGTCACCGCACACGAAGAAGTCCAGCGTGTTCGGGAAGTCCAGCGCCTGCCGCACGCGGCCCACGTACGTCGGGTCCTCGCCCACCACGCCGGCCGGGGTCGGGAACCGCTGGGCGGCCGGGTCGTCGACGAGCACGATCGTCGGCTGCTCCGAGAAGATCTTGTGCGCCGCCTCGACGGTGACCTCGCGGGCGAACACCGCGTGGACGGCCAGCGAGTGCGTCGTGACGACCGGGACGCGCACGCAGGTCGCGGAGACCTTCAGGTCCGGGATGCCGAGGATCTTGCGGGCCTCGTTGCGGACCTTCAGCTCCTCCGACGACCAGCCGTCGTCCTTCAGCGACCCCGCCCACGGCACCACGTTCAGCACCAGCGGCGCCGGGAACGGGGAGTCCTCCGCGGACAGACCGGCGGCGGCGAGCGCCTCGGCGACGTCACCGGCGACGACCCCGGCCTCCTTGCCGGCCAGCGCGCTGATCTCGGCGTAGAGGCGGTCGATGCCGGACTGACCGGCACCGGAGGCGGCCTGGTAGGAGGAGACGACCAGTTCCTTCAGCTCGAACTCGCGGTGCAGGGCACCGAGCGACGCCATCATCGACAGCGTCGTGCAGTTCGGGTTCGAGATGATGCCGCGCGGGCGGTTGTCGACCTGGGCGGCGTTGACCTCGGGCACGACCAGCGGCACGTCGGCGTCCATCCGGAACGCACCGGAGTTGTCGATCGCGACGGCACCGCGCTCGGCGGCGATCGGCGCCCACTGCGCGGAGACCTCGTCCGGCACGTCGAACATCGCGATGTCGACGCCGTCGAACGCCTCCGGCGAGAGCGCGATGACCGTGAGCTCCTGGCCACGCACGTTGATCTTCTTGCCCGCCGACCGCGGTGACGCGATCAGCCGGACCTCGCCCCACGGGAAGTCGGAGCGGGTGTTCATGATGTCGATCATCACGGTGCCCACGGCACCGGTCGCGCCCACCAGCGCGAGAACGGGGGCGCTCATCGGCCGGTCCCCGCGTAGACGACGGCCTCTTCGTCGGTGCCCAGGTCGAACGCGTCGTGCAGCGCGCGCACGGCGTCGTCGAGCTGGGTGTCGCGGCAGATGACCGAGATGCGGATCTCCGACGTGGAGATGATGTCGATGTTCACGCCGGCGGTGGCGAGCGCCTCGCAGAACGTGGCCGTGACGCCGGGGTGCGAGCGCATGCCCGCGCCGATCAGCGACACCTTGCCGACGTGCTCGTCGTAGAGGACCTGGTCGAAGCCGATCTCGCCGCGGGCCTTCTCCAGTGCCGCCACCGCACGCGGACCGTCGTCCTTGGACAGCGTGAACGTGATGTCGGTGCGGCCGGAGGCGGCCTGCGAGACGTTCTGCACGACCATGTCGATGTCGAGCTCCGCCTGCGCCACCACCCGGAAGATCTTGGCCGCGATGCCGGGGTGGTCGGGGACGGCGGTAACGGTGATCTTGGCTTCTGACCGGTCGTGCGCGACGCCGGTGATCATCGCCTGTTCCACGGAAGCGTCCTCCACTGAACCGGACACGATGGTTCCGGTCTTGTTGCTGAACGACGAACGGACGTGCACGGGGACGCCGTAGCGGCGGGCGTACTCCACACAGCGGAGCATCAGCACCTTCGCGCCACAGGCGGCCATCTCGAGCATTTCCTCGTAGGTGATCGTGTCGAGCTTCCTCGCGTTCGGCACGATGCGCGGGTCGGCGGTGTAGACGCCGTCCACGTCGGTGTAGATCTCGCACACGTCGGCCTTCGTGGCCGCCGCGAGCGCCACCGCGGTGGTGTCGCTGCCGCCGCGCCCGAGCGTGGTGATCTCCTTGGAGTCCTGGCTGACGCCCTGGAACCCGGCGACGATCGCGATCGCCCCGTCCGAGAGCGCGTCCTGGATCCGGCTCGGGGTCACGTCGATGATCCGGGCCTTGCCGTGCACCGACGTCGTGATCACACCGGCCTGCGACCCCGTGTAGGACCGCGCCTGGGCTCCGAGCGTGTTGATCGCCATGGCGAGCAGCGACATCGAGATCCGCTCACCCGAGGTGAGCAGCATGTCGAGCTCACGCACCGGCGGCACCGGGGCGACCTGGTGGGCGAGGTCGAGCAGCTCGTCGGTCGTGTCGCCCATGGCCGACACGACGACAACGACGTCGTTGCCCGCCTTTTTGGTCGCGACGATGCGCTCGGCCACGCGTTTGATCCGCTCGGCACTTCCCACCGATGAACCGCCGTACTTCTGGACGACGAGCGCCACCGACCCAACCTCCCTCACACGCGACTAAAACCGCACGTCGTGGGCAGCCTACCCGGACCACCTGGTGAGATCCTGGAGCCGTGACGGGCGTGACTACGCTGTCCGGGTGTCCTCAGTCGATGTGGTGGAGGCTTCTCCAGCGATGCCCGAACGCGCTCCGCGGCCCCGCATCGGCGAGTTGCTGAGACACCCCGCCGCGCTGTGGGCCGCCCCGGCGTTGATCTACCTGTTCGTGCGGCAGTTCGGCCTGGTCGTGCTCGGGTGGATGGTCGACCACCAGAACAGCCGGCAGAACACGGCCATGACGGTGTCCGGCGAGCTGGGCTCGTGGGACGGCGAGTGGTTCCTCGGGATCGCCGAGCACGGCTACAACGACGTGCCGATGCGGCTGGTCGACGCGGCCGGGCGGCGTTCGGCGGAGACCCCGCTGGCGTTCTTCCCCGGCTATCCCGCGCTGGTCAGGTGGGTCGACGGCCTACCGGGCGTGGACGTGCAGGGCGCGGCGTTCGCGGTGAGCCTGATCAGCGGCCTGTTCTGCGCGTACGGCCTGTTCGTGCTCGGCCGCACGGTCCGCGGCGGCTCGTCCCGCGCCGGGCTGGTGCTGGTCACGCTGTTCGCCGCCTCCCCCATGGCCGTCGTGCTGTCGATGACGTACTCGGAGGCCACGTTCTGCGCGTTCGCCGCGTGGGCGCTGGTCGGCGTGGTGCGCAAGCAGTGGGTCATGGCCGGTGTCTGCTGCGCGGGCGCCGGCCTGGTGCGCCCGACCGCCGGTGCCCTCATCGCCGCCATCTGCCTGGCCGCGCTGGTCGCGGTGCTCGGCGACCGGCAGGACTGGAGGGCGTGGGCCGGCGGCCTGGTCGCCCCGGTCGGCCTGCTGGGCTACCTGGGGTGGGTGGCGGTCCGCACGGGCGAGCTCGACGGCTGGTTCGGCGTGCAGCAGCGCGGCTGGGGCTCGCGGTTCGACGGCGGCGAGGCGACCTGGACGTTCGCCCTGCAACACCTCGGCGAACCGCGCTCGGCACTGGAGATCGGCACCGTGTGGCTGCTCGTGCTGGCGGTCGTCCTGGTCTTCTACGCCGTCCAGCGCCGCCTGGAGTGGCCGTTGATCGTCTACGGCGTCGGCGTGCTGGTCATGGACCTCGGCTCGAACGGCCTGATGAACTCCAAGGCCCGCCTGCTGCTGCCCGCGTTCACGCTGCTGGTGCCGCTGGCCCTGGTGCTGGCCCGCCGCCGCCTGTCGACCGTCGTCACCGTGCTCGCCGTGACCACGCTGTTCAGCGCGTGGTTCGGTGCGTACGCCCTCGCCGTTTGGGACTATGCGATCTGATGAACGAGCTGATCTCGAAGCGCTGGAGCCCGCGCGCCTTCTCCGCTGACGCCACCATCACCGACGACGAGCTGCGCGTGCTCCTGGAGGCGGCCCGCTGGGCCCCTTCGCACGGCAACAGCCAGCCGGCGCGGTTCGTCGTGGGCCACCGCGGCTCGCCGACGTTCGACAAGATCCACGAGACCCTCCGTCCCGGCAACAAGACCTGGGCCGGACGCGCCTCGGTGCTGCTGATCGGCTGCGTGATCACCGCGGACGACCGCGGCGACCTCTCGAACGTCGAGTTCGGCCTCGGCCTGGCCATGGAGAACATCGCCCTGCAGGCCGTCGACCTGGGCCTGATCACGCACATGATGGGCGGCTTCGACAGGGAGGCCGCGCACGCCGCGTTCTCGATGCCCGCCGACGTGCGCCCGCTGGTCGCGATGGCGCTGGGCCGTCCCGGCCGCGTGGAGGACCTGCCCGAGGACCTCCAGGCCCGCGAACAACGCGAACGCCGCCGCCACCCGCTGTCCGAGACGGTCTTCACCGGCACCTGGGGCGAGTCACCGTTCGGTTGAGAAGTACTTCGTGGCGACCTCGTTGTGCAGCGGGAACGCCAACGGCACGCACTCGAAGATGACCTTCCGCTCGGACGCCTCCTCGTTGGGCACGAACGGAGGCATGTCCTCGGCGTTGACGGCGGGCGCGGTGGCGAACATGAGCACCGTCCCCCCGTCCGGTGTGGACACGAAGTGCAACGGCCGCAACTCGTCGGGGTCGACCAGCACCCCGGCTTCTTCTTCGAGCTCGCGCGCCGCACTCTGCTGCCACGACTCACCGCGCTCGATGAACCCGCTGACGAACGCCAGCTCCCCGACCGGCGGGATGGCCCTGCGCACGGTGAGCAGACCGGTCCTGGCCCCGTCCTTGACCGGCACGAGCAGCACGACGACCGGAGCAGGGTTGTCCCACACCATGTGGGCACAGCCGGGACACCTGCGCGGGTAGGCGCTCGTGTCGGTGTACGCGGTGCCGCAGTTGTCGCAGAAGTCGTCACGCGCCATGGCCGTGACGCTAGCCCAGGCGCCTCACGAGTTTGAGCACGATCGCTCGAACGGCCAGCCAGAAAATCGCGGCGAGCCCGAAGTTGACGATTGTGCGCAGACTGGCGTCATTCGGCCGGAAAAGGTCCTTGAACGCCAACGACACCGGCTCGGCAATCGCCTTGACGGTGCTGGTGATGGGGTTGTCGGGGTTGGCCCCGCCGACGGTGAGCACGACGTGCAAGACGAGCACCACCGCCAGCGCGAGGCCGACCCAGCTCAAGATCCCTGCGACGATTCCGACCAGGCGCGTACGCATGGGTCAGGAATCTACTACTCAGTAGCGTGCCACCGCTCGGGCGAGCAGGCCGGTCACGACCAGCCAGAACACGGCAGCGAGTCCGTAGTTGAGGAGGACGTCGACGTTGTAGTTCCCCGTGGCGAAAAGACCGGGGAAGAACAGCGCGAGGGGCTCGGCGAGCGACCCGATGAAGCGGAAGAACGCGTTGGCCTGGTTCGCTCCGAGCACGATCATCAAGATGTACAGGACCTCGATGATCGCGAAGACCGCACCGATGCCGCTGATCACGCGTGAAGCCGTGCCGCGGCCACTGGTAGTACGTAATCTGGACATACCTGAAAAGTTCCCGGGTTTCCTCGGGTCGAAACGCAGGCTCGCGCAGAGGTCCCCTTGTTTTTCGGCTCCCCCGCGTCCCACCGTACTCCGCTGGACCGACAGGATCAGCCCGCTGATCTGGACGGACGCAGACCGCCGCCGGGAGACGCGGTGGATTTGGGCGCAATCGATCCGACAGGCCGAAAGCCCCGGTCGTGATCGGCTCGACGACCGGTGGCTCCGGTCGCGATCGAGCCGAAGGCGAGGCGTTTCAGCCTTTCCTCGGGCGGTTCCGCGGTGGGTGGCTTCCCCGTCTAGCCGGGCCTGAGGAGGGGTGTCAAACCGACACGCTTTTCGTCGGTTTGACACCCCTCCTCAGGTCTGGCTCGCTCCGTGAGTGCTAGACGGGGCAGACGCCCACCGCAACGCAACCAAACAACCCAACCGGCAGCCGCCCAACACAAACAGGCGTGCCATCTACCTGCTCACAGCGCTGGGGGCTTCTTTGGGAGTGTCGGGGTCTGGGGCGGAGCCCCAGGAACCAGCCGAACAGGACCAGCCCCATCCCACGATCCGGTCCCGCAAGTTCCACCAACCACCCACCTATGGTTACTCTGTCCAGCGTGTGGCGTTCCCTCCTGCTTCGCTGCCGTGACGGGGTCTGATCCAGACCGGCCCCCCGTCGCGGGACTCAGCGTTGCCGCCGGTCGTTCGATCCACGACCAGCAGGAGCTACCCCGAGATGTCTTCCTCACCTGACGCCTACACCTCCGGCACCAGCCGCATCCGCAAGCCCGCGCGTCCGGCCTCGGCGGCGCAACCGTCCTGGAACCCGCAGCTGGGCAGCAGCATGCCGTTCCACCGCTACCGCCCGTTCCACGAGGTGGTCGAGGTCATCGACGTCCCCGACCGCACGTGGCCGACGAAGCGCGCCGAGAAGGCACCGCTGTGGTGTGCGGTCGACCTGCGGGACGGCAACCAGGCCCTGATCGACCCGATGTCACCCGCGCGCAAGCGGAAGATGTTCGACCTGCTGGTGCGCATGGGCTTCAAGGAGATCGAGGTCGGGTTCCCGGCCGCGTCGCAGACGGACTTCGACTTCGTCCGCGAGATCATCGAGGACGGCGCGATCCCCGACGACGTGACGATCCAGGTGCTGACGCAGTGCCGTGAGGAGCTGATCGCGCGGACGTTCGAGTCGCTGCGCGGGGCGAACAAGGCGATCGTCCACTTCTACAACTCGACGTCGATCCTGCAGCGCCGCGTGGTGTTCCGCTCCGACCGCGAGGGCATCAAGAAGATCGCCGTCGACGCCGCGAAGTTCGCGCTCACCCAGGAGGCGGGCTACCCCGAGACGGACTTCCGCTACGAGTACTCGCCCGAGTCGTACACCGGCACCGAGCTGAGCTACGCGCTGGAGGTCTGCAACGCGGTCTCCGCGGTCATCCAGCCGACGCCGGAGAAGCCGCTGATCATCAACCTGCCGGCCACGGTCGAGATGGCCACGCCGAACGTGTACGCGGACAGCATCGAGTGGATGTCCCGCAACCTGGCCAACCGCGAGTCGATCATCCTGAGCCTGCACCCGCACAACGACCGCGGCACCGGCGTCGCCGCGGCCGAGCTGGGGTACCTGGCGGGGGCGGACCGGATCGAGGGCTGCCTGTTCGGCAACGGTGAGCGGACCGGCAACGTGTGCCTGGTGACGCTGGCGATGAACATGTTCAGCCAGGGCATCGACCCGCAGATCGACTTCAGCGACATCGACGAGGTGCGGCGCACGGTCGAGTACTGCAACCAGCTGCCGGTGCCCGAGCGGCACCCGTACGGCGGTGACCTGGTGTTCACGGCGTTCTCCGGCTCGCACCAGGACGCGATCAAGAAGGGCTTCGAGGCGCTGGAGGCCGACGCGAAGGACGCGGGCCAGCACGTCGACGAGTTCCCGTGGGAGGTTCCGTACCTGCCGATCGACCCGAAGGACGTGGGCCGCAACTACGAGGCGGTCATCCGGGTCAACTCGCAGTCCGGCAAGGGCGGCGTGGCGTACCTGATGAAGCAGGAGCACCACCTGGACCTGCCGCGCCGGCTGCAGATCGAGTTCTCGCGGGTGATCCAGGAGGTCACCGACACGCAGGGCGGCGAGATCGGGCCGAAGGAGATGTGGGACGCCTTCGCCGAGGAGTACCTGCACGGCCGCGTGCCGCTGCACCTGCTGCGGCACCGGGCGTCGTCGGACGGCAGCGGGCACGAGGAGATCAACGCCGTGCTGCTGATCGACGGCGAGGAGCACGAGGTCACCGGGTCCGGCAACGGGCCGATCGCGGCGTTCGTCGACGCGCTCGCGTCGATCGGGTACGACGTGCGGGTCATGGACTACGCCGAGCACGCGCTCTCGGCCGGTGACGACGCCCGTGCGGCCGCCTACGTCGAGTGCGCCGTGGGCGACCGCGTGCTGTGGGGCGTGGGCATCGACTCCTCGACGGTCGCGGCGTCGTTCCGCGCGATCGTGTCGGCCGTGAACCGGGCCAACCGCTAGGACACGAGCGACGGGGAGGACGCGTGCGGCACCAGCTGCCGCGGCTCGCCCTCCCCGTCCGCACGCACGGCCCAGATGCCCTCGCCGGGCAGGCCGTAGGCGATGGTGTCGTCGTCGAGCCACACGACCTGGTCGTCGATCCCGCGGGTCTCGGCCAGCGGTGTCTCCACCATCGTGTCGAGGTTCAGCACGTGCTCGCGCCACGGCCGCACGCCGTCGCCGGGCACGCGCTTCTTGAACGCCACACGCTTGCCGTCCGGTGAGAGCGACGGGCACTCCACGTTCTCCCGCACCTTCGTCCCGGACGAGTCGGCCGCGTCGGCCTGGATCAGGTACGTCTTGCCGCCGGTGCCGAGCGTGGCGTAGTAGGTGTGGTCGTCGGGGGTGAAGGTGACACCCCAGTAGTTCATGTCGTTGACCATCTTCGTGCCGGCGACCCGCACGCCCTCGATGTTGCTCTCGTAGGTCTGGGTCTGCCGGTCGTAGATCGCGGTCCTGGTCGAGAACGTGCCGGCCTGGGAGTAGGAGTCGCCGGTCACGAACGTCGTCCACGACGCCATCCGCCCGGAGGCCGAGAGCTTCGCGCGGTTGGGCACGCCGTCGACCTCGATCCGCTGCTGCTCGGACAGCGACCGGTCGACGAACACCGCGGTCGCCCCCGGCAACGGCCCGGAGGCGTCGGCGAGGCAGAGGCCCTGCTCCGCGGCGGTGTAGAAGCGCTTGCAGGACAGGGAGCTCACCCGGCGCGGACCGCCGGGCGCGGACAGCGGCACCGAGGCCACCTTCCCGCTGATCTCGTCCACGAACACCAGCCGGCCCCGTTCCGCGAGGTCGACGGCACCCGCCTCCACCTCCACGGACGGCTTCTCCGGCGTGCGCAGGGCATAGGCCGTGGCGCCCGCTCCGAGCAGGACCACGGCCGCGAGCACGATCAGGACCCTCACCACGCGAACCACGTCCACAGGGCACCGAACAGCACGGAGGAACAGGCCCTGGCCAGGACCTGCCCGGTTTGCAGCAGCGCCAGACCGGACGTCCGGAGCTCGTCGGGCATCATCGGCCCGGCCACGGCCATGAGCACGCCGTCCGTGCACGCGTAGAACAACCCGTGCAGCAGCAGCACCCCCACGAGCAACGCGATCCCGCCGGCGCCGATCAGCATCAGGTAGGCGCCGAGCAACGCCAGGTGGCCGGCGAGGAAGATCCGCCAGCGCCCGACCTTGTCGGCGAGCGAGCCCATCGGCACGGCGGCGAGCAGGTACACGCCGGCCGTGCCGAGCGGCAGCAACGCGATGTAGGCGAGCTCGATGTCGAGCTTCTTCTGCAGCAACAGGTACACGAACCCGTCGCCCAGGGTCAGGAACCCGAGCCCGCACGCGACCAGGCAGACCCGCCGGAACGGCCTGGAGCGCAGCAGTCCGAACGCCGACCGCAACGACACCGCGACACGTGGCAGCACGTCGCGGTGATCGCGCACGAACAGCACGAGCACCAGAACCCCGACCGCGGCGAAGCAGAAGCTCACCACGAACACCACGTCGTAACGCGCCGGGAGTGTCCACAACAGACAGAACGCGGCCAGCGGGCCGAGGAACGCGCCGACGGTGTCCATGGCACGGTGGACACCGAAGGCGCGTCCGAGCGCGGAGGGCTCGCTGCTCAACGTGATCAGCGCGTCCCTCGGCGCGGTGCGCAAGCCCTTGCCGGTGCGGTCTCCCGCCAGCACGAGCCCCATCGCGGTGGCGGAGGTCCCGGCGGCGAGCAGGCCGAGCTTGCCCACCGCCGAGATCCCGTACCCGAGTCCGGCCACGAGCTTGCGCCGTTGCCAGCGGTCCGCCGCATGACCGCCGACGACGCGGACCAGTGCCGTCACACCGGTGTAGATGCCGTCGAGCACACCGAACTGCAGCGGGGAGAACCCCAAGCCCAGCACCAGGTACAGCGGCAGGATGGCGGTGACCATCTCGGACGAGACGTCCGTCAGGAGCGAGACGGCGCCCAGCGCGAGCACGTTCCCCGCGATCCTGCCGGTGCCACCCGCTGCCGGAGCTTGTCGAGCGGTTGCGATGTACACGACGGCCTCCGATCAACGACCAGGGACGATCAACTGCCGGGAACGGTCAGCGGCAGCTGTAGGGACCGGCCTTGTCGCGCACCCGTCCAGCCGTGTCGATGATCTCCCACGAGTAGGAGCGACCGGACAGGGTGAGCTTCATGACGCCGTGGGTGTCGGCGAACCAGCTCTCGACACCGGTGCGCGGCTTCACGTTCTGGTACAGGTAGTCGCCGCCGATGCCGACGATCGCCGCGCGCATGCCGTTGGCCTCGTCCACCGAACCGCTCTTGCTCAACGGCTTCAGCCGCTCGTAGTGGTGGTCGTGACCGTTGAAGACGACATCGGCCTTGGCGTCGGCGAACGCGTTCCACAGCGGCGACATCACGGACTTGTCGCCGTACTCGCCGGAGTTGAACCGCGGGTGGTGCCAGTAGCCGACCACGCACGGCTTGGTGTTCGCGGCCAGGTCGGCCTTCAGCCAGTTGAGCTGCGTGGAGTCGCTGCCCGACTCGTAGAGCTTCTGCGAGTCGAACGAGACGAAGTGGAACTCACCGGCTTCCCAGCTGTAGTACGGCTTGCCGGCCGGGTAGGCCTGCGCGCCGAAGTACGACTTGTAGCCGTTGAGGTTGTCCTCCCACTCGTGGTTGCCGGTCGCGGGGTGGGTGATGCTCTTGTACCGGCCCCACGACTTGTCGTAGTGGGCCTTGAACTCCGCGAGCGTGCCGCTGTCGTACTGGTTGTCGCCGACCGTGAGGATGTGGTTCGGCTTGATCTGGTCGATCAGCTTCGCGGTCTCGTAGTGCTCGGTGTTCGTCAGCGACGCGATGTCACCGGCGACGACGACCGTGATCGTGTCGCCCGGCCCGGCCGGCTGGGTCGTCACCTGCACCGCGTTGCTCGCGGGACCGAGGTTGCCCGCGGCGTCCCTCGCGCGGACGGTGTAGGTGAACGCCGTGCCGGAGGCCAGTCCGGTGTCGGTGAACGACGTGCCGGTGGGCGTGCCCACGACGTTGCCGTTGCGCAGGACCTCGTAGCCGGTCACGCCGACGTTGTCGGTCGCGGCCGTCCACTGCAGTGCGACCGAGCTCGACGTGGTGCCGGTGCTGGTCAGCCCGGACGGCGCGGTCGGTGCCGTGGTGTCGCCGTTCGCGATGCTGCCGTAGACCTCGAACTCGAACAGCGAGTAGCCGTACGAGGTGCCGCGCTTCGTGCCGTAGATCCGCACGTAACGGCCCGAGGTCGCGATGCTCGTCTCGTCGACGCCACCGTTCTGCCCGGTCAGGGTCTTCTTGGTGCTCCACGACGAGCCGTCGGCGGACGTCTGGATCTTGTACTCGGAGGCGTACGCGGCCTCCCAGGTGAGCTTGACCTTGGAGATGGTGGCGTTGCCACCGAGGTCGACGGCGACCCACTGCGGGTCGACGCCTTCGAGGCTCGCCCAGCGGGTGGCCGGGTCCCCGTCCACGGCGTTGGCGCTGCCGAAGGTCTCGGCCTCGACGGAGGAGGCGGTGGTGGACTTGTTGGCGGAGAGCAGGGAGTCGGCCGCCTGCGCCGGGCCTGACGCCGCCAGAGGCGGTATCACCAGCGCCAACACCACGACGGCGACACCTGTTCTGGTGTGCTTTCTGATCACTTCGTCCTCCTGGCACGGGTGGCGGCGAAGGATTGGTAAACAAGCTTTCCTATTAAGGCCGGAGGTTAGCTGTGGGCAAAGACACGGGTCAACGGCAGCACCGCCGCTTGACCGCGTGACAGATCGGCACCCGATCAAGGAAATCGGGCTGTCATCGCTTGTCATGCACTGACTGGCCGACGGGACCCGGCTGACGGGATCAGGCAACGACCTCACGGCGTCCACGTCGGTGGTGCCGCTGAGAAGGCCCGGAACCCGTACCGGGATCTCCCGGCGCATGACTCGCGGTCATTGCCCTTCCGGACAACGGGTGGGCCGACCGGCGGCACGGGGACACCGCCGAGCGAAGGCAGGCGCACCGGCCGCAGATCGACTTCGGAGCTGTGGGCGGGCTGAAGAAACACCCAGGTCGGGATTGTTCACGTCGGTCACGTACGTTCACAGATCATGAGCACCGCAGCCGCCAGTCTCGTCGTGCTGTTCCTGGTCGCCGTCGTGCCGCTGGCACCGACGGAGGCCGTGCTCATCGGCGCCGGTGTCCTGGCCGCGTCCGGTGAGGTTCCGCTCTACCTGGTGATCGCCGTGGCCGCGGCGGGCTGCCTGACCAGCGACATGATCAACTTTACCGCGGGCCGCCGGATGGGCATGAAGGCGCTCGACAAGGTGAACAAGAACGCCAAGGCCCGCTCGATGGTGGTGTGGACGGCCGACCAGCTGGCGACCAGGGGCGAGACGATCCTCGTCGTGGCCCGGTTCCTGCCGGCGGGCGGCATCGTGGGCGCGATGCTCGCGGGTGCCCTGAAGTGGCCGCTGCGGCGTTTCCTGCCGGTCGCGGCCGTCGGGTCCGTGGTGTGGAGCCTCTACCCCGCCACCGTGGGCTACATCGGCGGTCAGATCATCGACGAGGCGTGGCTCGCGATGCTGCTGTCCCTCGGCGTGGCGATGCTCATCTCCGTGCCCATCGGCATGGTGTGGCGTGCGCGCAACGCCAACCGCACCCTCTCGTACGCCGAAGCGTCGTCGTAGAGGACCGCGTACCGGTCCGCGGCCGCCAGCAGGGCGTCCACCTCGAACGCCAGCTGCGCGTCGCCGCACAGCCGTTCCAGCAGTGCCGACCAGCGCAGGGTGAACAGCATCAACGCGTCGCGCACGCGGCCGGGACGGGCCGCGAACTCCGAGCGGGTCACCACGAAGAAGCAGCCGCCGGGGAAGACCCGCCGCTTCGAGTAGTCGAGCCACCGGTCGCACACGTCCAGCACCGACCCGCCCGCGGCCACGACCTCGCGCGCGAAGATCTCCGCGGCGGCGTGCACGGTCGCCAGCTGCAGCTCCTCCTTCGCACCGAAGTGCGAGAACACCCCGCTCTTGCTCATGCCGAGCTCGACCGCGAGCCGCCCGATCGTGACCCCTTCGAGCCCCTCGACGGACGCGATCTCCGCCGCCCTCAGCAGGATCGCCCCACGACTGTCCATCGCCCCACGACACCGGACGCCCCTCGAAGCCCGCCCGCGCTCGCCTCGAACGCAAACGGCACGCGGGGGCCCCGCGTACCCCGTGAAGGGAACGTGGGGCCCCCGCGTGGGCCGAAAGGGGACTACGGGTTGAGCGCCTCGGTGACCGAGGCCGGGCCGACGAGGGGGACGTCCGGGGAGATGGTGTCGTCCTCCTCCACCAGCACCGGCTTGACCTCGTGCGGCTGGATCTCGCCGGAGCGGATCTGCTCGGCCCAGTGGCACGCGACCTTGTGGCCGGGCTTGAGCTCGCGCAGCACCGGGCGTTCGGTGTCGCAGCGGGTCTGCTGCCGCCACGGGCACCGGGTGTGGAACCGGCAGCCGGTGGGCGGGTTCGCGGGCGACGGGAGGTCGCCGGCGAGCAGGATCCGCTCGCGCCGGTCCTCGACCACGGGGTCGGGCACCGGGATCGCCGACAGCAGCGCCCGCGTGTACGGGTGCAGCGGCTCGGCGTAGAGGTCCTCGGAGGTGGCCTCCTCGACCAGCCCGCCCAGGTACATCACGCCGACCCGGTCGGAGATGTGCTTCACGACCGCGAGGTCGTGCGCGATGACCAGGTAGGTCAGGCCGAACTGCTCCTGGAGCTCCTCCAGGAGGTTCACGACCTGCGCCTGCACCGACACGTCCAGCGCGGACACCGGCTCGTCGGCGACGATCAGGTCCGGCTCCAGCGCCAGGGCCCGCGCGATGCCGATGCGCTGCCGCTGACCGCCGGAGAACTCGTGCGGGTACTTGCGCAGGGCCGTGGTCGGCAGGCCGACCGCGGTGAGCAGGTCGCGCAGCCGCTTGGACGTGGACTCCCGGCCCTTGTCCAGGTCGTGCGCCCGCAGGCCCTCGACCAGGATCGACTCCACGGACTGGCGCGGGTCGAGCGAGGACAGCGGGTCCTGGAACACCATCTGGATCCGGCGCCGCATCTTGCGCAGCTCCTCGCCCTTCAGCGCCGAGAAGTCCTGCCCGTCGAACACCATCTTGCCCGCGGTCGGCTCGTTGAGCCGCAGCATCGCCCGCCCGAGGGTGGACTTGCCGCAGCCGGACTCGCCGACCAGGCCGTAGGTCTCGCCGCGCTTGATCTCCAGGTCCACGCCGTCGACCGCGTAGACGTACCCGACCGTGCGGTCGAAGACGACGCCACGCTTGATCGGGAAGTGCACCTTCATGTCCTGCACGGACACCAGGGTCTCGCTCATACCGACACCTCCTCGGCGGCCGGGGTTCCCGGGACCACCGGGTTGTGGCAGCGGAGCAGGCGACCCAGCTGGTCCTCCTCGGCCGGGGTGACCCGCGTGCACACCTCCAGCGCGTTCGGGCAGCGCGGCGCGAAGGCACAGCCCTGCGTCCACGGGATGTTGTCGGCGACCGAGCCCCTGATCGGCGTCAGCTTCTCGCCGCGGGCCGCGTCCAGGCGCGGGATCGACGCCAGCAGGCCGTGCGTGTACGGGTGGCGCGGCTCGGCGAAGAGCTTGTGCCGCATGGCCTTCTCGACCACCTTGCCGCCGTAGAGCACGTTGACCTCGTCGCACAGGCCGGCGACGACACCCAGGTCGTGGGTGATCATCACGAGCGCAGTGCCGAGGTCCTGCACCAGTTCCTTCATCAGCGACAGGATCTGGGCCTGGATGGTCACGTCCAGCGCCGTCGTCGGCTCGTCCGCGATCAGCAGCTTCGGCCGGCAGGCCAGCGCGATCGCGATGAGCGCGCGCTGCCGCATGCCGCCGGAGAGCTGGTGCGGGTACTCCTTGAGCCGCCGGTTCGGGTCGGGGATGCCGACCTTGTCCAGCAGGTTCTTCGCCTCGATCATGGCTTCCCTGCGGGGCATGCCGCGGTGCCGTTCGAGCACCTCGGTGACCTGCAGGCCGATCGGGACGACGGGGTTGAGCGACGACAGCGGGTCCTGGAAGACCATGCCGAGGTCGCGGCCGCGGCGGTCGCGCATCTCCCGGTCGGAGAGCTTGAGCAGGTCGGTGCCGTCGTACCGGACCGTGCCGGTGATCTTGGCGCCGCGCTTGGGCAGCAGCCCCATGATCGCGAGCGAGGTCACCGACTTGCCGCAGCCCGACTCACCGACGAGTCCGACCGTCTGGCCGGGCTCGACGTCGAAGCTGACGCCGTCGACCGCGGCGAACGGCTGTTCGCCCTTGCGCTGGAACACGACGGAGAGGTCACGAACTTCGAGCAGTGCCACGACGACTCACCGCCTGTTCTTCGGGTCGAGGGCTTCGCGCAGGGTCTCGCCCATGAGGGTGAAGCCGAGCGCCACGATGATGATGCAGACCGCGGGCCACGCGGCGAGGTGCGGGTGGGTGTCGAACACCTTCTGCACGTCGCCGAGCATCTGACCCCACTCCGGCACCCGGTCGTCCGGGTTGCCGAGACCGAGGAACGACAGCGCCGCCGCCTCGATGATCGCGGTGGCCAGCACGAGCGTGGACTGGACGATCACCGGGCCGAGCGAGTTCGGCAGCATGTGCCGGAACACGATCGCGCCCTTCTTCACGCCCAGCGCCGTGGCCGCGAGCACGTGGTCGCTGTGCCGTTGCGCCAGCATCGAGCCGCGCAGCAGCCGGGCGAACACCGGGATCTGCACGATCGCGACCGCCAGGATCACGGTGAACTGGCTGGGCCGCGCGAACATCGCCGCGATCGAGAACGCGAGCAGCAGCGACGGCAGCGAGAGCATGACGTCGACGACGCGCATGACGAGCGAGTCGACCCAGCCGCCGAGGGCGCCCGCGAGCGTGCCCAGGATCAGGCCGCCGGACAGGCCGATGATCGTCGCGCCGATGCCGACGATCAACGTCTGCTGCGAGCCGACCAGCAGGCGCGACAGGAAGTCGCGGCCCTGCAGGTCACCGCCGAGCGGGTGACCCGGCTGCGCGAGCGGGATCTCGTTGCGCGCCTTGACGACCTGGTCGATCAGCATCGGGTCGGCCGGGTTGTGCGGCGCGAGCCACGGCGAGAGCAGCGAGATCGCGATGAAGATGCCGATGATCACCGCGCCGATGAGGAACACCGGGCTGCGCTTGAGCCGCTTCCACGCGCTGGCCGCGAGCGAGGTGCCCGCGGACTCGGCGAGACCGTCGATCTTTTCCTTCTTGGTCACTCCAAGAGCCACTGCGCTCACCTCGTCCTGATGCGCGGGTCGATGAGCGCGTACGAGAGGTCGACCAGCAGGTTGACCACGACGTAGACGCTCGTGGCCATGATGATCAACAGCAGCAGCACCGGGTAGTCGCGCCGCTCGAACCCGATGGCGAGCGCCTCGCCGACACCGGGGAACGAGAACACCTTCTCGGTGAGCACCGCGCCGGAGAGCAGCGCACCGGTCTGCAGGCCGATCGTCGTGACGACCGGCAGCATCGCGTTGCGCAGCACGTGCCGGCGGCGGATCACCGGTGCGGTGAGGCCCTTGGACTCGGCCGTGCGCACGAAGTCCTCGTCGAGCACGTCGAGGACGGCCGCGCGGGTGATCCGGAAGATCACCGCGAACGGGATCGTGGCCAGCGCGATCGCGGGCAGGATCAAGTGCTCCAGCGCGTTGAACGTCGCGTCCCACTCGCCGGTCAGAACGCCGTCGAGGGTGAAGAACCCGGTCACGCGGGTGGCGTCGATGGCGTCCTGCCGGCCGCTGGACGGCAGGCCGAGCGAGGACGACGCCACGCCCTTGAGCACGTAGGCCAGGAAGAACACCGGAACCGCGACACCGATGAGCGAGCCGACGACGCTGAGGTTGTCGAACCAGCCACCGCGGCGCTTCGCGGCGAGGTAACCGAGCGGGACGCCGACCGCGATCGCGATGACGATCGCGAAGAAGCTCAGCTCGAGCGTCGCGGGGAACCGCTGGAGGAAGATGTCGAGCGCCGAGTCACCCGGCTGGACACCGGTGGAGACGCCGAAGTCCCCGGTCGCCGCGCGACCGAGGAACTTGAAGTACTGGACGATGATCGGTTGGTCGAGGCCGAGCTGCTTGGTGAGCTCCGCCGCCTTCTCCGGCGTGGAGCGGTCTCCCAGGAGGGCCGAGACCGGCCCTCCTGGGAGCACGCGCAACCACGCGAAGAGCAGCAGCGAGAGCACCAGCACCACGCCGACCAGCTGGACCAGCCGTCGAATGGTGTAGCGGAGCACTGTGAGCTACCCCGTTGTTCTCTTGTGGTGGGAGCGGGTCCGGTCAGCCCTTGGAGGCCGTGCCGAACCTCTCGTCGGTCAACGGGCTGGGAACGACACCCTTGATGTCCGACTTCAACACCAGAGCGGGCGGGGAGTGCGAGATCGGGATCGCGGGCAGGTACTGCTCCATGATCTTCTTGTTGATCTCTTCGTACAGCTTGGTGCGGTTGGCCTCGTTCGGCTCCGAGTTGGCCTTGGCCAGGTCGCTCGCGAGCGACGCGCCCCACGGCGACACACCGGTGTTGAAGCGGTTGTCGGTGCGGCCGAAGAAGGTGCCGACCCAGTTGTGCGCCGTGCCGTTGTCACCGGTCCAGCCCAGCAGGAACACGTCCGGGATGCTGTTGTCGACGTCGGTCAGGTAGCCGCCGTTCCACGGCTTGGTGACGACGTCCAGCTTGATGCCGGCCTTCTGCAGGTCACCGGCGATGGCGCCCCACAGGTCCTTCGGGGACGGCATGTACGGACGCGTGACCTCGGACGGCCAGTACGCCTTCAGGGTCAGGTCGGTGGCGCCGGCCTCGGCCAGCAGCGACTTCGCCTTCTCGGGGTCGTACTTGACCTCGGTGATCGACTTGTTGTAGCCGTTCACGGTGTCGGGCATGAACTGCGTGGCAACCTTCGCGCCCTCGGGCAGCTGCGACTTGACCAGCTGCTCGCGGTTGATCGCGTACATCAGGGCCTGGCGGACCTTGAGGTCGGCGAGCTTCGGGTTGTTCTTCTGGTTGATGCCCAGGTAGAAGACGTTGAACGCCGGGCGGATCGCGACGTTGAAGCCGTCGGACTTCAGGCCGGCCCAGTCGGCGGCGTTCGGCAGGTCGTACCCGTCGATGTCGCCGGCCTTGAGCGCCTGCTTGCGGGCGGTCTCGTCCGGGATGATCTTGAAGACGATCTTGTCCAGCTTGGCCTTCGTGCCGTGGTAGTCGTCGTTGCGGACGAGCTCGACGGTGTTGTTGGCCTTGTCGTACTTGCCGAACTTGAACGGGCCCGTGCCGGTCGGGTGCTCGTTCGCGTAAGCCGGGTAGGTGAACGCGTCACCGGCGGCCTGGACGTTGTCCGCGTCGTACTTCTTCAGCGCGTCGGGGCTGGAGATCGAGAACGACGTGAAGCCGAGGACCGACGGGAACTGCGAGGTGACCTCGTTCAGCTCGATGACCGCGGTCTTGGCGTCCTTGGCCGTGCAGGACTTGTACAGCGAGGGCTTGTCCGGCGTGTCCTTGAACCCGCCGAAGTTGTCCAGCCAGTACTGGGAGACCGCGTCGCTCTGACCGGCACCCTTCTGGTTGTACCAGCGCTCGAAGTTGAAGCAGACGGCCTCGGCGTTGAACGCGGTGCCGTCGTGGAACTTCACGCCCTCCTTGAGGGTGAACGTCCACGTCTTGCCGTCCGCGGAGGGCTCGTACTTGGTCGCCAGCGCGGGCTCGACCTCGGCGGTACCCGGCTTGAAGCCGACCAGACCCTCGAACATCTGGCGGGAGACCCGGAAGGTCTCGCCGTCCGTCGCGTAGAACGGGTCGAAGAGCTTCGGCGCGCCTGCGGCACCGAAGGTCAGCGTGCCGCCCTGCTGGCCGCCACCGCCGGAGTCGCGCTGCGATTGCGCGCAACCTGACAGGGCCAGCGCGCTGACGCTGAGGAAGCCGATCGCGGCAACCCAACGGCGGCGAGCCGTTACTGAGTGGACCATCAAACACCCCTTGGACAATCCGCACATCTCACGGTGTGGTCGCCGACCATAACCGTTGTTCATACCCCTCCCGAGGTAGCTCAGGTCACGATCCGGCCACTAGACCAGGCATTCTGATACGTCCGGCGCACGCGCGCTGACCCAACGTGAGCACGTCGGATGCGTCGAACGCTCTCCTAGGCTGTAGAAACGACAACGACACGCGGAGGAGGTCGCATGAGCAGGCAGGTCGAGTTCCGCGTCCTCGGCCCTCTGCAGGTGCTCCTCGACTCCGAACCACTGCTGGTCCGAGCAGGTAGGCAGCGTGCGTTGCTGGTGTCGCTGCTGTTGCGCGCGGGCACGTCGGTGTCGGTCGACGAACTGGCCGGGAACGTGTGGGGTGACGACCCGCCGGCACGGGCGCGTGCGACCCTCCAGACATATGTGATGAGACTGAGACAGCTGCTCGGCCCGTCGGTGCCCATCCGGACCGTGCCGGACGGATATCTGATCGACGTCGACGAGAAGACCATCGACCTGATGCGCTTCGAGCCGTTGATCGAGCAGGGCGAGCAGGAGCGGGCGGCGGGCAACCTGCAGGCCGCCTCGGCCGCGTTCGCCGCGGCGCTCGGGCTCTGGCGGGGACCGGCGCTGGTCGACGTGCCGTCGGAGATCCTGCACCGCGACGAGGTGCCGCGGCTCAACGAGCGGCGCCTGCACGTGCTGGAACGCCGCGTCGAGGTCGACCTGGAGCTCGGCAGGCATGGCGAGCTGGTCGCGGAGCTGTCCCGGCTGACGAACGACCACCCGTTGCGCGAGCGGTTCTGGGCGCAGCTGATGGTGGCGCTGTACCGCTCCGGCCGGCAGAGCGAGGCGCTCGCCGCCTACCAGCGGGTGTCCCGGCTGCTGGGCGAGGAGCTGGGCATCGATCCCGGCGACGAGCTGCGGCGCGTGCACGGCCAGGTGCTGTCCGGCTCGATCGACGCGGTGGCGCCGGCGGCGTCCGGTGCCGCCGTGGTGGCCGCGAAGCCCGAACGGGTGGTGCCCTCACAGCTGCCCGCGGACATCCCGGACTTCGTGGGCCGCGACGAGGCCGTGTCGCTGATCATCGCGTTGCTCCGGACGGCCCAGGGCGTACCGGTCGTCACGCTGGCCGGGCCGCCGGGCGTGGGCAAGACGGCGCTGGCCGTGCACGCGGCGCACCGGATGCGCGCGGACTTCCCCGACGGGCAGCTGTACGTGAACCTGCGCGGGTACGCCCCCGGTCCCCCGTTGAGCGCGGTGGACGTGCTGCCGCGGTTCCTGCGGGCGCTGGGCACCGAACCCGACCAGGTGCCGCTGGACCAGGACGAGCAGGAGGCGATGTTCCGGTCGACGCTGACCGGGCAGCGGGTGCTGCTGCTGCTCGACAACGCGTCGTCGGCCGAGCAGATCCGGCCGCTGCTGCCGGGCTCGCCGGGGTGCGCGGTGCTGGTGACCTCGCGGGACACCCTGCGCGGGCTGGCCGTGTCGCACGCGGCGTCGAACGTGCGGCTCGACGTGCTCGACTGGCCGGAGACCAGGGCGTTGCTCGCGGGCATCGTGGGTGCCGCCGAGGTGGCGGCGCAGGAGGACGCGGCCGCGGAGCTGGCGGCGTTGTGCGCGCACCTGCCGCTGGCGTTGCGCATCGCGGCGGCGAACCTGGTGTCACGCCCGGAGCTGTCCATCGCGGACTACGTGGAGGAGCTGCGCGCGGGCAACCGGCTCGCGGCGCTCGCGGTCGAAGGTGACGAACGGGTCGCGGTGCACGCGGCGTTCGACCTGTCCTACACCGCGCTGAAGCCCGAGCTGGCGCAGATGTTCCGCCTGTTGTCGCTGGTGCCGGGCACGGACTTCACGCCGGAGATGGCGGCGGCGCTGTCGGGGCTGACCACGCAGGACGCCCGGCGGCGGCTGGACCGCCTGGCCACGGCCAACCTGATCGCGAACCACGCGCCGTCGCGATACCAGTTCCACGACCTGCTGCGCGACTACGCGGCCGAGCGGCTGGCGTTCGAGGAGGGCAGGGCGGACTCGCGGCTGGCGCTGCGGCGGCTGGTGGACTGGGCGGTGCGGTCGGTGGACAACGCCACGGCCGCGCTGAAGTCGACGCTGTTCCGGTTCCCCCGCCCCGCGCCGCTGGAAGGGGTGGTGCCGCGGACGTTCAGCACCTCGACCGAGGCGCTGAGCTGGCTCGACGTGGAACGCTCGAACCTGGTGGCGCTGGTGGCGCACGCCGTCGAACGCGACCCGGAGAACTCGCCGTGGCTGCTGGCGGACGCGCTGCGCGGCTACTTCCACACGCAGGGCCTGGCCGCGGAGTGGCGGGAGACGGCGAAGGCGGGCCTGCTCGGTGCCCGCGCTCCCCGCGACGAGCTCGGCCAGCTCGCGATGCTGTCGTCGCTGGGCACCCTGTACTGGGTGACCGGGCGGCTGCGCAACGCGCTCGGCTACTACCAGCAGGCCATCGCGCTGGTGCCGCGGATCTCGCTCCCCCAGGCCGAGGCGGCCGTGCTGTCGAACGCGGGCGGCGTCTACATCGACCTCGGCGAGCTCGAACACGCCGCCGACCACCTCGAACGCGCGTTGGTGATCACCCGCCGGGTGCAGGCCGATCAGCTGCAGGCGACCGCGCTGTTCAACCTCGGCGGCATCTACATGCAGCTCGGGCAGCTCGACCGGGCCGCGGCGAACTTCGAGGAAGCCTTGGAAGCCGGCACGCGGCTCGACTCGTGGATCACGCAGGCGCACGTCATGCGCGCGTTGGGCGAGGTGCACGCGATGCGCGGCCAGGCTGACCTCGGCGCCGACTACTTCGTGCGCGCCGGTGAGCTTTACGAGCGTTCCGCGGCACGCACGTTCGGGCACACGTTGCACGAGGGCATGGCGATCACCCTGCTGATGCGCGGCCGCTACGACGAAGCCGCCACGCACGCCCGTGCGGCCATTCAGATCGCCTCGGACCTGGAGAACGTCAAGAGCTCGTGTGACGCCACGAACCTGCTGGGCCGCGCGCTCGAAGGTGCCGGGTGCTACGAGGAGGCGCTGACGCAGTTCTCGGCGGCGCTGGCCAGTGCGACCGAGACCGGGTACTCGTGGGGCACGATCCTGGCCCGCCGCGGCCTGGCCGCCGCCTACCGCGGCGTCGGGCGGTACGACGAGGCGCTGACGCAGGCGATGTCGGCGCTGGTGGAGGCGGGCCGGTCGCAGTTCCGCACCGCGGAGCTGGAGGTGCTGCTCGTGCTGGGCCGCATCCACCTCGACACCGGCGACGCCGCCCAGGCACTGGAGTGCGCGTCACGCGCGGCCGCGGTCGGCGAGGCGTCCGGGCACCGCTGGGTGCTCGCGCGGGCGCTGGGGCTGGCCGGCGACGCGGCATCGGCGCAGGGATCACTCGCGGCGGCACGGGAGCACTGGGAGTCGGCGCTCGAGGTGTTCAACGCGATCGGCTCACCGGAGGCCGACGTCGTGCGCGGTCAGCTCGCCGTGACGACGTAGTCGGCTCTGGCCCTCGTGTCGTCGACGGCGAACCAGCCGCGTTCGAAGTCCTGCCAGCGCCGGAAGTGCTCGCGGTGCTTTTCGCCGTCTCGTCTCACCGCGCGTTCGAGCCGCGCGGCTTCGTCACCGTGGTCGACGAAGATCCGCACGCTGGCGCGGTGGTTCGCCCGCCTGGCCGAGGAGAAGCCCTCCAGGACGAGCACCGGTCGTGGCCCGACCTCGACCCACTCGCCCTGCTCGGGACGCGCGAACCCCTGGGACCAGTCGGTCTTCCGGTAGCGGCCGGGGTTTCCCCGTGCGACGTCGTCGAGCGCCGCCGTGAGCCGCGGCCACCACCTCGTCGCGGGGTCGTCCCACGTGGCGAAGTGGTCGGTCCTGATCAGCTGGGCGCCGAGGTCAGCGGCGAGCTGCTCGGCGAAGGTCGACTTGCCGGCACCGGAAGGACCATCCACCGCGATCAGCCGGGTGCGGCCCAACCGCGGTGGATGGTTCGTCAGGTTCTCCGGCGCCCAGTTCACATGCTCCGGCGGCCGGACAGCGCACGGCCCAGCGTCAGCTCGTCCGCGAACTCCAGGTCGCCACCCATCGGCAACCCGCTCGCCAGCCTGGTGACCGTGAGCCCCGGGAAGTCCCGCAGCATCCGCACCAGGTAGGTCGCCGTCGCCTCGCCCTCGGTGTTCGGGTCGGTGGCGATGATCACCTCGGAGATGTCGACCCCGTCGACCGGCGTGCCGATCCGCGTGAGCAGCTGCCGGATCCGCAACTGGTCGGGCCCGACGCCGCTCAACGGGTCGAGCGCGCCGCCCAGCACGTGGTAGCGGCCCCTGAACTCCCTGGTCCGCTCGACCGCGAGCACGTCCTTGGGTTCCTCGACCACGCACACCAGGCTCAGGTCCCGCTTGGGGTCGCGGCAGATGCGGCACGTGGTCTCCGCGCTGACGTTGCCGCAGACGTCGCAGAACACCACGCCTTCCTTGACCTTCTGCAACGCTTGCTGAAGCCGCTCGATGTCAGCGGGTTCCGTTGCCAGCAGGTGGAAAGCGATGCGCTGCGCACTCTTCGGCCCGACGCCGGGGAGCCGGCCAAGCTCGTCGATGAGGTCCTGTACCGGCCCCTCGTACATCGCGTCTTACCCGAGCAATCCGCCGAGGCCGCCCTGGGCGAGCGGGCCGAGCTTCTGTTCCACCATCTGCTGAGCTTTCGTGTTCGCGTCCCTGATGGCGGCGATCACGAGGTCCTGCAACGTCTCCACGTCCTCGGGATCGACGATCTTCGGGTCGATGACGAGGTTGAGGAGCTCACCGCCACCGGTGACCGTCGCGGTGACGAGACCGTTGCCCGCGGAGCCGGCCACCTCGGTTTCGGCCAGTTCCTGCTGGGCGGTGGCCATCTGCTGCTGCATGTTCTGGGCCTGCTGGAGCAGTGCCTGCATGTCGAAACCGGGTTGCACCTGCTGGTCCTCTCGGAAGGGGCTTTGGAGGGTGGGTCCCAGCGTACGGCGAAGTCAGGAGCGGGGAGCGCGGTGGGCTTCGGTGGTGCGCTTGAGGCGCGGGGTCGCGTCCACTCCGGATCGTTTGCGACCTTTTGGTTTTCTCGCCTTCGGCCGGTGAGTGCGGTTGGGTGGTCAGCGGGATTCTGCGACGAACAGGAGCCGGTCTGATGCGGTCGCTGGTGCTGACGTTGATGCTGATCCTCGGCCTGGCCACACCCGCCGTGGCGGATGTGGCCGAGAAGGTCATCGTGCTGCCCGGCGCGAAGTCGGCCGAGGGCATCACCGAAGGCAGGGGAACCACCTTCTACGCGGGAGACCTCTTCGCCGGCGACATCTACCGCGGCGACGTCAGACGCGGCACGGCGTCGTTGTTCATCGACGCCCCGACCGGCCGGACAGCGGTCGGCATGACCGCAGACCTCCACCACGACCTGCTGTTCGTGGCAGGCGGTTTCACCGGCCAGGCCTACGTCTACGACCTGCGCACCGCCAAGACCGTCGCGGTGTACCAGCTCACCACCGCCGACGTCGGCATGATCAACGACGTCACGCTGACCGCCGACGGCGCCTGGTTCACCGACTTCCGCCAACCACAGCTCTACTTCGTGCCGATCAGCCGCACCGGAGAACTCGGCCAGTTCCGCACCCTGCCGCTGACCGGCCCGGCCGGCGACGCCACCGGCTCGATCAACAACAACGGCATCACCACCTCACCCGACTCCCGGTCGCTGATCGTGGCGAACACCAGCCGCGGCGAGCTCAACAAGGTCGACCCCCGCACCGGCACGAGCGAGACGATCCGCAACGTCAGCGTCCCCGGCGCCGACGGCATCGTCCGCGCCGGCCACACGATGTGGGTCGTGCACAACAACCAGGTCAGCCGCATCCGCCTCGACCACGACGCCACGGCGGGCACGACGGAGAAGGTCATCACCAGCCCGACCTTCCAGTCCCCCAGCACCGTGGCGAGGTTCGGCGGCCGGCTGGCGGTCGTGAACGCCAAGTTCGACACCGGCTTCCCGCCCACGGCCGACCAGTACGAGGTGGTCGTGGTCAACGGCTGAATCGCTGCGACGCGCGGGTGTGGGCTGTGTCCGGACGCGGGTGCGGCCCGTGTCCGGACGCGGGTGCGGGCCCTGTCCGGGCGCGGGTGCGGCCCGTGTCCGGACACGGGTTTGCTCGTGGTGCGGGGGTTGCTGCGTTTTGAGGGCGTTTTCGATTGCGCCTCGGCCGAGTGCGGGCGGGGCCGGTCGACGGACGCGCTCGCTTAGGGCGGGCGGGGTGGGGTGGCGGCGGCTCGGTGGCGGCCCTGTGGTGGCGCCGCGGAGGTGGCGGCTGCGCGGCGGAGGTAGCGGCTGCGCGGCGTCGACGGCGACTGCGGGGCGCGGGGCGGCTGGGCGGCACGGCGCGAAAGCGAGGCTGGGCGGCGTGGCGGGGGACGGCGCGGCGCGGAAGCTAGGTGTCGGCTGCGCGGCGCGGATCCGACCACCCTGCCACGACCGCGCACCACCCAGGCCAGAGCAGCTACTCGAAGTCCCAGGCGAAGCGGAGCCGGTGCCTCGCCGGGTGCCGAGAACCGGTGCCGTCGGGGGTGACTTGGCTGTGGTTCTGGCTGCCCGTGGTGCCGGCTTGTCCGTCGGGACCGCTTGGCCGACCGAACGGCTGTTCGTCGGGACCGCTTGGCCGTCCGAACGGCTGCCCGTCGGGACCGCTTGGGCGTCCGAACGGCTGTCCGTCGGACCGGCTTGGCTGCCGGGCTGACTCAGCCGTCGGGACGGCTGGGGTTGTCGAAGTGACGATGGGCGCTCCCTCCGCGCGTTCCTTGTCTGCGGGCGCTGGTGACCGTGGGGTCCGGACACTCAACAGACGCCGGGGTGCGGGGGTACGGACAACGTTCACCCGATCGGGGGGCGGCTAGGCCTTCTTCAGCGGGCGGGCGCCCAGTTCGTCGGCGAGGAGTTGGAACATCTTGGCCTCGGGGTCCAGGGCGACGACGGGGGTGGCGTTGGGGTCGGCGGGGCGGGCGGCCTCGGCGAGCATGGCCTCTTCGTCGTCGGGTTCTGGCGGGAGGGGTTCGTCGG
>NZ_LGDY01000122.1 GCF_001279525.1 Nocardia sp. NRRL S-836 | reverse complement strand
GAGCAGCGCGGGCAGAGCAGCGCGGGCAGAGCAGCGCGGGCAGAGCAGCGCGGGCAGAGCAGCGCGGGCAGAGCAGCGCGGGCAGAGCAGCGCGGGCAGGACGACCACCACAGAGGGCGACCCGTCCCAAGAGCCGAGTCAGTCGAGCTGAGCGGAGTCGTGCCGGCCTTCGTGCCCAAGCCGTGTCGACCTGTCCCGAGCGGCGCCGAACCTGAGTGGTGCCGGGGCGCGCCCAAGCCGGGGCGTGCCCAAGTTGAGCTGTCCTGGGCCTATGCCGAGTTGTCCCGTCCCCGAGACGCGCCGAGCTGGGGCCGTGCCGGGGTCAGGCGGTGTCGAAGGGCTGGTCAGCGGCTTGCGCGGGCCGCCATCGAACCTGCCGCCACCAGGAGTGCGACCACGGAGGCGAGGGCCAGCCACGTGCCGGGCGCTGCGGTCGTGCCCTCGACGCGGGCGCCGGTCAGGGGCAGTTCCAGGGCGCGGACGCCGACGAGCAGGGCTGCGCCGGCCAGCAGTGGCGCGCCGCGTTGGGGGCGGGAGCGCAGTGCGAGGAACAGGGCGGCGAGCAGGAGGAGCAGGGCGGCGACGAGGGTGGTCGAGACGATCGGGTCGTAGTTGCCGACCAGGTCGGGTGGGGTGTAGCCGGTGGCCTTCATCGTCGGCAGTGCGAAGGCGCCGATGGCGAACAGGCCGGCCAGCAGGGTCGCGCCCAGTTCGGCGAGCGGTACGTGGCCGGGTTTGCGCTGGTCGGCGTTCTCGCGTTCGGCGCCGCCCGCTACGGCCGCGCAGACCAGCGCCACCAGGCCGAGCGGGTAGACCGCGGACATCACCCAGAAGCCGGGCGCGGGTTCGGCCAGGCCGGACTGGCTGGCCAGGCTCACCGTCTGCACGCTGAAGACCGAGGCGACGAGCGTCGCGTAGACCGCGTAGACCAGCGCGGGGCGTGCCGTGCCTGCGGCGGTGCGCACGAACATCAGCAGTCCCAGCACGGCGAGTGCCAGGCCGGTTGGCCACAGCAGCCGGGCCGCGTAGAAGACCGGCTCCTCGCCGTCGACCACGACCTGTGGAGCGATGGCGCCCACGACGGCGGCCGCGGCGGCCAGGACGGCGAACACGCCCGTTGCCGCGTGCAGGCGGTGCAGGGCGGGCAGGACGATCTCTTCCGCCGCCTGGTCCTTCTCGTCCGTGCGCGCGCTGCGGAACGACAGCGCCACCAGCACCGCCGCCGCGAGCAGTGCGACGACCGGGGCCCAGGTGACGCCGAGCGCGTCCGCGAACAGGCCCGCCGCCAGCGAGGGTGCGGCCACCGCGGCGAGGCCGAGTGCCACGCCGAGCATGCCGCCGCGGCGCGTGTCCGGGTCCGGCGAGCTGCCGGTGAGCGCGGCGACCAGCGGAGCGGCCGCGGCCAGCAGCAGGCCGCCGATCAGGCCGAGCACCGGCAGGTCCCACGGGCTGCGCGGCAGCAGGTACACGTCCGTCGAGCTGAACGGCTCGCCCAGCAGCGCGATCGCGGCCAGGGCGGCGACCGGGAGGAAGACCGCGAGCTGGCGCGGGGTGTCCTCCTCGTCGGAGGGCACGCCTGCGCGTCCTGCCGCGAGCACGCCGCCGGCGAGCACCAGCACGTGGCCGAGCACGAGCAGCCAGAGTCCCGTCCCGGTCGGCGGCGCCACGAGTCCGGACGGCCGGAACAGCTCCGGGCGGCCCACGGTCATCGTGTGGCCGATGATCTGCAGGTCGCCGAGCAGCCGTCCGGGAGCGAACGCGCCCACCGCCGCCAGCACCGCGGCCGCGACGAACGGACGGCCGCGCAGCCACAACGCACCCGCGAGCGCGGGAGGCAGCAGTGCGAGCACCGCCAGCAGCGGCCACGACGTGTACGCCGGTGCGGCGCCGTCGACGACGCCGAGCAACGGCCCCACCGTCAGGAGAAGGGCTCCCGCCGCGGCGAGGCCCCACGCGACGCGCAGCCGGGTGACCGCCGATGTCTGGTTCTCGAGCTCGGTTCGAGTCATCGCGGGCGAACCTAGCAAGACACCACCGCACCGCTGCGGCGACGCCCTGGGCGGTGATCGTGACCGTGCAGCTCAGCGGACGAGCGGCCGCGCCTGTTCACGCAGGTGAACGAGGCCTGCTGAGACGAAGTTCGTTCGCTTGTGGAAAACGACCGCTGGGTACCCCGTTCCGGTGAGATCATCACTTACCGTCGCTCACATGGGTGACAACGGCCGGTCGTGGATGGGGCGTCTCACCGACGCCGTTCTCGACCACGCCGGCTGGGGTGTGCACACCGCCCGCGACATCGCCGAAGAGGCCAAGGTCGCGTTGCGCGCGCTGGCCACACCGGGTGGTCTGCGCGGCGCCGCGATGGAAGCCGCCTGGCTGACCGCTCACGCCGTGCTCTACCCGTGGGGCGCCGTCGCCGAGCAGCTGCGCCCGGACGGCCACTTCCGGCACTACCGCACCGACGGCCTGCCTCCCCGCCAGCGCGGCCTGGTGGTTTCGGCGATGGACGCGGCGGGCACCCCGATCGTGTTGGTGCACGGCATCGGGGACAACCGCTCCGCCTTCGCGGTGCTGTCGGGGGCGCTGCGGAGGCGGGGCTTCGGGGTGGTGCACGCCATCAACTACAGCGTGCTGACCGCCCTGACCGGCGACGTCCGGCGTTCGGCCGCACTGCTCGGCGCGCACATCGAGCGGATCTGCGAGCAGACCGGGTCCGATCAGGTGCACGTCGTCGGCCATTCACTCGGCGGGCTCATCGCCAGGTATTACGTGCAACGACTGCACGGCGACTCACGCGTTCGCACGCTCGTGACCCTCGGGACCCCGCACAACGGCACCCTCGCCGCCTACTTACTGCCGACCCCGCTGACCAAGCAGCTGCGGCCCGGTTCGGAACTGCTCACCGAGCTCGCCGAGCCCTGCCGGCCCTGCCGCACGCGCTTCGTGGTCGTCTGGTCGGAGATGGACCAGGTCATCGTCCCGCAGCGCAACGCCCGACTGGAGCACCCCTCGTTGCTCGTCGAAGAGCACCAGATACGTGATTCAGGTCACCTTTCCCTCCCGGTTGACACGAGAACGCTTCATGTCGTTGTTACCGCCATCACCCGTATGGATGACGAGTCAACTCACCCCATCGCCGCTGGCAATGAGGCGTGTCGCGCGCCCGGCGTGACCGAAGGTCACAGTTGACAGTTGAAACCACAAGGTCGCCGCCCGTTCGGTCGACGTAACGAACTGGGGTTTGCCCTCCGGCGCTCGGCGCCGTTACTGTCCCCCGGTCCGTTGTCACGGTCTGGTCACAGAAGGACACCGAGTCAGAACCCCGAAATCTGACTCACCGGGAATCCCCCGCCCGGCAGTCCGCCCGACCAGGCTCCCCGAAGGCGGAAGGGCAAGCTTTGAGTCACCACCGCTCCCCCGGCGGCCATGAACGCAGTGCTGCGCTTGACGAGGCAGTCGACCGTGCCTCCACGCGCACCACCGGCACCCACCGGCTCCCCCCGCCGCCGTCGGCGCTTCGCGGACGCATCGTCGTCGCCGCCGTCGCGGTAGGCGCTTTCGCCGCGGCAGGCGCAGGTCAGACCCTGCAGGCCGCCGCGGACGACAGCAACGACGTCCAGCTCGCCAACCACGCGGGCGGCGCCGCCACCTTCGACGGCATGGGCGGTGACACCGCCTCCGCGCCGCAGATCCTCGCGGTCTCCAAGACCACGTCCGAGGGTTCCGCCGAGGCCGCCAAGCTCCTGCGCAGCCAGCAGCTCACCACGCAGCGCGAGGCCGCGGAGGCCGAGAAGAAGCGCCCCAAGTTCGTCCGCCCCGCCGCCGGTGAGTTCACCTCCGGCTACGGCGGCCGCTGGGGCACCATGCACCTCGGCATCGACATCGCGGGCCCCATCGGCACCCCGATCCTGGCCGCCGCGGACGGCGTGATCCTCGAGGCGGGCCCCGCCTCCGGCTTCGGCCTCTGGGTCCGCGTCCAGCACGCCGACGGCACCATCACCGTCTACGGCCACGTCAACGACTACGTCGTCAGCGAGGGCCAGCGCGTCAAGGCCGGCCAGATGATCGCCCACATGGGCAACCGCGGCTTCTCCACCGGCCCGCACCTCCACTTCGAGGTCTGGGAGCCGGGCGGCCAGAAGATCAACCCGCTCACCTGGCTCAACGCCCGCGGTGTCACGGTCTGAGTTGTTCGTCGTCTGCTGAACTACGGCCCAGTAGCTTTCTGCGCGGCTTTTCGCGTTTGAGCCAGCTCCTGGGGTGGTACGGGTCACTCCACGCGCCCCAGGGGCCACAGGAGCCTCAAGCGCCGCTGTAGCCGCGCTCGTGCCGCACGAAGTAGACGACCGCCACCCGCCAGACCGAGCACATGCGCCTGCGCCACCGCGGCCCGCACGCCCGGCAGGCCCCGCTCTCCGTCGTCTCGTGGAGCTCGAGCAGCACGCGCCAGGCGTCGACGAGCATCGCCGTCGACCCTGGGTTCCCGCTTGCGCCGGCCTCAAGCCTCGTGAGATCGCCGAACACACGTTCGCGTAGAACCTGAGCAAGTACGTGATCCACCGCGAGCACTCCCGCCGGGTCGAGTTCCTCATGCGGTCGATTGTGCTCAGCAGGTCTGACAATTTCGGATCCACAGCACCTGAACTGCGGAAACGGCACGGCCGGACCGCTCTCCCGTTCGGTCCGGCCGCACCTTCGCCGCGAAGTTAGGCCCCCGCCGTCCCTTCGCTCCCCTTCGTGCGCGAGCTGCTCCTGCTGCCCCGGATCGCCCCGAACGTCCCGATGGCTGTGCTGCTTGCGACACCCACATAGACGCACGGGGTTGCGGGTCGTTGCGCGAATTCCCGGAATTGCTGTGAATTTGGTCAAGCGAGCATCAAGCCGCAGGTCAGACGCGTGCCGAGGGTCGGGTTCGCGAGGGTTGAGCAGACACGGACGGGTGACGGCCTGGGGGCGGTGGCCGGAGTCAGGACAGCGAACAGCCCCGTCGACCGAGGCGGTCGACGGGGCTGGAGGCAGAGTTCAGAGCTTCGTCATCGGCACGCTGCCGATGAGCATCAGGCGCACGGTGCCCGAGCCGCCGAAGTCGATGGTGGCGGTGGCGCGCAGGCCGGCGCCGTCGACGGCCACGACGCGGCCGAGGCCGTACTTGTCGTGGGTGACGCGGTCGCCCACCTCCAGCTTCATCGCCGGGGCGTCCTTCCAGCCCGCCTTGCCGGGGGCGGGGCGGGACAGGCCGCGGGAGGCGATGCTGCCCGAGGCGGAACGGCCCCAGGTCGTGGCGGCGGTGGGGGCGGCGCGCGAGGGTTCGACGCGGCGCCAGTCGACGAGGTCCTGGGGGATCTCGCCGAGGAAGCGCGAGGCCGGGTTGGCCGAGGGCTGGCCCCAGGCCGAGCGGACCAGGGCGCGGGAGAGGTACAGGCGGCGCTGGGCGCGGGTGATGCCGACGTAGGCCAGGCGGCGTTCCTCGGCCAGCTCGGCGGGGTCGCCCAGGGCCCGCATGTGCGGGAAGACGCCGTCCTCCCAGCCGGTGGAGAAGACGACCGGGTATTCGAGGCCCTTGGCGGTGTGGATGGTCATGAGGGTGACCACGCCGTCGGACTCGGCGTCGGGGATCGAGTCGGCGTCGGCGACCAGGGACACGCGCTCCAGGAACGCCGGCAGCGAGGGAACGGGCTCCGCGCCCTCGGGCAGCTCCAGCTCGGTGAACTCGCGTGCCACCGTGACGAGCTCGTTGAGGTTCTCGACGCGGGTGTGGTCCTGCGGGTCCTCGCTGGCCTCCAGCTCGGTGCGGTAGCCGGTCTGCTCCAGCACCGCTTCCAGGATGTCGGCCACGTCGTCCTCGCGCGCGACCATCTCCCCCAGCGAGTCCATCAGCTCCACGAACCCGGCGATCGCGTTGCGGGAGCGCGGGTTCAGCATCGGCACGCGGTCGTGGACGGCCTCGCGCAACGCCGCGGCGAAGCTGATGCGCTCGCGTTCGGCGTAGGCGGAGACGCAGGCCTCGGCACGGTCGCCGATGCCGCGCTTCGGCACGTTGAGGATGCGGCGCAACGACACCGTGTCCTCGGGGTTGGCCAGGGTCCGCAGGTAGGCCAGCGCGTCACGGACCTCGCGGCGCTCGTAGAAGCGCACACCACCGACGACCCGGTACGGCAGGCCGAGGCGGATGAAGATCTCCTCGAACACGCGCGACTGGTTGTTCGTGCGGTAGAAGACGGCGATCTCGGAGTTGTTGACCTCGCCGCCGTCGACCAGCCGGTCGATCTCGTTGGCCACGAACGCGGCCTCGTCGTGCTCGTTGTCCGCGACGTAGCCGACGATCTTCTCGCCCTCGCCGAGGTCGCTCCACAACGTCTTGTCGCGGCGGTTCGGGTTGCGCGAGATGACGGCGTTCGCCGCCGTCAGGATGTTCTGCGTGGAGCGGTAGTTCTGCTCCAGCAGGATCGTGGTGGCGTCCGGGTAGTCGCGCTCGAACTCCACGATGTTGCGGATCGTGGCGCCGCGGAACGCGTAGATCGACTGGTCCGCGTCGCCCACCACGCACAGCTCCGCGGGGGGCAGCTCTCCGCCCGCCTTGCCGACCAGCTCGCGGACCAGCGTGTACTGGGCGTGGTTGGTGTCCTGGTACTCGTCCACCAGCACGTGCCGGAAGCGGCGGCGGTAGTGCTCGGCCACGTCCGGGAACGTCTGCAGCAGCTCGACCGTCTTCATGATCAGGTCGTCGAAGTCCAGCGAGTTCGACTCGCGCAGCCGCCGCTGGTAGACGGTGTAGACCTCGGCGACGCGGCGCTCCAGGTCGTTCGTCGCCTGCGCGGTCGCCGTCTCCGGGTCGATCAGCTCGTTCTTGAGGTTCGAGACGTGCACGGCCAGCGTGCGCGCCGCGTACTTCTTCGGGTCCAGGTCCAGATCACGGGCGACGAGCGTGATGAGCCGGCGCGTGTCGTCGCTGTCGTAGATCGAGAAGTTGGACGACATGCCCAGCGTCTTGGCCTCACGGCGCATGACCCGCACGCACATCGAGTGGAACGTCGACACCCACATCGAACGGGCGCGCGCGCCCACCATGTCGGCGACGCGCTCCTTCATCTCCGCGGCGGCCTTGTTCGTGAACGTGATGGCCATGATCTGGCCGGGGTGCACGTCGCGTTCCGCGAGCAGGTACGCGATCCGCCTGGTGAGGACGCGCGTCTTGCCGGAGCCGGCGCCCGCCACCACGAGCAGGGGCGAGCCGGCGTGCTCCACGGCACGGCGCTGCGCGGGGTTCAGGTCGTCGAGCAGGTGGCCCGCGCGGGAGACGGGGGGACTTGAGGGCAAGTCGAACAAGGCGCTCATCGTTCATCCACGGTACCGGGCGGCACCGACGAAATCGGCACCGCCCGACCATGTGTTCGAGAAGAACCTCCGTACGGGACGTCCCACCTGCTGAGCCCGCTCTTGGCACCGGCCACCGCTCCTGTGCAACACTGGGACCGTGCGCGCGACGTTCTTCGAGTTTTTCTACGGGATCCGGACTCCGGCTCCCGTGGTCGTCCAGCGCTGACAAAGCCACCACGAAGCCCCGGAGTCCTCGGACCCCGGGGCTTCGCTGCTTCCGGGCCAGGACTCGAAGAGTCGAGAGGTCACCACGATGGAATCCACCACCGCACCCGACATCAACGAGCTGCGCGAGGAGATCGACCACCTGGACGCCGAGATACTGCGGCTGATCCAGCGCAGGGTCGAGATCTCCAAGATCATCGGCGCGGCCCGGATGGCGGCCGGCGGCACGAAGATCGTGCACAACCGCGAGATCGACGTGCTCAACCGCTACAAGCCGCTGGGCCCCGAGGGCAAGGACCTCGCGCTGACCCTGCTCAAGATGGGCCGCGGCCCGCTCGGCAGGTAGGACGCCACCGGCCCGGCGTCACAGGACGCCGGGCCAAAAAGGCCGCAGGGCCGCGAGCACCCGCGCGAAGTCGGCGTCCACCAGCTGACTGTCGTCCGGCACGTAGGCCAGTGGGTCCGCCAGCAACGGCTCCGGCAGCAGCAACAGGCCTTCCACCAGCGCGTGCAGGCACAACGCGCTGTACCCGCGCAGGTAGCCGCCCTCCTGGGTGAGCACCACCCGCGCTCCGAACGAGGCCACCCGCCGCCCGATTTCCCGGTACCCGGCGGCGGTGAGGTTGTGCCGGCCGTTCGGGTCGAACGCCGACCCGTCGAACCCGGACGCGCACACCAGCAGGTCCGGTGCGAAGTCGCGCAGCAACGGGAGCGCGATCTCGTCCAACGCGCGCAGGTACGCCGTGTCGCCCGCGCCCAGCGACAGCTCGATGTTCACGTTCCGGCCGTCGGCGCCCACCTCCGAGGGCGCGCCCGTCTGCGGATGGTTCGGGCCCCACGCGCCGTGCCGCATGTGCACCGAGATCGTCAGCACGTCCGGGCGGTCGTAGAACACCTCCTGGGTGCCGTTGCCGTGGTGGACGTCCCAGTCCAGCACCGCGACCCGCATCCCCTGACGGCGCGCGGTCTCGGCCACCAGTGCGGCGTTGTTCACGAAGCAGTAGCCGTCCGCCATCGACGGCTGCGCGTGGTGACCGGGCGGCCGCACCAGCGCGTACGCCAGCGGGGCACCGGACTCCAAGGCGGCCAGCGACGTCCCTGCCGCCGCGCACACCGCGCCCCACGTCTCCGGCCCGACGACCGTGTTCACCTCCAGCGGCACACGCGCGGACACGCGCAACGAGTCCAGGTGCTCAGCGGTGTGCACGCGCAGAAGCTCGTCGACGGACGCATGGCGGCCCTCGTGCCACTTCAGGTGCCCGGCCACCGGGCCGTGCGTCAGCGCGTGCCGGAACGTGCGCAACCGTGCCGCGTTCTCCGGGTGCGGCTCGGCGACGTCCAGCCACGGCCAGGAGCCGGGCAGCTCCCACAGGCCCTCGCCGGCGTCGTGCTCAAGGCAGTCGTCGTGCCAGAACATGTCCACGCCACTCGATATCAGGGCGATCACGGATGGTCCACCGAAAAAATCTGGGGGCACACTGGAGGCATGGGCCTCATCGCCGCACTCATCGCCATCGCCGGCCTGCTCGCCGCCTTGGCACACGACGCATACCTGGGCATGCTCGGTTCGGCCGCCGGCAAGAAGGGCGCCGCCGGAGCACCTGTCGCGCAGTTCGTCCGCGCGCGCTGGAAGACCGCCATCATCACCACCGCGGGTGCGGTGATCGGGTTGTTGATCACCAACGGTGACACCCTCAGCGCCGACGTCATCGGTGCGCTGATCGCCGGCGGCAGCGGTCTCGCGGCGCTGAATGGCGTGCAGCGCACGCACAAGCAGTTGAACGGCGGGCAAGCTCAGCTGCCGCCCCGGTAGAAGTTCACACTTACGGGTGTCACTCGTCTTGAATTACCCCTTCAGGTTGGTTTCGCGCGTCTGAACGGCCCTACCCTGGTTGCATCGCAGAGGGGTGTCGGGATGGACGAACAGCCGGGCAAACATCGTGTCGACGTCGGTGTCGCGCACCAGCGACCCGTCGTCGGGGGTGACCGCATCCCACTGCCCCGCAGCCGTCCGATCGACCCGCTCACCGACACCGACGGGCTGCGCAAGTTCAACATCGGCATGGTCCCGGCGTCCGTCACGCCGCCGCGCACGTGGAAGCGAGCGGCCTGGTTCGCCGTCGTGTCCTCGGTGCTCGTGCTGGTCGGGCTGAGCGTCGCCGCCGCCAAGCTCGTCAGCGGCGGCGGCGAGGTCGAGCGGATCGGCCTGCCGGGCTACCCCTCCGACGTGCCGCTGATCTCCGCGCTGACGACCGCCACCAGTCCGTCGACCACCGGCGACCGGCCTTCCGCCGCGCACACCGGCCACGCCGTGCCGGTGCCCGGCACCGGCGGCTCAGCGGCACCGCGCAGCAGCGGCACCCGCAGCCCCTCCCCCGGCACCGGCGGCAAGCCGACCGGTCCGGCCCCGCCCGTCATCACGACGGTGCCGGTCTCGCAGGCGCCGGTCGTGGACGGCACGGCGATCGCCCAGCGGACCGAGAACTTCTACCAGCAGATGGTGACGAACGCGGACACCGCGTTCGCGCTGACCACCGACACCGTGCGCGCGAACGCCGGCACCCTGCTGGAGGGCCGCCTCGCCGACATCTCGCTGATCGAGGTCAAGGAGATCGTGGTCGACCCGAGCAAGGGCCTGACCGTGAGCCTGCTGCAGGTCACGAGGAAGGACGGCTCGACCGCCCAGGAGAAGCGGGAGCTGAGCTTCACGCTCGGCGAGCTGCCGTTGATCAACGGTGAACGGTTGAAACCCGGCGGGTGAGCACCACTCAAGGTCAGGCTCCGAACTACCGACCGTAGTAGGTAACACCTTCGAGCGAATCCTGAGTCCCGCTGGACGCCACGTACGGCTGAAGTCGGCCGAGAAACTGGCGTTGCCGCGTGAGGCCACGGTACGTCTTCAGGTGACCACGGACAGTACGGAGGGCCAGGACAGTGCAGCGTCCCGCGACGACCGGACGGCGTCACAACCGCACCGGATCGATCAGCGTGGCCGAGCTGATCAAGCAACAGCCCGGCCCGGTGCGCATCCCGTCCCCCGACGAGGCGGCGACCGACGCGCTCGTCGCGTCGCTGCTCGGTCCCACGGAGTTCGTGGCACCGGTCAGCCCCCGCCGCCGCCGGCGCGCCAGGAACAGCCGCGTGGCCAAGGTCGCGGGCGTGCTGACCGGCGCGGCCCTGCTGATCTCGTCGGTGGTGAGCGCGGCGGTCCTCGTGGCAAACCGCCCGCCGAACTTCGGCATCGCGGTCACCGAACGCCCCGTCGCGCTGTCCGGTGCGAGCGCGCTGCGGCCGGACGTCCTGTCCGCCCAGCTGCCGAGCGAGCACACGCCGCTGCGGACCGCTCCCGAGGTGCCCATGCCACAGCCGTCCGCGTTGCTGCTGACGCAGGCCACACCGTCGACCGGCCCGTCCGGCGAGCCCTCCGCCGAACCGGCCACGCCGCTGGTCTCGACCGGCCCTCAGCCGCAGGTGGACGTGGTGAAGCGGTTCTACGAGCTGCTCACGACCAGGCCGAACTCGGCGGCCAAGCTGCTGTCCCCCGACCTCGTCGGCACGAACCCGCGGGAGTTCGTCGAGGCCTGGGGCATGATCCAGACGGTCAACGTGGACCAGACCTCGCTGCGGCCCGACGGCTCGGTGCTCGCGGTGGTGTCGATGCAGGAGCGCAACGGCAGCTGGCTGCGCATCGAACAGCTCTTCTGGCTGACCGACACGACCCAGCCGCGGATCATCGGGACCGAGGTCCTTTCGGCGCAGCGGAGTTAGGCCGCGCCCCACTCAGTTCGCCGTTCGCAGTCGAACGGTGACCGCTCGTCGCGAATACCGAAGTCAGATCGTGAAAAATCCCCCGAAGGGGTTACATCTCGGGTCACGATTCGGTATCCATGGTCCCGCCAGTGCGCATGACAAGCCTGGAAGGGTGAACGAGCGGTGTCGATTGAGGACCATCGTCGGCGGTTGAACGGTTCGGCCGAGTCGACCGGGCAGCTGTCCGTCGCCGAGCTGATCGCTCGCCGCGAGGCAGAGACCATGCCGATCCCGGTGATCACGGACGACATCACCCCCGAGGCCTTCGAGCCGACGATCAAGTTCAAGGCGGTGCGGACGCCGGACCCGAAGCACCCCGGCAGCAAGCCGCGCAAGCAGCCCGCCAAGGAGCTGCACATCACCGAGCTGCTGCGCCGTGAGGGCCGGGCCGACGACACGCAGAGCGGCGGGTTCACCGTCGGCAAGCTCGCCGTGGCGGCCAGCGGTGGCGTGGTGCTCTGCGGCACCGTCGCGTTCGGTGCCTCCTCCTGGCTGTCCTCGCCCGACGAGCGCCCGCTCGCCCAGGTGCGGTTCGACGAGCGCGCTCAAGCGCGTGGCGCGAGCACCGGCACCGAGGGCGTCGTGAAGCTGCCGTCGAACAAGACGCAGCAGGCCGACGAGACCGAGACGGCGAGCGCCGCCCCGACGACCGAGCAGGTCAGGGTCGCCCCGTACACCCAGCAGCCGCAGCAGCAGCGCCCGACGCAGCAGCAGACCCAGCAGCCGGTGCAGCAGCCCACGCAGCCGCCGGTCGTGAGCACGCCGTCGCCGTCGTCCGAGACGCAGCCCACACCCACCACGCCGAGCACGCCGCCGACGAGCCAGACGCCTCCGCCGCCGACCTCGTCCGCGACGCCCCCGCCGAGCGGCACCACGACCCCGCCACCGCCCAGCTCGACGCCGAACCCGCTGCCCACGCCGTCGAACCCGGTGGACGTGAGCGTCGACCTGGGAGTGCTCGACCCGGTGCTCAACACCGTCGGTGGCACGGTCGGCCAAACGGTCGGCGTCTTCGACTTCTTCGCACCGGCTGAGTAACGCATCAACCCCGGTAGCGCACCGGTCGCACACGACAGGGGTACCCTGTGCGGGCACTCCGGACGACCGCTGACTACCGCACGAGGAGCACGAGCGTGGGACCTGCTGCCACCGCGTTCTCCCCGTCGCTGCGCGAACGGGCATCGCTGCGCCACACCGCCGGGGTGATCGCGTGACGACGTCCGACGCCACCGACGGCCGGGTGGTCGCCGACCGCTACCGCTTCCTCGACCGCATCGGCTCCGGCGCGATGGGCATCGTCTGGCGCGCCCACGACGAACGCCTCGGCCGCGAGGTCGCGATCAAGCAGCTGCTCCTCGCGCCCGGCCTGGACGAGGTCGAGCAGGACGAGGCCATCCAGCGCGCCATGCGCGAGGGCCGCATCGCCGCCAAGCTCCACCACCCGAACGCCATCGCGGTGTACGACGTGGTCGAGGAGGACGGCGTCCCGTGCCTGGTCATGGAGTACCTGCCGTCCTACAGCCTCGCCGACGCGCTGGCCGAGGGCGGGCCGATGGACCCGATCGAGGTCGCCAGCATCGGCGCCCAGTGCGCGGCGGCGCTCGCCGCGGCGCACGCGGCCGGGATCGTGCACCGGGACGTGAAGCCGGGCAACGTGCTGATCGCCGACAACGGCATCGTCAAGATCACCGACTTCGGCATCTCGCGGGCCAGCGACGACATCACGGTCACCAAGACCGGTCTGATCGCCGGCACGCCCGCCTACCTCGCGCCGGAGATCGCCCGCGGCCAGGACCCGACGCCGGCCTCCGACGTCTACTCGCTCGGTTCGACGCTGTTCGCCGCGATGGAGGGCGAACCGCCCTATGGGGTGAGCGAGAACACGCTGGGTGTTCTGCACGCCGTGGCGGCCGGCCGCATCAACCCGCCGACCGTCGACCACCCGCTGGCCGACACGCTGCTGTACCTGCTGAACTTCGAGCCCGACGACCGGCCGACGATGACGCAGGCGCGGGAGCTGCTGACCGCGGTGGCGAACGGCAGCGCGCCGTCGTTCACCGGGCTGGCCGCGGTGGCGGGACCGGACCCGACGGCGATCGTGGAGCCCGAACGGACGCGCATCGTCCGCGCGGCCCCGCGGACCGCTCCGCCGCGCACGGCGCCGCCGATGGCACCCGCGGTCAGGCAGCAGGACAACCGGCCGCTGGTGATCGCGGCGGTGGTGCTGGCGCTGCTGCTGGTCATCGGTGGTCTGATGGTGGTGCTGGGCGTGTTCAAGAAAGAGCAGCAGACCCCGTCGGCGCCGCCGGTGAGCTCGTCCTCGGTGGTGCCGACGACCACGTCCGCACCCGAGGTGACGACGACCACGCCCGAGGCAACGACGGCGCGCGAAACGACGTCCAGCACTACGACGACCACAACCACGACCACGACGACTACGACCACCACGACGACGACTACGACGACCACCGCGCCGAAGTCGACGACTACGACGACGACCACCACGACGGCACCGCCGCCGTCGGCCTGAGCGCGTTCGAACGTAGTTATCTCGTAAGGTGGGTACTCGCACCGATGGGTGATCTGAACCCAGACGTGTGATCAGCCGTTGAACAGAGAGCAAGTGACCGCACAGCGGGGAGCAACACTGTGACCGACGATGGCCGATTGGTCGCTGGTCGCTACCGATTGAGCCAGCGCATCGGTAGCGGTGCCATGGGCGTCGTCTGGACCGCACACGACGAACGCCTGCACCGGACCGTCGCGGTCAAGCAGCTGCTCCTGCAGCCGGGACTCGCCGACGGCGACGTGGACGAGGCCAAGAGACGGGCCATGCGCGAGGGCCGCATCGCCGCGCGCCTGCAGCACCCGCACGCCGTCGCGGTCTACGACGTGGCCGAGGACGACGGCCAGCCGTGGCTCGTGATGGAGTACCTGCCGTCGAAGAGCCTGTCCGCGGTGCTGTCCGAACGCGGCACGCTGCCGCCGCGCGACGTGGCCTCCATCGGCATGCAGGTGGCCTCCGCACTGGCCGCCGCCCACAACGCCGGCATCGTGCACCGCGACATCAAGCCCGGCAACGTGCTGCTCGGCGACGACGGCACCGTGAAGATCACCGACTTCGGCATCTCCCGTGCGACCGGCGACGTCACCGTCACCGCCACGGGCATGCTCGCCGGCACCCCCGCCTACCTCGCCCCCGAGGTCGCCAAGGGCTACGACCCCGGCAGCCCGTCCGACGTGTTCTCCCTCGGCTCCACGCTGTACGCCGCGATCGAGGGCGAGCCGCCGTTCGGCCTGAGCGAGAACACCATCGCCCTGCTGCACAAGGTCGCCTCCGGCAAGGTCAACCCGCCGCGCAACGCGGGCCCGCTGACCGCCCTGCTGATGCGCCTGCTGCGCTCGGAGCCGGAAGAGCGCCCGACCATGGTCGAGGCCCGCGACGCGCTCGCCTCGGTCGCCAACGGCCAGGCCGCCCCCGCCTTCACCCCCGCCGTGGTCGCCCCGACGCACCCGCCGTCGTGGCGCGGCGCCCCGATCCAGCGCCAGCCGGCCGCGACCCGTGCGCTCCCGCCTCCGCCGCCGCCCAATGCGACGAGGGTCGACCTGCACACGCACACGCCGCCGCGCGCGATCCCGGCGCAGCAGCAACAGCAGCCCCAGCAGCAGCAACACCGCCCGGCCGCCGCGCCGCAGTACTCGCAGCGCCCCAAGCCGTCCCGCCCGGCCCCGCTGTCGTCGTCGAAGAGCAAGAAGTCGACCGTCTACACCGCGATCGCCATCGTGGCCGCGGCGGTGGTCGGCATCATGTTCGCGAGCATGATCTCGAACGGCGGCGGCGAGAACGGCAACAACGGCAACAACAACGCCGGCGCGAACACCTCCACGCAGCAGACCTCGAACAGCACCGATCCGACGAGCACGGAAAAGCCGAAGATCCTCGAAAAGGCCGGCGCGTGGAGCGCCAGCCCTTCGGCGGAGGAACGCCAGGCGCTGCTGGAGGCCTACCTGCAGCTGGCCACCAGCTCGCCGGAAGAGGCGTGGAAGATGGGCAACGCCGACTTCCAGGCCAACTACCCCGGCGGCCTGGGCGGCTTCAAGACCTTCTGGGCGCCCTACAAGCAGGCCAAGCTGGTGAACGCCGACCAGCGGCAGGAGTTCTACTACGTCGTGGACCTCGAGCTGACCAAGAAGGACGGCACGAAGGCGAACATGCAGCGCCAGATCTCGTTGTCGTGGCGCGGCGCCAACTTCCTGCTCAGCTACGACAAGCCGTTCGGCGGCGGGGCGTAGCGGGTCAGCTGTTCCGCGCGGCCTTCTCCAGCGCCTCGGCCAGCGCGATCACGGCGGGGTTCCACGCGGCTTCCTCGCGGTAGACGACGTGGATGTGCCGCACCGGTTCGGGGTTGCGGACCTTGCGGAGCACCACGCCCGGATGCGCGTACTCCAGCCCGAGCCGCGGGATGAGCGTGACCCCGAGCCCGGCCGCCACGAATCCCTGCGCGGTCGCGTAGTCGTCGCTCTCCACGACGATCTGCGGCGCGAAGCCCGCACCCGCGCACGCGTTCGGCACGAGGTCCTTACACGGCGCGGTGGAGCCGCAGTCCGCGGAGATCCACGACTCGTCGGCCAGTTCGCCGAGGTCCAGGACGCGCTTGCGAGCGAGGGCGTGGCCGCGCGGCAGGACGGCGTAGAACGGGTCGGCGAGCAGGTGGCGCGTGATCACGCCGTCCGGCGTCGGCTGGTCGGGTTCCAGGATCGTGATGACGACGTCCGCGCGGCCCGCGGCGAGCTCCTCGAAGGAGTCGATGGGCTCGGCGAGCTTGAGGTCGAGCTCGACGCCGGCGCGTTCGGCGCGGAACCGGGCGACGGCGGGTGGCACGAGGGCGGCGCCGGCGGTGGCGAAGTAGCGGACGCGCAGGGTGCCCGCGCAGCCGTTGCGCAGTGCGGTCAGCGCGCTCTCGGCTTCGGCGAGCTGCTCGGTGAGGCGGGCGGCGTGCTCGGTGAGCAGGCGGCCGGCGGCGGTCGGGCGGACGCCCCTGCCGACGCGTTCGAGCAGCGGCAGGCCCGCCTGCTTCTCCAGGCCCGCGACCTGCTGGGAGATCGCGGACGGCGTGTAGCCGAGGTTGGTCGCGGCCGCGGTGATGGAACCCGTGGTCACCACAGCCCTGAGGACCTGCATGCGCCGCACATCCAGCATGCTCCGACGGTACAGCTCTGCTTAAAGGTTCTCCACAACAATTAAATTGTTTTCACGGGTCGCCGGACGCATCGTGGACGGGTGAACCAACGCGGAACGTTGATCAGGATGGGCGTGCTCGCCCTGCTGTGGGGATCGAGCTTCCTGTGGATGAAGCTCGCTCTGGGCAGCCTCGCGCCCCTGCAGATCTCGCTCGTGCGGACGTTCTTCGGGGCGCTCGTGCTGGTCGCGGTGCTCGCCTCGGCGCGGATGACGCTGCCGCGTGACAAGCGGATCTGGGGCCACATGACGTTCGTGGCGCTGTTCGGCAGCGCGGTCCCGTTCACGCTGTTCGCGATCGGCGGCCAGACGGTCGACTCCGGCGTGTCCGGGGTGCTCAACTCCACGACCCCGCTGTTCGCGCTGGCGATCGGGCTGCTGCTCGGCACGGAGCGGATCAACGACCTCGTCCGCATGCTGGGGCTGGGGCTGGGCTTCGCGGGCGTGCTGCTGATCTTCGCGCCGTGGCAGCAGGCGAACAGCATCGCGAGCTGGGGCGCGGTCCTGTGCCTCGTCGGCGCCGCGAGCTACGCCATCGGCTACTCCTACGCGGGCCGGTACCTGGTCAACACGGGTGCGAGCTCGACGCAGCTGGCCGCGATGCAGCTGACCACCGCGATGGGGATGCTGGTGCTGGCGATGCCGTTCGGTGGGCTGCAGCCGCTGCACCTGCACTGGGTCGGCGTGGCCGCCGTGATCGTCCTGGGCGTCGCGGGCACCGGTGTCGCGTTCATCCTCAACTACCGCGTCATCGCGGACGAGGGCGCCACCACGGCGACTACGGTGGGTTACCTGCTGCCGGTGGTCTCGGTGCTCCTTGGAGCGATCTTCCTCGGGGAGCAACTGAACGCGAGGGTCGTGATCGGCATGGTGGTCGTGCTGATGGGCGTCGCGCTGACCCGCCGGAGGTCCGTCGCGGCAGGTCAGAACGTCTCACCAAACGAGACACGCGACCTGGTCAAACGCTGACGGGTGAGACGTGCGTCTCCCCCAGAAGGATGGTTCCGAGACGAAACGCGTCCTTATCGCGCTGGATAGCCGTCTCCTCTTTGTTGAAGGAGATGGACACCAGTCCGGGAAGGACATCGACATGAACAACGAGAACCTGAAGGTCGTCACCCGCACGACCTTCCACCTGCTCGCCCCCGGTGCGGCTCCCGCGCCGGTCGAGGCCGAGCTGGTCTACGACCCCGAGGACCCGTACGCGGTCGCCATCGTGTTCCACACCGGCTCCGGCCGGGTCGAGTGGATGTTCGCGCGCGACCTGCTGGCCGACGGCCTGCTGACGCCGTCCGGTGAGGGCGACATCCTGGTCCGCCCCGCCTCCGACGACCCGGAGCGGGTGCTGGTCGAGCTGAACGCGCCGACCGGGTTCGCGATCCTGAGCGCCGTCGCGGAGGACGTGGCGTCGTTCCTGGACAGCTCCTACGACGTCGTGCAGCCCGGCGAGGAGGACCTGTGGATCGACTTCGACCGGGAGCTGCAGAAGCTGGTCTCGACGCTGGACTAGAAGCGGTTCCGCGGTGGTCTGACGGGCGCGGGACGAGGTGCCGGCACACGCTGCCGATCAGCTCGTCACCGGAGACCACCGGTGGTGTCCGGCGTCGTGGGCAGCGACGGCGGCATCGAACGGGCTACTCGGTCGCCTTGGGGTGCGCACCGGCGTAGTCGATCCACACGGTGTGCTTTTCGACATCGAGCAGGTACCAGACGCGGTCCCCACCGGTGACTTCGATCTGCCAGCGCGCCATGACCTGGCCACCACGGACACCTGTCGACAGGCTGCCTTTGAGCCGCTCGTGCCGACCGGTCTGCTGGACAGGACCGGGATCGGTGCGCATGGCGTCCCAGGCGCGGCGCAGGTTGGCCGCCGCGCGGTTCTCCAGTTCCTGCCACCCCTTCGCCGCTTCAGCGGTGCCGAAACGGATGTGCCACTCCCCGTCGACGGGTGGCGGAGCGACCGGATCGTTCTTCTTCGGGCTCACTCGGTGGTGGCTCCCGGCCTGGGGACCTCACCGAAGTCCTCTTCGTGGTTCCTGCCGAGGATCTCGGCCAACCGCGGATCGGCATGCACCTCGGCCGTGCGCCGCCACTGGCCGATCAGGTTCACCACCGGCGCCGGAGCTCCGAGCGAGTTCGCAGCCTCCAACGTGTCGACGAGCTCGACGACGAATGCCTGCACGTCCTCACGCGGCAGGAACCTCACCCACGGAAACGCCTGGGGAACCACCTCGGTGACGAGCCGGCGGACCTCGGCACTGTGCTGCATCAGCGCGACGAAGAGGGTTGTGGTGGTCGAGATGACCTCTCGCACTTCCTCCGCACGGCCGGCCGTCGTCAGCACCAGGTCCTCCTCGTCACCACGGCGGTGCACGAGCAGCGTCTGGTTCGGCGACTCCTGCAGCTTGCGCACCGAGTCGGCCGGCTTGTTGGACAACTCGCTGAAGTTGATGGCAGAGGCTGTGATGGCCATAGTTGCAAGGTACTTTAAAACTGGGCGGGGTGCCACCGGGCAGCCCTTGGCCCGGCTTCAACCGGGAACCCCGAAAGGCCGCACCCGGCCTTGACTACTCTGGCGGCGTGACAACCATCGGGGGCCGCTACACGCTGCTGGAGCGCGTCGGCAGCGGAGCGATGGGGGTGGTCTGGCGGGCGCGGGACGAGGTCCTGGCACGTGAGGTCGCTGTCAAGCAGCTCGTCACCGGAGACCACCAGCGGGCAATGCGGGAAGCGCGCAACGCCGCGAGACTGCACCACCCGCACGCGATCGCGGTGTTCGACGTCGTCGGGGACGACGACGAAGAGCCGTGGATCGTCATGGAGTACCTGCCGTCGCAGAGCCTCTCGGCGCTGATCGCCGAGCGCGGGCCGCTCAAGCCGGCCCAGGCGGCGCGGATCGGCGGGTTCGTCGCCTCGGCGCTGGCCGCGGCGCACGCGGCGGGGCTCGTGCACCGCGACATCAAGCCCGGCAACGTCCTGATCGGCCACGACGGCACGGTCAAGATCACCGACTTCGGCATCTCCAAGTCCAGTGGCGACGGCACGCTGACCGACACCGGCATGATCTCGGGCACCCCCGCCTACCTCGCACCCGAGGTGGCGCGTGGCGAGCAGCCCGACGCCTCCTCCGACGTGTTCTCGCTCGGCGCCACGATCTACACGGCGATCGAGGGCGAGTCCGTGTTCGGGCCGAGCGACAACAGCTTCGGGCTCATCTACCGGGCCGCGAGCGGGCAGCTCAGGGACGCGAAGAACGCCGGTGAGCTCACGCCGTTGCTGAACCGGCTGCTGGCCGTCGACCCGAAGGAGCGGCCGACCGCGCAGGAGGCGGCCGACCTGCTGGCCGCGTCACCGCAGCCCTCCCAGCCGCTGGTCGTGCCGGACCCGCTGCCCAGGCGCAAGCCGCCGAACCGGCGGATCCTGGCCGTGCTGGCGGTCATCGCGCTGCTGGCGATCGGTGGTGGTGCCGCCGCGGCGTACTGGAACGGCACGAACAACGGCAACACGCCGACCAACCACGCCGGGTTCCCGAACGACCCGGGCACCCGCTACTTCTCGGCGGAGGAGGCGGCCGCGTTCGTGCTCGGCCACTACGCGCAGCTGCCGGGCAACGCCGACGTGGCGTGGCGCAACCTCTACGAGCGGGCCAGCGAGCCGCAGGAGAAGTACGTGGCCCGCTGGAAGGGCTACCAGTCGGTCAGGTGCACGCTGTCCAGCACGCCCATCCGGTCGAACGGGCCGGTCTGGGTCGTCACGGTCGACCTCGTGCTGCAGACCGACCGGGGTGAGCAGCAAAGTGGCGTCTACGAGGTCATGGTGGCCGCGGTCAGCGGCCAGATGAAGATCAGCAGCATCACCCAGATGAGCTGAGCAGCAGCCAGAACGTGCCGCCGCCCACGACCAGGCCCATCACCGTTCCGCCCAGCACCTGCCCGAGCGTGTGGTCCCCGAGCTCGACGCGCGACCACGACACCAGCGCGGCCGGCAGTGCGATCAGCAGCGGCCACGGGCCGTAGACGATCGCCAGCGTCACGACGGCGGCCCACGCCACCCCGGCGTGCAGCGAGATCTTCCACTTCACGCCGAACGTGATCGCCATGCTCACGAGCAGCGACGCGAACATGCTGCCCGCCAGTGCGAGCATGCTGACCGGCGCGGACCCCAGCACCATGATCACAGCACCGGCGGTGAGCGACGCGCCCGCGGTGAGCAGCGGCACGAGCCGGCCCTCGCGGTTCGTGACGTGGTGACCGTCCCACCTGCCCTTGCGCGCGCCGCGCACGATGACGGCCATGGGGATGACGGAGGCCGTCACGGCGACGACGAGCCCCCACAGCAGCGTCTTCCAGACGTTCTCCGTCGCGGCGGCCACGGCGAACGGCAGCAGGACCACCCAGACCCACGGCGCCAGCACCTCGGTGGCACCGCGGGCGACCTTCTTGATCAAATCCCCCGAGAACCCTTCAGACCAGTCTGCGGTCGGTGGCCCAGCGGGACAGCTCATAGCGGTTGGAGAGCTGCGTCTTCCGCAGGACGCTCGACACGTGCGTCTCCACCGTCTTCACGCTGATGAACAGTTCGGACGCGATCTCCTTGTAAGCGTAACCACGCGCCAGCAGCCGCAGGACGTCGCGTTCCCGCGGCGTCAGCAGGTCGAGCTCCGGGTCGCTGATCGGCGCTGCACCCGGCCGGTCGGCGAACGCGTCCAGCACGAACCCGGCCAGCCGCGGCGAGAACACCGCGTCGCCCTCGCTGACCCGCACGACCGCCTTGACCAGCTCCTGGCTGGAGATCGTCTTGGTCACGTACCCGCGCGCACCGGCGCGGATGACGTTGATGACGTCCTCGGCCGCGTCCGAGACCGACAGCGCGAGGAACGTGACCTCCGGGATCTTGGTCCGGATCTGCCGCAGCACCTCGGCGCCGCCGCCGTCGGGCATGTGCACGTCGAGCAGCACGACGTCCGGCCGGTGGTGGGCGATGCCCGCCACCGCCTCGCCGACGCTGCCCGCCTCGCCGACCACCTCCACCTCGTCGGTGATCGTGTCGAGCTCGGCTCGCACACCCGCGCGGAACAACGCGTGGTCGTCCACCAGGAACACCCTGACGCTCATGCCCTGGCCTCCGTCTTCCTCGGCATTTCGAGCTGCACCTCGGTCCCCTCGCCGGGGGCGGTGCGCAACCGCACCGCACCTCCGTGCCGGTTCATCCTCCCCCGGATGCTGCCGGCGAGGCCATGCCGGTCCTCCGGCACGGTGTCGGGGTCGAAGCCCTTGCCCCGGTCGCGCACGAACACGGTCACCTTCTCCGGCTCCACCTCCGCGTACACGCTGACCTCGGCCACCCCCGCGTGCTTGGCCGCGTTGACGATCGCCTCCCGTGCTGCCTGCACCAGCGGGATCAGGCCGTCCTCCAGCTCGCAGTCCCCCACCACGACCTGCGGCACCACGATCGCGAAGTCGTCCTCCACCTCCGCGCACGCCTGCGCGATGGCCACGCTCACCGTCTGCGGCTGCTCGCCCACCTCACGGCCGTAGAGCCAGCTGCGCAGCTCGCGTTCCTGGCTGCGGGCCAGGCGTTTGACCTCGCGGGTCGAGTCGGCCTGCTTCTGGATGAGCGCAAGCGTCTGCAGCACGGAGTCGTGCAGGTGGGCGGCGATCTCCGCGCGTTCGTCGGTGCGGATGCGGGCCCGGCGCTCGGCGTCGAGGTCGCGCACCAGCCGCATCCACAGCGGGACGGTCAGCACCGCGACACCGACCAGGGTGGCGAGCACGGAGAGCACGACGGTGGACAGGTTCTGGATGGAGTCGTTGGCGACCAGGAACGCGGCGACCCCCGCCACGACCAGGGCGCCGCCCGCCACCGTCCGCACTATCCCCGACTTGCCCTGGGCCATCGCACCGTCACGCCACCGGCGCCGTTGCGCCTCGTCCGCCTCGCGCCACACGACGGCCGCGCCCACGAGTGCCACGGCGATCGGGCCGGTGATCCAGCCGCTCCAGCCGCTCGCGCCACCGCCGATCAGCCCGGTGAACACGGCGACGCCGATGCCGACGGCGGCCAGGCCCACGGCCTGCTGCCACTCCTTGCGGTCCTCCTCGGTCTCCGGCTCGGCCACGGCCGACTGCGGGACGAACATCCACAGCAGCGCGTAGGCGATGATTCCGACACCGCTGAGCGCGGCGAACACGGCGAACACCGCACGCACCCAGAAGACGGGGGCGCCGAGGTGGTTCGCCAGTCCGCTCGCGACGCCCGCGATCACGCGGCCGGTACGTCGACGGCGCATCGGCTCGATCCGTGCACTCACGACTCGATCGTCACACGTCGCGGCGCGTTGTTCATCAGGGATGACCCCGGTTCGCGGAATCAGGGCTGCTCCCTGATGTGGTTCGCGCTCCGGCGGCGCAACCTTGTCGTCGTGAGCGGGACTGAGAAGGCTATGCAGGGCGTGGCGGACACGCTCAGGGAGTTCTGGGCCCACCGGCCGGTGCGGCCCCGTGCAGGGCGCAAGCTCGGCGGCGTCGCCACCGGGATCGCCATGCGCTACCGGATCGACCCGGTGATCGTGCGGATCGCTTTCGTCGCGCTCGCGTTGTCGGGCGGTGTCGGCGTGCCGCTGTACCTCGTGGGCTGGCTGGCGCTGCCGGACGAGGGCGACGCGGTGTCGCCGCTGGAGTCGCTGGTCCACAAGGGACAGAGCGCGACCTCGCCGGCCAAGACGGTGCTCCTCGGTCTCCTGATGTTCCCCGCGCTCGCGTACACGTTCGGGGGCGGCGGCGGGTTCCAGGTCTTCGTGACGATCGCGGCGGCGGTGGGTGGCGTCTACCTGCTGCAGAAGAACCGCGGGCACCTGCAGCCGGCCACGACGCTCGTCGAGCCGCCGCCCGTGCCGCCGGTGCCCGGTGCACCGGCCTGGGACCCGCTCGGGGCCGCTCCGTTCGCGTGGGACCTGCCGGAACCGTCGGCACCCGCCCCTCCGCCCGCTCCCCGGCCGCGCAAGCCACGGGTCGGCCTGGCGACGCTGGGCGTGGCGATGCTGGTGGTCGCCGGGTCCACGATCGCGTGGCCGTTCGCGCCGTGGTTGTCGGCGGCGCACGTCGTGGGGCTGCTGGTCGCGGTGCTGGCGGCGGGCCTGCTGATCGGGTCGTTCACCGGCGGTGGCCGCGGCCTGGTGTGGCTGCTGGTCCCGCTGTCGGTGCTCGGGTTCGCCATGACCGCGGTCGACTTCGACGGCCCGGCCACGGTGCGCAACGTCTCCCCCGCGCCCAAGACGCTGGAGGAGGTGCAGGGCAGGTACGAGGTCGGTGTCGGCGGCGTGCAGCTCGACCTGCGGGAGCTGCCGGACTCCGGTTCGGTGCGGACCTCGGTGGAGGCCGACCTGGGTGAGCTGGTCGTGCACGTCCCGAAGACCGCCGACGTCACCTTCACCTGCGAGGCCACGTCCATCGGCGAGCTCGACTGCCTGGGCCGCAAGGCGCAGGGCGGCGGTGTGCAGGTGGAGGGCAAGGACCTCGGCGACAACGGCGAGGGTGGCTTGAAGATCGACCTGGACGTTCGGACGAACGTCGGAGAGGTGAAGGTGCTCCGTGGCTGAGCAGGGTGTGCGCCGCCGGATCGACGTGGTGAGCCTGGTCTTCGGGGTCGGCGGGCTGCTCACGGCGGCCTACGTCCTGAGCGACGGCCGGTTCTGGTTCGACTTCCGCTGGGCGCTGGGAGGCACGGCGATCCTGGTGGGCGTGGTCCTGCTGACCAACTCGCTGCGCCGCAGAAACCGCTCCTAGCTCGCCGCCGGATGCCACGCGGGGCGCTTTCGCACGATTCGACCGTGCGAAAGCGCCCCGCGTGGCGTTCAGCAGGTGGGGGTCACTCCCACTCGATGGTGCCCGGCGGCTTCGAGGTCACGTCGAGGACGACGCGGTTGACCTCGGCCACCTCGTTGGTGATGCGGGTGGAGATGCGTTCGAGGACCTCGTAGGGCAGGCGGGTCCAGTCGGCGGTCATCGCGTCCTCGGACGAGACGGGGCGCAGCACGATCGGGTGACCGTAGGTGCGGCCGTCGCCCTGGACACCGACGCTGCGGACGTCCGCGAGCAGCACGACCGGGCACTGCCAGATCGTGCGGTCGAGACCGGCCAGCGTCAGCTCCTCGCGGGCGATGGCGTCGGCCTGGCGCAACGTCTCCAGGCGGTCCTGGGTGACCTCGCCGATGATCCGGATGCCGAGGCCGGGGCCGGGGAACGGCTGGCGCTGCACGATCGTCTCCGGCAGGCCCAGCTCGGTGCCGACGCGGCGCACCTCGTCCTTGAACAGCGCACGCAACGGCTCGACCAGCTCGAACTGCAGGTCGTCCGGCAGGCCGCCGACGTTGTGGTGCGACTTGATGTTCGCCGTGCCCGCGCCGCCACCGGACTCGACCACGTCCGGGTAGAGCGTGCCCTGCACCAGGAAGCGGTAGTCGCCCTCGGCCTTGAGGTCGCGCTCGGCCTGCTCGAACACGCGGATGAACTCGCGTCCGATGATCTTGCGCTTCTCCTCCGGGTCCGTGACGCCGGCCAGCGCGGTCAGGAACCGCTCGCGGGCGTCGACGGTCACCAGGTTGATGCCCGTGGCGGCCACGTAGTCGCGCTCGACCTGGGCGCGCTCACCGGCGCGCAGCAGGCCGTGGTCGACGAAGACGCAGGTGAGCCGGTCGCCGATCGCGCGCTGGACCAGCGCGGCGGCCACGGCGGAGTCGACGCCGCCGGACAGGGCGCAGATCGCCTTGCCGTCACCGATCTGCTCGCGGATGCGGGTGACCTGCTCGTCCACGATGGACGACGTCGTCCACTGCGGGCGCAGACCCGCGATGTCGTGCAGGAACCGGCGCAGCACCTCCTGGCCGTGCGGCGAGTGGTGGACCTCCGGGTGGTACTGCACGCCGGCGAAGCGGCGCTCGGTGTCCTCGAACGCGGCGACCGGCGCACCCTCGCTGGTCGCGGTGACCGTGAAGCCCTCCGGCGCCTTGGTGACCGCGTCGCCGTGGCTCATCCACACCGGGTGGCTCGCGGGCAGCTCCGTGTGCAGCGCACCCGCCTGCGCGGTGATGCCGAGGTCGGTGCGGCCGTACTCGCGGGTGCCGGTGTGCGCGACCTCGCCGCCGAGCGCGCGGGCCATCGCCTGGAAGCCGTAGCAGATGCCGAAGACCGGGACGCCGGTCTCGAACAGCTTGGGGTCGACCTGCGGCGCGCCCTCCTCGTAGACGCTCGACGGGCCACCGGACAGCACGATGGCCAGCGGGTTCTTGTCGACGATCTCGCTCACCGTCGCGGTGTGCGGGACCACCTCGGAGTAGACCTGGGCCTCACGCACGCGGCGGGCGATCAGCTGCGCGTACTGGGCGCCGAAGTCGACGACGAGAACGGGGCGGTTGCTGGTGTCGGACACGGCCTAAGGATGTCATGCACCGCAGGTCGGGCGCTTACCGGTGGCCGCGTGACCCGGTCGTGCGACCCCGGACCACGTGACGCGCGAACGGGTTGCGACCGTCGGTGACGTCAACCACGTGAGCCGGCACCGAAGTCAGTCGGGGACTCATCGGGTGCCGATCGGTCCGCAGGGCCTAACGTGGATCCATGGACGCGTTCACGCCCCAACCGAGGCCGTGCTGGATCGCCGGCCGCCCTGAGCAGGGCGAGCAGGCGCTGGGAGTGTTCCACCCGTTCGACGGCACCGAGGTCGCCTCGGTCGCCGTGCCGAGCGCCGACCAGGTGGAACGAGCCGTCGCCGCCGCCCACGCCGTGGCACGCGAGTTCCGGCGAACACCCGCGCACGTGCGGGCGGCGGCGTTGCTGCAGGTGTCGCAGGCCCTGGCCGACCGCGCGGAGGAGATCGCCGAGACGATCACCGCGGAGAACGGCAAGCCGCTCAAGTGGGCCGAGGTCGAGGTCCAGCGCGCGGTGAACACGTTCCGGTTCGCCGCGGAGGAGGCCCGGCGGTTCAGCGGCGGGGTGCAGCGGCTCGACACCGACGCGACCGGCGAGGGCCGGATGGCGGTCGTGCGGCACGTCCCGCGCGGGCCGGTGCTGGCGGTGGCACCGTTCAACTTCCCGCTGAACCTGGTGGCGCACAAGGTCGCGCCGGCGCTCGCGGTGGGTGCGCCGGTCGTCGTGAAGCCGGCCTCGGCGACGCCGCTGTCGGCGTTGCTGCTGGGCGAGGTGCTCGCGGAGACCGACCTGCCGGAGGGCGCGTTCTCGATCCTCCCCGTGCGGGGCGAGGACATGGACAAGCTCGTCACCGACGAACGGCTGCCGGTCATCTCGTTCACCGGGTCGACGAAGGTCGGCTGGTCGTTGATGGACGCCGCGCCGCGCAAGCACGTCGTGATGGAGCTGGGCAGCAACGCGGCCGCGCTCGTCTGTCCCGACTGGACGGACCTGGAGTACGCGGCGCGACGGATCGCGACGTTCGGCAACTACCAGGCCGGGCAGTCGTGCATCGCGGTGCAGCGCGTGATCGTGGACCGGTCGCTCGCCGACGAGTTCGTGCCGAAACTGGTCGAGGCGGTCAGCGCGCTCAGGACCGGCGACCCGCACGACCCCGAGGTCGAGGTCGGGCCGCTGATCGACGAGGACAACGCGCGCCGGGTCGAGGAGTGGGTGCTGATGGCCGCCGACGCGGGCGCCAAGGTGCTCACCGGCGGCAAGCGCACCGGCGCGACGGTCGAGCCGACCGTGCTGACGGACGTGCCGACGGACGCGAAGGTGTGGCGCGAGGAGGTCTTCGGGCCGGTGCTCGTGGTCTCGGTCGCCGACGGCGTCGAGGACGCGTTCGCGCAGGCCAACGACTCCAGGTACGGGCTGCAGGCCGGTGTCTTCACCCGTGACGTGCAGGTGGCGTTCGCGGCGGCGGCCGAGCTGGAGGTCGGCGGCGTGATCATCGGTGACGTGCCGTCCTACCGCGCCGACCAGATGCCCTACGGCGGTGTGAAGGGCTCGGGCACCGGGCGCGAGGGCGTCCGGTCGGCGATGGAGGACTTCACCGAGGAACGGGTGACCGTCCTGACCGGTGTCGCGCTATAGGCCCTGCGCGAAAGCCAGCACGCGGTCCGGGTCGTAGCGGCGGGCGACCTTCCGCAGCCGCGGGAGGTTGCCGCCGTAGTAGGCGTGCGCCCAGTCCGGCATCTCCGGGTCGATGTAGTTGACGTACCCGGTGGTGCCGGTGCCGAGCCCGTCGCGCAACGACGCCAGGATCGCGCGGCCCTGCGCCTCGGTGCGGCCGTCGACCACGTTGACGTAGCACTGGGCGCTGGCCCTGGCGCGGCGGTGCGGGAACGCCGTGGCGTCCGGGGCGACCCGGCCGAGCGCGCCGCCGAACGAGTCGAACTGGATGCGGTACCGGCTGCCGCCCCGCAGCAGCTCGTCCACCCGCGCACCCGGCACGTGGTCGTACGCCATCCGCGAGGACGCCACGAACGGCACCCCGGTCTCGTCGCCGCCCGCGTAGAACCGCATCGCCTCCAGGTAGCTCATCTCCTGCACCTCGCGCTTCGTGGCGGCGGGCATCCGGTCGAGCAACGGGTGCAGGTCCTTCGCCGGTCCGAGGTAGGTGCCGCCGACCGCCGTGCTGGTCGGCGTGCCGGAGAGCGTCTCGCAGATCCCCCACAGCTCGTCGGGGGCGCCGGCGAACCACTCCTGCCACGCGTCGACCACGTCCGCGGTCGCCCCCTCCGGGTACAGCAGCAGGAACCGGGTGATGTCCGGCGCGGGCACGCTGCGGAACGTGAACGACGTGACGATGCCGAAGTTGCCGCCACCGCCACCGCGCAACGCCCAGAACAGGTCGGGCTCGGAGTGCGCGGACACCGTGCGCAGGCAGCCGTCCGGCGTGACGATCCGGGCGCTGAGCAGGTTGTCGCAGGTCAGGCCATACTTGCGGGCGATCACGCCGATGCCGCCGCCGAGCGTGAGGCCGCCGATGCCGACGGACTTGCACGTACCGCCGGGCACCGCACGGCCGTGCGCGCCGATGGTCTCGTAGAGGTCGCCGAGCCGGGTGCCGCTGCCGACCCGGACGTCGGTGCCGTGGAAGCGCACGTCGTTCAGGGCGCTCACGTCGACGACGAGCCCGTTCTCCGGCACCGAGTAGGCCGCGTAGCTGTGCCTGCCGCTGCGGGCCGCGACCGGGATGCGGTGGTGCGAGGCGAAGCCGAGGCACGCCTGCACGTCCTCCGGCCGGACGCACCGCGCGATCGCGGCCGGCCTGCGGTGGGCGTAGACGGTGTTGAACGGCAGCCGCAGCGTGTCGTAGCCGCTATCCCGCGGCAGGACGAGCCTGCTGCCCAGCCTGCGCCGCAGCCTCGCCCAGTCGGTGTCCGCCGCGGCGGACGTCGCGCTCATCGCCAAGCCTGCGACGGCGAGCGCGCTGCCGTGCAGGAAGGTCCTCCTGTCGATCCCCATGTGGTCCAGTTCACCAGCCGAGCGCCCTGCGCGTGGCGTTGTCGTCGGCAGCGCTGCCTGCGACGTGGCCGTCCGGCCTGATCAGACGCCCGTCCAGCACCGTGAACCCCGGTCCTGCGACGCGGGAACCCGCGATCAGCTCGCCGCCATCCGTGGTGAGCGGGGAGGCGGTGTAGGCGAACGGGGTGAAGAGCCTGCCCGAGTCGATGCCCTCGCCGGACTCCAGCGCACGTCGCCGGTGTTCGCGTTCCTCGTCGTCGCGCGGCACCAGGAACCGCATGGTGGCGTCCGTGACGCGGAGGTTCTCGTCGGCGGCGGCACCGCGTTCGACGTCGTAGGACGCCAGCAACCCCGGCCCCGCCTCGCCCGCGCGGTCGGCGGCGATCTTCCACGCCGCGTTGTCGGCGTCGCAGATGCCGGAGTTCAGACCGCGGGCGCCGAACGGGCTCATGACGTGCGCCGCGTCGCCCGCGAGCAGGACCCGTCCGACGCGGAACGTGCGCGCACGGCGTTGGTGGAAGCGGTAGGTGGACTGCCAGACGACCTCGTACGGCTTGTCGCCGACTATCGCGCGGATGTGGTCGTCGGTGAGCGTGACGTCCCCGGCGACCTGCCAGTCGATCCGCCACACGCCGTCCGGTTGCGGGTGCAGCAGGACCTGCCTGGGTGGAACACCTCCTTGGCGAGGATTCCACGGCGGATCGAAGTAGAAGCGGCGTTCGGGCGCCGGGAACTCCAGGTCGACGCGCACGTCGGCGATGATGAACCGGTCGTCGAAGGAGAAGCCCTCGAACGGGACGCCCAGCAACCGGCGCACCGTCGAGTGCGCGCCATCCGCCGCTATGCAATGGGTTCCCCGCACACCGTCCGATGTGGACACACCGTCGGCGTCCTGGGTCAGGCCGGTGACCTCGTGGCCGTGGCGCAGCTCGATCAACGGCTCGGCGCGGACGCGGTCCTCCAGCAACCGCTCGACGACGGTCTGCGGGGTGTTCACGAACGGCGGGAAACCCGGTGCCCGCGGGAAGGTCAGCGTCGCCACCTCGCGGTCGCGGTGGTACGTGCGGCCGGTGTACCAGGTGACCCCGGCGTCGGCCACGGTCTGCCCGACGCCGACCCGTTCGAGGACCTCCAGCACGTCGCGCTGCACGCAGATCGACCGGCTGCCGGCCCGCGACCGCCCGGCCGCCTTCTCCAGCACCACGCTCGGCACGCCGGCGCGGGCCAGCAGCAGCGCCGCCGTGAGCCCAACCGGTCCCGCGCCGACGACCAGGACGGTCATTGCAGGGCGTCCCAGACCGCGCGGTCGCGCTGCGCGGTCCAGATCTCCGGCCAGTCCTTGCCGTCGCACTCGTCCCAGTAGCGCTGCACGTCGAACGGCAGGCAGTGCTCGAAGATCGGCCAGCGCCCGTACCGGTGCACCAGCGCCTGGTGGGCCAGCTGGAAGGCCTGCTTGAGCGTGCCGCCCTCGGCGTGCACGCCACCGACCGTGCGGCGCAGCTCGTCGAGGAAGTGCCGGCTCTGCGCGATCGCGGCGTCGACCTCGATCCGGTCGCGTGCCACCTTGCCGCGCCCGCCCACCAGCACCTCGGCACCGAGGTCCTCGATGTTGTCCAAAGTGGACGTGGCCCACTCGTCGTGGAACGCGTCACCGGTGTAGAGCGCGGCCTGCGACTCGACCAGGTCACCGGCGAACAGGATCCGCTGCTGCGGTAACCACGCCACGATGTCCCCCGCCGTGTGGCCGCGGCCGAGGTGTTGCAGCACGAGGTCACCGCGCTCGTCGCCGAGCGGGATGGTCATGCGGTCGGAGAACGTGAGCGTGGGCCAGGTCAGCCCCGGGATCTCCGCGGGCCGCTCGAACAGCCGCGGCATCCGGCCGTACTCGCTCTCCCAGTCCTGCCGACCGCGTTCGGCGATCAGCACCCTGGTCATCTCGTGCGCCACGACCTCCTGCGCGTCGAACGCGCTGGCACCCAGCGTGCGGACGGCGTGGTAGTGGCTCAGCACCAGGTAGCGGACGGGCTTCCTGGTGTGCTTGCGCAGGGTCGTGAGCCAGCGGCGCGCGGCCGCGGGTGTGGCGCGCGCCTCGAAGCAGATCAGGAAGTCGTCGGCCTCGATGGCGCCGACGTTGGGGTCGCCCTCGGCGGTCAGGGTGTAGACGCCGTCGGCGAGCTCGACGAACACCTCGTCCTTGGGGGCGAGATCGGCACTGGAAGCGAAAGGCTTGGTGGCCATGCTTCCACCGTAGCCAAACGAACCAGCTCAGGACGCTTTGACGATTGGCAGTCGGAGTGCGGCCGGGGCGTGGTCGGGCACCGCCGGGTTCTTCGGTTTCGTCGGGCTGATCCGGCGGTACGGCTGGTCCTGGGCCGGTCGCTGGTCCTGCTCGCCCTTGTTCGGCCACAGCGAGAACGCGCGCTCGGCCTGCGCGGTGATCGTGAGCGAGGGGTTCACTCCGAGGTTGGCGCTGATCGCCGCACCGTCCACAACGGACAGACCGGGGTAGCCGTGGACGCGGTGGTACGGGTCGATCACGCCGTCGGCCGGGGTGCTGGAGATCGCGCAGCCGCCGATGAAGTGCGCGGTCAGCGGGATGTTGAACAGCTCGCCCCACGTGCCGCCGGGGATGCCGTCGATGTGCTTGGCGGCCAGCACGTTCGCCTGGTGACCGGCCGGGATGAACGCCGGGTTGGGCTCGCCGTGGCCCTGCCTGCTGGTGAGCTTGCCGCGCTTGAGGAACGTGGTGATGGAGTTGTCCAGGCTCTGCATGACCAGCAGGATCACCGTGCGCTCGCTCCACCGGTGCACGCTGAGCAGCCGGAGCAGCTTCAGCGGGTGCTTGACCGCCTGCAGGAGGAACTGCAGCCACCGCGGCGTGCTCGCGGCACCGTCCGTGGCCAGCGTCTGCAGCAGGCCCATGGCGTTGCTGCCCTTGCCGTACCGCACCGGCTCGATGTGCGTGATCTCGTCGGGGTGGATGGAGCTGGTGATCGCCACGCCCCTGGTGAAGTCGTTGCGCGGATCGACGCTGAACCGCCCGGCCCCGATGATCGACTCGGAGTTGGTGCGGGTGAGCTCGCCGAGCCTGGCCGAGATCTTCGGCAGGGTGGTGGCCCGCGCCTTGTGCAGCAGCTGCTGCGTGCCCCAGGTGCCGGCCGCGAGCACCACCTGGTCGGCGGTGAACGTGGCCTTCGCGCGCCCGCCGGTCTGCTTGGCCTGCACGGTCCACCGGCCGCCGGCCTCGGTCAGCTCGGTGACCGTGGTCAGCGGGAAGACCTTGGCGCCCAGCTGCTCCGCGAGGTAGAGGTAGTTCTTGACCAGCGTGTTCTTGGCGCCGACCCGGCAGCCGGACATGCAGCTGCCGCACTCGGTGCAGCCCGTCCTGGCCGGTCCGGCGCCACCGAAGTAGGGGTCCTCGGCCGGCTGGCCGGGTTCGCCGAAGAAGACGCCGACGGGCGTGGGGTGGTAGCTGTCCTCGACGCCCATGTCCTTCGCGACCTTCTGCATGACGACGTCGCTCGGGGTCGTGGTCGGGTTCGTGACCACGCCCAGCATGCGGCTCGCCTGGTCGTAGAACGGGTCGAGCTCGGACTGCCAGTCGGTGATGTGCGCCCACTGCCGGTCCTCGTAGAACGGCCGGAGCGGCCGGTACAGCGTGTTCGCGTACACGAGGCTGCCGCCGCCGACCCCGGCGCCGGCCAGCACCATGACGTTGCGCAGCAGGTGGATGCGCTGGATGCCGAAGCACCTGAGCTGAGGTGCCCACAGGTACTTCTTGAGGTCCCAGCTCGTCCTGGCGAACTCGTCGTCGGCGAAGCGGCGGCCCGCTTCGAGCACGGCGACGCGATAGCCCTTCTCGGTCAGCCGGAGCGCGGCCACGCTCCCGCCGAACCCGGAGCCGACGATGACCACATCGAAGTTACCGGCGAGTTCACCCATGAACCGGAGAGTAGGCGTTACTTCCGGTAACGCCTAGTCCCCGATCGGTTCAGCCGGGAATCTCCGCGCCCGGCGGCGGCTCAGAGCACCAAGCCCTCGATCACCCAGACCATGAACGCCACGACCAGCGCCGTGATCACCAGTCCACCGCAGATGAACAGGACCAGGGCTTTCCAGCCGATACCGCTGTCGTCGGTGTCGTCGGCGGCCTCGTCCGCCACCTCGTCGGTCTCCGGCTCCTCGACCGTGCCGACGCTGCCGTTGTCCTTGTCGAAGAGGGCATCCAAATCCACGCCCTACAGACGCACGGGACACCCGGTCGGTTGCAAGATCAGCTCTGCGCCCACGCCGCGACCGGGAGGCTGAGGTAAACGCCCACGTCGAGCAGCCCGGTCGCGTCGGCGACCGCCGCGCACAGACCGTCGGCGCGGTCCTGCCGGTTGGCCGCACGGCTCTCGAACCACTTGGACCTGACCTCGACCACGAGGTCCATGCCGGTGGAGTCGAACGGACCGCGCGGCCGGAACCGCAGCTCCACGTCACCGGGCCGCAGGTTGCCGTCGTAGGGCTCCTCCGGGCACTCGACCGCCAGCGAGACGGCGTGCGGGAGCGTCGCGGCGAGGTCCTTGAGCAGGGCGTGCGGGATGTGGGGGGCGTACGTGATCTCGACGAGCGGCACGTCACCCAGCAAAGCAGAAGGGCGCGTCCCAACCGGAACTCGCCCTTCCGCAGCAGACGACTAGCCCCGGATGGTCAGTCCGACCTTCTGGAACTCCTTGAGGTCCGAGTAGCCGGTCTTGGCCATGGCCCTGCGCAGGGCGCCGAACAGGTTCGTGACGCCGCGCGGGTCCGACGACGGCCCGAAGAGCAGCGTGCGCAGGTCGAGCTCCTGGTCGACGGCCTCGGCGATCAGGCTGCGCGGCACCGACGGGTGCGCCGACGACGCGGTCCAGTACAGGCCCTGGCCGGGTGCCTCGGTCGCGGCCGCGAGGGGCTCGCCGAGCATGACGGCGTCCGCACCGCAGGCGATCGACTTGGCCACGTCACCGGAGGTCATCACGCCACCGTCGGCGATGACGTGCACGTACCGGCCGCCGGTCTCGTCGAGGTAGTCGCGGCGCGCGGCCGCGGCGTCCGCGATGGCCGTGGCCATCGGCACGCCGATGCCCAGCACCGAGTCGGTGGTCGTGACGCCCGGCGAGTAGCCGTAGCCGACGATCACACCCGCCGCACCGGTGCGCATCAGGTGCATCGCCGTGCGGTAGTCGCCGACGCCACCCGCGATCACCGGGACGTCGAGGTCCGCGATGAACGACTTCAGGTTCAGCGGCTCGCCGTCGCGCGACACGTGCTCGGCGGAGATGATCGTGCCCTGCACGACCAGGATCTCCACGCCCGCGGCCAGCAGGTCGGGGGTCAGCTCGGCGGCGCGCTGCGGGCTGACCCGCGCCGCCACCGTGACGCCCGACTCGCGGACCTGCTTGATCGCCTCGACGACCAGGTCCATCCGCAGCGGCGCGGCGTGCAGCTCCTGCAGCACCTTGACCGCCGCCGCCGGGTCGTCGTTGTCCTCGGTGGCCTGCACGAGGCGGAACAGCGCCTCGTCCACGTCACCGTGCCGCGCCCAGAGGCCCTCGGCGTTGAGCACACCGAGTCCGCCCAGCTCGCCGACCGCCACCGCCGTGCCCGGCGACACGATCGCGTCCGTCGGGTGGGTGATCAGCGGGATGTCGAACCGGTAGGCATCGATCTGCCACGTCGTGGAGACGTCCTTCGACGACCTCGTCCGACGTGACGGGATGATCTCGATGTCGTCCAGCTCGTAGGCCCGCCTCGCGGTCCGGCCCATGCCGATCTCGACCAGATCGCGCACCTGTTGTTCCTCTCCAGAGCTCTTAGCGGGTCCCGCTCAGCGGGTTGTGTAGTTCGGGGCTTCGACGGTCATGGTGATGTCGTGCGGGTGGCTTTCCTTCAGGCCCGCCGCGGTGATCCGCACGAGCTGCTGGTTCTGCAGCTCGGCGATCGTGCGGGAGCCGGTGTAGCCCATCGCCGCGCGCAGACCGCCGTTGAGCTGGTGCACGACCTGCGACAGCGGGCCGCGGAACGGCGTGCGGCCCTCGATGCCCTCGGGCACGAGCTTGTCCTCGTTGAGCACGTCGTCCTGGAAGTAGCGGTCCTTCGAGAACGACTTGTTCTCGCCGCGCGACTGCATCGCGGCCAGCGAGCCCATGCCCCGGTAGGTCTTGAACTGCTTGCCGTTGACCAGGATCAGGTCGCCGGGCGCCTCCTGGGTGCCCGCGAGCAGCGACCCGAGCATCACGGCGGACGCACCGGCCGCGATGGCCTTCGCGATGTCGCCGGAGTACTGGATGCCACCGTCACCGATCACCGGCACCCCGGCGGGACGGCAGGCCAGCGAGGCCTCGTAGATCGCGGTGATCTGCGGCACGCCGACACCGGCGACCACGCGCGTGGTGCAGATCGAGCCGGGCCCGACACCGACCTTCACACCGTCCGCGCCCGCGTCGATCAACGCCTGCGCACCGGCCCGCGTGGCGATGTTGCCGCCGACGACGTCCGTCGAGTCGCCGAGCTCCTTCTTGATGCGGGCGACCATCTCCAGCACGCCGCGCGAGTGCCCGTGCGCCGTGTCGACCATCAGCACGTCCACGCCGGCTTCGGCGAGCGTCATCGCGCGGACGAACGAGTCCTCACCCACACCCACGGCGGCGGCGCACAGCAGGCGGCCGTCCGGGTCCTTGGTGGCGTTGGGGTACTGCTCGGTCTTCACGAAGTCCTTGACCGTGATCAGGCCCTTGAGCTTGCCGTCACCGTCGACGATCGGCAGCTTCTCGACCTTGTGCCGCCGCAGCAGCCCCAGCGCGGCCTCGGCCGACACGCCGACCTGCGCCGTGACCAGCGGGCCGTTGGTCATGACCTCGCTGACCTTCTTGGCGTGGTCGAGCTCGAACCGCATGTCGCGGTTCGTGATGATGCCCACCAGCTTGTTGTTCGAGTCGGTGACCGGCACACCGGAGATGCGGTAGCGCGCGCACAACGCGTCGACCTCCGCCAGCGTGGCGTCCGGGGAGCACGTCACCGGGTCCGTGACCATGCCGGCCTCGGACCGCTTGACGGTCTCCGCCTGCCGCGCCTGGTCCTCGATGCTGAGGTTGCGGTGCAGCACACCGATGCCGCCCTGCCGCGCCATCGAGATCGCCATCCGACCTTCGGTGACCGTGTCCATCGCTGCGCTGGCCAGCGGAATCTTGAGGCTGATGTTGCGCGAGATCCTGGTGCTCGTGTCGACGCCGCTCGGGACGACGTCCGACTCGGCAGGCAGCAGGAGCACGTCGTCGAAGGTCAATCCCAGCATCGCGAACTTGCTCGGGACTCCGTCAGCGTTGAGCTCGCTGGTCATGGCGGGTGGCATGCCTTCCGTCGTGCGGTTGCCTCCGTCGCTGCGTCCGGTTTCCGCAGGCGGAGGCGGTGCTGCCCATGGTATCTGGACGTATCCCGGGGTACGGCGGGTACCGTGCGGGGTCGTGCCGCACGACGCGTTGCCACCAGACCCCTTCGCGGGCGACCCCGAGGACCCCGCGCGCTCTCTGGGTGAGCCCGACCACCACGACCACGCCCCGATGGACGACGAGGAACGCGCCGAGCTGGTCAGCGACCTGAGCGACCTCGCCGTCTACCAGGCCCTCCTCGAACACAGGGGCGTCCGCGGCATCGTCGTGGACTGCGGCGAGTGCGAGGAACCGCACTACCACGACTGGGCTTTGTTACGAGCCTCACTCGAACAGCTCCTCGCGGACGGCCGCATGCGTCCCCACGAGCCCGCCTTCGACCCGGACCCCGGCGCCTACGTGAGCTGGGAGTACTGCCGCGGCTACGCCGATGGGGTCACGGCCACCGAGTCGGCGCGCTGACTTTTCTTTTGGGCTGCTCAGCGCGGCCTTTGGTGGGCGGTTGCGCGGGATTCACGCCGACTTTCGGGGCGGGTGCGCTTCCGGCGGTTGGGGTCGGCTGGGTGGGGTGACCGAGGTCAAGGCGTGACGTTGGTCGCGCACCCGGCCACGGGCCGCTCGGCAGGCGTGGCGAGGGGGTGGAGCCGTGGACGGCCGGGCCGTGCACCCGCCACGGGCTCGGTGAGCGGGCTGGCGGGTGAGCGGTGTGCGGTGAGGTGCGCATCCCGCCACGGACTCGTTCGGCAGGCGTGGCGAGGGGCGGAACGGCGTTAGCCGAGCCGCGCACCCGTCTCGGGCTCGATGAGCGGCGGGCTGGCGGGTGGACAGCGGTGCCAGAGACGGCGCACCCGCCACAGGCTCACCGGCAGGCTCGCGCAGGGGTCCCCCGCGCATTTGGCTCCCCCGCGACCCAACGTACCCACGGGGTCTGACATTTCTGGCCACACCGGGTCTGACACTTCCGGACACACGGCGCCTGAACACTCGACGCTGGCGCTCCAGATCCAGTCAAGGCGAGCTGGCTCCGGCCCCGGTCGACCATGGTGGGGCCCGTCGAGCACGGCGAGACGTACCGACCTGCCCGAGGCACCGCCACGCACCGTGCCGCGCGGCAGACCCCCGGCGACTCGGTCATGATCACACCCGTCGAGCGAAGCGAGACGAATCGGCCCGATGCCTCGGATGGCGAGCCCTATCGAGCGAAGCGAGACGTATCTACCTTCCCTCGACGGGTAGCGGTGACAGCCCCTTTGACCTGCGATTGGGGCTTGACTTTGAGGGCGGGGCGATATCCTGGCAGGGATCGGCCGGGCTCTTCTCAGCCCGGCTTTTAGGCGGACTCATCGCCCCGCTAGAGGCTCGAAGTCAAGCCCCAATCGCGATCGTCGCGAAGCGGCGATGCACCCCGAACGTCGTCCCTGCCTGCAAGACCACGGCATCAAGGTGATCGCTCACGTGCCCGACCACCCCCGGTGCCAAGGCGACAGACAACGGACCAAACTCGACCCCGGTGCCAAGGCGACAGACCACCGGACGCAACCCACCCTGGGCGCCAAGACGACAAACCACGGACCCCCATCCGGGTCACCCGATCGTCATTCCACCTGACGTGTGAACGCCCCTGACCTCCGCGAAGTCAGGGGCGTTCACATCTCGTCTCACTCGGCGATCCAACTTCAGTTGGTCCCCGTACTCCCACCTTCGTTGACCGCGTTGGTCCCACTGGACCCAGGCGTCTCCTTGGTCCCCGGATCCGGCGGCGGAGGCGGGGGCTCTTCGCCGTTCGACGTCGGGTTCGGCGGCGGAGGGGTCTCCGACGGCGCGGACGTGGGCGGCGGGGAGGTCGAGGCTTCCGTCGTCGGGGGCGAGGACGGGGTCGTCGGCTTGGTCGAGGGCTCGGTGGGCTGGGGCACGACGGGCGGTGGCGTGGTGGGTGACGTCACCGAGGTGTTCGTGTCCAGCTGCTTCGCGAGTTCCTTGTGCTTTTCCTCGAGCTGGGCCTTGCCGTCGTCGGTCGAGATGGACCCGAGGCTGGCCTCGATCCTGTTGAGCTTCTCGCGGGCCTCGCTGACCTTGCCCTCGCGCAGGGCGAGGCGGGCCGAGTCGAGGTCGCTGCGGACGATGGCCGCCGCCTCGATGGACTTCGCGTGCTCGGAGTAGAGCACTCGGGTGAGGCCCCAGAGCGCGTCGCCCGGCTGGGCGTCGCGGGCCACGAGGCTCACGCCGGTGAAGGCGATGGCGAGCACCGCGGCGGCGCTTGCCAGGGGGATCAGGAAGCGGTGCTTGCTCACCGGCTGCGGGCGGGCAGCCTGGATCGTGGCGATGGCGGTCTCGGTGTCGACGAGCTCTCCGAAGGGCTCGGTCTCCACCTCGTGCCGCCACGCGAGCAGCAACGCGTTCAGCTCGTCGTCGACCAGTGCGCCGGCCGCACCTGGTGTCGCTGACCCCAGTGCGTCCAGCAGCCGGTCATCGGCCTGTACAGCCGAAAGATCATCTGCAACGGGTTCGTGCGGGGCTCTATCGTCCTGTCCGCGCACTTCTCCGTCGTCCTTCCCGTGTTCGTCGGCCACTCAGACCACCTCCTCCGCTGCCAGCGACTTGCGCAGCCGAGCCAGCGCACGGTGTTGCGCCACCCGGACCGCACCCGGCGTCGAACCGACCGCCTCGGCAGTTTCCTCGGCGGAGAGTCCGACCACCACCCTCAACAGCAGGATCTCCCGCTGCTTCTCCGGCAGGACGCGCAGCAGGACGGCCATCCGGTCGGAGAGTTCGCCCTGCATGGCCCGCTGTTCCGGACCAGCTCCGGTCTCCGGCGCGTCGGGTACCTCGGGAACGGGCTCGGAGCGGTTCCTGGCGGCAGACCGATGTGCGTCGGCCACCTTGTGCGCCGCGATCCCGTAGACGAACGCGAGGAAGGGCCGACCCTGATCGCGGTAGCTGGGCAATGCCGTGAGCACCGCGAGACACACCTCCTGGGCCACATCGTCCGCCGAAGCGAAGCTTCGCTCCTGCCTGCCAACTCTGGCGCGGCAGTACCGCACCACCAGAGGACGAATGGAGGCCAGCAGGCGTTCGATCGCCTGGCGGTCGCCGTCGACGGCCGCGCCCACTTCGGCGTCCAGTCCGTCCCCCAAGTTGGTCATCGCAGACAACAGCCCTGGTGTTACTTGTTGGCGTACCGACATAGAACAACACGAGTCACCCACGGCGACTTCGAGCAGTGGTTCTCACCGTACCGGTCTGAGCGCCGTCTGTTCATCAACGGGGTATGGACACCACGCGTGATCAGCCGACACGCCGAACGGCCGCAGCCCGGCGACAGTGTCACCGGGCTGGGGGATTGCGGCTTGCTCGTCGAACGCCGTGGCGCTGACTACTGCACGAGACCACGCCGGAAGCCGTGTGCGACCGCCTGGGCGCGGTCACGGACTCCGAGCTTGCGGAACAAGCGACGGGCGTGCGTCTTGACCGTGTCCTCCGAGAGGTAGAGCTCGCGGCCGATCTGGCCGTTGCTCTTGCCCTGGCTCATGCCGCGCAGCACCTGGAGCTCGCGCTCCGTGAGCTGCACACCGGGGTCGGAGGGCTGGCGCGGTGCGGGCACCGAGGTGCTGGCGAGCGTGTGCGCGAGGGCTGCCACAAGCTCGGGGCGCGACGCGTCCCACCTCAGATAGCCGCGGGCACCGCCGGCGATCGCGGCGGCGATGCTGCCCGCGTCGTCGGGGGCACCGAACACGATGACGTTTGCCTGGGGGTTCGCGGAGACGAGCCGACGGGTTGCTTCCACCCCGGTCGGGACGGCGCGCTGGGTTCCCACCAGTACGACGTCGACCGGCTGCCTGGAAAAGCGAGCCAACAACTCGTCACCGTGCGCTACGCAGTCGATGCGGCTAACCCCCGGGGACAGCCGACATCACGCGGGTGAGACCCTCACGCACACTGCGCCGGTCATCGCAAATAAGGACCGTGGTCACGGGGACTCCTTTCCTGCAGCCGAGTGACGTTCCATATCCCCTATCGGACGCTGATGGCCCGACCTTGACACGATCCGGTGCTTAATCCGTCAAGAAGTTCGTCTGAGGGTCTGCGTTCGGGGGTTCCCCGGAACGGAGCAGCCCGGTCGGCACCCAGGGGGACTCGAGCGCGACCTGACGGCTGACGGGATCAGCTCTCCGTAACACGCAGCTCAGAGCCTCCGTCGCCCGGTTGATGGCGACTGCGCCCACCGTGGGGGCATGGCCCACCAGGACAAGAGCGCTCGGCCAGATCAACGGATGAAGCCCATTTTCGGCGCTGTGATTTAGCTCACACTCGACTAGTTCAACGCCTCGGGCGAGGCCGTCGGGTGTCCCCTCCACGACCAGGGAGGTGCCGAGCACGAGTGCCGACTTGAGCGTGTGCCGGAGCGCTCCCTCCCTCTTCGCCACGCCGTACGCCTCCTCTGCGGGGGCCACCGCCGCGTGCGCCCGGCCGGAGGCCAGCTCCACCTCGGCGCTCACCCAGCCGAGCCGGACCGCACCGCGCCAGGACGGCGTGCGGCCGAGCTGGGCGAGCAGCCGCCGCGACTCACCAGGCCGCCCGGCGCCGATCGCGTCGGCCGCGAGCCCGAGCACCGCGTCGACCCGCGCACCGGCGGCGTCAATCCCGTCCGGGTCGGCGTCCCCCGCACCGGCGTCGCAGGCACGGGCGAGCGCCAGGCCGTCCAGCCCGCGCGCGAGGTGGTGGGCACCGAGCTGGCGGTGGTGCGACGCCCGCGTCGACAGGGCGAGCGAGGCGATCACCGGGTCGGGGTCGTGGCGGAGCGCGTCCAACGCGGTCGCCGCGGCGGCGTAGTGCCCCTGCCCGCCGAGCACCACGGCCGCGAGCCACCGCACCCGAGCGCTCGGCGCACCGAGCGCGCCCCAGACGTCCCGCTCGGGTGAGTCACCGAAAGCGGCCCGGCGCAGCCCGTCTTCCCCAGAGTCCACGAGGACGCAGTGTGCCGTCAGGTGACGGCGGCCTCCACGGCGGCCGCCGCGTCACCGAGGTCGGCGACCCGCTCGGCCGGCGACGGCACCACGCCCCGCCGCCAGCCCGGACCGCCGACGAACACCCGGACCTGCTGCCGGGTGCGCGGCAACGCGGTGAGCACCCCCGGATCGGCGTACCCGGGCAGCTGCGCCCACAGCACCACCGCCGACGGCGCGGTCCGCCGCACGGCCGCGGCCAGCGCGTCCACCGGCAACGCCGCCCCGAGCTGCCGGACCACGATCCCGCGCCGCGCCAGCTCCGCCGCCAGCGGGTAGAGCGGGAGGTTGTGCCTCTCCTCCGGCATGCACGCCAGCAGCACGGGCCGATGGTTGCGGCCGAGCGTGACGAGCGGTGTCGCGCGCACGAACGACGCGAGCACGCACTCGTTCAACAGGTGCTCCACCTCGACACCGGCACCCGACAGCTCCCACCGCGCGGAGACGGCCGTCAGCACCGGCCGGACGACCTCGTTCCACGTGGCGATCACGCCGTCGGAGGCCAGGGAGTCGGCCAGCATCCCCTGCACGGCGATGGAGTCCATCGCGAGCGCCGCACGGCCGAGCCCGCGGGCGAGCCGGGACGCGCCCGGCATCTTCAGGCCCCGGCCGCCGGCCGGAGCGGCAGGCGCCTCGCCGTGCGTGATCGACGACCCCGAGTCGAGCGCGAACCGGGCGGCTTCGGCCGATGAGGCGCCACGAAGAAGAGCGCGCTGCATCAGTTCCAGGCGTGCCACGTCCCGTGGCCCGTACTTGCGGTGTCGCCCGACCGTGTGACCACTGGGTCCGAGCCCGTAGCGGCGGTCCCAGGTGCGCAGCGTCGCGGGTGCGACGCCGAGCCGCCTGGCCACCGCGGCCACCGAGAGGAGGGGCTCACCCGTGTGACTACCGGCTGGTCTGTGCTCCGGCTGCGTCATCACGAGAGCCATGTTCCGTTCACCTCATCCGGGCGGCAACTCCGGGCGGTGAGTGAGCGAACACGCGTGCCGTCACCCATCAGTTGATTTGGGTCTTCAGCCTCTTGAACAAGTATTGACGCGGTTCTACGGTGGATCTTCATTAAGCCGAATGGAGCAGTCGTCACGGAGGCGGTCTCGATGGCGGACACCCGAAGGCTCCCCGGTCCCAACGCAGACCTGTGGGACTGGCAGATGCGCGGTTCGTGCCGGGGCATGGACAGTGCGTTCTTCTTCCACCCCGACGGTGAGCGGGGTCCGGCGAGAGCCCGGCGGGAAGCTCGCGCCAAGGCCGTCTGCCTCGCCTGCCCAGTGCTGGAGATGTGTCGCAGGCACGCGCTCGCGGTGCAGGAACCCTACGGAATCTGGGGCGGGCTCTCGGAATCGGAGCGCGACCACATCATCAAGGCGCGCAAGCGCCAGCTGGCGATCGTCTAGAACAGCCGGAGGGGGCGGTACCGCGCAGGTACCGCCCCCTCCGGCTGTCAGCTCACCGTCCCGCCCGAGGCGGGACGGGCAACTCAGTGACCGTGGCCGTGACCGTGGCCGTGTCCGGCCGCGGCGGGCTCTTCCGCCTTCTTCTCCACGACGGCGCTCTCGGTCGTGAGCACCATGCGGGCGATGGAGGCGGCGTTCGCCACGGCGGAGCGGGTGACCTTGACCGGGTCGATGATGCCCTGCTCCAGCAGGTCGCCGAACTCGAGCGAGGCGGCGTTGATGCCGAAGCCCCAGTCGCCCTCGCGGACCTTGTTCACCACGACGGCGCCTTCGAGGCCGGCGTTCGCGGCGATCCAGAACAGCGGCGCGGACAGGGCCTTTGCGACGAGCGCGACACCCGTGGCCTCGTCACCGGACAGGCCCAGGCCGCCGTCGAGCACCTTGGCGGCGTGGACGAGCGCGGAGCCACCGCCGGGGACGATGCCCTCCTCGACCGCGGCCTTCGTAGCGGCGACCGCGTCCTCGATGCGGTGCTTGCGCTCCTTGAGCTCGGTCTCGGTGGCGGCGCCGACCTTGATCACGGCGATGCCGCCGGAGAGCTTCGCGAGGCGCTCCTGCAGCTTCTCGCGGTCCCAGTCGGAGTCCGTGGCCTCGATCTCGCGGCGCAGCTGCTCCGCGCGGCCGGCGATGTCGGCCTTGGTGCCGCCGCCGTCCACGATCGTGGTGTCGTCCTTGGTCACGACGACGCGGCGGGCGGAGCCCAGCTGGTCGAGCGTGGTCTCGGACAGCTTCAGGCCGATCTCCGAGGAGATCACCTCGCCGCCGGTGACGACCGCGAGGTCGTCCAGGAACGCCTTGCGGCGGTCGCCGAAGAACGGCGCCTTGACGGCGACGACCTTCAGGGTCTTGCGAACGGCGTTGACCACCAGCGTGGACAGGGCCTCGCCCTCGACGTCCTCGGCGATGATCAGCAGCGGCTTGCCGGCCTCCGCGACCTTCTCGAGGACCGGGAGGACGTCGGCCAGCGCCGAGATCTTCTCGCGGTGCAGCAGGATGCGGACGTCTTCGTAGACGGCCTCCTGCGCCTCGAGGTCGGTCGAGAAGTGCGTCGACACGTAACCCTTGTCGAACTGCACGCCCTCGGTGATCGCGAGCTCGGTCGCCAGCGTCGAGGACTCCTCGACGGTGATGACGCCGTCCTCGCCGACCCGCTCGATGGCCTCGCCGAGCAGCGCGCCGATCGAGGTGTCCCGCGAGGAGACGGTGCCGACCTGGGCGATGTTGTCGCGGCCCTTGACCGGGGTGGCCTTGGCCTTGAGCGCGTCCACGACGGCGTCGGAGGCGGCCTGGATGCCACGGCCGAGCGCGGTCGGGTTCGCACCCGCGGCGATGTTGCGCAGGCCTTCCTTGACCAGCGCCTGCGCCAGCACGGTGGCGGTGGTGGTGCCGTCACCCGCGACGTCGTTGGTCTTGGTGGCGACCGACTTGGCGAGCTGCGCGCCGAGGTTCTCGAACGCGTCGTCCAGCTCGATCTCACGGGCGATGGTCACACCGTCGTTGGTGACCGTCGGGCCACCGAACTTCTTGTCGAGCACGACGTGGCGCCCGCGCGGCCCAAGGGTGACCTTGACCGTGTCCGCGAGCTTGTTGACGCCGCGCTCGAGCGCCCGACGAGCGTCCTCGTCGAAGCTGATCTGCTTGGGCATTGCCTAAAGCCTCTCTGGTAGCGAAACGCCCCGGAAGCCCCGGAGTGGGGCGCCGGGGCGTCAGGCATGACAGCCGGTCGTCCTAGTTGACGACGGCCAGCACGTCGCGGGCGGAGAGGATCAGGTACTCCTCGCCGTTGTACTTGACCTCGGTGCCGCCGTACTTCGAGTAGATGACGACGTCGCCCACGGCAACGTCGACCGGGACGCGGTTGCCCTTGTCGTCGATGCGGCCGGGGCCCACCGCGAGGACCTTGCCCTCCTGGGGCTTCTCCTTCGCGGTGTCCGGGATCACGAGGCCGGAGGCAGTGGTCGTCTCGGCCTCGGAGGCCTGAACGACGATCTTGTCCTCGAGCGGCTTGATGTTCACGCTCACCGGGATGACCTCCACGGGTCGTTGGCAGGTTTCGTTGTTACGGCTACCTGCCACCCCGCCGTCGCGGGGGTCGGGGCGGTGCTGGTGCCGTGCAATTGGCACTCTACCCATGAGAGTGCCAACGCTTCAACGAGGGTCCCGAACCGATCACCCACTGGGAGCCGTGTTCACCCCATGTCCACGTTGACGCGCCGAACGCTGCTGCTCGCCGGGGTGGCCGGGGTCACAGCGTTCTCGGCTGCGGCGTCCGCCCGTCGCAGCGACCCTTTCACACTGGGTGTGGCCTCGGGTGACCCGACACCCGACGGAGTGGTGTTGTGGACCCGGCTGGCCCGCGATCCGCTCGCCGACGACGGGTCGGGCGGCATGCCGGCGCGCCCGGTCGAGGTGTCCTGGCAGCTCGCCGACGACGACCGGTTCACCCGGATCGTGCAGCAGGGCTCGACCACGGCTCGACCGGAGGACGGCCACAGCGTCCACCTGGAACTGTCCGGCCTGCGGCCCGGCCGCGAGTACTCCTACCGGTTCAAGGCGCTCGGGCACCTCTCCCGCACCGGCCGCACCCGCACGGCGCCCGCCGCCGGATCGCTGTCGGTGCCGCTGACGATGGCCTTCGCGTCGTGCGCGCAGTTCGAGCACGGCTACTTCACGGCCTACCGCCGGCTCGCGGAGGACGAACCGGACCTCGTGCTGCACCTGGGCGACTACACCTACGAGTACGCGAGCGGCATCCACGTCGCTCCGCAGGGCAACGTCCGCCACGTCGAGGGCCCCACCACCGTCACGCTCGCGGACTACCGCCGCCGCCAGGCGCAGTACAAGGCCGACCCGGACCTGCAGGCCGCGCACGCCGCCGCGCCGTGGGCGGTGGTGTGGGACGACCACGAGGTCGACAACAACTGGGCGGGGCTGCAGCCGGAGAAGCCGCAGCCGGACTTCGCCGCACGCAGGGCCGCGGCCTTCCGGGCCTACTACGAGAACATGCCCATCCGCAGGTCATCGCGGCTGTACCGGCGGATCCGGTGGGGCGCGCTGGCCACGTTCCACATGCTCGACACCCGCCAGTACCGCACCGACCAGGCCTGCGGCGACGGGTTGCAGCTCTGCCCGCAGCGGCTGGAGCCGTCCCGCACGATGCTCGGCGACGAGCAGGAGCGGTGGCTGCTGCGCGGCTTCCGCGAGTCGAGCGCGCGGTGGGACGTCCTGGGCCAGCAGGTGTTCTTCTCGCAGTACGACTACATCCCCGGTGACGTCGACAAGTTCCTGCTCGACGCGTGGGACGGCTACGTGGCGGACCGCGACCGGGTGGTGGCGGGGTTCGCGGACGTGCGCAACCCGGTCGTGCTCACCGGTGACGTGCACGCCGCGTGGGGCGCGGAGGTCAAGCAGCGCTGGGACGACCCGTCGTCGCGCACGCTCGCGACCGAGCTGGTGACCACGTCGATCACGGCCGGTGGCGACGGCTCCGAGGAGTACCCGGAGACGCCGTCGTGGCTGCGGGAGAACCCGCACGTGAAGTACTTCAACAACCGGCGCGGGTACGCGCTGACCCGCTTCACGCCCGATGAGCTGCGCACGGACTTCCGAGGCCTGGACTTCGTGTCCCGTCGCGGGGCTCCGGTCGTCACGAAGGCCTCGTTCGTGGTCGAGGACCGCAACCCCGGCCTGAACCGCGTCGGCTGATGTCGCACATTCCGCATGCCGGAAGTCACGCGGGGGCCCCGCGTTTCCCTGAGGAGAACGCGGGGGCCCCGCGTGACGTCGGGGTCAGAGGATTTGCACGGTTCCGACCGGGAGGCCGGGGGTCGTGCTGAGGTCCATCCTGGACGGTTTGGCGCCCGCCGCGACGAGGTGGGCGCCGAGCGCCGCGATCATCGCGCCGTTGTCGGTGCACAGGCGGGGGCGCGGCACGCGCAGCTCGATGCCGGCCTCGGCGCAGCGCTCGGCGGCCAGGCCGCTCAGCCGCGAGTTCGCCGCGACACCGCCGGAGATCACCAGCGTGCCGACGTTCAGGTCCTTCGCCGCCCGGATCGCCTTGGCGGTCAGCACGTCCGCGACGGCCTCCTGGAACGACGCCGCGACGTCGGCCAGCGGGATCTCCTCACCGGCGCGCTCGGCGCGTTCGACCCAGCGGGCCACGGAGGTCTTCAGGCCGGAGAACGAGAAGTCGTACTTCGCGTCACGCGGGCCGGTCAGACCGCGCGGGAACGCGATCGCGCAGCCGTTGCCGGTCTTGGCGAGCTTGTCGATGGGCGGGCCGCCGGGGTAGGGCAGGTCGAGCAGCCGCGCCACCTTGTCGTAGGCCTCACCGGCCGCGTCGTCCACGGTGGACCCGATCTCGGTGATCGAGTTCGCCAGGCCGCCCTCGACGAGCAGCAGCTGCGAGTGGCCGCCGGAGACCAGCAGCGCCAGGCACCGCTGCGGCAACGGGCCGTGCTGCAGCGTGTCCGCCGCGACGTGGCCCGCGAGGTGGTTCACGCCGTAGAGCGGCTTGCCGAGCGCGGCGGCGTACGCCTTCGCGGCGGAGACACCGACCAGCAGCGCGCCGGCCAGACCGGGACCGGCGGTGACGGCGATGGAGTGGATCTGCGAGAGCTCGACACCGGACGTGTCGAGCGCGCGGCGCATGGTCGGGACCATGGCCTCCAGGTGCGCGCGCGAGGCGACCTCCGGCACGACGCCGCCGAAGCGGGCGTGTTCCTCGACGGAGGAGGCGACCTCGTCGGCGAGCAGTTCGAGCGCGCCGTCCGGGCCGAGGCGGACGATGCCGACGCCTGTCTCGTCGCACGAGCTCTCGATTCCGAGGATCAGGCGGTCACCGTTGTTGGGGCTAGACACTTTGTGCGGGCCTTCCCATCGTGTACGCGTCGGCACCCGACGGCTGGTAGTAGCGGCGGCGCAGCCCGAGGCGTTCGAAGCCGTGCGCGCGGTAGAGGGCGATCGCGGGCTCGTTGTCCGTGCGGACCTCGAGGAACACCGGCACGTTGATCTCGTCGACGCGGGCCAGCAGGTCGCGCAGCAGCAGCTTGCCGACACCCTTGCCCTGCCAGTGCCGTGCCACGGCGATGGTGTGCACACTCGCCTCGTACGCCGACGCGGCGAGCCCTGCGTAGCCGATGAGTTCGTTGTCGCTGTACGCGCCCTTGTAGTAGTTGCCGCGGTCGAGCTCGCTGTGGAACGCGTTCTCGCTCCACGGGTCCTCACCGGGGAACAGGTCGAGCTCGATCTCGTGGCACTTGGGCACGTCGGCGTGCTGCAACGGCGCGAGCGTGACGGTGCCGGTGGTCATGGCCTGGTCACCCGCTTGCGCCCGACCGGTTCGACCGCGTCCGGGCGCCGCAGGTAGAGCGGGGTGAGCGCGGCGGGACGGGCCTTCGCGAGCACCTCGGCGGCCGCGGCGGCGACCAGGCCCTCCGGCGACGGGTGCCTGGCTTGGAGCAGCTCCAAGCCGAGGACGTCGGCGTAGAGCTCCGCGCCCTCACCGGTCGCCTGGTGCACGCCCAGCGCGGGCAGCTTCTCCGCGAGCTCCTGCGGGCGTTCGACGTGCGGCCCGTCGGTGCGGCGGCCCGCGGCGTCGTAGGCGGCCCAGTAGACCTCCCTGCGGCGCGCGTCCGTGGCGACGAGCAGCGGGTGGCCGCTGGCGGCGTCCCTGGCGATCGCGTCCGTGGTGGCCACCGGGTAGACCGGCCGGTTCAGCGCCTGGCCGAGCGCGGCGGCGGTGGCGAGGCCGACCCGCAGGCCGGTGAACGGGCCGGGGCCGGCGCCGACGACGATCGCGTCGAGGTCGGCGAAGGTCTTGCCGGCCTCTTCGAGCGCGGCGCTGATGTGCGGGGTGAGCAGCTCGCCGTGCGCCTTGGGGTTGAGCGTCACCCGCTTCGCGAGCAGCCGCGGCGGGGTGTCTGGCGCGAGGTCGACCACACCGGCGGTGACTGCGGGGGTGGCCGTGTCGACGGCGAGCACTAGCACGGTTGTCCAGGGTAGTACGAGCTCGTGCCGTCGACCTCGTCGCCGTGCGCCGACGCGCTCGTCAGGCGTGGCGGCGGACCGCCGGCGACCAGGGCGGGCGGGTGGTGCCGGCGGGCGAAGTGCCGGCACCACCGGAGCTCGGGTCCTGCGGCGCGAGCTGTCCTCACGGGACGGTCAGCGGGATGGCCGGAGGGCTCGGTCCGGCCATCCCGCTGAGCTCGTGGCGGTCAGCCGGCCGGGTCGCCGTCGCAGGCGAGACGGGCCGGTGAGTCGACCGTGAAGATCTCCAGCGGGCCGTTCCACCGCCACGGCACGGCACAGGCGTCGTCCAGCACGCTGACGGTGCCGCCACCGGTGGCGCGGTCGTCGGCGCACGTGACGTAGCCGGGCACGGGGCCCTCGTGCAGCAGCGAGAGCGGGCCGTTCCACTGCCACGGCGCGGCGCACAGGCGGCCGCCGGGCCGGTCGTCCTCACCGGCGGCGGCGGGCACGGCCGCGGCGAGCAGGGCACCACCGACCACCGCGGTCGCGAGGAACGCCTTCGTGCTCATGCCGGGGTCATCGGGCGGCCGTGACTCGTCCTGAACGGACGTCACCCCATCCGCCGAACGACGTCACACCGGCAGGTTACGACCGATCCAGTCGCCGTGCGGGACCAGCTGGGCCGTGCGAACGTCGTCGGTCCCGCGTTCGAGGCGGATGAGCAGGTGGTCCTCGCTCAGGCGTTCCGCGACGCCCTCGCCCCACTCGACGGCCACCACGGCGTCGACCAGGTCGGTGTCGAGGTCGAGGTCGTCCAGCTCGTCGAGGTGACCACCGAGCCGGTACGCGTCGACGTGCACCAGCGGCACGCCCCTGCCGTCCTCGGCGGGCTCGTGGACGCGGGCGATCACGAACGTCGGGGAGCTCACCCGGCCCTGCACGCCGAGACCGCGCGCCAGCCCGCGCACCAGCGCGGTCTTGCCGGCTCCCAGCGGGCCCGCGAGCAGCAGCAGGTCGCCTGCCCGCACGAGTTCTCCCAGCCTGCGGCCGAACTCCTCGGTGTCCTCCACCAGGGGCAGTTCGACGGTCCTCACGCTCGCCGCCACCACTTCTTCCGACTTTCTCCGCGATCGGCCGCGCACCGCTCGATGAGCGCGACCAGGTGGTCGTTGACCAGGTCAGCCTGCTCCATCATCACCATGTGCCCGGCACCGGGGGCCCTGACCAGCGTGGCGTGCGGCATCTCCTCGGCCATCCGCTCGGCGTGCGAGAACGGCGTGAGCTTGTCCGCGTCGCCGCTGAGGATCAGCACCTCGCAGTGCCGCAACCCGGCCAGCGCCTTGTAGCGGTCGTGCGTGCCGAGCGTCTCCAGGAACTCGGTGAGCACCTGCACCGCAGTCCCGTTGATCATCTGCTCCATCAGGTCCACGAGGGACGGAGCCACCTTGCGGTCGCCGAACGCGAACGTCCGGATACCGCTCCACGTCAGGGTCTTCGCGCTCCTGCGGGCCCACTCGACCAGGCCCGGCTGCAGTCCGGCGAGCCGGCCGATGCCGAGCGTCACCGGGTTGTGCCGCGACAGCACCGACTTGGGCAGGCCGGCCCCACCGACGGCACCGGCGGCCGTGCCGACGAGCGCGACACCGCGCACCCGTTCGGCGAAGAGGTCAGGCCGCTGCTCGGCCAGCGCCATGATCGTCATGCCACCCATCGAGTGCCCGACCAGGACCAGCGGCCCCTCCGGCACGACGGCGCGGAGCACCGCGTCGAGGTCGTGCGCGAGCTGCTCGATCGTGCTGGACTCGGCGGACGAACGCCCGGAACGGCCGTGGCCGCGCTGGTCGTAGAGCACCTGGTGCACGCGGGGGTCGAGCAGCTCGGCCAGGTCACGGCGCTGGAAGTGCCAGCAGCGGCGGTCGAGCGCGAACCCGTGCACGAGCACGACGGTGATGTCGGCCTCGCCGTCGTCGCCGGGGTCGACCTCCTCGACGGAGAGCGGCACGCCGTCGTCGGCGGCGACCGTCGACTCCCGGTCCGGCCGCAGCGCGCCCAGCGGCTCGTCGGCGAGGCTGTCGGACACCGTCCTGCGCTGGTGCGACACCTTGGCGGTCTGCGCGACGGCGGCACCCGCGACGGCGGCACCCAGCGCGCCACCGACCCACCCGACGACCTTCCACACCGGCTTCACGTGTAGATCCTCCGCACCCGCGGCCGGTACATCCCGCAGACGATCTCGTAGTCGATCGTCCCGGTCAGCTCCGCCCACTCCGTCGCCGTCGGCTCCCCCCTGCTCCCGTCGCCGAACAGCAGGACCTCCGCACCCTCCTCGACCGGGTCGTCACCGCAGTCCACGACCACCTGGTCCATGCAGACACGCCCGACCACCGGGCGGCGCCTCCCGGCCAGGAGCACCTCCATCCGGCCGGAGAGCGCCCTCGGCACACCGTCCGCATAGCCCGCCGGCACAAGTGCCAGCGTCGTGTCCTGCCGCGCGGTCCACGTCATCCCGTAGGAGACCGACTCGCCGGCAGGGATGCGTTTCGTGAGCGCCACACGGGACCGGAAGGACATGACCGGACGCAGGTCGTGGCCGGTCGGCACGGGGTTCAGCCCGTAGATCGCGATGCCTGGCCGGACGAGGTCGAAGTGCAGGTCGGGGCGGGTCAGCAGGGCCGCGGAGTTCGCGATGTGCCGCATGGGGTCCAGGCCGTGCGCCCGTGCGACCTCGTAGGCGTCGTCGAACCGCTTGGCCTGCAGGTCGATGGACGGGTCGCCGATCACGTCGGCGGAGGCGAGGTGCGACCAGACGGCCACGACCTCGTGCTTCTTGGCCTGCTCGACCAGCTCCGGCCAGTCGGCCGGCTGGCAGCCGTTGCGGCTCAGCCCGGTGTCGATCTTGAGGTGGAGCCGCGGCCTGGCGTCGGCCTCCTCCGCTGCCCGCTCGACGCGGCGCAGGTCCGACAGCGAGGACACGGACAGGTCGACGTCCGCGGCGATACCGGCGGCCAGGTCCTCGTCGGGGGCGTCGAGCCAGGCCAGCACCGGGGCCTGGATGCCGGCGGCCCGCAACGCGAGGGCCTCCTGCGTCGAGCACGACCCGAGCCAGGTCGCACCGGCTTCGAGCGCCGCGCGGGCGACCTCCACCGCGCCGTGGCCGTACCCGTCCGCCTTGACGACGGCCATGGTCCGGGCGGCCGGCGCGAGGCCGGCGAGCAGCGCGACGTTGTGCCGCAGCGCTCCGAGGTCGACGACAACTTCTGAACGGGCCATAACCTGTTCATCGTGTCATAGCGCCGCAGCTCATCGGGTGTGAGCGAGCGCTCACGCAGGGGTCCCCCGCAGGGGGTCCCCTGGTTCAATTCTCCCAGACGACACCGACAAGATCGGGAGCGTTCGCCGAGCAGCAGCTCAGCGGTTCCGGACGGCCCGGATCGCGGCCGGAATCGCCTCCATCAGCCGTGACGCGGGCACGGGTGCGCCGTCCGCACCCAGTTCGGCGGCCAGGACGTGCAGGTGGGCGGCGTAACCGGCGGCGAGGAACGGGTCCAGCCCGCTCGCGAGCAGCGCGCCGATGATCCCCGAGAGCACGTCACCGGAGCCGGCGGTCGCGGGCCAGGACGACGTCGCCGAGTTGACCAGGACACGACCGTCCGGTGCCGCGACCACCGTGCGGTGGCCCTTGAGCAGGACCACGGCGTTGAAGCGTTGAGCGGCCTTGCGGGCGGCGGCGACGCGGTCGGCGCCGACGGGACCCGCGAGGCGTTCGAACTCGCGGTCGTGCGGGGTCAGCACCAGCGCCGAGTCGGGGTCGCGGGCGTCCCACAGCTGCGGGTTCTGGGCCAGCAGCGTGATCGCGTCGGCGTCGGCGACCACCGGGACGTTCGCGTCCAGCACGAACCGCAGCACCTCGGCCGACGAGCTCCCGGTGCCCATGCCGGGTCCGGCCACCCAGGCCTGCACGCGGCCCGCGTCGGTGATCGAGCCGGTGCAGATGGTCTCCGGCCAGCGCGAGCGGATCGCGTCGGCCGCGGGGCCGGCGTAGCGGACCATGCCCGAGGTGGCGAGCACCGCGGCACCGGTCGACAGCACCGCGGCGCCGGGGTAGGTGGCGCTGCCGGCGGCCACGCCCGTGACGCCCTGGGTGTACTTGTCGTCGTGCGGTCCCGGCACCGGCCAGGCGATGTCGGAGCGGTCGAGCAGCACGAAGTCCGGGTCCGTCGGGCGGAGGCCGATGTCGACGAGGTGGACGTCGCCGCAGTCGGCCAGTGCGTGGACCGGCTTGAGGCAGCCGAACGTGACGGTGGTGTGCGCGTGGACGTGCGGGCCGGAGATCTCGCCGGTGTCCGGGTCGATGCCGCTCGGCAGGTCCACGGCCAGGATCGGCGCCGTGACCGTCTCGACCAGCCTGGCCGCGTCCGGGCGCAGCGGGCCGCGGGCGGACAGGCCGACGATGCCGTCGACCACCAGGTCCGGGGTGCCGACCTCGTCGACCACCCGGCCACCGGCCCCGCGGAATGCCGCAAGGCCCTCCGCGTGAGCCTTGGCCGGGTTGAGCAGGACCGCGGACACCGCAACACCCCGGCGGCGCAGGAAGTAGCCGGCCCACAGGGCGTCGCCGCCGTTGTTGCCCGCGCCCACGAGGAGCGTGACCCGGCGGCGGCCTTGCAGAAGTCTCAGGGCGTGGGTGGCCACACCGAACGCGGCCTTGCGCATCAACGAGCCCGGCGGGACCACCGCCATGAGCTCTTCCTCAGCGGACTTGACGCGTTCGGTGTGCCAGACGCCCCTCACTCACTCCACCGTAACGGACTTCGCCAGGTTGCGAGGCTTGTCGACGTCGTAGCCGCGGCTGCGCGCGATCTCGGCGGCGAGCACCTGCAGCGGCACCGTCGAGATGAGCGGCTGCAGCAGGGTCGGGACGGCCGGGATCTCGATCAGGTGGTCCGCGAACGGGCGCACGGTCTCGTCGCCCTCCTCGGCGATCACGATCGTGTGGGCGCCTCGGGCCTGGATCTCGCTGATGTTCGACACCAGCTTCGAGTGCAGGACGGCGCGGCCCTTCGGTGACGGCATGACCACGACGACCGGGAGGTTCTCCTCGATCAGCGCGATCGGGCCGTGCTTGAGCTCACCGGCGGCGAAGCCCTCGGCGTGCATGTAGGCGAGCTCCTTGAGCTTGAGCGCGCCCTCCAGTGCCACCGGGTAGCCGACGTGGCGGCCGAGGAACAGCACCGCCTTCGAGTCGGCGAGCTCGCGGCCGAGCGTGCGGACCTGCTCGACCGTGCCGAGCACCCGCTGCACCGCGGCGGGCATGGCCTCCAGCTCGTGGAACTCGCGGGCGACCTCGTCGGGGTACTTGGTGCCGCGGGCCTGCGCCAGGGCCAGGCCGACCAGGTAGTTCGCCGCGATCTGGGCGAGGAACGCCTTGGTCGAGGCGACCCCGATCTCCGGGCCCGCGTGCGTGTAGAGCACGGCGTCGGACTCACGCGGGATCTGCGCGCCGTTGGTGTTGCAGACGGCCAGGACGCGGGCCTTCTGCGCGCGGGCGTGGCGGACGGCTTCGAGGGTGTCCGCGGTCTCGCCGGACTGCGACACGGCGACGACGAGCGTGTCGCGGTCGAGCACCGGGTCGCGGTAGCGGAACTCGGAGGCCAGCTCGACCTCGACGGGCAGGCGGGTCCAGTGCTCGATCGCGTACTTCGCGACGAGGCCGGAGTGGTAGGCCGAACCGCAGGCGACGACGAAGACCTTGTCGACGTCGCGCAGGTCCTGGTCGGACAGGCGCTGCTCGTCGAGCACGATCCGGCCGTTCGAGAAGTGGCCGCGCAGCGTGTTCGCCAGCGCCTCCGGCTGCTCCTCGATCTCCTTGAGCATGAAGTACTCGTGGCCGCCCTTCTCGGCGGCGCTGAGGTCCCAGTTGACCGTGAACGGCTTGGCCTCGGCCTGCTCGCCGTCGAAGTCGGTGACCCGGTAGCCGTCGCGGGTGATCACGACCATCTGGTCCTGGCCCAGCTCGACGGCCTCGCGGGTGTGCGCGATGAACGCGGAGACGTCGCTGGCCACGAAGTGCTCACCCTCGCCGACCCCGACGACCAGCGGCGAGTTGCGGCGGGCGGCCACGACCTGGTCCGGCTCGTCCGCGTGCGTGATGACGAGCGTGAAGGCGCCTTCGAGCCGCTGCACGACCTTGCGGACGCTGGCCGGCAGGTCGCCCTTCGTGTCGCCGTCGGCGTAGGCGAACCCCACGAGGTGCGCGACGGTCTCGGTGTCGGTGTCCGAGGACATCTCGACGCCGAGCCCTTCGAGCTCACCGCGCAGCGCCGCGAAGTTCTCGATGATCCCGTTGTGCACCACGGCGACGCGGTTCGTCGCGTCCCGGTGGGGGTGCGAGTTGCGGTCGATCGGCGCGCCGTGCGTCGCCCACCGCGTGTGGCCCATGCCGACGGTGCCCGCGAAGTTGTCGCGGCCCACCTCGTCCAGCCTCGTCTCCAGGTTCTGCAGCCGGCCGGCCTTGCGTTCGACGGCCAGCTCCGAGCCTGCGACGACAGCGACGCCAGCCGAGTCGTACCCCCGGTACTCCAGGCGCCTCAGCCCGTCCAGGACGACGTCGAGCGCCGACCGGTGACCCACGTATCCCACGATTCCGCACACGAGAGACAGGGTAGCTAGACCACGGCGCTAACCCTAAAGGGTGAGGTGGGTGAATCACCGCAGGTCACCGGCCGCTTTGGTGTAGACCAATCTCGGATGTGGCCCTGCCGACACCATCGACTACGGTTCAGCACATGGCTCGCCGCGTGATCACGCTGACCGCGAAACAGGCCCTCGAGCAGCTCAGCCGGCCTGGCCCCCGTCCGGTGCTGCGCGGCGACCTCGCGCTCGTCGGCCTGCCCGGTGTCGTCTTCACGCCGGCCACCGGACTGGGCCTGCCCGCCGTCGCCTTCGGGCACGGCTGGATGCAGCCGGTTCGCCGCTACCACGGTCTTTTGCGCCACCTCGCCTCGTGGGGCGTGGTCGCCGCGGCACCGGCCGTCGAACGCGGCCCGCTGCTGTCGGCGCGGGTGCTGTCGGCCAACCTGCTGACCACTTTGGACATCTGCACCGGCGTGCGGCTCGGGTCCGGCGAGATCAGCGTCGACCCCGCCCGGCTGGCGCTCGCCGGTCACTCGATGGGTGGCGGCGCTGCGGTGCTCGCGGCGGCCTCGGCCGACCGCGTGCGGGCCGTTGTGACGTTGGCCGCAACGGAGACGCGGCCGTCGGCGCTGGACGCGGCGCGCGAGGTGTCGGCGCCGGGGCTGCACCTGGCCGCCGGCGAGGACCGGATCGCACCGCCGGTGGGACACGCGGAGGCGATCGCGTCCGCCTGGGGCGGGCCGGTGCAGCTGCGGTTGCTGCCCAAGGCCTCGCACCTCGGGTTCACCGAGGGGCGGCACTGGAGCGAGCTCATGCTCGACGGGCGCGGCGAGCGGGGTGCGCAGAAGCTGGGACGGGCGTTCGTGACCGCGTTCCTGCTGCGGGTGCTCACGGGCGAGCGCGCGTACGACGAGCTGTTGGACAGCGACCTCAAGAACGCGGAACTGGTGTTCCAGCGCGAAGCCCTGCCAGGTCACTCGGCATAGGCCCGGAAACGGCAGCGCGCCCCGCACCGTGCGGGGCGCGCTGACCGGAAACCGGCTAGCTGAGCCAGGTCTGGCCGCTCAGGTCGTCATCGTCGTCGTCCACCCGTGCCGGACGGCGGGAACGTGCCGGCGGCGGTGGGGGCGGCGGCACGACCGGCGGTGGCGGCGGTGGCTGGGGAGCCGAGACCGCGGGCGGCGGGGCGTAGCCGCCGTCGTCGTCCTCGGGCCCGAAGGCCAGCTCGCCCGCGGAACGGTCGCGCTGTTCCCACTGCGGTTTGCGCTGCGGCTTGTCGCCCTGCTTGGCGATGTTCTCCGCGGCGTCACGGGCGGTGGCGAGGTCGCGCTGGTGCTTCTCCTCACGCGCCTTGGCCTCGGCGGCCAGGCGGTCCTGGTCGGCCCTGAGGTCCGCGGTGATCTCGGAGTTGGAGCGGCGCGACCGGGCGATGTTCTCGTCGAACAGCGCCTGGATCTTGGGGTCCACGTCCCCTGCGATCGACATGGGTCAGCGGCCCCCTCGGTCATCACCCAGGACGGTGTGCATGGCACTCAACGGGTTGTTGTTCTCCCGGTCGTCGTCGAACAGCGTGCCGGTGGTGCGCCACTGGCTGGCGCCGCGTTCGGTGTCGCCGCCCTGCTGGCCGCCCGCGCCTCCGCCGGCCATGCCGCCGCCACCCATCATCCCGCCGCCCATCATGCCGCCGGACGCGGCACCGGAGGCACCCTGGCCCTGGGCACCGTCCTGCATGGACGGGAGGTTCGCCGAGCCGGGCTGACCGGCCTCGGAGGTGTTGGTGTTGAAGCCGGTGCCGTTGTCGCCGTTGGACGGGGTGTTCCAGGCGCTCTCCGGGGACGAGCCGCCGAGGACGGACTCGCTTCCGCCGGACGCGCCGCCGGTGAACGACACGCCGGAGGTCGACGTGCTGTCCGAGGCCTGCGCGGCGAACTGCGGTCCGTCGGCGGGCAGCTTGGGCTCGCCGAGGCTCGGCATGATGCCGTTGTCCTCGACGTAGTTGCGGCCCATCGTCTCCTGGAACCGCTCGGCCACGTTCTCCTGGCCGGGCGGGCTCCACACCTGCTCGCCTGCGGGGGCGGGCATGGGCTGGAAGTCGGCCTGGGCCGGTGCCGTTCCGGCCTCGGCCGGCGCGGGCATCGTCTGGAACTCGCCCTCGACGGGCTTCGGGAAGTCCTGTTCCGGGATCCGCAGCGGTTCGTCGAGCAGGTCGGTCGCGCCGCCGGCACCGCCGGGACCGGACGCGGCCGGGTTCTCGTCCTCGCCGAACTCCACGCCGATCCGGTCGGGCGTGCCGTCGCCGTTGTCCGCGGTCAGGTTGATCTCGCCGGTCTTCGGGTCGACCTCGGCGGTGAAGTTCACGCCGTCCTGCTCGATGTGGATCTTGCCGTCGGCGCCGACCTCGACCGGGATCGGGTTCGACTCCGAGCCGAGCGGGCCCGTCGTGGGCGCGGCGCCGCCGCCGGCCACCGGCGTGTTGCCGGCGACGGGGGTGCCGGTGGCCTGAGCACCCGTCTGAGCACCCGTCTGGGCGCCCGCGACCTGGTTGGCCAGCGCGGTCACGGCCTGGGCGCCGTTCTGCCCCATCAGCGCCTTGGCCGCCTCCGGGTTCTTGCTGAAGTCCAGGTCGTAGGTCTTCGGCTCACCCTTCGGCGTGTCGATCGTCATCTTCACGTGCCCGTTCGAGTCGGGCTCCGTGACCTTGATCGTGTTGTCGCCCGCCTTGACCGTGACGGACTCGAGCTTCTCCTCCGGCTTCGGCTGGTCGGGCTTGCCGTCGCCGTCGAGGTCGTCGGGCTTGCCGTCACCGTCGGTGTCGCCGGGGACGTCGGGCTTGCCGTCGCCGTCCTTGTCGAGCGGGTTCTCCGGCTTCGGCATCTCGGGCGCGCCACCGCCACCGGGGGGCGTGCCACCGCCGCCGGGAGGGGTGCCACCGCCTCCAGGGGGTGTGCCGCCGCCGGGCGGCACCGGCTTGCGGTCGCCGCCCTGCTCGGTGAACGCGGGCGGGTCGCCGACCTTCGCGAACGGGCTCTCCGGCGGGATCGCGGTGCCCAGCGCCGTGAACATCGTGTCGTAGTCGCTCTGGACACCGGTCTGCACGGTCTGGCAGTAGCCGTCGAACGCCTTCTTCTTGGAGTCGAACTCCTGGCAGAGCGCCTTCAGCTTGTCCTTGGCCGCGTTGATGATGCCCTCGCGGGTGTTGCTGATCCAGCTGCCCCAGCCCAGACCGGCGAGCATGCCGAGCGGGCCGCCGCAGATCGCGCCGGTGACGGCACCGAAGAGCGGGCCGGGCACGCCCACCAGCCAGTCGAGGACACCACCGTCGTTCTCGAAGAGGTCGCCGTTGGCGTGCCGGATCGCGGTCTCGGCCTCCTCGATGGTGAGGCCGCCGCACTTCTCCGAGTACTGGTCGTGGATCTGCTGCGCGAAGTCCTTGACGTGCTTCTGCATGTTCGTCACGCCGGCGGTGATCGCACCGGGGGCCTGACCGGTCTGCTGGATGAACGTCTTCGCGGTGCCCGCGAACTTGTCGTGGTAGCCGCGGGCCGCCTCGGCCGCCTTGCCCTCCCACGAACCGAGGCCGTTCCACGCGCTGCCCAGCGTGTTGTCGTGCTCCTGCAGCTTCTTCGTGGTCTCGGTGAGCTTGTTCGCGTCCTCGCGGAACTTCGCGAAGTCGATGTCCCGGACCCAGTCGTAGTTCCGGTAGATGTCGCCTTCGAGGTTCGGCGCGGCGCCCTGGTGCCCGCAGGCCGGTGCGGCCTTCTGGTAGACCGGGATGAACTTCTCGAAGAACCGCAGGCCGGGTGCGCCGGCGTCGAGCAGCGTGTTGCTGTTCGGGACGTCACCCTGCTCGTTCAGGACCTTCTGGGTGGCGCCGAGCTCGCGCTCCTCCTTGGCCTTGCTGACGAGCTTGTCGGCGTCGCCGCCCTTCTTCTCCCACTGCGCGCGGTTGATCTCCTTGCCGGCCACGACGGCGGTGCTGAGACCGGCCGTGGGCACCGCGAGCACGGCGCCGAGGATGTGGCTGCCGACACCGGGGTCGCTGGGGACGTCGACGCCGTTCGCCTTGGCGTAGCGCTCGACCTCTTCCTCCGACGCGCCGGCACCGGCGAGCGCGGGGACGAGCTGCTTCTTGGTCTCCGGCGTGACGTTGGGGTCGTCGAGGAGCTTCTTGATCTCGTTCTGGTCGGCCACGACGCGTTACCCCTTGAACTGCTGCGAAGTCTGGGACTCGTTCGACTCGTACGACTTCGCCACGTCCTTGAGACGGGTGGCGATGTTGTTGGCTTCCTTGCCGTACGTGTCGCAGCTGACACCCAGCCGGTCGAAGAAACCCTTGTAGGTGGCGTGGACGGCCTGGAACTTGCGCCCGACCTGACCGGCCCCCACAACCGGAACGATCGTCGGCTTCATCGAGATCAGTTGCGATCCCTCGGCCTCGTAGGTCCCCGCGGTCTTCGTGAGATCGCCGGACTGTACGCCGAAACCAGCCATTCCTCGCCTCCCCTAAGTCCCCGATCTGACGCAATTCGGCCTCATCGGGTTCCGCCACACAGTGCCAGCTCCGATCACGTGCTGACCGGAGCTCCGCGATGTCGGTTGCCTTAGTAAACAGCCATTCGGCCCAGCGTGCCGACGGTCACCACTGAACGGGTGGCTGCTGTCCAGGTGGAGGTTGCGGCGGCCACTGCTGCCCGGGAGGCGGACCCTGCTGCGGATGTTGGCCCTGCTGCGGGTACTGGCCTGGCTGGGGATGGCCCTGCTGGGGCGGGTAGCCGGGCGGCGGATATTGCCCGAAGTTCTGCTGCCCGAAGTTCTGCTGGGGCGGGTACGGGGGCCGGGACCTCTTCTTCGACGCCGAGACCACGGCGACGACCACCGCGACCACACCTCCCAGGAACACCAGGAGGATCAACAGCATCAGCACGCTCACGACCAGGCCCCCGTCCGTCCTCAGTGCACCGAGGAAACCACACCCGCGATGCGCTGCGCCGCCGATTCGGCCTGCTCGTGGCTCGTGGCCTCGACCATCACCCGCACGAGCTGCTCGGTGCCGGACGGGCGCAGCAGCACGCGGCCGGTGTCACCCAGCTCGGCCTCCACGGCGGCGACGGCCTCGCTGACCGACGCGTCCTTGGCGACGGTCGCCTTGTCGCCGACCTTGACGTTGATCAGGACCTGCGGCAGGCGGCGCATCACGCCGGCCAGCTCGGCGAGCGGCTTGCCGGTCTCGGCCATGCGGGCCATCAGGCGCAGCGCGGTGAGCAGGCCGTCGCCGGTGGTGGCGTGGGCGGGCAGCACCACGTGGCCGGACTGCTCGCCGCCCAGCGAGTAGCCGCCGGCCTTGAGGTCCTGCAGCACGTACCGGTCGCCGACCGCGGTGGTGCGCAGCCGGATGCCGGCCTCGCGCATGGCGATGTGCAGGCCGAGGTTGCTCATCACGGTGGCGACGAGGGTGTCCTCGTACAGCTCACCGGCGTCGCGCATCGCGAGGGCGAGGACGGCCATGATCTGGTCGCCGTCGACCGGGTCGCCCTGCGCGTCCACGGCCAGGCAGCGGTCGGCGTCGCCGTCGTGGGCGATGCCGAGGTCGGCGCCGTGCTCGCGGACTGCGGCGGAGATCACATCGATGTGCGTGGAGCCGCAGCCGTCGTTGATGTTGAGGCCGTCCGGGTTCGCGTTGATCGCGATCACCTCGGCGCCCGCACGGCGGTAGGCGTCCGGCGCGGCCACCGACGCGGCGCCGTTCGCGCAGTCCACCACGACCTTGAGCCCGTCGAGGCGGTGCGGCGTGACCTTGAGCAGGTGCTCCACGTACTGGGTCTCGGCGTCGGCGATGTCGCGGACCCGGCCGATCGCGGCACCCGTCGGGCGGTCGAAGCCGGAGCCCATGCGCTGTTCGATCTCGTCCTCGACCGCGTCGGGCAGCTTGTGGCCGCCGGCGGCGAAGAGCTTGATCCCGTTGTCCGGCATGGCGTTGTGCGAGGCGGAGATCATGACGCCGATGTCGGCACCGAGCGCGGCCACCAGGTGGGCAACCGCGGGTGTGGGCAGTGCGCCCACCCGCAGCACGTCAGCGCCCGCCGAGGTGAGGCCCGCTGTGACGGCGGCGTCCAGCATCTCGCTGCTCGCCCGCGGGTCACGGCCGACGACAGCGACCGGGCGGTGGGAACGATCGTGCTCGACGAGCACCCGCGCCGCCGCGGCGGCGACGGACATCGCGAGCTCGGGGGTGAGGTCGGCGTTGGCGAGACCGCGCACTCCGTCGGTGCCGAACAGGCGGGCCATGAATCCTCCGAAATGGACACTGCGAGGCGACGGGAAGACCCGGAAAACACTGCGGGAGCAGCAGTTCGCAGTGAACTGCTGCTCCCGCAGGTACAGCTGGTGCAGCTCGGGGTGCGGGGAGTCCCCGCGCCCGTCAGCGCTTGGAGTACTGAGGCGCCTTGCGGGCCTTCTTCAGACCGTACTTCTTGCGCTCCTTGACCCTCGGGTCACGGGTGAGGAAGCCGGCCTTCTTCAGCACCGGGCGGTCCTCGGAGTCGACGGCGATCAGCGCACGCGCGATGGCGAGACGCAGCGCACCGGCCTGGCCGGTGATGCCGCCGCCACGCAGGTTGGCGATCACGTCGAAGGTCTCGGGCTTCTCGGTGGTGACGAGCGGCTCCTTGATGAGCTGCTGGTGCACCTTGTTCGGGAAGTAGTCCTCGAGGGCCTTGCCGTTCAGCGTGAACTTGCCGGTGCCGGGCACGAGGCGGACGCGGACGACGGCCTCCTTGCGGCGGCCGACGGTCTGCGCCAGGTGCGGCGCGCCGTTCAGCGAGGGAGCGACGACCACCGGTGCGGAGGCTTCTTCCTCGGCGACCTCGACCTCAGCCTCAGCGGCCTCGGCGTCGGCCTCGGGAGCAGCCTCGACGACCTCGGCCTCGACAACCTCGGCCTCGACGGCTTCGGGGGTCTCGTTCTCAGGGGTGGTCACAGGAACTTCCTCGGTGTACTCGTCGCTCACTGGGCGATCTTCTTGATCTCGAAGGCCTGCGGCTGCTGCGCCGCGTGCGGGTGGTTCGGTCCGCTGTAGACCTTCAGCTTGTTCGCGATCTGGCGGCCCAGGCGGTTCTTGGGCAGCATGCCCTTGATCGCCTTCTCCACCAGGCGGTCCGGACGCGTGTCCAGGACCTCGCCGAAGGACTGCTTGCGCAGACCACCGGGGAAGCCGGAGTGGCGGTACTGGAACTCCTGGTCGCGCTTCGAGCCGGTCAGTGCGACCTTGTCGGCGTTGATGATGACCACGAAGTCACCAGTGTCAACGTGCGGCGCATAGGTCGGCTTGTGCTTGCCGCGCAGCAGCGTCGCGGCCTGGGTGGCGAGCCGGCCGAGCACCACGTCCTGGGCGTCGATCACGTGCCAGGTGCGGGTCACCTCACCGGGCTTCGGGCTGTACGTGCGCACGGAATTACCTCGTCGTCACTTGCGTCTGGGGTCACTGCGGCGGTTGCCCCAGACCGATCTTGGACGAACCAAGCGGTGGTTCCGAGACAGGCGCGGCACACACAGGCGCCAGCTACCGCACAACAACGTAAGAAGATACCGGATGGGTGGTGCGAGGACCAAAACGGCCCCCTCGAACCGTCCCTCACCCGGACGTACGTGAGCCCCGGACCACGTGGTTCCGGGGCTCACGAGGGGGTCTTGCAACCGCGCGGACTTACCAGCGCGAGACGTTCTGCTTCTCAGCCTGCTGGTACGCGTCGCCGGCCTGCTGCACGGCGGTACCGATGGCGGCGAGCACCGAGTTCAGGTCGGCCGCGGCCTTGTCCCACTTGTCCTGGGAGGCCTTGTAGGTCTCGGAGCCCTCACCCTCCCAGGTGCCGAGCACGCGCGTGACCTCCTGGCGGATGTCGTCCAGGACCGCGTCGATCTCCTTGGACTGGGTCGAGATGGTCGAGGCCGCCTGCGCGATCTCACCGAACTTGACTGCGATTTCACCCATTTTGAGTCTCCCCTAGAAAAGTCTGTGAAGTGCTGGAACGGACGACGAGCACGAGCGGTGGAGCAAGATCAGCCGAGCCGGGCGGTGACGTTGCTGATCTCCTGCTCCTGCGCCTGCTCGTTCTGGGCGTACACCTTCGAGGTGTCGGAGATCTGCTCGGCGATCGCGCGGAGGGCTTCCTGCACCTTGCGGGCGTCGTCGTCGAAGCGGGCGATCAGGGACTGGAACGCGGTGTGCGCGCTGCCCTTCCAGCTGCCGGCAACGGTCTCGGCGGCGTCGCGGACCTGACGGATCTTCGCCTGAGCGGTCTCGTCGGCCTCGATGATGCGCTTCGCCAGCGCGTCGAGTTCCGTAGTCGTGGTACCGAATCCAGACATTGGGAGGTGCCCCCTTCAGTGAACTTCAGGTCGTACTTCTTGGTTCGTACGCCTCTTACGACGAGGACCCTGCCATGCCGGTTCCGCCCTGTCGCGACTTCTTTCGAAGTAGTTGCTCAAGTAAACGGCGTCCGGTGAAACCGGCGACTCAGTAGAGGATTCGCGACTGCGAAAAGTCCTCGTCATCATCACTCGCACGGGGAAGCTGGCCACTCGGACCGGCGACGGCGGCGGAACCGAGCGTGGCCGGGGCCTGAGGTTCCGCAACCGGTTGAGACGCGGCAGCGGTCAGCTCCGCGGCCTCCGGGGTCTGCTCGACGGGCAGTCCGCGCTCGGCGCGGAACCCCACGGCGGCCGCGCGCACGGCGCCAGGCGTGGCTTGAGCCGTCGGTTCCGTACGGCGCTCACGGGCCTGCTGTGCCAAGTCACGTGTGCGTTCCCGCAGCTTGGCGTTGCGTTCACCGATCTCACCCGCGGCACGACGGGCGCGCGTGACGGCGTGACCGACCTCGGCGCGGAACTGGGCGAGGACCTCGCTGGCGGACATCGGCAACTCCCCTGGTGCTGCTCACGGCTTGATGGTCAGCGAGCGGACGATCTGCTCACAGGCGGTGCGGACGCGGTCCTTCCCGGTCTGGGTCGCCTGGCAGCCCACGCTCACCTGTGAGGTACCGACGAACTGGATGTACCAGTCGACCCCGGCCCCGCCGATCTCTTCGCGATAGTGAACAACGGATTTGCCCGCGAAAGTGTGCCGATCACTGAACGCGGCGACCTTGTCACCCTTGTCCCGGCGTTCGCCATATTGCTTCTGCAATTCCGCGAGGGCCCGAGCGCGGTCCTTGTCACTGTCGTAGTCGAGCTTTTGCTCTTGCACAGCGATGCGGTCGTCCGGTGAATCGCCGGTCGTTTTCTCCCGCTCGACCGGTTGCAAAAGCACCTGCCGGGCGCCGGCCGCGCCGCCGGTCTGCTCCCAGCCGTCCGGCCGGGTGAAGCTGTAGTCGTACTGCGCGACCTGGTCCGGCGTCGGCGTGGGGTCGGTGCGCGTCTTCTCGGGTTTCAGCCAGAAGTAGCCGCCGACGCCCGCCGCCGCGAGGACGACGACCGCACCGACCGCGACGAACAGCGGCGCCTTGCTCTTCTTCTTCGGCGGTGTCATCGACGGGAAGGAGGCCGGGAACCGGGTGACCGGCGGTGGCGTGATCCGGCGGGTGATCTTGCGGGTGCTCTCGTCACCCACCCGGAGGTTGTGGGTCACCTCACCCGAGGGCGGTGGCGTCCGCGGCGAGCCTTTATGAGCGACGCCACCGGTGCGTTCCGGGTCGAGGCTCACCGCTCGCAGCGCACCGCGGGCCACCACGGTCTCCGGCTGGTCGATGCTCGTGGGCACCACGCCGGTCTGCTCGTGCACCAGCCGCGCGACGAGCGGAATCCGGCTCGACCCGCCGACCAGGAACACCGCGGCCAGCTGCTGCGGCGCCAGACCCGCCTCGCGCACGGCCGCGGCGACCAGCACGGCCGCCCTGCCCAGCGGCGCGGTGATCAGCTGCTCCAGGTCGGACCTGGTGACGTGGGCGTCGGGAAAGGGCGGCGGCATCGGCACGTCGGTGTACGCGTGCCGCGACAACGTCTCCTTGGCCCCGCGCACGTCCTGCCGCAGCACCCGCCGCTTGCGCCGGTCGGTCATCTCACGGCCCTCGACGAGCTGCCGCCACGCGTCCGGGTCCTTCGCCGACACCAGCGCGCCGACGTGCTCCAGCAACGCCTGGTCGACGTCCGCGCCACCGAAGCTCGGGTCCCCCTTCGTGGCGAGCACCCGGAAGCTCCGGCCGGCCCGCGCGACCACGCTCGCGTCGACCGTGCCACCGCCGAGGTCGAGCACGGCCAGCGCCGCACCGTCGGGCACGGAGTGGCTCGCGGAGTGGAAGACGGCGGCCGCGACGGGTTCCGGCACCAGCGCCAGGTCCCGCGCCAGCCCCCGTCCGGCCTGCAGCAGCACGCGGGTGCGGACCGTGCCCCAGTCGGCGGGATGGGTGAGCACGAGCAGGTCGACCGGCGCCCCACCACCAACGCGCCGCGCTTCGCCGACGGCACGCGTCAGCACCGCGCGCACGACGTCCACAACGGGCAGCACGGTGCTGCCCAGCAGCAACTCCCCCTCGTCGACCCGGCGCTTCGGGTGCGGCTCGTACCGGGCCGGGTCGACCGCGGCCTGGCGCTCGGCCTCGTGCCCGACGAACAACGTCCCGTCCGCGGCGGCGAACACGGCCGACGGCACCAGCGGCTGGCCGTCGAAGACGACCACCTGCGGCTCCCTGCCGTGCACCGAAACCGCGACGCAGGTGCTCGACGTGCCGAAGTCCACCGCGACCTGGAGGCTCATGCACCTTCCCCTCTTCCCGCGCACATGCTTACCGGATGCGGCAGGACCGGACGACACGGACGGGCCAGGTCGCCGCCGGGAGTTCAACGGGTGGCGACCGCCCGCGACAAATCGGTCACGCTGCGACACATCGACCGGCCGTCCGGTGCTCCCAGGCGGGCAGTTCGGAGGTCGTCCCACTCCCGGCGGACCCATGTCAGCGACGAGAACTCCCGCGACCGGATCATCGGCCTTCGGACAAGGCGGCCTGCGACGCCTCGGCCACCATCCGCGCGCCTGTTGGACAACCGACAGCGTGTGCGTCCCCGAGCAGATCCTGGGTGTGAGCGCGGTCCAGTGGGGCTGTGATCGCAGCGTGAGCGAAGTGTGAGCGGGGTTTGGCAGAGTTCTCCTCAGCGGTGCTGGTGGCTAAGACACCTGGGGGGCCACCAGCACCGCTCACCACTTCTCCGGCAGCCGGGCGAGTCTCTCCCGCACCTTCTCCGCGTCGCCGTGCTGGTGGCAGCTTTCGACCGCTCGTTCGTACATCCCGAGGCCTGTGCAGGACTCGGCCTTGGTCTGTGCCAGCAGGCCCAGCCAGTCCGGGGTCATGGCCGCTCCGACGGTCGCCTCCCACTCGAGGCAGCACTCAAGTGCTTCCCGGTGCTCGCCCAGCTCGGCGAGAGCGGACGCGACCTGGTGCATGGCCATGCCGATCCGCTGCGGCGTCGCACTCGTGTCGGCGCGCTGCAGTGCCAGTGCGTCCTTGGCGACCTGCAACGCCTCCCGCGGGCGGCCCAGCATCGTCAAGGTCCACGCCACCCCGTTGAGGGCGCGCACCTGACCACTCGCCTTGCCGTCCAGCCGGTACAGGCGACTGCTCTCGTGGAACGTCCTCATGCCGTCCTCGAACCGGCCCAGCCTGCCGTAGGCGACCGCCTGCACGAACAGCAGACGAGCCCGCCCAGATGCGGTCGTCGAGCCGGGTCACCGGTGCTGTGGCGCCTTCGAGTGCCCATGTCCAGTCGTGCCACGGCCCGATCCGGTCGATCAGGTCGACGGCGAACCACGGCAGCTGCCAGGCGTACCGGTCCAGGTGGCGGTCCCGTTGGGCCTGCGCCATGACCGCGCGCAGCACCGGGCTCTCCGCGCGGAACCAGTCGTCCGCCGCCGGTCGGTCCGCCGGGCGCTCCGGGACGACTCCCGCCACCGGTTCGAGCGCGAGCTCGTGCACGTGCACGCCCGCGTTGTGGGCCACCTCGATGCCGAGCAGCGTGTGCAGGTAGTGGTCGAGCATCCGCGTCACCGCCGCGGACAGCGACTCGGCGGTCTCCTCGGCCTCGGCGCGGTCGGCCGCGTAGACCCGCAGCAGGTCGTGGCACGTGAAGCGACCGGCCACGTGCTCGACGAGCAGGTTCGCCCGTACCAGTTCCCGCACCGACTCACGCACCTTGGCGACGGACCGGCCGGCGAGGCTCGCGGCTGCGGGCAGGGTGATGTCCGGGCCGGGGTGCACACCGAGCAGGCGGAACATCCGTGCCGCCGCCGGGCTGAGCTGCTGGTAGGACCACTGGAAGACGGTGCGCACGCTGGTCGCCGCGTCGCCGGTGTCCAGTGTGTCGAGTCGGGTGCGTTCGTCGGCCAGTTCGGCGACCAGGGCCGACAGCGGCAGCCTCGGCGCCTGCGCGGCGCGGGCGGCCACGATCGCGAGCGCCAGCGGCAGGCCGCCACACCACCTGACCAGCTCGTCCGCGGCGGTCACCCGTTGCGCACCGAGCCTGCTCACCAGCAAGGCGTGCGCCTCGGCCGGTGTGAGCACGTCCAGCGCGAGCTCCCGTGCGCCCTCGTTCACGACCAGGCCGGTGAGCCGGTCGCGGCTCGTGACGATCACGAGTGACGGGGACGGGCCGGGCAGCAGCGGGCGCACGTGGTCGGTGTCGCGGGCGTTGTCCAGCAGCACGAGCACCCTGCGGCCCGCGACCAGGCTGCGGTACAGCGCGGCCTGTGCTTCCAGGTCGGCCGGGATGCGTTCGGGTGCAACACCGAGGGCTTCGAGGAACCGGCTGAGCGCGTCGCCCGGTGTCGTCGGTTCGCGGTGGTGGTCGAAGCCGCGGAGGTTCACGTACAGCTGACCGTCCGGGAACTTCTCGGCCACCTCGCGCGCCCAGTGCACCGCCAGCGTCGTCTTGCCCACGCCCGCGGTGCCGGTGATCGCCGCGATCGCCGGCCCGTCGCCGTCCGTCAGGGCCGTGAGGCTGCGGAGCTCGGAAGAACGTCCCACGAACTGTGGTGTCGTCGTCGGCAGTTGCCGGGGCACCGGACCGCGTGCCGACGCGGAACCGGAAAGCACCTGTCGGTGGACCGCCCGCAGTTCGTCGCCCGGCTCGACGCCGAGCTCGTCGACCAGCAGTGCCCGGACCTCCCGGTAGGCGGCCAGGGCCCGCTCCTGCTGGCCGGACTGCGCGAGCGCCAGCACCAGCTGCCCCCAGAACGCTTCCCGGAACGGGTGCCGGGAGGTGAGGGCCTTCAGCTCGGCCACCGACTCGGCGGCCCGGCCGGAGGCGAGGTCGGCGCCGATCCGCCGTTCCAGTGCGCGCAACCGCTCCTCGGCCACCGGCGGCACGTCCTCCTGGTGCAGGGCACGCGAGCTGACGTCGGACAGCATCTCGCCACGCCACAACCCGACGGCGGCGGCGAAGTCACCGGCTCCCACGAGCCGGCGGAACCGGGTCAGGTCGAGCGTGGCGGGGTCGAGCTCGGCGCGGTAGCCGCCGCGTGAGGTGCGCACGCAGTTCGCCTCGCCCAGCGCCCGGCGCAGGCGGGCCACGACCATCTGCAACGTCTTGTGCGCACGGTCCGGCGTCGGCGGCTCGCCGTCCCAGAGCCGGTCGACCAGCTCGTCGATCGAGACGATGCGGTTGGGGCGCAACGTGGCCGGCAGCACCCGGCACCGCCCGGCCGGCACCGGTACGGCGACGCCGTCGAGCAGCACCTCCAACGGGCCGAGCACGCGGTACTCCGCCGCCAAGGTTCCTCCTGCGTGACCGAAGTGTGAGCGGTGTGGCAGACGATGTGGGTGGCCGGTCCGACCGCAGTCACCTCCCTCTTCACTGTGGGCGGACCGGCCGCTCGACCCGCGCCAGGAGGTCGCGCACCTCGTCCGCCTTGCCGAAGCCCAGGTCGTCGTAGATGCCGAGGGCGGTGCGGTAGTGGTGGCGTGCCGACTCCGCCTCGCCGATCTCCGCCTTCATGTCGGCCAGTCGCACCAGCACGTCGGCCTGGTAGTGCCGATAGGACAGCGTCGCCTGCAGTTGTGCCGATCGCAGGTAGTTCTCCTCGGCCTCGGTGTAGCGGCCGAGCGCGCGGTAGATGCCGGCGAGCGTGTCGCGGTTGGCGGCGGCCATGGTGTCGTTCTCGTCCGGTACGAGTTCGAGGAACATGTCCCGTGCCTGCACCGCCCAGGTCGCGGCTTCCTCGTGGTCGCCGAGCTCGTCGTGCACGGAGGCGAGCGAGGCGGAGACGCTGGCCAGTTCGATGCGGTCACCGCTGGCCTGAGCCGCCTCCAGCGCTCGCCACAACGGGTCGAGCGCGTCGGCGTAGCGGCCCTGGCCGCCGAGCAGGTAGGCGAGGCCGCGCAGGTCGTTGGACAGGCCGATCAGGTCGCCGCGCCGGTCGTCGAGCGCGATGGCGCAGCGCAGGTGTTCCTCGGCCGCGGCGAACTCCCGCTCGTTCACCAGGAACGACACCAGGCCGCGGTGGGCGCGGCAGCGGCCTTCGAGGTCGCCGGCCCGGTGCGCGGCGGTGATCGCAAGCCGGTGCAGGCGCTCGCCCTCGCGGAAGCGGCGGGTGGCGAGCAGGTAGTGGCGGATCGCCCAGACCGTGCGCCAGACGTGGCCGTCGAACCCTGCCTCGGCCGCGGCGGTCACGGCCGAGCTGAGCACCGCGAGCTCGGTCGAGTACCAGCGGTCGGCGTCGGCGGCCGTGTCGAACGCCGCCACGACGGCGCCGGGTGCGGGCTCGGGTGTGGTGATCGGCTGGCGAAGGGGGTCGGACTTCGCCGCGGCGGCCAGCGCCGTGTGCATGAGGTGGTCGAAGAGGCGTTGCACGGCCTGTTCGCGTTCCTCGTGCGACAGCCGGTGGGCCGCCTCCTCCGCCGCGTAGCTGCGCATCAGGTCGTGCAGCCGGTAGCGGTCGCCATGGCAGTTCAGCAGGCTGTAGCGGAGCAGCTCGGCCACCGCGTCCGCTGCCGGCTCGCCCAGCAGGCTCGTCGCGGCCTGCTCGGTCACGTCGGGGCCGGGGTGCAGGCCCAGCACCGCGAACAGCCGTGCCGCCACCGGGCTCAGGCACCCGATCGTCCACGAGAACACCGCCCGCACGCTCGTCAGCGGGTCGTCGGTGTCGAGCGCGTCCAGGGCGGCGTGCTCCAGCTCCTCCACCAGCAGGCCCAGCGGGTGCTGGTCGAGCGTCGCCCGTGCCGCCACCACCCCCAGCGCCAGCGGCAGTCCCGCGCACAACCGCACCAGCCGCGCGGCCGCCTCCGGTTCCGCCGCGACCCGGTCCGCCCCGACCCGGCCGCCGAAGAGGACCATCGACTGGTCCTCGTCCAGCACGTCCAACTTGACGACGTGCGCGTCCGCCAGCCCCGGCAAGCGGTTGCGGCTCGTGATCACCGCGAGGCTGCGCGCCCCGTCCGGCACCAGCGGCCGCACCTGGGCGAGGTCGCGCACGTTGTCGAGCAGCACCAGCACCCGCCGTCGCGCGAGCAGGTCCCGGTAGGCGCGCAGCACCTCCGCGCCGCCGTCCGGCACGTCGTCCGCCGGAATCCCCAGCGCCAGCAGGAAGTCCCGCGCCGTGCTCGTCGGGTTCGCGGGCGTTCCGGTCGGGTCGAACCCCCGCAGGTCCGCGTAGAGCTGCCCGTCGGGGAACCGCTCCGCGATCCGGTGCGCCCACTGCACCGCCAGCGACGTCTTGCCCACCCCGCCGCTGCCGCTGATCACCAGCGGCCGCCCCG
>NZ_LGDY01000121.1 GCF_001279525.1 Nocardia sp. NRRL S-836 | reverse complement strand
GGGGTGCGGGTGGGGGTGCCTGCTGGCAGGCCGCGAGCAGGCCTGCCAGCAAGCAGAGGATCATCCGTGGTTGCCGGCGTGGTCGCACTTCATCACCACGTTGATGCAGTTGCGGACGCGGCGCTCCATCTCGGCGCGCGGCCACACGTTGAAGAAGTCACCGTGCATGGTCTGCCCTGTGCCCGACGCCAGCCGCAGCCCGGCCGTGCTCCCGTTCACCGGGTACCGCAGCACCATCCGCAGCTTCGGCACCGGAACCGGGTGCGACGACGGACATCCGCCCGCGACCGGGTACGACATGTGGGACTTGTGGTCGGCCGAGTCGAGGTTGCGGCCGTCCCAGCACTGCGGGAAGTCCAGGTAGGTCTCCAGCATCGTGCCGGACGGGCACTCCACGAAGTTCTTCGACGGGTTCACGTGCCCGGCGTGCAGGCACGACCACCGCGCGATGCTGTCGTTGTCGCCGGTGGCCTTCGCGTTGCCCGCGACGATCTTCAACCCGTACGGCGCCGGCTGGATCGCCGCCGGGTTGTTCACGCCCTCACCCAGGTAGTAGAAGGTGACGCCGGTGGGCGCGATCGCGGTGTTGTCCCGGTACAGGGTCGGTACCCAGTACGAGGAGATGTCCGCGGCCGGGTTGCAGTTGCCCGTCTGGCCCTCCAGCGTCTGCAGGGTCGAACGGGCGTTGGTCGAGCGGTTGCCGAAGAAGTCGTGCGAGTGCGAGGCACCCGCCAGGTTCGGCAGCACGATCGGGTCGTCGGACAGCCGGTGGCTGACCGGGCACTCCGCCAGGAACTCGGCGACGCGTACCGGTTCTCCTTGGGCCGCAACGGGAATGCTCAGCACCCCGGCGGCCAGTGCGAGGATCGTGGCCAGATGTGTCAAGGGCTTCCTCATTGAAGCTTTCCTCTCCGCAGCAGGATTGGGAGAGCGCTCTCACGCTCATCGAGCATGGCGCAGGTCGTAATGAGGCGTCAATCCGCAAGAAACGTTCAGAAGTACCGGTTTTCTTGACACCGCACGCCGGATGGCCTGACTCTCGGCTCTGAACTCCTGTCGCAGAGAGCGCTCTCTCACGTCGTCGCCCCGTTCTCCGGCTCCAGGAGCACCCATGTCAGGAAGGCTTCACCGCGCACGACTGCCACTGCTCGTCGCCGCGGCCCTCGCGGCTGCCATGATCACGCCGGCGCAGGCCGCCGGCCCGTTGCTCTCCCAGAACCGCCCGGTCACCGCCTCCAGCAGCGAGAACGCCGCGTTCTCCGCAGCCGCCGCCGTCGACGGCGACCTGGGCACCCGCTGGTCCAGCCAGTTCAGCGACCCGCAGTGGATCCAGATCGACCTCGGGTCGAGCGCCAGGGTCGACCAGGTCACGCTCGCCTGGGAGGCCGCGAGCGCGAAGGCCTACTCGCTGCGCATCTCCCAGGACGGCACCACCTGGCAGGAGCTGCGCAGCACCACCTCCGGCCCCGGCGGCACCGAGACGCTCGCCGTCTCCGGCACCGGCCGGTACGTGCGGCTCGACCTCACCCAGCGCGCCACGCAGTACGGCTACTCGTTGTGGGAGTTCCAGGTGTTCGGCACCCGTGACTCCGGCAGCGCGGAAACCCTGCTCTCGTACGGCAAGTCCGGATCGGCCTCGACCTATCAGGACGACCCGAACTGCGGCCAGTGCACCCCGGCCAAGGCGTTCGACCGCGACCCGGCCACCCGCTGGGCCACCAGCCCGGTCAACGGCTGGGTCGACCCCGGCTGGATCTCCGTCGACCTCGGTGCCACCGCGCGGATCTCCAAGGTCGTGCTCCAGTGGGACCCGGCGTTCGCCACGGCGTACCGGATCGAGGTCTCCGACGACAACGCGAACTGGCGGCAGCTCTACTCGACCACCACCGGCCGCGGGTTCAAGGAGACGCTGACCGTCAGCGGCACCGGCCGGTACGTGCGGATGTACGGCACGGCCCGCTCGAACGGCTACGGCTACTCGCTGTGGGAGTTCCAGGTCTACGGCACCGGCGGCAACCCCACCCCGGCGCCGCCGCTGCCGCCGAACCCGTCGTTCCCCGGCCGGCTGGTGTGGTCCGACGAGTTCAACGCGCCCGCGGGCACCGGCCCGGACGCCTCGAAGTGGCAGCCGGAGACCGGTCCCGGCGTGAACAACGAGCTGCAGTACTACACGAACAACAACAACGCCCGGCACGACGGCAACGGCAACCTGGTGCTGCAGGCCCGCCGTGAGGTGACGCCCGGCTCGGCGTGCCCGGTCGACCCGGTCAGCGGCAGCACGACCTGCCAGTACACCTCGGCCAGGCTCAACACCTACGGCAAGTTCACCTTCACCTACGGCCGGGTCGAGGCGCGGATCAAGGTGTCGTCGACGCAGGGCCTGTGGCCCGCGTTCTGGATGCTCGGCGCGGACTTCTTCGACCAGCGCAGGCCGTGGCCCTACACCGGCGAGATCGACATCATGGAGCACGTCGGCAAGGAACCGAACCGGGTCTACTCGACGCTGCACGCACCGGCGTACTCCGGCGCGGGCGGGTACGGCTCGCCGCTCGACCTCGGGCAGCCCGCGGCGTCGGCGTTCCGCACCTTCGCGGTCGAGTGGGACTCCAGCCACATGACGTTCAGCGTGGACGGCAACCGGTTCTTCACCGTCGACCGCAACGTCCTGGAGACCACCCGCGGCCCGTGGGTGTACGACCACCCGTTCTTCATCATCATCAACAACGCGGTGGGCGGCGACTGGCCCGGCCCGCCGGGAGCCGGGACGCAGCTGCCGCAGGACATGGTGCTGGACTACGTCAGGGTGTACCAGTGATCGTCAGCGATGCCGGTGCCGACACGTCGAACGCCTCGCTGACGGCCTCGACCTCGATCCGCGCTGTCTCCCCGGCGGCCAGCGGGATCGCGGGCACGAAGTACGCGTCGTTCGTCGTGCCGCCCAGGAAGACCCGCTCGGTACCGGCTTTGTAGACCCGGTACTGCCGGACCTGTCCCGGTGAGCGGGTCCAGGTGAGCCGTGCCGACACCGTCGTGGCGTCGGTGCGGCTCACCAGCTCGGCCCGCGGGTCCGCCGGGGCGGCCGGTGGGGTCATGGCCGGGTTCAGCACGCCGATCCGGCCGATCAGCGCGGTGACCGGGCCGCCGGGCAGCACCCGCAGCGTGATCTCGGTGAGCGTCGCACCGGCGTGCTCGCCGAGCGGGAACGCGCTGCGCCGCCACGCCCCGCTGACGCCGCCCAGGTCCAGCACCTCCTCGGTGGTGCCGAACCGCAGCACCGCCTGGAGCCGGGACGGGCCGGTGCCGGTGCGGTGGACGATCTCGAACTGGCTGCTCCCGGTGAGCGGCAACGCCGTCGCGAACAGCCGGACGTCGTTGGCGGACCGCGGGGTCCCGGTGATCTTCAGCGCGGTGCCGCCGTCGTAGGGGTCGTCCCAGTCCAGTGACGGCACGACCTTCGTGCCGGTGCCGGTGACGCTCCACCGCCAGGTCGGCAGGACGTCCTGCAACGCCAGGTTGTTCCACTGCTGTGTCGATCGGACCGTGCCGCCGACGGCGAACTTGCGGCCGTGACCGGTGTTGAAGTTCGTGACGAACGGCAGCGTCGTGACCGGCGTCAGCTCGGTGACGTAGTGGGCGATGCCCTTCCACGCCGCGGTCGTCGTGGTGTCGGCGGGATCACCGTTCGGGCCGACCCAGAACCGGTTGTCACGGGCGTAGAAGTCGGCGGGGCCCGAGGCCGACTTGAACGTCCACTCCGGACGGTAGAAGCCGAGTGAGGTGGTGTGCGGCCTGCCCTCGGGGAACAGTGCGGACCAGCCGACGCCGGTGTTGTAGCCGTTCGCCTCGACGTCCACACCGGACGCGAGGTCGTACGGGCTGCGGCCCAGCTGCCTCGCGAGGGCGGCGGAGCTCTGCAGGCCCTGCGCGCTCCACCAGAAGTTCAGGAACATCTCGTCGGACGGGGTGAAGAACATCTGGTTGCGCGCGGTCAGCGCGTTCTGCCAGGAGACGCTGCCGGAGTCGGTCATCGCGTCGTACCAGATGATCCGCAGGCCGCTCCTGCGCAGGTACGCGATGAAGTCGCGCATGTCGGTGGTGAGCCGGGCGTCACCGCCGGCGGTCTCCTGGTTGAGGAACCAGCCGTCGAACCCGTGGTGACGCGCGACCTGGACCATCTTGTCCGCCACCGGGAACCGGTCGCCGTCACGCCGCACGAGGTCGCGCACCCACTCGATCCGGCCGCCGTACGCGGTGGGCGGCAGGAACACGTTGCCGATCACCCGCACGCCGTTGCGGTGCGCCGCGTCGGTCACCGTCGGGTTCGGCGCCAGGATCAGGCCCTCGGAGGCCGACCCGCCCCAGAACACCAGCTCGTCGATGTACTGCCAGTAGTTCGTGGCGTAGTAGTTCATGTCGAGCGCACCCTGTGCCGGGTTGTTGCTCGTCGGCGCGTACGCCACCAGCGCCTGCACGCGCGCCTCGCCCGTGTGGGCGTGCGCGTTGGCCGGTCTGGCCGGGACGACCCGGCGGGCCAGCGGCACGGAGCTGCGGTTGTACCTCGCGTCCCGGTCCGTCGCCGGATCCCAGTCCAGGATCGTGGCGGGGTGCCAGTAGGACGCGTGCGGTTGCGCGACCTCACCCACTGCGGACGCGGGAGCCTCCGGCAGCAGGCCGGTGAGCGCTGCCGTCGAGCTCAGTACGAGGAACTGTCTCCTGGTGGCCACGCGATCACCCTTGTGCGACAGCAGTTTCGTCGCATACCGCCGCTGCGGTGACTCGATCGGACGACAATGTCCACTCCTGCTGCGCTCGGTAACCACGTGCGCGTGACGCGCCGTGGCGGAATCGGTCAAAAGCACCAGCCGAGTGGCCGAACCGCAGCCGGGCTACCGAACGGTAGGTTGAGGTCGCCGTCTTGGTTCCCCTGCAACCAACCGAGGTGTACACCGTCGTGCGCATCAAAGTCGTGTTCGCGGCGCTCGTCCTGGCGCTGACCCCCACCGCCACCGCCACCGCGGTGGCCAACCCCTACGAACGCGGCCCGGCACCCACGGCCGCATCGGTCGAGGCGTCGCGCGGCCCGTTCGCCGTCACCCAGACCACCGTCGCCCGCCAGTCGACCTTCGGCGGCGGCACCATCTACACCCCGACCAGCGACCTCACGTTCGGCGCGGTCGCCATCTCACCCGGCTTCACCGCGACCCAGACCTCCGTCGCGCACTTCGGGCCGCGGCTCGCGTCGTTCGGGTTCGTGGTGATCACCATCAACACCCTGTCCGGCCTCGACGACCCCGACAGCCGCGGCCGCCAACTGCTCGCGGCACTGGACTACACCGCTCGCACCAACCCCCGAGTCGACGCCTCGCGCCTCGCCGTGATGGGCCACTCGATGGGCGGCGGCGGGGCGTTGCGCGCCTCCGCGACCCGTCCCGCCCTGCAGGCCTCGATCCCGATGGCCGGCTGGCACACCACCAAGAACTGGTCGACCGTCCAGGTGCCGACCCTGGTGCTCGGCGGCCAGAACGACCCGACCGCACCCGACTCCCAGCACTCGCTGCCGTTCTACACCTCGATGACCGCCGCGCCCGACAAGGCGTTCCTCGAACTGCGCGGCGGCGACCACTCGGATCCGCGCAGCGACAACGTGACCGTCCGCAAGTACACGCTGTCGTGGCTCAAGCGGTTCGTGGACGACGACCTGCGCTACGACCAGTTCCTGTGCCCGCCACCGGTGCCGAACACGCTCATCAGCGCCTACCGGGACACCTGCCCGCACGCCTGAGCCCACGAGGCCGCCGACCGTCCGGGAGACGGTCGGCGGCCCGGAACAGCCGTCACACGGTCACTCGTAGGCGATCGCGTCCAGCACGTTCAGGCGCGCGGCCCTGATCGCGGGCAGGATCGCCGCGACGACACCGACGAACGCGGCCACCACCAGGTACTGGACCATGGTCACCCACGGGAAGCCGAGCTCCCCGATGCCCTGGTCCTTCAGCGCCCGCACGGTCGCGACGCCCAGCGCGAGACCGACCGCGAGGCCGAGCACCGCGCCGAACACCGAGATCACCACCGACTCGACGGTGATCATCCGCATCACCTGCGAGCGCCGCATGCCGATGGCGCGCAACAGTCCCAGCTCGCGGGTCCGTTCGATCACCGACAGCGCCAGTGTGTTGATGACGCCGAGCACCGCGATCAGGATCGCCAGCGCCAGCAGGATCTGGATCATCAGCAGGACCGTGTCGAACTGCGAGGTCGTCTGCTTCACGAACGCGCTGCGGTCCTGCACGGTGATCTCGGGGTTGTCCGCGAACAGCGGCTCGACCCGCTTCTGCACGTCCGTCGCCGACACGCCCGGCTTCACCTGGACGAACGCCTGGCCGATCCGGTCGGAGCGGAAGCTCTTCGCCGCGGACTCCGGCAGCACCAGCGCGCCTTGCAGCACCTGCGTCTTGGCCCAGATGAAGCCCACGGTGAACGTGCGCGGCGCCTCGCTCTTGGCCAGCTGCAACGACACCGTGCTGCCGACCGACCAGCCCTTCTCGGCCGCCAGCCCCTCCGGCACCGCGATCTGGTCGTCCTTCAGCGGTGCGATGTCACCGGACTTCGGCTTGAGGGCGAACATCGTCCGCATCGCCGGCACGTCGGTCACGGCGACCGCGAACATCTGGTTCTCGCCCTGCAACACACCGTCCGAGGCCCAGCCGAACGCCGAGCTGACGCCGTCGGTCCGCTCCACCCTGCTGAGCACGTCACGCGGGAACGACGCGGCCTGGCCCTCGTTCTGACCCTCGCCGGAGATGATCAGGTCGGTCTGCAGCTGACCGGAGGCCAGCTTCTCGATCGACTTGGTCGCCGACGTCAGCACCACGCTCACGCCGGTGATCAGCGAGATGCCGACCATCAGCGCCGCCGCGGTGATGGCGGTGCGGCGCGGGTTGCGCGCGGAGTTGCGCCGGCCCAGCAGGCCCGGCATCGACCACGACAGCAGCCGGCCGATCAGCGACACCATCGGCCTGGACAGCATCGGCGTCAGCAGCGCGACACCGACGAACGCCACCAGGATGCCGCCGAAGATGAGCGTCAGCGACGCCTGGTTGAACCCGAAGCCCAGCGCCGTGCCACCGGCGGCGACCACGAGCGCGCCGATGATCGTGATCTTCGTGAGCGGCCGGTCCGGCGTGGCCGCCTCGCGCATCGCGGCGACCGGCGCGATCCGCGACGCCCGCAGCGCCGGCATGACGGCCGCGACCACCGTCACGACGATGCCGACCGCGAACGACGAGATCACCGCCGACATCGGCACGCCGATGCCCGCGAGCTGCAGGCTCGTGCCGCCGACCGAGCTGAAGATCTTCGCCAGCAGCGCACCGATGCCGACCCCCGCCCCGAGGCCGACGATCGACGCGATCAGGCCGATCACGAACGCCTCCAGCACCACCGAGCCGATGACCTGGCCGCGTGAGGCGCCCATCGACCGCAGCAGCGCGAGCTCCCGCGTGCGCTGGGCGACGATGATGGAGAACGTGTTGAGGATGATGAAGATGCCGACGAACAACGCGATGCCGGCGAACCCGAGCAGCACGTAGTTGAAGAACTTCAGGCCCTCGTTGATCTGGTCGGACTGCTCCTTCGCGAGCGCCGCACCGGTCTTCACGTCGTAGCCGGAGCCGAGCTTGGCCGCCACGGCGTCGCGCAGCGCGTCGTCGGACGTGCCGCCGGCGGCCGTCACGGTGATCGACGAGAACGCGTCCTTCTTGCCCAGCAGCAGTTGCTGCGCGACGGGTTCGGTGAACGCCACCGACAGCTCGCCGCCCAGCGACTCGCGGCCGCCCGCGTACTCGTAGACACCGGTGATCTTGAAGGTCTTCCTGGGCTCCAGCGTGAGCAGCGAGATGTCCTCGCCCACCTTGAAGCCGCCCGTCGAGGCGAGGTAGGCGCCGATCGCCACCTCGTCGTCGGCGGACGGAGGCCGGCCGTCGCGGATCTTCTCCTGCCCGGCGCCCGTCCAGTTGGTGCCGAACCGCGGCGCGCCGGAGGTGGTGATCACCTTGCCGTTCTTGCCGATCGGGCGCGCGGACCCCTCCACGTCACCGACCGCCGACGCCACCCCGGGCACCGACCTCACGTCGGCGATCGCCTGGGGCGTCAGCGGTGCGGGCTCCTTGCCCTTCTCCTGCTTCGGCGACACCGAGACGTCCACGTTGGCGAACGCCGACGAGAACAGGTCGGTGAACGACCGCTGCAACGTGTCGGTCAGCACGAACGACCCCGACACGAACATCACACCCAGCACGACCGCGAGCGCGGACAGCACCAGCCGGAGCTTGCGCGACAGCAAGCTCTTGATGGTCGCCTTAAGCATGGCTGCTACCGCTGTGCCCGGCCATCTCGGGCGCGTCGAGGTGCTTCATCGTGTCGAGCACCTCGTCCGCCGACGGCGCCAGCAGCTCGCGGACGATGTGGCCGTCCTTGAGGAAGATGACGCGGTCGGCGTACGCCGCGGCGTTCGGGTCGTGCGTGACCATCACGATCGTCTGACCGAACTCGCGGGCGGAGCGCTGCAGGAACCCGAGCACCTCGGCACCGGACTGGGAGTCCAGGTTGCCGGTCGGCTCGTCCGCGAACACGACCTCGGGCCGGGAGACGAGCGCACGGGCACACGCCACGCGCTGCTGCTGCCCGCCCGAGAGCTGCGTCGGGCGGTGCGAGAGCCGGTCCCGCAGGCCGACCGTGTCGACGACGACGTCGAACCACGCCGGGTCGACCTTCCTGCCGCCGATGGCGAGCGGCAGCGTGATGTTCTCCTCCGCCGTCAGCGTCGGCAGGAGGTTGAACTGCTGGAAGATGAAACCGACCTTGTCGCGCCGCAGCTCGGTGAGCCCCCGGTCCCGCAGGCCGGTGACCTTCGTGTCACCCACCCACACCTCGCCGCGGGTCACGTCGTCCAACCCGGCCAGGCAGTGCATCAGGGTCGACTTGCCCGATCCCGAAGGGCCCATGATCGCGGTGAACCGCGACCGCTCCAACTCGACGCTCACCCCCGCGAGCGCGGTCACGGCGGCGTCGCCGGACCCGTATTCCTTCCACACGTCGACGGCTCTCGCCGCGACCCCATCGGACGCGCTCACCTGTCTGTCCCCTCCTGTGGAGTTCCTTGCGCACCATCTTCGGTGGCGCGGCCACACCGGAGGCTCAGGTCTTCCCCTGAGATCACCCTGAAACCAGTGTGCCCACACCCCAGCACGGGCACGCTGAGAAACCTCTCAGCTGCTGTGCGTGCGCGTCATCGCGTGGTGACGGGGGAACGGTATTTCACCGGCGGCACACTGTCTTCCGCCTTCGGATGATCAGGCCGTCAACTTCCGTCGCATGGGGACGGTCGGTTCCATCCGCCACGAAACCAACTCCACCCGCAGGCCTTCGCGCAGCGCGTTCGCGGCGAGCCAGTGGTCCACGTCGCCGCGGTAGGCGTTCGCCGGCCGCGGCCAGCGGTCCAGCCACCGCGAGAACGCGGCGTTGAGCGCGATCGGGCCGCCCGGCGGGCGCACGCCCAGCACGAGCACGGGATCCTCCCCGGTGACGAACGAGGCGGCGGTGTCGTGCGCACCACCGAAGAGGATCCGATCCGCACCCAGCTCGCGGGCCTTGTCCGCCACCGCGAAGAACGCCGACCCGCGCCCGGAGGCGCGCACCACCAGCTGGTGCGCGCCGAGGTCGGTGTCGAGGAACTCGTCGGCGAACGTGCCGTCGTCGGCCAGCACCAGCACGTTCGTGCCGCCGGGGAGTGCCTCGACCTGGTCGGGGTGCGTGATGCCGATGACGGTGATGCCCACGCGACGAATCCTGGTCGCCGCGTGTTAAGCCTTGGCGCCGTTGGTGTTAAACAAGTTTCGGCAGCACCTCGGCACCGAACAGCCGGATCGTCTCGATGACCGATTCGTGCGGCATGCCGCCGATGTCCACCATCACCAGGTGCGTGTCGATGGACAGCGTGCGCGCCAACGCGTTCAGCCGCTCCGCCACCTCGTCCGGCGTCCCGCAGACCGCCGCGCCCGACATGATCTCGTCGACATCGATGTCACCGTCCCCGCGCCACGGATCGGCGAACCGCGCGTACTCGGCCAGGTGCGGCCGCCAGCGTTCCCGCGCGTCCGCCTCCGCCACGAACACGTGGCTGGGCACCCCGACCCGGCCGGTGGGGAAGCGTTCCCGGTACCGCTGCACCACCTCCAGGTAGATCGACGGGTCGCGCAACGTCGACGGCAGCATCAGCGGCATCTCCAGCTCCGCGCCCAGGTCGGCCGACACCGCCGACCCCGACCCGATCCACACCGTCGGCCGCGGTGTCTGCACCGGCCGCGGCGTCGTCGTCACCTCGGTCAGCTGGCCGCGGAACCGCCCGTCCCAGCTCACCTCCGGCTCCTCCAGCAGCTTGAGCAGCAGCCGCAGGTGCTCCTCGAACCGGGCCCGCAGCTCACCGGGCTGCACCCCGAACGCCGCGTCGGTCTGCTGGTCCACCCCGCGCGCCACGATCAGCTCGGCGCGGCCGTTCGACAGCACGTCGAGCGTGGCCAGCGCCTCGGCCACCAGCACGGGGTCGCGGTGGGCGAGCAGCGTGACGCCGGTGGACAGCCGCAGCGTGGACGTCCGCGCCGCCACTGCCGCGAGCAGCAGCTCGGGCGCGGACACGATGTAGCGGGTGAAGTGGTGCTCGCCGATCGCGACGCCGGCGAAACCGGCCTCCTCGGCCACCACGGCCTGCTCGACCATCGCCCGCAGCCGGTCGGCCTGCGGCACCTCCCGCCCCGTGCACGGGTTGGGCAGGTGATCGCCGAGGATCAGCAGGTAGACGTCCATGGCCGTCATTTTTCCAGCGCGCGGGGTTAGATGGTCGACATGGTCACCAACAACGAGGCCGAGAGCCGCTACGAGGTCCACGTCGACGGTCAGCTCGCCGGTTTCCTGGAGTACCGGACCGTGGACGGCGTCCTCGCCCTCGTGCACACCGAGGTCGACGACGCCTACGCCGGGCAGGGGCTCGGTGGCCAGCTCGCGAAGTTCGCGCTGGACGATGTTCAGGCCCGTGGGGTAAAGGTTTCACCGCTGTGCCCGTTCGTGGCGAAGTACATCGACAAACACCCCGAATACCGTGTTACCGTCCGGTAGATAGTTGCAAGCGCTAACAATGAGGTGAGCGGGCGTGTGGAGTGAACCGGGCGCGTTCGAGGTGGCACCAGGCGTGCACCGCATCCCGCTGCCGCTGCCGAACGACGGCCTGCGCGCGGTCAACGTGTACGCGATCGAGGACGGCGACGGCCTGGTCATGATCGACTCGGGCTGGGCGCTCGACGAGGCCCGCGACCAGCTCGAAGCCGCGCTCGGCACCCTCGGCAAGGGCTTCGAGGACATCCGCAGGTTCCTCGTCACGCACGTGCACCGCGACCACTTCACGATGGCGGTGTCGCTGCGGCGGCTGTTCGGCAGCCGGATCGGACTGGGCCTCGGTGAGCAGCCGTCGTTGCGGCACATGCTGCACGGCCAGGACGACCAGCACGTTGACGACCTGCGCAAATGGGGTGCCGGCGAGCTGGCGGAGACGTGGATCAAGATCATGCACCACGTCGACCGCGGTGAGGCCCTGCGCGACTACGAGGAACCCGACGAGTGGCTCACGGCGTCGACCCTCGACCTCGAACACCGCCGGCTGGAGGTCGTCCCGACGCCAGGACACACCCGCGGCCACGTCGTGTTCGTCGACCACACCGCGAAGGTGCTGTTCTCCGGCGACCACGTGCTGCCGCACATCACCCCGTCGATCGGCTTCGAGCCGTTGCGCCCCGCACTGCCGCTGGGTGACTACATGACCTCGTTGCGGCTCACCCGCACGTTGCCGGACCTCAAGCTGTTGCCCGCGCACGGCCCGGTGACCGACAGCTCGCACGCCCGCGTGGACGAGTTGCTGCACTTCCACGAGCAGCGCCTGGAGGAGATCGGCAAGGCCGTCGCGGGCACCGCGTTCGAGACCGCCCGCAAGATCGGCTGGACCCGCCGCCAGCGCCGGTTCGACGACCTCGACATGTTCAACCAGGTGCTGGCCATCGGCGAGACGGCCGCGCACCTCGACGTTCTCGTCGAACGTGGTCAACTGACGCGGACGGAGTCCGGGGGCGTGTTCGAGTACCTGCCCTGACCGCGTCTGAAGGGGTTTCGGGCAAGGCTGACGACCGAACGGGCATTCCCTCGTTTTCGCTGTGTTCTGCCCGGCGGGGAAACTACAGTCGACGTCATCTCTTTATTGTCGACTCGTCGGATTCCGGTCGGAGTTTGCGATGGTTCATTCAGCGACTTCGGGAGCCGTCGCCCGAGCAGACGAGTGGATTCTGCGGCGTCTTCCTCCGGCGGCCCGGGGTGCCGGGAAAAGCGCGGCGGCGGCAGAGGTCTTCGTGAAAGAGCTGAGTTCCGAGGTGCTCGCCGAGCTGCCCGAGGTGGCGGAGCTCAGCCGGGACGACGTGCGGCGGTTGCTCGTCGGCCTGGGGTTCTGCGGCAGCGCGGTGGCACGGTTCGCCGTGGAGACCGGGCAGGAGGTCGAGCAGGCGTTCGGGGACCTCCGCGCCGGGCGGTCCGGGTACGCGTTCCGGCGCTACTACGCCGACCTGGCGCAAGCATCCGGAGCCGGTCACCCGCCACGCCAGGCTTTCGCGTCCATCATCACGTGGAACGCGCCCACGGTCGTCGTGAGCGCCGATGGCATGCCGGACACCCGAATCGCATCCGCGTACAGCGACGGAAGAACGAGGACCTGGACGGGCACGAGCGACGAGTCGAATCTCTGGAGGCTGTTCAAGAAAAGCGTCGCACTCGGTGCCGCCGCCAATGATTCGCTGTCGCCGCTGATCTCCGGTGAGGTGGAGGTGGAATCCCCGGAGTTCGTCCGGCGAGCTCTCCTCGCCACGGAGCTGATCGACAGAATGCGCGAAGAAATGCGCTCGTTCACCGTCAGGCGGCCGGTCGGCGGCGGATCCATGTCGGTCGAGGTCTTCATGGGTGAGATCCGCCAGTACGGCGTTCCCTGGGACCCCGGGACGGAGGCCCCCAGCGGTCCGCACGAAGCGGAGTGGCTCAAGCGCGACATGATGCTGGGTCAGCGCTCGCCCGAGTACGTGGCTCAGGTGCGCCGGAGGTACCCACAGCTGCTGGAAGGGGACGTACGAGGCGTCGAAGACGCCATCCGGTCTCCCTCCCTGGAGCAGGTCGTGCGACAAGCCTGCCTGCACCGCCTCTCATCCGGCCACGACAGCCGGCGAACTCGACTGCTCTCCGGCGTGCTCGCGGTACGGGCTGTCCACCGTGCGGCAGGCCTGTGCGCGGCCGCGCACCTGGGCCTGGCGAGGAGGTTCCTCTTCGTTCCCCGACGTCGTCGGGCACCGGCCGGCGAGCGCCCCGACCCGGAGGTGACCGCGGTGGCCAACGACGCCGGCATCACGGGCATGACCGAAAGCGTCGTCAAACGACTGACCGAGCGCAGGCTCGAGCCCGTTCTCGACGACATCGCCGGGAGAGCGGGAGAAGCCGAGCTGGGCGAGGCGCAGGCAGCACTCGACCGGTACGCCCGCCCGACGGTCACGATCGTCGATCGTCGCGTCGGTTCCTGACCGCCGGATCGGGGACCTGTCCCGGGTCCGCGTGTTGGAATACCACCCGTGACTCCGCTCGAGCTCGCCGCCTGGACGTGGAAGATGCCACGCAGGGGCAGAGGTTTCTGGTTCTCGCTGGCCATCGACGTCCTGTGGCCGATCGTCGTGGTGTTCGTCCGTCTGCGCGTGCGCGGCCGTCAGCACGTGCCCGGCAGCGGCGGCGTGATCCTCGCGTTCAACCACCTGTCCAACTCCGACACGGTCGCCGCCGTCGTCTTCGCGCTGCTGTCGAACCGGGTCCCGCGCATCCTCGCCAAGGCGTCCCTGTGGCGGCTGCCGCTGTTCGGCCGGGTGATGCGCTCCGGCGGCCACATCCCGGTCGAACGCGGCACCGTGAAGGCCGCCCAGGCCCTGCGCCCGGCCGTCGAGGCGCTCAAGGCGGGGGAGTGCGTGATGGTGTTCCCCGAGGGCACCTTCACCACCGACCCCGACAACTGGCCGATGAGGGGCAAGTCCGGCGTGGCGCGGATGGCGCTGGAGAGCCGCGTGCCGGTCGTCCCGGTCGCGGAGTGGGGCACGCAGGACCTGCTGCCCAGGGGCACGGTCCTGCCCAGGCTGCTGCCGCGCAAGAAGGTCGAGGTCGTGGCCGGGGCACCGGTCGATCTGAGCGACCTCTACGACCTGGAACTGACCACCGAGGTGCTCGCCGAGGCGACCTCGCGGGTCATGGACGCGATTACGACGATGCTGTCCGGCATACGTTCCCAGCAAGCGGGTAGCCGAAGTGCATGACACTGCCGAAGGAAACCAGGCCCGGTGGCGACGGCATATGGGCGCCCGTGATCCCCGAACCGCGCGAAGAGCAGCAGTGGGTCGTCCAGGCGGACGACGACCCGTTGATCGTGCTGAGCGTCGACTGACAGTCCCGATGTGCTCGACGCGTCCGGCTCACCCGGACGCGTGACGTTCGATGACGACCTGCCGCACCACGCCGGCGGCTCGCTGCGCGGGAGCGCGGAAGACGAGCCACCAGCGCGGCGGTGATCAGCGCGGCAGCTTCACCACGGTGACGAAGAAGTCGTCGATCTGCCGCACGACGTCGATGAACCGGTCGAAGTCCACCGGCTTGGTGACGTAGGCGTTCGCGTACAGGCTGTAGCTGCGCAGGATGTCCTCCTCCGCCTCCGACGTCGTCAGCACCACCACGGGGATGGACCGCAGCTCGGCGTCCGCCTTGATCTCGGCCAGCACCTCGCGGCCGTCCTTGCGGGGCAGGTTGAGGTCGAGCAGGATCAGGCCCGGCCGCGGCGCGTCGGCGTACTGGCCCTCACGGCGCAGGAACTCCAGCGCCTCCACGCCGTCCTTCACCACGTGCAGCTGGTTGCGGATCTTGTGGTGCTCGAACGCCTCCTGCGTCATCAGCGCGTCGCCGGGGTCGTCCTCGACCAGCAGGACGTCGATCACGGTCAACGGTGAGTCATTCATTCGTGTCCTCAGACGGTGTGTCGGCCACAGCCGGTGTCTCGGGTACGGCGGGCAGCGTGAACTCGAAGCGCGTACCGGAGTCCACATCGGTTTTCAGCCAGATCGTGCCGCCGTGGTATTCGACGATCTTCCGGCACATCGCCAGTCCGATGCCCGTGCCCGGATACGCGTCCTTGGGGTGCAGGCGCTGGAAGATGACGAAGATCCGGTCAGCGTACTCCGGCTCGATGCCGATGCCGTTGTCCTGGACCGCGAACTTCCACATGTCGCCGTCGCGTTCCGCCTCGATGGAGATGACCGGGGCGTCCTGGCCGCGGAACTTCAGCGCGTTGCTCATCAGGTTCTGGAACACCGCGCTGAGCAGGGTCGCCTCGCCGCGCACGGACGGCAGGTCGCCGACCACGACGGTCGCGCCGGTCTCCTCGATGCGGTCGGAGAAGCTGTCCAGCAGCTGGTGCACGGTCTGGTTGAGGTCGACCATCGTGCGTTCGCGCGTGATGCGGCCGACGCGGGAGAACGCCAGCAGGTCGTTGATCAGTCCCTGCATCCGCTTCGCGCCGTCGACGGCGAAGTCGATGTACTGGTCGGCGCGTTCGTCCAGCTGGCCGCCGTAACGGCGTTGCAGCAGCTGGCAGAACGACGCCACCTTGCGCAGCGGCTCTTGCAGGTCGTGCGAGGCCACGTACGCGAACTGCTCCAGCTCGCTGTTCGAGCGCTGCAGCTCGGTCTTCGCCTCGTCGAGGGTCGCGAGCTCCTGCACGATGCGGTGGCGCATCGCGTTGACGTCCTCGCCGAGCATCACCGTCTCGCGCGGGCCGTGCACGTCGATCTCGTGCCGGAAGTCGCCGGACGCGACCTGCCTGACCTGCGCGGCGAGGCTGCCGAGCGGTCCGATCAGCAGTCGGTGCAGCAGCAGCGACAGGCCGCCGATCACCACGACCAGCAGCACGCCCATGCCGATGACCAGCCACAGCACCACGTTCGCCGCGTGGCCCAGGTCGGCGCGGGCGGTGCGGCCGAGCTCGCTGATGTCGGACTGCAGCCCGGTCTGCTGCTCGCGGATCTGGTCGAACAGCACCTTGCCGCGGTCGGTGTCCCGCGGGGGCGCCAGCGCCGGGCCGGAGTGGCGGATGTTCGCGACCGTGAGCTCCGCGTACTCCTCACGCCACTGCCGCGCCAGCGACTCGATGCGCTCCACCCGGCCGTTCGGGTCGCCGATGAGCCGGCGCACGGTGTCCGCGGACCTCCGCTCCGCCTCCTGGCCCTCGCCGTAGGGCGTGAGGAACGACAGGTCACCGGTGAGCGCGTAGCCGCGCACGCCGGTCTCCTGGTCCAGCAACGCCCGGTTGAGGTCCTTGGCCTCACGCGCGGCCGGTTCGATGGCGTCGACGGCGCGCTCGCGTTCGGTGGAGAGCGTGTCCAGGGCGAGCACGGTCGAGGAGATCGCGACCGCGGTCATCACGAGCAGCACCGTGGAGATGGTGACCAGCATTCGGCTGGCCGGTACCCGGTCGGGCAGGTTCACTGGGGGTCCTTCAGCAGCAGCACGGCCATGTCGTCGTCGAGCTCCCCGCCGTTGAGCCGGGTGACCTCGGCGATCACCGGGTCCAGCCACGACGAGGGGTCCACCGCCAGCTGCCGGTGCACGATCTCGCACAGGCGCTCGACGCCGAGCCGGTCGGTGTCGTCGGGCACCCGGCCCTCGATCAGCCCGTCGGTGTAGCAGACGAGCGACCAGCCGGGCGGAAGGGGCACGTCCACGCCGGTCCACGCGTAGTCGGGCAGCACGCCCAGCGGCACGCCGATCTTCGACTGCGGCAGGTCCACGATCTGGCGGCCCGCGACGAGCAGCGGCTCGGGGTGCCCGGCCAGGAAGTAGCGCGCCGAGCGCCGGTCCGGTGCCACGGTGACCATGCAGGCCGTGGTGAAGATGCCCTCGCCGTGCCGTTCCGCGACCAGCACCTGGTCGAGTGTCCTCAGCACCTTCTCGGCCGGCTCGCCGGCGAGCACCAGCGCACGCCACGCGATCCGCAGGCAGACGCCCAGCGCCGCCTCGTCCGGGCCGTGGCCGCAGACGTCGCCGATGATCGCGTGCACCGTGCCGTCGGGCAGGCCCACCGCGTCGTAGAAGTCACCGCCGAGCAGCATCCGCTGGCCACCGGGCTGGTAGCGGACCTCCAGGTCGAGGTCGGAGCCCTTGAGCAGCGGGGGAGGGAGCAGACCGCGTTCCAGGCGGGCCCGTTCCGCCGCGAGCAGCTTCGCCTCGCGCAGCTGGAACTGGGCGTGGTCGGCGCGGCGCCGTTCGACCGCGTACCGCACACCCCGCATCAGCAGCTCGCCGTCGACCTGCCCCTTGATGAGGTAGTCCTCGGCGCCCGCCGACACCGCCTCGATGCCCTCGCGTTCGTCGTCCAGGCCGGTGAGGACCAGGATCGCCGGCGAGTTCGGCTTCTGGAGCAGCCGGTGCAGGCCGTCGAGCCCCTGGGAGTCGGGCAGTCCCAGGTCGAGCAGCACGCACTCGGCGTCGCCGAGCATGGCCTCGGCCTGTGCCAGTGTGTGGGCGCGCGAGATGACGAACGGCGCGTTCACCTCGTCGAGGAGGGCCTCGACGAGCACGGCGTCGCCATCGTCGTCCTCTACCAGGAGGACGCGCACGGTCTTGGTTCGCATCACGTCGGACTTTAACGTTATTCGGGTGCGGGGTCGGTGTCCGACCTACCAGGATGGCGGGCGTGTTGATCCGTCTCGCCCAACCAGCCGAACTGCCGTACCTCCAGGAGATCGAAAACGCCTCCGGCGAACCGTTCAGGGAGGTCGGCCTGCCCGAGATCGCCGACGACGCGCCGATGTCGCTGGAAGCACTGGCGGAGCACGAGGTCTGGGTGGCGGTGGGGGAGCACGGCGTGCCCGTGGCGTTCATCGCGGTCGGCCCCGTGGACGGTGCCACGCACATCCACCAGGTGAGTGTCCACCCGTCGTGTGCACGTCAGGGGATCGGCGCGGCGCTGATCGAGCACGTGACACGGCCCGGGCGCGCGGTGACGTTGACGACGTTCCGGGACGTGCCGTGGAACGGGCCCTACTACGAGCGCCTCGGCTTCCGCGTGGTCACCGAGCCGTCGCCGGGCCTGGCCGCGATCATGCGCGAGGAGGCCTCACGGGGCCTCGATCCCGCGACCAGGGTCGCGATGGTTCTTCTCCCAGCGCAGGAACGTGCCTGACGCCACGGAAAGGCTGCTGAGCAGCCACACCGCGACACCCGCGTCGTCGGTGACGCCGATCACCGGCAGCAGCTCCGGAACCAGGTCGATCGGGGACACCAGGTACACCAGTGCCGTGGCCCACAGCGCGACCTGGCTGCGCGGCAGCTCCGGGTACTTTCCGCTGCGCCACGCCTTGAACAGCCGCGGCAGCGCCTTCGCGCGCTGGACCGGGTTGCCGAGCGGCCCCGGCACGCCCCTGGCGCGCTTGCGGCGGTACAGCACCACGCCCACCGCGGCGGCGACCAGGCCCAGAGCGATCATCACCCAGCCGACGGTGGCCGGGCTCAGACCGCCGAGCGGCGCGTCGCGCACGAGCAGGATCAGCAGGCCGGACAGGGAGATGAACGCTCCGAAGACGATCACTAGGACGGCTCCTGGAACAGCATCGTGGGAATGACCTTGGGTGGTTGCCGCTGCGGTTCCGGCTGGGCGAAGTCGAGCACCTGCTCCGGCGCCTCCGGCACGGGCGCCTCCTTCACCACGGGCTTGCGCGCCGCCTTCACCGGCGGCGGCGTGGTCACGTCCAGGGCCTGACGGGCCTTGGAGATCCACACCTTCTGCATCGCCTCGTCCTTGCTGCCGGCGGCCGAGGCCGTGAGTCCGGAGAGGACACCGCGGATGCGTGCCACCAGTGCGGGATGCCGCCGGACCGCCTGCCACACCGCGTGATCACCCGGCAACCGGGCGGACACGAGCTTGGTGACCTGAGCGCGGAGCTCCTGTGTGGACAGATCGAGCCAACGCTCGACCGCTGACGGGCCAATCGCCACGTAGAAAGCCTCCCCGAAACGACAACTGCCCCCACAGGATCTCACGGATCCGGCGGGGGCAGGTGGTCCGGGCGGTTCTTCGTCGCTCCGGTCAGGAAGCGACGACCTCCAGCAGGATCTTGCCGGTCTCGTCCTGGATGCGGAACGTGGCGATCTCGTGCCACCGCATGGCCACGTTCGCCTGCAACCGGATCGTCTTCTTGTCGCCCGCCACCGGTTCCGGTGCGAACCACGAGGTGACCTGGGCGACGCGACCGGCCCTGCCGACCGCGACGAGCGCGCCCTTGGCAGGCCCGGACATGCCGCTGACCTCGATGTCCATCGACGTGCCCCACGGCTCGTCGGAGGCGGTGATCTTCGTGGAGACACCGCTGTTCGGGTCCTGCTGCTGCACCCGCATCGACGAGTCGGTGGAGTTGTTCGCCACCCTCGTCTGCGAGGTCGACGTGCTGGGGTTCGTCGGCGCGGCCTGGTCCGAGCCGCCGTCACCGCGCACGACCAGCGTCGTGACCACGGCGGTCACGGCGATCACGCCGGCGGCCGCGGCGGCCACGCCCTGCGCGACGAACCACCGCCTGCGCTTGCGCCTGGCCGCCACCGCGTCCAGCATCACGCGCACCGACTTGCCGTCCGGGCGTTCGGGTGCCGTCCCCCTCAGCATCCCGCCCGCGTCGGCCTCGTCGATGAGGTCCGGCACCACCGCGAAGTCGCGCAGGTCAAGAGCGCACCGCCGACATTCGGTCAGGTGGTTCTCGAACGCCTCCACCTCATCGGCATCGAGGATGCCGAGCACGTAGGCGGCGACGTCGAGGTGATCTGGTGCCGTTGTCACCGCGTCTCTCCCCGATCGTGCAACGCACGCCGCAACGCTCGCAGCGCGTAGTACACCCTCGACTTGACCGTTCCCGGCGGCACACCCAGTGCTGCCGCGGCCTCACCGACGGTGCGGTCCCGCAGGTATGTCTCGAGAATAGCCTCCCGGTGCTCCTCGGAGAGACCGTTCATCGCCTCGGCGACGACGATCGCCGCGAGGGTGCGATCCTCTTCACCGCCAGAAGGCGACTCGTCCGAAGGGGTCAGTTCGAACTCCTGCGGACGGACGCTCCTCTTCCGCCTGTCGTCAATGACCAACCGCCTTGCCACCGTGAACAACCACGACCGCAAGAGCACGGGGTCACGTTCGAGTTTCTCGGCGTTGCGCCAAGCCCTGACCAGGGTTTCCTGCACGATGTCCTCGGCCCATTGACGATCATGACCGGTCAACCGCATGCAGTGTCCCAGCAGGGCGCTGCCGAATTCCTCGTACAGCCGACGGATCAACTCTTCCTCGAGAGACCCCGGTCTTGGTGATTGCTCGTCTAACTCACGTTGACGTCTATGCCGCGCCACGGGGGACATCCTTGCCCTACCAACCGTCTCAAGTCGAGAGGCAAATATTCCTCACGAAGTTCGTGAACCGTTGCCGGATCGTGTCCGTACTCCTCGGTACCCAAGCCGAGAAAGGACCTGCCGATGCGACGTGGACCGGGCATCACCGCCCTGGCGGCACTGGCTCTCAGCCTCACCGCGTGCGGCAGCTCGACTCCCGCGACCACGGCGGACGGCGGGCTCAAGGCCGCACCCCCTGACCTGAGCAAGGTCACGTTGCTCGCCGTGGCGGAGTCCCCGCAGGTCGGATGGCACGTCACCGATGGCGACGGCCTGCCGCTCTACCGGTACGACAAGGACACGCCGAAGCCGGCGAAGTCCAACTGCGAGGGCGACTGCGCGAACGCCTGGAAGCCGGTGAAGGCCGACAACGACCCGATGGCCGCCGGGGTGGACCCCGGCCTCATCGGGACCGTGACCAGGTCGGACGGCACCAAGCAGCTCACCATCGCGGGCTGGCCGCAGTACACGTTCGCCGAGGACAAGACGGCCGGCGACCTCAAGGGTCAGGCCAAGGGCGGTGTGTGGTTCGCCACCGCGCCCAACGGCGCGAAGATCACCGGCTCCAAGGCCCAGAACAACGCGAAATCCCCTGCGTCGAGCACCAAAGCCGGCACACCGGCGCCCTCGTCATCCGCCTCGGCGCCCGGTTACTGACCCCTACCCCTTCCTGAACAACGAGGACTTCAAGACGATGACCAGAGCCCTCGCCACCGTCTTGGCGATGTTGTTCCTGTTCTCCGGCGGTGTACTCACCGCGTCCGCGCAACCCGCGGACACCGGGGGAACGGTGCAGGCCGAAGGTGGCCCTTTGACCGCGAATGACCGGGACCTGCTGGTGAAGGTGCGCCAAGCCGGTCTCTGGGAAATGCCGATGGGCGAACTGGCCCAGACCAAAGCGCAAAACCCGCGCGTCAGGGTGGTCGGCAAGCAATTGATGCTCGACCACATGAAACTGGACGAGGCGGTGAAGAAGCTCTCGACCCAGTTGAACGTGCCGATTCCCGACCTGCCCAGCGCGGCGCAGCAGTCGTGGATGGACGAGCTCAACGGCCTCGAAGGCGCCGCGTTCGACCAGGCCTTCGCCGACCGGCTGCGCTCGGCGCACGGTTCGGTGTTCGCGTTCGTCGCGAAGGTGCGCATCCAGACCCGCAACGACCTCATCCGGCCGTTCGCGCAGGTGGGCATCGACGTGGTGATGAAGCACATGACGTTGCTGGAGAGCACCGGCCTCACGGGTGACGCGGCGTTCGCCGAACCCGTGCCGGCCGGCGGCATCATCAACGCGACCCTGGCCTCCGGTGAGGGGCCGAACATGTGGGTGATCCTCACGGTCACCGCCGCGGGAGTGGTCCTGACGATCCTCCTGCTCCGAGTCCTCCGCCCGCGACGACCGGTGCGGTGAGCCAAGACCCCGTTCCACAACGGGGGAAGGAGGTGGTGTCCCCAGGTCAGAGGCACTCCAACGCGGACCTGTTCCCACCCGCCCGGCCCTGATGTGTCCACTCCTGCACCGCAGGACCGGGCGGGTTCCCGCGAGAGAGTTCACCCGTTCGGAGTTCGTTCGGAGGAAGTGTTGTTGTCCAGCCAGATTCCGCTCCTGGTGGCCCAGGCGTCCGAGTTCGACTCGGGCCTGAAGAAGATGGCCCAACTCTCCGCCAGGCTGGCTTACGTCTTCATGTGCGCGACCTTGTCCTGGGGCGTGCTCATCGCGACCGGGTGGGCCGAGAAGCTCACCGGCCGTGAGGGACTGAAGAACGGGCACATGGTGCTCGCATCGCTCGCGATCGCGTTCGGTGCCGTGCACGCCTTTGCGTTCACGTTGCTGCAGAACGGGGCCTTCAGCTACATCAAGCTGGTCCTGCCCTTCGTCGACGGCGGCCTGTTCCGGCACGCCCTCGGCATCCTCGGACTCGAGGTCATGGCCGCGATCGCCATCCTGGCGTCGATGCGGCACAAGGTCTTCTACCGCAAGTGGCTGCGGTTCCACCAGACGGCCTACATCGCCGTGGCGGTCACCGTGGTGCACTCCTGGTTCGGCGCCATCGCGAACGGCAACCTGTCCGTTCTCTGGCTCGCCGGTCTCACCGTCCTCGTCCCGACCGCGACCCTGGCCCTGGCGCGGTTCCTCCCGCCGGAGGTGCTGATGCGCATCGGCATGCTCGAAGCCGAGCGCGGCAAGGAACCCGGCATCGGCGAGGGCGACGCGATGGACGTCAGCGTCAACAACGAGAAGTGCCACCGCTACGGCACCTGCCAGGCGGAGGCCCCCGACGTCTTCCAGCTGATCGAGGACAACCGCCTGACCTACAACCGCCGCCCGCCCGAGGAGCACTTCGCCCAGGCGCGGTCGGCTGCCCGCGCGTGCCCGATGCGCGCGATCGAGATCAGGGAGCGAGTGAAGTGAGCGAGCGGATTGTGGTCGTCGGCGGCGGACTCGGTGGAGTCCGCTCGGCAGAACGGCTGCGCGAGATGGGCTTCGACGGCAGGATCACGATCCTGTCGGCCGAACGCCACCTCCCGTACCACCGCCCCTGCCTGTCGAAGCAGATCATCACCGGCGAGTGGCACCCGGACGACTCCCTGCTGACCTACTCCGGCGACCTCGACGCCGAGTGGCGGCTGAACTCCCCGGCGCTGCACCTGGACCCCAAGACGCAGTCCGTCTGGGTGCCCGGCGGCGAGGAGATCAAGTACGACGGCATGATCATCGCCACCGGCGTCGACGCCAGGGCGATGGGCGGGGCGCCGCGCCACGACCCGCGGGTGCACGTGCTGCGGACGCTGGACGACGCGGTCGCGATCCGCAGGAACATCCGCCAGTCGCAGGGTCTCGTCGCGGTCATCGGCGGCGGCTTCATCGGCTGCGAGCTCGCCTGCTCCGTGCGCCACATGGGCCGTGACGTCGCTCTCATCGTCCGCTCGCCCGCACTGCTCGGCGGCGTCGTCGGTGACGACATCGGCAAGAAGATCACCGAGGCGCACATCGAGCACGGCGTGCGCCTGGCCACCGGCGTCGGCATCAAGCACTGGGTGCGCCAGCCCGGCGGCATCGGCATCCACCTCTCCGACGGCCAGGTGTTCTTCGCCTCGTGCGTCGTACTCGCCGTCGGCGCCTCACCCGCCGTCGACTGGCTGCGCGGCTCCGGCCTGGTCATCGAGGACGGCGTGCTGTGCGACGCCACCAACCACGTCGTCGGCGCCGAGAACATCGTCGCCTGCGGTGACGTCGCCCGGTGGCCGAACCTGCGCTTCAACGGCGTCGTCCGCCGCGTCGAGCACTGGCTCAACGCCGTCGAGGGCGGCCGCGCCGCCGCCGAGAACCTGTTGGTGGGCCGCAACTCCGCGAAGCCCTACACCCCGGTCCCGCGCTTCTGGACCGAGCAGTACGGCATGCGCGTGCAGGGCGCCGGCCTGCCCGTCCTCGGCACCGACACCACCGACGTCAACGGCCTGACCGGCTTCATCGCCGACGGCAAGCTCGTCGGCATCGTCGGCCTCGAACAACCCGGCAAGATCATCACCGAGACCCCGGAGCTCTTCCGGCAGAACACCGTGGACCTCAGCCGTCCGGTGTGGACCCAACCGGCCGAGGAGACCCCGGCGGCCCAGCCCACGACCCAGCTCCAGGTCCCCGAACCAGTCGCCGCCCGCGGCACACCATCTGTTCCCCCGTCCGTCTCGTCGTCGATGTCGCCGCCTTTGCAGCGGCGGAGGCATTCACGATCGAGGCCGGAGATGGTGCGCTCGGGCGGAGGACGCGCGAGGCCGTGATCCAGAGGCCGGCCCCACCGGCACAGGGCAAGCGGCGAGGAGCGACTCCGACGCGCCGCGCGGCCAGGTGGCGGACCGAACGCCCGCGGCGTGCGCTCTTCCCGCGCCGATGGGGCCGGCCTCACCCTCGCGCGTCACCAGCGGTGTGGCGGCTCGGCGGGCTCCCGGGCCGCCACACCGACCCTTCGGGGTGCTTCACCCGCGTGAGCCCACCCACAGCTACCTCGGCGTCGGGGAAGCGTGACCGGCCGGGCTCGCCCGCAGAGCGCGGCGTCCCAGCAACGGCACCGTCGCGAGCACCACGTACGCCGCCGCCAGCACCACCACCGCGGCCGGCGTGGACGTGCCGAACAGCGCACCTCCGGCCGCGCTCCCGAGCGGAAACCCCACCGCGCACACGGCGGAACGCGCGCCGGTGACGGCGCCGCGCGCCTCGCCCGGGACCGCGCGCTGGAACGACGAGCGTTCGACCGCGTAGAACGGGGCCCACAGGAACGAGGCCGCGGCGACGAGCACGGCCGCGGCCCACAGCGTGCCGGCCCACGGCAGGCAGGCCAGGAACGGCGCGCCGGAGGCGATGACGACCGGTAGCCGGGTGTGGGCCGGCAGGCGCAGGTAGAGCGGGAGTCCGAAGAGGACGCCGCACAGGCCGCCCGTCCCGGCCGCGCCGAGCAGCACGCCGAACGCCGTGGCGTCGTCGTGCAGGACGTTGCGCGCGTAGACCGGGTACAGCAGGTCGGTGGCCCCGCTGAGGAACAGGAAGCCGGTGGCGCACGCGGTCAGCACCACGGCCGCCGGAAACCTGGCCAGGGTGGCGAAAGCGGGACGGCGCTCGGGGGCGGTGGTGGCGCGCACGTCCGGCAGGCGCCACGACAGCCAGCCCATCACCGCGAAGCTGGCCGCGTCGGCCACGAGCGCGGTGCCGGTGCCCGTCCTGGCGATGAGGAACCCGGCGGTGGGCGGGCCGAGGACATGGGCGAGCTCCCAGTTCACCGACAGCAGCGAGTTCGCGGCCTCCAGGTCCTCGTCGGGAACGAGCCTGGGCACCAGCACGCCCTCCGACACCTCGCTGACGGCGGCCAGTGCGCCGCTCAGCGCCGCGACCACGCAGAGGTGCGCCACGCCGGGGCGGCCGAGCAGGGTCAGCAGCAGGAGGGCGCGGGTGGTGTTGTCCCAGAACAACAGGCGACGCACCGGGAAGCGGTCGAGCAGGCGGCCGGCGATCGGGCCGCACACCAGGACCGGCAGGCCGGCGCACAGCAGCACCAGGCCCAGCTCGCGTGGACCGGCCAGGTCCAGGACGAGCCACGACAGCGCGACGACCGTGAACGCGCTGCCGCACCGCGACACCATCAGGCCCAGCCAGAAGCGGCGGAACGCCGGGTTGCGGACAGCGTTCAGGTAACCCTGGAAACCACTTCGCATACCGGCACGCTAACGGCATGATTAATCGAAGTGTATTTCCGAAAGCAACGAATGATTAATTAAAACCGCAGGTAACGGCCCACATAAATCGGTTTTCAAGAAATCACGACCCGGTGCCGGAGTGACGACTGCGGGCGACCTCGCGCACGAGACCGCCCGCAGAGCGGGACCTCAGCTCAACAGCTCGTGCGCCGAGGTCGCCGGCCCGCCGAGGTCGATCGGCAGCGACTGCAGGCCGTAGACGATGGAGAGCTTGCGGAACGACAGCGCGCCCGGCTCGACCGCCAGCCGCATGTGCGGGAACCGCCGCGCCAGCGCCGGGTAGGCGATCCGCAGCTCCATCTTGGCCAGCTCGGCGCCGATGCAGCGGTGGGCGCCGTAGCCGAAGGCCAGGTGCTGGCCGGCCGGGCGCTCCGGGCAGATCTGGTTCGGGTCGGGGTACACGTCGGTGTCGCGGTTCGCCTGCGACAGCGAGCACACCACGATGTCGCCGGCCCGCACCCGTGTGCCGGCCACGTCCACGTCGCGGCGGGCCACTCGCGGGAACGCGACCTGCACGACGGTGTGGTGCCGCAGCAGCTCGTCGACCAGGGCGTTCACCGCCTTCTCGTCGCCGTTGACCTGGGCCATCAGCTCCGGGGAGCGCAGGAGTGCGAGGGTGCCGAGCGAGATCATGCTCGCGGTGGTCTCGAAGCCGCCGGTGAGCAGGCCGTCGGCGAGGCCGGCGAGCTCGTCGTCGTCCAGGTCGTCGCCGTGCTTGCGGATCAGCTCGCCGAGCAGGCCGTCGCTCGGGTTGGACCGCTGCGCGCGGACCAGCTCGCGGAAGTAGACGATCGACTCCGACACCGCCGACAACGACGCGGTGGCCGCGCCGCCCAGGTCGAAGCGGGCCACGCTGCGGCGCTGGAACTCCTCGCGCTCGCTCAGCGGCACGCCGAGCAGCTCGCAGATCGTCAGCGCGGGCACCGGCAGCGCGAAGTCCTCGACCAGGTCGACCGGACCGTCCTTCATCGACATCAGGTCGAGCTGGTCGGCCACGATCGCCTCGATCCGCGGCACCAGCCGCGAGAGCCGGCGCATCGTGAACTCCGGCGTCAGCACCTTGCGCAGCCGGGTGTGCTCCGGCGGGTCGCTGAAACCCAGGCCGCCCGGCGCCTCGTCGGCGAACAGGCCGAGCTCCTTGAAGTGCCCGAAGTCGTTGCTGAACGCCTCGACGTCGACGAGCACCTGCTTGGAGGCCTCGTAGCCGGTCACGAGCCAGGCGGGCACGGGCAGCGGCAGCTTCGTGACCGGGCCCTGCGCGTGCATCCTGGCGAGCTCGGGCACGGGATCCAAACCGTTGCGGCGCAGCGGGGCCAGCACGCGCGACGGCACGAACCAGGACGACTCGAGGTCGAAACCGGTGCGGCTCAGGCGCGCGAGCAGGCGCCGCCCCACCCACTCGGTCAGTCGCGAGCGCACGTCCGTGCCCGAGCGCAGCATCAGCTTCATGAGACAGGTTTCCCTTCGGCGGCAAGGGGCTGAGGGATCGGACAATAGCGACAGTGCGGCGCGGATGTCGTCATACCTGAGATCTACTACCTGGGTAGGTACGTCGGTTCTCAGGGAGTCCTGATGACCTGACCGGCCCAGGACAGCCCGCCGCCGAAGGCGAACAGCAGCACCGGCGCGCCCGACGGGAGCTCGCCCTGTTCCGCCATTTTGGACAAAGCGAGCGGAACGGAAGCGGCGGAGGTGTTGCCGGAGACGACCACGTCACGCGCGATGACCACGTCGTCACGCAGGTCGAGCTTGCGGGTCAGCGCCTCGACGATCCGCAGGTTGGCCTGGTGGGTGACGACACCGGCGAGGTCGGTGGTGGCGATGCCGGCCCGCTCGCAGGCCTGCGCGGCGATCGCGGGCAGCTCGCTCGTGGCCCAGCGGAACACGGCCTGGCCCTCCTGCTGGAACCGCGGCTGCCACTCGTCGACGAGGCGCACGGCGTTGCTGCGCGTCGGGTCCGACCCCCACGCGACCGGGCCCACCAGCGCGTCGTCCGAGGCGCTGACCACCGCGGCACCGGCGCCGTCGCCGAGCAGGATGCAGCTGCTGCGGTCGGTCCAGTCGACCAGGTCGGACATCTTCTCGGCGCCGATCACCAGCGCGTGCCGGGCGGCACCGGCGCGGATCGTGTGGTCGGCGGTGGCCAGCGCGGTGCAGAACCCGGCGCAGGCGTTGTTGAGGTCGAAGACGACGGCGGCCGGGATGCCGAGCCGGGCGGCGACCTGGGCTGCGGTCGACGGGCTGCGGTCGATCGCCGAGCACGTGGCGACGATCACCTGGCCGATCTCGCTCGCCGGGACCCCGGACGCGGCGAGCGCCTTGGCCGCGGCGGCGGCGGCCATGTCCGCGACGGTCTCGTCGCCGGCGATCCGGCGCGTGGCGATGCCGGTGCGCTGCAGGATCCACTCGTCGTTCGTGTCGACCATCTGCTCCAGGTCGGCGTTGGTCAGCACCCGCTCCGGCTGGTAGTGGCCGAACGCGACAACACGGGATCCGGACAAGGGGTCAGCTCCTTCAGCGATGCGGGGACGCGGCGAATATAGCAACCGATCGGTCGGTAGCTAAAGAGGTGGAAAACGCGGCTATCATCACGTCGTGAGCCCGCGCCGATCCGTTGCCGACACCCGCGAGACACGGCAGCGCATCCTCGACCACAGCCTGGCGATCGCCTCGCAGGAAGGTCTGGAGGGGCTCACGATCGGCCGGCTCGCCGCCGAGCTGGGCATGAGCAAGGCCGGGCTGCTCGGCCACTTCGGCACCAAGGAGACCCTGCAGCTGGCCGTGGTCGACGCGGCGGCGGAGGTGTTCCTGCGCGAGGTGCCGCGGCGGGTCAAGCAGCTGCCGTCCGGGCTGCCGCGGCTGCGGGACGTCTGCGAGGCGTGGGTGTCCTACCTCGAACGCAACGTGCTGCCCGGCGGCTGCTTCTTCACCGCGGCCACGGCCGAGTTCGATGGCCGCAGCGGCCCGGTGCGCGACGCGCTGGCCGGCATGAACGCGTTGTGGCGCCGCGACCTGCGCATCCACATCCGGCGCGCGGTGTCCGACGGCGACCTGCCGGCCGGCACCGACGTCGAGCAGCTGATCTACGAGCTGCTCGGGATCATGCTGGCGCTCAACCACTTCCTGCAGCTGGAGAAGGACGACGCCGCGCCGGCCCGTGCGCGCAGGGCGCTGGAGCGGTTGTTCCGGCGCTGATCCCGATCGGTCCGAAGTGGACGGGCACCACGCTCAGGTGTCCCTGCGCTGGGCCAGGCGGATCTGGATCGACTCGACGGTGACGCCGCCGTCCGGGTGGCGCTGGAGCTTGTTGCGGTTCACGAGGTCGTGCACGCCCTGGCGGGTGATCCCGAGCATCGCCCCGGCCACCGCGAACGACACGTGCTGCCGGCTGGGGTGGCCCGCCCTGCGCGCGGCCACCCGGCCCAGCGGGGTGGCCCACCAGTCGTCCGGCGGGTCGAACGGGGTGTCGCCGGGGTGGAGCACTGTGAGCAGCCGGATCACGAGGTGCCTGGCCTGCCGGTCGCTGCCGGTCAGCAGCTGCTGCGCCCACGTCCCGGCGTCGGCGTGCACCTGGTCGTGCAGCTCGTCCAGGTCGGCCGTGGGCAGCAGGATCTCCAGCGGGTCCAGCAGGCGGCTCGTGACCAGGCGGATCAGGTGGTCCTGCAGCTCCAGGCGGTCCAGTTCGCTCACTTGACAGACGATAGCAAGTACTTGACGGCTGGCGTCAAGTACTTGCTATCGGGGATTGCGGTCAGGCGGCCCACATCTGCGCGGGCGCGATGTAGTTCCACGTGTAGTTCTGCTGCGCGCCGTCCCCGCTGCCGTCCGTGCCCGCGCCGTAGGTGTCGTGGACCCAGAACGTGCCGTCGTTCTCGTAGCCGATCACCACGGACAGGTGCCCGGCGGTGGAGCCCCAGCGGCCGCTCATGATCACGAACTTGCCCTGGTCGAGGAACGCGCGGACTCCGGCGGCGGTGAACATGCCCTGCTGCACCGAGGCACCGTTGCGGGCCAGGAAGTCGCGCTCCGACTCCCACGACGCGCACGGGCGGGCCGGGTCGCCGTTGCAGTGGTAGCCGGTGATCCAGCCGTGCGCGCCCTTGAACGAACCGGTGCGCGTCCAGTCGTTCTGCGCGCGGTTGAACGTGGTCCGGCGTTGCCGAACTCGTCGGTGAGGTAGCGGCCCCACTTCGACACGTGCGGTGCCGGGCTGGAGACGGTCACCGGGAACTGGTTCGTCAGCTGGTAGCCGACCAGGTCGATCACCGCGCTGGTCGGGCCGCACGACGAGCCGCCGTGGAAGTCGTCGCGGGTGTCCCACAGCTGGTGCACGAACTCGGCGCGGTTGATCCGGCCGGCCGGCGCGGTGACCTCGCGGCGGTCCAGCGCGGCCGCGGTCTCACCGGACGCCTTGCGGTAGCCGCGTTCCGGCGAGCCGATGACCGCCGTGCCGCCCGCGATGCCGGTGAGGGCGTAGTTGAACGACAGGCCGTCCACGACCCGGTCGGCCTTGGCCGTGGCGAGGTCCCGCACGTAGACGCCGCTGACCGCGTCGAGCTGGCCGGGACCGAGCTTTTTGTCGGTGACGCAGCCCATCAGCTCGTAGGCGACCTTCTGCCCGTCGCTGCTCCACACCGCGGTGCGGTAGTGGTGCTTGGTTTCACCGATGAGCCGCCTGGTCTTGCCGTTCTCGGTGGCGAGGCCCAGCCACTGCGGGTCGTCGGAGCCGCAGCGGTAGACCTCGTTGTTCTGCACGTAGCTGACGTGCCGTTCGCCGTTGACGTCGACGAGCCTGAAGTCGCGGTACAGCGTGGTGCGGTCGCTCGCGATGAGCGGCTTGACCGCGCCGGTGGCCAGGTCGAGGCGGCTGAGCGTGCCGACGTAGGCCAGGTCGGTGCCGCGGAAGACCGCCGAGGTGATCGCGCCGGTGGCGACGTGGAGGGTCCTGCCGTAGCGGTCGACGGTCCGCAGGCGGGTGCCGCCGGTGCCGTCGAAGTCGGTGATCACGGCGGCCAGCTCGCCGTTCGCACTGACGGTCGTGCGGACGGAGTAGGCCGGGTCGCTGACCCCTGATGGTGGCTCTCTTCGCGCCACCGACGACGACGTCGTAGCCATTGGCGGCCTTGACGGACCGTGCGGTGGCCGGGCTCTCGGAGTAGGGCTCGACGGCCTGAACGGGCGTTGCGGTCGCGGCGCACAGCGCTGCCGCCGCCACCACGAGCGAGGTCTTCTTCATGTGGACCAAGGTCACCGCGCGTGGCATGTGTCCGGTATGCGTCCGGTGGTTACGATCAGGCGTTGTGGAGTTCCGGGTGCTGGGGCCGGTGGAGTGCTACGGCGACGACGGCGCGCGCCTGAACCTGGGCCCGCCCAAGCAACGGGCCGTGCTCGCGTTGCTGCTCGCGCAGCCGGGACGGGTGATCGCGGTCGACCGGCTGATCAGCGTGCTGTGGGACGACGCGCCGCCCAAGACCGCGCTGAAGAACCTCCAGGTGTACGTCTACCAGCTGCGCAAGGTCGTGGGCGCGCGGCTGCGGTCGCGGGCGCCCGGCTACCTGATGTCGATCGACCCCGCCGAGCTGGACCTGACCCGGTTCACCGAGCTGCTCGACGTGGCGCGCCGCGAGCGGACGCCGCAGCGCTACCGGGAGGCGCTGGCGCTGTGGCGCGGCCCCGCGCTGGCCGACCTCACGGCGTCCGGGCTGCTGCGCGGCGTGGTCGCCCAGCTGGAGGAGCTGCGGCTGGCGGCACGGGTCGAGTGCGCCGACGCCGAACTGGACCTCGGGCGGCACGTCGAGGTCGTCGCGGACCTCTCGGAGTGGGTGCGCGAGCACCCGTTGAACGAACGCCTGCGCGAGCAGCAGATGGTCGCGCTGCACCGCGCGGGCCGCCCGGCCGAGGCGCTGGCGGCCTACCAGGAGTGCCGCGCCGTGCTGGCCGACGAGCTCGGGGTGGAGCCGGGGGAGGCGCTGCGGCGGTTGCAGGCCGAACTCCTGCGCGCGAAACCCGTTGGCGCGCAAGCGGTCCGCCAGCTTCCGCCGGACGTCGTGACGTTCGCCGGGCGGTCGCGCGAGCTCGCGCTGATCCGCTCGCAGGTGCGGCCGGACCGGGTCGCGGTGTGCGTGGTGACCGGGCAGGCGGGCATCGGCAAGTCCGCGCTGGCCGTGCGGGCCGCGCACGAGATCGCCGGGTCGTTCCCCGACGGCCAGCTGTACGCCGACCTGTCCGACGGCGCCGCGGACCGGGTGCTCAGCCAGTTCCTGCGCGCGCTCGGCGACCGCCCCGGCGACGAGGAGGCGGTGCGCTACCGGTCGCTCACGGCGGGACGGCGGCTGCTCGTGGTGCTGGACAACGTCGCCACCGCCGCCCAGGTCAGGCGCCTGCTGCCGACCGGCCCCGGCTCGGTCGTGCTGATCACGTCCCGCCGCCCGCTCACGTCGCTGGCCGGCGCGTCCTGCGTGCGGCTCGGCGCGCTGCCGCTGGAGGAGGCGACCCAGCTGCTGTCGCGGGTGGCCGGGCCGGTCGAGGACGCGGCCGAGCTGGTGCGCTGGTGCGGCGGTCTCCCGCTGGCGCTGCGGATCGCGGGCGCACGGCTGGCCGGACGTCCACAGTGGACGGCGGCGCTGCTGGCCGGGCGGCTGGCCGACGAGACCCGGCGGCTCGACGAGCTGCGGCTCGGGGACGTGGCGGTGCGCTCGGCGTTCGCCGTCAGCTACGCCGAGCTCGGATCTCCCGCCGTGGCACGGGTCTTCCGCCTGCTGGGCCTGCTGGACGGCCCCGACTTCGCGGTGGCGGCGGCACGGGCGCTGACCGACGTGCCCGACGTGGCGGAGCTGCTCGCCGAGCTGGCCGACGCGCACCTGGTCGAGGAACCGGTGCCGGGCCGGTTCGCGGTGCACGACCTGCTGCGGCTCTTCGCCCGTGAACGCTGCCGCGCCGCGGAGTCGGCCGACGAACGCGCGCTCGCGGTGGAGCGCCTGCACAAGCACTACCTGGAAGCGCTGGCGGACCACCCCACCGACCTCTGGCTGGCGGAGGAGCGCGACAACCTGCTCGCCGCCGCCCACCAGGCGTCCCCCGCCGACGCCATCGCCTTCGCCGCCGGGCTGTCGTGGTACTTCCGGCGGCGCTCGGAGGTGGCGGACTGGGCGGCGCTGAACGTGCTGGCGCTGGAGGCCGCGCGGTCGCTGGGCGACGTGCGGGCCGAAGCGCTGGCGTTGAAGGAGCTCGGCGCGGCCTGCGAGCGCGGGTTCCGGTTCGCCGAGGCGCTGGAGCACTGGACGGCGGCGCTGGAGCTGGCGCGGTCGCTGCACGACGTGCAGCTCGAAGCGGTGACGCTGAACAACCTCGGCATCGTGCACTGGCGCCGCCGCGACCTCCCGGCGGCACTGTCGTCGCTGGGGGCCTCGCTCGCGTTGCGCGAGGGGCTGGCCGACTCGCAGGGCGCCGCGTACGTGCGCACGAACCTCGGCCTGGTGCACGCCGCGCTCAGTGACCTGCCGGCCGCGTTGTCCTGCTACGAGGAGACCCTGCGGACGTTCCGCTCCTGCGGCGACCGCTCCGGCGAGCTGCACGCGCTGGCCAACATGGCCGACGCGCACCGCCAGCTGGGCTCGCTCGACCGGGCGCTGGAGCTGGCCGACGAGGCACTGGGGCTCGCGCGGTCGGTGGGGGACCGGCAGATCGAGGCCGGGGTGCTGCTCGACCGGGGCACCGTGCACGAGCTGGCCGGGCGGGCCGAGGCGGCGCGGGCGTCGTTCGCGGAGGCGGGGGAGCTGTCGCGGCGGATCGGGTTCCGCTGGGGCGAGACGGAGGCGGCGCGCAAGCTGGCGGCGCTGACCGGCTGACGCCACCGCCGCCCGCGGCAGGGCGTGATCCGAACGGCCTAGTCTGGGGTGCGTGGAACTGCTGCACCTCAGGTACTTCGTCGCGGTCGCGGAGGAGCTGAACTTCTCGGCCGCCGCACGGAAGCTGCACATGGCCGCCTCCCCGCTCAGCCAGCGGATCAAGGACCTCGAACACGAGCTGGGCACCCAGCTGTTCGACCGCAGCACGCACCACGTGGCGCTCACCCCGGCGGGCACGGCGCTGCTGCCGATGGCGCGGGACGTGCTCGACCGGGTCGGGTCGATCCGGTGGCGGCTCGCCCAGGCCACGGCACCCGCGCGGGCGACCGTGTTCGTCGGCATGCCCACCGGTGTGCACCCGGCGCTGCGGGAACGCGTCGCCGTCCTGGCCGGGCGGGTGTGCGAGCGGTTCGAGCTCAAGCGGTGGCCGGGCTCGACCACCGACCTCGTCGAAGGGGTGAAGGACGGCCGGCTCGCGCTGACGCTGGCCAGGCTGCCGGTGCGGGAGGCCGCGCTCGACACCCTGCACGTGATGTCGGAACGGCTCGGCGCGGTCGTGCCGGCCGACCGGTTCGCCGGGCGCACCGAGGTGAAACTCGCCGACCTCACCGATCTCGCCTATGTACGTCCGCCGGAAGAAATGATGCCGTCCTATTTCGAGCAGCTCGACGCACAATTGCGCGAGCTCGGCATCAAACAACGGATCCAGCTCGCCAACACCGGCTACGGCGGGGTGTCGGAGCTGGTGTCCGGCGGGCTCGCGTTCTCCGTCTCGATGCTCGACGAGGACAGCGCGATGCACGGCTACCTGCTGGAGAACATGGCGGTCCTGCCGTTCGCGGACTTCCGGGCCCAGCTCGACACGGGACTGCTGTGGCGGCACGACCGGGGCGCGGGCGACCTGGCCGAGGTGGTGTCCGCCGCGCGGGAGGTGTTCGCCGAACCGATCGCGAAATAAACCGAATGGTGTGACCGCTGTGGTCACACCATTGTTCGCGACATGATCGTTCCCTTTTCTGGAATTCCGCACTAACTTCGGTGGTGCAGGAACTTCGAAAGGACGAACGATGAAGGACATCACCACCGGTCCGTTGGACGGCGTGCGGGTGATCGACCTCTCGACCGTGGTGATGGGCCCCTACGCGGCCCAGATCCTCGGAGACCTCGGCGCCGACGTGATCAAGATCGAGTCACCGGTCGACACCGTGCGCAACGGCCGGCACCGCACCACCCCCGGCATGACGCCGCTCAGCCTCAACGTCAACCGCAACAAGCGCAGCATCGCCCTGAACCTCAAGGACTCCGACGACCGCGAACGCGCGCTCAAGCTGATCGACACCGCTGATGTGCTGATCACCAACATGCGGCAGGGCGCGCTGAGCCGGCTCGGCCTGGACTACGCCGACGTCGCCGAGCGCAACCCCGGTCTCGTCTACGCCCACGCGCAGGGCTTCCGCGCCGACTCCGACCGCGCCGGCATCGCCGCCTACGACGAGACGATCCAGGGCGCGTCCGGCCTGGTCGACATCGCGAACCGCGCCCTGGGCCGGCCGGTGTACCTGCCGACGATCCTGGGCGACAAGGTGTCGTCGCTGACCATCGCCTACAGCGTGCTCGCGGCGCTCGTGCACCGCAACCGCACCGGGCAGGGCCAGCGGGTCGAGGTGCCGATGGCCGACACGCTGATCGCGTTCAACCTGGTCGAGCACCTCTCCGGGCACGCGTTCGTGCCGGAGGAGGGCCCCACCGGCTTCGGCCTCTCGATGGCCAAGGGCCACCACGCCGTGCACACGAAGGACGGCCTGGCCTGCGTCGTTCCGTACAACCCGCAGAACTTCCGCGACTTCTTCGCCGCCGCCGGGCGCCCCGACCTGGTCGAGGACCCGCGCGTGGCCGGCGACCGGATCGACCCCGCCGACAGCGACGACCTGATGGGCGTCGTCGACGAGTGCGCAGGAGCGCTCACCACCGAGGAGTGGGCCGAGGTGTGCGCGAAGCACAGCATCCCGTTCGGGCCGGTGCTGGAGCTGGACCGGGCGCACGAGGACGACTACGTCCGCGACGGCCACCTCCTCGACGTCGTGCGGCACCCCACCGAGGGCGAGATCCGGTCGATCGGCATCCCGGTCCGGTTCTCCGCGACCCCCGCCACCGTCCGCCGCCTGGCCCCCGTTCCCGGCCAGGACACCGCCGAAGTGCTGAAGGAGCTGGCATGACCGCCGAGACGAACACCGTCCGCACCGAACGCGTCGGCTCGGTGCTGCTGATCACCCTCGACCGCCCGCAGGCGCGCAACGCCGTCGACGCGGCCGTCGCCACCGGGCTCGCCGCCGCGCTGGACGAGCTCGAAGCCGCACCGGAGCTGCGGGTCGGCGTGCTGACCGGAGCCGGTGGCACGTTCAGCGCCGGCATGGACCTCAAGGCCGCGCTGAAGGGCGAGTCGCCGTCGGTGCCCGGCCGCGGGTTCGGCGGCCTCACCGAGGCGGAGCTGACCAAGCCGCTGATCGCCGCCGTCGAGGGCTTCGCCATGGGCGGCGGGTTCGAGCTGGCCCTGGCGTGCGACCTGATCGTCGCCGCCGAGGACGCGCGGTTCGCGTTGCCCGAGGTCAAGCGCGGCCTGATCGCCGCAGGCGGGGGAGTGGTGCGGCTGACCGACCGGATCCCGCACCACCTGGCGCTGGAGCTGCTGCTCACCGGCGAGCCGATCGACGGCCGCCGCGCGGGCGAGCTGGGCCTCGCCAACCGCGTGGTCGCACCCGGAGAAGCCGCCGCGGTGGCCGTGCAGCTGGCCGAGCAGGTGGCGCTCAACGCCCCGCTGGCGCTGGCGGCCGTGAAGAAGGTCGTGCGGTCGGCCGACCGCTGGGCCGCCCAGCGCGACGAGATCGCGAAGTTGATGAGCACCGCCGACGTGCGCGAGGGCATGACCGCGTTCGCCGAGCGCCGCGCTCCACAGTGGACAGGACGATGACCATGCTCGGTGTCACACCGCTCACCGCGCCGGCGTTTCCCGCCGTGCAGCCCCGGTTCTTCGACCGCGAGTACCTGAACATCGTCTACCGCACCGATCCCGGCGCACTGCGCGCCGCCGTGCCGCAGCCGCTGGAGATCGCAGAGCCGCTGGTGCGGTTCGAGGTCATGAAGATGACCGACGTCACCGGCTACGGCCCGTACACCGAGGCCGGCCAGGCGGTCCAGGTCGTGTTCGACGGCGAGCACGGCGAGTACCTGCACGCGATGTACCTCGACAGCTTCGCCGCCACCGCCTCCGGCCGCGAGGTGAGCGCCTACCCCAAGGTCATGGGCTCGCCGTCGCTCTACGCCGACCACGGCGCCCTCGTCGGCACCCTCGACTACGGCACGCTGCGGGTGGCCACGGCGACCATGGGCTACAAGCAGTTCGACCTGGACCTCGGCCGCGCTGAGGCGGAGATCACGGTTCCGACGTTCATGCTGAAGACCATCCACGGATATGACGGAACGCCGCGGGTGCAGGAGCTCGTGCGCACGGAGATCACCGACGTCGTGGTCAAGGCCGCGTACACCGGCCCGGCACGCCTGCAGCTGTTCCAGCACGTCCTGGCGCCCCTCGCGGACCTGCCGGTGCTGGAGGTCGTGTCCGCCAGCCACATCATCACCGACCTGACGCTCGCTCCCGCCAAGCCGGTGCACGACTACCTGGAGGAAGCATGAGCACCGAGAAGGAGGTCCGCACCGTCGCGGTGGTCGGGGCCGGTGTGATCGGCCTGTCGTGGGCCCGGCTGTTCGCCGAGCACGGCCTGACCGTGCGGGTCACCGACCCGCGGCCCGACCTCGCCGACGTCGTTCCCGCCGGTGTCGAGGTGGCGGCGAGCGTCGCGGAGGCCGTGCGGGACGCGGACCTCGTGCAGGAGAACGGCCCGGAGGACCTGGCGTTCAAGAAGACCCTGTTCGCCGAGCTGGTGCGGGAAGCTCCCGCGCACGCGCTGCTGCTCAGCTCGTCTTCGGCCATCCCGTCCACCGCGTTCACCGAGGGCATCGACGGCTCGCGCGTCCTCATCGGACACCCGTTCAACCCGCCGCACGTCATCCCGCTGGTCGAGGTCGTGCCGGGAGAGCAGACGAGCGAGGAGTCGGTCGCCAGGGCCGTCGAGTTCTACCGCTCCGTCGGCCGCACGCCGGTCGTGGAACGCAAGGAGATCCCCGGGTTCGTCGGCAACCGGCTGCAGGCCGCGCTGTCACGTGAGGCCGCGTACCTGGTCGAGGAGGGCGTCGTCACGCCGGAGGACCTCGACACCGTCGTGACCAGCTCGCTCGGCATCCGCTGGGCCACCGTCGGCCCGTTCCTGGGCGCCCACCTCGGTGGCGGCCCCGGCGGTTACCGCCACCTCGCCGAGCACATCGGCAGGTCCATGCAGGGCCTCGCCCTGGGCACCCCCTCGTCCGACCCCGAACGGCTCATCAGGGCCGTGGAAGACGCTTACGGCTCCTCCACGTACTCGGCGCTGGCCGAGACGCGCGACCGCAAGCAGCTCGCCGTTCTGACCGCACTGGAGGAGAACCGATGAACCGCGTGGAAGACCAGCTGACCGCCGACTTCTACAACTACGAGGCGCTGCTGGGCGACGAGGAGCGCAAGATCCTGCTCAGCGCCCGCGAGTTCATGACCACCGAGGTCAAGCCGCTGGTCAACGAGTACTGGGCGCGTGGCGAGTTCCCGCACGAGCTCGTCGACAAGTTCCGCGGCGCCGGCCTGACCGCGTTGTCCTACGAGGGCTACGGCGAGCACCCCGCCGCCGTCAGCCACCTGCTCACCGGCATGCTGGCGATGGAGCTGACCCGCACCGACGCCTCGGTCGCCACGTTCTTCGGCGTCCACAACGGACTCGCGATGTACTCGATCTACTCCGGCGGCTCGCAGGAGCAGCGCGACCGCTGGCTGCCCGCCATGGCCGCGATGGACAAGATCGGCGCGTTCGCGATGACCGAACCCCTCGGCGGCTCCGACGTGGCCGGCGGCATGCGCACCACGGCCAAGCGCGACGGCGACACGTGGGTGCTCAACGGCGCGAAGAAGTGGATCGGCAACGCCACCTTCGCCGACTACGTGGTCGTGTGGGCCCGCGACCTCGACGACAACCACGTCAAGGGTTTCGTCGTCGAGAAGGGCACGCCGGGCTTCGTCGCGGAGAAGATCGAGGGCAAGATCGCGTTCCGGATCGTGGAGAACGCCGAGATCACCCTGACCGACGTGCGGGTGCCGGAGGCCAACCGCCTGCAGAACATCAACTCGTTCCGCGACGTCGCCGAGATCCTGCGCGCCACCCGCGGCGGCGTCGCCTGGCAGGCGCTCGGCGTGATGATCGGCGCCTACGAGGCCGCGCTGGCCTACGCCCGCGAGCGCAAGCAGTTCGGCCGTCCCATCGCCGGTTTCCAGCTCGTGCAGGACCTGCTGGTGAAGTCGCTGGGCAACATCACCGCGTCGTGGGGCATGCTCGTGCAGCTCGCACGGCTGCAGGACGCCGGCATCTTCCAGGACGAGCACTCCTCGCTCGCCAAGGCCTTCGTCACCGCCCGCATGCGCGAGGTCGTGGCGTGGGCGCGGGAGATCTTCGGCGGCAACGGCATCGTGCTGGACTACGACGTCGCCCGGTTCTTCGCCGACGCCGAGGCCATCTACTCGTTCGAGGGCACCCGCGAGATGAACACGCTGATCGTCGGCAAGGCGATCACGGGCGAGAGCGCCTTCGTCTGAGCCACCCGCGACCGGGCCGCCGACGTGACGTCGGCGGCCCGATTGCTGTGCAGCTGCTGCAATGACTTCAGTGCAGACCAAAAGCAGTGCTCACGAGTGGCCGGCGATGCGGTGCGGCTGGTAGGCCTGCTCCAGCCGCCGCACCTCATCGTCAGTCAGCTCGACCGCCAGGGCGGCCACCGCGTCGTCCAGCTGCGCGGGCTTGGTCACGCCGACGATCGGCGCCGTCACGACCGGGTTGCGCAGCAGCCACGCCAGCGCCACCTGCGCCCGTGACACGCCACGCGCGGCGGCCACCGCGGCCACCTGCTCGACGATCTCGCGGTCCGACTCGACGTACAGGGTCGAGCCGAACTCGTCGGTCTCGGCCCGCGCGGTCGTGGCGTCCCAGTCGCGGGTCAGCCGGCCGCGGGCCAGCGGGCTCCACGGGATCACCGCGATGCCCTGGTCCGCGCACAACGGCAGCATCTCGCGTTCCTCCTCGCGGTAGAGGAGGTTGTAGTGGTTCTGCATCGAGACGAACCGCGTCCAGCCGTTCGACCGCTGCGTGTACAACGCCTTCGAGAACTGCCACGCGTACATCGACGAGGCGCCGATGTAGCGGGCCTTGCCGGCCTTCACGACGTCGTGCAGCGCTTCGAGCGTCTCCTCCAGCGGCACGGCCGGGTCGAAGCGGTGGATCTGGTAGAGGTCGACGTAGTCGGTGCCCAGCCGGCGCAGTGAGTTGTCGATCTCGGCGAAGATCGCCTTGCGGGACAGCCCCGCGCCGTTCGGGCCGTCGTGCATGCGGCCGTTCACCTTGGTGGCGAGGACGATCTCGTCACGGCGGGCGAAGTCCTTCAGCGCACGGCCGGTGAACTCCTCCGACGAGCCGGCGGAGTACACGTTGGCTGTGTCGAAGAAGTTGATGCCGGCCTCGACCGCCTTCTTGATGAACGGCCGGGCCTCCTCCTCCGGCATCGACCACGGATGCGTGCCCAGCGACGGTTCGCCGTAGCTCATCATGCCGAGACAGATCTCCGACACGTCCATGCCGGCGAGCTTGGTGTAGCGCACGTTCAGCCCCTCAGGAAAACGATGGTCACGGTCGGGTGATGACGACAACAACCCGTTCAACATCAACGTAGTCCCGCTCGCCGGATCGTGCCTGCATTGGACACGACAGTGGCGAGCAGCCAGGTGACGCCGGCGACGGAGCTAGCTTCTGCTCATGACGAGCACCGACGTGGTCGTGGCGCCGCAGCCCGCGCAGGACGTGCCGGCCTGGTGCCGGGAGGTGGTCGAGCCACCGCTGCGCGCCGCGGTCGCGACGTTGCCGCGGGAGACCCGCGAGGTCGTCGACCACCACCTCACCGGCCAGGACTTCGTCGTCTCCGCGCTGGCCCTGCTCGCCGCCGAGACGGTCGGCGCCGCGGGCAGGGCGCTCAAGGTGGCCGTGGCGCTGGAGCTCGCGCACCTGCACGAACAGCTGCACGCCGACCTGACGACCCGCGCGGTGAGCCGCGGCCGCCAGCCCAGCGCGTGGGTGGAGTTCGGCGACGAGCGCGCCACCTCGGCGGCGGAAGCGTTGCTGTCACTGGCCTTCGCACACGTCAGCAAGGCGGAGGTGCGCACCCTCAACGCCGCACTGCTGTCCGTTGTGGACGGTTACGTGCGGGAGATCGAGCTGACCGACGGCGCCACCGAGGTCGCCGAGCACCTGGGCGTCGCGGCGGCGAAACACGCGGCGCTGCCGGCCTGCGCGTGCGAGCTGGGCGCACTGGCCGCCGGCGCGACGAGCACCCAGGCCCGCCACCTCAGGTCGTTCGGCGAACACGTCGGCCTGGCCAGCAAACACGTCGACGACGTCCTCGCCCTCTGGGGCGGCCCCATGCTCTCCGGCCGCCCGCTGTACGACGACCTCGCCCACGCCCGCCGCACCCTGCCCGTGGTGGCCGCCCTCGACGCCGGCGCGGACCTGACCGGCTCCCCCGCCGAACAGGCCCGCGCGATCGAACAGGCCGGCGGCCGCAGGTGGTGCGAACAGCAGGCGGACCTGCTCCTCGCCCGTGCGCTCGACCACCTGCGCCAGGTCGGTGCGAGCGGGCCGGCGGCCGAGGAGCTGGCTCAGCTCGCCCGTGCGGTGACGGTCGAGCGGTGTGCACCTGTGCGGAGCGCGGCGCGCGGGCTTGTGCCGGGCTCGGTGTTCAGGACCGGCCATGGCTCGGTGCGCCCGGTGACGCAGGCCGTGCCCGTGCAGCCGACCGTGGGCCAGGTTCCGTCCTGACCCAGCCCCTCGGGCGACGGGCTGGTCGGGTTGGCTTGGGTGGGCCGGGGCCGGCTGGTGCGGGGTCGGGTGCGCACCAGCCGTGCTTACCTGGTTGCCGGTGCCACGCGCAGCTGACCGCCGCTGCCTGCGGCCGCCGCGCACCAGCCCCGTCCCGCTGCGGCCTGCCTCGCCGCAGTCCGGCCCGCCGCCTTGCCGGGGTCCAGTCCGCCTCGCCGGGGCCGGCCCGCTCCGCCGCAGTCCAGTCCACCTCGCCGCAGCCCGGCCTGCCCCGCTCCGCCGGGGTCCAGCTCGCTTCGCTGCGGCCCAGTCCCGCTTCGCCGCGGCCCAGCCTCGCCGCGGCCCACCGTTGCCGGGGTCCAGCCCGGCCTACGGGCGCAGCACCAGCTTCCCGGCGGCGTGACCGCCGGCACTCACCTCCTGCGCCCTGGCGGCATCGGCCAGCGAAAAGCTCCGCGCGACCCGGACCGTGAGCTGCCCGTCGGCCACGAGGCGGGCGTACGAGGCCAGCCGCGACCCGAACGGGCCGCTGCCGCCGCCGGAGAACGGGATGCCCAGTTCGGCCGCGCGCGGGTCGGCGATGGTGATGATCCGGTCGGTGCCGCCGCGCAGGTCGATCGACATCGGCAGGTCGTCGGCGCCCGCGGCGTCGAGGACGGCGTCCACGCCCTGGGGTGCGGCGGCGCGGACGCGGGTGGCGAGGCCCTCGCCGTAGGCGAGCGGGGTGGCGTCGAGTGAGCGCAGGTAGTCGTGGTTGGCCGGGGAAGCAGTGCCGAGGACGGTGGCGCCGCGGGCCACGGCGAGCTGGACGGCCACGGCGCCGACGACTCCCGCGGCGCCGTGCAGGAGGAGCGTGTCGCCTTCCTTGACCTCCAGTGCGTCGAGCACGCGCACCGACGTCTCCACGGCCACGGGCAGTGCGGCGGCGACGTCCCAGTCGAGGGTCGCGGGCTTGGCGGCGAAGTCGGTGGCCAGTGCGTACTCGGCGTAGGCGCCGGTCGTGGTCCAGCCGAGGACCTCGTCACCCACCGACACGCCGGTCACGCCCTCGCCGACCTCGTCGACGACACCGGCGGCCTCCAGGCCGGGGACGGCGGGCAGTGCGGGGGACATGTGCGGCATCCACCCGTTGCGGATCTTGTGGTCCACCGGGTTGACGCCCGCCGCCACGACTTTCAACCTGACCTGTCCCGGACCCGCGTGGGGCTCCTCGACCTCGTCCAGGCGCAGGACCTCGGGGCCGCCGAACTCGGTGTAGGTGATCGCCTTCATCTCGCACTCCACTGCTCGCCGCTGGTTGACGTGTCGATCGTGGCGATCGGGCGGCACCGCGGGCGCCCGTCCTTCGGCCAGTCCGGCCTGGCCGGAAGACCAGGTGGTCGCCGGTCCGGGCGGGCTAGGCTCGGCACAATGGACCTCCAGAGCGCCGTCGAGGTGATCCAGGCGCCGCTGAGCGAGTTGCTGCCCCGGTTGTCCGCCGTGCTCGCCGAGACCGTTCCGCACCGGGCGGTCGCCGAGCTGTCGAACTGCTCGTTCGCGCCGTTCAAGTTCCGGGGTTCGGGGCCGTCCGCCACGATCGCCGACCTCGCCGCGCTATGGCCACTGGTGCCGGGGCGGGGTAGCTGGCAGGGGCGTGCGGTCATGGCCGGCGTCGAGGTTCCGGTGGTGGTGCTGGTGAGCGACGTGAGCCGGCCCCACGCGCTGCTGGTGCTCCTGCGCACCGAGGACAGCCCGCTGCCGGACGACGTGCTGGCACCGGCCCTCACGCTGTGGGACCTGGTGACCGCCCACGTGGAGAGCCTGCGCAACGAGGCGGTGCCCACGACGCTCGCGGTGTCGCGGGCGGCCGCGGCGGCACGGGCGATGACGATCTCCGACCTCGGGGACGCCTACGGGACCGCGCTGACGGCGTTGCTCGGCGTGCTGCGCGACCGGGCCGTGGACGACGTGACGGCACGTGCGCGGGCCGTGGACCTCGCCGTCACCGCGCTCGTCGACCTGCGGTCCCGCGCCGAGCTGGAGCGGACGCTGACCGAGGAGAAGGCCGGCGCCGCTTTTCGGCGGGTCGCCGAGTCGTTGCGGCGGGTCCTGCGCGGCCGCGAGGTGCGGCTGGACCTCGGCACCCCCGGTGCGGAGGAGGGTGCGGACCGGGTCGTGCCCACCGAGGTCGCCGCCACGGCCGGTGCGGTGGTCCGGTCCGCCGTGCACGCGATGCTGGACGACCAGCGCGGTGTGCACCGCGTCCACATCGGCTGGAAGGTCGCCGGGACCGCGCTCAAGGCGACCGTGCGCGACGACGGTCCGGGCACGCTGTCGTGCGGGAGCCTCGACACGCGCCGCGTCCCGGAACGCCTCGGGCCGCTCGGCGGCACGGTGGAGGTGGACGCGGTGCCGGGGTGGGGCACGACGGTGACGATCGAGGTTCCGCTCGGGCCGCCGGAGAAACCGCGCGAGGACCCGTTGACCGTGCTCGGCGCACGGGAGCTGGAGGTGCTGGGCCGGCTCGCCCGCGGCCGGCGCAACCGCGACATCGCGGGGGAGCTGCACATCAGCGAGTCCACGGTGAAGTTCCACGTCGCCAACATCCTGGACAAGCTCGGTGTCGGCTCCCGCGGCGAGGCGGCGGCGCTGGCCCACGAATGGGGCGCGGCGCGCTGACCACCCGTGGTCCGGCAGGACGGTCGCACCGCCCTGCCGGACCACGGAGCGGGCTCAGCTGCAGAAGGCGTACATGAGCTCGTTCTTCGCCCAGCCACGCACACCCGTGGCGACGTTCTGCACTTCGATCCACTCCCACCCGGACACGGCCTGCCCGCAGGACAGGTAGGCGTACTGACCGGGGTAGCCGGAGCCCGCGACGCCGTAGTTGAGGCCGGGGCCGTAGCGGATGTTGACGCCCGCGACCTTGAAGTCGCCGGAGTTCTGGAGCGGGTCCGCGCTCGCGGGCCCGGCGACCAGGGTGAGTGCAGCCGCGGACACCACGGTGGCGGACGCGAGCGTGCGGAACAGAGACATTCGAAACCCCCCAGGTTTGAACGAACTGCCCCATGCCTACCGGACCGATCTCCTCGGGTGCAACCGCTCACGGCGCCGGTTGAACACCTGGCCGACGCGCCGGGGAGTCGGGGACCGGCCGTACGAGATGGGCCGGGCGGCGCATTGATCGGACACAAACGATCGGTACCGTGAGCGGGTGGCCGGTCTTTTCCGTCGAGTGCTCCTCATCGTTTCGGCGACGACGTGGATGCTCGCGATGACCGGGTGTTCGAATGATTCCACGCCGCCGGGAAGCTTTGTCTACCAGCTGCAGGGATATCGGGACGGACGGCTCGACGAGTTGGCCGCCGCGCCGTTCCGCACCGCCGTCGTCGACCTGGCGCGCGACGGCGGTGCGTCCTATTTCCAGGCGGACGAGATCGGTGCGCTCAAGGCGTCCGGGAAGCGGGTGCTCGCCTATTTCGAGATCGGTTCGATCGAGTCGTTCCGGCCCGACTTCACCGCGATCCGGGACGACCGGCTGCTGCTGAACGAGTGGCGGAGCTGGCCAGGGGAGCACTTCGTCCGCTACTGGGAACCGCGCTGGTGGGACCTGGCGGTGCGGCCGCGGCTGGACCGGGCGCTCGCCGCCGGGTTCGACGGCGTGTACCTCGACACGCCGCTCGCCTACGAGGAGATCGACCTCGGGCTCGTGCCCGGTCTCGGCCGCACCGAGCTCGCCGAGCGGATGACGGACCTGATCGTGCGGATCAGCGCCCACGTCAAGGGGGCGAATCCGTCATTCGGTGTCTATCCGCAGAATTCGCCGGAGCTGCGCGAGTACCCGGGGTATCTCGACGCGATTGACGGCGTCGGCGTCGAGGAGCTTTTCTTCCGGGCCACCGACGAGCCGTGCACCGCCGACTTCTGCGCCGAGAACCTGGCGGCGACGAGAAAGCTGAAAGAAGCCGGGAAGACCGTTTTGGCGGTTGACTACGCCACGCGCCCCGAGAACGTCGCGCAGGCGTGCCGTCGTTATCGCGAAGAAGGATTCGAAGGATACGTGACGGTGCGCGGACTGGACACCGTCGCCGCGCCGTGCCGCTGACCGGCACGCGCCGACGAGGAGAGGTGGAACGTGACAGAGGGAGAACCCGAGTTCCGTCAGGTGGGCGTCATCGGCATGGGGTACGTCGGCCTGACGCTGGCCGCGGCACTCGCCCGCCGCGGGTACGAGGTGCACGGCGTGGACACCCAGCCCGCACTGCTCGACACGTTGTCGCGCGGACGGCCGCACATCTTCGAACCCGGCGTGGAGGACGTCTTCAAGGAGTGGGTGGGCAGCCGGATCTTCCTCGGCCACGACCTGCCCGACACCGGCGTCGACGCGGCGATCATCTGCGTCTCCACCCCCGTCGAGGCGGCCGGGCACGAGCCGTACCTGCTCAACCTCGCCGCGGCGGCCGAGCACATCGCGAAGCGCTGCTCGCCGCAGACGCTGGTGGTCGTGCGCAGCACCGTCCCCGTCGGCGCGACACGGGCGGTCGTGCTGCCCCCGCTGCTCGACGCCTGGGGGTCGGCACGGCTCGTGATGGCTCCCGAACGCACGATCCAGGGGCAGGCGCTGCGCGAGCTGGTCGAGCTGCCGCAGGTCGTCGGCGGTCTCGACGACGAGAGCCTGCGGCTGGGGCTCGCGCTGTTCGGCGGCCTGTCCGACCGGCTGGTGCCGGTGTCGTCGCTGGAGACCGCGGAACTGGTGAAGCTCGTCAACAACTGCCACACCGACGTCATCTACTCGTTCGGCAACGAGGTGGCCAGGATGACCGAGCGGCTCGGGCTCGACCCGCTGGAGGTGATCAGGGCGACCAACGTCGACTACCCGCGCCCGGACATCGCGAAGCCGGGCTACGTCGGCGGCGGCTGCCTGTCGAAGGACCCCTACCTGCTGCTCTCGGCGGCCGAGCGCGCCGGGTACGTCCCGCCGCTGATCAGCGCCGCGCGCACGGTGAACGAGGACCTGCCGGTGCACGTCGCGGAACGCGTGCTCACGCTGCTGGGCGAGCCGGCGGGCAAGCGGTTGCTGGTGCTGGGCTGGGCGTACAAGGGCTGGCCGCCCACCGACGACATGCGCGGCACCCCGATCGCGTCGATGATGCCGGTGTTCGACCGGGCCGGCGTCGAGGTGCTGGGCCACGACCCGCTGGTGGGCGCCGACGTGATCCGCCGCCACGGCGGCACACCGGTGGACGTCGCCGCCGGGTTCGCGAGTGCCGACGCGGTGCTGGTGATCACCGACCACCCGCAGTACCGGCGGCTCGACGTCGACCGGCTGCTGCCGGGGTCGTCCGTGCGGTTCGTCTACGACTCGTGGCGGGTGCTCGACGAGGACCGGGTGAGCGGGAACGGCGTCGGCTACGCCGGTCTGGGCTACCAGGCGGGGGAGACGCGGTGAGGCACCTCGTGCTGGGCGGCGCCGGGTTCATCGGCCTGCACCTCACCAGGAGACTCGTCGCCGACGGCCACGAGGTGACGGTCGTGGACGACTTCTCGCGGGGCCGCCACGACCCCGAGCTCGCCGAGCTGGACGTGCCGGTGATCTCCGCCGACCTCACCGACCCCGCGTCCTTCCACGACCTGCCGCGCGACTGCGACCACGTGTACCTGCTCGCCGCCGTGGTGGGCGTGCGCAACGTCGAACGCGACCCGGCGCGGGTCGTGCGGATCAACACGCTGGCCGCGCTGAACACGCTGGACTGGGTGACCCCGGCGCAGCGGCTGTTCTTCGCCTCCACCAGCGAGGCCTACGCGGGAGGGGTGGGAACCGGGCTCGTGCCGGTACCCACGCCGGAGGCCGTGCCGCTGGTCGTCGAGGACGTCACCGCGCCGCGCTTCGCCTACGCCATCAGCAAGATGCTCGGCGAGGCGGCGGTCGTGCACACCGGACGCGCGAAGGGCGTCCCCGTCGTGGTCGGGCGCTTCCACAACGTGTACGGGCCGCGCATGGGGGCCGACCACGTCATCCCGGAGCTGTGCCTGCGGGCGTTGCGCCGCGAGGACCCGTTCGTCGTCTACGGCACCGACCAGTTCCGGGCGTTCTGCCACGTGGACGACGCCGTCGAGGCGGTGCTGCGGCTGATGGGCACCGAGGCGGCGACCGGCCGGATCGTCCACATCGGCGACGACACCGCCGAGACCAACATCGGTGAGCTGGCCGAGCTGGTGCTCAAGATCGCGGGGCACGCCCCGGCCGTGGACCGCGCGGCCGCTCCGGCGGGCTCGGTCGCACGCCGCTGCCCGGACCTGGGGCTGTTGCGGGAGCTCACCGGGTACGCCCCGTCGGTCCCGCTCGACGACGGGGTGCGGCAGACCTTCGACTGGTACCGCGCGCACGGGTCGTGATCCGGTGCGGGAAGGCACGCGTCCGCCGGACCGTGCCTTCCCGCACCGGACCGCGGTCACACCCCCTCCCACACCGCCTTCACCGAGTCGGCCAGGTCGCGGCGGGGCGACCAGCCCAGCGCCTGCCGCACACGGGTGGTGTCCGCGGCGATCCAGGTGACCGCGGCGGACCTCGCCTGCGCCGCGGCGGTCTCCCGCACCCGGCCGGTGAAGCCGGCGACCTCGGCCAGGACCGCCACCACGTCGCGCACCGCCACCGCCCGGCCGGTACCGACGTTGAGCACCGGCTCGGGCACCGCGGCCGCCAGCGCCGCGTCCGCGATCGCGGCCGCCACGTCGGCGACGTCGACGAAGTCGCGGTACGCGTCGAGCGGCCCGAGCGTGATGTCGGTGCCCTCGTGCAGGGCCGTTCGCATCGCCTCCGCCGCCCTGCCCAGCACGGTGCCGGGCGGGAGGTCGGCGCCGATCGGGTTGAAGACCCGCAGCGCCACGGCGTCCAGCCGGCCGGCCACGACCGCGTCGCGCACCAGCAACGTGCTCGCGAGCTTGGTGATCCCGTACCCGGACACCGGTTCCGGCACCGCGTCCTCGCCGACCGGGCGGCCGTGCGGAACCCGGCCGTACTCGGCCGCGGAGCCGAGCACGACGAGCCGTGCGGACGGCACGGCCCGGGGAAGCGCGTCGAGCAGGTTCGCCGTGGCGGTCACGTTGGCGGCGACGAGCTCGGCGGTCGTGCCGTCCAGCAGCCCCGTGCAGTTGACCACCACCTCGGGCCGCACCGATCTCAGCAGGTCGACCAGCTCGCCGGTGGTGCCGTGGACCAGGTCGTGCCGCATCCAGTGGCGATCGCGCGGCACCGCGCGGCTGACCCGGACGACCCGCGTGCCGCGACCGCGCAGCTCCTTCTCCGCGGCCCGGCCGAGGCAGCCGGCCGCACCGAACAGCAGCGCGGTCACGACGTCACGTCCAGCACCGCTCTGCTCGCGCTGCCGGGCAGCAGCACCGGCCGCAGCCGCTCGAACTCGCGGTTGGCCTCGTCGTAGTCGTCGGGCCGGCCGATGTCGAGCCAGTAGCCGGCGAAGTCGAACGCCGCCGGTCCCTCGCCGCGGGCGAGCAGGTCGAGCACGAGCTCGTCCAGTCCGAAGGGGACGTTGCGCGGGTACGGCGTGAGCGTCTTGCGGGTCATGGCGTACACGCCCATGCTGACGCCGTAGAACAGCTCCGGCTTCTCCACGAAGTCGACGATGCGTCCCTCCGCCGTGGACAGCGTGCCGAAGTCGATCTTCACCTTGCGCTGGTACGTGGCCACCGTCAGCGGGGCGCCGCAGGCGACGTGGTGGTCCAGCAGCGCCGCGTAGTCGAGGTCGGTGAGCACGTCCCCGTTCATCACGAGGAAGTGCTCGGGCAGCAGGTCGACGATGTTGAGCAACGGCCCGATGGTCGACAGCGGCGCTTTCTCCTCCGTGTAGTCGACCGCGAGGTCCCACTTGGACCCGTCGCCGACGAACGCGCGGATCAGCGAACCCAGGTGCCCGATCGCGAGCGTCACCCGCTCGAAGCCCCGCATCCCGAGCTGCTGCAGGATTATGTCGAGGATGGCGTACTCCTCGCCGATCGGTACGAGCGGTTTGGGCAGCGCCGTGGTGTAAGGGCGCAGTCGCACTCCTCTGCCGCCGGCGAGTATCACCGCATGCATGGGAGATCACTTCCTCATCGGTAGTGGCGAACCTGTCCGACGCTCCAGCGGAGCGCCACGAGCAGGAAGACCGGCAACGCGGCGCAGGCGGTCACGAAGACCGGCACGGGATCGGCCAGGAGCCGGTCCGCCACGACGTTGCCGACCAGGACACCGGACACGATCAGGGGTGCGAGCACCGCGCCACCGGTCCGGACGAGCACGAACCCCAGGAAGAACGCGCCGCCGAGCAGGACGTGCCCGTCGATCAGCAGCGCACCGGACGAGGTGAGCACACCGGCCCAGCGCAGCGCCACGAGCAGCACGAGCGCCGCGGAACCCAGCGCCACCAGGCAGAAACCGAGCTCCAGCAGCAGGGCGCGCCACGTCGCCGCGCCGAACTCCCGCGGCAGCGCGCACCGGCGCAGCTCGGCCGAGGCCACCTCGAAGAACCGGTGCGCGCGCCACTCGACCACACCCATCCCGAGCACCAGCGGTGCGGCCGCCACGGCCAGGTCGACCGCGCTGAGCACGTAGCGGGAATCCGTGTGCAGCAGGAGAGCCGCGCACAACGCCGCGTACACGCCGCCGGGCAGTGCGGCGGCGAGCAGCAGCCGCGGGGGAGGCAGCCGGACACCCGCGCGGTCACGTGCGCCGCGGCCGGCCCACCACGCGCCGCCGACGGCGAGCAGCACGGTCACGCCGCCGAGCACCAGCACGGGTTGAACGGCACCCGACACCAGGTGCAGCAGGCCACCGGCACCGGCGGGCACCACCGCCGCGGCGAGCACGACCTCCCTGCCGTGGAACAGCAGAACGCCGATCGCGAGCTGCAACCCGGCCAGCGCCAGCACGAACACCGCGGCCGGCCAGCCCAGCGCCGTGCCCGCGACGGCAACGGCGACCGCCACCCCGGCGGCACCGAGCAACCGCAACGACCGCGCGGCGGCGCCCGCGGCCCCGACCCCGAGCAACCGGTGCGCGACGGCACTCGTGCCGGAGCCCCACACCCACGTCACAGCGGTCGCGAGCACCATCGCCCGCACGGCGGCCGGGCCACCGAGTACCGCGGCCACGGCGGGGAACGCGGTCGTCGGCGCCAGGTACAGCGGTCCGCGCACGGCGTGCAGCCACGTGCCGGCCGGCGGCTCCGGTGCGGTGGCGACGCTCGCGCGGGGCAGCCGTTCGAACACCTCCTCGCCGAGCACGAACACGTCGGCGCGCCCGTAGCGTTCGGTGGCGACCTGGTCGGTGATGCCCTGGCTCTCCAGCAGCGCGGCCACCTGCAGCTCGTCCACCGGGTCGGGCAGCAGCGCGGCCACGCGGTCCACCAGCTCGTCCGGGATCATCGCGCGGCCTCCGCGGTGACGAGCTCGGCGTACCTCGCCCGGTAGCTGTCGTTCCACCGCTGGACGGTGAAGCGCTCGACGACGCGTTGCCGTGCGAGTGCGCCCATCTGCTTGCGCAGCCCGCCGTCGGTCAGCAGCCGCACGCACGCCCGCGCCACGGCCTCGTGGTCACGCGGCGGCACGACGAGCCCCGCGTCCGCGACGGCCTCGCTGACACCGCCGACGTCGGTGCACACCGGTGGCCTGCCGGTCGACATCGCCTCCACGACGGTGAACGGGAAGCCCTCCGACACGCTCGTCAGCGCCACGACGTGACCGGCGTGGTAGGCGTCGACCTGGCTGGGCACCAGCCCCTCGAACACCGCGGCGCCGGTCAGCCCGAGCTGGTCGACGAGCTGCAGGCAGCTCGCGTGGTAGCCCTTGTTCGCCTCGGGCACCGGGCCGAAGACGCGCAGCCGCGCCTGCGGCAGCGCGCGCCGGACCTCGCCGAACGCCCTGATCAACGTGTGCAGGTCCTTGAGCGGGTCGATCCGGCCGACGAACACGATCGTGGGCACGTCCGGTTCGCCCGGCGCCAGCGGGAACTCCGCCGGGTCGATGCCGTTGTACATCGTCCACATGCGACCGGAGTCGGCCCCGCCGCGCAGCTGCCAGCGGCGGTTGTAGTCGGAGTGCGGGGTGAGCATGTCGCAGGCGCGGTAGGCCGCGGCCGCGAGCGCCCGGTGGAAGCTCAGCATGACGACCTTCGCCGGCAGCGACATCGACTCGCCGACCGCGCCGAGGTACCGCTCGCGCAGGTACACGCCGTGCTCGGACATCAGCAACGGCGTTCCGTGCGCCCACTTCGCGGCCATGCCCACCAGCGCGCTCAACCCGTTCATCGCCAGGTGGCACACGTCCACCTGGATCGGCGGGAACAGCAGGGGCCGCAACGAGTGTTCGAGCAGATCGGTCGCGATCACGGCGTCCCGCAACGAGATCGGGCCCTCGCCGCAGTCGGCCACCGCGTGGACCAGCCGCGCGACCGCGTCGTTGGACACGAGCGCCGCACCGACGTCGCGGCTCTGCGCGAGCTCGAAGATCTGCCGCAGGGACCGGGCGAACCGCTCCGGACTCCGGTCCGTGTACGGGAGGAACGACCGCAGGAACGCTTCGTGCACCTCGGAGAACCCGGCGGGCCGCTGGCGGGCCCGCCGGGGACGTCTGCCCCACAACGGCATCGTCACCACCTCGGCGAGGTTGGCCGGGCGCGGCCACCACGGCTGCTCGGTGCCGTCCGCGGTCAGCGCCACGGCGGTGAACGCGTGCCGGGGCATGCCGCGGACGAGCTGGTCGCACCACAGGCTCACACCGCCGGGGTGGAACGGGTAGCAGCCTTCGGAGACCAGCGCGATGCGCAACGGTGCGCCGTCGTCCGCGGCGGCGAGCCCGGCGAGGTCCAGTTCCTGGTAGGTCGTCATGGGCGCGGGCTCGCCATCAGCACCACGGGCGCGTCCGCCGCCAGTCCCACCCGCGCCACGGTGTCCGCGCCGTAGGAGTCGCTCTCGTCACTGCCCGCCTGGTCGGCCTCGGTGGCCTCCCGCTGCCGCACACCGGTGAGGAACAGGGACCCGGCCGCGCCCGGCACGTAGGTGATCGCGCCGGTGCTGCGGTCCCACACCGCGTCCCGTCCGCTCGCGAGCTCGGCGAAGTGCGCGGTGCGCCCCTGCACGTACCGGGCGAGCGTCAGCCAGTCCGGGCTGAGCAGCGGAACCCGGTGCAGCGCCGCGTACTTCGCCACGGTCGCGGTGATCCAGTCGAACCCGAGGGAACGTCCCGGCGCGTACTCGCGCAGGTTGCCCTGGTGCAGGGTGTGCGCGTAGACCGAGCCGCTCGCCAGGTGGCGCACCGCCACCTCGGCCTCGGAGTCGAGCGCCTGCTCGTAGGTCAGGTCGTGGTCGCGGTGGTCGGACGCCTTGCCGTTGCGGCCGTACTGCTGGTTGTACAGCGCCGTCTGCTCCTCTGGAGCGGTGGCCTCGAAGGCGGTGGCGGTCGGCCAGTCCGGCACGACCAGCAGCTCGGACCGCAGCGGGTGGACGACGCCGCAGTTGAAGCAGGACGGCCGGTGACCGGCGAACGACATGTTGCCCTGCACGTACCGCACACCGGCGTCGTACGCGGCGTCGAGCATCGCCCGGTTCGACCCGGTGAGACCGAAGTCCGTGGGCGGGTCGGCCGAGCTCGGATCCGGTGTGTAGACGCCGAGTCCCGAGTACTCCGGCGTCTTGAGCACGCTCGCCGGCACGGGCAGCCCCGCCGCCGCGGCGATCGCCAGGTTCTCGCTGATCTCCGTGCGGCTGACGTCGTAGGAGGTGTCGTTCATCTGCGGATGCGTCGCCGTGTGGTTGACCCACCGGAACTCCCGCACGAGCTCCCGCGAGCAGCTGCTGAGCGTGTCGGGCGTCTGCTGCGCGCAGGACGCCGGGGCGTCGGTCACCAGCCTGCTCCCGTTGAAGGGCAGGGTGAGCGTGAACTCGCCGGCGACCGGGTAGCGGGCCCGCAGCTCGCGTTGGTGCGCGCTCGCCGCCTTCGCGTCGGCGCCGCTGAGCCGGAACTGGTCGAGCGTGCCGTCCGCGCGCAGGCGCGCCGTGGAGTTGAACCAGTCGTCGACGTCCACGGTGAACCAGTGCCGTTGCTCGCCCAGCAGCACACCGCGCGTCGCCCACCGCACGAGCCCGGGACCGAGCAGCGCCGCCGTCACGTCGTCGGGTCCCAGCGAGAACGTCAGTGCGAGCCGCTCCCTGCCGTCCGGCGACCGGCTGCGCACGCCCACGACCGCGTCACCCGCCGTCAGCACCGCCTCGGCGGCACAGCCGGCGGCCAGCCCTGCCCGGTAGACGTACGAGCTGACCAGGGGGATCCGCGCGTCCGGCCGGAGGTGGTCGAAGACGGCGGCGCCCGCGTCGGGCAACGCCAGCTCGATCCCCGCGTCGCCGACCGCGCCCTCGGTGCCCGTCCGCAGGCACAGGTCCTCCGGGACCGTGCCGGGGTGGGCGTTCAGCGACACCTGCCGGACGCCGTAAGCCCGCTCGTAGTCCCACAGGACCGTCCACTGCTCCGCGTCGAACCCACTCGCGTAGGTGCCGTCCGGTCCCGCTCGCAGCAGCGCGTTGCTCGTCAGCAGCACCGCGTCGTAGCGGCCGACGCCGTCCGGGCGGACCAGCCGCTCCGGGGTCAGGCGCTCGGCACCGGCGTGCAGCACGTCGTAGGGCGTGCCGATGGTGTCGAGCACCGATCTCCACGTGGCGAGCCCGAAGTCGTCCTGACCCGTCGCGATCACCAGCTGCCGCAACGCGACCCGCTCACCGCGGCCACCGGTGGACTCCGGCGGCCGCTCGGCCCGCACCGGCACGAACTTCTTGCGGGGCACCGGATAGGGCACCGGATCGGCCTGTTCCGCCGCCCCGCCCGCCCGGTCGGAACCGGGCGGGCTGAGCACCGTGAGGGTCGTGACGGCCAGGGCCACGGCCACCAGCAGGGGAGCGACCACCGTTGACCTCATGCTCTGGGCACCGCCGTGGCGACGACCGTGGTGCCCGCGGTGACCGGCAGCTGCGTGATGACGTCGGCGCCGTAGCGGTCGACGGTGCCCGACGCGTGGGTCACGCCCGTGAGGAACACCGCACCCGTCGTGGCGGCGGTGCGGGTGACCGTTCCGCTGGAACGGTCCCAGACCGCGTCGGCGGCCGCGCGCAGCTCGGCGAAGTGCTTCGTGCGCGCCTCGACGTACCGCGCGAGCGCGGGCCAGTCGGGGTTGCGCAGCGGCACGGCGAACCGGCTCGCGTACCTGTCGACGACGGCACGCAGCCAGTCGAAGGTCAGGCTGCGGCCGGAGGAGAACTGGCGCAGGTTGCCCTGGTGCAGGGTGTGGCTGTACGCGGACCCGCTCATCACGTGCTGCAGGCCGACCTCGGACTCGTAGGTGAGCAGCTCGGCGTAGCTCAGGTCGTGGTCGTAGTAGGGGAACCGGCCGTTCGGGCCGTAGAGGTTGTTGTACAGCAGGGTTTCCTCGGCCGGCGTGGTCACCTGGTAGCCGATGTTGGTCGGCCAGTCCGGCACGACGAGCAGCTCCGGCCGCAGCGGGTGGACGACGCCGCAGTTGAAGCAGGACGGCCGGTGGCTGGGGAACGACATGTTGCCGTGCAGGTAGCGCACGCCGGTGTCGCGGGCGGCGCTGAGCATCGCCTGGTTGGACGCGCCCAGCCCGAAGTCGGTCGGCGGGTCGGTGTCCGGCGCGTTCGGGTCCGGGTTGTACACGCCGAGCCCGGAGTAGGCGGGGGTCTTGAGCACCTCGGTCGGCACGGTGAGCCCGGCCCGGCGCCCGATGGTGAGGTTGTCCGCGATCTCCTGGCGGCTCGTCGCGTAGTCGGTCAGGTTGAGCTCCGGGTGCGTCACCGTGTGGTTGACCCACCGGAAGCTGCGGGCGAGGCACTTCGAGTAGCTCGTGAGCGCATCCGGGGTGCCCGTCGACGAGCAGCGGGACGGCGCCTCCTGCGTGAGGTCGCCGCCGTTGTAGGGCAGGTTCAGCGTGAAGCCCGCGGCCACCGGGTAGGCCGTGCGCAACGCGTTCTGCTGCGCGTTGGTCCCGGCGGCGTCGGACCCGCTCAGCCGGAAGCCGGGATCGGTCTCCAGCCGCCCGTCGTCGTGCAGGTGGTCGGAGGTGTTGAACCAGTCGTCGACGTCGACGCCGATCCAGTGCCGCAGCTCACCCGCGAACACCCCGCGGGTCGCCCAGCGCACCAGCCCGTAGCCCAGCATGTCGGTCTGCGGCAGGAACTCGTTGGAGGAGAACGTCAACGCCACCCGCTCGCGCCCGTCGGCCGAGGTGCTGACCACGCCCAGCACGTACGCGCCGGCCTTCAGCAAGGGCTGTGCGGAGCACCCCGGTGCGAGCGTGGACCGGTAGACGTAGGACTGCGTGACCGGTACCACCGCGCTCGGCACCAGGCGGTCGAAGAGGCGGCTGCCCGCGCTCGTCAGCGTGGCCCGCAGGCCGCTGTCGCCGACCCCGCCCTCGACGCCGGGCCGCAGGCAGTAGTCCTCCGGGAACGTGCCCCACGACGTGTACAGCGACACCTGGCGCACCCGGTAGGCGCGCTCGTAGTCCCACAGCGCCTGCCACTCCGCCGGGTCGAACGCACTGGTGTAGCCACCCGAGCCGTCCGCCTGGAGCAGGGCGTTGTCGGTGAGCAGCACCGCGTGGTAGCGGCCGGTGCCGTCCGGCCGGACGAGACGGCTCGCGGTCAGCGGTTCGGTGCGCGCGAGCAGCACGTCGTAGGGCGTGCCGATCCGGTCGAGCACCGCCTTCCACGTCGGCAGGCCGAAGTCCGCGCCGTCCAGCGCGACCACCAGCGTCCGCAGCGCCACCCGGTCGGTGCCGGCCGCCGGCGCCGCGGTTCCGGCAGGGGTGATCGGTCCGTTCACCACGCCCAGCCGCGGCGGCGCCGACGGCGCCGGACGTGCCACCTCCCCCCGGATGAGGCCGTGCCTGTGGCCGTGCCCGGTCGCCGCGGCAGCGGGCGAGCCGATGAGCAGCGCGGCCGCGGCGAGCGCGGAGAGCCACCTCGTGCGTGACGTGACCATGGTCGAGTCCCTCCCGGAAGTGCGCAGACGTCTCTTCTTCGAACGGTTCGACGTCAATTCATTGCGCCCTGCGCAACCGTTCGACAAGGCATCCGGAAATGACGGCGGGGTCATGGCCGGTGGGTGTCGGACGGGTGCGCGCAATGCCCTCCCTGATAGGCGCGAAAGAAGATGTTAGGTGCCAAACCATGTCGGGGGTACCTCAGTTCGTACGACAACCGACAATTTTCGTGGAGTAACATCAGGGTCCGAACGGACCAGCTGACCGCAGGTGGGAGCGGGCTGGTGACGGGATTGGCCGTGGAATGAGCCGACCGGGCCGACGTGATCTCGGGCCTTTCGCCTCTGGTTCAAGCGCGGGGAGTTCGTGTGGCGATCCGGGTGTTATGGGTGCATTGTGCGTGAACATGAGCACTCTCAGTATGTTTTGCGGGGATGCCTTATCCGTTTTATTTCTCCGGTCTCTGGAATATCGGGCGTGATTCTCCGTGAGGGCGCATTCCCGCCGTTGTCCGGCCGTCAGCTCAGGAGTGCGCGGGTCCGCCCCGTGGCCGAGGCCGGTGCGGGGTGGTAGAGGTGTTGGCGTCCGGCTCGATCCAGAGACCTGGACCACCCTCGGTTGCACGTCCAATAGTAGGAAGTCAAACTATTCCCATGACGACGTCGTCTCCAGGCACTCTGCACAAGCCGGTCAACCCGGTTCGCTTCGTGACCGCGTCGAGCCTGTTCGACGGCCACGACGCCGCCATCAACATCATGCGGCGCATCCTCCAGTCGCAGGGTGCGGAGGTCATCCACCTCGGCCACAACCGGTCGGTGGCGGAGGTCGTCACGGCCGCGATCCAGGAGGACGCTCAGGGCATTGCCATCAGCGCCTACCAGGGCGGGCACGTCGAGTACTTCTCGTACCTGGTCGAGCTGCTCAACGAGCGCGGCGCCGGGCACATCAGGGTCTACGGCGGCGGTGGCGGCGTCATCGTCCCCGAGGAGATCGAGCTGCTGCACTCGCGCGGTGTCGCGCGGATCTTCTCGCCGCAGGACGGCCAGAAGCTCGGTCTCGCCCGCATGATCAACCTGATGATCGAGGAGTGCGACCACGCGCTCACCGCGCCGTTCAGCCACGACGCGCTGCTCACCGGCGCGGACGAGGCGCTCGCCCGCGCCATCACGCACATCGAGGCCGGCACGGCCGAGCCGCTGGAGACCGCCCGCAAGGTGCCGGTGCTGGGCATCACGGGCACCGGTGGCTCGGGCAAGTCGTCGCTCACCGACGAGCTGGTCCGCCGCTTCCGCCTCGACCAGCAGGACAAGCTGCGCATCGCCGTGCTCGCCGTCGACCCGACGCGCCGCCGCGGTGGTGGCGCGCTGCTCGGTGACCGGATCCGGATGAACTGCCTCGGCGGGCCGGCCGGCCCCGGAGGCAGCCGGGGCGACCGGGTGTTCTTCCGCTCGCTGGCCACGCGCCGTGCGGGCAGCGAGCTCCCGGACGGCCTGGAGCAGGCCATCGTGGCGTGCAAGGCTTCCGGCGCGGACCTGGTCATCGTGGAGACGCCCGGTATCGGCCAGGGTGACGCGGCGATCGTGCCGTTCGTGGACTTCTCGCTGTACGTGATGACGCCGGAGTTCGGTGCCGCGTCACAGCTCGAGAAGATCGACATGCTGGACTACGCCGACGCCGTGGCCATCAACAAGTTCGAACGCCGCGGCGCCGAGGACGCGCGCCGGGACGTGGCCAGGCAGATGGTGCGCAACCGTGAGGCGTTCGGCGTGAGGTGGGAGGACATGCCGGTCTTCGGCACGTCCGCCGCGACGTTCAACGACGACGGCGTCACGGCGCTGTACCAGTTCCTGCGCGACGGCCTGAAAGACCACGGCCTGCACGTCGAGGAGGGCGCGCTCGCGCCCGTCAGCGGCAGGACGTCCACGTCGGCGGCCACCGTCGTGCCCGCCTCCCGCGCCCGCTACCTGTCCGACATCGCCGACACCGTGCGCGGCTACCACCGCAGGACCGAGGAGCAGGTCGCCGCGGTCCGCACGCACACCCAGCTCACCGCCGCGCAGAAGGCGCTGGAGGCGGCCGGGAAGGGCGTGTCCGACATCGCCGAGCTCGCCGCGGCGGCCGAGCGCGAGGTCGACCGCGGCACGGTGGACCTGCTGACCGGCTGGGGGCGGACCCGCGAGCAGTACAGCGGGGACGAGCTCGTGTTCACGGTGCGGGACAAGGAGATCCACACCAGGCTGACGCGCGAGACGTTGTCGGGCAACCAGGTCCGCCGGGTCAGTCTGCCCCGCCACGACGACGAGGGCTCGCTGCTGCGGTTCCTGCGCAAGGAGAACCTGCCCGGCTTCTTCCCGTACACCGCGGGCGTCTTCCCGTTCAAGCGCGAGGGCGAGGACCCGGCCCGCATGTTCGCGGGCGAGGGCGACGCCTTCCGCACGAACCGGCGCTTCAAGTACCTGTCGAAGGGCAACCCGGCCACCCGCCTGTCGACCGCGTTCGACTCGGTGACGCTCTACGGCCGCGACCCCGACACCCCGCCGGACGTCTACGGCAAGATCGGCACCTCCGGCGTCTCGATCGCGTCGCTGGACGACATGAAGGCGCTCTACGACGGGTTCGACCTCGTCGCGCCCACCACGTCGGTGTCGATGACGATCAACGGCCCGGCGCCGACGATCCTCGCGTACTTCCTCAACACGGTGATCGACCAGCAGGTCGAGAAGTTCACGGCCGACAACGGCCGCGAGCCCGACGCCGCCGAGTACGAGAAGCTCAGGGCGTTCGCGCTGGCCAACGTCCGCGGCACGGTCCAGGCCGACATCCTCAAGGAGGACCAGGGCCAGAACACCTGCATCTTCTCCACGGAGTTCTCGCTGCGCATGATGGCGGACATCCAGGAGTGGTTCATCCAGCAGCAGGTGCGCAACTTCTACTCGGTGTCGATCTCGGGCTACCACATCGCCGAGGCCGGTGCGAACCCCATCAGCCAGCTCGCCTTCACGCTCGCCAACGGCTTCACCTACGTCGAGTCGTACCTGGCGCGCGGCATGCACATCGACGACTTCGCGCCGAACCTGTCGTTCTTCTTCTCCAACGGCATGGACGCCGAGTACAGCGTCATCGGCCGGGTGGCGCGGCGGATCTGGGCGGTGGCCATGCGCGACCGCTACGGCGCCTCGGAGCGTTCGCAGAAGTTCAAGTACCACGTGCAGACCTCGGGCCGTTCGCTGCACGCGCAGGAGATGGACTTCAACGACATCCGCACGACGCTGCAGGCGCTGTGCGCGTTGTACGACAACTGCAACTCGTTGCACACCAACGCCTACGACGAGGCGATCACGACGCCGACGGAGTCCAGCGTCCGCCGCGCGATGGCCATCCAGATGATCATCAACAAGGAGTGGGGCCTCTCGGCCAACGAGAACCCGTTGCAGGGCTCGTTCGTCATCGACGAGCTCACCGACCTCGTCGAAGAGGCCGTGCTGACGGAGTTCGACCGCATCTCCGAACGCGGCGGCGTCCTCGGCGCGATGGAGACCGGCTACCAGCGCGGCCGCATCCAGGACGAGTCGATGCTCTACGAGCAGCGCAAGCACGACGGCTCGCTGCCGCTGGTGGGCGTCAACACCTTCCTGCCGGAGGACGGCACCCGCGAGGTCGTGAAGATCGAGCTGGCCCGCGCCACCGAGGAGGAGAAGAAGTCCCAGGTGGAACGGACCCGCGCGTTCCAGGCCGCGCACCGCGACGAGGCCCAGAACGCGCTGGCCCGGCTGCGCGAGGTCGCGCAGACCGGCGAGAACGTGTTCGCCGTGCTGATGGACGCCGCACGCGTGTGCACGCTCGGGCAGATCACCGAGGCGTTCTTCGAGGTGGGCGGGCAGTACCGCCGCAACATCTAGCGGGGTGGTGCGGACCGCGACCGGCGTTCCGCACCACGCTCAGACGGCGTAGGGCCGGCCGACGATCCACCCGCCGACGCGGTCGGGGAGCTCGTCGGTCGGCACCACCTCCACCGGGTCGCCCACCCGCACCACCCCCGGCCGGACCACCCAGCTGTCCAGGCACAGCACCCCGCCGAACTCGTGCCGGATCCGCCGGTGCACGTCCAGGTCCTGCGCGCCGGTGTCGGGGTCGATCGTCGTGACCACGCACCGCGCCCGCTGCCGGAACATCCCGATCACCGCGTCACCGGCCACGAGCGCGTGCCCCGGCCAGCTCTCCTCCTCGCCGGCCTCGACACCGCCGATGAGGATGTTGGGCCGCAGCCGCCGCACGTCGATCCCGGCGGCTGCCACCTGCCCGTCGGTGGCCACCAGCACGTTCAGCACGTCGAACCGCTCCGGCCCGGCGTAGCGGGTCAGGCGGCCGCCGAAGGGCGCCACGAGCGCCTGGGCCTCCTCGCTGTCCCACGGCCGTCCGTCCACCAGCGGGCCGGACGGGCCGGTCGAGGCGGGGATCGTGAGCAGGCCGTAGCGGGTGCGGCCGGTCAGGACCCCGCGCGGGCCCCGCACGTGCACCAGCCGGTCGCCCTCCACGCCGTCGTTCGTGAACACCGCCGACTCCAGCGGTTCCCCGCCGAGCGACTTCACCGGATAACGCCACAGCCCTGAGACGTGCATCGGCTCTACTCCGTCGGGATCTCGTGGGTGGACAAGGGGTCGACGCGGCGCTCGGACTCGGCGATCCGCACGTCGTTGATGCTCGCCTCGCGCCGTGCCATCAGCCCGGACGGCGCGAACTCCCAGTTCTCGTTGCCGTAGCTGCGCCACCACTGGCCGTCGTCGTCGTGCCACTCGTACTGGAACCGGACGGCGATGCGGTCGTCCCCGAACGCCCACAGCGACTTGCGCAGCACGTACCGGTGCTCGCGCTCCCACTTCGCGGTCAGGAACGCGACGATCTCGCCGGTGCCGCGGATGAACTCGGACCTGTTGCGCCACACCGAGTCCGGCGTGTACGCGCGGGCGACGAGGAGGGGGTCGCGGGTGTTCCAGGCGTCCTGCGCGGCCCGCACCTTCTGCCGGGCGGTGTCGGCGTCGAACGGGGGCACGAGGTTCACGGCGAACGTCCTTCCAATGGTTGGGTGGCGCTGCAAACGTTAGAACATGGCACTAACGGATGCAAGTGCGTGTTACCGTTAGGTCGTGCTGCTGACGCCCGACGAACCCCGCCCGGTCCTGCTCATGAACACGATCTGGGCGAGCCGGTCGCAGGTGAACGACGACCTGACGACCGTCGCCGGGCTGAGCGACTTCCTCGGGTTCGCGACCGGCGAGGACGACCTGCGGGCGTTCCGCGCGCTCCGCCAGGCGCTGCGGGACCTCGCCGCCGTGCTCACCCGGGACACGCGCCCGGTCGCCCAGGACCGCGACCTCGCCAGGGCCGTCGAGGACCTCAACCGGTCGGCGCGGCGGGCGGTCGCGTGGCCGCAGCTCGCGGCGGAGGACGGGGAACTGGTGCGGCACGACGACGGTGAGGGCGCACCGGCGGACCGGGCGCTCGCCGCGATCGCCGCGGAGGCGGTGGAGCTGTTCACCGGCGAGCAGCGGGACCGGCTGCGCGCCTGTTACGCGCCGGGGTGCGTGCTCTACTTCGTGAAGGACCACCCGCGGCGGGAGTGGTGTTCACCGGGCTGCGGCAACCGGGTCCGCGCGGCACGGCACTACCGGCGCAACCGAGCGGGCGAGTGAGCGAATCCCCTGGTCCGAACGGGTTTTCCTGATCGCCCGGCCTACACGTGAGCCACCGGAGTTCCGATAACCGGAGAACCAGGGTGTGTTTTCGTGTGGTGGTGATCCGCGATGTCCCGAGAATCCGTACCAGGCCACGACATCAGCTGTCACCTCGTCTGCTTCGACGAGACCGGCAACGAGCGGGGGCACGACAGCGCGGACGTCATACGTGACGCTCGCGCCGGTGTCACCGACGTCTTCTTCTTCGTGCACGGGTGGAACGGCGACGTGCCGGCCGCCCGGCACCAGTACGGGCGGTGGGTCGCCACGATGGCCGGCTGCCGAGCGGAACGTGAAGTCGCACACCGGCTTCCCGGTGGCTTCCAGCCCCTCCTCGTCGGCCTGCACTGGCCGTCGAGGGCGTGGGGCGACGAGGACGTGCGAACCGAGGAGTTCATCAGGGCGTCGGCGGCGCGGCTGGGCGGGGGAGCCGCCCGCACGGCCGCGGTGCGCACGATCGTCCAGGCCGCGCTGCGGCACCCGTGCCGGATGTCGCCCGCGGTCGAGGAGGCCTACGTCTACCTGGAGGGGTCGGTACCGGACCTGCCGGGCGAGGAGGGTCTGCCGTTCGACCCGCAGCAGCTCTACCGGGCGTGCCTGGAGGACCCGGCGCTCGGCGGGATCCTGTCCCCGTTGCGGATCCTGACGTTCTGGAAGATGAAGCGGCGTGCGCGGGTGGTCGGCGACAGCGGCGCGGCGCGGATCGCCCGTGAGGTCGCGCAGGCCGCACCGGCCGCGCGCATCCACCTGGTGGGCCACGGCTTCGGCGCCATCACCGCGACCGCGATGGCGACCGTGGTGCCGGCGGCGACGCTGACGCTGGTGCAGGGCGCGATGTCGCTGTGGTCGTTCGCGGAACGGCTGCCCGGCGAACCCGGCTCCGGCTACTTCCGCGGCGTGCTCGGCCGGGTGCCCGGCCCGATCGTCGTGACGACCTCCGCGCACGACCACGCGATCGGCCGCTTCTACCCGCTGGCCGCGCGGTCGGGCCGGCGGCTCGACCTCGACGAGTACCCGAAGTACGGCGCCATCGGCGCACACGGCGTGCAGGGCACCTACGCCCACGGCCACCGCATCGGTGCACTCGGGGAGCTGACCAGGGGCCAGGTGCACAACGTCGACTGCTCGCCGGTGATCCGCCGCGGCGACGGGATCGCCGGTGCGCACAACGACATCTGCCACGCCGAGCTGGCCCGCCTGCTGTGGAGGGCGGTGCTGTCGAGGTAGTCGCGTCCGGAGCACCGGAAGCCCGCTCCGCAACAGGGGCGGCGTTGTGTCCGGTGTGGACTATCGCGCCCGTTCCGTGCCGCGGGCACGACCCCCGCGCGGCACGGAACGGGCGCGGTCACCCCATGCCCGGCCGCAGGACCACCTGTGGCACCAGCGTGTTGCCGAGGCACGGGCGCAGGTCCGCGCGCAACGCGGACAGGCTCACCGGGTGCCGGGCGGGGGAGACCGCCGCACCGGCCGTCGCCGCCGTCAGGACGACCCGCTGCATCGCCTGGCCCGCGCGGATCTCCGCGGCGGCACCTCGCGTGAACGTGCACAGCACCAGGTCGAGCGAGCCCCGCGGCACGTGCAGCCACGCGCGTTCCACCTCGGCGGCCCGAGACAGCAGGCCCCGCCAGGTGTCCGCGTAGGAGAACGCCGTCCACGTGCGACGGTTCGCGTGCAGGGCGTGCAGGGCGTGCAGCAGCGCCAGCACGTCCGGGTCCGGGTTCTGGTGGCCGCCCAGCCGCACCGCCGCGGCGGCGTCGTGGGCGCTCGGTCCCGGCAGCAGCGTCACCAGCGGACGGATCCCGTGGCCCTGCAACGCCAGCCGCACGTTGAGCAGCGCGACACCGCAGGCGAGCCGCTCCTCCCGGCTGTGCGGGCTGGTGGTGTGCAGCTCTATCCGCTCGGGACGCACCTCGAACCGCACCTGCCCAGCGGCGCCCGCGGCGAGGGCCAGCACCCCGCGCACGTCCTCCCCCGCGAGTCCGAGCGACTCGGGCACCACGATGGCCATGCCCACACTCTCCGGCCGGCGGGGCGGTGCGGCCACGGTCGAAGGTCCTCACTTGCCAGGGCCGTGCGCCGGCCGGATCTGTGCGAGGCTAGCGGCGTGCCCCACCCTCCCGGCCGCCGTGACCTCGACGAGCTGCTCGACGAGGTGCGTGACCGCATGGACGAGATCGTCACCACCCGTGACCACATGCAGGAGCTGCTCGGCGCGGTGCTCGCCGTGGCCTCGGGCCTGGAGCTGGACTCGACGCTGCAGCGCATCGTGCAGGCCGCCGTCGACCTCGTCGGCGCCCGCTACGGCGCGCTCGGGCTGCTGGGGACGCGTGACGACCTGTCCGAGTTCGTCCACGTGGGCGTCGACGAGCGGACCCGCGCGACGATGGGCCACCTGCCGGAGGGCAAGGGCCTGCTCGGACTGCTGATCAAGGAGCCGAGCCCGTTGCGGCTGCGCGACCTGAGCCGGCACGACGTGTCGGTCGGGTTCCCGCCGAACCACCCGCCGATGCACAGCTTCCTCGGCGTGCCCGTGCGGGTGCGCGACGAGGTGTTCGGCAACCTGTACATGACCGAGAAGATCGGCGCCGCCGAGTTCACCTCCGACGACGAGGCGGTGCTGCAGGCGCTGGCGGCGGCAGCGGGCATCGCGATCGACAACGCCCGGCTGTTCGAACGCTCGCGGATGCGCGAACGGTGGCTGGAGGCGATCGGCGAGGTCAACTCCGAGCTGCTCGGCGGGGCGTCCGGCGAGTACGCGCTGCGGCTGATCACCCAGCGGATCGTGGAGCTGGCCGCCGCGGACGCGGCGCTGGTCGTCCTCGGCGACGGGCAGCACGTGCCGATGACGGTGGCGGCGAACGCGGGCGTGCAGCTCGACGGCCTCGACGTGGAGCAGACCGTCGGCGAGGTGGTCCGCTCGGGCCTGCCGCTCATCGTCGATGACCTCGGCTCGGCCTTCGGACCGGCACTGGCGGTGCCGCTGCGGTCGGGCTCCCTCGTCACGGGCGCGCTGGTCGTGCTGCGCCGTGGCGGCGAGTCGCGGTTCCTGCCCGACCAGGTGCCGATGCTCGCCTCCTTCGCCGACCAGGCGGCGGTGGCGCTGGAGTTCGCCGAGCAGCAACGCTCGCAACGGCTGCTGTACGTGCTGGAGGACCGCGACCGGATCGCCCGCGACCTGCACGACCACGTGATCCAGCGGCTGTTCGTCACCGGCCTCACGCTGCAGGCGACCATGCGGCGCGTCACCGAGCCGGAGGTCGCCGCACGCCTGCGGACGGCCGTGGAACAGCTCGACGAGACCGTGCGCGAGATCCGCACCTCGATCTTCGACCTGCACTCGACCGACAGCACGTCGCTGCGCCGCCGCCTGCTCGACCTCGTGGCCGGCCTGACCGAGGCCACGCACCTGTCACCGGCCGTGCGGATGTCCGGCACGGTCGACAACTCCGTGCCGCCCGAGCTCGCCGAACACGTCGAGGCGGTGGTGCGCGAGGCCGTCACGAACGCGGTGCGGCACGCGGAGGCCACCGAGCTGACGGTGCTCGTCGACGCGGGCGAGGACGTGGTGATCACTGTGCGGGACAACGGGATCGGCGTCGCGGTCGACGTCGTGCGCAGCGGGTTGCGCAACCTCGCGCACCGGGCAGCGCAGTTCGGTGGCACGTTCGCGGTGCGCGCGAACGAGGGTGGCGGCACCTGCGTGGTGTGGCGGGTTCCGCTGGAGCAGGCCCGTTAGCGGTGCTGCTCGCCGTCCTTGCGGAACTGCGACGCGAACACGGCGGCCTGCGTGCGGCGCTGCATGCCGAGCTTCGCGAGCAGGTGCGAGACGTAGTTCTTGACCGTCTTCTCCGCGAGGAACATCCGCTCGGCGATCTGCCGGTTCGTCAGGCCCTCGCCGATGAGGTCGAGCACCGTGCGCTCCTGCTCGCTGAGCACGCGCAGCGGGTCGCCCTCGTCGCGTTCGCGGCGGATCCGGTTGAGCAGGGCACTGGTCGTGCGGGCATCCAGCAGCGACTGGCCGGCGGCGACCGTGCGGACCGCGTTGACCAGGTCGGCGCCCAGGATCTGCTTGAGCACGAACCCGGACGCGCCCGCCATGATCGCGTCGAACAGGGCCTCGTCGTCGGCGAAGCTCGTGAGCATCAGGCACTGCAGGCCGGGGATGCGGCTGCGCAGCTCGCGGCACAGCTCGATGCCGTTGCCGTCGGGGAGGCGGATGTCGAGCACGGCCACGTCGGCACGGGCGCCCGGCACCTTGGCGAGCGCTTCCGCGACCGACGCGGCGTCACCGACCACCTCCAGGTCGGACTCCTCGCCGAGCAGGTCCGCGACGCCGCGGCGGACGATCTCGTGGTCGTCGACGAGGAAGACGCGCGTCGCCATGGCGTCACGGTAGCCCAAAGACCACCGCCGGAGGGGACCCGCGGCCCGCGGCACGCTGCGCCGATCGGGCCTACTTCTCCGGCCACGAGCCGCAGACGCGGCAGCGGCCGATCCCCCTGTCGCCGGGGGATCGGCCGCGCTGCTGACGACGGGCTCATCGGGCCGGTTCGACACCGAGCGAGGCGCGGTTCACCACCGCCCGGTGGCCGCGGTCAGGCCTGCTTGATCGCCGAGATCTCGAACTCGAGCACGACCTTCTCGCTGACCAGGACGCCGCCGGTCTCCAGCGCGGCGTTCCAGGTCACGCCGTAGTCCTTGCGGTTGATGGTGTGCGAGCCCTCGAAGCCCACGCGGGTGTTGCCGAACGGGTCGACGGCCACGCCCTCGAAGGCGAACGGGATGGTGATGCTCTTGGTGACGTCCTTGATGGTGAGGTCACCGGTGATCTCGAAGTTGTCGTCGTCGACCTGCTTCGCGGAGGTCGAGACGAACTTGATCTCCGGGTAGTTCTCGACGTCGAGGAAGTCGTTGGTGGTCAGGTGGCCGTCGCGCTGTGCGTTGCGGGTGTCGATGCTCGCGACCTTCAGCGTGACCTGGGCCGTGGTGTTCTCCGGCTTGTCACCGTCGATCTTGATGGCGCCGTCGAACTCGTTGAACGCACCACGGACCTTGGTGACCATCGCGTGGCGGGCGACGAAGCCGATGCGGGAGTGCGACGCGTCGATGACGTAGTCGCCGGTCAGTTCGGAGAGGTTCGTGGCCGTGGTCATGGCGGTGTGTCCTTCGGTTGCTCGGTTTGGTTGAACTGTCATCTACCTTGCCCCAACCGTGGATGATGTGTCAACTATTCCCGTATGCTGAACCTGTGACCCGATGGCTTGAACCTGAACAACAGCGGGCGTGGCGCGCCTACGTCCGCATGCAAGGGGAGCTCAACGCCCATCTGAGCAGGCAGATGACCGTCGACTCCGACATTTCCATGGCTGACTTCGCCGTGCTCGTCGAACTGACCGACGCGCCGGAGGAACGGGTCCGCGTGCTGGAGCTCGCGCGCTCGCTGCACTGGGAGAAGAGCCGCATCTCACACCACGTGGGGCGGATGGAGAAGCGCGGCCTGGTGGCGCGGCAGGGCTGCACCAGTGACGGGCGCGGCTCCTACGTGGTGCTGACCCCGCAGGGCCGTGCGGCGATCGAGGCGGCCGCGCCCCGGCACGCCGAGACCGTCCACGACCTGGTGTTCGACCTGCTCAGCCCGGAGGAGGTCGAGTCGCTGCGGTCGATCTCCGAGAAGATCTTCACGCGGTTAACGACAGGCGAATGTGCGGCGGTAGTCGCTCGGTGCGACGCCGACGAGGCGGTGGAAGTGGTGCCGCAGGAGTGCGGCGGTGCCGAAGCCTGACCTGGTCGCGACCGCGTCGACGTCCAGGTCGGTCTCCTCCAGCAACCGGCGGGCGTGCAGCACCCGTTGCAGTGACAGCCACTTGTTCGGCGTCGTGCCGGTCTCCGCGACGAACCTGCGCGCGAACGTCCGCTCGGACATGACGGCGAGCTTCGCCATCGAGGCCACCGTGTGGTTGTCCGCGATCGTGTCGAGCACCTGTTCCAGCACGGGTTCGAGGCTGTCCGTCGAGCACTCGGGGATGGGCAGCTCCACGAACTGGCGCTGACCGCCGTCACGCTGCGGCGGGACGACCATCCTGCGCGCGATGGTCGTGGCGACCTTCGTGCCGAGCTCCCGGCGCACCAGGTGCAGGCAGGCGTCGATGCCCGCGGCCGTGCCGGCGCTGGTGATGATGTTGCCGTCGTCGACGAACAGCACGTCCGGGTCGATGTGCGCCCGCGGGAAGCGCTCCTGCAACGCGCTGGTCTCGCGCCAGTGGGTGGTGCAGCGGCGGCCGTCGAGCAGGCCCGCCTCACCCAGGATGAACGCCGCGCTGCAGACGCTCAGCAGCGTCGCGTCGGTCTCCCTGAGCGTCTTGAGCAGCTTCTCCGGGTAGTCCTCGCGGATCTTGGCCGCGGGCAGCGCGACCAGGTCGGCGTCGAGCATCGCCTCGAAGCCGTGCTCCGGCGTGATGGTGACGCCGGGGACCTCCGTGCGCACCGGCTCGTTCGGCAGCTCGCCGCACACCCGGAAGTCGATCAGCGGCACGCCCTCCTCGGTCCGGTCGACGCCGAACACCTCGCAGAGCACGCCGAACTCGAACGGCGCGACGCCGTGGATGAGCGGTACCGCCACCGATCGCAGCATGGCAGGATATTAGCGCGCATCGACAGATCTGCCACTGTTGGCTGGATTTTGTCGGCCGCAAACTTCTTACATGACTCTCGCAGTGATCGCCCTGGTGGTAGCGGCAATCTCCGTCTGGCTCGACCGGCACCGCGACCGCGATGCCGGCCTGGCAGGCTCCTCCGACGTCGTCGACCGCGACCGCATCCGCGTGCGCAACGACATCCGGTACCTCACTTGATACCGGTCTTCTCGATCTTCGGTTGCGGACCGGTGTAACGGGCGACCGGGCGGATGATCTTCGTGTCCTCGGACTGCTCGAGCGCGTTGGCACACCACCCGATCACCCGGCTGCACGCGAACGTCGGCGTGAACATCTCGCGCGGGATCCCGCACAGCTCCATCACCACGCCCGCGTAGAACTCGACGTTCGCGTACAGCTGCCGGCCGGGCTTGAGCTCGGCGAGCAGCTCGGTCACCCGGCGTTCGACCGTCGTCGCGAACTCGACGAGCGGGGTGCCGTGCTGCCGCGCGATCTCCCGGAGCAGGCGGGCCCGCGGGTCCTCCGTGCGGTAGACGGCGTGACCGAAGCCCATGATCCGGTTGCCCCGCTCGATCTGCTCCCGCACCCACGGGTCGATGTTGTCCGGCGTGCCGATGAGGTCGAGGCTCTCCAGTGCCCGGTCCGGCGCACCGCCGTGCAGCGGCCCGGAGAACGTGCCGATCGCCGCCGTCACCGCCGACACGACGTCGGCGCCCGCGCTCGCGACCACGCGCGCCGTGAACGTCGACGCGTTGAACCCGTGGTCGATCGTCGCGATCAGGTACTGCTCGACGGCCCGGCTCTGCCACGCCTCCGGCTCGGCGCCGGTGATCATGTACAGCCAGTTCGCCGAGGTTGACAGATCGGCCCTGGGCTCGACGGGGTCAAGCCCGAGCTTGAGCCGGTGCAGCGCGGCCAGGACCGTCGGCGTCACCGCGCACACCCGGAGGGCGTCGGCCCTGCGCGCCGCCATCGGCGCGTCCCACATCGGCTGCGACGGCAACATCGACAACGCCGTCCGCAGCCCGGCCAGCGGCGTGACACCCGACCGCGCGATCGCGGGCAGCACCTCGCCGATGCCGGCGGGCAGCTCGCGCAACGCCGCCGTGCGCTCCCGGAACAGCTCGCTCTCCGCGGCGTCCGGCAACCGGCCCTCCGCGAACAGGAACCAGACGTCCTCGAACGACCGGGTCCTGGCCAGCTCGATCGCGTCGTGCTCGCGGTAGTGGTAGTACCCCGCGGCCCCGTTCACGTCCCCGATCAGGGTCGTGGTGACGACGACGTCTTTAAGCCCTTTGGGTGCATCAATCAACATGCACACAGAGTCCGTCAACATGTAATGTACAGTCAACGTTGATGGAATCAATGTTGACGACGAGTCAGGCCGCCCGCCGCCTGGGCGTGAAACCGGCGACGGTGTACGCCTACGTCAGCCGCGGCCTCCTGACCAGCCAGAAGGTCAACCGGGCGAGCATGTTCGACGTCGCCGAGGTCGAGGCCCTGGCGCAGCGCACTGGTGCGCGCGGAGCAGTGGCCGCTGTGACCGATCGCATCCGCACCCGCATCTCGTTGCAGGAGCACGACCGCCTCTACTACCGCGGCCGCTCCGCCGTCGAGCTCAGCGGCTCCCGCCGCTTCGAGGACGTGGCGCACTGGCTGTGGACCGGCGCCGACACCACCGGCTTCGAGTTCCCCGAGGGCCAGGAGATCTGGATGGCCCTCCCCGACAGCGCGACCCTGACCGACCGCATCCGCGTCGCCGTGGCCCTGGCCGGCGCGGGCGACCCGTTGCGCTTCGACCTCGACCGCGCGGTCACGACCGCCACCGCCCTGATCGCCGACGTAGTCGAGTCGCTGCCCCTCGTCCAGCCACCCCGCGGCCCCGACATCGCCGACCGCCTGTGGGCCCGCCTCTCCGCGGAACCCCCCGAACCCGAGGTGCTGAACGCGGCCCTGGTCCTGCTCGCCGACCACGACCTCGCCGCCTCCACCCTGGCCGCCCGCGTCGCCGCCTCCGCCCGCGCCCACCCGTACGCCGTGGTGTCCGCCGGCCTGGGCGCCATGGAGGGCCAGAAACACGGCACCGCCAGCACCATCGCCCACCGCTTCCTGCTGCAGGCCGCCGCCGACCCCGTGGCCGCCGTGGCCGAACGACTGCGCGCCGGCGAACCCATCCCGGGCTTCGGCTTCGGCCACGGCGTGTACCAGCACCGCGACCCCCGCGCCGACCACCTGCTGGCCATCCTGCGGGAGCGCGGCGAACTGGTGGCCGACCAGGTCATCGAGACGCTGCCGCAGACGTTCCCGAACGTCGACCTCGCCCTGGCCCAGCTCGGGCTGACGTACAAGATGGCGCCGGACGCCGGGGAGGCGATCTTCGCCGTGGCCCGCATCGTGGGGTGGATCGCGCACGCGATGGAGGAGTACGCCGAGCCGGGACTGCGGTTCCGGACGCTCGGCGTGTACACGGGCGACCGGCCGTAGCGGCTCGCTTTTGCGGGTGCTGGGGGTTGGGGCCCGCCTGGGGACGGTGGGGCTGCCTTGGGCGTGGTTTGAGCACGGGCGGCTGGCCTCAGAACGGGGGCGGCTGGCCGGAGGCTGGTGCGGCTGGCCTGGGGTGGTTCGGCTTGGGAAGGGGCGGCGGGGGGGGTTTCCCCCCACCGCCCCCCTTCCC
>NZ_LGDY01000120.1 GCF_001279525.1 Nocardia sp. NRRL S-836 | reverse complement strand
ACCCCGACTCGCCCCACGGCCGCGACGCGGACACCCCGCACCCCGGCCCGGCCGCCGACAAACCGCACGACACCCCCGACAAGTCCCACGACAGCGACCCCACCACGCACGACCCCGACGCCCCACCCGCGGACCGCCCGTCCCCGGACGAGGCCCACCAGCGCCACGCCGAAACCACCGAGGCCGGCGTCTCCCACCACGGCGGCGACCCGAACATGGGCGACCTCCCGCACCGCGTGCCGAACGACCCGCGCTACTTCACCGCGGACGTCCACGTCACCCCGGACGGCAGGGCCCGCGTCGGCGGCCACGACTACACCCCGGCCGAGTACGCGGACATGTTGCGCCGCAGCGGTTACGACGGCAGCAAGCCGGTCCGCCTGATCGGCTGCGACGCGGGCAGCAACGACTTCGCCAAGCAGCTCTCCAAGCACCTCGACGCCCCGGTCCTCGCCCCCACCAAGCCGGCCTGGACCGACACCCACGGCCGCGTCTTCACAAGCGACGCCGAGCTCCACCCCGACGGCACCCGCCAGCCGAAGATCCCGCCGAACGGCGAGTGGGAGACCCACCACCCGGACGGCACGAAGACGAAGACCGGCGACGACGGCTACGCCCCGGACAGCGACCGCCACGACGGCACGGACACCGACGGCGCCGTCGACCGTGGTGACCCTCCCTACGAGCGGGACCCGGAGTTCGCGCACCACCCGGACGACCTGCCGCCGACCCGCGCGGAGGCGCAGGTGCTGGAGCAGCTCGACCTCGACAGGTGCCAGCCGCTCGACGAGAACGGTCTCATCACGCACTACAACGGGGAACCGATCGAGCAGTACCTGAACAGGGTGCTCGAAGACCGCGCCAAGCTGATCGAGAACAAGATCGCCGACGGCACGATCAAACCGCCGAACCACCCCGCGCAGAACATCCAGAAGTACGCGAACAACAACGTGGTGTGCACCTCGGTCGCGGTCGACCGGCAGACCGGGAAGATCTACGAATCGGTCAACGGTTCGAACACGGACCTGATTCCGGAGGACAAGCTCCACCCCGCATTGGCCGCGCGCCGCGAGGCCATGATGAACAATCCTCCGCCCGACGGCGACGGTTTGGGCTACACGCAGCCGGACCGCAGTCCCGACCGGCTCGGGCAGCCGCTGCTCGACAGGAACGGTGAGGAGTTCCGCACTCCGTTCCCCATCAACGACGCGCCGACGAGGCACGCCGAGGTCAAGAACGTCAACCAGATGTTGCTGGACCGCGGGGTGCCGCCGGACGTCTCGCCGGAGGAGCTGCGCAAGATCCTGGGCGAAATGCGCGTGGACAACGCTTTCACGCCCGCGAAGGTCGGCGCGGTCCGGGACGGGCGGTTCCCGGACACGGCGCAATGCTGCGCGAACTGCACGCGCATGATCGATGGCGTGCCCAGCTCCGCTGGTAAGCTCACCCACCCACCTGGTGACCCACGGCTCCAGGTCCTGCCGGAGTGATGAACATGCGTGTGAACATCGAAGACACCGAGGACGACTACAACGGTGTCCTTTACGAAGGAACCCCGTTCACCGGCGAAGTGGTGGAGGTTGGTACCAACGGCAACCTCATCTCGCTCTACACCTATTACACCGGCGTGCAGGACGGCCCCTACTCCGAGTGGTACGGGCCCGACCGCCCGTTCAAGCAAGGCATGATGAAGTTCGGCATGCCCAACGGCGTGAACCGGCAGTGGCACCCCAACGGACAGCTGGCGCTCGAAACGGAGTTCGACGACCAGGGACGCCAGCTCTACCGCAGGGAATGGGACGAGAACGGCACGCTGACCTACGAACACGTCGCTTGAGCGAAGCCAGCCGCCGCTTTCGGTGAACAGATCATCCGCGTGGAGACATCGAGGATTCGTTGCGCATCGACAGCACGGAGTCGTACCTGGACGAGACGGCGCGCGTCCACCACGACGGCGAGCTCTTCGACGGCGAGGTCGAGACCAGGGATGCCACCGGCACCGTCATCGACCTGACCACCTACTGGCAGGGAATCCCTCACGGCCCTCACTCGGCCTGGTACCCGAGCGGCCGGATACGCCAGCAAGGCGTGCACAACGCCGGGACAGCGGTCGGTGAGTGGCGGAAGTGGCACCCCAACGGCCGCCTCGCCGAGTTGCGGACGTTCGATCCCCAGGGCCGGCAACTCACGCGCCGGCGGTGGGACAGCGACGGCAACCTCGTCGAAGAGAAGACAACCGGCACCACGCAAAGCCTCTGAGCGCCCACGCAAAGCACCACGCACGACACCCACCCCTGGCAGCACCGCGGGGGAACCACACGAAGATCAACACCCTCAGAACCAGTGCGAACGGCCGGAGTCACCGACCGGCCCGCACGCGTGGCGGCAGCCCGATAAGATCAGCGCGGTTTGACGGGGAGAGGGGCGAGGAGCACATGGGCCAGCCAGCGACACCGCTGAGCGAGCAGGAACAGCAGCAGCTCGTGCGGCAGATCGGCCGAGCCATGCTGCCGGCGATGCCGCAGGGCTGGCAGCGCATCCGTGCCGAGTACCGCGCGGCGGGCCGGCACATCGAGGTCGACCTGGCGTTCGCGGGGCCCGATGGGCAGCTGCGGCCGGTGCGGCCGCCGATGGACGTGGTGCAGCTCTTCGGCCAGCTGCGCGGTGGCATGTACCAGGCGGACCGCGGCACGTGGCTGAGCGCGGTGTACGAGATCGAGGCGCCGGCGGCGTTCACGGTCGACTTCAACGCCGAGGAGGAGCCGCGCTGGCGCAACACGCCGCCGCCGATCGGGTTCCGCGACGAGCTGCAGACGTTCCCGCGGCCGGACCACCTCATCCCGGACTGGTGGCGTCAGCGCGTCGGCCTGCCGCCGCTGCCCCAGCCGGAGCCGGAGCCCCAGCAGGAGTTCCAGGTTCCGCCGCAGGACCTGGGCGGGCAGCAGTCCGCCGAGCTGCGCACGGCGCGGGTGTACGACGGCAAGAACGACGACGGCCGCATCGTGGTGAACCGCCAGCCGGTCGACCCGCAGCTGGTGGACAACCTGCTCGCCTACCTGGAGACGGCGCCGGTCGTGCTGGCCGCGCGCAGCTTCGACGTGGACGAGTTCTCCGCGAACGGCGAGCAGGACGTTCCGCTCAACTTCCGCACCGACGGCACCTGGGTCTGGGCCGGCGCGGTGCCGCACTACCTGCGCAAGTACGGTCTGCCGCCGGAGCCGGAGCTGGTCGCGCACGCGGTCGCGCGCGGCTTCCGGATCGGCGAGGTCAGTGAGGCGGCGCAGGAACGCGCGGTCTCGCTCATCACCGGCCAGTAGCCAGCTGACACCCGGTACCGCCTCTCCCCGCGGGGAGAGGCGGTACCGGTGTTCTCAGCCCGTGGTTGCGACAGCGGGACGGCGTGCCCGGACCGCGAGCGCGACCAGCACGGCGATTCCGGCGAACACGTAGAGGTTGCCGATGACCTGCTGCCACCACTCCCACTGCTGTTCCACGTCGTTGTCGCGCGGGAACAGCCAGTGCGGCCCGACGGCGAACACTGCGATCACCAGCCACGACGCCCAGTGCCGCAGCAGCGCCGGCCGTGACAGCAGCACCAGCGCGGGCCCGATCCAGATCCAGTGGTGCCCCCACGAGACCGGCGAGATCAGCAGCCCGCCGAGCGCCACCACGAAGAACGCCTCGACCTCGCCGACGCGTGCGGCGACCCACCACGTGAGCGCCACGACCAGCAACGACAGCACGACCCAGGTGAGCACCTGGGGTCCGTCCTCCAGGCCGAAGCGGGCCAGCACGCCGCGGATCGACTGGTTCGAGGCGTAGGTCAGGCGCCCGACGCGGCCGGGGTCGAGCAGCGCGTGCGTCCAGTACTCGCGCGCGTCACCGAACGCGATCAGGAACCCCAGCAGGCCGAACACGAGGAACGACCCGATCGACACGAGCACCGGCTTCCACTGGCGGCGCGCGACGAAGAACAACGCGAAGAACGCCGGCGTCAGCTTGATCGCCGCGGCCAGTCCGATCAGGGCGCCGCGCGGCCACCAGCGGGTGCGTTCCAGCAGGCAGTCGGCCATCACGAGCACGCCGAGCAGCAGGTTGACCTGCCCGAACCAGAGCGTCTCGCGCAGCGGGTCGAAGATCGACGACACGGCCGCCGCACCCAGGCCCCACTTCACGGCCTCGGGGCCCCAGCCGACCACGCGTGCGGCGGCGATCAGGCACAGCGTCGTGAGGAACGCCAGGTTCGCCACCACCACCGCGAGGATCGCGACGACGAGCGGCACCAGCGCCAGCAGGCTGAACAGCGCCGCGGCGGCCGGCGGGTAGGTGAAGGGCAGGTCGGGGCCACCGAGCGGCTTCGCGAAGCCCTCGACGTACAGCGGCAGGCCCTGCAGCAGCGCGTCACCGCCGTTGCGGTAGACGCGCAGGTCGAGCGACCACCCCGGCGGGCGGAGCAGGACGTACGTCAGCGTGCCGATCATGACGACGGCCCACGCCACGACGACGCGCTTGGCTCCCCGGTCCAACTGCATCGGGGAATCCTAGCGATGCACGGGTTGAGGCCCACGTCACGGACATCAAGCCGGATTTCTCACGTAGCGTCGTTGCGTGGACGCAGAACGTGGAACTCTGTTGGTGGAGCGCACAAGAGCGCACGGGCGGGCTATCCTGTGCGCATGAGCCCCGCTCTGGAGACCGTGCTGGCAAAGGCCGGCCTGCAGGTGACCCCTGACGAGTTCCTCGCGCTCGTGACCGATGCCGCGCGCAGGCTCGCCCCACCTCATCCGGAGCCGGCCAGCTACTTCACCTCCGAACAGGCCACGGCGCTCGCCGACGTGGGCCTCGACCTGTCCCCGGCCGGCTCGTCGGACGCCAGGCCGCGCACCCGCACCGTGGTCGCCCACGCGGTCCTGCGCGACTCCGCGCTGACCGTCGCCGACGCGGCCCGCCAGCTCCAGGTCGACACGAGCCGCATCCGCCACCGCCTCGGCGTCGGCCGGCTGGTCGGCTGGAAGGACCGCGGCAGCTGGCGCCTGCCCGCCTGGCAGTTCGCCAGCACCGGCGTCCTGCCCGGCCTGGAGGCCGTGCTCGCCGCCGTGCCCACCGACCAACCGGCACTCGTCGTCGCCGCGTTCATGACCACCGCCCAGGAGGACCTGCTGGTCGACGGCAAGCCCGCGACACCCCGCGACTGGCTCCTCGCAGGAGGGGACGCGCGCCTCGTCGCCGACCTGGTCTCCGTGCTCGGCACCCCCGCCTGAGCCGTTCCCGAACACCCGACAGGACCCGAATGTCACGGCTTCCGCAGCCGCCTGCCCCTGCCGTGCTCCAGGCGCACCTGCGCCGCACCGAGGACGTCGTGGCCGTCCACCGCGCCACCCGCCTGGTGCGCGTCTTCACGGCCAAGGGCTCGCACCCGCAGCGCTGGAACTCGTTCCGCTACGCCGGCCCGCTGCCCCACGCCCGTTTCGACGCCCAGGCCCCCACCGCCGACGGCAAACCGGCCCCCGACCACGAGAACGGCGTCCTGTACTTCGGGCTCTCCGTCCGCACCTCCATCGCCGAGGTCTTCCAGGCCACCTCGATGGTCGACCGCCGCACCCGCTCCCCGTTCCTCGTCGTCCTGCGCCCGCGCCGCACCCTGCGGCTGCTGGACCTGGGCGGCCTGTGGCCGACGCGCGTGGGCGCCTCGCAGGAGATCTCGACCGGCCCGAAACAGGTCACGCAGGCCTGGGCGCGCGCGATCAGGGCGGCGTACCCGGAGCTGGACGGCCTCTGGTACCGGTCGTCGATGGACTCCGGCGACCCGGCCGTGTGCCTGTGGGACCCGCCGGGCGCGTCCGGTCTGCCCGCGGCACCGGACGTGCTGCTGCCGCTCGACCATCCGGGGCTGGACCTGCCGCTCGCGCGCGTGTGCGAGGAGCTGAATTACACGCTCCTGGGCTGAGCTCCCCGCACCAGCCGGTCGCCGGTCTCGTCACGCGGCACCAGCGTGCGATGCAGGTACAGCGCTTCCGTGGTGGCCGCCAGGGTAGCGTCGAACTCGTTCAGCGCCGCCAGACACCGCGCCCGCAACGCGAACGACGAGGCGAACCACGCACCGTCATCGCCGGGGTGCAGGCGGGTGGACGCCGTCGCGTGCTCCAGCGCCAGCTCGTGCATTCCCCGCGCCGTGTACATGGCGGACAACGCTTCCTCGCAGTGCGCCTGCTGCGTGCGGTCGCCCGACCGCAACGCGAACGCCGCCGCGAGCCGCACCACGCGTTCCGCCTCCTCCCACTCCGCCACCCGGCAGAGCGCCCGACCGAGTCCTCTGTGGACACGGACCAGCGCCAGCGGGTTGCCGAGCCGGTGCACCGAGGCGATCGCAGCCCGGTACACGGCCGCGTAGTCACGCCAATGTCCCTGCGTGTCAAGGTAGCTGCGCATCGTCCACTCGAGTCCAGCGCCGCTTCCAGCTGGTCGAGTTCGTCGCGCCCCCGTTGAACGTCGCGACCTCGAGCGGCAGCTGCCGCGGCACCACCTCGGGCGCCTGCGGGTGGATGTGCACGCCACCGTGCACGACCCCGGCCTGGACGATCGCGCCGTGCACCGTCCCGGACACCGTGTTGCCCACCGGAACACCATCACGCCGCAGCGGCCGCGAAAACAGCGGCTGAACGGGTCCAACACGGCCGTGGTGGACCGGCCGGTCCCCGAGTCAGTGGTGATCGAGCTCGGCGAGCTTTCGCTTCACCTCCACCAGGGCCGCACGCCGCAGCCCCTCCAGGATCACGAGTGCCTCCTCCCAGGCGGCACGGGCGTCCTCCGGCCGGTCGAGTGCGCGATGCACGTCGCCGATGTGTTCGAGGGCCTCGGCGATGCCCGGCCGGTTGCCGAGGTGCCGGTGCAGTGCAAGCGCTTCCGCACCGGTCCGCATGGCGGGCTCGAACTCGCCCCTGCCGAGCTGGATGAGGCAGATCGTGGTGAGCGCCTCTGCCTCACCGGTCTCGTCGTTGCGCCGCGACAGTCCTCGATGCGCCTTCAACGCCGCTTCGGAGTGCTCCAACGCCTCGTCGAACCGGTGCAACGCCGCGTAGCACCGGCCCGCCACGTTGAGCGCGAACGCTCGCCACACCGGGTTGTCGCCGACCGGGTGCAGGTCGACCGCGGCCTGCGCGTGGACGAGAGCACGGTCGTGCAGCTGTCGTTCCGAGTACAGCCAGGACAGTGCCTCGTGGCTGTGCGCCTCCTGTCTGCGGTCACCGGTCCGCCGGGTGAAGTCCAGTGCCAGCCGCAGTACGCGTTCCGCCTCGTCCCACTCGGACAACCTGCTGAGAGCCCTGCCGAGTCCTCTGTGGATTCGTGCCTGCGCGAACGGGTCGGCCAAGCGGTTCACCGAGTCGATCGCCGCGCGGTAGACCGACTCGTAGTCGCGCCAATGGCCGTGGGTGTCGAGGTAGCTCCGCAGCGCCAGCGCGAGCAGCCACGCGTGCTGGTCGAACCCGGCGGCTGCCGCGTGGCCGACCATGCCGGTCAGCACGGCGTGCTCGGCGGTGAACCACCGGCCCGCGTCAGCGGGTTCGGTGAAGGTGACCGGAGCGACGACCGGATCGAGCAGTGGCAGCTCGACACCGACCCGTTTCACCACCAATGCCCGATCGCCCGCCCAGGCCGAGTGCAGGTAGAAGCCGAGCATCCGGCGTTGCGCCGCGTCATCGGCCCCGGCCAGTTCCCTGGCGAAGACCCTGAGCAGGTCGTGGAAGCGGTACCGACCGGGCAGGTACTGTTCCACGAGCGTGGCGCGAACCAGTTCGCGCAACAGCTTGCGACATCCGGTCACCGGCAGTCCGGCGAGAGCGGCGGCCGCGCGCACGTCGACATCGGGGCCGGGGTGCAGACCGAGCAACCGGAACAACCGCGCGGCGGGTTCGGTCAGAGCACGAACCGACCAGGAGAAGACCGCTCTGGGACCGAAGTCCTCGTCCAGTTCGAGGGCTTCGAGCCGTTCGGCGCGCAGCTCCTCGACCAGCCCGGCGATGGAGTCCGTGTCCCGCGCATCGATGCGAGCGGCGACGATGCTCAGCGCGAGCGGCAGGCCGGCACACAGCTCGACCAGGTCCGCGAGCGTCGCCTGGTCCACGTCGCCGAGCCGGTCCCTCAGCAGCGCCACGGCTTCGCCATCCGGCAGGAGGTCAAGCCGCAACTGCGTGGCACTGTGTTGGGCGACCAGGCTGTCCAGGCGGTTGCGGCTGGTGATGAGCACGAAGCAGCCCGGCCCACCCGGCAGCAGCGGACGCACCTGGGCGGCTTCCCGCACGTTGTCGAGCACTACGAGCACCCGCTGACCGGCGACCTTGCTGCGGAACAACGCGGCCTGCGCATCGAGACCGATCGGGACCGCGTCGCCCGGTACGCCGAGCGCGTCGAGGAAACCGCGCACCGCCTCAGCCGGGGACATCGGCTCCCGGTCGGGCTCGAACCCACGCATGTTGACGTACAGCTGCCCGTCCGGGAACCGCCCGGCCACGCGGTGGGCCCAGTGCAGGGCCAACGCGGTCTTGCCGACGCCGGCTGTGCCGTTGACCGCGGAGATGACCACCGCATCCGAGCTCGCCGTCGATTCGAGCTGAGCGAGCAGGTCGAGCTCGGCCTGCCTTCCGCTGAACTTGTGCACACCCGCGGGGAGCTGCTGTGGCACCGCAGCGTCGGGTGCGGCGTGCACGTTGACGTCGCCGTACACGTCCCGCACCTGCACCACCGCGCCGTGCACCGTCCCGGACACCGTGTTGTCCACCGGAACACCATCACGCCGGAGCGGGCGCGGAAACAGCGGCCGAACGGGTCAGTTCGTCAGGCGCACCAGGCCGATCGTTCTGCGGCAGATCGGCTCATGGTCGCCCTTGGGGGCATGAACGTCGAACGTACTGCCGCCGCGCACACCGCCCCCGCGCGCTTCCTCATATGCGGAACGCGCGAACGCCCGATTCAGTTCCCTGCCTGTCCACAGGCTACCGAAGAACCGATAACCGCAGGTCAGAACCCCGTCAGCCTGTGGACAACTCGCGATCAAGACTCACAAGCAAGACACTCACGACCAACAACCAGCCGTCACAGATAGCGGCCCCACCACTCCAGCACCGCGTCGAACCGCTGCTTGCGATGCCGAGGCTGCCCGGACCGGGTCAGCTCGTGCCCCTCGCCCGGGAAGATCAGCATCTCCGCCTCGACGCCGCGCCGGCGCAGGGCCACGAACATGCGCTGGGCCTGTTCGAGGGGGCAGCGCCAGTCCTGCTCGGAGTGCACGACGGCGAACGGGATGTTGATCTTCTCGGCGTAGGTCAGCGGGCTCATCGCGCGCTGTGCTTCCGGGTCGGGGCCGCAGTAGGCGTCCGGGAAGTAGTAGCCGATGTCGGAGCTGCCGGAGAAGGAGTCCCAGGCGTTCACCGCGCGCTCGCTCCAGGCCGCGCGGAAACGTTCGCCGTGGTGGGCGGAGAGCCAAGAGGCCATGAAGCCGCCGTAGGAGCCGCCCATGACGCCGACGCGGTCGGCGTCGCAGTCCGGGCGGGCGAGTGCGACGTCCAGGAGGGAGAGGACGTCGTCGACGTCGACGGTGCCGAACTTGCCGATGACGGCCTGGCCGTGGGCCTGGCCGTAGCCGGCGGAGCCGCGCGGGTTCGGCAGGACGACGGCGTAGCCGGCGGTGGCGTAGACCTGGGCCTCGTCGAAGAAGCCCCAGCTGTGGTACATGAACGGGCCGCCGTGCACGGCCAGCACGACCGGGTGCGGGCCGTCGCCGTCGGGGAGCACGAGCCAGCCGTGCACCTCGTACCCGTCGGACGCGGTGCCCGTCAGCTCCACGACGCGGCGGGTCGGGACCGAGCTGAACGAGGTGCGCACGCCGGTGCCGACGAACTCCACCTCGCCGGCCGAGTCCGGAGTGGACACCACGGCGACCACAGTGGACCCGTCCGAGGCGAACGACCGCACCGCCGCCGAAGTGCCCGTGAGCACCTCGCCGGGGCCGCCGGACAACGGGATGCGCCGCAGTTCCAGCGCGCCGCGGTTGCGCACGACGAGCAGGACGTCCGAGCCGTCCACGACCGGTGGGCCGGAAAGCCGTTCGACGTCCACGGTTTCCTCGTCGGTCAGCCGCTCGGGGGCGCCGGAGCCGTCCAGCGGTGCGCGCCACAGGCCCATGTTGCGGGCCACGGCGTCGATGCCGGTGAACTCCGTGCCGAGCCAGTAGACGAACGAGTCCACGGCGAACGGCATCGACATCTCGCCCAGGCCGCGCATCAGGAGTGACGCTGTGCCACCGGAAGCGGACACCGTGTAGAGGTCGTTGAACAACGTCTCGGTCGCGCCGAAGTCCCGTGGCGCCGAGAACACCAGGTCCGAATCGGACAGCCACGCCGGGTCGGAGACGTCGTAGGAGCCGTCGGTCAGCTCGGTCACCGCGCCGTCGAGGTCGACGACGTGCAGCCGCGGCCGGCGGTCGAGCAGGAAGCCGACGTCGTCGACGCGGTAGTCCAGGCGCGTGATGCGGCGCGGTGCCTCGGACTCGGGGCCGTCGTCGGTCGTGCCGTAGCGGCCGGCCTCGGGCACGCGGGCCACGAAGGCGATCCGCGTCGAGTCGGGCGACCACACCGGGGCGCCGGCGCCCAGCGGCAGGTCGGTCAGCTTGCGGGGCTCGCCACCGGCGACCGGCATGACGTGCAGCTGCGGCTTCGACTTGCCGGAAACGCGCAGGAAAGCGACCCATGCGCCGTCGGGGGAAATACGCTGGGCATGGTCACGGTCACCGTGTGTCCACGATGTCGTGCTGCCGTCGGGGTGGACCCGGTGCAGACCACCCCGGTAGGTGTTGGTGGCGAGGTCGGGCGTGGCGATGCTGACCAGCACCAGGTCTCCGGACACCGCGACGGTGCCGGGCGTGGTGAGCAGCTCCAGGTCTTCGGGGCGCACGGCACGGACGGTAACAGGTTTCGTTAGCAACGCTCACAACGTTTTGTTGACCGATCACAAAAATTGACTCGCCACATAGATTTCCGCGTATGACGCGCATCGTGTTCTCCGGTGGACGGGTCTTCACCGGCACAACGACCGAGCCAGGCGACGTGGTGGTCGAGGGCGACCGCATCGTCGACGTGGGAACCGACCTCGACGGCGACACCAGGGTCGACGCCACCGGCCACACGCTCCTGCCGGGGCTGTTCGACTGCCACGTGCACTTCATGTTCAGCGGCGCCGACCTGGTCCGCGACCTGAACACGCCGTTCTCGCTGCCCTTCTACCAGGCCATCGGCAACATGCGCGCCACGCTCGACTGCGGCATCACGACCGTCCGCGACGCGCTCGGCGCCGACCTCGGTGTCGCGGAGGCGGTGCGCAGGGGGCTCATCACCGGGCCGCGCATGCAGATCGCGATCAACATGGTGTCGCAGACCGGCGGTCACAACGACGACTGGATGCAGTGCGGGGCGCACGTCAGCCCGCCGCTGCACCCCGGCCTGCCCGACACCGTCGCGGACGGGCCGGAGGAGCTGCGCAAGGTCATCCGCACGCTGGTCCGCCACGGCGCGGACATCATCAAGATCGCGTCCAGCGGCGGTGTGATGTCACCGCGCAGCAACCCGCGGCACGCGCACTTCCGCGACGACGAGATCGCGATGATCGTGCAGGAGGCCAACGCCGCCGGCATCGCGGTGATGTCGCACGCGATGAGCGGCGACGGCATCCTCACCGCCGTGCGCAACGGCGTGCGGTCCATCGAGCACGGCGTCTTCCTCACCGACGAGGGCGTCGAGGAAATGATCAAGAACGGCACCTGGCTCGTGCCCACGCTGATGGCCCCGCGGATGGTGCTCGACCAGGCCGCCAAGGGTGTCGCGATCTCCGACGTGATCATGGAGAAGGCGAAGATGGTGGTGGCGCAGCACTTCCAGTCGTTCCAGAAGGCGCACCAGGCGGGCGTGAAGATCGCGATGGGCACCGACTCGGGCGTGGGGCCGCACGGCGACAACCTCACCGAGCTGACCCTGATGACCGAGTACGGCATGACGCCCGCCGAGGCGCTGCACGCCACCACGCGGTCCGCGGCGGCGTTGCTGCGCCTGGAGAACGAGCTCGGCGAGCTCGCACCGGGCAAGCTCGCCGATCTGGTTCTCGTGGAGGGGGACGCCGAGCAGCACGTGAAGGCCGGAACGCTGAAGCAGGCCGTCCGCGCCGTCTACCAGAACGGCGTCCCCGTGGGCTAGCTAGTGGTCCGCACCGACGTGCTTGGCGGCTTCCGGGTGGCGCTTCACCTTGAGCAGGCTGGCGATCGTCGTGATCGCCAGCACGCCGATGATCACCGACAGCGAGACCTCGATGCCGATCGTGGGCACGTGGAACGGCTCGCCGCCGTTGAGGAACGGCAGGGTGTTCGTGTGCAGCGCCTCCAGGATCAGCTTCACGCCGATGAAGCCGAGGATCACCGACAGGCCGATCGACAGGTAGACGAGCTTCGCGAGCAGGCCACCGAGCAGGAAGTACAGCTGGCGCAGGCCCATCAGCGCGAAGGCGTTGGCCGTGAACACCAGGAACGGCTCCTTGGTGAGGCCGAAGATCGCGGGGATCGAGTCGAGCGCGAAGAGCAGGTCGGTGGAGCCGATCGCGACCATCACGATGAACATCGGGGTCACGTAGCGCTTGCCGTCGATCTTGATGAACGACTTGGCGTCGTGGAACTCGTTCGTGACCGGGAAAACCTTGCGCACCATGCGGAGCATGAGGTTCTCCTTGAACTCCTCCTCGTCGTCGTGGTTGTCCCTCGCCAGCTGCCAGCCGGTGTAGATGAGGAACGCGCCGAAGATGAAGAAGACCCAGCTGAACTTCGCGATGAGCGCCGCGCCGAGTGCGATGAAGATGCCGCGCATGACGAGCGCGAGCAGGATGCCGATCAGCAGCACCTTGTGCTGGTGGATCGCGGGCACCTTGAACGTCGTCATGATGATCAAGAAGATGAACAGGTTGTCGACGCTCAGGGAGTACTCGGTGATGTACCCCGCGAAGAACTCCGTCGCGTACTGACCACCGGAGAAGTACCAGATGCCGGCGCCGAAGAGGGCAGCCATGGCCACGTAGAAGACCACCCACCGGGCGGCTTCACCGATCGTCACCTCATGGGGTTTCCGATCGACGATGACGAGGTCGACAGCGAGCAGGACGAGCAGACCTACGATCGTCGCGATCCACATCCATGCGGGGACGTTCACAACTCAACCTCCGGGATCTCAGCGCACGCCAAATGACCCGGAGGTCTCCTCCGCCGCCGAGATGATCTCTCGAACGACCGACGGCACCGGGAGCCCGACGCTGGACTCCGTACTGACGACACCGCCGCTTAGGGAGTACTCCCCTCCATGCTGCGCCAATATTGTGCGGCACGAAGGGCGGTTAGCGCCACACAGGGTGAGTAGACCCACGCGAACAGGCGTCAGGGGAATACGTTCCGTGGCGTACCGGAGGGAACCTGAAGGACGGCTGAAGATCGACTCTCGCTGAGACCGGCACCGGATCCCGACCAGCCGTTCTCAGCAGAACTCGCATATCGTCGTCGCTGTGTCCCGCCTCTCCCGCATTCGCGGCAGGTGGTCCGTTCCCGCTCTGATCGTCGTCGCGGCCCTCGTGGCCGGTGGCTTCTTCTTCACCAGATCAGGGGACGACCCCGCGCCCGTGCAGTACAAAGAAGCGAACATCGACGCGCCCGAGAGCCCTGACAGCACTCAGACGGTGACGATCGAGACGCGTCTTTACCTCCCCCAGCAGACGCCCGCGCCCGCGATCATGCTCGCGCACGGTTTCGGCGGCAGCCTGCGCAGCGTGCACACGCAGGCGGAGGAGTTCGCCCGGCGCGGCTTCGTCGTGCTGACCTGGTCCGCGCGCGGTTTCGGCCGCAGCACCGGCCAGATCGCGTTGAACTCGCTCGACCGCGAGGTCCGCGACGCGCAGAAGCTGGTCGACTTCCTCGCCACCCGCGACGAGGTGCAGAAGGACTCCGGCGGCGACCCGCGCGTGGGCGTGACCGGTGCCTCCTACGGCGGAGCGCTGTCGTTGCTGCTCGCCGGCACCGACAAGCGCGTCGACACGCTCGTGCCGGTCATCACCTACAACGACCTCGCGCAGGCGCTGCTGCCGAACTCCGCGTCGGACCAGCCGCGCTCGGACGCCACGCCCGCCGCGAACTCGTTCGGCGAGAACGGCGTCTTCAAGCGGTCGTGGGCGGGCATCTTCTTCTCCGCGGGCATGACGTCGATCGACCTCGCCTCCCCCACGGGTGACGCGCCGGAGGCCGGAGAGACCGAGTCGAACCAGGCCCCGGCTCAGCCGCAGCAGCAGCCGGGCGGCAGCTCGGGCGCGGGCTCACAGCCGCCGCCCACACCGTCGCTGGGTGCCTGCGGCCGCTTCACCCCCGCCGTCTGCACCGCCTACACGGAGGTCGCGACGACGGGCAAGGCCTCGCAGCAGACGCTCGACCTGCTGCGCCGCTCCTCGCCGGTCGAGGTGACCGGCAAGATCACCCAGCCGACCATGCTGGTGCAGGGCGAGCAGGACACGCTCTTCGGCCTCGACCAGTCCGACGCCACCGCACGCCAGATCACCGCGGCGGGCGGCAAGGTGAAGACGGTCTGGTACGCGGGCGGCCACGACGGCGGCAACCCCGGCACCGCGCTGCGCGGGGAGATCGCCGACTGGATGGTGTTCCACCTGCAGGGCAAGGGCACCGACCCCGGCACCGGCTTCGAGTACCAGGTGCAGGGCGCGTTCCGCTCGTCCGGCACGCCGTCGCTGCGCACGGTCGTCGCCCCCGCCTACCCCGGTCTGGCCGCCGGTTCCACCGCAGAGCGCCGGTCGGTGAAGCTCAGCGGCCGCGAGCAGGTCGCGGTGAACCCGGCGGGCGGCAACCCGGCGGCGATCTCGAACCTGCCGGGCCTCGGTTCGGCGCTGTCGCGGTCGTCGGCGATCTCGTCGCGGCTCTCGCTCGACCTCCCCGGCCAGGCGGCACTGTTCCAGTCCGACGCCCTGACCTCGCAGCTGCTGCTGACCGGGTCGTCCACGGTCCGGCTGCGGGTCGCGCGCGCCGACCAGAACAGCGGCGAGGCGATCCTGTTCGCGAAGCTCTACGACGTCTCGAAGGACGGCACGCGGGTGCTGCCCGGCTCGGCCGTGGCGCCGTTCCGCGTGGCGCTGCCGCCGGACGGTTCGGCCGCCGAGGTGACGGTGACGCTGCCGCCCGCCGTGCGCCCGGTCGAGAGCGACCACAAGCTCGCGCTGGTCGTCTCGACGACGGACCAGGCGTTCGCGAACGCCGAGCAGCCCGCCGCGTACCGCATCTCGCTGGCCGACGACTCGATCTCGGTGCCGGTGGTGCCCGGCCGCAACGTGACGACCGGGTTCCCGGTGGGCGCGCTGTGGGGCATCGTGATCACCCTGCTGGTGCTCATCGGCGCCGGTGTGATCGCGCTGTTCCGCCGCCGCCTCGCGCACGACTCGGACCCGGAGCTGGCCGAGGTGCCGCTGGTGATCTCGAACCTCACCAAGTCCTACCCCGGCGGGCTCACGGCCGTGAAGGACCTGTCGTTCCGCGTGGAGCACGGCCAGGTGCTCGGCCTGCTCGGCCCCAACGGCGCCGGCAAGACCACGACGCTGCGCATGGTGATGGGCCTGATTCACCCGACCGAGGGACACATCCGGGTCTTCGGGCACAAGGTGACGCCGGGTGCGCCCGTGCTGTCGCGGATCGGCTCGTTCGTGGAGGGTTCCGGCTTCCTGCCACACCTGTCCGGCGCGGAGAACCTGCGCCTGTACTGGGCGGCCACCGGTCGTCCGGCGGCGGAGGCGCACGTCGAGGAGGCGCTGGAGATCGCGGGCCTCGGCAACGCCGTGCACCGCCGCACCCGCACCTACAGCCAGGGCATGCGGCAGCGCCTCGCGATCGCCCAGGCGATGCTGGGCCTTCCGGACCTGCTGATCCTCGACGAACCCACCAACGGTCTCGACCCGCCCCAGATCCACCAGATGCGCGAGGTCCTGCGCCGTTACGCCGCGGCCGGCCGCACCGTCGTGGTGTCGTCGCACCTGCTGGCCGAGGTCGAGCAGACCTGTTCGCACGTGGTCGTGATGCACAAGGGCCAGCTGGTCGCCGCGGGCGAGGTGGCCGACATCGCGGCGGGCGGCGGCGAGGCGACGTTCCGCGTCGACGCCCCGGAGAAGGCGGCGGAGGTGCTGCGTGACCTCGAAGGCGTGCACGACGTGCACGTGGACGAGGACGCCGTGCACGCGTCGATGAACGGCGTCCCGCGCTCGGCGGCACTGTCGGCCCTGGTGGCCGCCGGTGTGGCCGTGGACCAGGCGGGTCCGCGGCGCAGGCTGGAAGACGCGTTCCTGGAGCTGGTCGGTGAATGACTTCCTGATGGCAGCGGCGTCCGCCACGGCAGACGCCCCGGACCCGGCCTCGCTCGAGGTGCTGGCCGAAGCCGGTCTCGACGCGGTCGGTCTCGACGCAGCCGGTCTCGACGTGGCCGGTCTCGACGCGGTCGGTCTCGATACGGCCCGTCTCAACGCGGCCGGTCTCGACGCGGTCGGTCTCCATACGGCCCGTGTCAACGCGGCCGGTCTCGACGTGGCCGGCGACCTCACCGAGACCGCCGACGAGCAGGAGCGTGCCGTATGACCCCCGAACGCCCACTGGCGAGCCGCACCCGCACCAGGCTGGTCTCCGGCACCGGCACGAGCGCACGTTCACTCGCCAGCGCCAACCGCTCCCGGCCGGGCGCGAACGCCACCCCGAGTCGCACGGCGTCCGGACCGCACGCTCCCGCAGGCGTCCCCTCCTCGTGCGAGCGCACGTCGCTCGCGCGCGAAGGGGGTCCCCTTGACTCAATTATCCCAGCTGACACCGACAATTTCGGCGCGCGGGCCGCGGCCGGCACCGAGCAGCCCGGCGCACAGGCCCCAGCTGGCAGCGACCAGCCCGGTGGGCGGACCACGGCCGCCACCGACCAGCCCTGCGCGCGGGCCCTGTCGGGCAACGACCAGCCCGGCCAGCAGACCCCGGCCGGCACCGACCAGCCCGGTGGGCACGAGGAGGTGGACCGGTGAGCGAGAACGGCGTCCACACCGACCCCGGAGCGATCAGCGACCTCACCGAGGCCGCTGCCGGGCAGCACACCGAGGTGGCCGAAGACGGCTCCTCACGGGGCTACCGGGCCCGCAGGACCCTGCGGATCAGCGTGGAGCTGCAACGCCAGCTCAAGCGCCGCCGCACCCAGCTCGTGCTGGGCTTCCTGGTGCTGCTGCCGTTCATCCTGGCGCTGAGCTTCGAGCTCGGCGAGAGCCAGAACCGCCGCTCCGGCGGCTTCGTCGACCTCGCCACGGCCAGCGGCATCAACTTCGTGGTGCTCACGCTGTTCGTGAGCGGCAGCTTCCTGCTGCCGATGATCGTGGCGCTGTTCTTCGGCGACACGATCGCGTCCGAGTCGTCGTGGTCGAGCCTCAAGTACCTGCTGGCCGCACCGATCCCGCGGCACCGGCTGCTGCGCCAGAAAGCCCTCAGCAGCGGCATCCTGAGCGTCTTCGCCCTCGCGCTGCTGCCGGCGGTCGCACTGGGCGTCGGTGTCCTCTGGTACGGCGCGGGCGAGGTGGTGAGCCCGACCGGTGAGGCGGCGCCGTTCGCCGACGGCGTGCTCGGCATGGGGCTCGCGGTCTGCTACATCGCGATCAACCTGTTCTGGGTGGCGGGCCTGGCGCTGTTCCTGTCCGTGTCCACCGACGCGCCGCTGGGCGCGGTCGGTGGCACGGTGCTCGTGTCGATCCTGTCGCAGATCCTCGACCAGATCGAACCGCTCGGGGACCTGCGCAACTACCTGCCGACGCACTACGCGATGGCGTGGGCCGACCTGCTCTCGACCGATGTGGACTGGTCGGAGATGACCCGCGGCGTGTTCTCCGCGCTCGTCTACGGCGGCGTGTTCACGTTGCTCGCGGCGCGCCGGTTCGTCACCAGGGACATCACCAGCTAGTGCTTGCCCTGCAGGCAGAACTCGTTGCCCTCCGGGTCGAGCATGACGACCCAGTGCCCCATCCGGCCCTGGTCGAACTCCTCGACCTTGGTGGCCCCCAGGGCAACGAGCCGCTCGACGGCCTCAAGACCCGCGTTCACGTCGAGGTGGACGCGGTTCTTGGCCGTCTTGCCCTCCGGCACGCGCTGGAAGAAGAACCGCGGCCCCGCGCCGTCCGGGTCGACGATCGCCGAGTAATCGTTGCGCCGCTCCGGCGGGATGTTGTTCGCCTCAGCGAAAGCGTCCCAGGTGTCGAACCCGGGAGGCGGCGGCTGCACCACGTAGCCGAGGGCCTCCGCCCAGAACTCCGCCAGCTTCGCCGGGTCCGCCGCGTCCATCGTCACCTGAATTCCGATTGCCATGACGCAACCGTAGAACCGAATGCGGACAACCACTGTCCGGAGTAGCGTGCCCTGGCATGTCACGTCCTGTGCACTTCGAGATCCACGCCGCAGATCCCGAGCGGGCGAGGACCTTCTACTCGGCCGTCTTCGGCTGGAAGATCGAACAGTGGGGCGACATCCCCTACTGGACCATCACCACCGGCGACGACGACCAGCCCGGCGTGAACGGCGGCCTGCTGCCGCGCCGCGGCCCCGACCCGGCCCCCGACGCACCCGTCAGCGGCTACGTGATGACCACCAGCGTGATCGACGTCGACGCCACGATCGCGGCCATCGAGGTCAACGGCGGCACGGTCGCACTGCCCAAGGACAAGGTGCCCGGCGTCGGCCTTCTCGCGTACTACCGGGACACCGAGGGCAACATCTTCGGCATCCTGCAACCGGAACCCCGTGGCGCAACGGACTTCTAGTCCGGCCGCTTGCGCTTCGGCAACCGTGCGACGACGGCCTCGTAGGACACGTCCACCAGCTCCAGCAGGTCGTCGTCGGGCACCGCTCCCTTGAGCGCGATGGTGTTCCACCCGTACCGCCCGATGTAGCCGCTGGCCGTGATGTCCTCGGGAAAGCGCTCCCGCCACACCGCCGCACCCTCGGCATCGGCACCACACTTGAGCCCGACGGTGTTGACGTCGAGCCCGATGAACGCGAACGCCTTGCCGCCCACCTTGCAGACGAGCTCGGCCTCACCCCACGGGTACGTCTCCTCCGCGCCGGGCTTGGCGGCGCAGTAGGCGATCAGCTCGTCCATCGTCACGACGTGATTATCGCGCGCCGAAGACCGCGACGAAACGCGTCAGCAACCCGGCGAACGCCACCCGTTCCTCATCAGTCCAGTCCGCCATCGCCGCCGCACACGCTGCCTGCCGCGCCCGGTGCAACTCGGCACTGGTAGCCCGCCCCCGAGGCGTGCGCACGAGCAACACCCGCCGCCCATCCGCCTTGTCCGCAACCCGCGCCACCAACCCGGCGTCAACCGCACTGGTGACGAGCTTGCTGGCCCGGGGCTGATCGACGTGCAACGCGGCCGCCACCCCGGAAACCGTTGCCTGCACTCCACTCCGCTCCGCCGCCTCGATCACGTCCAGCACCTCGAAGGCCGGTACGGCCAACTCGGCGAGCGCCCTGCGTGACTGGCTGCGCCGCATAGCGATCAGCGCCTGCTCCACCGCGGCGAGGTGGGTCTCGACGTCCACCGGGAGATCATGGCCGTCCCACGCCGCAATGGGTGTTGTCAGCCGACATCTCACCCCAGAGGGCGATTTACGCGGCGAACCAGATCGGCATCCGACCCCAGAGGTCACCCACCGCATCCGCCAACCTCACGATGAGCAACACCCCGAGATACTCAGTCCACAATGGACAGACGCACAGGCAGCCCATCTCAGCGACACGACAGCAAGACAGCAGGCCTCAGGCAAGCCCTATCGAGCGAAGCGAGACGTTCCGCCCGGACTTCAGGCAGTTGGACGCCTATCGAGCGAAGCGAGGCGTATCTACCTTCCCTCGATCGGTAGCGGTATCAAGCCCGTGGTCTTGCGATTGGGGCTTGACTTTGAGGGCGGGGCGATACCCTGGTTCCGGATCGGCCGGGCTCTTTACGCCCGGCCTTTTGAGGCCGACTCATCGCCCCCGACTCATCGCCCCGCTAGAGGCTCGAAGTCAAGCCCCAATCGCTATCGTCGCGAAGCGGCGATGAACCCCGAACGTCGTCCCTGCCTGCAAGACCACCCACCCAAGGTGATCGCTCACGTGCCTGAGCAACCCCGGTGTCAAGGTGACAGACAACGGACGCAACCCAACCCCTGCGCCAAGGCAACAGACGCAGGGACCAAACCCGCCCCGCAACGCAACCGCCGTCTACTTCACCCCCGCCGCGTCCATCCCCCTCAACTCCTTCTTCAGGTCCTGGACCTCATCCCTCAACCGCGCCGCCAGCTCGAACTGCAGATCCCGCGCCGCGTTCATCATCTGATCCGTCAACTGCTGCACCAGATCCGCCAGCTCCGACCGCGCCATCCCGGCCCGCTCGTGCGACTGCAGCACCCCGGCCGACCGCCCGCCTTCACCGGTGGCCCGCTTGCCCCGCGACTGGTTGCGACCGGACCCGCCGACCGGCACCTCGTCGTCCACCTCGGAGTACACGGCCTCCAGGATGTCCGTGATCTTCTTGCGCAGCGGCTGCGGGTCGATGCCGCGTTCCTCGTTGTAGGCGATCTGCTTGGCGCGGCGGCGGTTCGTCTCGTCGATGGCGTGCCGCATCGAGTCGGTGATCCGGTCCGCGTACATGTGGACCTCGCCCGACACGTTGCGGGCCGCGCGGCCGATCGTCTGCACCAGCGACGTGCCGGAGCGCAGGAAGCCTTCCTTGTCCGCGTCGAGGATCGCGACCAGCGACACCTCGGGCAGGTCGAGGCCCTCGCGGAGCAGGTTGATGCCGATCAGCACGTCGTACTCGCCGAGACGCAGCTGGCGCAGCAGCTCGACGCGGCGCAGGGTGTCGACCTCGGAGTGCAGGTAGCGGACCCGGATGCCGAGCTCCAGCAGGTAGTCCGTCAGGTCCTCGGCCATCTTCTTGGTCAGCGTGGTGACCAGGACGCGCTCGTCGCGTTCCGCCCGCTCGCGGATCGAGTGGACCAGGTCGTCGATCTGGCCCTCGGTGGGCTTCACGACCACCTCGGGGTCGACCAGGCCGGTCGGGCGGATGACCTGCTCGACGAACTCGCCGCCGGCCTGGCCCATCTCGTACGGGCCCGGCGTCGCGGACAGGTACACGACCTGGCCGATGCGGTCCGCGAACTCCTCCCAGGTCAGCGGGCGGTTGTCCAGTGCGGACGGCAGGCGGAAGCCGTGCTCGACGAGGTTGCGCTTGCGGGACGCGTCGCCCTCGTACATGCCGCCGATCTGCGGGACGGTCACGTGCGACTCGTCGATGACCATCAGGAAGTCGTCGGGGAAGTAGTCGAGCAGCGTGGCCGGGGCGGTGCCGGCGGCACGGCCGTCGATGTGGCGCGAGTAGTTCTCGATGCCGTTGCAGAAGCCGACCTGGCGCATCATCTCGATGTCGTACTGGGTCCGCATGCGCAGGCGCTGCGCCTCCAGGAGCTTGCCCTGCCGTTCCATCTGGGCCAGCGTCGTCTCCAGCTCGGCCTCGATGTCGCGGATGGCGCGCTCCATGCGCTCCGGGCCCGCCACGTAGTGGGTGGCCGGGAAGATCCGCAGGTCCTGCACCTCGCGGACGATGTCGCCGGTCAGCGGGTGCAGGTAGTAGAGCTTGTCGATCTCGTCGCCGAAGAACTCGACGCGGACGGCGAGCTCCTCGTAGGACGGGATGATCTCGACCGTGTCGCCCCGCACGCGGAAGGTGCCGCGGGTGAACGACATGTCGTTGCGCGTGTACTGCACGTCGACCAGGGCACGCAGGAACTGGTCGCGGTCGACCTCGGCGCCGGCCTCCAGCGGGATGGAGCGGTCGAGGTAGGACTGCGGGGTGCCGAGGCCGTAGATGCACGAGACGGAGGCGACCACGATGACGTCGCGCCGGGTCAGCAGCGACATGGTGGCGGAGTGCCGCAGCCGCTCGACGTCCTCGTTGATCGAGGAGTCCTTCTCGATGTACGTGTCCGTCTGCGGGATGTACGCCTCAGGCTGGTAGTAGTCGTAGTAGCTGACGAAGTACTCCACCGCGTTGTTCGGGAAGAGCTCCTTCAGCTCGTTGGCCAGCTGCGCGGCCAGCGTCTTGTTCGGCGCCATGACCAGCGTCGGGCGCTGCAGCCGCTCGACCAGCCACGCCGTGGTCGCCGACTTGCCGGTGCCCGTGGCGCCGAGCAGCACGACGTCCCGCTCGCCCGCGCGCACGCGCCGCTCCAGATCGGCGATGGCCGCCGGCTGGTCGCCTGCCGGTACGTAGTCGCTGACCACGCGGAACTGCCCGCCGGTCCGGGTGATGTCGCCGACGGGACGGTGCTCGGAGTGCGCCTTGACGGTGCTCTCCTCTGGCGGAAGCTCGGTTGCGAATGCCACGGGGAGAACGTTACGCCGGGGGTCTGACAATTTCCGATCGTCGCTGGTCAGAGCCCCCGGCGAACGGCTAGTCGCAGGGGCAGCAGTTGCAGTCGCAGTCGCAGTTCGGGCCGCAGTCGGGACCCGGGTCGCAGCCGTCGCGGCGCTTGTCGCTCCACGGTCCGGGGAACGGGTCGCGGCAGCAGAACTGGCAGGTGCCGCACATGTAGAGGAACGCGCCACACCCCGTGACGCATCCGCGCGGCCGTGGCTGCCAGTTCAGCCTCGGGTACGCCCACAGGCCGCTGCCCGGCTCGGACCAGCGCGGCTTGCCCGGCGGGTACTGGTGCTTCTGCCGCTTGCCGAACACCCGGACGACCGACTCCTCCAGCTCGTGCACCAGCAGCTTGTGCACCAGCCGCCCGTCCGCGAACTCGACCTCGGCCAGCGCGAGCCGGATGCCCGCGACCGCGTCCAGGCACAGCCGGTGGGCCTCCTGCACCGACGTGCCGGTGGCCAGCAGCGGGTTCCACGCCCCCGCGGCGCGGTCCTCCTCCAGGTCCTCCGCGGCGTCGATCAGGTGCGCGACCCGCCCGAACAGCCGCCCGACCTCGCGCAGCGGCTCCACGTTGCCCGGCCGGCCCGCGATGACGGCCGTCTGCGCCACCGCGAACCCGGTCGCGGTCTCGGTCGGCTCGGTCACCACCAGCACCGAGCTGCCCAGGCCCGCGGCCGCTTCGACGAGCGTCTGCCGGCGCACCGAGTCGACCATGACCGACGCGTCGAAGCCCAGGTCGGCAGCCGTGCCGATGCCCTTGGCCGCCCAGCGCTGCGCGACCGCGCGGCCCGCCCAGCCGACGCGTCCGGCCAGCCCGTCGCCGTCGTCCACGTGGTCGTGGATCTTCAACGACGCCAGCACCAGCGACACCGACGCCGCGAGGCGCGCCCCGGCACCGATGGCCACGTCCGCCGACTTCATGCCGCGCAACGCGCACGGTCCCGCCGACCGGCGCGACAGGCCCGTCTGCGCCTCCACGACGGCCGAGATCATCAGCCCGTCGTAGTTGGTGACCAGGCGTGACAGATGACCGTGCTCGTCGCGCAACGACAGGCACATCCCGCACAGGTGCGCGAGCCACGAGGACCGCAGCTCAGCGCTCATCCTGTTGCGGCAGGGGCGGATGATCCCGAACATGCGCGGCATCCTAAGTGGCCGGTGACGAATCTGGTGGCAGTATCGCGGACGTGGCACACATCCATCCGCCGAAGATCGAGTACTTCGACCTGGACGCCAAGAGCAACACCGACCCAAAAGGACAGCTGAGGAGCGTCGACGAGTTCCGCCTCACACCGGCGGGCCTCTACATGTTCCGGCCGCTCGCCGGGCACCCGAAGATCAGCCACTTCGAGAGCTGGTTCCTGCCCAAGCTCAACCTGCGGGTCACGCGCCAGTCCTGGCACCGCGGCCACGAGCTCGACTTCGACTTCTACGTCGACGTCGTGGAGATCTCCGGGATCGGCAGCGTGTGGAAGACGACCGACCTGTACCTGGACCTGATCGTCCGCACGGGCCGCAGCACGACGGTGCTCGACACGGACGAGTTGATCACCGCTGTGCAGCACGACCTGATCTCCGCGCAACGCGCGCAGTGGGCGTTGGAGACCACTTACACGGCCCTGTCCGGCATTTCAGCGCACGGTCACGATGTGGTGCGGTGGCTCACCTATTCGGGTTGTCCTACGACGTGGCGTTGATACACAGAGTGTGTTCGTCATCTGACCGTGACGTAACAAATCGATCTGGCGTGTAACCGGGAGCACATATTTGACTACCCTCGGCGTCGTGGGAGCGGTCACTACACCTCAGCTGGTCGACACGGTCGACACCATTTCGGGCGTCCGCAGCTACTCGTCCGGCGGGATGCGGCACCTCAGTTCGTGCCACGTGGAGCGCTGGGGTCTGCGGATCGAGCACCCCACACCGGAGGACCCGTTCTCCGACTCCGAGGTGACCTGGCTGCTGCCGGAGCTGGGCGTGCGGCTCACGACCTTCCAGCCGCGGTCCCGGCACGCGCGCAGCGGCCCGAGCGTGCTGACCGCCGTCCGCGTCGAACGCGACCACCGCCACTGGCAGACCACGGACCTGCTGCTGGGCCTGGCCGTGCCCGGTGGCACGACCGCCCGCATCGTCCGCAGCGAGGAGTTCGCCGCCGCCGTCGCGGGCCGCGTGCTGCTGCCCGGCGACGCCGACCAGGCGCTGCGCACGGTCCACCGCACCCTCGAAGAGCTCAGCGACGTCAACCACAACCTCACCTCCTGGCTGACGTGGCACGGCATCTACGACGCCTGGCCGCCCCTGTAGGCCTTGATCCGCTCCACCGCCGCCTCCATGAACGGCTCCTTCGCGTCACCGTAGGCGAACCCGTCGCCGTCGGCCGCGAACCGCCGGGACAGTTCGAGCTTGACGTTCGCGTACTCCTCGCGCGCCTGCGCGTCGTGCCGCAGCCAGTCGCGGAAGTCCACCGCCCACTGCCAGTTGGCCGCGCCGGGAACCCGCAGGTGCAGGTTCACCCGCCGCCCCGGATCCGCTCCCGCGTGCAGCCGCTTGTCCCAGAACCCGTCGTCGCCGCGCGGCGTGTCCTCGTAGGGGCCGACATACGGGAACCCGGCCTGCGCCAGCGCTTCCCGCAGGTCGTCGGCGGTCCCCATGTCCTCGACGGCGAGCTGGAAGTCCAGCACGTCCTTCGCGGCGAGCCCGGGAACGCTGGTCGAGCCGATGTGCTCGACGTGCCGCCCGCCCGCGGCGAGGCTGATCCGCCGCGCCACCCGCTTCGCCTGCGCCGGCCAGCGCTCGTCGTAGGGCACCACGACCGGCCGCCCCGACGCGTACGTCCGCGTGCGCACGTTCTTCTCGAACCCCACGAGCCGGTCCCACAGCGCGGTCACGTCCGGGACCTCGCCCGAGTTGTCCAGCCACACGTCCGCGACGGCCCGCCGCTGCTCGTCGGTGGCCTGCGCGGCGATCCGCTGCCGTGCGTCGGCCTCGGCCATGCCCCGGCTGGTGACGAGCCGGTGCAGCCGCGTCGCGGCGTCCGCGTGGACCACGACCACCAGGTGGTAGGCGGCCGCCATGTCTCGTTCCACCAGCAACGGGATGTCGTGCACGACGACGCCGTCCTCGGGCGCGGCCGCCATGCGCTCCGCCGTGAGCCGGCCGATCCGCGGGTGCGTGATCCCGTTGAGGGTCTGCCGCGCCTCCTCCGTCGCGAACGCCTTGGCCGCCAGCGCCGCGCGGTTCAGCGTGCCGTCCGCGTTGAGGACGTCGTCGCCGAACGCCGCCACGACCTCCCCGAGGCCGTCGGTGCCCGGCTCCAGCACCTCGCGTGCGAGCCGGTCCGCGTCGATGATCGTGGCGCCGCGGTCCGCGAGCAGCCGCGCGACCGTCGACTTGCCGGACCCGATCCCCCCGGTCAACCCCACCCTGAGCATGCCGGTCAGGGTAGCCGCACGCCTACACCGGCGGCGTCATCGCCTGCTGGGCGAGCGTCGTCAGGATCTTCGTGAGGTTCTGCTGCGGCACGAAGTTGTTCCACGACCGCACGACGAACGTCGACTTGCCCAGCGAGCCGATGACCAGCTGCTCGTCCTTGCCCTCGATCAGGGTGCCCTTCTGCTTGCCGACGTCGACCTCGGTGATCTTCGCGCCGTTCTGCCGTTCCCCCTCGACGCTCTCCGAGACCCGCGTGCGGGCCGTGAGCTCGTCGGTGTAGGTCGACAGCCCGATCACGATCTTCGCTGCGGTCAGCTCCTGCTTGGGCGGGATGCCGTAGTAGCAGTCGATCTTGCCGGTGCGCCCGATGCCCGGTTCCTTGACGCCGATGATGATCCGCGGTTCGCCCGGCAGCTGCTGGCCGAGGACCGCGTTCATCGCGTCCGCGTCGACCACGAGGTCGCAGTCGTCGGGCAGCGTCGGGCGGTCGACCATCGCCGCGGCCCTCGACGCCGAGGTCTGCGGGGTGATCTTCGGGATCTGCGGCGGCGGCGCCTGGCTCTGCGGGGCCGTGGTCGAGCAGGCGGCGGTGAGCGCCACCGCGCCGAGTGCCATGAAGAAACGTATCCCGCGCATAGGTTTGTCAACCTACACAACGGACTCAGCCCTCCACCACAGCGTGAACGGGTGTCGCGAGGGCACTTCACCAGGTCGAGCTAGTGACTCGGCCCCATCCGGGCGGTGCGACCCACGCATGTCACGCGGTGCATGCGGGGCGGAGAACGGCGAAGGCCCCCGCACCGGAGTGCGGGGGCCTTCGTCAGTCAGCTACCGAAGGAGCTGGAGCGAGCTCACATGCCGCCCGACAGCTTCTCGCGGAGCGCCGCGAGCTGCTCGTCGGAAGCAAGCGTGCCACCGGACTGGGCCGGCGCGCCGACGGAGGTCGAAGGAGCGTCGCCACCCGAGGTGTAGTTGCCCGCACCCTCGGCCGACGCCTCTTCCTCGGCCTCGGCGGCCTTGCGGATCTGCTTCATGTGGGCCTCGTAACGAGTGTGCGCCTCGGCGTACTGGCGCTCCCACTCCTCACGCTGCTTGTCGAAGCCGTCCTGCCACTCCTGGGTCTCCGGGTCGAAGCCCTCGGGGTAGATGTAGTTGCCCTGGTCGTCGTACTCGGCGGCCATGCCGTACTGGGTCGGGTCGAACTCGGTGTCGACCGTGAAGCCCTCGTTGGCCTGCTTGAGCGACAGCGAGATGCGACGGCGGTCCAGGTCGATGTCGATGACCTTGACCATGACGTCGTCGCCGACCTGGACGACCTGCTCCGGGATCTCCACGTGGCGCTCGGCCAGCTCGGAGATGTGGACCAGGCCCTCGATGCCCTCGTCCACGCGGACGAACGCACCGAACGGAACCAGCTTGGTGACCTTGCCCGGCACGATCTGGCCGATCGCGTGGGTCCGGGCGAACTGGCGCCACGGGTCTTCCTGGGTCGCCTTCAGCGACAGGGAGACGCGCTCGCGCTCCATGTCGACGTCGAGGACCTCGACCGTGACCTCCTGGCCGACCTCGACGACCTCGGACGGGTGGTCGATGTGCTTCCAGGACAGCTCCGAGACGTGCACGAGACCGTCGACGCCACCCAGGTCCACGAAGGCACCGAAGTTGACGATCGAGGACACGACGCCCTTGCGGACCTGGCCCTTCTGCAGCTGGTTGAGGAACTCGCTGCGGACCTCGGACTGGGTCTGCTCAAGCCAGGCGCGGCGGGACAGGACCACGTTGTTGCGGTTCTTGTCCAGCTCGATGATCTTCGCCTCGAGCTCACGGCCGACGTACGGCTGGAGGTCGCGGACGCGACGCATCTCGACGAGCGAGGCGGGGAGGAAGCCGCGGAGACCGATGTCGAGGATGAGGCCACCCTTGACGACCTCGATGACCGTGCCCTTGACGGGCTCGTCCTTCTCCTTGAGGGCCTCGATGGTGCCCCACGCGCGCTCGTACTGGGCGCGCTTCTTGGAGAGGATCAGACGGCCTTCCTTGTCCTCCTTCTGGAGAACAAGTGCCTCGACCTCGTCACCGACCTTGACGACCTCGTTGGGGTCGACGTCGTGCTTGATCGACAGTTCGCGCGAGGGGATGACGCCCTCGGTCTTGTAGCCGATGTCGAGCAGGACCTCGTCCCGGTCGACCTTGACGATCGTGCCCTCAACGATGTCGCCATCGTTGAAGTACTTGATCGTCTTGTCGATAGCAGCGAGGAAGTCCTCCTCCGTCCCGATGTCGTTGATCGCGACCTGCTTGGGCGCAGCGGCAACGGGGGCGGTGGTGGTGTCGGTGGACATTAGGTAGGTGGCTCCGGTACGGATTGGCATTAATGAGTGGTAGTGGTGCGCGCGCAGCGTCGCAGCGACCTGGAATCCCCGACCGTTTTGGATCATGGGCAGCACTAACCCACTACGCACGCGATATCGTACGCGGCTGCAAGACGCGCAAGCAAACCAGGCCCCACGTGAAGGAGCAGTGTGTCCAACCAGCACGCGAGCGCGGAACGAGCGCTCGGCACGGCCGGCCCCGTCAAGCGCGGTGCCGACGCCGCCGAGTCACGCGCGGCGAACCGCATCTGGTGGGACGCGGACGCCGACTCCTACCACGACACGCACGGCGACTTCCTGGGCGCGGCGGACTTCGTCTGGTGCCCGGAGGGCCTGCGCGAGGACAACGTCGGCTTCCTGGGTGAAGTCGCAGGTCAGCGCATCCTGGAGGTGGGCAGCGGCAGTGCCCCGTGCGCCCGCTGGCTCAAGGCCCGCGGCGCCGACGTCACCGCGCTCGACATCTCCGAGGGCATGCTCCGGCACGCGCGGGAGAACAACGACAGGACCGGCATCCAGGTGCCGCTCGTGCAGGCCAGCGCCGACCAGCTGCCGTTCGCGGGCGGCATCTTCGACGCCGCCTGCTCGGCGTTCGGCGCCGTGCCGTTCGTGGCGGACGTCCGGCAGGTCTTCGCCGAGGTGGCCCGCGTGCTGCGGCCCGGCGGGCGGTGGGTGTTCGCGGTGAACCACCCGATGCGGTGGATTTTCCCGGACGACCCCGGCCCGCTCGGTCTCACCGTCGTCGGGTCGTACTTCGACCGCACCCCGTACGTGGAGGTCGACGCCGGCGGCCAGGCCACCTACGTCGAGCACCACCGCACGCTCGGCGACTACGTCAGGGCGCTCACGGCCACCGGCTTCGTGCTGGAGGACCTCGTCGAGCCGGAGTGGCCGGAGGGGCACACCCGCAACTGGGGTCAGTGGAGCCCGCTGCGGGGCCGGCTCTTCCCCGGCACCGCGATCTTCCGCACCCGCCTGACGTCGTAGTCTCCGGTCCATGAGCGCGGCACGCGGACTCGTGGCGGCCCAGTCAGCACGCTTCGCCGCGCTGGACCCGCTGCTGCCCCCTGCCGCCGAGCCGCCCCGCGACGGCCACGTCGTCACCGCCGCCCTCGCCGACGGCACCCGCGTGGCCGGGGTGATCTGCCACGAGTCGTTCGGGCCGCACTCCACGACCCGGCTGTGGTCGGCGGCCGAGGTGTGGGAGCTGGTGCCGTTGATCGGCACCGGCCAGGGCATGGACGCGTTGCTGACCCGCTTCCGCCGGCACCTCGACGCGGACGAGGTCGGCGAGGACACGGCGTGCGTCGTGCACTGGCCGAGCCGCGACACGGTCGCAGCGCGCGCGTTCCTCGACCACGGCCTGGTCCCGCTGTCCGTGCTCGGCGTCCGGCTGCGCACGCCCCACCCGCACGTCCCGCGCACGCTCACGATCCGCCGCGCCACGCCGAACGACCTGGAGAGCGTCCTGGCGTTGTCGCTGGCGGAGCTGGAGTACTCGTCGCTGGTCGGCTCCACGATCGTGCGGCCGGAGGCGCCCGCCCTCAAGCGCCGCGCGCTCGCCGAGCGCCTCGCCGGCGCGAGCCCGATCTGGCTGGCCGAGCGCGACGGCATCGCGGTGGGGCTCGCCGAGTGCGCGATCGTGTCGTCCGAGCCGGGCACGGCCGCGGCGCACCGGCTGCCCCGCGGCCGCTGGGGCTATGTGAACTGCGTCTCGGTGCTGCCCGGCGCCCGCGGCACCGGCGTCGGCCGGCAGCTCGTCGCGCACGCCCACCAGGAGCTGCACCGCATGGGCACGGTCGGCACATATCTCTACTACAACCCGCCGAACCCGCTGAGCAGCGTCTTCTGGCCGCGCCAGGGCTACCGCCCGCTGTGGACCGTCTGGGAGGTCCGCCCGGCGTCGGCTCTGCGCTGAATGTCGTAGCCGCGCTCCATGTCCGAGTTGCCAGCGGGAGCAGACTGCGCGAGAATTTGTACTGACCGGTCAGTTTAAAGGGAAGGCAAAGCCGTGGAGATCCACGCAAGTCGCGCAGGCGTCAACGGGGCCCATGGTCCCCTGCTCCGGCCGACTTCGCTGACCGTGAAGCCGGGCGAGCTGACGCTGGTCGCGGGCGACCCCGGAACCGGGCACACGGCCCTCGCGCTGCTGCTGTCCGGCCGCATGAAGCCGTCCACCGGCACCGTCTCGCCGGACGCGCGCACGTTGCGCAAGCAGGTCGTCCTGGTCGACGCCCCCGAGGTGAACGAGCCGGAGGAGTCGCTGACGCTGGCCGCCGTCGTCGGCGAGGAGCTCGCGATGAACGGCATGCCCTCGGGCAAGAAGGCCGTGCACGACTGGCTGGTCGAGCACGCGGCCGACGAGCACGCGTCCGTGCGGTTCGAGCTCGTGCCGCCCCAGACCCGGTGCGCCGTGCTGCTGGAGCTGGCCGCCGCCCGTCCCGGCGTGACGGCGCTGGTCCTCGACTGCCCCGACCGCTACCACCCCAACCCGCGCGAGTGGTTCGCCTTGGCGCACAACCACGTGACCCCCGAACGGTCCGTGGTCGCCCTGTGCTCGAACTCCTCCGCTCACATCCTCGACCTCCCGCACGCGCGCCTTGGTGAGGACAACGACACCAAGATGGAGATCACCGCATGAGCGCCCTTCGCATGGCCTTCAACGAGCTGCGCCGGATCACCTCCGGCACGCTCCCCCGGCTCGCCGTCCTCGCACTGGCCCTGGTGCCGCTGCTGTACGCGTCGCTCTACCTGTACGCCAACAAGGACCCGTACTCGAACCTCGGCAACGTCCCCGCCGCGCTGGTCGTGAAGGACAAGGGCACCGAGGACCTCAACGCCGGCAAGGACGTCGCCGACGAGCTGCTCAACGGCCACAAGTTCGACTGGCACGTCGTCGCCAGCCCGCAGGAGGCCGACGAGGGCGTCCGCAAGGGCAAGTACATCTTCGCGCTCACGTTGCCGGAGGACTTCTCCGAGGCGCTCACCTCGCCCGCGGACCTCAAGCCGCGCCAGGGCGTGCTGACCCTCACGACCAACGACGCCAACAACTACCTGGGCAGCACGATCGCGAACCAGGTCGTCTCCGAGGTGCGCCGCGCGGTGACCGCGAAGGTCTCCACCGAGGCCGCCGACCGCCTGCTGCTGGGCTTCTCGACGATCCGCCAGGAGACCACCAAGGCCGCGGAGGGCGCGGCCCAGCTCGCCGACGGCAGCGCCACCCTGCGCGACAAGCTGACCGAGCTCGACGGCGGTGTGCAGCAGCTGTACACCGGGTCGGTGACCGCCGCGAACGGCGCCGCACAGCTGCGTGACGGCCTGAACCAGCTCCGCACGCAGACCCAGCCGCTGCCCGCCGGCGCGCAGCAGGTCGCCTCCGGCGCACGCCAGGTCGCGACCGGCAACGAGACCGCCGCGACGGAGGCCGAGGCGTACGCGCGGCTGGCCCAGTCCCTCGTCGGCGCGCTCGACCAGGCCAACGGCGACGTGGCGACCCGGCTGCGCGCCCTCGGGTTCACCGAGGAGCAGGTGCAGCGCGTCATGGGCGCCCTCACCCAGGCCCGCCAGCCCGTCGACAACGCCAACGGCAAGGTCCAGGGCGCCGCGGGCAACCTGCGCAAGCTCGCGAACGGCGCCGACCAGGTCGCCGACGGTGCCGAGCTGCTCTCCTCGAAGATGCCCGCGCTGGTCGCCGGCATCGGCCAGCTCGACGACGGCGCCACCCGGCTCGCCGACGGCAACGCCCAGCTCCGCGACGGCCTGCAGAAGGCGGCGACCGGCACCCCGCAGCTGCGCGACGGCGCGGCGAAGCTCGCGGACGGCTCCGCCCAGCTGCGCGACGGCCTGAACGGCGGCGTCGGCAAGATCCCGAACACGGACGACCCGACGCGCGAGGCGATCGCGAAGGCCATCGGTGACCCGGTGGCGGTGAAGGGCCTGTCCCAGACGAAGGCGGCCACCTACGGCGCCGGTCTGGCACCGTTCTTCCTCGGCCTCGCGACGTGGATCGGCGCGTTCGTGCTCTTCCTGCTGCTGCGCCCGCTCTCCCGCCGTGCGCTGGCCGCCGGCCAGTCGGGGTTGCGTGTCGCGCTGGGTGGCTGGCTGCCGGGTGCGCTGCTCGGTGTCGTGCAGGTGCTCGTGATGTTCACGGTCGTGCGGTTCGTGGTCGACATCGAGCCGTCGAACCCCCTCGGCACGTTCGGGTTCCTCGTGCTGATGTCGCTGACGTTCGTCGCGATCCTGCACGCCCTGAACGCGGCGTTCGGTGCCGTGGGCAAGTTCCTCGGGCTGATCCTGCTGATCCTGCAGCTGGTCAGCGCGGGCGGCACGTTCCCGTGGCAGACGATCCCGGTGCCGCTGTACCCGCTGCACTACGGCCTGCCGATGGGCTACGCCGTCGACGGCCTGCGGCACCTGATGTACGGCGGCGACCTGGGCATCGTGGGCAAGGACGCGCTGATCCTTCTCGCGTGGCTGGCCGGGGCCCTAGCCTTGTCGTCCGTGGCGGCCTACAAGCAGCGGGTGTGGACACCCTCCAAGCTGAAGCCGGAGCTCGTGCTGTGAGCGCCCGGACGACGGCGACGAAGCAGAAGCTCTTCGACGCGGCGCTGAAGCTGGTCGGTGAACGGGGCGCGGCCTCGGTGACGGTCGACGAGATCGCCGCGGAGGCGGGCGTCGCCAAGGGCACGATCTACTACAACTTCGCCTCGAAGGACGCGCTGGTCGAAGCGCTGCTGCGGCACGGCGTGGAGCTGCTCGCCGGCCGGCTGCGGACCGCGGAGTCGGCCGAGTCGTCGGAGGACTCGCTGGAGGCGCTGGTCGACCAGATGCTCGGCTTCTGGGCCGAGTACCCGGCGTTCGGCCAGCTGCTGGTGTCGGAGCTGTGGCGCACGCCGGGTCAGTGGCACGGGACGTTGTCGTTGCTGCGCGACGACATCGTGTCGATCGTGCGCGGTCAGATGAAGCGCCTGGCCGACGCGGGCCGCCTGCCCGAGGGCGTGGAGGTCGGCACCGCGTCGGCGGCGTTGTTCGGCACGCTGCTCGTGATCGCCCTGGACTGGCAGGTGTTCCAGCCGGAGCGGTCACGGGCGGAGGTGCGCGAGTCGGTCATGCTCCTGGTACGTGGACTGGGACAGGCCCGCCGTCCTGGACCGGCGGCTGGATGACGTGCTGGGCGTCGATCAGCCGCCGGACGAGCACGATCGCGAGCACGGCCGCGCCGATGGTCACGAACGCGCTCACCCACGTCCAGGCGGCGACCGTCTCCAGGTCGGAGTCGCGCAGCACGAGCTGGGTGACCGCGCGGTCACCCCACGACGACGCCAGGAACACGAGCCACCACGCGACGACGAGGCCGTTCTTGTCCCGCGCCTGCAACGGCCGGTCCTGCTGGGTCGCGTCGAACGAGCGCCAGACGTCCTGGACGATCTGCGCCGGGTACCAGAGGCTGATGACCGGCACGATCCAGCCGCCGATCACCCAGCCGCGCTTGTGCCGGTGGTCGACGTCGTAGGTGAGCCGCTCGGCGTTCTGCCGCGACCGGTACAGCCACACGACGAACACGACGCCCGCCGCGACCGACACCGCGAGCCTGGGCCCGTTGACCAGCAACGAGATGGCATCGGCGGTGCGCAGGTCCGCCATCGTGCCGTTGCCGTCGGTGTACTCGCGCACGGCGTTCGCGCTGTGCTGCGAGGAGAACGCGTCGGCGACGGCGAGGACGGCGTCGAGTCCGATGAGGACGGACGCGGCGACGCCGAGGCCGCGCACGGGCCGGAACGGTTCGGTGATCACAGTTTCCCCCACTGCCCCGGTCCGATCAGGACGGTCCGGCCCAGGCCGGCTCCGCGCACGGGTCCGAGAACCTCGGTGCTCATGAAGATCCCCCAAGAAGAACGTCCCCCGACGCCGCGCGGAGCCTATCCCCTCGATGCCCGGCCGGGCGACCGGTTTGCGGCGAAGACTCCGGTGCGGCTAACCGCCGGCCTGGTGCAGCGACGGCGGCTTGCCCTCCAACGCCCGCACGACGGCGTCCAGCACGGCCTGGCCCGTGTGGCGGGCGGCGTCGTGCGGGAAGTGGCCGATCAGGACCTGCTGGGTCGGGTGCTCCGCCAGCACGGGGTCGGGCACCGGTGCGGACGTGTGCACCTCCACGACCGGCGCGTGCTCGGCCAGCAGCGGCGCCACGGCCGTGAGCACGGCGGTCCGGTAGCTCTCGTGCACCCACGCCACCAGCAGGTTCACCGGGTGGCCGGCCAGCTCGTAGCCGACCTCGGCGGCCAGCTCACGCGGCTTGCCCCAGTCGGCCCTGACCCACGTCGGCCGGTGCCCCCGCGCCAGCGACGCCCGTGCCGCGCGGCCGGGTCCGTCGTCGGCCATCAGCGGCTGCGTGCGGCACGGCAGCACCACCCGCCACCCGCGTGCCACCAGCCGTTCCGCGCAGCCGGCCAGCATCCCGCTCCCACCGAGCACCAGCGCCGACCTCACCGTGCACGCTCCTCACCGACCGCGGCCAACGGCCCGTCCAGCCACCGTTCCACCTGCCCCTGCCCGCTCAACCGCACCACCACGACCTGGTCGACGAGCGCGCGCACCCTGGCCCGGCTGCGCCCGTAGGTCTTCCAGCCCCACCGCAGGATGTGCTCGGGGTCCGTGAACACCGACCACAGCGACGGTTCCTGGTTACCGTTCCACAACTCCACGCGTCGCGCGCGCCGCCTGACCGTCCGGCTGACGAGCCGTCCCATCACCGTCGGGAACGGGTGGTCGAGCCACACCACCGTGTCCGCCCTCGCGGCCAGCGCCCCGCGGACCTCCTTGTACTGATACTCCGTGACCCACCGGTCACCCTCCGCGAACGCCGCGACCTCGGCGCCGAACTCGGGCCGGGGTGTCCACTGTGGACCCCAGTACAGGCGGTCCAGCTCGACGTAGCGGACACCGTGCCGCCCGGCGATGCGCCGGCACAGCGTCGACTTGCCGGATCCGGCGTTCCCGGCGACGAGGATGCGCCGGGGCACGTGCGGCAGCGGATCTGCTGGTCCGAGCAACGGCATCGGCCCAGGCTAACGAAAACCCGGTGATCACAACACGGTCAGCGGCGTTGGGGCCGCGGCACCGCGAACCGCTGCTGCATGGCCGAGATCCGCCAGATCACGAAACACGCGAGCCCGGCGGCGGCCACCGCGCAGACCGTGGACAGCGTCGAGAACACCACGTAGGCCCCGGTGTCGAGCAGCACCGTCTCCAGCAGGTCGGTCAGCACCATCGCGAGGAACGCGTACTGCCACGGCCTGATCAACGGGCTCACGGCGCGTTGCTTGAACGGCACGTCCCGCTGCGCCGGGTCGCTGGCCCGCCACACGTCGCTGATCACCCGGACGCCGTGCAGGGCGATGGCCTCGGCGTTGTGGGTGGCGTTGCGGAACCACAGGACGAACGCCACGGCGGCGGGCAGGTAGAGCACCTGCGCGAGGAAGCTCCACGTCGACGAGCCGCCGGTCCAGTCGTTGACCGTGCCCCACACCGACTCCGCGGCGACGAGCGCGATCAGGCCCTGGCTCACGAGGCCGGTCAGCCGGACGTCCCTGAGGTCGATGTAGGTGTCCACGGGCTACCTTCCGAAACCGCAACCGAGTTCCGCGAACGTAGCGATCTTCTCGGCGGCGCGCACCACCACCTCGTCGATCCCGTCGAGCACGATCCGGTCACCGTCGCGGCGGGCGGGCACGAACGGCACGTCGGCCTTCCCGCACTCCTCCACCACGGTCGTGAACGCGCGCGCTGCGGCCAACGGCGACACCAGCGGCTCACCGGTCTGGCGGTGCCGGATGAGGTTCTCCAGCAGGTCCACGGGTGGAGGAACGGCCATCCTGTGGTCGTTGACCATCAGCTTGTCGTCGTCGTACCACCACACGGCCTGCCCCAGCGTTCCGTGCACGAGCACGACCGGCGGCAACGACGACTGCGCGCACAACGTCGCCGCCACCACCACGGGCGGCGCACCGTCCGACGTCACGCGCACGCACGCCGTGTCGTCGGCGGTGATCGTGTCGCGGCACCGGAACAGCTCCAGCTCGACCGAGACACCGGCCCGTTCCTCGACGTCGGCCAGCAGCAGCGCGTTCTGCAGGGCGTGTGCGAACGGGTTGACCAGGCACCCGTCCTCGCCCTGCCGCCCGGCCCACGCCGCCCGCTCGTAGTAGGCGTCGGTCCGCACCCACCGCCCGGCCGCGCCGATGCCGGAGATCTCGCCCAGCGCACCGGAGCCGATCAACGAGCACAGCCGCCGGTAGGTCCCGGTGCCCTGCGACTGGAAGCCGACCTGGCACACCAGCCCGCGGTCGGCGGCCGCGGCCGACACCTCGTCGAGGTCGGCGACCGTGAGCAGCGCCGGTTTCTCCAGCAGCACGTCACAGCCCAGCTCGAACGCCGACAGCGTCAGCTCGCGGTGCGTCGACGGCGGCGAGGAGACCACGACGACCTCCGGGTGCACCTCGGCGGCCAGTGCGGGCAGGTCCGGGTAGGACGGCACCGGCACGTCGACGTCGGCCACGTCCACGACGCCCACGAAGGTCGCGGTCCCGTCGTGGCCGAGCCGCAGGAGGTTCTCCACGTGCCGCGCCCCATGCCCGCGAGCCCCGACCAGCGCAACACGCATCGCCCTCACCCTTCTCGGGTGGACTTCGCCGCCGGCGCGAGAGCTCCGGCGGCCACCCGCACCGGCGACCACCAACCCGGCCACCAGCATCGGCCGCGGGCTGGGGAATTTCAATGCACCGCGCCATCCAAGACAGCCTTGTGACAGCAACGCGCCACTAATGGCCGTGTCGTGGCGCCCCGTGCCACGGACCGGAGCCTCCTCACCGGAGGTCGGCGACGCGGACCGGTAGGCCGGTCTCGAAGCTGCGGTTGGCGGCGAACCCGGTCAGCAGCGACAGCACGCCGTCGTGGTGCGTCGCCCTGCGGCCCAACGGGTCCTCCTGCCCGGCCGGGCCGTACAGGGCGGCGGCCATGCGCCGGTCGGCACCGCCGTGGCCGTCCCGGTCGTACGTCAGCGGGATCTCCTCGCGCCGTTCGAACAGCCGCTGCACGGACAGCGTCGCCCACCCCTGCTCGGGGTTGGCGACGGCGCCGTGCACGGCCGGCTGCTGCCCGGACACCCACGAGTTCTCGACCACTTCGAGCTCCAGGCGCCCCCTGCTGCCGTTGACCATCAGCCGGTAGCCCTCCCACGGCGAGTAGGCCGTGAGGTGGTAGGTCAGGCTGGCGCCACTGGCGTACCGCACGAGCACCGCCATGTCGTCCTCAATGGACACACCCGGTTCGAACGGGTTCTGGTCGCGGCGATAGCCGTCCTCGTGCCGTGCGTCGAGGTAGAGCTTCTTGAGCCACGCGTCCTGTTCCAGCCGGAGCTCGAACCGGTCGTCGTCCACGTATCCGTGGCGTGCGCCGTTCTTGTTGCCGTAGAAGAACAACCGGCCGTGCGCGTACACGGTCTCCGGTACCGAGCCGATCCACCAGTTGAGCAGGTCGAAGTGGTGGGTGGCCTTGTGCACCATGAGGCCACCGGAGTTGGCCTTGTCGCGGTGCCAGCGCCGGAAGTAGTCGGCGCCGTGCCGGGTGTCGAGCAGCCACTCGAAGTGCACCGACCCGATCTCCCCGACGGCACCGTCCGCGAGCAGCGCGCGCACCTTCTCGTGGATCGGGTTGTAGCGGTAGTTGAACGTGACGGTGACGTCGCCGTCGTTGCGGTGCACGGCATCCAGGATCTTGTGCGCCGACGCCATGTCCGTCGTCATCGGCTTCTCCGTCACGACGGCGCGGCCCGCGTCCAGCGCCTCGACGACGTACGTGTCGTGGTACCGGTCGACGGTGGTCACGACGACGACGTCGACCCGTTGCTCCGTCAGCATCCTGCGGAAGTCCTCGGCGGCGTACGCGGGAACCGGTTCGAGCCCCAGCCCGGCGAGCCGGTCGTTGTGCGCGGCCATGCGCGTGTGGTTCACGTCGGCGAACGCGACGAGCTCGCAGGTGTCGGCGTGCTCGACCGCGATGGCGTGGACGTGCCGTTCCGCCCGTGCCCCGGTCCCGACCACCGCGTACCGCCTGCGCGCCGTCACGACCTCAGGGTAAGCGTTTTCCACACGCGCCGGGTGGCGCGGTGCCGCCGACGCGGAACGGGGCCGCGGCGGTGTGCCACGGCCCCGTTCCGGATCGTCAGGTCAGCTGACCGTGCGGTCGCCCAGCAGCGCCCACTGGCTCCAGCCCGCCTTCTCCTTGTAGAAGCGGCGGATCGGCTTGCCGTCGTCGGTGCGGGCGAAGACCTCGACGGTCTTGGTCTGCGCGTGGTACATCGCGGTCGGCGGCTCGGAGACCTTGGTGGTGCCGAGCTTGGCCCAGGCGGTCCAGCCGCTGTCGGTCGCGCGCGAGTGCTCGACCTGGCCCTCGGCGCCGAGCTGCAGCACGTCGATCGAGCCGGTGGTCGTGTTGTACACCGCGGCGGGGGTGCCGACGCCCTTGCCGCCGAGCGTCTTCCACACGCCGGCCGCGTACTGCTCGACGCTGCCGGTGGCGCTGCGGACGAAAACCTGGTCGACGGCGACGCTCGGGTCGCTGACGATCTTGACGTCGCCCTGGTCCTGCCACTTCGCGCCGTCCCACCTGACGAGCCTGTCGTCGGCGCTGCGGGCGTAGACGTCCTTGTCGAGCACGGCCGGGTTGCCGGCGATCTTGCGGTCGCCCAGCGGTTCCCACCGGCCCGCGGCGAACCGCAGCAGCGTGCCGTCGGTGCCGCGGGCGAGCACCTCGACGGCCTTGGCCTGGTCGTTCCAGCGCAGCGCGGGGTTGCCAGCCAGCGCGGTGTCGCCCAGCGCGAGCCACTTGCCGTCGGCGCGGTGGTAGATCCGGCCGTCGGTGCCGCGCGCGTACACCTCGACGATCTTCGTCGCCGGGTTGAGCAGCGCCACCGGGTCGCCGGCGAAGAGCTCGGGGCCGAGCTGCTGCCAGCCGGCCCAGCGGCTCGTCTTGTGGAAGTTCGTGATGACCGTGCCGTCCGTGCCGCGGGCGAAGACCTCGAGCGACTGCGCGGCGGTGTTGGAGATCTGCGGCCCGCTGCTCACGACCGGTGCGTCGGTGACCGGGGTGTCGCTGGTGGTGGTGCCACCGCCACCGGACTCGACCAGGCCGTTGTAGCGCAGCGGCACGTACCGGCGGGCGGTCGCGGCGCTCCACACCCGCTGCACGGGCTGGGAGCCGTCCGGGCCGGCCTGCTCGCGCACGATCGGGCGGGTCTTGGCCGCGTCCGCCCAGCCGATGAACAGCGCCACGTGGTTGAGGCGGTCGTTCAGCGCGTCGCCGGGACGCAGGTCCTCCCAGTCGATGCGGTGCGCGACCTGTTCGAGGATGTGGGTCGTGTAGGAGATGCGCAGGCCCCAGGCCATCGACACGTAGCCGGAGCAGTCCGTGCGGTAGGCGCCGTACTTGTTGCCGAAGCAGTCGCTCTGGCTGTAGGGCACCCGCGCGCTGATCCACGTCCGCGACCGCGCGAGGACCTCGCTGCGCGTGATCTTCGAGTTGGCCGCGTACGTCCCGCAGTTCGCGCCGCCCTCGGCAGCCGCCACCGCGACGTCGGGCATGGCCAGCGTCGAGCCGAACGTGATGGCCGCCGCGGCGACCGCCAACATCCCCCACGATCTCATGCCGGTCACCGTAGCAAGGCGATGTGAAGTTTTGGTCCGGTCGAACGGCCGGAGTTGCACACCGCGAACGCCGGGCGCGCCGCCGTCACCCGAGCACGCTGCGGTAGCGCCGCGGGAGGTACAGCTCCGGCGCGCTGTCGTAGGGGTACTCGACCACCCGCAACCGGGTGCGGTGCCCACCGGCCTGCTCGTACGCCCAGTACCGGCCCTGCTCCTCCGCCCACGCCGCGAAGACCACGACGTGCCGGGTGAGGTTGGTGCCGTCGGCGCGCAGGACGACGTCGCCCGCGCGCAGCTCGTCCGGCCCGATCACCGTGCTCACGCCGGCCAGGCCGCGGGTGTCGAGGCCGCCGTGGCGGTCCTCCGGCTTACCGGGCAGGCCCCACGCCATGGACACGAAGCCGGAGCAGTCGGCGCGGTAGATGCCGTGCTCGTTGGCGTGGAACTTCGTCTGGCCGTAGGGGACCGAGTCACGCAGCCACGTGCACGCGCGTTCCACGATCTCGGCACGGCCGATGAGGCGTCCGGCGGTGCGTGCGGAGGTCACGCGCCCATGGTCGGTGACCGACCTCTAAATGCCCTGCAAACTCGCTATAAGGTCCGCGTCGGTGATCTCGGCGGTGACCCACGCGAGCGGGTAGCTGAGCCTGATGGTGTCGTCGCTCCTGGTCAGCCGCACGCCGGGGAGCACCTTGCGGACCAGCGCGAGCATGGCGTGGTTGTCCGGCAGCACGTCGCCGTGCAGCTCCGCGAGCCCGAGCCGGGCCGCCACCTCGGTCAGCGCCTCCAGCAACCCCCGGCCGACGCCGCGGCGCTGCCAGCGGTCGACCACGGCGACGGCGATCTCGGCGCCGCACTCGCCGGTGCGGATGACGCGGGCGATGCCGATCGGTTCGCCGGCGATGCGCGCGCAGACGGCCGCGTGCCGCGTGCCGTCGACGTCCACCAGCACCTCGCGCGCGGACGCGGTGAGACGCGGTGTCGGGGAGTGGAAGCGCTGGTAGCGGCTTCGCGCGGACAGCCCGGCGAACACCGCGTCCACCGCCGCGGGGGCCGACTGCCGGTCGAGCTCGGTGACACGCATGGGACCCCCTGAGTTCGGAATCCGAACTGTAGCTGAGTTCGAAAAACGAACGCAAGGGATATCCTGGGGGCATGTCGTACGCGAGCTTCGCCAGCCTGCCCTGCACGCTGGGCCGCCCCGCCGCACTGCTGGGCGAGCGCTGGACGTTGTTGCTGCTCCGCCAGATCTTCCTGGGCACGCGCCGGTTCGAGGACTTCCAGTCGGCGATGGAGATCTCCCGCAGCGTGCTGACCGACCGGCTGAGCATGCTGCTGGACGAAGGCGTGCTCAAGCGCGTGCCGTATCAAGCCGATGGACGCACACGGCACGAGTACCGCCTCACGGAGAAGGGCAGGGACCTCTACCCGGTGCTGATGGCGCTGCGGACGTGGGGCGAGAAGTGGATGCTGGCCGAGCAGGAGGACGAGCCGTTCTCGCTCGAACACCGCGACTGCGGCGGCGGCGTGCGGGCGAAGGTCGAGTGCACCGGCTGCGGTGCCGAGCTGACGGCGCGCGACGTGCACGTGACGGCGCGCTCGTGAACCCGTACCAGGTGCCTCGTCCGGCTACCTCGGGCACGACGTGCTGCGCCGAGTCGGCGCAGCACGTCGTCCTAGGTGCTCAGGTGGGTTGAGCGCCAGTCACCGGCACTCAACCCCTCCAGCTCGTCCGCCTCCCGTGCCCGCAGGTCCGCGAAGAGTGCCTTGGCCTGCGCCCAGATCGCCTCGTCACCGGTGGCGGCCGCGAGGTCGCGCATGGTGCGGGCCTGCCAGATCGGCAGCCCGAGCGTGGTCCACTGGTCCAGCGCGTCCTCCAGCAGGTCCGCGGCCTCCTCGTCCCGGCCCTGGGCCAGTGCGGCCTCGCCGAGGGTCCTGGTCATCAGCGCCACGCCGAACCGGTCGCGCTGACGGGTGCAGACCTCCAGGCAGCCGGCCAGCAGGTCCTCCACGCCGTCGAGCTCGCCCGCCCGCAGCGACGCCTTCGCGAGCGACTGGACGGCGTACGTGGCACCGAGCTCGTCACCGGCCTCGCGCAGGATCCGTTCCGCGTCCCGGCTGAGCTCCACGGCCCGCGGGAACGCCCCCGTCGCGCGGTGGCAGACGCTCAGGCCGCGCAACGCCAGCGCTTCGCCGCGCTGGTCGTCCAGTGCGCGGTACAGCTCGACGCAGCGTTCGAACGACGCGATCGCCCCGGTGACGTCGCCGTGGTCGCGGTGGATGGCGCCGACGCCGTAGCTCGCCGCGGCGACGACCCCCTTGTCCCCCAGCGCGATCGCCTGGTCGAGCAGCTCGCGTGCCTGCTCGAACTCCGCGAGGTCGCGCCGGACCGTGCCCATGCCGACGTACGCCACGGCGAGGGTCTCGGTCTCGCCGATGTCCCGCGCGATCTGCGCCGCCTGCTGGAAGTGCCGCAACGCCATCGCGAAGTCGTCCTGCTCGTAGCGCAGCTGCCCGAGCCCGGTCAGCAGCACCGCCTCCGCCCGCCGGTTGCCGCGGTCGCGGGCGGACCTGAGCGCGACCTCGTGGGTGCGCTGCCAGTTGCCGAACTCGTTGCGGGCGGCGAAGGGCGACGACAGCAGCGACGTGAGCACGGTCGTGGTCAGCTCGTCCACACCGAGGTCGTGCGCGCGTTCGACGGCCCGCACGACCGCGTCCGTCTCGGAGTGCAGCCAGCCGTTCGGGTCCTCCTCGACGTCCTCGGCCAGCCGCCGGTCCACCTCGACCGCCGGGGTGAGCCGGGGGCGCAGGCCCAGCGTCACGCGCGGCAGGTTCCGCACCCCGGTCTCCACGAGCGCGAGCCACGTCGCGAGCGTGCGGGTGACGGCCTCGGTGACCTCGCCCGCGGGTTCCCGCGCGGCCTGCTCGGCGCCGAACAGCTGCACCAGGTCGTGGAACCGGTAGCGCACGCGGCCGATCTGGTCGACGCCCGCGACGTCGACCAGCCGCAGGTCCACGAGGTGCTCGACCACGTCCTCCGCGTCGTACGGCGGGATGTCCAGCAACGGTGCCGCGACCCACGCGCCGAAGTCCGGCAGGTCGAGCAGGCACAGCAGGTGGAAGGCCCTGCGGTGCACCGCGTCCAGCTCGGCGTAGTTGAGCCGCAGCGACGAGCGGATGGCCAGGTCGCCCATCTCCAGCTCGTCGAGCCTGCGCCGTTCGTCGGACAGCCGCCTGGCCAGCGTCTTCAACGGCCAGTGCGGCCGGGCCAGCAGTTTCGCCCCGGCCGCCCGCAGCGCCAGCGGCACACCGCCGCACAGCTTCGCGATCTGGTGCGCCGCCTCGGGTTCGTTGCCGATCCGGTCGGTGCCGACGATCCGGCTGAGCATCTCCGCGGAGATCTCGTCGCTGAGGAACCCGAGCTCGATCGGTTCGGCGCCTTCGAGCCCGGTGAGCCGGCTGCGGCTGGTGATGATCACGAAGCAGTTCGCGTTGCCCGGTAACAGCGGCCTGACCTGGGCCTCGCTGCGGGCGTTGTCGAGCACGATGACCAGCCTGCGGTCGGCGACGGTGCGCCGGTACAGCTCGACGCGTTCGTCCGGCGCGGCCGGCTGGTCGGTGCCGGGGATGCCAAGCAGCCCGAGGAACCGCCCCAGCACCTCCTGCGGTTCGAGGTCGCGCCCCGCGCCCCGCAGGTCCGCGAACAGCTGCCCGTCGGGGTAGGTCTTGCGCAGCAGGTGCGCGGCGTGCACGGCCAGCGCCGACTTGCCGGCCCCGCCGAACCCGGAGATCACGGCCGTCGGCGTCGCCGTGCTGTCCTCCGGCGGCTCGCACAGCCCGATGACCTGCTTGAGCGCCTCCTGGCGGCCGGTGAAGTCGCTGATGTCCGGCGGCAGGTGGTGCGGCACGACCTGCGGCTTGATCACGACCGGCGCCGACGCGGCGGTGGTGAGCGCGTCCTCGATCGTGCCGTTGAGGATCGCCGTCTGCAGGTCCCTGAGCTTCTCGCCCGGCTCGATCCCCAGCTCGTCCAGCAGGTACTCCCGCGCGTCGCGGTACACCGTCAACGCGTCCGCCGTCCGTCCCGCACGGTGATACGCCCTCATCAGCAACTCACGCGTCTCCTCGCGCGCCGGGTGCGCGTTCGCCAGTGCCGTGAGCCTGCCGATCGCGTCCTGCGCCCGCCCCTGCCGCAGCTCGCAGCGGCCGAGACCTTCCTCGACGCTGAGCCGCTGCTCTTCGAGCGCGAGCGCGTGTCCTCGTGCGAACTGCGCCTCCACCCCGTGCAACGCCGGTCCCCGCCACAGCGCCAGCGCCTGCTGGTAGTGCGCGACCGCCGTGCTCTGGTCCCCGGCCCGTTCCGCCTGCCGCGCCGTGGCGACGTGCCGGGCGAACATCTCCACGTCGCTGTCGACATCGAGCACGTACCCCGGCGCCCTCGTGATCAGCGCTTTGTCGAGCGCCCTGCGCAACGACGACACGTAGGTGTGCACGAGCGCACCGGCGGTCTGCGGCGGCTGGTCGTCCCAGATGAGGTCGATCAACCGGTCCACCGGCACCACCTGCCGCGGCTGCAACAACAACGCGGCGAGCAAGGTCCTCGGCTTCGGTCCGCCGAGGTTCACCTGTCTGTCGCCGACCCACACTTCCACTGGCCCCAGTACGAGCGCCTTCACGCCCACACCCCCATCCCCCAGAATGAGCACGCGTGCGTCTTAGAGAATGCACTACTCGGCGGTGAGATCCACCCGTTTCAGCGTGCGCAGCACTGGAGCGGTCTCCACGTCGTTGACGCCGTCGAGCCCGCCGATCCGCTCGGTGAGGTACCGGTAGAGCTCGCCCGTGGTCGTCGTGGCGATGCTGGCGACGAGGTTGCGCGGCCCGGTCGTGGCCGCGGCGAAGTACACCTCGCGGTGCCCGGCGAGCGCCCGTCCGGTCTCCGCAAGCGCCGACGGCCTGACCGACATCCACAACCGGGCCTGCGTCGGAAAGCCGAGGTCGGCGGGATCGGCGTCGAGCTGGACGTCGAGCACACCCGCCCGCCGCAACAGCTCGACCCTGCGCCTGGCCGTCGACTCGGACGTGCTGGTGGCGTGGGCGAGCTGGGTGAACGTCGCCCGTCCGTCCACCGCGAGCACCCGCAGGAGCGCCTCGTCCGTTCCGCTCAGCTCGACCGCTTCGTGATCACGCGTGACCGTCAACGCCGCCACTTCCTCGTCCGTCAGGCAGTGCACGCCGCGCCACGTCTGCGGCGCCGTGAACCCCCGCAGCACGGCATGCGCACTCACGTCCACCAGCCTGCGCGGCAACCGGTCGAGCAACAGCTCGTCGGCGCTCGCGACCTGCTGCATGCACGAGATCTCGGTCCCACCCGACATCAGGTGCACGAAGTGGGTGTCCGCGCGCTTGGCGAGCGCCCGCGCCAGCGCCGCCCCCGCGTCCGGCGTGCACCTGAGCCGCAACGTCCACGCGTGGTACCCGAGCCGGAACCGGTTCGGCACCCCCACCACCCGGACCCCGCGCTCCACGAGCCCCCGGTACCTGCGCGCCACGGTGTGCTCCGACGTGCCGAGCACCTCGGCGATCCTCGCGAACGGCGCCCGCCCGTCGATCTGGAGGGCGTGGACGAGCCTTCGGTCGATGGATTCCACCTTCGTCAGCGTATTGCGTGCCGGATTCCGCCACGTTTCTACGGCTGGCCGCTACTTCGGCGCGCGTCCTGGCCACGCTGGACGCATGGTTGACTTCGAGGGTTTCTACCGGGGCGGGCCGCTGGTCGAGGGCATGCCGGACGTCGGCGTGCCGTGGGACATCGGCGGGCCGCAACCGGCCGTGGTGGAGTGGGAGGCGGCGGGACGGTTCCGCGGGCACGTGCTGGACGCGGGGTGCGGAACCGGCGACAACGCGATCTTCCTTGCGGCGCGCGGGCATCGCGTCACCGGGGTGGACATCGCACCGACGGCGATCGACATCGCACGGTCCCGCGCCGTCGGAATCGATCCCGACTCGACCCCCTCCGGGGGGCGAGCGGCCCCCACTCCCATCATCCCAGCCAGGTCTGACACTTCCGGCGACCTCACCTGGGCGGTGGGCGACGCGGCAACCCTCACCGGCCAGTTCGACACCGTCCTGGCCAGCGCCCTCTTCCACTGCCTGCCACCGGACCGCCGCCCCGCCCTGGCGCGCACGCTGCGCAACGCCGCCGCCGACGGCGCGTTCCTCAACCTCACCTGCCTGGCGAACCTCGAAGCCCCGTTCCAGGTCTCCGAACCCGAACTGCGCACCGCCCTCACCGAAGCCGGCTGGGACATCACCCGCTTCGAGCGCGGTTCCGTCGCGGTGGCCGGGGTTCCGGGCCTGCCCACCCTCCCGGTCTGGCTCGTCGAAGCCACCGCGGCGAAAGCCACCGCAACCGCTACCGCAACGACTCCACGTGCCGACCCAGCAACGCCACCATCAACTCGGGTGTCATCCGATCCGGGTGCAGCACCCCGTTCACGCTGAGCCCGTCGATCAGCGACGCCAGCCGCTCCGCCTCCAGCGTCACGTCGAGGTCCGCGGCCACGGTCCCCTCCGCGACCATCCGCCGCACGACCTTCCCGCAGATGAACCGCAACCCGTCGTAAAGCCGCTCGGCCTGTGGCAGCAACGCGGGCCGGGTCCGCGTCGCCGTGACGAAGGCCAGCCACAGCACGGCTTCGTCGCGGCGGCGCTCGTCCAGCGGCAGCATCTCGGACAGCACCCGGACGGCCGGCCGTCCCTCACCCGAGCCCAGCGTCTCCACGTGCGCCAGGATGCGGGCGCCGATCGAGTCCACCAGCGCCTCCACGGCGAAGACGATCATCGCGTCGTGGCTGTCGAAGTAGTGGCGGATCGAGCCGATGGCGAGACCGGCCTCCTGGGCGACGTTGCGCAGCGACGCCTGTTCGACGCCATCACGGACCACGACGCGGAACACCGCCTCGGCGACGTGCTGACGGCGGGCGACCGGATCGACGACTCGGGGAGACACCTCCCTTTTGTAGCACGACCCTGCTAGTTTAAGTAGCAGGGGTATGCCACAAAAGGGGGAAGCAATGACATACGCGCTGATAGCGGCCGGTGTGCTGTACGTGCTCGTCCGCAGGTTCATCGGTGAACCGCTCAACGCCCGCGACCTGCTCGGCCCGCCGGTGTTCCTGCTGTTCTTCGGCATCCGGGCGACGACCGACTTCCACGCCGCCTACCTCCTGCCGCTCGCGGCGGGGTTCGCGTTCGGCGCGCTCCGGGGCATGACGATCAGGCTCTACGAACGCGACGGTCACCTGTGGCAGCGGTACACGCCGTGGACGTTGCTCGTGTGGGTGACGTCGCTCGGCGTGAGCGTCGGCCTCGGCTTCCTCGTCGGCGGGCACGCGCCGACGCAGCTGTCGATCGGCGTGAGCATGCTCGGCGAGCTGTGCACGATCGGCGCGAAAGCGCTCAACACCGGCATCCCGTTCGCGCGGAACGAGGCAGGCAGCCCGTTGGCGCGGTTGCACGACAGGCGCGGACCGTCGTGAAGTCCTCCTGGGAACCGGTCTGCCCGGCGTCGCCACCCGCACACCACACGACCCGCGGGTCCGGTGTGCTTCGACGTCGCCGGGCAGACCGGTGACCAGGGTCCAGATCACCACCGCCTACCGGATCCCCTACGCGCGCGTCGGCACCGCGGTCACGAACACACCGCGGGAGATCGAACGCCAGGAGACCCGGTCACTCACTCGGCAGCGGCGGCGACGACCTCGATCTCCACCAGCCACTCCTCCTCGTAGATGTCGCAAGCGATCACGGTGACCGCGGGTTCGTGGTCACCGAGGAGCTCGCGGCGCACGTCGGAGTTGACGCCGCGGTACTTGCGGTCGGCCAGGAACGTCGTCGCCTTGACGATGTTCGTGCGGTCCATGCCCGCCGCCTCGAGGGTGGTGAACACGTTCGCCCACGCCTGCCGGCACTGCGCCTCGAAGTCGTCGGGCACGTTGCCGTCGGCGTCGGCGGGGATCTGACCGCTCACGAACAACAGTTTGCTGCCACCCGGCACGCTGGCGGCCTGGACGTAGCCGGGGCTGGGGATCGCCGTCTTGATCGGCGTGAAGGATGCGGTACGCACGCACCGCATCCTCCCGCATCGCCACGATCAGGTGAGCCGGCCACCCATCTTCTTGAACACCTCGGCCGCCGGACGTGCTTCTTCGCCGTCGACCTGGACCTCCAGCAGGATGATCCCCTCGGTGCCCGTCACGACCGCCACACCGCCGTCCGCCTGCCGCACGACCTTGCCGGGCGTGCCGCAGAAACCCATCGACGGCAGCGCGGCCTTCTTGACCGCGATCCGCTGGCCGTCGAGCGTCGTCCAGGCGTTCACGTACGGGTCGGACTGGCCGCGGACCAGGTCGTAGATCGACCGGGTGCTCTTCGTCCAGTCGATCCGGGTGTCGTCCTCGGTGATCCGGTGCCAGAACGTGCGCTTCGCCGCGTCCTGCGGCGTGCCCCGCTCACCGGCGGCCAGCCGGTCGAGCGCTTCGAGCGTCGCCGGCACGTACTGCGCGGTGACCTGCTCGTAGATCTCGGTCGCCGTGTCGTGGTCGCCGATGGGCACGACGCGTTGCACCACGACCGGTCCCGTGTCGAGCTCCGGTTCCATCAGGTGCACCGTGACGCCGGTTTCGCTCTCGTGCTCCCGGACCGCCCAGTTGATCGCGCCGAACCCGGAGAACTTCGGCAGCAGCGCGTCGTGCACGTTCAACGCGCCCAGCCGTGACGTGGTCAGCAGCTCGCCGGGCAGCCGCGTGCGCCAGTTCGTGGAGACGATGGCGTCCGCGGCCAGCTCCCGCAGCTGTCCGGGCAGCTCGGGCTCGCGCCCGTTCGCCGAGATCACGCACGACAGCCCGTGCCGCTCGACCAGCTCGGCCACGTGGGGCTCGCCGAGCCCGGTGAACTCGGTGCGGTGGGTCAGCACCTGCACGACGTCGTGGTGTTCGACGAGCGCGCTGAGCACCACCGCACCGAGTTCGCCGTAGCCGAAGAAAACAATCCTCATGAAACTCCTTCAGGCGCTGAGTCGGACGCCGCGGCGGCCACCGACGCGAAGCGCAGCGCGTTCATCCGGATGAAGCCCTCCGGGTGGTGCCGCTCGTAGGCCGCCGCACCGACGCCCGCCTCGAACGACACGCGCTTGCGGCTGTGCCGGGAGAACGGCGAGGTGCGCCGCAGCACGCTCACGTTCCCCTTGTACAGCGCGACCTCGACGTCGCCGGACATGTTCTGCTGGCTGTGGTCGATCGCCGCCTGCAGCATCTCCCGCTCGGGGGCGAACCACAGGCCGCGGTAGACGAGCCTGGCGTAGCGCGGCATCAGCTCCTCCTTGAGCAGGGCCACCTCGCCGTCGAGCGTCAACGCCTCCAGCGCGCGCCTCGCGGTCAGCAGGACCGTACCGCCGGGCGTCTCGTACACGCCACGCGTCTTGATGCCGATGATCCGGTTCTCGACCATGTCGACCCGGCCGATCGCGTGCTTCGTGGCGAGCTCGTTGAGCTTGCCGAACGTCTCCGTCGCGGTCAGCGGCACCCCGTCGACCGCGACCGGGTCGCCGCCCTCGAACGTGATCGTGACGCGCTCCGGCTCGTCCGGCGCCTCCGCGAGGTCACGCACCCGGAAGAACACGCCGTGCGGCGGCAACGCGCCGGGGTCCTCCAGCACCTCGCCCTCGTAGGTGGTGTTCATCAGGTTCTGGTCGACCGAGTACGGACGCTCGGCGGCACCGGTGCTGTCGATCTGGATGCCGTGGTCGGCGGCGTACTTGAGCAGCTGCGACCGCGTGTTGAGGTCCCACTCCCGCCAGGGCGTGATGATCTTGATGTCCGGGTTGAGCGTCTGGTACGCGAGCTCGAACCGCACCTGGTCGTTGCCCTTGCCGGTGGCACCGTGCGCCACCGCGTCCGCACCCACGGTCTTCGCGATCTCGATCTGCTTGGCCGCGATCAACGGCCGCCCGATCGCCGAGCCGAGCAGGTAACCGTCCTCGTAGACGGCGTTGGCCCGCAGCATCGGGAAGACGTAGTCGCGGGCGAACTCCTCACGCAGGTCCTCGACGAACACCTCCGCCGCACCGATGGCGTACGCCTTGTCCCTCGCCCGGTCCAGCTCCTCACCCTGACCGAGGTCCGCGATGAACGCGACCACCTCGCATTCGTAGGTCTCCTTCAACCACGCCAGGATGACCGAGGTGTCCAAACCGCCGGAATAGGCAAGAACCACTTTGTTGACCACGACGCTCCTCTGGCTTTTCAGACGCGGAAAAGGTCTTCCATGGTTTCGTGCGAGATTTCCTTGCTCAGATCCCGTTCGGCCGCGTAAGCCATGTTGATGATCGTGCGCTTGGCGCCTTCCTCAACGGGGTGCACGCGGTGCAACGTGGTGTCGGTGCGCAGCAGGTAGATGTCACCGGGCTTCAGCTCGTACGAATAGATCGGGTTGTTCACGAGCTGCTTGAACACCTGCGGATTCTGCTTGTCCCACGCCGTGTTCGGCACCGTCTGCACGAACCCGCCGAACTCGACGTCGGGGCAGTCGACCACGAAGATCACGCCGAAGCTGTAGTCGTCCCAGTGCCAGCCGTGCGTGTCACCAGGCCGTTCGAGGTGCGTGATGACGTAGTGTTCGGGCTCGTACGGGCACTCCAGAACCTGCTCACCAGCGACGTTGCTCAACGCCCTGATGAACGCGGGACTGCTGTAGAGATCGACGGTCGCACCCCCGTGCGCCCGGATGTCGGCAGCCGTGACGTTGCGCATGTACCGCGGGCTGTTGCTGGTCTCCGCCAGGTGCAGGTCCCTGCGCACGGACTGCTCGGTCAGCAGCTCGTTCACCTCGGCCGCGACCATGGCTTTCACGTCGGCGGGCAGGAGGTAGGACACGAGCGCGAAGCCCGTTTCGTAGAACGACTTGCGCGAAGCCCACAGCTGCTCGTTGTCCACCTCGCGGTGAACGTGCTCCTCGATGGACGAATCCAATGAAGTGACGATGGACAATTCCGTCTCCCCGGTCCGGTCGTTTGCAGCCGAAAAAATCCCCCACTGAAATCGGCTCCGAATGTGGCGCTCCGACAGCCTGCTGGTTTTGTTCAGCCGGTGTCAACGGCGGTTAAACCTGTGTCTTCGCCGGAGGAAATGGGCGGGATCAGCGTCCGTTATGGCTCCGGGACGGGCGGCACCGGCCGCACCGCCCGACGCCCTGCGGTCAGCCGCCGTTGAGGTGCGCGGCGAGCTGCTCGGCCTGCGCCTTCGTGAACCTGCCGGTGATCTGCACGACGCCACCCGGGATCGCGGACTGGATGGTGGGTGCGCTGAGCACGCGGCCGTTCATCAGGATCGCGACCTGGCTGCCGATGTTGGCGGCGGTGAAGTCGCCGAAGACCTGGGCGCCCTGCTGGTCGAACTTCACGGTCACGACGTGGCCGGCCCCGGTGGCATCGGGCTCGGCGGTGGCTTTCATGACGCGGTCGCCGTCGAGGAACACCGGGCCGAGGGCGTAGCGGTGGTCGCCGGCGTCGCAGGTGACCAGCGGGAGGGTCCTGTCGTCGTTGCCCAGCAACGGGTCTGGTGCCGAGCAGTCGAAGGTGGCCAGCAGCTGTGCGCGGGCGGGGCCTTCGGCGAGTTGGCGGAGGGCTTTGGCCTGTGCGACCGCGGGGTCGTCCGCGCTGTGGTGCGGGGCCGGATAGCCGGTTGGCTGCTGGTTGGTGGGGACGGGGTCACCCTCGACCTTGCGGAAGGTCAGCGGTCCGGACAGGAAGGGGTCCGTGGACTGCGCGCCCTGTTCCGGCGTTGTGCAGGCGGCGGTGACCAGGAGCAGGGCCAAGGCGAAGATCCTCATGCCGATGGCTTACCACGGGCGTTCCGCCCGCATCAGCGGATTCGTTGGCTTACAACGCCATCAGACGCACAGCGGCTTGGTGGGCGCCGTCGGTGCGGATGTGCGGGGCGAGTGCCGCGGCTGGTTCGGACAGCTGGAGCGTGTCGGCGAGGGTGCCGGGGGTCAGCGGGCCCTTGCGGCCGATGCCGAGGCGTTCCACCTGTGCGGCCCAGTAGTGCTGGTCGTACAGGTGGGGTAGCACGAACTGGGGCACGCCGGCCGCGGCGGCGGTCGTGGTGGTGCCGGCGCCGCCGTGGTGGACGACCGCCGCGACGCGGCGGAACAGGGTCTGCTGGTTCACCTCATCGATCGTGATGTGGCCGGACGTGTCGGCGGGGAGTGCAAGGTTGGCCCAGCCTCGTTGCAGGACAATGCGTTTACCGAGTTCGCGGGCAGCGTCGAGGGTGGCGGTGACGGCCTGCGGGTCGGTGCGGGACATGCTGCCGAGGCCGAGGTAGACGGGTGGCTCGCCGTTGTCGAGGAAGGCTTCCAGGGCGGGGGCGAGGGGGCGTTCGTCGCGCAGGAGCCAGGCGCCGGTCTGCACGAGGTCGCCGGGGCCGGGCCACGGGCCGAGCACGGGGTCCGCGGCGAGCCACGGGCTGTCGCCGAAGATGTGGTCGCGGACGTCTTCGACCGGGGGCAGGCCGAGTTTCGCGCGTTCCGCGTTCAGGGTGTCGCGGGAGAAGGAGAACATGTGACGCTGTCGTTCCCATTGCGCGAGGTTCTCTTCCGCGGTTCCATTCTTCGGAACGTTGCCCAGCATTGCCGGCGGCGCGTGGTGAGGTGACGGCAACGTGTTCGCGCAGAAACTCGCGTACACGTAGTGCGCGCCGGTGCTTTCGGCCACCGAACGGGTGGCGTGCTGCAGCGCACCGCCCGCGACCAGCACGTCCGCGCCCTCGGCCACCGCCCTGACCACCGCGAACTGGTCTTTCACACTTTGCTCGGCCAGCACCCTGAGCTGTGCCGGGTCGACCTTCGCGGCGTCGCGCAGGAACGGGCCGACCGGCGTGAAGTCGATGCCGTTGCCGGTCACGAGCTCTTCGAAGTCGGGAGGCGCGACCACGGTGACGTCGTTGCCGAGCATTGTCAGCTGCACGGCCAGCGCGGTGACGGGTTGCGCCTCACCGCGTGAACCGATCGTGGACACCAGAAAACGCATCGTGAAATCCCCTCAATCCGCTGGCAGGCAACGAATTGTGGGGGAAACACCGGGGCTTGCGGCAAGTCCCCCGGTGCGTTATAAGTTCCAATGGGGAGAAGAACGGCCTCCCCATTGGAACCGGCGTTCCTCTAGTGCGCCGCGTCGTCCCACGAGCGGCCGACGCCCACCGAGACCTCCAGCGGGACCTGCAGCGGGTAGGCGTTGCCCATCTGGTCGCGCACCAGCGCCTCGACGGCCTCGCGCTCGCCGTCGGCGATCTCCAGCACGAGCTCGTCGTGGACCTGCAGCAGCATGCGGGAGCGCAGGCCGGACGAGTCGAGGGCGCGGAAGACGCCGAGCATCGCGACCTTGATGATGTCGGCGGCGCTGCCCTGGATCGGCGCGTTGAGGGCCATGCGTTCGGCCATCTCGCGGCGCTGGCGGTTGTCCGAGGTGAGGTCCGGCAGGTAGCGGCGGCGGCCGAGCACGGTCTCGGTGTAGCCGTCCTTGCGGGCCTTCTCGACGATCTCGTTGAGGTAGTCGCGGACGCCGCCGAAGCGCGAGAAGTAGGCCTCCATCTGCTCGCGCGCCTCCTCGGTGGGGATGCGCAGCTGCTGCGAGAGGCCGAACACCGACAGGCCGTAGGCCAGGCCGTAGGACATGGCCTTGATGCGGCGGCGCATCTCGCCGGTCACCTCGGAGGTGGGGATCGAGAACGCCTGCGAGGCCACGTACGTGTGCAGGTCCTCGCCGCTGTTGAAGGCCGCGATCAGGCCCTCGTCGCCGGACAGCGTGGCCATGATCCGCATCTCGATCTGGCTGTAGTCGGCGGTCATCAGCTCGGCGTAGCCCTCGCCGACGACGAACGCCTGGCGGATGCGGCGGCCCTCGTCGGTGCGGATCGGGATGTTCTGCAGGTTCGGGTCCGTCGAGGACAGCCGGCCGGTCGCGGCGATCGTCTGGTGGAACGTCGTGTGGATGCGGCCGTCGTCGGCGACCGACTTCAGCAGTCCGTCCACAGTGGACTTCAGGCGGGTGACGTCGCGGTGCGACAGCAGGTGCTGCAGGAACGGGTGCTCGGTCTGCTCGAACAGGTTCTGCAGCGCGTCGGCGTCCGTGGTGTAGCCGGTCTTGGTCTTCTTCGTCTTCGGCATGTTCAGCTCGTCGAAGAGGACCGTCTGCAGCTGCTTGGGGCTGCCGAGGTTGATCTCCTTGCCGATCACCGAGTACGCGTCCTGGGCCGCCTGCTTCACACCGGCCGCGAAGTGCGCCTCCAGCTCGGACAGGTGGTCGACGTCGATGGCGATGCCGACGGCCTCGACGTCGTCCAGCACGTTCATCAGCGGCAGTTCGAGGTTCGCCAGCAGGTCCGCGCCGCCGATCGTGACCAGCTCGGCGTCGAGGCGGTCGGCCAGCTCGGCGACGGCGCGGGCGCGCAGGATCGTGCCGGTCGCCACCTTCTGCGCCTCCTCGGACTCGTCCGACAGCAGCGACAGCTGGCCGTCGCCGGACTCCTCGGCGCGCAGCTCGCGCTTGAGGTAGCGCAGGGCCAGGTCGTCCAGCGCGAACGACCGCTGGCCCGGCCGCACCAGGTACGCCGCGAGCGCCGTGTCCGACGTCAGGCCGCGCAGCTTCCAGCCGCGGGCGCGGACCCGGCGCAACGGCAGCTTCAGGTCGTGACCCGCCTTCGCCACGCCCTCGTCGGCCAGCCAGGCGGCGAGCGCCTGCTCGTCGGCCTCGTCCAGGCCCTCGACGGCGACGTAGCCGCCCTCACCCGAGGCCGTGCACAGCGCGACGCCCTCGATGTCCTGGCCGGTGATGCGCAGCGCCACGCCCACGCGGGTCTTGCGGGCGTGCTGGTCGAGCCACCTGGCCAGCGTGCCGGCCGGGATCACGCCACCGGAGACCTCGAAGCCCTCCTCGGCCTCCGGCTCCGCGGTCGACAGCGTCGAGAACAGCCGGTCGCGCAGGACGCGGAACTCCAGCTCGTCGAACAGCCGGTGCACGGCGTCGCGGTCCCACTGCTTCACCTCGAGACCGTCCACCTGGTACGGCAGCTCGAGGTCCTTCACCAGCTCGGTCAGCTGGCGGTTCATGATGATGTTGTTCAGGTTGCCGCGCAGCGCCTCGCCGACCTTGCCCGGCACCTCGTCGATGTGGTCGACCAGCTCGTCGAGCCCGCCGAACTGGTTGAGCAGCTTGATGATCGTCTTCGGTCCGACGCCCGGCGTGTTCGGCAGGTTGTCCGACGAGTCGCCGCGCACCGCCGCGTAGTCGGCGTACTGCTCGGGCCGCACGCCGTGCTTCTCCTCGACGTACGCGGGGGTGAACCGGCCCATCTCGGACACGCCCTTGACCGGGTACAGCACCGTGACCTTGTCGTTGACCAGCTGGAACGCGTCCCGGTCGCCGGTGACGATCTCGACCTCGAAGCCCTGCTCCACCGCCTGCGTGGTCAGCGTGGCGATGATGTCGTCGGCCTCGAAGCCCTCCTTCTCCATCTTGCAGATCTGGAGCGCGTCGAGGACCTCGCCGATCAGCGACACCTGGCTGCGGAACTCGTCCGGCGTCTTGGAGCGACCGGCCTTGTACTCGGGGTACTGCTCGGAGCGGAACGTCTTGCGGGAGACGTCGAACGCCACCGCCACGTGCGTGGGCTTCTCGTCCCGCAGAATGTTGATGAGCATGGACGTGAACCCGTACACGGCGTTCGTGACCTGCCCGGTGGCCGTCTGGAAGTTCTCGGCGGGCAGGGCGTAGAACGCTCGATAGGCCATCGAGTGACCGTCGATGAGCAGGAGCCGCTTCACGTCTGAGGGAGTCACGAGCCCGAGTCTAGGGTGGTGGTCTGACAGTTTCGCTTGAGCCCTGGAGCGCACGTGATCGGCGACCTGCCCACCGAGTACGCAGACGAGCAGTTGCACACCCGCATGGGCATAGAAATCACCCAATGGGATGTCCAGGAGATGATCGGCACCATGCCGGTCAAGGGCAACCGCCAGCCGTTCGGGTTGTTGCACGGCGGCGCGAACGCGGTGCTCGCGGAGCAGCTCGGCTCGGTCGCGGCCACGATGCACGCCGCGTCGTTCGGCTCCATCGCGCTCGGGCTGGAACTGTCGTGCACCCACCACCGCGCGGCGCGCGAGGGGATCGTGACGGGTGTGTGCCGCCCGCTGCACCTCGGCCGGTCCACGGCGACGTTCGAGATCGTCGTCTCCGACGAGGAGGGCAAGCGCACCTGCACCGCCCGCCTCACGTGCATCATCCGCGCGAAGGCGCCCGGAGCCTGAGCACTGCGGTAAACCCCACCCCGGTTGTGCGGTCAGCCCCAGTGTGCTCGATCTTGGTCAGGGCCATCGTCGAGTCATGACCTCGACACGAACAGCGGTGGCCGCGATGTGTGGAATCGCGGTCGCCGCCCTGGTCCCGGCCACGGCCTGGGCCGGTCAGCAGACCCGCGGGTCCGTCGTAGCCGTCACGGCGGTGTCCACGATGGACTCGACGCAGGTCGCCGCGCACCTGCGCGACCGGGGGCTGGACTCGTCGCGCGTGCGCTTCGGCGTGGACGCGCAGCGGATCGTCTACCGCACCGTCGACCCGCGCGGGAGGCCGACCACGGCCAGCTCACTGGTCGTGGTGCCGCGCGACGGCGACAGGTCACCCGGCCAGGTCGCCTGGCTGCACGGCACCACCGGGTACCGGGGCGCGGTCGCCTCGGTGGCCGACGGCAACGACCGGGCGGCCGCCGTGCTGTTCGCCTCGGCCGGTCACCTCACCACGGCCCCCGACTACCTCGGCCTCGGCACGGGCCCCGGCCACCACCCCTACCTGGACGGCCCGTCGACGGTCACGGCGTCGGTGGACGCGTTGCGCGCGACCGGGGAGTTCGCCGCGCGGCGCGGTCTGCGGCCGGACCGGAGGGTCTTCCTCACCGGCCACTCGCAGGGCGGCCACGCCGCCATGGCGCTGGGCCAGGCCCTGCAACGGGGTGCCGGCCGCGGGCTGGAGCTCGGCGGCCTGGCACCGATCAGCGGGCCGATGAGGCCGAGTGCGCTCGTGCCCAAGGCGGCGGACGGCCAGATCGCGAACGGTGTCGCGTACATGGCGTACTGGACGGTGGCGTGGAACCGGCTCCACCACCTCTACGACGACCCAGCGGAGGCGTTCAACGACCCGTCGGTCGAGGCGCTGTTCGACGGCGACCACCGTCACGAGGAGATCTTCGCGACGCTGCCGCACACCATGCCCGAGCTGCTCACGCCGTCCTACCTCGACCGGGTCAGGAACCCCACCGGCGTGCTGCGGGCGAAGCTGCGCGAGTCGGACGGCTACTGCGACTGGCGTCCACGCGTCCCGGTGACGATCTACTCGTCCACCGGCGACAGGGACACGCTGTTCGAGACCTCGGCCTACTGCGACGGGCGCCTGCGGCAGCACGGCGCCCGGAGCACGCTGATCGACCTCGGGGCGGACGTGGACCACGGCAGGGCCGCCAAGCTGGCGCTGCCGCGCATCCTCGCCGGCCTGGACCGCGGATAACGGAAACGGGGCGGAGGAAAGTCCTCCGCCCCGTTCACCCGGCAACTAGCTCAGTGCGACTCACCGAGGTACGCGTCGCGCACCCGCTGGTCGGCCAGCAGCTGGTGCCCCGGACCGTCCAGAGTGGTCCGTCCGAGGTCGATCACGTAGCCGTGGTGCGACAGCGCGAGAGCGGCCAGCGCGTTCTGCTCCACCAGCAGAATGGTGGTGCCGAGCGACTGGAGCTCCTTGATGGTGTCGAAGATGCGCTGGGTCATGATCGGCGAGAGGCCCATGGAGGGCTCGTCGAGCATGAGCAGGCGCGGCTTGGACATCATCGCGCGGCCGATGGCGAGCATCTGCTGCTCACCGCCGGAGAAGAGGCCGGCCTTGTTGTGCCGGCGCTCGCCCAGGACGGGGAACAGCTCGTAGACCCGGTCCATGTCGGCCTGCACGCCGTCGTCCTTGCGGACGTAGGCGCCGAGCTGGAGGTTCTCCTCCACGGTCATCCGCGGGAAGAGCCGCCGGCCCTCCGGCGAGTGCGAGATGCCCATGCCGAGGATGGCGTGCGCCGGGTCGTTGTGGATCGGCTTGCCCTGGAACAGGATCTCGCCGGACGCCGGGCGCAGCAGACCCGAGATGGTGCGCAGGGTCGTGGTCTTGCCCGCACCGTTCGAGCCGATCAGCGACACGATCTGGCCGGCCTCGACCGTGAACGAGATGTCGCGGACGGCCTCGATCGCGCCGTAGGCGACCGAGAGGTTGCGGACTTCGAGCAGCGGGCTCATGCCTGCTCTCCCTTCGCGGCCTCGATGTCGTGCTCGACTTCCTCCGGCGGCTTGCCGAGGTAGGCCTCGACGACCCGCGGGTCCGCCCGCACGACCTCGGGGCTGCCTTCGACCAGCAGCTCGCCCTGCACGAGCACGGAAACCGAGTCGCACAGCCCGAAGATGAACTTGATGTCGTGCTCGATGACGACGACCGACACGCCCGTCTCGCGGATGCGGAAGATCAGCTGCTGCGTCGCTTCCGTCTCCTGCGGGTTCATACCCGCGGTGGGCTCGTCCAGCAGCAGCACGGCCGGGTCGGTGGCCAGCGCGCGTGCGATCTCGAGACGGCGCTGGTCGCCGTACGGGAGGTTGCGCGCGAGCTCGTCGTCCGGACCGCCCAGGCCGACGAAGTCCAGCAGCTCACGGGAACGCTCGCGAGCGGCCTTCTCACCGCGGTGGTAGGCCGGGCCGTGGAACAGCGACGCCAGCGGGCCCTGCTTCATCCGCACGTGCCGGCCCACCATGACGTTCTCCAGCACGGTCATGCTGGGGAACAGCCGGATGTTCTGGAACGTGCGGGCGAGGCCCGCGTCGGTCACCCGCGCCGGGTCGCCGGGCAGGACGTTGCCCTTGAGCAGCACCTGACCCGTGGTCGGCGTGTACAGACCCGTGAGGCAGTTGAAGAACGTCGTCTTCCCCGCACCGTTCGGGCCGATCAGGCCGACGATCTTGCCCTCGTCCAGCGTCAACGTCACGTTCTTCAGCGCCTTGAGGCCACCGAAGACCATCGAGACGTCACGCGCCTCCAACACCGGCGTCACGCCTTCGCCTCCTTCGGCAGCTCGTCGACGTGGGTGCCGTCGACGTTCTCATCGGCCAGCTCCGCGCGCCGGTGCGCGTCGGGGATCAGGCCCTGAGGACGGAACCGCATGATCAGCACCAGCGCGAGGCCGAAGATCATCAGGCGGTAGTCCTCGAAGTCGCGCAGCTTCTCGGGCAGCACGAACAGCAGCGCCGCACCGAGCACGGCGCCCGGGATCGAGCCCATGCCGCCGAGGATGACCGCGGCGAGCAGCGTGACCGACTCGAGGAACTTGAACGACTCGTAGGACACGGTGCCGTTCTTGTGCGCGAACACCGCACCGGCGAGACCGGCCAGCATGGCGCCGATGAGGAACGCGAGGATCTTCATCTTGCCGGTGCGGATGCCCATGGCGCGGGCCGCGTCCTCGTCCTCGCGGATCGCGATCCAGGCCCGGCCGATGCGGCTGAACTTGAGGTTCGCGAACACCGCCATCGTCGCCCCGACCAGGAGCACGATCAGCACGTAGTAGAGGACACCGGCGGGCAGCTTCACCGCGCCGATCGACAGCTGCTTGTTGAACTCGGCACCGAACAGCGACAGCTGCGGGATGCCCGGGATGGCGTTGGAGCCGTTGGTCAGGCCACCGATGTCGTTCTGCGCGGAGCGGGTGAAGATCTCACCGAACGCCAGCGTCACGATCGCCAGGTAGTCACCGCGCACGCGCAGCGTCGGCGAACCGACGATGGCGCCGAAGATGCCGGCCACGACCGCCGCGATGACCGCGGCCACCGGGAACGGCAGGTCGATGCCGAAGTTCGCGGCGGCGGCACCGGAGAAGTTCGCCGCGACGAGCGCGCCGATGCCCATGAACGCCACGTACCCGAGGTCGAGCAGACCGGCGAGACCGACCACGATGTTCAGGCCGATCGCGGTGGCGGCGTAGATGCCGATGTTCGCCGCGACCGTCATCCAGTACTCGTTGCCGGCCTCGGTGAACGGCAGCAGCAGCGCACACGCCAGCAGCACGATGACGCTGAAGACGCGGTGCTCTTCGGACAGGTGCGAGATCCACCTGGTGTAGCCGATGGCGTTCAGCGCCGCGAGCAGGCCGCCCGCGAAGCCGAGGAACGCCAGGAAGATGGCTCCCGCGTACGGGTTGCCCGCGCCGACACCACCGGTGGTCAGCATCGCGGCGACGGCGTAGAGCACCGCGGCGAACGACACCAGCAGCACCAGGTAGGCCAGCGGCGTGCTCAGCTTGATCTTCCAGTCGCCGGGCGGCGTGATGCCGATGCCGTACCCGGCGAGGATCACCAGCACACCGGCGACGACGCCGGCGATGCTGCCGAACGCGACCACGCCCTTGTACGCGGTGATGGCACCGAGGCCACCGCCCTTGACGACGAGGTAGATGCCGTTGATGGCCGCCACCGACAGCACGCCCCAGCCGAGGGAGCGCACGACGCGGCCCTTCGACGGGGTCGGCGCGAAGGTCGCGACGAGCACGAGCACGCCGAGCACCAGCATGTGCCAGCGGAACCCGGTGAGTGCGAACGGCGCGTCGAAGAACGCCAGCGTGGACTTGTCCGGCCACACCCCGTCATTGAGCGGGAACGTGACCCACGGCAGCATGGCCGCGACGATCGACAGCACACCGCCGACGGCCGCGAACGGCTTGCCCAGGGGCGCGAGAGCGGAGCGCTTCTCAGCAGTCGTGGTCATGCGCGCACCCTTTCCGGCTCGCCGAACAGACCCTGCGGGCGGAAGACGAGCACGAGGATCAGCACAACGAAGATCCAGACGTAGTCGTACTGAGTACCGCCCGGCATGTACTGGCCGGCCAGGGTCTTGATCAGACCGATGATGAACGCGCCGATGACCGCGCCGCGGATGCTGCCGACACCGCCCAGCACGGCCGCCGTGAAGGCGAAGATGCCGTTCTGGAAGCCCATGTCGATGTTGATGTTGTTCAGGTAACCGCCGAACATGACGCCCGCGACGCCCGCGAGGACGGCGCCGAAGATGAACGTCAGCACGATCACGCGGTCGGGGTTGATGCCCATGAGCTTCGCGGTGTCGGGGTCCTGCGCGGTGGCACGCATCGCACGGCCCATCCGCGACCGGTTGATGTAGGTCTGCAGACCGATCGACAGGCCGACCGACAGCACGACGAGCAGCACACCGGTCCACGGCACGCTGATGGTGCCGAGGGTGAAGTTCCCGGTCGGGAAGACCTTCGGGTAGGGCAGGTTGGACGTGGCGTCGGGGTACCAGACGCGCACGGCCTCCTGGAGGAACACCGAGACACCGAGCGCCGTGATGAGCGGCGCGAGCCGGGGCGCGTTGCGCAGCGGCCGGTAGGCGAAGCGTTCCATGATCACGGCTACGACGACCGCGACCAGGATGCCGCCCAGGAACATGAGCGGCAGGGCCACGGCAGGCGACTTCTTGAGGTCGTCAGGAAGAAGCGTGAACGTGGCGAGTCCTCCGTACGAGGACACCATGAAGACCTCGCCGTGGGCGAAGTTGATCAGCTGGATGATGCCGTACACCATCGTGTACCCGAGGGCGATCAGGGCGATCAAAGCGCCCTGCACGACCCCGTTCGCCAGCTGTTGGAGCAGGACTGACACGACTACCTCCGTAGACGGCGGGGGCGAGCAAACTTCGCCCGCCCCCGCCGCAGCCTCATTTAATGATCAGTAGTCGGTCAGCCCGTGAACTCACCGGTCTGAACGTCGTCCCACTTGGTGCCGGCGACCTGGTACACGGTCAGGACCTTGTTGGTGCTGTCGCCGTACTGGTCGAACTTGACCTCACCGGTGGCGCCGGAGCCGCTGTAGGAACCGACGTTGGTCAGCATGGCGTCACGCTTCGCGTCGCCCCACTCGCCACCCTCGACGGTCTTGGCCAGCGCGCCGATGATCGAGTTCGCGGCGTCGTAGGAGAACGCACCGTAGGCGGCGTAGTCCTCCTTGCCGAACTTCTCCTTGTACGCGGTAACGAACGCCTTGGCGGTGGCCAGCGACTCGGTCGGCGCACCGACGGAGGTGGCGAGGTCGCCCTCCTTGCCGCCGAGGTCGATGAACTTCTGGTCGTAGATGCCGTCGCCGCCCATCAGCGGAACGTTCAGGCCACCGTCCTTGAGCTGCTTGGACAGCGGGCCGGCGGCCGGGTACTCACCGCCGTAGTAGACGGCCTCGGGCGCGAGCGCCTTGATCTTCGAGACGACACCGGAGAAGTCCGTGTCCTTCTCACCGATCGTCTCGGTGCCGACGATCGTGCCGCCCTTCTTGGCGACCTGCTTCGCGAACTCGTCCGCCAGACCCTTGCCGTAGGTCTTGCCGTCCGTGATGATCGCGATCTTCTTCTTGCCGGCCTTCTCGACCATGTAGTTGGCCGCGAACGGGCCCTGCAGGTCGTCGGTGGCGCAGACCCGGAAGTAGTTGTCGAACTGGCGCTTCGGGGCCGTCAGGAAGTCGTTGCCGCGGCTCAGCGACGGGTTCGTGTTCGCGGGCGAGACCTGCGGGATCTTCTTGTCCTTCAGGATCGGCTGCACCGTCTGGGCGACCGACGAGTTCAGCGTGCCGACGACGCCGACGACGTTCGGGTCGGTCGACAGCTTGGTGGCCGCCTGAGCGCCCTTGGCCGGGTTCGCCTCGTCGTCCTGAGCGGACACCTGGAGCTTGTAACCCTTGACCGTGCACTTCTTGTTGGCCTCGTCCACGGCGAGCTCCGCGGACTGCTTGATGCCGATACCGAGAGCCGACAGGTTTCCGGACAGCGGAGCGACGACGCCGACGGTCAGCGTGCCCTTCGACGTGTCGCAGCTGCCCCCGGTGCCGCCCGCCTCGGTCTTGTCATTCGTGCCACAGGCCGCGACGACGAGCAGCGTGGCGCCGACGATCGTTGCGGACTTCACAAGGTGCTTACGCACGTGAGTCCCTCCTCTATCCGTGCTCCCTGCGGTGGCGAGTTCTCCGCGCACCGCTCCACGCCCCTCTGCTGAGGGATGGCCGGACCCTAGGCGCTGACTGTGACCGCAGTCATCAACGCCAATGGGCTCGTGACCATAACGCAACTCGGCGTTATGTTTTGTTTAAGGAAAGTCACCTAGCGTAACCGAGGTTCACTCTTTGGACTGCTGCCATAACCTGGGCGTATGACTCCCCGTCGTCGTTTGGTTGCGGCCATCGTGGCCGCCGGGGTGCTGGCCTCGGCGGTCCTGGTGTTGCGCGACCCCGGCCCGGATCCGCGAAACCCCAGCTCGGGGCCGGTGCGACTGACGAACTACGCGGCCGACTACGTCAAGCGGGAGCCTCCTTCAGGGCCACTTCTGCCGCCGTCCACCGTCTGGAGCAGTGACGGACGGGTCCAATGGACGCCGGTGCCGGGTGCGGCGGGCTACGAGGTGTTCGGCCGGCTGGTCACCTCGCCCGAGGTGGCGGGCACGGGCATGCCGGACGTGCGGGCGGTCGACGCCTCCGGGCAGCGGTCGGCACCGGCGCGGGCGCGGGAACGCGCAGGTGACGACGGGTCGTGGCGGCAGCGGGTGCTCGGGTTCCTGGAGGACTTCGACGACCCGCGGGTCGAGCGGCGCTTCCACCTCAGCGGCCGGCGCGGGTGCGTGAACGCGTCCGTCGGCTCCGGCCGGCTCGTGGTCGACACGCCGTGCGGCGAGGGCACCGTGGTGCTGCGCGCCCGTTCGCCGCTGGTGCTCGCCGACGCCGACGAGCTCGGGCGGGTCGCGGTGGTGACGTCGGCGGCGGGACCGCACGGCCGGCTCGTGGTCGACCTCGTGCCCGGCACGCCCGATCTCGCCGGTCCGGTGCCGCCCGCCGGTGCGCTGCGGGTGGTGGTGGACGACTCGGTCGCCGGGACGCGCGGGGCGGGTGTGCCGCACCGGTTCGAGGTGGTGCTGACGCGCGGCGGTGTCCGGGTGCTGCAGGACGGTGTGGAGATCACCCGGTCGGCCGCGGTGCCGACGTGGCGTGCGGCGAGCGTGCTGGTCGGCGTGACCGCTCCCCCTGGCCGGCCGGGGCGGGTGGAGGTCGACACCATCGGGATCTCGGGCGCGCCACAGCCGATCGCGGACGTCACCGAGACGCCGATCGTGGCGGCGACGTTGCGCGTGCTGGAGCCGGAGGAGGAGGCGCCGGGTATCGGCGTGGCGCGCACACCGTTGCGAAACGCGCCCTCTGCCCGCCTGCGCGCCACGGTCCGGCTGGGCGACGGCGGCGACGTGAACGGCCTGGTCGCACAGCTGGGAACGGCGCGGATCCCGTTGCGGCCGGTCACCGAGGGCTGGTCGGCGGCGCAGGACGCCGAGCTCACCGTGGCCGGGGACGTGCCGGCCGAGCTGCTCGGGCCTGGCAACGACGCGCTGTCGCCGTTCGTGCTGCGGATGCCGGGCGCCTCCCAGGCCCAGGTGCTGGAGAGCTACCTGGAGGTGCCGGGCAGGTCGGAGGCGAAGCTGCCGGACGCACCGGAGCCCCCGCTGCCCGCTTTGCCGGTAATGACCGCTGAGCTGATCGGTGTGACCCCGAACGAGGCGACGCTGGTGGTGACCCTCGACGGCAGTGCGACGCCGTCAGTGGCGCCGGTGGCGGGCTTCGAGGTGTACGTGGATCAACAGCACGCCGCGACCGTGGCCACACCGGGTGGCGTCGGCGGCCGGCACGAGCTGCTCATCTCGCTCAAAGGCGGCCACGACGTCGAAGTCCGCCTGCGCCCCGAGGACCCGGGACGGCAGACGGACTCGATCTGGCTGGAGCTCAGCCGAAGTTCTCGATGACGGCCTCGGCCACGGCCTTCATCGTCGTGCGGCGGTCCATGGCGGTGCGCTGCACCCACCGGAACGCCTCCGGCTCGCTCAGACCCTGCTTGGTCATGAGGATGCCCTTGGCCCGTTCCACGACCTTGCGGGTCTCCAGCCGCTCGGTCAGGCCCGCGACCTCCTGCTCCAGTGCCGCGAGCTCGCTGAACCGGCTCATCGCCAGCTCGATCGCGGGCACCAGGTCCCGCTTCGCGAACGGCTTGACCAGGTACGCCATCGCACCCGCGTCACGGGCGCGCTCGACCAGCTCCCGCTGGCTGAACGCGGTGAGGATCACGACCGGCGCGATCCGGTTGCCCGCGATGTGCTGAGCGGCCTCGATCCCGTCGACCTTGGGCATCTTCACGTCCAGGATCACCAGGTCGGGGTTCAGCTCGGTCGCGAGCTTGATGGCCTCTTCACCATCAGCGGCCTCACCCGCCACGTCGTAGCCCTCCTCGCGCAGCATCTCCACGAGGTCGAGACGGATCAGCGCCTCGTCCTCGGCGACGAGTACGCGGGGGGCCTTGCGCGTGGCTTCGGACTGGGCCTCGGCAGCCTGCTGGGTCACCGGGGTCCTCCTGACGATCGTTCCTGCGGGCGAAAGCGCAGTCTACCGGCGCACCGGCCCCTGATCGGGCTCACCAGCCGTGATGACTGACACGAACTCCTCCGGCCACGGGTAGGAGCGCATGGCGCGGTCGACGTCCTGGGTGGGCGCTTCACCGCGGTGCAGGGAGATCTCGTGCCGCGTGCCGAACCGCGGGTGGTCGAGCTTCGCCCGCACGTCGGTCTCGGACGGACCACCCGGCCACTCGACGAACCAGCCGTCGCCCAACGGAAGTGCACGGAGCCAGCACGCGTCATGCCACAGGTGTACCCGGCGCAGGAGAGCGCTTCCAGTGGCCGCTTTCGCCACGTCCTCGTCCAGACCGCCGCCATCGGTGTACTCGACGCCGCGGAAGTCGTGCATCCAGCGCACGTACCGCATGCCCTGCTCCCACGCCGCCTGGTCGACACCGGCCAGGACCACGGACGCGTCCCCGGTGGTCAGCTCGGCCGAGCGCCGGTGCTGGACGTGGGTCAGGCCCGCGACGCCCATGCCGTAGCCGTCCTCGGTGCGTGGCAGCAGCTCGAACAGCAACGGCCCCAACGCTCGTGGCGCGAGGTGGAGCCTGACCGCCTCCCCCGGTTCCACCGTCCGGAACACGGGGGTGGGCGTGGTGATGCTCGCCGGCGGCATGAGCTGGACGACGCTCGCCGCGGTGCACGCCGCGAGCAGCACCTTGGCCTCCAGCTGCCGCTGGGCCTCGGTGGTCGCGTCGGGCAACGGCTCGCCGTCGCGCACGGCGGGCACCACCTGCGAGAGGTTCTCGCCCGTGTAGGTGCGCCGCAGATCGGCGAGCTGGTCCGTGGTGGACAGACGTGCCATGACAGCAGTCCTCGTTTCCGCCGCCCGGCTCGGCCGACAAGGACGCATGTGCACGCGTCTACGTGGTCGGTTCGCGATTCGTGAGCAGGAGTTGCTGAACTCTGCGACGGACTCCGCTCCACTGCCGGGAGAGCGGCTCCAGCCCCACGTCTGCTCGGACGCCACCGACCACGGTACCGGACCGGCGCACGTGATTCTCAGTCCGCTCCCACGATCAGCCGGTACCGCACGTCGACGGTGCGGCCCGGTGCCGTGCCCCGGATCTGCACCTCGTGCTCACCGGAGGCGGGCGGTGCGACCCACGCGTACAGGCCGCAGCCGACGGCGTCTACCCGGCCGACCGGGTTGTCGAACGGGTTGCCGGCCCGCGCCTCGTACGTGAACGGCGTGGCGGACACCCGTGTCAGCGGCTGCGTCGACCCGTCGACCAGCACCTCGCCCTGCGCGCCCTTCATCAACCGCTCGCATCCGGCGACGTCGGCGGCCAGGTTCACCACGGGCACCAGCAACGGTTTGTCGGCCGGCACCCGGCACTGCCGCTCGACCGGCCCGTCGCCGAGCGAGCCGGCCAGCAACCACACCTCCACGGGCTGGTCCCGCATGCAGAACCGGCCGGAGGTGTCGGTCACCGGGTTGGTGGTCGACGGCTGGCTGGCCCAGGTCCACCACCGCGCCTGGAACTCGGCGGGAGCGAGCCTGTCCGATGTGGACGACGGACTCGGCGGGGGTGCCGCCGTCCGGGCGCCGGACCCGCAGCCGGCGAGCAGAACAACCAAGAACAGCAGGACTTTCCTCACTGGTTCTCGCGTCCCTTGCGTCGTTGTTCCTCCGCGCGCTCACGGCAGCGGCGCAGGAACTCCTCGTCGTCGTCCGGGCTCGTGGCCGCGAACCGACCCGGCCGGTCGTACTCGCGGAAGGCGGGAGCGTCGCGGTCGAAAGCGGCGAGGCGCGCGCGTCCGGCCCCCACCGGGCGACCTGCCACCAGCCACGCGATCGAGCCGACCAACGGGAACAACAGGACCAGGAGAAGCCATCCGATCTTCGGCAGATTGCGAACGGAACCCTCGTCGGTCGTGATGACGTCCACGATCGCGAAGATCCAAAGACACAACGTCACCACGCCGAACAGCCCGCCGAAGTACAGCATCCCCACCCCCAGGTCCCACGTTCGCGCACATCGTGGCACAAACCGCCGTCACCTGAACATGGTTGGCTCGTCAATCAGGTCGCGGAATTGACGAAAGTGGCTCTGAGCAGCACGGTAAAAGCCGATCCGCCACGCATTCGACCGATGTTCGATTGACAGCCAATGGGTCCCGGTGCTGAATTGCGCTCATCTCGTGGCGCCTGTCCGGATTCCGTTATCGATTCGGCTCCGCCCCGAGGGCGGCCGACGAGTGGAATTCACGGCGAAGTGGCGCGGACGGGTCCCATTGCACTCCGGGTGGAGGCATCGACCGGACAGGGCTGAGCGCCAGAGCTGCTACACCCCCGTTGCCTGCGGGGTAAGCCGCCCTTAGCGTCCAGCCCATGCCCCAAGGTGCCGAAAGCCTGCTGAGGACGTTGGCCGCGCACGGCGTGGAGGTCGTCTTCGGCCTGCCCGGCGTGCACAACCTGGCCGTTTGGGAGGCACTGAGCGGCTCGGGCATCCGGATGGTCGGCGTGCGGCACGAGCAGACGGCCGTCTACGCGGCGGACGGGTACGCGCGGGCCACCGGACGGCTCGGCGTCGCGGTCGTCACGACCGGTCCGGGTGCGGCGAACGCGCTCGCCGCGACGGGCGAGGCCATGGCGTCGGGAAGCCCGGTGCTGGTGGTGGCGACGGACATCCCGAGCACGCTGCGGCGGCCAGGGGTGTACCGCGGCGTGCTGCACGAGACGCGGGACCAGCGGGCGATGTTCGAGCCCGTGACCAAGGCGGCGCTCGACGTGCCTGCGGCGGCCGAGCTGCCTGCGTACGTCGACCGTGCGGTCCTGCTCGCGACGCGCGGTGCGCAGGGACCGGTCTACCTCGGCGTGCCGACCGACTTCCTGACCGCCGAGGTAGCGGACCACCCGGCGACGACGACGGCGCCGGACCGCGCGCCGGTCCCCGATCTGACCGAGGCGCTGGCGCTGGTCGAGAACGCCGAGCGGCCGTTGCTGTGGGTGGGCGGCGGCGCGGCCCGAGCGGGGGCCGGTCCGGCCCTGGACGCGTTGAACGACAAGCTGAACGCACCGATCGTCACCACCTATGGCGCGCGCGGCATCAGCAACCACCCGCTCGCGGTGCGCGGGCCGGTGCACGCGCCCGCGGTCGGCGCGTTGTGGGACGACGCCGACCTAGTGATCGCGATCGGCACCGACTTCGACGGCATGATGACCCAGAACTGGTTGCAGCCCCGGCCGCGGAAGCTGCTGTCGGTCAACATCGACGAGGCCGAGCTGTCGAAGAACTACCCGGCCGACGTCGCGGTGCTCGGCGACGCACGGGACGTGACCGCGGCACTGGCCGACGCGGTCCCGGTCAAGAAGGCCGCCGTGGACGTGGAAAGCGTCAACGCGGCCGTGCGGCGGTTCGTCAAGGAGGACTCGCCGGAAGCGGCCGTGTTCCTCGACGCGATCCGGGACCAGGACGCCACGATCGTCGCCGACATGTGCATCCCCGGCTACTGGATCGGCGGCTTCCACCACGTCCGGGAACCACGCGGCCTCGCCTACCCGGTCGGCTGGGGCACGCTCGGGTTCGGCTTCCCCGCGGCGATCGGCGCCGCCGTGCACGGACGCAGCATCGCGGTGGTGGGTGACGGCGGGTTCCTGTTCGCGTGCGGCGACCTCGCGACGCTGAAGCAGGAGAACCTCCCGCTGACCGTCGTGGTGGTGGACGACGGCGGCTACGGGATGCTGCGCTACGACCAGAAGACCGCCGGCCACACGATCACCGGCGTGGACCTCACCCGGCCGGACTTCGCGAAGCTCGCGGAGAGCTTCGGCGTCCCGGCCGTCACGCTCGACGGGTTCGACGGACTCGCCGACGCGCTGACCACCCAGGGCCCCAACGTGGTCGTGGTCAACGCGACCCTGGAACCGCCGGTCAACACCTCCCCTCGCTGGTACCGCAAACCCGCCAACTGATCGTGGTCCCGCCAGTACCGGCCAAGGAGACGTGGGCTTGGAGATCTCGCTCCAGCGAGGACGACGGCAACAAGAACGGGTCGCGGCTCCGGCCACATGTCGTCCCACGACTGGGAACCATCGCGGACGGCTGACAAACTCGCCCGGTGACCCGAACCTGGCCCGAGAAGCACGCGACGGACGAAAGCGCACTCGCCTGGCAGTTCCTGGACTTCCTGCGCAAGACCGCCGTCATGAAGGTCGACGGCCTGACACGTGAGCAGGCGGCCGCGGCCCCGATCACGACGTCACCGAAGCTGACCGCCCTCGGCGTCCTCAAACACCTCGTCGCCGTGGAACGCTACTGGCTCGGCATCGCGGGCGCCGGCCTCGACCTGCCGTCGCTGTGGGAGGGCGACCCCGACCCGTCGTGGGACCTCGACCCGTCCGACACCCCCGAGTCGCTCATCGCCTCCTACCGCGCGGAGTGGACGAACGCCGACGCGCTCAAGAGCCACGGCCCGGACGCGGTCGCAGCCGACGGGAAGCGCACGGTGCGGTGGATCCTGGCGCATGTGGCGCAGGAGACCGCGCGCCACGTCGGCCACCTGGACCTGCTGCGCGAGCTCGCCGACGGCCAGACGGGCGAATAGCCCTCCGGCAGGCCACATCCGGCTGGCCAGGTCCGGACACGTCAGGTCCGGGCCACGCCCACCCAGGCCAGCACCAGCAACAGCGCGACCAGCCCCAGGAAGTGCCACGGGCACAGGTCGAGCCGCCTGCCCGGCACACCACCGTCGGGCGGCTCGGCCGGTCGATGCCGTTCGACGGCCGCGCTCACCTGGCGCTGCACCCGGCTGCCGCCCAGCGCGCTCGCCAGGGAGAACGCCCCGACGGCCACGTTGACCCGCTCCCCCGTCGTCAGCACCAGGTTGACCTCGCCGGTCACCTCGACCTCGCGCAGCGCCGTCCACGGCACCCAGTAGGCCCGGAACCAGTTGACCACCCGCACGCCGGTCTCGTAGACGTGCACGGCCGGGTGCGCGGACACCATCCAGCAGAACCAGATCAACGGCGCCATGGCCGCGATGAACTCCAGTTGCTCCGCGAATCCACCGCCAGGGAAGGGGTTCAGCAGCACGTAGGCCGTGCCGCCCACCCCACCGGCGGCCACGAGCCAGCCGAACGTGCTGTCGAACCTCCTGCGCAGCACCGCCTTCGCCTTCACCCGGCCATTGTCACCTCTCCCGGCCACAACGGCCGCAACGGCACGACCACACCGTCGAGCGCGTTGCCGACGATGACACCGGCGAACGGCATCACCGTCGAACGCGACGTGCCACAGACAGCGGTCCAGCGCGTCAGGGCGGACTCATGTACTGGCCCACAGCGTTCTCGCAGACCTGCTGCAGCGCGTGAACCGCGTCCCGCAACAACGGGTTGGTGTTCGCGGTCCGGTGCACGACGTGCACGTGCCGACGCAACGGCTTACCGCGCAACGGCATCGCGTGCGTGCCGCTGAGCGCCTTGTACCCGAGCGCGGGCACGAGCGCGACACCGACACCCGCCGCGACGAGCGACTGCACCACCTCGTAGTCGTTGCTGCGAAAGGCGATCCGCGGCGCGAACCCCGCCGCCGCGCACAGCCGGGTGAGGCACGTGGCGCCGGAGGTCCCGTCCCGTGACGCGATCCAGCGCTCGTCCCTGAGGTCCTCCAGCCGGACCGTGCTCTTCGCCGCCGGGTGCTGCTCGGGCACCATCACCAGCAACGCCTCGTCCAGCAACGGCCGCACCGTCAGCTCCTCCGGCCACGTCCGCGGAACGAGGTCGTAGGCGTAGACCAGCGCCAGGTCGAGCTCACCGGTCAGCACCAGCGGCAGCACGTACTCCGGCTCGCCCTCGTCCAGCCGGATCTCCGCGCCGGGCAGCTCGGCCGTGAGCCGGGCGAGCGCCCTCGGCACGACCCGCGACGACGCCGTGGGGAACGTGCCGATCCGCAACCGTCCACGCAGCCCCTGCACCATCGCCTTGACCTCGTGCTCGAACCCGTCGAACGCGGCCAGCAGCTCCGCGCCCCGGTCGGCGATGAACAACGCGGCCGAGGCCGGCCGGATCGAGTGCGCCTCGCGTTCGAACAGCGTCACGCCGACCGCCCGTTCGAAGGCCGAGACCTGCTGCGACACCGCCGACGACGTGTAGCCGAGACTGCGGGCCGCCGCCGCGAACGAGCCGGTCTTCACGACCTCGATCAGCGTGCGGAGATGCACCGGGTTGAGCACCAGGTCAGCTTATGCTCGACGTCGCCAGGTCTCGTTCTGCCGCCTCTGGCGTTCCGGTCGGGCGCCCGCCAGGGTGGAGGCATGTCCTACGTCTCCACGAACCCGTCGAACACCTCCGACGTGGTCACCGAGATCGAGCTCGGGACCAGCCGCACCTTCGTCGACGCGGCAGGGCGCGCGAAGGCGGCACAGCGCGAGTGGGCTCGGGTGCCCGCTCCCGTGCGCGGTCAGGTCATCGGCAACATCGGCCGCCTGGTCGAGGCCAACGCCGAGCAGCTCGCCCAGCTCGTGACCCGCGAGATCGGCAAGCCGATCGGGGAAGCCCGCGGCGAGGTGCAGGAGATCGTGGACACCTGCAACTTCTTCCTCGGCGAGGGCCGCCGCCTCTACGGGCAGACCGTCCCGTCGGAGATGCCCGACAAGCAGCTCTTCACCTTCCGGACCCCGGTCGGGGTGGCCGCCGTCATCACCGCGGGCAACTTCCCCGTGGCGGTCCCGTCCTGGTACATCGTGCCCGCGCTGCTGTGCGGCAACTCCGTCGTCTGGAAGCCCGCCGAGTACTCGGCCGCCTCCGCCCAGGCCTTCTACGACGTGTTCCAGGCAGCCGGCCTCCCGCCCGGCGTGTTCGAGATCGTCTTCGCGGAGGGCGCGGAGACGTTCTCCGGCCTGGAGCAGGCCCTGGGGCAGGGCCTCGTCGACAAGGTCGGCTTCACCGGCTCCAGCGAGGTCGGCGTGCGGATCGGCGAGCTCTGCGGCCGCCACCTCCAGACACCGTGCCTGGAGCTCGGCGGCAAGAACCCGATGGTCGTCACCGAGGACGCCGACCTGGAGCTCGCCGTGCAGGGCGCGCTCTTCGCCGGCTTCGGGTCCGCCGGCCAGCGCTGCACCTCGCTCGGCACGGCCATCGTGCACGAGTCGGTGTACGACGAGTTCCTGGCCCGCTTCACCGCGGCCGTGTCCGACGCCGTCGTCGGCGACCCGACCGGCGACGTCCTCTACGGGCCGCTGCTGGACGAGAAGTTCGCGCTGGCGTACGAGAAGCACCTCGGCTGGATCGGCGAGCACCACACGGTGCACGGCCCGATCGGGCGCATCACCTCCTCCCACCCTCGTGGCGGGTTCACGGGTACAGGCGGCCTCTTCTACCACCCGGCTGTCGTTTCCGGCGTTCGTCCCGACGACGAGCTGTTCCTGCAGGAGACGTTCGGCCCCATCGTGGGCGTGATGCGGTACTCGTCGCTGGACGAGGCCGTCGAGCTCGGCAACAAGCCTGGCTACGGCCTGTCCTGCTCGATCTACACCACCGACCCGAACAAGGCGTTCCGCTTCCGCGCGGGCATCTCCGCCGGAATGGTGAGCGTCAACAACTCGACGTCCGGGGCCGAGGCGCACCTGCCGTTCGGCGGAAACGGCAGGAGCGGCAACGGCTCCCGGCAGTCGGGTGTGTGGGTGCTCGACCAGTTCACCCGGTGGCAGTCCATGAACTGGGACTACTCGGGCAAGCTGCAGAAAGCGCAGATGGACACGCTCGAGATCGAGGCAGACCTTGACTTCCGGCTCGCCTAGCGCGGCCGGGAAGACCCAGCGGCCCGGTGGAGCCGGGCGCAGAGCCGGTGCCCTCGTTGCCGGTGGCGAGACGTCGAGTGCCTCGGCGAGCCCGGCTCCCGCTGCACCGGTGCAGCGGGTGTCCGGCGACTCGCTCCTGGCCGACGCGCTCGGGACCGACGCGGCACCACGAGATCGGAGGCCTGCCTTGAGCTGCGCCTCGTTCGACCACCACCGAGCCGGTGCCGTGACCGTCCCGGGAGGGACGACCGGCGACTCGCTGCCGCGGCAGAGGACACCTGCGCGGCGGCCCGGCGGTGTGGCGTCGGGCTCGATGTCCGCTGTGTCGTCGCGGCACCACGAGATCGGAGGCCTGCCATGACGTCCGGCTCAGCGGAGCTCCCTGCGCGGGCTGAGGTCGTCGTCATCGGTGGCGGGGTGATCGGCACGTCCATTGCCTTCCACCTCGCCGAGGCGGGCGTCCGCGATGTCGTCGTCGTGGAGAGGGACGAGCTGGGCTCCGGTTCCACCTGCAAGGCTGCGGGTGGAGTGCGCGCCCAGTTCTCCGACGAGCTCAACATCAGGCTCGGTGCTCGGTCTCTCGAAGCGTTCCAGCGCTTTCCGCAGCGGCCCGGGCAGGAGATCGATCTGCACCGGGTCGGCTACCTGTTCCTCCTCTCCTCCGCCGAACACGTGGCGGCGTTCGAGCGCAACGTCGACCTCCAGAACTCCCTCGGCGTGCCCAGCCGCATGCTGGCTGTCGAGGAAGCCCGGCGGATGTCTCCGCTGATCGAAACGGACGGCCTGCTCGCGGCGACCTTCTCGCCGGACGACGGACACTGCACGCCCGAGTCCGTGGTCCTTGGCTATGCCACCGCTGCCCGCCGGATGGGGGCCCGTTTCTGCACCAGAACTACCGTGCGATCGATACTAGGGACGGGGTCTGACATTTCCGGCGTCGTGACCGACCGGGGCACGGTGTCGACCGGCACGGTGGTCTGCGCGGCGGGCGCGTGGTCGCGGTCGATAGGCGAGATGGTGGGCCTTGACCTGCCGGTTTCCCCGTTGCGGCGGCAGGTGATGTTCACCGAGCCCATGCCGGAGTTACTCGATCGGGTGGTTCCCTTCACCATCGACTTCGGCAGCACCTTCTACTTCCACCGCGAGGGCCGCGGGCTGCTGTTCGGCATGTCCGACCCGGAGGAGACGCCGGGGTTCAAACTGGAGATGTCCGACGCGTGGCTGCCGCGGCTCACCGAGGCGATCGGCCGGCGAGCACCGGGGCTGCTCGACGTCGGCGTGCGCAACGGCTGGGCGGGGCTGTACGAGGTGACACCGGACCACAACGCGCTCATCGGCCGGGCCGGCCGGTTCTTCTACGCCACCGGGTTCTCCGGGCACGGGTTCCTGCAGGGGCCCGCGGTCGGCGAGGTCGTGCGCGACCTCGTGCTGGACCGCGAGCCGTTCGTCGACGTGTCCGGTCTGGACGTCTCCAGGTTCGCGGCCGACCGGACGCGGCCCGAGCTCAACTGCGTGTGAGGGAAGTGTGATGGACGTACTCCAGCTCATGGACGAGTGGGGACCCGAGAAGGTCGTCGCGGTGTCGGACCGGCGCACCGGCATGAAAGGCGTGCTGGTCATCGACAACACCGCGCGCGGCATGGGCAAGGGCGGCACGCGGATGAGCCCCGGCGTGACGGTCGGGGAGATCGCGCGGCTGGCACGGGTCATGACCTGGAAGTGGGCCGGTGTCGACCTCTTCTTCGGCGGAGCCAAGGCGGGAATCCGGTTCGACCCGGCCTCCCCCAGCAAGGAAGCGGCGCTGCGGGCGTTCGCGCGCAAGCTGTCGAACGAGGTGCCGCGCGAGTACGTGCTGGGGCTCGACATGGGGCTCACCGAGCGGGACGCGGCGATCGTCCAGGACGAACTGTCGGACCGCGGCGCTATGATGGGCGCACCGGCTCAACTCGGCGGCCTGCCGTACGACGAGCTGGGCGTCACCGGGTTCGGTGTGGCCGAGGTGGCGGACGAGCTGATGTCCCTGCGCGGCAAGAGGGTCGCGATCCAGGGCTTCGGCGCGGTGGGTGCAGCGGCAGCGAAGCGGTTCGCCGAACTGGGCGCGACCGTTGTCGCCGTCTCGTCGGTTCACGGCGCGGTGGTGGACACCGATGGCCTTGATGTCACACGGTTGTTGCGGCTGCGCGCGGAGTACGGCGACCTCGCGGTCGCGGAGTACGGCGCCGTGCGGGCGCTCGGCACCGAGTTGAGGGTGCCGTGCGACGTACTGGTGCCGGCGGCGGTGCAGGACGTCATCGACGCCGATCTCGCACGGGAGCTTGACACCGCACTGGTGGTCGAGGGGGCGAACCTGCCCACTTCCGTTGCGGCGCAGGAAGTTCTGGCCGCGCGCGGGATCACGGTGGTACCGGACTTCATCGCGAACGCCGGAGGTGTGGTCGCGGCGGCGTTCGGGATGGACGCGCGGTACTCGGCGTTCCCGGTGAACCCCGCGACGGTGCTGGAGACGGTGTCGGCGAAGCTGCGCGCGAACGCGGCGAACGTGCTGACCGAAGCACGCAACCGCGGCACGACAACACATGTGGCGGCAAGAGAAATCGCACAGCAACGCGTGCTCGCGGCGATGAAGCTGCGGGGGCGGGTCGCATGAGCTCGCTCGAAGGGGTGGTGATCGCCGACTTCAGCAGGGTGCTGGCCGCACCCTACGCGACCATGGTGCTCGGCGACCTGGGCGCCGAGGTGGTCAAGGTCGAGCAGCCCGGCCGTGGTGACGTGACCCGGACGTGGGGTCCTCCGCACCACGGGGACGAGGCCACGTACTTCTTGTCCGTCAACCGGAACAAGACGTCCGTGCAGATCGACCTGCGCACCGAGGCGGGCCGGGAGCAGGCGCGCGAGCTGATCGCGCGTGCCGACGTCGTGGTGGAGAACTTCAAGCCCGGCACGATGAGGAAGTTCGGGCTGGACTACGGGTCGCTGGGCCGCGACGACCTCGTGTACTGCTCGATCTCCGGGTTCGGCTCCGGCAAGGGTGCCGACCTGCCCGGCTACGACCTGCTGGTGCAGGCCGTCGGCGGGTTGATGAGCGTGACCGGTGACGGCGCGCCGGTGAAGACCGGCGTGGCGCTGGTCGACGTCCTGACCGGGCTGCACGCCTGCGTGGGTGTGCTGGCGGCGCTGCGGCACCGCGAGAAGACCGGGCTGGGACAGCTGGTCGAGCTCGACCTGCTGTCGGTGCTGCTGTCCAGCATGGTCAACCAGAGCGCGGGCTTCACGCTGGCCGGTGTGGTCCCGGAGCCGCTGGGCAACCGGCACCCGTCGATCGCGCCGTACGAGGTGTTCCCGACGGCCGACCAGCCGATCGTGCTCGCCGTGGGCAACGACCGGCAGTTCCGCCGGCTGTGCTCGGTGCTGGACGTGCCGGAGCTGGCGACCGATCCGCGGTTCGTGACGAACCCGGACCGGGTGGAGCACGTGGACGCGTTGTTCGACGTGCTCGCGCAACGGCTTCGGGCGTACCCGGCGCAGCACTGGTTCGAGACCCTGACACCGCTGGGTGTTCCGTGCGGGCCGGTCAACGACGTCGCGCACGCGTTCGCACTGGCCGAGTCGCTGGGCCTCGGTCCGACCACGACGATCGACGGCATGACGCTCGTCGCCAACCCCATCCGCCTGTCGCGCACGCCGGTCAGCTACCGGCTGCGCCCGCCGAAGCTGGAGCAGTGAAGTGCAGGACCCGTTGCAGTTGCTGGACATCCCGTCGTTGCTGAGCGACGAGGAGCGCGCCATCCAGGCCACCGTCGCGGCGTTCCTGGCCGACCACGTCCGGCCGCACGTCGCGGACTGGTTCGAGGAGGGCGTCCTCCCGCGCGAGCTCGCCGGGGAGCTGGGCAAGCTCGGCGTGCTGGGCATGCACCTGCGGGGGTACGGGTGTGCCGGCACGTCGGCGCTGGCCTACGGGCTCGCGTGCCTGGAGCTGGAGGCCGTGGACAGCGGCATCCGCAGCTTCGTGTCGGTGCAGGGCTCGCTGTCGATGTTCTCGATCTGGAGGTACGGGTCGGAGGAGCAGAAGCAGGAGTGGCTGCCGAAGCTCGCGGCGGGCGAGGCGATCGGCTGCTTCGGACTCACCGAGCCCGACCACGGCTCGGACCCGAAGGGCATGCGGACGCGGGCCGTGCGGGACGGCTCGGACTGGGTGCTCAACGGCACCAAGATGTGGATCACCAACGGCGGGCTGGCCGACGTGGCGACCGTGTGGGCGCAGACCGACGAGGGGATCCGCGGGTTCCTCGTGCCGCGGGGCACGCGCGGGTTCTCGACGCGGGACATCAAGCACAAGCTGTCGATGCGGGCCTCGGTCACGTCCGAACTGGTCCTCGACGACGTGCGGCTGCCGGACAGCGCCCGGCTGCCGGGTGCGACGTCGCTGGGCGCGCCGCTGTCGTGCCTGAACGAGGCCCGGTTCGGGATCGTGTTCGGGGCGGTCGGTGCGGCCAGGGACTGCGTGCGGACGGCGCTGGACTACGCCGTCACCCGCGTCCAGTTCGACCAGCCGATCGCGGCGTTCCAGCTGACCCAGCGCAAGCTCGCGACGATGTCGGTCCAGGTGAACAACGCGATGTTGCTGGCGTTGCACCTCGCACGGTTGAAGGACGAGGGCCGGCTCAAGCCGGAGCAGATCAGCGTCGGCAAGCTCAACAACGTCGAGGCGGCCATCGCGATCGCGCGGGAGAGCCGGACCGTGCTCGGCGCGAACGGCATCTCACTGGAGTACTCGCCGCTGCGGCACGCGAACAACCTGGAGTCCGTGCTGACCTACGAAGGGACCTCCGACATCCATTTGCTCTCCATCGGCCACGCGTTGACCGGAATCGCCGCATTCCGCTGATCTTCGCCCTATCCTGCACTGGCAGTTCGTCAAACGGCGTTCATTGGGGAGGACGTCCTGCCAGAGGACACGAGCGGCCGCAGCGACGCGCGCCGCAACCGCAGACGATTGCTGGACGCGGCGACGCACGTCCTGCGAGACGAACCGGCCACGGCGACGATGCAGTCCATCGCGCGTGCGGCGGCTCTTTCACAGGCGACGGCGTACCGGCACTTCCCGTCCGTGGAGGCGCTTGTCGTCGCCTACCACGAGGACGTCATGGCGTCGTTGGTCGAGCACGGCGAAGAGTCGCGCAAAACCGGCAAAGCGCTGTTCGAGCACCAGGTGGCGCAGTGGGTGAAGCTGCAGGGCGAGCACGGCCCGGTGATAGTGCGGTTCTGGTCCCAGCGCGGGTTCCTGGAACGGCTGCGCTCGTCCGACGTGACGGCCGCGCTGTGCTGCCGGGCGTGGGACCGGGCGTTGCGCGGGGTGCTGATCGAGCTGGAGTTGCCCGACCCGCTGCTGCCGGTGGGACGGTTCCTGCACAACGCGTTGTTCGACCCGCGCGAGATCCTCGATCTCACGAGAACCGCCGGGTTGTCTGACGAGCAGGTGGTCCGGCGGCTCTCGGACGCGTTCTACGGTGCGCTGTCGGGCTGGGCCCGGTCGGGGTGCTGACGGGTCAGACGCCGAGCGGGAGCACCCACCTGAGCACCGACTTGACGTTGGGGCTGCCGTCCAGCGGGTTCTCCCCCGCGATGCCGCCCGCCGCGATCTTGTCGAGCGTCTTCAGGCCCTCGGGCAGGATCTGGCCGAACACCGAGTAGTTCGGCCGCAGGACCGAGTCGGACTGCACGAGGAAGAACTGCGAGCCGTTGGTGTCCGGCCCGGCGTTGGCCATCGCGAGCGTGCCGCGCGGGTAGATGCGGCGCTGGCCGGTCGGGTCGTTCGGAGCGGGCTGCAGGTCGGTCGGCAGCTCGTCCTTGTACCTGTAGCCGGGGCCGCCCTCACCGGTGGCGGTCGGGTCACCGCACTGCAGCACCTTCAGCGTCGGGTACGCGGTGAGGCGGTGGCACTCGGTGTTGTTGTAGAAGCCGCGGAGCGCGAGGTGGATGAAGCTGTGCGTGGTGCACGGCGCCTTGGCGCGGTCGAGCAGGAGCGGGATGTCGCCCTGGTTGGTCTTGACCTTGACCAGCACCTTGCCCTTGATGAACCAGGGGTTGTGCGGGATGGACACCGGACGAGCGGCAGGTTCCTCCGGCGTCGCGGTGTAGCCGCAGTCGGGCCTGACCAGGTCTTCCTGCGCGGTCGCGGTGCCCGTCGTGGTGAAGACGACGGCAAGCGCCGCCACTGCCAGCCCAGCTGCGATTCGCCTCATGTGCGTTTCCTAGTGGAGCCGGTGGTGCCCCGGCAAGGTTTAACGAATCACTGCCGGGCGAACCGCAGGCGTAGGGCGCTGCCCGTCGAGCGGATCGAGCTCGGTGAGCGGCACTTCACTCCATCCAGTGAGTGTGCCGGATGCCAGACCGGGTATCCGGAACTCCATAGGGAGGTGATGCAGTCATGGGCTTCGAAGAGATGAAGGACAAGGCCAAGGACCTCATCGGTCAGCACGGTGACAAGGTCGACCAGGGCGTGGAGCGCGCCGGGCAGTTCGCCGACGAGAAGACCGGCGGCAAGCACAGCGAGCACATCGACCAGGGCGAGGACAAGCTCAAGGAGGGTCTCCGGAAGTTCGGGGACCAGCAGTGATCTTCGAGTGATCTTCCGGCGGGCGGCGCACCCACGACGGGTGCGCCGCCCGTTGCCGTGCAGACCACCACCAAGACGGAATCTCGCACCCGCCACACCCACGCGGAGTGGGCGTCTGGGGCTGCCCGTGCCGATGGGTCGGGTGTGGGTTACGCCGGAATGGACCACCGGTGTTCACAGGCCGGCGCAACGATCACCGCCGGGGCACCTGCGGACGCGCCGGTCCCGCCCCACGCGAGTGAGTCACTTCCGCGATCCCGGCGGCCCGGTTACCGTCGTTCGCCTGGATCGCGGAGGTGAAGGTGGATCCGAGCGGGGTGACGAGAGCCGCGCGGCTCACCGCGTTGGTCGGCTTGTGCCTGGTCACCGTGCTCTTGTTGCTCCCGGCGGCGATCAGCGTGAGCACCGGCGGGACCGCGCCGGAGTTCCTCGGCGAGTTCGGGCGCTGGCTGTGGCCGGCGGTGGGCGCGATCGTGCTGGTCGCCGTGGCTCTGGCGTTCTGGGAACGCGTCCGCGGTCACGAGACCTCGAACCGGTCGGCCGCGTTGAGCCGGGTCGAGGCACGGGTGAAAGCGCTGCTCGCGTCGTCGCTGGCCGCGCAGACCCAGATCAAGCTCGGCGTGCTGCGCCAGCCGAAGCTGTCCGTCCGGGCCGACGGCGACGAGATTTCCTCCACCGACCTGGAGGCCGTGTACGACCGGCTCGGTCACACGATGGTGTTGATCGGCCCGATCGGCAGCGGACGCTCGACGTTGCTGCGTGAGCTCTGTCTGACGCTGGTGGAGCGGGCGCGCAACGACCCCGACGCGCCGATCCCGGTCGTAGTCGACCTGGCGACGTGGCGGGCGTACGGCTCGCGAAAGCCGACGGAGTTCACCGCGTGGCTGCTGCGGGAGATGAACCGCCGTTACGGGATCAGCCGGTCGGCGGGCACGATCTGGCTGCGCCGGGGCCGGGTGGCCGTGCTGATCGACGGGCTCGACGAGGTGCCGCGCGTCGACCGGGAGCACTGCGAGTCCGAGCTGGCGCCGTTCGCGTCCGTCGTGTGCTCAACCGGGCCGATCGAGAACCTGCCGTCCGCTCACGTCGAACCGTTGTCGCGGGGCGAGGTGCTGGAGTACATCGCGTCGGTCAGCCCCCGGCTCGACGGGCTGGAGGCAGCGCTGACACCGGCGGTCTGGGAGCAGCTCACCTCACCGCTGGCGTTGAACCTCCTGGCGTTGACGCACCTCGACAAGCAGGTCGACACGATCGGCACGGACCTCGTCGGTTCGTTCGTCGTGGAACGGCTCTCCGGCCAGCGCGGGGCGGGCCCCACGATTCGCGCGCTCAAGTTCCTGGCCCGGCTGGGCCGGCCGGACCTCGGTGCGCCCGTGCACATGCCGCACCGCCGTGCGTGGCTCCCACTGCTGCCCACCCGCCCGTTGTGGTTGCTGTTCATCCGCGCCGTGCCCGCCGCGTTGGCCGGTGGCATGTGCGCCGTGACGTTCATGACCGGCCTGCAGCTCGGTTTCTGGGCTGCGTTGGTGTTCATGGTGTCGGCGTCGTTGTTGCTGGTGTGGGTGAACAAGCTGCCGCACGTGTTCCATCCGCCGGGACGCGCACACGGGCTGATCACCGCCGGGCTGGGTTTCCTGGCCGGTGTCCTCATGGGTTTGCTGGTCGGTTTCGTGGGTCTGTGGCTCGGTGGGGCCGGAACCCAGTGGCCGTACCTCGTGGCCTATGTGTTCGTCGTGGTGACGACGTTCTTCTTGGCGCTGGGCTTCGTTCCGGGTGACGCGTCCGTGCCGTGGTCGATCCTGATCGCTGCCGCGCCCGGCGTCTCCATGGTGTGGATCGAGCCCCATGTGGTGCTGACCGGCATGGGGCTCGGTTTCTCCGCGGGTGTGGCGGGCGGTGTGTTCGCGGCGGCGGTGGGACGGGTGTGGCGCACGGTGCGTCCGGCACAGCAGCAACGCATGCGGCTCGGGCGCCCGTGGTGGGTGCAACCCGCGGTGCCGTTGGCCGGCGCGGTGGGTCTGCTGGGTGGCATCGCGTCCTTGGGCTCCTGGGGTTCCGCGCTCGGTGTCGCCCTCGGGCTGATGGTGACGCCGGTCGCCGCCCGCGACTACGTCTGGCCGTTCGACGCGCTCGCCGAGTGGGCAGCGGAAGGGCTGACCCGGCCGCTGTCACTGGGTGAGCTGTCGTTCCGCCGCAATGCTTTGCTGCACCTCGCCGAGGACCGTCTGCTGCTCACGCGGGTCGACGGCGAGTACCGCTTCACCCACGTCGTCGTGCGTGATCATCTGGCCGCGTGCGACCCGACCGCCCTGTTGAGGGCCACGCGCCGTTGAACCACGCCGTTCTGCGGGCCGTACGGCCTGACAGAAGGGTCGGGTGTTGCGCATGCGCTGGTCAAAGGGCTGGATCGCGGGCGCCGGGGTGATGTCGGTGGTGGCCGCGGCCGGGGGTACGGCCTTGGCGCTGGCCGGATCCGGTTCACCCGCCTCGCAGCCGGCGGTCGCGGGCAAGGAGGTCTGCGCCGGAAAACCGCTGGAGTTCATGGAGATCGGCGGGCCGGCCGGGGTGTTGTCCGATCGGTTTCCGACCGGGACGTCGTTGCGCGTCACGAATGTGGCCAATGGACGCACGATCACCGTTCCGGTCGTCGGGACGGCGGCGAAGTGCGCTTTGCTGAACAACGCGGCGTTCGAGGCGTTGCGGTCACCCGACGCCGGGCGCGGTGCGGCGGAAACCGTTCTCCGGCGGGCACGGGTGGAGATCGTCGGAAACGCACCGGCGCCGATGGTGTCGTCGCTGCCGCGGGTGCGGGCTTCCGGCGTCGTCGGGTCGGTCGTGTGCGACGGCGCCTCGGTCGGGTTGTCGGACGTCGGCGGGGAGGCGACGGCGTTCTCGTCGCAGCTGCCCGTCGGGACGGTGGTCCGGGTGACGAACCTGGACAGCGGCCGGCAGGTGACCGTGCGGGTCGTCGGGGTCGGCAACGGGTGTGTGGTGCTGAACCGGGCGGCCTTCGCACTCGTCGGGGAGTCCGGGGAGAACGTGGTCAAGCGCGCGCAGATCGAGCAGGTGAGGTGAGCCGGTGTGGTGGCCCGGCGGTCAGGCCACCACGCGGCGCCCGGTGTCACCAGTCGAGGGGTTCCTCCGGTTCGGGCCATTCCTCGGGCTCCGGCAGCGAGGAGAACCCGTCGTCGTCGGACGCGCCCGATCCGCTGGGCGCCCACGCACCCGCGGCGGCGCCGCGGCCGGCCGCCTTGGCGGAGCGAGCGGGCTTGGGTGCGGCGGCCGGGGCACCGGCGGGGCTCAGGAGCGAGGCCTGGGCGTCAGGCTCCGCTGCCGGGGTGGAGCCGGGAGCGCGGTCGGCGACCAGGTCGAGGATCGCGGCACCGTACTTGGTGAGCTTCGCCTGGCCCACGCCGCTCACGCCGCCGAGAGCGGCGAGGGTCGCGGGACGAGTCGCGGCGATGCCGCGGAGGGTGGCGTCGTTGAAGATGACGTAAGCCGGAACGGCCTGGGTGCGGGCCTGGTCGGCACGCCACTTGCGCAGGGTCTCGAACAGCGGCGCGGCCTCGGGCGGGAGGTCGACGGCGGCCTTCGCCTTCGTGGCGCCGCCGGCGGAGGCGGTGCGCGTGGTGGAGCGGGCGGGGATGGTGTCCTTGCGCATGAGCACGGTGCGTTTGCGGGACAGCACCTCGTTGCTCGCCGGGGTGAGGACGAGCGTGGAGTACTCGCCCTCCACGGCCAGCAGGCCCTGGGCCAGGAGCTGGCGGACCACGCCGCGCCACTCGGACTCGTTGAGGTCCTCGCCGATGCCGAACGTGCTCAGCCGGTCGTGGTCGAACTGGAGGACCTTGGCGGTCTTGCGGCCCATGACGATGTCGATGACCTGACCGGCACCGAACTTCTGGTTGCGCTCGTTGCGCAGGCGCCACACCGTGGACAGCAGTTTCTGCGCCGCGACGGTGCCGTCCCACGACTCCGGCGGGGTGAGGCACGTGTCGCAGTTGCCGCACGGGGCGCCGGACTGGCTGAAGTAGTCGAGCAGCATGGTGCGGCGGCACGTGACGGTCTCGCAGAGGGCGAGCATCGCGTCGAGGTGGGCCTGGCTGCGGCGCCGGAACGCCTGGTCGCCCTCCGAGGACTCGATCATCTTGCGCTGCTGGACCACGTCGGCGAGGCCGTAGGCAAGCCAGGCGGTCGAGGGCAGGCCGTCGCGGCCCGCACGGCCGGTCTCCTGGTAGTAACCCTCGACGGACTTCGGCAGGTCGAGGTGGGCGACGAAGCGCACGTCCGGCTTGTCGATGCCCATGCCGAAGGCGATCGTGGCGACCATGACCAGCCCGTCCTCGCGCAGGAACCGGGACTGGTTGCGCTGGCGGACCGAGGCGTCGAGCCCGGCGTGGTACGGCAGCGCCTCGATGCCGTTGGCCACCAGGAACTCGGCGGTCTTCTCCACGGAGGCGCGGGACAGGCAGTAGACGATGCCCGCGTCGCCGCTGTGCTCACCGCGCAGGAGGTCGAGCAGCTGCTTCTTGGGCTCCTTCTTCGGCACGATCCGGTACTGGATGTTCGGCCGGTCGAAGCTGGAGACGAACTGGCGGCCGTCGATGAGGTCGAGGCGGGTGAGGATCTCGGCGCGGGTCGCCTCGGTCGCGGTGGCCGTCAGCGCGATGCGCGGCACCTTCGGCCAGCGTTCGTGCAGGTGGGCGAGCGACAGGTAGTCGGGCCGGAAGTCGTGGCCCCACTGCGAGACGCAGTGCGCCTCGTCGATCGCGAACAGGGCGATGTCGGCCTTGTCGAGCAGGCGCACGGTCGCCTCGGAGGAGAGCCGCTCGGGCGCGAGGTAGAGCAGGTCGAGCTCGCCCGCGACGAACTCCGCCTCCACCATGCGGCGCTCGTCCCACGACAGCGACGAGTTCAGGAAGCCCGCGCGCACGCCCAGGTCGCGCAGCGCGTCGACCTGGTCCTGCATCAGCGCGATGAGCGGCGAGATCACCACGCCGGTGCCGGGCCGCACCAGCGCCGGGATCTGGTAGCACAGCGACTTGCCGCCACCGGTCGGCATCAGCACGAGCGCGTCACCGCCCGCGATCACGTGCTCGACGATGTCGGCCTGCTCGCCGCGGAACTCGGGGTACCCGAAGACGCGCTGCAGGACCTGCAGCGCGTCTCCGTGGTCGGTTGAACCCATGCCGCCGATGCTAGCGAGCGGCACCGACAATCCCCCGAGCTAGCCCAGCGGACTCCTCGTACCAGCGGAAACCGTGAACGCGGTGATCGGATCAGCGGATGCCGACGGCACCGCGCCGCGCACCGGGACCCGCACCGAGGTGTCCGCCAGGTCCACGGTCAGCCGGGGCAGCTGGCTCGGCGCGACGATGACGCTGGAGTCGGTGCCGCCGATCAGCAGGCCCAGCCGGTGCCCCGCCGGCACCAGGTGGTCCGTTGTGGACAGTCGGAACGTGATGCGGTACTTGGTCCCCGGCGTGATCGTGTGCGTGACGGAACGTGACTCGTAGTTCGCGAGGTCCGCCCACCCGCGCGCGATGACCTGCGCGTCGACGTTGCCCGCCGTGGTCTCCGTGTCGCGGTAACAGGCGTCGTCGCCGGTGCGGCTCTCGCCCCAGCACGACTCCGTGGACAGCGTGCGGATGCCTTCACCGGTCCGCACCCGTGCCGGGCCGTAGTCGACGAGGTACGCCGTCAGGTGCGCGGTCGGCGTCGACGACGACACACCGACCGTGATCGACGACGTGCCGGCGACCAGCAGGTCCGACGCCAGCGGTGCCGTCGAGTAGACGACCCGGCCGGTGTTCGAGCCGGACAGCCACGAGGCGGGCGTGGCGCTGCCGTTGTCCGTGAACGCCGCCGTGCCCGTACCGGGCGTGGTGCCGAGGCCGGCGGACGAAGGCCGCAGCACCTGCTCCGCGGTCCCGGCGGGCGGCCACGTCTGCGAGTCCTCCCACTGGTCGGGGTTGCGTTCGACGGACGCCTGCGCCTCGTTCTCGATGCCGTTGGGCACGTTGAGCAGCCAGCGGTCGAACCACCGGTGCAGCGTCGGCACCCACTCGGCGCGGCGGAAGTCGAACGGGTCGACGTGCGCGGTCTGCGAGAACCACAGCTTCTTCGGCACCGACGCGGGCACCGCGTCCCAGAACTGGCCGTACTGCAGCGTCTTGACGTTGAGGTCGTTCTGGCCGTGGATGGCGAACACGGACGCCTTCACGCGCGAGGCGTTGCGCACGAAGTCACGCTGCTGCCACATGGCCGTGTAGTCACCGTTGGCCGGAGAGCCGTTCGTCATCTCCGTGCGCACGGCATCGCAGCGTGAGCGGGCGTTCGAGTTCTCGAACTGCGAGCCCAGGCCCGTCGGCGAGCTGTAGTTGCGGTAGGCAACGCCGTCCGAGCGGAACCAGTCGTACCACGAGCTGATACCGGCGATCGGCACGATGGTCTTCAGGCCGTCGATGCCGGTCGCCGCGACACCGTTCGCGATCGAGCCGTCCCACGACTTGCCGATCATGCCCACGGCGCCCGTCGACCAGCTCGCCGACTTCGTCGTGCTGCCGATGACGGTCGTGTAGCCGGTGCGCCGGCCGTTCAGCCAGTCGATGACGGCGCTGGCGGACGCGATCTCCGACCGTCCGCCGACGTCGACGCAGCCGCGTGAGCGGTTCGTGCCGAGGAAGTCGACCAGCACGACCGCGTAGCCGCGCGGCACGAAGTAGTTGTCGTAGAAGAGCGGGAACTTGACCGGCACACCGGCCGAGTCGTAGGACTTGATCTCGCTCTCGTTGCCGCGGCCCGCGCTCTGGTAGTACGGGCTGGCGTCCATGATCACGGGCACGCGCCCGGCGGTGGCCGGTCTGATGACGTCGGCCGTGACGCGGTCGCCGCGGCCGTCGCCGTCGAGGTCGAGGCCGGTGTCGACCCAGACGCTCTCGCGGACGGCGTCGGCCATGGAGTGGATGGGCGCGGACACCCCGCCGGACAGGGTGAACGCCGGTGTCGCCGCTGTGGCAGGGAGTGGCGTGAGGGTCAGGGCCCCTGCTAACGCCACTACAACACGAACACGCTTCATGGCCTTTCACGCTACGGAGTGCGAAAGTCACCCAGCAGAGTCGAAAGTCTGGTTCCGCAGAGTTGCGACGCAGCCACCCCGCGTTGAATATTCGACCTCGTGAGCTTCACCTTCGAACCAGCGCGCACGCGCATCGTGTTCGGGCGCGGTACGTCCGCCTCCGTGCCCGCCGAGGCCGAGCGCCTGGGCGCCACCCGCGTCCTGCTGATCGCCCGCCACGGCGGCGACCGCGTGGCCGAGGCGCTCGGGCCGCTGCTCGTGGCGCGGTTCACCGGCGCGGCCATGCACACCCCGGTCGAGGTCACCGAGCAGGCGCTCGACGTGCTGCGCGCGCACGGCGCGGACTGCGTGGTGTCGGTCGGCGGCGGGTCCAGCACGGGGCTCGCGAAGGCGCTGTCGGTGCGCGCGGGCGTGCCACAGCTCATCGTCCCGACGACCTACGCCGGGTCGGAGGTCACGCCGGTGCTCGGCGAGACGGCGGCCGGGCTGAAGAAGACTCGGCGGGACGCGGCGGTCCAGCCCGACACGGTGGTCTACGACGTCGATCTGACGCTGGACCTGCCGCTGGACGTCACGGTGACCAGCGCGTTGAACGCCCTGGCGCACGCCGTGACGGCACGCGGCGACGAGAACCCGTTGATCGACGCCATCGCCGTGAAGGCCATCGAGGGCATCTTGCACGCGCTGAGCAGTGATCCGTCCACGGTGGACGCACGGACTGAGTTGTTGCGCTCGGCGTGGTTGGCGGGCACGTGCCTGGCGTCCGTTCCGATGGGACTGCACCACAAACTCGCGCACGTTTTGGGTGGATCGTTCGGATTGCCGCATGCCGCAACGCACACGGCGCTGCTTCCCCACACCGCACCCACAGACCTGAGCAAGCGCATCCACGACACGGCGGCCCGCTTCGGCGCGGCAACGTCGTTGCGCGCGTTGGGCATGGCGGAGTCCGATTTGCCCCGGGCTGCGGAGATAGCCGCGCATCCGGAGGCCCTGCGGGTGCTGACCAGCGCGTGGCGGGACGCAACACCCGGCTGATGCGTTGTCAGCCTAAAGGCTGATGTTCCTGATGCGGAACCGAGACGAACCTCCGATGTGGAACCTGTAGATCTGCTGATGAACTGACAGCATGACTAGCCCTCTGGACCTGTCGCTGCTAAACGGGCCGATCCCCGTCGCCGCGACCGTCGCGGGCGTGACCGCGCTGGTCTTCCTGGCGATCCGGGCGAAGAGGACGTGGTGGACGCGTGTGCTACCGCTGGCCGTCCTGGCCTGCGCGCTGGTCGTCGCGGGCCTCACGTACGTGGTCAACGACGTGTGGAAGCCGTGGCCGGAGCCGTTGCCGGTGGTCCTGGTGGTGTGGCTGGGCGCGGCGCTGGTGGCGCTCTGCCTGGCGGTCGCACGGGTGCGGTCCGGGCGGTGGTACCTGCGCACGGTGAGCGTGCTGGCAGCGGTCGTGGTCGTGTCGAGCGCGCTGACGGCGACGAACGCGTTCTTCGGGCAGTACCCGACGATGCGGGCCGCGCTGGAGGTGTTCGACAACCCGACCGTGGACATCGACGAGGCCGCGAAGCCCACGTCGGCCGTCCTGGAGGTGCCCGCGGGCAAGCGGCTCGTCGACGTCTGGCGCAAACCGCCCGATCTGCCCGACAAGGGCACCGTGTCCGAGGTGAGCGTTCCGAGCAGCTTCAAAGCCCGCCCGGCGTGGGTGTACCTGCCGCCGGCGTACTCGGCGACGCCACGGCCGCGGCTGCCCGTCATCGTGCTGATGGCGGGCCAGCCGGGCAACCCGCGCGACTGGAACGACGCGGGACGGCTCGTCGACAACATGGACGCGTTCGCCCACGCGCACGACGGGCTTGCGCCGATCGTGGTGGTGCCCGACCAGCTCGGTGCGCTGACGGCGAACCCGCTGTGCCTCGACTCGAAGCTCGGGCAGGCGGAGACGTACCTCGCGCGCGACGTCCCGGCGTGGGTGAAGCAGCGGCTGACCGTCGACGAACGCCGGGAGGCGTGGACCGTCGGCGGGATCTCGCACGGTGGCACGTGCTCGTTGCAGCTCGCCGTGCGCGCGCCGGAGGTCTACGGCAACTTCATCGACCTCAGCGGGCAGATCGAACCCACGCTCGGTACGCGTGCGGACACGGTCAAGGCGGCGTTCGGAGGGGACGCGGCGGCGTTCGCGCGCGTCAACCCGATGGACGTGCTCGCACGGCAGAAGTTCCCGCAGACGGCCGGGGTGATCGTCGTCGGGCAGAGCGACCGCGGGTTCGTCGAGGCGAACGCGAAGGTGCTCGAAGCCTGCCGCAAGGCGGGCATGGACGTGAAGTGGCACGAGCTGCCCGGTGGGCACGATTGGAACGTGTGGCGGTCCGGCCTCTACGGGCACGCGTTGCCGTGGCTGGCCGCACGGACGGGGTTGAGCGGATGAACAGGATCGTGGCCGTGACGCACCGGGCGCGGCAGCTGGCCGGGCGGTTGTTCCGGACGGCGCCGCTGACGTGCTCGTTCCTGGTGGTGTTCTGGACCGTCGGGGCGCTGGTGCCGCCGACCGACGAGGTGCTGGGACAGGTCGGGTTCGGCACGTCCAGTCCGCTGTGGACGGTGCTCGGCTCCGTGCTGTGGGCGATGGACCTGCCGGGCTACCTGGCGACGACGGTGCTGCTGCTGGTCTTCGGCGCGCTGGCCGAGCGCGAGTTCGGTGCGCTGCGGACGGCGGCGATCTTCCTGGTGTCGCACGTCGTCGGTGCGTTCCTGGGGATCTCGTGGGTGCTGGTCGGGCAGGCCGCCGGGTGGTGGTGGCTCGACTCGCTGGTGGACCAGGTCGCCGCCGGTCCGTCGGTCGGCGGGGTCGGGCTGGCATTGGCCCTGTCCTTCCGGATGCCGCCGTTGTGGCGGCGGCGGGTGCGGCTGTTCACGATCTTGTCGGTGCTCGTCCTTACCCTGTACTCAGGATGGCTGGAGGACGTGCTCCGGCTGTCCGGCGGTGTGGTGGGTCTGCTCATCGGAGCGTTGTTCCTGAAGGGAGGTGCCGAACACAAACCACGCACGTTGCAGGAGACGCGGGTGCTGGTGGCGCTGCTGCTGGCGGCGTCGGCGCTGGGCCCGGTGGTGGCGATGCTGTCGCCCAACCAGGACGGTCCACTGTGGTGGTTCGCGGACGTCGTGGCGGTCGCGCAGCCGTCGCAGGACGAGGTGGCCGGTGTGTGCGGCGACCCGGACGCGGCCGACCTGTGCCGGACGATGCTGGTCCAGCTGTCGTACGGGCGCTTCCCGGCGCTGGTGATGTCGTTGCTCCCGGCGATGCTGTTGCTGGTGCTCGCCGAAGGCCTGCGGCGCGGACGGCGGTTCGCGTGGTGGTCGGCGCTCGTGTGCAACGCGGCGTACGCGGCGTTCATCGGGTGGTACGTCGTGCAGGCGGCACAGATCCCGGAACGCGGCGCGCTGGACCTGGCGTTCTCCTACAGCGTCCCGATGCTGGTGCCGCTCGCGATCACGGTCGTGCTCCTGGTGACGCGCAAGTACTTCGACATCGCGCTGCCGCGGCACGCCGTGGTGCGGTTCTGGCGGTTCACGCTGGGCAGTGTGGCGCTGCTGTCGGCGCTGTACGTGTTCGGCGGCTACCTCCTGCGCGAGGAGTTCTCGCCCGTGCCGGGGTTCGCCGAGCTGCTCGCCGACCTGCCGGCCCGCTTCCTGCCGCCGGGGTACCTGGTCGGGCTCGTGCCGTTGCAGTTCGCGGCGGACGGGTTCGTGGGCACGCTGCTGTTCGAGTACACCGGCGTGGTGTTCTGGCTGATCGCGCTCGCCGGTCTGCTGATGGCGTCGTGGCGTGCGTGGCCGACCGCGAGCACCGAGGCGGCGCAGCGTGCGCGTGCGTTGATGCAGCGCTACGGCGGCTCGTCGTTGTCGTACATGACGACGTGGCGTGGCAACGAGTACTGGTTCACGCCCGACGGCGAGACGGCCGTCGCGTACCGCGTGGTCGCGACGATCGCGCTGACCGTCGGCGACCCGATCGGGCCCGCCCCGGTCGCCGCCGTGCGCGGGTTCGCGGAGTTCTGCGCGCGCAACGGCTGGACGCCGTGCCTGTACAGCGTGGGCGCGGCGACCACGGACGCGGTGACGGACCTCGGCTGGTCGGCGGTGCAGGTCGCCGAGGACACCGTGATCGAGCTGGACACGTTGAGCTTCACCGGGAAGAAGTGGCAGGACGTCCGCACCGCGCTGAACAAGGCGGCCAAGGCCGGCATCACCGCCGAGTGGTGCACCTTCGCCGAGGCCCCGTACGCCATCACCGACCAGATCCGGTCGATCTCGGCCGAGTGGGTGGCGGACAAGGGCCTGCCCGAGATGGGCTTCACGCTGGGCGGCCTGGAGGAACTGAGCGGAGAGGGGGTGCGCTGCCTGGTCGCGGTCGACGCCGACCGCACGGTGCACGGCGTCACGAGCTGGCTGCCGGTCTACGCCGACGGCGAGGTCGTGGGCTGGACGCTGGACTTCATGCGCCGCCGCTCCGACGGGTTCCGCGGCTCGATGGAGTTCCTGATCGCTTCCGCCGCCTCGTCGCTGAAGGAGGAGGGCGCGCGGTTCCTCAGCCTGTCCGGCGCACCGCTGGCCCGCCTCGACCGCGGTGAACAACCGCGCGCTCTGCAACGCGTCCTCGACTTCACCGGGCAGGTGCTGGAGCCGGTGTACGGCTTCCGCTCGCTGTTCGCGTTCAAGGCGAAGTTCCAGCCGGTGTACCGCCCGATGTTCATGGCGTACCCGGACTCGGCCGCGCTCCCCCGCATCGCCAACGCGGTGAGCCGCGCCTACCTGCCGCACCTCAACGCGCGGCAGGGCGTCCGGCTGGCCAGCAAGATGATCATCCGCTCGCGTGACCGGGTGCCCACGCCGGTGCGGTGATTGGCGCGCGTGCCGGGGTGTGGCTGGCCGGTGGGCGCGCCGGCGAGGTGGGCTGGCGGCGCGGAGGGCTGGCGGGCAGTGGGCTGGCGGGCAGTGGGCTGGCGGGCAGTGGGCTGGCGGGCAGTGGGGTGGCGGGCAGTGGGCTGGCGGGCAGTGGGCTGGCGGGCAGTGGGCTGGCGGGCAGTGGGC
>NZ_LGDY01000119.1 GCF_001279525.1 Nocardia sp. NRRL S-836 | reverse complement strand
CGGTCGGCGGGCGCGGGCGGTCGGCGGGCGGGGATGAGCGGCGCGCACGCCGTGGGGGCGGCCGGCGTGCGGGCGTGCGGCATCAGGGCGGCGTCGGTGCGACACGCGGCGCGCACCGTGCACGTGCCGTGCGTGCGGCACACCAGCGTGCGTGCGACACGCGGCGTGCGGCGTGCGTGCGTGCGGCGTGCGGCGTGCGGCGTGCGGCGTGCGTGCGGCGTGCGTGCGGCGTGCGTGCGTGCGCAAGGGCCGCCGGGACCCCAGGGGGTGCCGGGGTGCGGTGGACCAGGGTGTCTCACGGGGGCGACGGGCGGCCGGAACGACGAGGGTTGTTCTCAGTCAGCAACGACCTGAGGAGCACACGAAGTGTCCACGATCCGCCTCCAGCAGCAGACCACCGCGACGCCAGAGCAGTTCGTCGCCGGGCTCACCGACTTCGGGCCTGGCCGCCAAGAGCTGTTCCCCAACAGCGCCGACGCCGACCTGGTGGTCCACGACCGGGGCGAGGGCTTCGCGGACGTGACCGAGGGCAACGGCGGTGTCTGGGAGCGCTTGCACTACGACTGGTCGGACCTGGGCCGCGTCGTGCTCACCACCGTCGAGTCGAACGTGTGGGGTGGCCGGTCGGGTCATACGTACACCTTCACGCGTCAGGCCGACGGCACGACGCTCGTGCACGCCGAGGTGGTGCGGGAGGGCAAGAACCTCAAGGGGCGTGTGCTCGGGTTCGTGCTCGGGCTGTTCGGCAAGCAGGTGCTGGGCGGGGCGCTGGCCAAGACCGCCCAGGCGATCGAGGCGCGTCACGCGGTTAGGTAAGGGTGAGCTAACGTAGCCGGTCGTGAGCATCGTGGTGGAGCAACGCGGCGTCGACCCCGCACCGGGCGGTGCGGTTGCCGGGCCGCGCAGGCGCAGGGTGCTGGGGCTCGTCCTCCTGGTGGTCCTGCTCGCCGCCGCCGCGGTGCTCTCCCTGGTCGTCGGCGCGCGGGGGCTCAGCCCCGCGGAGGTGTGGCGGGGGATGTTCGGCGATCCCGGCACCGACCAGCGGCTGACCGAGATCGCGCTGATCATCCACACGTCGCGGATTCCGCGCACGGTCCTCGCGGTCGTGGCGGGGCTGGCGCTCGGGGTGGCCGGTGCGTTGATCCAGGGTCACACCCGCAACCCCATCGCGGACACCGGACTGCTGGGGGTCAACACCGGCGCCTCGTTCGCCGTGGTGCTCGCGGTCTACCTGTTCGGGCTGCAGAACCCGTTGCAGTACCTGTGGTTCGCGTTCCTCGGTGCGGCGGCGGCCGGTGTGGTCGTGTTCGGCCTGTCGAGTCTGGGCCGGGGCGCGGGCAACCCGCTGACGCTGGCGCTGGCCGGGCAGGGTGTCACGATCTTCCTCGCCGCGATGACGACGGCGGTGGCGTTGCAGGACAAGGCGTCGCTGGACGTGCTGCGGTTCTGGAACGCCGGGTCGGTGCAGGGCGTCGGCTGGAACGTCATCGCGGCCGCCGCCGCGTTCATCGGTGTCGGGCTGCTGCTGGCCGCGGTCAACCTGCCGGCGCTCAACCTGCTCAACCTCGGTGACGACGTGGCGCGCGGGCTGGGCGTCAACATCGTGGCCGGGCGGACCGTCGGGGTCGTGGCGATCACGTTGCTCGCCGGGGCGGCCACGGCGGCGTGCGGGCCGATCGCGTTCCTGGGGTTGATGGTCGCGCACATCGCGCGGTGGATCACGGGGCCCGACTACCGGTTCCTGGTGCCGTACGCGGGGTTGCTCGGCGGGATCGTGCTGCTGATCGCGGACATCGCCGGTCGGCTGGTCGTGCGCCCGGCCGAGTTGCAGGCGGGCATCGTCGTCGCTCTTCTCGGTGCACCGTTCTTCGCGGCGCTGGTGTGGCTCGGAAGGTTCAGGCAGGCGTGAGCACCTCACACAAGACGGGCGCGGACGACCTGCACGCGGGGGTCCGGATCGGCGGCTGGTCCTGGGTCTGGCGGCCGTGGCTCGTGCTCGCCACGGTGCTGCTGGCGGTCGCCACGTTCCTGGTGTTCTGCGTGTCGATCGCGATCGGCGACTTCGTCATCGGCCTGCCCGCGGTGATCAGCACGATCTTCGGGCAGGGCGAGCGGGTCGACGAGTTCGTGGTCATGGACCTGCGGATGCCGCGGGCGCTGGTCGGGCTGGTCGTCGGCGTCGCGCTCGGCATCTCCGGCGCGCTCACCCAGTCGATCGCCCGCAACGCGCTCGCGAGCCCGGACGTGCTGGGCATCACCGCGGGGGCCAGCGCGACCGCGATCTTCGTGGTGACGACGTCGGGTGGCGCGGCGCTCGGCTCGTCGATCGGGCTGCCGGTGGCGGCGCTGGCCGGCGGGCTCGGGACCGGGTTGCTGGTGTACTTCCTGGCCTGGAACAAGGGCATCGACGGGTTCCGGCTGATCCTGATCGGTGTCGCGGTCAGCGCGGTGATGACGGCGCTGACGACGTGGCTGCTGGTGCTGGCCGACATCCGTGACGTCGCCCGTGCGCAGTCGTGGCTGGTCGGGTCGCTCGACTCGCGGTCGTGGACCGAGGTGTGGACGACGCTGTGGATCACGATCGCGCTGGTCGTGGTCGTGCTGGCGGTCGCGTTCCACCTGCGGCCCATGCACTTCGGGGACGACGTCGCCGCCGGGCTCGGTGTACGGCATTCGCTCGTGCGCGCGGTGCTGCTGCTGTGCGCGGTGCTGCTCGCTGGTGTCGCGGTGTCGGCGGCGGGACCGGTGCCGTTCGTCGCGCTGGTCGCCCCGCAGATCACGACGCGGCTGCTGCGCACGCCGGTGCCGCCACTGGTCGCGTCCGGCCTGTTCGGCGCGCTGCTGCTGATCGGCTCCGACCTGATCGCGCGGCAGGTGCTGCCCAACGACCTGCCGGTCGGCATCGTGACCGCCATGATCGGCGGGCCGTTCCTCGTCTACCTGCTCGTGCGCGCGAACGTGAAGCGGCCTGCCTGAGGTCAGCCTCACTTAAGTAAGGTTGACCTATGACCGCGCTGCGCAACGATGCCGCCCGACTGGGTGCCGAGGGCGTCACGGTCGGGTACGCCGACCGCGTCGTGCTCGACAACCTCGACGTCGCCATCCCGACCGGGGTGATCACCACGGTCATCGGCCCGAACGGCTGCGGCAAGTCGACGCTGCTGCGGACGCTGTCGCGGCTGCTCAAACCGCGCCAGGGGACGGTGCTGCTGGACGGCCACGACATCGCGCGCCTGAAGACGAAGGACGTCGCGAAGCGAATGGGCCTGCTGCCGCAGACCCCGATCGCGCCGGAGGGGCTGACAGTCGCCGATCTGGTCGCCCGCGGCCGGCACCCGCACCAGAGCTGGGTGCGGCAGTGGTCCTCCGACGACGCGCAGATCGTGGCGAAGGCGCTGGAGATGACCGGTGTCGCGGACCTGGCGCACCGGCCGGTCGACTCGCTCTCCGGCGGCCAGCGGCAACGGGTGTGGATCTCCATGACGCTCGCGCAGGGCACCGATCTGCTGCTGCTGGACGAGCCGACGACCTACCTCGACCTGGCGCACGCGATCGACGTGATCGACCTGGTCGACGACCTGCACGAGGGCGGCTGCACGGTCGTGATGGTCCTGCACGACCTGAACCTGGCCGTGCGCTACAGCGACAACCTGATCGTGATGAGGTCGGGGAAGATCGTCGCGCAGGGCCACCCGAGCGAGGTGATCACGAGCGAGCTGCTCCTGGACACGTTCGGGCTGCAGGCGAAGGTCATCGACGACCCGGTCAGCGAGCGGCCGTTGATCGTGCCGATCGGCCGGACGCACGTGGTGCCGAAGCGTGACCAAGGACTAGGTTAGCCTGCCCTAACTAGGTGATAAGGTTCGGCTGTCCTAATTTCCCCGCCGCGTGGGCAGCGAAGAACGAGGTGCCGAATGGGCTTCAACCGTCCGAGAACAGCCATGACCTGGAAGCGGCTGACCGCTGTGGCCGCGGCCGTGGTCGTCGGCGGCAGCGTGCTCGCCGGGTGCGGCTCTTCCCAGCCGGCGTCGACGCCCGAGGGCAGCAACGCGAGCGGTGGCACGTTCCCGACGAAGGTCGAGCACTTCTTCGGCACGACCGAGATCAAGGAGGCCCCGAAGCGGGTCGTCTCCCTCGGTTACACCGACGAGCAGACGATGCTCGCGCTGGGCACCGTGCCCGTCGGCATGGTCGACCAGTACCCGAACCCCGAGGGCACCAGCCCCGACGTCAACACCCAGTGGCCGTGGGTGAAGGAGAAGTGGGGTTCGACCAAGCCCGAGGTCGTCATGAAGAACGGCGACACCGAGCCGAACTACGAGAAGATCGCGCAGCTGCGCCCCGACCTGATCGTCGCGGTCTACTCCGAGGCCGACCAGGCCTGGTACGACAAGCTCAGCAAGATCGCCCCGACGGTCACGCGCCCCAAGGCCGAGAAGGAGCCGTTCAGCGGCAAGTGGCAGGACACCACCCTGCAGATCGCGAAGGCGCTGGGCAAGCAGGCCGAGGGTGAGAAGATCATCTCCTCGATCGACGACAAGATGGCCGAGATCAAGAAGGCCAACCCGGAATGGGCGAACCAGACCGCGGTCGTCACCTCCTGGTACAAGGACGCCGTTGCGCCGTTCGCCACGACCGACGTGCGCAGCCAGCTCGTCACGGGCATCGGCTTCAAGGGCAACACGAAGATCGACGAGATCGCGGGCGGCAAGTTCTTCACGACGCTGTCCCCCGAGCGCATCGACGTGATGAACGTCGACCGCATCTTCGTGATCGCCGACAAGGCCGACGCGGACAAGCTGAAGGCGTTCGAGCTGTTCGCGAACCTGCCGGCGGTCAAGAACGGCAAGGTGTCCTGGCTGCTCGACAGCGAGGGCCCCGCGATCGGTGCCGCGATGTCGCAGGCCACGCTCGCCTCGCTGCCCTACGCGATCGACGAGATCGCGAAGTCGGCCAAGTAGTACCGCTCAACCCCCGCGAAAGGCCTCTGAACGGTGACCAGCACTGCGTCCGCGCCCGTGACCATCCTGCGCACGGCGACCGGACGGGAGGCCCTTCGCTGGGTGTACGACCGCTGCCGCACCACCCCGCTGCTGCCGATCGCCACCGTGCTGGCGACGGTGGCCGGGGCGGTGCTGCAGGTCGTGCCGGTGTTCCTGCTCGGCACGGTCGTGGACGGCGTCCAGCAGGGGCGTCCCTCGGCGATCCTGTGGTCGATCGGCGTCACCACGGTCCTGGCCGCGCTCGGGGGTGCCGTCATGACCGCCGTGTCGACCTACCTGGTCGGCCGCGTGGGCGCGGACCTGCTGGCACAGCTGCGGGAAGGCGCCGTGCGCGCGGTGCTCGGGCTGCCGAGCGCGCGGATCGAGCAGGTCGGCCGCGGTGACGTGCTGTCCCGCGTGGGCGACGACGTCGCCGTCATCTCCAAGGGTTTCCGCACCGCGATCCCGACGATCTTCAGCGCGACCGTGCTGGTCGTGATCGCCACGGCCGGCATGTTCGGCCTCGACTGGCGGCTCGGGATCGCCGGTGCGATGGCACTTCCCGCCTACTGGTGGGCGTTGCGCTGGTACCTGCCGCGCTCGCAGCCGCTCTACCGGGCCCGCTCGGAGGCGCAGGCCGACCGCGCGCAGGCGTTGATCAGCGGGCTCGACGGGATCGACACCGTGCGGGCGTACCGGCTGGAAAGCGTGTTCCGCGACCGGGTCACCGCCGAGTCGTGGCGGGTGCGCAACATCGGCATCGACGTCTTCCGGTTCTTCGGCCGGTTCATCGGCAGGGAGAACCGCGCCGAGTTCATCGGCCTCGGGCTGATCATCGTGGTCGGCTACCTCCTCGTCAGCGGCGGGCAGTCGACGCTGGGCCAGGTGTCTGTGGCCGCGTTGCTGTTCCACCGGTTGTTCAACCCGCTCGGGCTGATCATGGCGTTCTTCGACGAGGCGCAGAAGTCCGGCGCGGGCCTGACCCGGCTGGTCGGCGTGCTCTCCGAGTCCGACGGCGACCAGCTCGTGCGCAGCGCGGCCGCCGTCGACGTGAACGCCGCGCCGCTCCCGGTGTCGGTGCACGGGCTTTCCTTCGCCTACCCCGAATCCGACCACCTGGTGCTGCGGGACGTCGACCTGGAGATCCCCGCGGGAACGTCGCTGGCGCTCGTCGGCGCGACGGGCGCGGGCAAGACGACGCTGGCCGCTTTGGTCGCGGGCACCGGAACTCCCTTGACCGGGTCGGTCCACATCGGTCCGACCGATCTGGCCGACGTCGACGAGGCGGGCGCACGGGCGTTGGTGAGCATCCTGACGCAGGAGGCGCACGTCTTCGCCGGGCCACTCGCCGAGGACCTGCGGCTGGCGGCACCGGAGGCGTCGGACGACGAGCTGATGGCCGCGTTGCGCACGGTGGGGGCGGCTTCGTGGGTCGAGGCACTGCCCGACGGGCTGCGGACCGATGTCGGCGAGGGCGGCGAACGCCTCGACGTGACCAAGATCGCCCAGATCGCGCTGGCCCGCCTGGTGCTGGGCCGCTCCCCCGTCGTCGTGCTGGACGAGTCGACCGCCGAGGCGGGCAGCCAGGGCGCCGCACAGCTGGAGAAGGCCGCGCTGGCGGCCTGCCGGGGCCGGACGACGCTGCTCGTGGCGCACCGGCTCACCCAGGCCGTTGCGGCGGACCGGATCGCGGTGCTCGACGCGGGCCGCGTGGTCGAGCAGGGCACGCACGACGAGCTCGTCGCGCGTGACGGGCGTTACGCCCGGCTTTGGGCCGCTTGGCGACTCGGCTCCGCAAGGACTTAGGTTAGGCTCACCTTCACCAAGATGAGGGGATGGCTGAGTCGTCGATGGAACTGATGGCCGACCGTGACGTACTTCTTTCGACCGCCCGGATCGCCTCCGTTCGGCGCCGCGCCGGTGAGTACCCGCAGCGGACCGTCGCCGTCGCCGCAGCCGTCGCGCTGCACCACTGGGCAGACTCCGCCACCAGCGCCGAGGGCATCGACCTCTCCCCCGCCACGCTCTTCGGCGATCTGCTCGTCTGGGCCGACAAGGGAGAAGACGCCGGGCGGTGGAACGTCACCGAACGCCCTGGTGGCTGGGCGATCCGGTTGCCGGACGGCGTCGCGGCCGACGAGGCCCAGCGCGCGCTGGACGACCTGGCCGAGTTCCCGAACCGGGCGATCGGCACGATGACCGCGCAGACCCTGGACGAACGGCTCGCGGAGCTGGCGCGGTGGAACGACAACGACCTCCCGCGTGAACGGCCGAGCATCGTCGAGCTGTTCCGCACGCAGGCCGCCGAACGCCCCGACGCCGTCGCGATCAACGACGGCGACCGCGCGTTCACCTACGGCCAGGTGCTGACGTGCTCCAACCAGCTGGCCCGCCACCTGCTCGACCGCGATCTCCAGCCGGAGCACGTCGTCGGCATCTCGCTGGACCGGTCCGCCGAGATGGTCGTCAGCCTGCTCGCGGTGCTGCAGGCCGGTGCCGCGTTCGTGCCGCTGGACCCGCAGTGGCCGGCCGCCCGCCGCGAGTCGGTGATCACCGATGCCTGGGTCCGGTTGCTCCTCGGCACCGGCCAGGACGGTGAACCCGAGGCGGTCGGCGTCTCGCTGGACGACTGGGGCTTCGGCGCGTACTCGGGCGAGCCGACCGATGTCACGATCCGCGGCGCGCAGCTCGCGTACGTGATGTTCACGTCCGGCTCGACCGGCCGCCCCAAGGGCGCGATGATCCGGCACGAGGCGATCAGCGAGCGGCTGCTGTGGCAGGTGCACCAGATCCTCCACTTCGGACACTCGGACGCGTCGCTGTTCAAGGCGCCGCTGTCGTTCGACATCTCGATCAACGAGATCTTCCTGCCACTGGTGTGCGGTGGCCGGGTGGTCGTCGTGCGCTCCGGCGGCGAACGCGACCCGCACCACCTGCTGCACACGATCGACCGGCACCGGGTGACGTTCGTGTACCTGGTGTCGTCGATGCTGGACGTGCTGCTGAACATCGCCTCCGACGGCGAGCTGGACAGCCTGCGGCACGTGTGGTGCGGCGGCGAGGTGCTGACCCCCGAGCTGTACGAGCGGTTCCGCACTCAGCTCGACATCCCGATGTACCACGGGTACGGCCCGGCCGAGGCCACGATCGGCGTCTCGCACGTGATCTACCGAGGCGCGGCCGAGCGGCTGTCCACGTCGATCGGCAGGGCCAACCCGAACACCGACCTGTACGTCCTGGACGACGAGCTGCGGCCGTGCCCGGTCGGTGTCGGCGGCGAGCTCTACATCGGCGGTTTCCTGCTGGGCCGCGGTTACGTGAACGCGCCCGGCCTGACCGCGTCCCGGTTCGTGGCGAACCCGTTCGCCACCGACGGCTCGCGGCTCTACCGCACCGGCGACCTGGCGCGGTTCGCCGCCGACGGGTCGCTGGACTTCCTCGGCCGGGTCGACAACCAGGTCAAGATCCGCGGCATGCGGCTGGAGCTGGAGGACGTCGAGGTCGCGCTCGCCGAGCACCCCGGCGTCCGGCACACGTGCGTCGTGGTGAAGAAGAACTCCGCGGGCGGCAACTACCTCGTCGGGTACGTGATCCCGGTGAACGAGGGTCTGTCCGCCGACGAGGTCAAGCGGTGGGCAACCGAGCACCTGGTCGAGTACATGGTGCCGGCGCACGTCGTCGTGCTGAGCGAGTTCCCGTTGACCGCCAACGGGAAGCTCGACCGGCGCGCGCTGCCGGAGCCGGTGGCCGACACCGGTCCCGTGACCGCTGCCGCCACCGACGACGAGGCCGTGATCTGCGCGGCGGTCGCGTCGGTGCTGCGGGTCGATGCGGTCGGCGCGGACCAGGACTTCTTCGAGCTCGGCGGCGACAGCATCCTCGCGATCTCGCTGCTGAGCGCGCTGCGGGCGCAGGGCGTGTTCGTGACGGCCACGCAGATCTTCGTCAACCGCACCCCGCGGGCGCTCGCCGCCGTCGCCACCCGTGACGGTGGCGCGGTGGTCGACCACGACGACGTGCCGACCGGTCCGGTCGCCGGGCTGCCGATCGTGCAGTGGCTCGGCGAGACCACGGACGCGATCGACGGGTTCGTGCAGTCGGTCGTGCTGAACACCCCTGCCGAGCTCACCCCCGACGCGCTCACACAGATCCTCGACGCGCTGGTCGACCGGCACGACATGCTGCGCGCCCGGCTGGTGCGCGGCCCGCGGTGGTCGTTCGACATCCCGGAGACCGGTGCGGCGCTGTGGGAGGAGTCCGCGGCACCGCTGGAGGAGTGCGTCGCGGCGGCGACCGAGGGCCTCAACCCGGACGCCGGGATCATGCTGCGGGCGGTGTGGCGTTCCGCCGCACGGCAGCTGGTGGTCGTGATCCACCACGTCGTGATCGACGGCGTGTCGTGGCGGATCCTGTTCGACGACCTCGCGCTGGCCTGGCAGCAGGTGTCCTCGGGTGCTCCGGTGGAGCTGCGGCCGGTCGGGACGTCGTTCCGGCGCTGGACGCAGCTGCTGGAGCAGGCCGACTTCACCGCGGACCTCGCGCACTACCGGCGGCCGTTGCCGGGTGTGGACGCGCTGCTCGGCCGTCGTGAGCTGACCGACGACGATGTCGTCGCGCGCGAACGGACCCGTACCGTCACGGTCGGGGCGTCGACCACGGCGGCGCTGCTGGGCGACGTGCCCGCGTTGTTCCACGCGAAGGTCAACGACGTGCTGCTGACCGGGCTGGCGGTGGCGCTGGCGAAGTGGCGGCGCGACAACGGGCAGGACCAGACGTTCGCGCACATCGAGCTGGAGGGCCACGGCCGCGAGGGCCGGTTCGTGCCGCTCGACCCGGACCTGTCGCGCACGGTCGGCTGGTTCACCACGCTGTTCCCGGTGACGGTCGACCCCGGCACGGTCGACGACCTGCCCGCGGCGGTGAAGCGCGTCAAGGAGGACCTCGCGCGGGTGCCCGGCAACGGCGTCTCGTACGGCGCGTTGAAGTACCTGCGGCACAACGAGCTCGGCGGTCCGCGGCCACAGGTGCTGTTCAACTACCTGGGCCGGTTCGGCGGTGGCACGACCGGTGACTGGCAGCTCGCGGAGAACGCCGGGCAGCTCGGTGAGAAGCGCGACCCGCAGATGCGGCTGCCGCGCGCGCTGGAGTTCAACGCGAGCGCCGAACCCGGTGCCGGCGGCGAGCTGGAGCTCGTCACCGTGATCTCCTGGCCCGCCGGGGTGTTCACCGACGCCGACGTCGGCCGGATCGGCGCGTACTTCACGCGGGCGCTGGAGGACCTGGCGGCGTTGACGGAGGGTGGCCACTCCCCCAGCGACTTCGACCTGCTGCCGCTCACCCAGGCCGACGTCGACGCGCTCGACAGCCCGGCGTTGCGCGACGTCCTGCCGCTGACGCCGCTGCAGGAGGGCCTGTACTTCCACTCGGTCTTCGACGACGAGTCGTCGCACCGCTACGTCGAGCAGCAGCTGCTGACGCTGACCGGCGCCGTGGACGCGCAACGGCTCGAAGCGGCGGCGGCCCGTGTGCTGGAGCTGTTCCCGAACCTGGCCGCGCGGTTCGTCGGCCTGCCCGACGGCCGGGTGGTGTCGGTGCTGGAGTCCGGTGTGCGGCCAGGGTTTTCCACTGTGGACGGTCAGGGTATGACCGGCGAGGAGATCGCCGCCTGCGCCGAACGGGACCGCGTCGCCGGGTTCGACCTCGCGCGCGGGCCGCTGATGCGGTTCACGCTGATCCGCACCGCGCCCGGCCGGTACGTGCTGGTGCAGACGGTGCACCACATCATCGCGGACGGCTGGTCGGTGCCGCCGGTGCTGCGCGCGCTGCTCGCCGAGTACGAGGCGCCGGGGTCGGTGCACGTGCGCGGCAGCTACGCCGACTACGTGCGCTGGCTGGTCACAGGTGACGCGGCGGAGAGCGACCGGGTGTGGGCCGCCGAGCTCGCCGGGCTGCCGGGGCCGTCGTTTGTGGCGGAGGGGCACACGCCGTCGGAACACTTCGCGGACGTGGTGCTCGACGCTCCGGCCGACCTGGACGAGTCCGTCCGCGCGGCCGGGGTGCCGCTGAGCGTCGCCGTGCACAGCGCGTGGGGCGTGACGCTGGGTGCGTTGCTGGGCCGCCGGGACGTCGTGTTCGGGTCGACGGTGTCCGGCCGCGACGCCGACGTGCCGGGCATCGCCGACCTGGCCGGGTTGTTCATCAACACGATCCCGGTGCGGACGCGGTGGACCTCCGGGACCTCCGCCGCCGAGCTGCTGGCGTCGGTGCGCGAGCACCAGACCGCGGTGCTGCCGCACCAGCACGTGTCGCTGACCCGGATCGGGCGGCAGGCGGAGCACGGGTCGGCGTTCGACACGCTCGTGGTGTTCGACGTGGCGACCGACGTGACGTCGTTGAGCGGCCCGTTCACGATCGCCGAGGTCGTCAACGAGGGCGCGCCGCACTACCCGCTGACCCTCGTGGTCGAGCGCGGCAACGACGGTTCGTCGCGGTTCAACCTCATCCACGACACCACGGTGGTGCGTTCGGCGGGTGCCGAGCGGCTGCTGCGGGCGTTCGCGGAGACGCTGTCCGGGCTGCTGTCGGGTTCGCTCGTCGTGCCCGGGCTGACGCAGGCGCGTCCGGCGGCCGTCGTCGAGCCGGCGACGCTGTCGGAGCTGTTCGACGCTGCCGCACAACGTGATCCGTCCGCGCGTGCGGTGACGATGTGCCACCTCGACGGCAGCTCCGAGGGGCTGTCCTACGGGATGCTCGCCGACGCGAAGGACCGGCTGGCGCGGTCGCTCGTCAACGCGGGCGTCGGGCCGGACAGGCGCGTCGCGGTGGCGGTTCCCCGGTCGCTGCACCAGGTCGTGTCGCTGCTGGGGATCGTGTCGGCCGGTGGTGCGTACGTGCCGCTGGACCTCGCCTACCCGGACGAGCGCCTGGAGTACGTGCTCGCCGACTCGGCGCCGCAGGTGGTGCTGGTCGAGCGGGAGCACCGGGAGCGGTTCGAACGGCTGCTGGCCCGTGCCGGTGTCGACGCGCGCGTGCTCGTGCACGGCGAGGAGGTGCCGGGTGACGCCGAGCTGCCGGTGTTCGACTGGCGCACCCCGGCGTACGTGATCTACACGTCCGGGTCGACCGGCAAGCCCAAGGGCGTCGTCGTGTCGCACCGCAACGTGGTGACGCTGCTCGCGAACACCCAGCCGGACATGGACTTCGGCCCCGACGACGTGTGGACCCAGTTCCACTCGTACTCGTTCGACTTCGCGGTCTGGGAGCTGTGGGGCGCGCTGGTGCACGGCGGCGAGCTGCTCGTCCCCGACCACGGCCTGACCCGTTCGCCGGTCGACTTCCACCGGCTCGTGCGTGCGCGCGGCGTGACCGTGCTCAACCAGACGCCGTCGGCGTTCTACCAGTTCATCGAGGCGGACCGGCTGTCGGACCCGCTGCCCGCGTTGCGCCGGGTGGTCTTCGGCGGCGAGGCGCTGGACCTGTCGCGGCTGCGCGGCTGGGTCGAGCGCTACGGCACCGGCCGCCCCGAGCTGGTCAACATGTACGGCATCACCGAGACCACCGTGCACGTCACGCACCGGGTGCTGGACTCCGCCGACTTCCTGGCCGGTGACGTCAGCCCGATCGGCGGCCCGATCCCCGGGCTGCGCACGTACCTGCTCGACGACGCACTGCGCCCGGTACCGCCGGGCCAGGTCGGCGCGATCTACGTGGCCGGCGACCAGCTCTCCCTCGGCTATCTGCACCGCCCCGGTCTGACCTCGACCCGGTTCGTCGCCGACCCGTTCGGCGGTGGTCGGATGTACAACACCGGGGACCTGGCGCGGCGCACCCTGGACGGTGAGCTGGAGTTCGTCGGCCGCGCGGACGACCAGGTGCAGCTCAAGGGGTTCCGCATCGAGCTGGGCGAGGTCGAGGCGGCGGTCCGGACGGTGCCCGGCGTCGTCGACGTCGCGGTGACCGTGGCCGACACCGCCGACCACCTCGTCGCGCACGTGGTCGGCACGCCTTCCGCGGACGTTGCCACGTTCCTGGGCTCGAAGCTGCCCGTGCACATGGTTCCGCAGCGGGTGCTGTTGATCGACGCGCTGCCGCTGACCGTGAACGGCAAGCTCGACCGCAGGGCACTGGTGGAACGCGCCCGTGCCGAGGACGACGCCGTGGTGGCCGACGGCGGCCCCGCGCTGGAGTCGCTGGTGGGGATCTTCGCGGACGTGCTGCCGGGGTCCGCTGTGGACGCCGACACCGACTTCTTCATGGCCGGCGGCGACAGCATCATCGCGATCGGTGTGGTCAACCGCGCCCGCGCGGCAGGCCTCTCCTTCACACCCCGCGACCTCTTCCTGCACAAGACTCCTCGCCTGCTCGCCGAGCACGCGGGCACCCCGCGTGGCCCTCAGGGGAACGCGGGGCTCCCGCGTGACCGCCGGGAGGCGGCGGACGGGCCGGTCGTGCCGACGCCGATCGTGCTGCGGCAGCGGGAGCTGGGCGGGGAGCTGAAGCGGTTCGCCCAGGCCCGGCAGGTGGAGTGCGCCAGCCTCGCGGACGCGCGGCGAGCAGCGGAGGCCGTGCTGCGGGCGCACCCGGTGCTGCGGATGCGGCTGACCGTCGCCCACGGCGTGTGGTCGCTCGGAATCGATCCCGACTCGCGGGCCCCCTGGGGGGATCAGGCCCCCACTCCTATCGTCTCAAACGGGTCTGACAATTTCGGCGAGCCGCGGGTGGCCGGCGCGGTCGGCGGCGGGGGTGCGGCCGACGCCGAGCGAATCAGCCGCGCGGTCGAGGGCGGGAGTGCGGCCGACGCCGAGCGAACCGCGTCCGGCCGCGCGGGCGGGGGCGGAGGTGCGGCCAACGCCGAGCGAACCACGATCGGCCGCGCGGTCGAGGGCGGAGGTGCGGCCGACGCCGGGCGGACCGCGTCCAGCCGCGCGGGCGGGGGCGGAGGTGCGGCCAACGCCGAGCGAACCACGTCCGGCCGCGCGGTCGAGGTCGTGGCCGTCGGCACCGACGACCCCCAGGTCGCTGCCGACGAGGCCGCCGACCGCCTCGACCCCGAGGCCGGCGTCATGGCCGCGTTCAACTGGCTCGAAAGCACGAACACCCTCGTCGTCGTCCTCCACCACCTGGCGGTGGACGCGGTCTCGTGGCTGATCCTCCTCGACGACATCGCCACGGCGATGCGTGGCGAGGACCTGGCTCCGGCCACCACCCCGTTCACCGCCTACGCCGAAGCGCTCACCCTCACCGCGCACTCCGGCGCCGACCTCCCCCGCTGGATCGACGCACTGGACGCCCCGCCGCTGACGCCGCGGATCGGTGACGTGCGCGAGGTGACCGTCAACCTCGCGGCCGACATCACCGACCGGGTCGTCCACACCGCCCCGGCGGCGCTCGGCCTGGGGCTGACCGAGCTGCTGGCCGGTGCGTTGCGCACCGCCCTCACCGAGATCCAGGGCACTCCGACGGACCTCACCGTCGAGTTGGAGCGCCACGGCCGGGTGCCGATCAGCGAGCACCACGACTACACGCGCACGGTCGGCTGGTTCACCTCCATCGCACCGGTGAAGCTGAGCGCGCACACCGACCCGATCGAGGCCGCACGCGAGCTGACCGCGAAGCAGCCCGACGAGCGGCAGCACGTGCGGTACGGGCAGTTGCGCTACCTCAACCCGCAGACCGCGCCGGTGCTGGCGGCGTTGCCCCGGCCGCAGGTGCTGTTCAACTACCTGGGCCGCGGCAGCGAGGCACAGGCGCTGCACGTGGACGTGGGCCGGCAGCCGAGTCCGTACGCGGTCGAGGTCAACACCTGGGTCGACACGACGACGGGCAGTCTGCGGGCGACGTTCGCGTTGAGCGAGGACGTGTCCGACGAGATCGCGGCACGGTGGTTGCTGGCGCTCGAACGGATCGCGGACGCCACCACCACCGCGCGCCGCACGGCGCCGGTGTCGCCGTTGCAGCGCGGGCTGTACTTCCAGGCGCAGCTGGCCGGTGGTGCCGGGCAGTACGTGGCGCAGAGCTGCTTCACGTTCGACCGCAGGCTCGACGCGGACGCGCTCGGCAGGGCGATGGCGCACGTCATCGCCAAGCACCCGGTGGTGGGCGCGGGGTTCGCGGACGAGGACGGCGAGCCCGTCCAGGTCCTCACGGCGGGCGGTCAGGTGCCGGTGCGCACGGTCGACGTGCTGAACGAGGACGCCGTCGAGGCGTTGCGGGTCGAGGACCGGGGCACCGGCTTCGACCTCGACGCGCCGCCGCTCGTGCGGCTGACCGTGCTGCGGCTGCCGGACGGCCGGGACGCGTTGCTGTTCAGCTACCACCTGCTGCTGTGGGACGGGTGGTCGCGCGAGATCGTGCTGCGCGACCTGTTCGACGCCTATCGGGCCTTCCTGGCCGGCGAACCGGTCGACTCCTCCCCCGCCACGCCGAGCTTCGAGAGCTACACCCGTGCGCTCGCGGCGAAGGACGCGCAGGCCGCACAACGGTTCTGGGCCGGCTACCTCGCCGACCTGCCCGGTGCGACGCTGCTCGGTGATGGGTCCACTTCGGACAGTCTGCCCGCGAAGATCGTGCGGACGCTGGACGTGGAGACCTCCGACCGCGTCCGTGCCGCCGCCCGCAGGCACGGCGTCACGCTGAACTCGGTCGTCACCGGCGCGCTGGGGCTGTTGCTGGGCAGCGAGACCGGCCGCGGCGACGCGGTGTTCGGCGTGACCGTCTCCGGCCGCGAGGACGAGGGCACGGACGGGATCGTCGGCGTGCTGCTCAACACCGTGCCGATGCGGGTGACCGCACGGCCGGACGACACCACGGCGGCGTTCCTGCACGGCGTGCAGGCGCGCCGGGTCGAGGCGATGGACCACGAGCACGTCGGACTGGGCGAGATCCAGCGCGCGAGCGGGCAGGACCAGCTGTTCGACAACCTGTTCGTGCTGCAGAACTTCCTGGACGACAGCACGTTCGAGGAGTTCAACGCGGTCAACGGGATCGTCGGCCACGAGTCGGAGGACTCGACGCACTACCCGTTCACCTGGGTCGTGACGCCGGGCCGACAGCTCACGGTCAAGCTGGAGTACCGGCCGGAGGTCACCGATCCCGCGCTGGCGCACCGGTTGTTCGAGGACTACCTGCGGATCGTGGCCGACCTGGCGCTCGCCGACGGGCCGGTCGGGGCGATCCGCGGCACCGGACCGCGGCCGCAGCTCCAGGCGCCCAACGACTTCGGCAACGGGACGGTGGTCGACCTGTTCGACGTCGCGGCCGACCGCAACCCCGACCGGGTCGCGTTGGTCTCACACGGCAGGACGATGACGTTCGCACAGCTGCGGGACCGCAGCCGGCACCTGGCCGGGGTGCTGCGCGACCGCGGCATCGGCGTCGAGACCTCGGTCGCGATCGCGGTGCCGAGGTCGCTGGACTGGGTGGTGGCGTTGTTCGGGATCCTGCGCTGCGGCGCGGCTTACGTGCCGTTGGAGCTCGACCACCCGGACGAGCGGATCGCCGCGATCATCGAGGACGCACGGCCGGTGTTGACCATCACGACCGGCGCGGTCGCACCGCGGCTCCGGGGCGAGCTCTTCCTGCTCGACCGGCCGTGGCCCGCCGCGGAGCCGGTGGTCACGTTCGCGCCGGACGACCCGGACCGGCTGCGGCACGCCGCGTACACCATCTACACCTCGGGATCGACCGGCAAGCCCAAGGGCGTGGTGACCGAGTACGCGGGCCTGACGAACATGCTCGTCAACCACCAGCGGCGGATCTTCGAGCCGGTGCTGGCCGAGCACGGGCACCGGACGTTCCGGATCGCGCACACGGTGTCGTTCGCGTTCGACATGTCGTGGGAGGAGCTGCTGTGGCTGGCCGACGGCCACGAGGTGCACATCTGCGACGAGGAGCTGCGACGTGACGCCACCGGGCTCGTGCGGTACTGCCTGGAGCACGAGGTCGACGTCATCAACGTGACGCCGACCTACGCGCAGCAGCTAGTGGCAGAAGGCCTGTTGAACGACCCCGAGCACAAGCCGGCGCTGGTGCTGCTGGGCGGTGAGGCGGTGACGCCGATGTTGTGGCAGCTGCTCGCCGACACCCCCGGCACGGTCGGCTACAACCTCTACGGGCCGACGGAGTACACGATCAACACGCTCGGTGTCGGCACGTTCGACTGCGTCGACCCGGTGGTCGGCGTGGCGATCGACAACACCGACGTCTACGTGCTCGACCCGTGGCTGCGGCCCGTGCCGGACGGTGTCGCGGGCGAGCTGTACGTGTCGGGTGTCGGCATCGCGCGCGGCTACCTCGGCCAGCCGGGGCAGTCGGCGGAACGGTTCGTGGCCTGCCCGTGGGTGCCCGGCGAGCGGATGTACCGCACCGGCGACCTGGTGATCCGCCGTCCCGACGGCAACCTGCTGTACCTGGGCCGCACGGACAAGCAGGTCAAGATCCGCGGTCACCGCGTCGAGCTCGGCGAGGTCGAGGCGCGCTTCGCCGCCCACCCGGACGTCCGGTTCGTCGCCGCCGTCGCGCAGTCCGACCCGCAGGTCGACGGCGCGTACCGGCTCGCGGCCTACCTCGTCCTGGAGGACGGCGCGGAGATCCCGGCGATCGCGGCGGAGGTCGGTGCCGGCCTGCCGGACTACCTGCGGCCGTCGCACTACGCGCAGGTGGGCGCGATCCCGTTGACGGTCAACGGGAAGGCCGACACGGCGGCCTTGCCCGAGGCCCGGCCGCTCGGCACCCTGATGGCCAGGCAGGACGAACGCGCGCTGACCGAGACCGAGACGCTGGTGAGGGAGATGTTCGCCGAGGCGCTCGACCTCGACCCCGACGAGGTGGGCATGGCGAGCGGCTTCACCGACCTGGGTGGGCACTCGATGCTCGCGGTGCGGCTGATCGGCCTGCTCCGCCGCGAGTTCGGCCCGATCGTCACCATCCGCGACCTGCTGGCCCTGTCCACCCCCGAGGCGATTGCGCAGCACCTTGACGAACACTGAAGTCCGCACCGGCAAAGAGGTCCTGCGCATCGCGGTGCGCCGCAACAGGGCCGCGATGGCGGGCGGCACCCTGCTGATGGGGTCCTACCAGGCCGCCGAGACCGCCGTGCCGATCGTGCTCGGCGCGATCGTCGAGTTCGCGTTGCGCGGCGGGAGTCTCAGCTCGCTGGGGCTCGCGCTGCTCGCGCTCGGGCTCGTGATGGCGACGGTGTCGTACTCGTGGCGCTTTGGCATGCGGATCCTGCAGAAGGCGAACACGACCGAGGCGCACCGGTGGCGGGTCGCGGTGGCCGACCGCGGTCTGCAGCCGGTCGCGCGGGACGTCGGGCTCAAGTCCGGCGAGGTGCTGACGGTGGCCACCGAGGACGCGGACCAGACGGCGGACATCATCGAGGTGGTGCCGCTGCTGATCGCCTCGCTGGTGTCGATCACGATCGCGGGCGCCGTGCTCGCGGTGATCAGCGTGCCGCTCGGCGTCACGGTGTTCGCGGGCACGGCGGCGATCCTGACCGTGCTGAGCTTCATGTCCCGCCGGATCGGCACGAGCACGCAGGTGCAGCAGGCGAAGGTGGCACGGGCGGGCGCCAAGGTGTCGGACCTGATCGCGGGCCTGCGGCCGTTGCACGGCTTCGGCGGCAGCTACCAGGCCTTCCAGTCCTACCGCCGGGTCAGCGCGGAGGCCAGGAAGCAGTCGGTCGTCGTGGCACGGGTCAACGGCGTGTACGCGGGCACGGCGCTGGCGCTGAACTCGTTGCTGGCGGCGGCGGTCACGCTGTGGGCGGGCTGGCTGACGTTCGACGGGCAGATCTCCCTGGGTCAGCTCGTGACCGCGGTCGGCCTCGCGCAGTTCCTGATCGAGCCGCTGAAGCTGTTCTCCGAGATGCCGAAGTACGTGATGATCGCGCGGGCGTCGGCGGAGCGGATGGCGCTCGTGCTGGCCGCACCGCCGCGCATGACGCCCGGCGCGGCGGAACCCGGCCCGGACGGCGGCCTGGAGGTGGAGGCCGTGCACCACGGAACGCTGCGCGGGGTGTCGTTCAGCGTGCGGCCCGGCGAGTTCGTCGCCGTGGCCGCCTACCAGCCGCAGGCCGCGGCCGAGCTGGCGGCGCTGCTGTCCGTCGACGTGCCGCCCGCGTCGTACTCGGGCGTGGTGCGGGTCGGCAAGCGCGAGCTGGCGGAGCTGACGATCGAGAGCATCCGCACGCACCTGCTGGTCAACCCCGCGCACCACGAGGTGTTCGCGGGAACGTTGCGCGACAACGTGGACCCGTCCGGCACCAGCCGGCTGGTCGGCGAGGCCGTCGAGGCGGCGATGCTGACCGACGTCGTGGCACTGCACGCCGAAGGCCTCGACTACGCCGTGCGCGACCGGGGCGCGAACCTCTCCGGTGGCCAGCGGCAGCGGTTGTCGCTGGCCCGCGCATTGGCCGCGGACCCGGAGATCCTGGTGCTGCACGACCCGACCACCGCCGTCGACGCGGTGACCGAGCTGCTGATCGCCCGCAACATCGCCGCGTTGCGGCGCGGCCGCACCACGGTCGTGATCACCGGCAGCCCGGCGCTGCTGGACGTGGCCGACCGGGTGGTCGTGCTCGACGACGGCGTGGTCACCGGCGAAGGCACGCACCGCGAGCTGCTCGACAAGGACGCCGGGTACCAGCTCGCGGTGGCGCGCTGACGCCGGTCCTCAGGGCGTGACGGGGATGTTGGTGAGCCCGGTGACCGCGTTGGTCACGGTGTTCGAGGAGTGCACGACGTTCGGGTTCCCACCGCACTGCGACACCGACGTGATCTTGATGGCGTACTGGCCGACGCCGCCGAGGTCGGAGGTGTTGCGGCGCCACACGTTCCCGCAGCCGTTCGAGAACGACGGCGTGCTGCTCGGGTTGTGCGTCTCGTAGCCGTTGACGAACGTGCCCGGTGACGCGAACGTGCCGGTGTTGTCCTCGATCAGGTACCCGATGCCCTTGACGTCGACCCACGAGTCGGCCGAGTTCTGCCCGGTGATGCCCTGGCCGTGGAAGGTGTTGCCGCGGATGACACCGGCGTGCGTGCCCTCCTTGACGTCGATCGGCTCCGCGGCGACGCGCGGGCCGATGGTGTTGCCGACGACCTGGACCCGGTCGGACCGGTCGGCACCACCGGAGTTGCCGTGGCAGGACCAGTTCGAGCCCGCCGACCCGATGTAGACGCCCTCGCCGTAGCCGGGCTGGACGAGCCCGGTGTCGGTGATCGTGGAGTTGCGGATCACGCCGTCGGCCGACGAGCGCCGGAAGTGCACCGCCTCCTCGTCCACGTGGTGCACGGACACGGCGTCGATGGTGACGTGGTGGGAGTTGTCGAGGACGATGCCCTTCTTGGACTCCGCCACGGTGAAGCCGGTCAGCGTCCAGTAGGGGGCGTCGACCAGCCACAGGCCGTAGCCGGAGTCCCAGCCGGCCGTGGGCACCGGACACGACGGCGCCTCGCCCGAAGGGCCGTCGTTGACCAGCACGGCGCTCGCGGGGCCGGTGAGGGTGATCGGCGCGGTGACGGTGCCGGCCCGTTGCGTGACGAACGAGCCGCGGTAGGTGCCGGCGGCGAGCCTGATGGTCTGGCCCGGTGCGGCGTTCGCGAGCGCGGCGGTCAGCTGCGCGGCGGTGGCGACGTCCACGACCGGTCCGCCGCTGCCCGGCAGGGTCCGCGCGCTGACCGGGCCACTGGCGGCGGAGGTGTTGCCGGCGGCGTCACGAGCGCGGACCTGGAACGTGTGGGCGGTGTCCGGGGCCAGGTCGCCGACCGTGGCGGACGTCGTGGTGGCGGTCGCGGCCACCACGCCGTCGCGCAGCACCTCGTAACCGGTGACGCCGACGTCGTCGGTCGACGCGCTCCAGCTCAGGCTGACCGAGCTGGACGTCACGGCGGTGGTCCGCAGTCCCTGGGGCACCGACGGCGCGGTGGTGTCAGCGGGCGGGTTGCCGCCGCCACCGCACGGTGCTCCGTTCACGGTGCAGGACAACGGGGTGCCGAGCCCGGCGACGTTGAAGCCGAAGCTCTTGCTCGCACCCGACGCGATGACGCCGTTGTACGAGACGTTGGTGAACCGGTAGTGCTGCCCGGTCTGGCTGCGCACCGAGCTCCACGAGCTGCTGACCGTGCTGCCGGCGGGCAGGTCGAACTCGACCGTCCACGCCGCCGACGCCGCGCCACCGGTGTTGCTCAGGGTGTAGCTCGCACCGTATCCGCTGTCCCACACCGATGTCTGGCTGAAGGCGGCGGCGAGGCGCGCACCCGCCGCGGCACCGGCGGGGCTGACCAGCCCGGCCACCACGAGCACCGCCGCGCACGCCGAAACGACCCGATATCTCATCGTGGATCTCCTACGAGGGCTCCGCAGGCGGCGTGCACGCAGGGTACGCGGCACCACCGCGGCCGTGTCAACGAGCGTTCGCGCAGTTCAGGTGACTGAACACGCAGAACGTTCTCAGTCAGCGCAGGCTACCCTTACCTCCCATGCAGGCACGCTTCTCCGGGTACGGACTTCCCGGCTCCCCCGGCACCGCCGAGTTCTGGGACTCCGTGCGGGGACCGGTGCCGGTTCCCGCGGACGGCGGCTACCGGACGTTGTTCCTCTGGCGCGGTTCACCCGCGGTGCTGCGGTTCGAGTCCTGGTCGGACCCGGTCGAGCTGACCCGCTGGCAGGACACCGACTGCTGGTACGCCGAGGTTCCGATGCCACACCGGCTCCGCGTGACCTACCACTTCTTCGACGGCACCGAGTACGACGGCGAGCACGCCGACCCGTTCAACCCGGCGGGCGCGGGCCCGAACCGGTCGATCGCCGCGACACCGGACCTCGAACCGCAGCCGCACTGGCCGGTCGTCGGACCGGACGAGGTGCTCGACGTGCCTTCGACGCGGTTGCGGTGGAACGGTGTGCTGGGCCGCAAGACCGTGCGCGTGCACCGGGGCGGCGAACCGGTCGTGCTGCTGCTGGACGGCGACGACTGGATGTACGTGCACCCGGCGGTGGCCGCGTTCGAGTCGGCGGTGCGCAACGGCGAGATGCCTGCCGCCACACTGGTTTTCCTGCCCACGCCTCGTGATCGGAACGCCGAGTACACGGGCGGGGCGCTGTGGCCCGCCGTCAGGGACGAGCTGCTGCCGTTGCTGGCCGAGAACGGCGTGACCGTGAACCCGGAGCGGTTCGTGGTGGCCGGGCAGAGCCTGGGCGGGTTGAGCGCTTTCCGTGCGGCGCTGGACCTCCCGGACCTGGTGTCGCGGGTGGCCTGCCAGTCCGGGTCGTTCTGGTGGACGCCGGCGCTGCCCGACCACGGGCTCTCGCTGGACGGCCCCGCCGGTGGCTACACCGCCGAACGGCTGCGCGACGCGGACCTGTCCGGACTGCGGGTGGCGTTCGACGTCGGTGAGCACGAACCCCGGATGCACCGCCACTGCGAGGCGGTGGAGGGCCTCGCGGAGAAAGCGGGTGCGGCCGTTCGGACCAACCGCTCCCCCGCCGGGCACGACCGCGTGGGCTGGCGGCACGCCCTGGTCCGCGACGTGGCCTGGCTGCTGACCGACCGGTAACGGGCGCCCGCTGAAACCCTTGGCGCACCGGCCATCGCCCTGTTCATCGACTGTTCACCTCACGATTGCGACCACTCCCGGCGCGACGACGTCGTAGTGACGAAAGATCTGTTTCCCCGACAGACGCAAGAGGTGGCCAGAATGATGAGGGGCCAGTGAAGAGAACGCTCGGCATCGGCCTGGCGGTCGTGCTGCTGGTGGGTGTGGCGGCCGCGGTCTACTTCGGCCAGGGCGACGGCAACAGCGCCCAGGTGCAGACGGTGCGCGGTGTGATCGGCTCGGAGAAGCTCGCCTTCTTCGCCGACCAGCGGGTGAAGGACGTGTTCGCCCGGCACGGGCTGAAGGTCGAGGTCGACCCCGCCGGGTCGCGGCAGATCGCGACGGCGACCGACCTGAGCTCCTACGACTTCGCGTTCCCGTCGAGCGCGCCGGCCGCGGAGAGGATCAAGCGCGACCGCAAGGCGGCGCGGACGTACGCGCCGTTCTCGTCGCCGATGGTGGTGGCGACGTTCGACCCGATCGTCGAGCTGCTGACCAGGGCCGGTGTGGTGAAGCCGGGGCCGGGCTACCAGACGTTCGACGTGCAGGCGTACCTGGACCTCGCGGCCAGGGGCACGCGGTGGGACCAGCTGCCGGGCAACACCGGCTACGCGGCGCGGAAGAACCTGCTGGTCACCACGACGGACCCGCGTGACTCGAACTCCGCGGCGATGTACCTGGCGATCACGTCGTTCGTGGCGAACGGCGGGGTGGTGAGCTCGCCGGAGGCCGAGGCGAAGGTGCTGCCGGCGGTGTCGAAGCTGTTCCTGGACCAGGGGTACACGCAGAGCAGCAGCGAGGGGCCGTTCGAGGACTACCTGTCGGCGGGCATGGGCAAGACGCCGCTGGTGCTGGCCTACGAGGCGCAGTTCGTGGACCGGGTGGTGCGCGGCGACTCCACGATCCGGCCGGACATGAAGCTGCTCTACCCGGCGCCGACGGTGCTGTCCAAGCACACGCTGGTGCCGTTGCGGGAGGCGGGCGACCGGGTCGGGCAGCTGCTGCAGACCGACGCCGAGCTGGGCAGGCTCGCGGCCACGTTCGGGTTCCGCACGGCCGACCCACGGCACTTCACCGAGGTCGTCAAGGAGAAGAAGCTGGCCGTTCCGCAGGACGTCGTGGACGTCGTGGAGCCACCGGCGCACGAGACGCTCGAGCGGATGCTCGAAGCGATCGCGAAGCAGTACTGACATGTCCGACTTCGTGCTCACTCCCCCTGACCCCGTCGAGCCGGTGCCGGTCGAGCGGGCGGCGGGTCTCATCCCGGTGCCCGACGACGCCAGGACCGAGCTTTCCACGCGGGCGCAGGCGTTCGTCGACGCGCTGGGTGCCGTCGACCCGCGGTCGCCGGACTTCGGCCGGATCGTGGACGAGGCGCTGGTGCTCGGCGAGGCGGAGATGCGGGTGGCCGCGCAGATCGCGGGCCGGCTGCTGGACCGCACGCTCGCGTCGGTGTCGTCGCCGAACACCACGCAGGTGACGGCGAGCCTGACCGAGCTGCGCCGGTCGGTGCGCGAGCTCGACCCGCAGGACCTGTCGAAGCTGACCGGCCGCAAGGTCCTCGGGTTCCTCCCCGGTGGCAACGCCGCCAAGGGCCTGCTGGCCCGGCTGCGGGCGGCCGACGAGCCGGTCAACCGGATCGTGCTGAGGCTGCGGTCCGGGCAGGACGCGCTGAAACGGGACAACGCGGCCATCAAGGGCGAACGGCAGCGGCTGTGGGACCTGATGACCAGGCTGTCACAGGACGCTGCTTTGGCCGGTGAGATGGACGCGGCGGTCGACCGGCAGGTGCAGATCTTCGACCTCTCCGATCCCGGCCGTGCCGACGCGTTGCGCGCCGACGTGCTGTTCGGGCTGCGGCAACGGCACCAGGACCTGCTGACCCAGCTCGCGGTCTGCGCGCAGGGGTACCTGGCGCTCGACGTCGTGCGCCGCAACAACGACGAGCTGGTCAAGGGCATCGAACGGGCCGTCACCACGACCGTCACGGCGCTGCGGATCGGTGTGGCCGTCGCCGCCGCACTGGCCGGGCAGCGCGAGGTGATCGACCAGGTCGACGCCGTGCGCGGGCTGACCGACGAGGTCCTGAAGTCCAACGCGACGCTGATGTCCCTGCAGTCCCACGACGTCCAGCGCATCGCGGCGACCCCGGCGGTCGGCATCGACGCGGTGCGGACCTCCTTCGACCAGATCTACGCGGCGATCGACGCGATCGACACGTTCAAGGCCCGCGCGGCCGACTCGATGTCCAGCACGGTGCACGCGCTGGACGCCGAGATCCGGCGCGCCCACGACCACCTGAGCCGCGTGCGCGGCGCGGAGGAGCCAGCATGATCCGCCGACTCGTTCCGGTGCTCGCGGCAGGTGTGCTGCTCGCGGGGTGTTCCGACGACGCGGACCCGGCCAGACCCGTCGGCGACGCCGAACCCGGTGTGCTGCGGGTGCTCGCGGGCAGCGAGCTCGCCGACCTCCAGCCGGTGCTGGACGAGGCGGCGCGCGCGACCGGTGTCACCGTGAAGCTCAGCTTCACCGGCACGATCGAGGGTGCGGACAAGGTCGCGTCCGGCACCGCCGAACAGGGCTTCGACGCGGTGTGGTTCTCCTCCAACCGCTACCTGGAGCTCGTGCCGGAGGCCCAGAAGCGCCTGGGCACCGCCACGAAGGTCATGAGCTCCCCGGTCGTGCTCGGGCTGCCCGCCGCGAAGGTGCGGGAGCTGGGCTGGGAGGGCAAGCGGGTCGGCTGGGCGGAGATCGCCGCGGCCGCCGGGCAGAAGAGGTTCTCCTACGGCATGACCGACCCGTCGGCGTCGAACTCCGGTTTCTCCGCGCTCGTGGGCGTCGCGGCGGCGCTGTCCGGCTCGGGTTCGGCGCTCGACGCGGCCAAGGTCTCGGCGGTCTCACCGCAGCTCAAGGAGTTCTTCTCGGCGCAGACGCTGTCGGCGGGCTCGTCCGGCTGGCTCTCGGATGCCTACGCACGGCGGGCCAGGGGCGAGGACCCCGGTGCCAAGGTGGACGGCCTGATCAACTACGAGTCGGTGCTGTTGTCGCTCAACGCCTCAATGCCGGAGCCGTTGACGTTGATCTACCCGAACGACGGCGTGGTCACCGCCGACTACCCGCTCACGCTGCTCACGTCGTCCTCCTCGGACGCGCGTGAGGCGCACCGGAAGCTCACCGAGCACCTGCGCGGTGCCGACGTCCAGCGCAGGATCATGGAGTCCACGCACCGGCGCCCGGTCGTGCCGCAGGTGCCGCCGGACGCGAAGTTCGCGGTGCGCGACCTGGTGGAGCTGCCGTTCCCCGGCAGCCAGTCCGCTGTGGACGGTCTGATCACCACCTACTTCGACCAGCTGCGCCGCCCGTCCCGCACGCTGTACGTGCTCGACACGTCCGGCTCGATGGAGGGTGACCGCATCGAGGGCCTGCGCGCCGCACTGATCGGCCTGACCGGCGCGGACTCCTCGCTGGCCGGCCGGTTCAACCGGTTCCACGGCCGCGAGCAGGTCACGCTGGTGCCGTTCAACAGCAGCGTCCGCTTCGCGCTGAGGTACGAGGTGCCGCAGGCCGACCCGCGCCCGGTCCTCGACCAGATCCGCGGCAGCGCGCAGTCGCTCGACGCCGGTGGCGGCACCGCGATCTACAGCAGCCTGCGGGAAGGCTACGACGTGCTGCGCCAACAGATCACCGCCGACCCGGACCGCTTCACCTCGATCGTGCTGATGACCGACGGCGAGAACACCGGCTCCGAGGACATCGAGGACTTCACGGTGTTCCACGCGACGCTGCCGCCTGAGCTCAGGGGCATCCCCGTCTTCCCGGTGCTGTTCGGCGAGAGCGCGACGGACGAGATGGAGCGCGTCGCGAAGATGAGCGGCGGCAAGGTGTTCGACGCCCGCAACCGCGCGCTTTCGGCCGCGTTCAAGGAGATCCGTGGCTACCAGTAACCCTCTGCTGCGCTACCTGGGCTCCTGGAAGAACCTGGCCGGGTGCGCCGGCGGGCTGCTCGGCCTCGGCCTGCACTTCGCCGGGCTGGCCGGCTCCTACTGGGTGCTCGTGGTCGCCGGTCTGTACGGCGTGGGCGCGCTGGCCGCACCGCCCGAGAAGGTCGTGCTGGTCACCGATCCCGAGGAGGAGGCGGGCCGGCTGCGCGCCGAGCTCGACGCGCTGGTCTCCCGCGTCCACGGCTTCGGCGGCCGCGTGCCCGGTGAGGTGGCCCCGAAGCTCACCGAGACCGCCGAGGTGCTGCGCGGCATGCTCGACCGCCCGCGCGAGCTGCGTGCCGACCCGGACGCGCTGCACTCGGTGACCCGGCTGGTCGGCACCGACCTGCCGTTGTCCGTGCAGACCTACCTGAACCTGCCGTGGTGGTACGCCGCCGCGCGCGGGTCGGGCGCGGAGCTGGTGCGGCAGCTGGACCTGTTGCAGGCCGACGCCGTGCGCGTGGCCGAGCGGTTCCACGCCGCGGACGCCCAGCGGCAGGCCGACCACGGCCGTTACCTGGAGGACCGGGGGTAGGCTCCCGATCATGCGTTACGTGCGGGTGTTCGCGGACGAGAACGGCAGGTCGGTCTTCGCGGACGTGGAGGTGGAGGGCACGGCCACCGTCACGGTCGAGGGCGTGCCACCGCTGCTGCTGTCCGGTCCGTTCCCCGCGACGTCGATGACGGTGGTCGAGCAGCCGCCGGGCACGCCGGACTGGGACCTGCACGTCGCCCCGCGCAAGCAGTGGGTCATCGTGCTCACCGGGACCGCGGCCGTGACGGTGTCCGGCGGGGAGCGGCGGGAGTTCGGGCCGGGATCGGTGCTGTCGTTCGAGGACACCGAGGGCGAGGGCCACCTGTCGACGCCGCTGACCGACGACCTGAAGTTCGCGATGATCCCGCACTGACCGGCGTTCGGCAGAAAGCGCTCACCCCGTTCACACCGGGCGGACTCCCCCGGCTCGATCACCGCCGGATAACCGAACGGTAACGGCAAGGTGCGCGGGCCGACCGCACGGCCGGCTGCTCTGGTGTGCTCGGGTCATGGACATCGAGACGGCCATCGCCGGTCTGGACCTGGAGCGGAAGGTCCGGCTGCTGACCGGGTCGGCGTTGTTCGCGCTCTGGCCGGAGCCGCTGATCGGGCTGACGGCGCTGACGGTGTCCGACGGACCGACCGGTGTGCGCGGCACCGAGCTGCGCGGCGGGACGATCGCCGCCCTGCTGCCCAACGCCACCCTGCTCGCCCAGCACTGGGACCCCGAGCTGGCCCGCGAGGTCGGCGCGCTGCTCGCCGACGAGGCCGCGGCCCAGCACGTCCACGTCGTGCTCGGCCCGACGATCAACCTGCACCGCACCCCGCTCGGCGGCCGGCTCTTCGAGGCCTACAGCGAGGACCCACTGCTGACCGGCGCGCTCGCGACCGCCTACGTGCAGGGGTTGCAGGCCAAGGGGATCGCGGCGACGCCGAAGCACTTCGTGGCCAACGAGTCGGAGACCGAACGGCGCACGGCCAGTTCGGTGGTGGACGACAAGACGTTGCGCGAGGTGTACCTGCTGCCGTTCGAGATGGTCGTGCAGGACGCACGGCCGTGGGCGCTCATGGCCGCGTACAACAAGGTCAACGGCATCGCCGCGACCGACCACGCCGAACTGGTCGAGGGCGTGCTGAAGGGCGAGTGGGGCTTCGACGGACTGCTGATGTCGGACTGGTTCGCCACCCAGTCGACCGCGGCGAGCGCGAACGGCGGTCTCGACCTGGTCATGCCCGGTCCCGGCGGGCCGTGGGAGGAGAAGCTGGTCGCGGCCGTGCGGGCGGGCGAGGTCGCCGAGGCGACCGTCGACGAGCACGTGCGGCGGCTGCTGCGGCTGGCCGAACGGGTCGGTGCGTTCGGTGAGCGCGCGTGGCCGGCGGACCTGCCCGCACCGGACAGCCCGCGGCGGCGCGAGCAGCTGCTCCGGTTCGCCGCCGGTGGCATGACAGTGCTGACCAACTCCGGCGTGCTGCCGCTGGACGCTCCCAGGGTCGCGCTGATCGGCCGGCACGCCGTCGACACCGTGGCGCAGGGCGGTGGTTCGGCCGGGCTGCGGCCACCGCACGTCGTCAGCATCGCCGACGGCCTCACGGCGCGGCTGGGCGATCGGGTGTCCGTTGTGGACGGTGTGGAGGTGCGCACGCGGCACACCGCACCGGCACCCGGCGTGCTGCGCGGCATCCGGGCCACGACGTTCGACGCGACCGGTGACGTGCTCGCGACACGTGACATGGAGATCGCCGAGCTGGCCGCCTATGGCGGGTGGGCGCAGGGCGCCGCCGCGATCGAGATCTCCGGCGAGGTCGTGCTGACCGAACCGGCCCGCCTGCTGGTCGGGGTGCGCGGCTTCGGCGCCTGGACGCTCGACGTCGCGGGCGAACGGCACGAGCAACGGCTCGCCTGGGCCGACGGCGTCGTGGAGGAGGCCCTGCTCAAACCGCCGTCGTGGACCACCGAGGCCGTCCTCTCCCCCGGCGACCGGATCACCGCGACCGTCCGCGAGGCCGCCGCGCTCGTCGGCCTGGTCGTCCAGCCGGTCCCCCTGCCGGCCGCCGACGCGATCGAGGCCGCGGTGCGGGCCGCACGGGAGGCCGATGTGGCCGTGGTCGTCGTCGGGCTCACCGACGAGCAGGAGACCGAGGGCTTCGACAAGACCACCCTCGCGTTGCCCGGTGAGCAGGACGCGCTGGTCACGGCCGTCGCGGCGGCGGCGAGGCAGACGGTCGTCGTGGTCAACGCCGCCACCCCGGTGCTGATGCCGTGGCTGGCCCAGGTCGACGCAGTGCTCTGGGCCGGGCTGCCCGGTCAGGAGGCCGGTGCCGCGGTCGCCGCGGCGTTGCTCGGTCACGTCGAGCCGGCCGGGCGCCTGGTCACGACGTTCCCGCGCACCGACGCCGACGCGCTGACCCCCGTTCCGGTGGACGGGGAGCTGCACTACGGCGAGGGAACGGCGATCGGGTACCGCGGCGCGACCGACCCGCTGTTCTGGTTCGGCCACGGCCTGGGCTACACGAGCTGGCACTACAGCGACATCTCGGTGTCCATTCGGGACGGTGTGGTCGGCGGGGTGTCCGTCCGGCTCGGCAACGTCGGCGACCGGGACGGGCGCGAGGTCGTGCAGGTCTACCTGCGACCGGAAAACGAACCGGTCCGGCTCATCGGCTGGGCGGTCGCGGACCTCGCGGCCGGCACGGCGGCACGGGTCGAGGTGCCGTGCTCGCCGCGCGTGCAACGGGTCTGGTCGGACGGCTGGCAGCCGTTGACGGGCGACGTGCTCGTGGCGCGCGGGCTCGGTGACGTCCGGATCGTGCACGCGCGACGGTCCAGCGCCGAGGCGAGCCGGGTCGTTCCCGTCCGGACACCGCGCCAGGCCGAGGACTGACGGACCCGCGCCGAACTGAACCGCGCCCTCACTCCCCCGGCGGTACGTTGGTCGCGGGGGGAGGAACCATGGTCGAGCCGATCACCCCGCTGACGCCGCGCCCGGTGCGGTTCGCGTCGGTCGGGCAGTGGTGGCGTGACGTCACGTCGGTGCACTGGGCGGTCGCGCCGTTCCTGGCCGCGCACACGCGACCGGACGTGCTGGACGGCCGCAGCTCCGTCGGGCTGGTGCCGTTGCGCGTGCACGCTGGGGTGGTGGCCGCGGCCGGGCTGGGGGCCCCAACCGGGCCACCGGCCAGCGTGCCCCACTCGCCGGGGGTTCCGGTGCGGTCCGGAGTGCCCGCGGCGGTGGGCAGGTTTTAGGTGGTCGGCGTGTGCGGTGACTTTCACACGCCGACCGGGTTCTTGGGGGAACCGGACCAGACCGCTGCGCCGACCCCCAAATCCCGGACGGACCGGCGGCGCAGTTGCCTGATCTGGGTACAAAGGTGCCAGGGGCGGTGCACAGATTTCGCCCAGACGGCGCACAGACCACGACCAGGCCGAAGGCGACGATGGCTCACACACGGTTCGTGATCATGAAGGAGGACGGTTCAGGGTGGAGTTCCTCGTGCTCGGCTCGCTGGCGGTGCGTCGTGACGGGACGCCGCTGGAGCTGGGCGGGCCGCGCCAGCGCGCGGTGCTCACGATGTTGCTGCTGCACGCGAACGAGGCCGTGAGCGTCGCACAGCTGACCGAGGCGGTCTGGGACTCGCCGCCGGTGTCGCCGGAGTCGAACCTGCGCACGTACGTGGCCGGGCTGCGGCGCGCGGTGGGCGACCGGCTGGTGACCCGGCCCGGCCACGGCTACCAGCTGACCGTGCGGCCGGGCGAGCTGGACCTCGACGGGTTCGACCAGCTGGTCCGCCACGGCGAGCAGGCACTGGCGGACAGCGACACCGAGGCGGCGGCGGAGTACTTCGGGCAGGCGCTCGGGAAGTGGCACGGCACGCCGTCCGACCTCACGGCCGGACCGTTGCTGCGCGCGGAGTTCACGCGGCTGCAGGAACGCAGGCTCACCGCCGTCGAGAGGTTCGCCAGGGCGGCGGTCGAGCTCGGCCGGTTCGACGACGTGATCGACCGGCTGCGGCGCGAGACGGCCCAGCACCCGTTGCGCGAGGAGCTGTGGGCGCAGCTGATGCTCGCCCTCGACCGGTCCGGCCGCCGCGGCGAGGCCCTCGAAACCTATGCCACGGCCAGGAAGCACCTGGTCGAGCAGCTCGGCGTGGAACCGGGTGCGCGGATGCGGCAGCTGCACCAGGTGATCCTCGAAAGCCGGGCTCCCTCGCCCGCGGCGCTCAGCGCGCACCGGCAGCTGCCCATGGACATCGCCGAGTTCACCGGCCGCGAGTCGGAACTGCGCCGGTTGTGCGAGCCCGGTCCGCAGACCACGGTGGTGATCTCGGCGATCGAGGGCATGGCCGGCGTCGGCAAGACCAAGCTCGCCGTGCGGGCCGCGCACCGGCTCGTCGAACGGTTCCCGGACGTGCAGCTGTGGGCCGACCTGCACGGCTTCGACCCCGACGAGCTGCCCGCCGACCCGGCCGCGGTGCTGGAGAGCTTCCTGCGCCTGCTCGGGGTGCCGGGCGCGCAGATCCCGGAGTCACCGGCCGACCGCGCCGCGCTCTACCGCGACCGGCTCGCGGGCAAGCGGGCGTTGGTGCTGCTGGACAACGCGGCGGGCGAGGACCAGGTCCGGCCGCTGCTGCCGGGCAGCTCGACGTGCCTGGTGCTGATCACCAGCCGCCGCAGCCTGCTGGGCCTGGACGGGGTCATGTCGGTCTCACTGGACGTCTTCACGCCGGAGGAGGCGGTCGCGCTGCTGGCGCGGATCGCCGGTGCCGACCGGGTGAACGCCGACCGCGAGGCCGCCGCCCGGGTCGCGGAGCTGTGCGGACACCTGCCGATCGCCGTGGCACTGGCCGCCAAACGACTCGCCCGCCGTCCACAATGGACGGTAATGGACCTCGCGGCACAGCTGGAGAGAGGCGGTCTCGGTGCTCGGGGCGTGTTCGACCTCTCGTACCAGGCGCTGCCCGACCACCAGAGGCGCCTGTTTCGCCTCCTGGGCCTGCACCCAGGAGAGGACGTCACCGCCGAGTCCGCCGCCGCGCTCGCGGGCCTGACCGCGTATGAGGCGGAGGACCTGCTGGAGACGTTGCTCGACGAACACCTGCTCCAGCAGCACACCCCCGGCCGTTACGTGCTGCACGACCTGCTGCGCGCCTACGCGGTCGAACAGCTCATGGCCGCCGAACCACCACCCGCGCGCGCCACGGCGTTGCGCCGCGTGCTCGACTGGTACCTGCACACGTCGTGGAACTCCGCGACGCGGCTCAACCCGCAGCGCAAACTGGAGCTCACCACCGCGGACCCGGCCGTGCACCCCCGCACGTTCGCCGACCGCGACGCCGCCCTGCTGTGGTGCGACACCGAACGCGCGAACCTCGTGGCCGCCGTCCGCGACGCCGCCGAACACGGCCTGGCCCAGCAGTGCTGGCTGCTCGCCCAGTGCCTGTGGGACTTCTTCAACCTGCGCAAGCACTGGACGGACTGGCTGGAGACGCACACCGTCGCGCTCGCCGCCGCCCGCTCGGTCAGCGACCGCAGCGCCGAGGGCCTCACGCTGATCACCCTCGGCATCGGCCTGCGCGAGGTCCGCAGGCACGACGAGGCCATCGAGTGCTGCCGGCAGGCCCTCACGATCTTCCGCGCCACCGGCGACCGCGCCCGGCAGGAACCGGCGCTCAACAACCTCGGCATCGCCTACATGACCACCGGCCGCCTCGACGAGGCGCTGGCGTGCTTCGAACAGGCCGCCGAGATCGCGTACGAGCTCGGCGACCAGCACACCGAGGCCGTGCTGCTCAACAACATCGCCCTGCTGCACGCCGACGCCGGCCGGTTCGACGAGGCCCTGCCCCGGTACCTGCGGGCGTTGGAGATCCGGCACGAGGTCAAGGACCCCTACAGCGAGGCGATCCTGCTCAACAACATCGGCGAGGTGTACCGGGGGCTGCTCGACTTCCCCGCGGCCGTGGCGCACGTGGACCGCGCCCTGGAGACGTTCCGGCGCATCGGCGACCGGTACGGGCAGGCCGAGTCGCTCGACAACCTCGGCCTCGCGCTGGACGGGCTGGGTGACCGGCGCGGTGCCGAGAAGTGCTGGCTGGAGTCGGTGACCCTGTTCGAGGAGCTGGGCGAGCCGAAGGCGGACGAGGTGCGTGCTCGGCTGGGGTGAGCGCGTACTGCCGAGGGGCGGTCGGCCGACCCGCTTGTTTTAGTCAACACTGAAGTTATCGAGTAGAGAAAGGCTAACAGCCGGGCTCGCGGTTCGACCGGCGTGGCGGTCACGCCGAGGTCAGGTGCATCGCGAAGATCGACACCGTGTTCGTGAGGTTCTTCCTCGCGAAGTCCTCGTTGAGGCCGCTGACCAGCACGAACGCGAAGACGGTGCCGTGCGCGAGAGCCGCGCGGCAGGTCCAGCCGGTCGTGCCGGGAGCATCGGCCTCGCAGTACGCGTACGACTCCTCGACGGCGACGGGATAGGTGAACGGGACGCCCGCGGTCACCTCGCCCGCGGGACGGCCGCACTCGTGGACCTGCCGCCGCACGTCCGCCAGCAGCTCCCGCGCCGGCCGCGCCGCCGTCACGTGCACCCGCTCGAACAGGGAGAACGCGCCGGACCAGGCGCGGGTACGCGCGGCCGACGTGACACCGTCGAGCCGCAGCAGGATGCCGCAGACCTCGCCGATCGCCTGGCCGTCCGCCGCCATCCCCAGCCCACGCCAGCCGGCTCCGCCCAGGTCCTCCTCGCCGGCGAGCGACTCGAAGTTCCACGGCAGGGCGAGCGCCGCCTCGGCCCGCCGGTCCAGCTCCGGCGGCGCGGGCGTGCCGGGCGTCGGCAGCGGTGCCACGTCCGGCTGCGCGGCGGTGCAGGCCGACGTCAGGACGGCCAACGCCACGAGCGCGGCCCAAAGCCGTGCGAACAACTTGCCCCCCAGCACGTACGGGTCGCTCAGCTCCTCACGAGAGGAGGAGCAGGCGCCTGTGCGGGCGAGCCTACCTCCGCCACGACCGGAGAACGGCTCAGCCCAGGAGGTCCCTCCTGAACTTCCAGCTGCGCGCGAGGATGCACGCGCCGGGAGAGGCCATCGGTTCGGAGGCCAGCATCCGCCGGATGGTCTCCTCGGTGAACGGCACGCCCTCGGAGACCGACGTCGACTCGATCGCGGTCACCAGCGCACCTTCGGCGTTGATCCGCACGGTCTGTCCGAACACGTCGTCGAACACGTCGTCGTCGATGACGACGACCGTGAGCAACGTGGCCGCCAAGGTCAGTGTGTCGAGCCCGATGCCGAGGCAGTGGACCGAAACGCGCTCCTCAGCCCGTGCCTTCTCCAGCGCCCTGTAGAACGACCATTGCGCGTAGTCGATCGGCTCGCCCTGGCTGCCGTCCCGTTCTGGTTCACCCAGGAGCTCCTCGGAGTACTCCCGGACCATGTTGCGCCAGAGGTCGAAGTCGTTTCTCGTGTCCCAGGCCGCAACGCTCGACGGCTGGAACTCGCCCGCCGGGATGAGGCCGTAGATGCCGGCGGCGGTCGCCACCTTCGCCGGGTCGCGCCAGTGCAGCAGGAAGGTGGCGCGGCCGGTGTCACGCTGCCGCCGGAGGGTGAGCGTCTCGATCGCGGGCATCACCGCCCTGCGGTTCAGGTCGAAGGGGTCGCCGATCAGTGCGCGCAGTGGCAGTTTCGACCACTCAGGCGTCTCGTCCGCCGGGCCGCGACGCACCACCTCGGCCAGTTCGTGCGCTGCCGCTTCCGAAGCGTCCAGTTTGTCGAAGTACGTGCCCAGACCGAAGTCCAGCCGGGCGGCACCCGCCTTGAGGTTCGCGCCCAGCAGCCGGTAGCTCGCTCGGTTCTCGAACAGTGACGGGCGGTCGAGATAGCGGATGGCCGAGGTGTAGCGCTCGAACCTCCGGCCCGGTGCGCGCAGGGGCAGGACGCCGGCCGCTTCCGGCTCACCTCCGGTGACCTCGATGGGCACCCGGTGCTCCACCCATCGAAGTTCGATGTCCGCCAGCGGAATGGGCCGCTCGGGCGTCCACTCCGGTCTGGCCAGGAACGTCATGTCGTCACCGGCGTGGAACTCCGGGCTGTAGAGCTTCTTGGCCAACCGCGCCAACTCGCCACGATGACGGTTCAGGTAGCGACGGCCGCGCTTCCAGTCGCTCTGACTCACCTCCACAGGATTTGCCGCGTCCACAAGTGCGGCAACGGAAGGAAGTGCGACGGGCTGCAGCAGTTCCTGCGAGACGCCGACGTGGCCTGGCGGGATGTTCAGCCGGTTGGCGATGCGCAGCAGGGCCTCGGGATCACGCATCCGGCGTTGCCCGGTCTCGATCTTCGAGACGTACGACTGGTCGAGGTTCAGCAGCTTGGCCAGGTCGCCCTGGTTGAGGCCGTTGGCCTGCCGGTACTCCCTCAGCACCTCCGCCAAGAGGCTCGTGTCGAGACCCGCCTCGAACGTCGGTCTGGACAGCCACTGCCCGTCGGTGTCCATCTGCTCCTGCCTCGTGCGATTCGTCTGAACGGCACTTATGCCAGGTAGTCATACCAAGGGCGCGGCAGGGCAACCAGTCCTTGGACACCACGTGCGGCTCTGCCCGATGCTCGTCACACGATTCTCCCGCTCGAACGAAAGCAGGTGGCAAAGCCGTGGTTCGTCGGCATCCAGGCCCGGGACGAGCGGCGGAGGCAGGCGGCGGAGGTCTGCCCCGTCCGGTGATCGCACCGTACATCACCCGTTGGAGTGGCGAGCCGGACCTGCCGCAGCCCGTGCGGGCCCGACCAGGGCTGGGGGTCTGCTACGCCGACGAACTGCCGATCGATCGCGATTCACGCGGAGTGCTGTGGCGACGTGCCGGGATGCGTCCCGGGACCGGCCGCCCGGAGTTCGGCAGGGTGCACCCGCTGCGGCAGCGCCGGGCCATGCGCCGGCTGCTGTGCCAGGTGTGCGCCGCACCGGCGGACCGCGACGACAGCGGTGTGCTGTGGTTGCTGCGCGACTTCCGCGGCGACTGGGCCCGCTGGCCCGACGGCATGGGGTGTGTCGAACCACCTGTCTGCGCGCCGTGTGTTCCGGTCTCCCTGCGGTTGTGCCCCGCGTTGCGGCGCGGCGCGGTGGCCGTTCGCGTCCAGGACTGCCCGATCGCGGGCGTGCGGGGTGTGGTGTACCGAGAGGACTTTTCGGGTCTGGTCGCCGTGGAAGAGGCGGTCCTGCCCTACGACGATCCTGACGTCCGGTGGCTCGTGGCGTCCGCGCTCGTACGCGAGCTACGGGGCTGCACGGTGCTGCCGCTCGATGCGTTCGCTGAGCGCGGCGGCGCGGACGGCGAGGAACTCGACCTCGCCGTCCGCGCCGATCGGTTCTGACCGGCTAGCGCTGCGGCGCAGCGGAGCAGATCGCCTTGTCCGCCACGTCGACGGCCGAGGGCTTGCCGGAGCCCTGCCAGTTCGTGTTGGTCACGACCGCCGCGAACCGGCCGTCGTCGGTGGTCAGGGTGAACGAGTAGTGGCCGGTGGTCAGGGCGCCGTTGTGGCCCCACGCCACGACGCCGCACGACAGCGGCATCCTGACCAGCGCCAAGCCGTAGCCGTATCCCTCCGACGGGCCGTACGTGCGGCGCATCTCGGCGAGCGACGACGGGGAGACGACCTGACCGGCGGCCAATGCGCGGTAGAAGCGCCCGATGTCGTCCAAAGTGGACTCCATGGCGCCCGCGGTGCTCCAGGCCGACAGTTCGACGCTGGTGGTCGCCTCGGTCCAGAAGAACACCGGTCCGAGGCGGCCGCCCAGGTAGCCGTTGAGGAACGGGGTCCGCAGCGCGCGGTTGCCGGGTGCCGGGAAGCTGGTCTCGGTCAGGCCCAGCGGGCGGATGATCCGGGCGGTGATCGCGTCGCCGGCCGGGGTGCCGGTGAGGCGTTCGATCAGCAGGCCCAGCACCAGGAAGCCGACGTTGGAGTAGTTCTGCGCGGCGCCGGGGGCGTTCTGGGCGGGTTCGTCCATCGCCGAGCGGACCAGTTCGGCGAGCGGGTACGTGCCGTCCGGGTTCGGCTGGGCGTCGCGCACGTCGCGGACCAGGCCGCTGGTGTGTTGCAGCAGCTGGCGGACGGTGATCACGGCACCGTCGTAGTTGCCGTTCACCACGCCCGGCAGGTAGCGGTTGATCGGCGCGTCCAGTTCGACGCGGCCCTCGTCGACGAGCTGCAGGACGACCGAGGCGGTGAACGTCTTGGTCTGGCTGCCGATCCGGAAGTGGTCGGCGGCGGTGATCCTGCGCTGTTCGTGGATCTTGCCCGTGCCGGTGCTGTACGTGCCGGAGTTCGTGTGCACGGCGGCGCCCGGTCCGGCCTGCGCGAGGTACTGGTCGAGCACCTGCTGGACACCGGTGTCGGCGTGCGCGGGCGTGACGCTGACGGCGAGCGCGAGGCCCGCCACGATGGCTGCGAACCGCTTCACGCGGCGACCTCCTGCTGCCGTGCCTTGTCCCCGATGACCGACAGTGCCTTCTTCACGACTTCGAGCACCGCGAGCGCGCCCTCGACCAGCTTGATCAGGTTCTCGCCGCTCGCCAGCAGCTCGGCGAGCTTGCCGGCGATCCGCACGCCCGCGTCGACCGCGATCTGCACGCACTGCGGGATGGCGATGGCGATGCTCTGCCCGAACGTCGCCGGTGCGGCCGCGACGGCCTGGGTCATGATCGGCACGATCTGGCCGAGCGCCTCGCCGATGATCGTGGTGACGGCCGCGACCGCCTGGGCCACCACCTCACCGGCCTTGATCATCGCTTCGGCCGAGGTCAGCGCCGTCTCCGCGACGGACTGCACGCCGTCAGCGAGCTCCTGCGCGGTCTTCGCGTAGTCCTGCGCGGCGGCACCGGTCCAGCCGCTGGTCCCGGTCTTCGCCTGCTCACGGTAGTCCTCGGCCAGGTTGGCCGTGCTCTCGCCCGCCTTGGTGAACTCGCCGGAGCCCTGCCGCACGCCGTCGGGGTTGCCGCGCAGCTGGTTCAGCGGCTCCTCCAGGAACGAGATCATCGGCGTGAGGAACCCGATGCCCGCGCTGTCCAGCGCCTGCAACGGTTTCTGGTCGGCGTCGTAGCGGGGCTGCTCGTCGGCGAGCCCGCCCGACACCCACTCCTTGCCGGCGATGGCGTTCGTCGTCGTGCGCAGCTCGGTCAGCAGTGCGTTGATCGTCGCCGTGTCGTTCACGCGTTCACCCCGTCGAAGCTGACCGCGTTGGCGTCGTCCGTGCGCTGGTAGTGCTCCGCGGTCCGGCGCATGCCCGCGCCGACCTTGTCCATTGTGGACGCGACGTGGGCGAACGCCTCGGCGGTCCTGGTCATCGCCCCGCCCAGCCCGGCCGTCAGGAACTGCGCGAACTGCCCCAGCGACTCCTGGCCGAGCTCCTGCGGCAGCCGGGTCTCCGCCAACTGGTCGGCGTGCTTGGCGAGGTCGCCCGCGTGGGCGCGCAACTGCTCGTGGTCGACGGTGAAGGTCATCGCCGCACCTCCGCCACGATCCGCTGCAGCGCGTCGCCCTCGCCGAGGTAGCTCGCCATGACCTCGGTCATCCGCTCCCCCGCCATCCGCTGCGCCTCGCGGGCCGTGCTGACGATGAGCACCGCCAGCGCGTCCACGTCGAGCTTGCGCGCCGCGGGCGTGAGCCGGACGTCGCCCAGCACCCCCGCCGCGTTCACCGACACCGTGACCTCACCCCGCGGTGACGTCGCACTCGCCCCCACCTCGTTCAGCGACGCGCTCGCCGCCCGTGCCCCGTACGCCACCCGCTCCAACCGTTCCTGGTAGTCCGCCAGCCACTGCGCTGCTTCCATGTCCCCCTCCTACGTCCTGGCGACCGCCGCGATCTCACCGATCGCGCGGACGACCTCGTTGTGCCTCATCGGGTTGACGCTGAGCCAGCCGTCGGCGCCCACGTCCACCCGCACCCTGCCCCTCGCACTGTCCAACCAGGACACTTCCGCGATCCGGGTCCCACCCCTGCTCACCGCCCCGGCCTGGCCCTGCCCCGGCGCGGGGAAGAGCCCGGCGAGCCCGTCGCGTTCCCGCCCCGGCGCCACGGTGAGCGGCATCGTCTGCGCCGCCCGCACGTGCGGAACCAGCGCCGCGAGCTCGTCGCTCAGCTCCGCCGCGTCCACGACCGCCGCCCTGACCGTGCTGCTGCTCAGCTCCTGGCGGCACACCGCGGCGCGGTGGCCGTGCACCAGCGCGACGGCACCCGTCGTCCCGGCGCCGACGACCACCAGGTCGACCGCGGCCCGGTACTCGCGCAGCGCGTCGACCAGGTCCTGCGCGAGGCCCGCCGGTCCGTGGGCGGTGGCCAGGCCACGCGCCTGCAACCCCCGTGCCGCTTCCGCGAGGAGCTCGACGCGTTCGCTCTCCAGCCGCCCGAACGACGGCACCCGCAACGGGAACGGCCACCGCACCCCGGCGTGCGTCGCGAGCAGGTCCATCTCCACGAGGTCGAACGCCACCTCGCACTCGACCGCCGTCACGCCCGCTCCTCCGCCACCGGTCGCTCGTCGGCGTCGACGTAGGTGGTCCTGATCGCGGCGAGCATGCGTTCGAACTCGCGCACCTCCCGCTCGGCCGCGCCCACCTCACCGGCGAGCCCCGTCTGCCCGGCCGCCGCCGTCAGCCGCCGCGCCAGCTCCCTCGCCGGCGGCGCCGTGCCCAGCGGCGGCTCCCTCTCCGCCAGGCGGCTCGCCGTCGCGACCAGCTGACCCGTCAGCTCCGCGAGCCGCGTCAGCGTCCTGACCCGGTCGGCCAGCGACTCCGGCGCCACCTCGTACCCGTTCACGCCTCCACCCCGATCACCGGCGGGCACGCCCGCTCGTCCAGCTCGAACAACCCGTGGTCCAGCGTGGGCATCTGGTTCTGGTGCTCCTGCTCGTCGTCCCCGCGCGCCCCGCTCGGCGGCGGCGCCATCGCGCCGTTCTGCGCCTGGCCCCGTGCGTTCGCCTCACCGATCGACCCGGTGAGTCCGGCGGGACCGCCCGTCGCGCCGAGCACGACACCGGCCCGCATCCCGGGAGCGAGCGGGGCGGGCCCGTTCGCGACCGCTGGCACCGGAGCACTCACGACCCCGGCCCGCACCGCGCTTCCACCACCACCGCCGCCGGTCAGGCGCTGCCACGGCACCCCGGTCGGCGCCTTCTGGCTGGCGCGCGGTGGCGGCGGCACCGACGTGGTGGTGGCGGGCTGCGGCACCGCGCCACGGGCGTCGTCGATCAGGCGGCTGCTGCCGTTGAGGCTCGACTCGTAGGTCTGCATCGCGCGGACGGCCTGCGCCTTCTGCTGGTCGGCCGACCCGACGGTGAAGAAGAAGCTGATGCCGGTGGAGCCCGGGCTGACCGGTTGCGGCAGCTGCGGCGCGAAGCTCGGCGCCGACGGCAGGCTGAACGGGGCCGGGCTGAACGCGGGCGCCGACGGCAGGCTGAACCCCGCGGGCCGGAACGCGTCCGGCGCGGGCGGCAGGCCCAGCGCTGCTGGTCCCCCACCGAACCCCGCGGGACCGACCGCATCCGGCACGCGCGACAGACCGGGAGCACCCGGACCGGCCGCAAATCCCGCCGGACCGACCGCATCGGGGACACGCGGCAGACCCAGCGCACCCGGACCGGCCGCAAATCCCGCCGAACCGACCGCGTCCGGCACGGGTGGCACGCCCGGAGCACCCGGACCGGCGTCCGGCACGCGCGGCAGACCCGGCACGGCCGGCCCCGCCCCGAAGCCCGCCGGACCGGCGGTGCCCGGCGCGGCCGTCATCCCGTCCCCCACCGGCGGCACGGCGGGAGGCGGTGGCATCGCGGCCCGTGCCGCGGCCAGCGCGTCCGCCGCGTCCTGCGCCGCCCGCTGCCCGGCCTCCGCCAGTGCGCCGATCTTCTCGATCCGGTCGGCCAGCGCCCCCAGCCGCGCGGCGGCCTCCTCCGCGGCCACCCCCTGCCAGTCCCCGAGCAGCGCCGCCCGCTGCTCCCTCAGCACCTCCGCGTGCGTGGCCAGAGCGGCGCGGTGCGCGGTCCACTCGTCGGCCACCTTGCTCACGGACCCGACATCGGCGTCCTGCCACAGCATCTGGTGCAGCTCCGAGTGGCTGTACGCCTCCCAGTTCACCGCGCTCGGCGAATCGTTGCCTGACACCCCTGAGTTCCCCTCCCTCGTCCGGCCCGGCACACGATCACAGCCGGACGGGACGAGGGACAGGCCAGCCGACCGGCCACTTGTGGCCGGTCGGTCTGATCAGCGCGAATGCCGGTAACCGGCCGCGAGGTGCTCCTGCAGCCGGGCGTGCCGGAACTGGTAGACCGCCCCCGCGCGGCGCAGCACGCCACGCCGGTAGGCGTCGCCGAGGAACGCCGGCAGCGCCCACGGCAGCCGTCCGGTCAGCGGCAGCCACACGCGGGCGAACACGAGCCACTGGCCCCACGCGGTCAGGCTCAGCACGTAGGCCAGGCCGCCGCCGACCCCGCCGACGAGCCCGACCGCGAGACCGGTCACCGGGCTCCACGCGACCGCGAACCCGGCCGGGCCGATCACCGACAGCGCCAGCACCCCGGTCCCGAAGGCGACGAACACCGCGAACACCGGCACGCCCACGACGACCATCGCGAGCACCGCGGACCGGTTCGCCCGCAGCAGCCCGAACGGCGACCCGGCCGCGCGCACGTCCAGCGGTGCCTCCACGGCGGCGACCAGCCCGAACACCAGACCCGCCCCCACGCCGAACACCACCGCGAACACCCCGCTGTCGACCAGCACCCCGCCCGACAGCCGGTAGTCCGGGTTCACCCACCACCACGCCAACGCGCGCACCAGCCCGTACCCGGCACCGATCAACCCGCCGAAGCACAGCCCGAGCAGGAACCGCGACCACACGTGCGGCCCGAACCGGCCACGCAACCGCAGCCGCGTGCGCACCGGCAGCAGCGGCGCGACCCGGCGGTGCACCAACCCGAACAGCACGCCCGTGACCAGCGCGATCATGGTCCCGAACAGCACCAGCCTGATGTTCACGGTCCGGATCAGCAGTGCCTCGATCAGCATGTCGGCGCCGCCGACGGCGACCCCCACGCCCAGCCCGATCACCGCGGCACCGCGCCGCGCCGACGTGCCGAGCTGCCACCAGGCGAGGTCGTGGGTGCCGAGCCGGGTCAGGTGGTCGGCCAGGTACCCGAGCCAGCGCTGGGCGTCGGCCCGTTCCTCGTAGACGGCGGGCACGAAGCTGCCGAGCAGGTGCCGCTCGACGGCGTCGGCCGAGTCGAACGCCAGCAGCTCGGCCGGCGGGTGGTCCGGTGTGTCGCTGTGGATCCGGCGGGCCAGCGCCACCATCAGCGGCGTGCTCAGCACCTCGGCCAGCGGCCCGCCCGCGGCGACCGCGGCGAGCACGGGGTCCCACGCACCGGCCCGCCTGGTCGTGCGCGGTAGGTACTGCGCGACGTCGTCGGGCGACAGCTCCGCCAGCACGACCGCCGCGGCCGAGGTCAGCACGTCGGTGCCGGACACGGCGTCGCGGTACTCGTCCACCCGGCTGGTCAGCACCAGCGGCAGCGTTGTGGTGTTCAACGCGACCAGCGCCGGCCGGTGCAGCCCGTGCGCGAGCTCGTCGAACCCGTCGAGCACCGGCAGCACCCGCTGGGCGTCGACCAGTGCCGAGGCCAGCGTCCCGCCGCCGGGCCCGGGACCGGACAGGAAGGGGTGGTCGCGTTCGAGCTGCTCGGCCAGCCAGTCCCGCAAGCCCGTCCGGCGCGGGTTCCACGCGCCGAGGCTGAAGATCACCGGCACCGGGTCGCTCTGCTCGGCCAGCAGGTCCAGCACGAACCGCGTGGTCAGGACCGTCTTGCCGGATCCGGCCCTGCCCAGCACGACCAGCCGCCGCGACCCGACCCGCCGGTAGACCTCGACGACCTGGTCCAGCCGCCCGTCGAGCGCCACCTCGCCGCCGATGTTCAGCCAGCTGTCGGTCAACGCGGGCGGTGCCGCCGTCCACCGCACCGGCAACGGCACCGGGTCGTGGACCTGGCGCTGTTCCTCTTCACGCCGCCAGCGGCCCTCGACGGCGGTCTTCAACGCCGCGACGGCCTCGGCCAGCGGGTCGAACGGCCGCACGACGTCCGCGACCACGGGTTCCGACCGCCCCGCGGCGCTGAACAGCTCCGCCCGCTCGGCGCCGGTCAGCTCCAGCGCGTCGGCCAGCGACCGCACCGTGCCCATCCGCGGGTCGGTGCGCTCCCCCGTCTCCAGCCCTCGCACCGTGCGGATGCCGACGGCCGCACGCTGTGCGAGCGCCTCCTGGCTCAATCCCGCCCGCTGCCGCCATTGCCGCAGCAGTAAGCCGAACTGGCTCGTCACAACGCCCCCTCGTTCCGATGATCGGCATCGTATCGAGACGATCACGTCTAGCAGACCGCCGCACCGGCACGCGTGGCCGATCCCGGCGTGCCGGGGGAAGATCGCGGGCGTGCTGTCCCACTGGCTTCAGACGGTCCCGCCGCTGCTGGTCTACCTCGTCGTGGGCCTGGTCGTCGGCCTGGAGAGCGTCGGCATCCCGCTGCCCGGCGAGATCGTGCTCGTCACGGCCGCGTTGCTGGCCTCGCACCACGACGGCGTCAACCCGGTGCTCGTCGGTGTGTGCGCGTCGGCGGGCGCGATCATCGGTGACAGCGTCGGCTACGCGCTGGGCAAGCGGTTCGGGCCGCGCATCTTCGCCTGGGCCGGGGCGAAGTTCCCCCGGCACTTCGACGCGGGGAAGGTCGGCCGCGCCCAGGCGCTGTTCGAGCGGTACGGCGCCTGGGCGGTGTTCTTCGGCCGGTTCGTGGCGTTGCTGCGGATCCTGTCCGGTCCGCTCGCGGCCACGATGGGCATGCACTACGGGAAGTTCCTGCTGGCCAACGCTCTGGGCGGCATCGCGTGGGCCGGCGGCACGACGGCGGCGGTCTACTTCGTCGGCGAGGCGGCCGAGCGCTACCTCGCCGGGTTCTCCTGGGTCGCGCTGCTCGTCGTGCTGGTGGCGGTGATCGGGTTCAGCGTCCGAGCCCGGCTCCGCCGTTCACACCGATGACCTGGGCGGTGACGTGCCCGGCCTCGGGGCTCGTCAGGAACGTCACCGCGGCGGCCACGTCGGCGGGGGTGCCCGCACGGCCGTTGGCGGGGTTGCCGACCAGCTTCTTGCGGCGCTCCTCCGACAGCGTGCCGCCGAAGAACTCGGTGTCCTCGATGACGCCGGGTGACACCACGTTGACCGTGATCCCGCGCCCTCCCAGCGCGAACGCCAGGTCCGCCGTCCACGCCTCGACCGCCGACTTCGCCGCGCCGTAGGCACCGGAGCCGCGCCGGCCCGCGATGGAACCGATCGTGACCACGCGGGCGTTGTCGGCCAGCCGCGGTTCGAGTGCGGTCGTGACGAGCACGGCGCTGATGACGTTGGACTCGTAGTTGGCGATCCACAGGTCGCGCACGTCGGCCAGGTTCTGCGGTGCGGGCAGGCGGCGGGTCATGTTGCCGCCCGCGTTGTTGACCAGTACGTCCACCTGGGACGGAAGGTCGTCGAGCGCGTTCTGGACGGCGTCGGGGTCGGCGGCGTCGAACACCACCGCGCGCGCACCGATCTCGTCGGCCGCGGCCTTGAGCACGTCCTCGCGGCGGCCGGTGACCACGACGTCGAGGCCCTGCTCCACGAGCCGCGCCGCAACCGCCCTGCCGATGCCGGTGCCGCCGCCGGTCACCACTGCTGTTCGGGTCATGCGATCTTTGATATCAGCGGAATCCGCCCAGGTCGATCGGCTTGTCAGCCCAGCGGAGTTCACGTCTGTGACTACGCTGCTCACGCCATCAATCCACTGGGGAGATGATCATGACAACTCACATCCTGGACACCGGCGGCGCCGCCATCGCCTACGACGTGGAGGGCGAGGGCGGCCGGCCGTTGATGATGATCGGGCAGCCGATGGACGCCAGCGGCTTCACGGCGTTGCGCGCGCAGTTCCCCGACCGCAAGGTGATCACCTACGACCCGCGCGGTCTCGGCCGCAGCACGCGCTCGGACGGCCGCACCGACAACACGCCCGAAACGCAGGCGGCGGACGTGCACGCGGTCATGCAGGCCGTCGGCGGGCCGGTCGACCTGTTCGCCTCCAGCGGTGGCGCGGTCACGGCGCTGGAGCTCGTCGCGTCCTATCCGGACGACGTGGTCACGCTCGTCGCCCACGAGCCGCCGATCATCGACGTGCTGCCCGACGCGGCCGCGACCCGGCGCGCGCGTGACGGGTTCATGGCGATCTACCAGGCCAAGGGCGGCGGCGCGGGCATGGCGGCGTTCATCCAGATGAGCTCGTGGCAGGGCGAGTACACCGACGAGTACTTCGCGCTGCCCGCACCGGACCCGGCCCAGTTCGGCATGCCGGCCGAGGACGACGGCAAGCGCGACGACCCGTTGCTCGGCACGTCGTCACTGGCGATCACCGACTACTACCCGCGCGTCGACGACCTCAAGGCCGCGCCGACCCGTGTCGTGATCGCGGTCGGCGAGGAGACCGGCAACGCCTTCACCGCGCGCACGGCCATCCACACCGCACGGTTGCTCGGCCAGGAGGCGGTCGTGTTCCCGAGCCACCACGGAGGCTTCATGGGCGGTGAGTTCGGCTACGCGGGCAAGCCGGAGGAGTTCGCGGTCAAGCTCCGCGAGGTGCTCGGCTGAGCACGAGGTCGGCGGCGCGCTCCACGCCGCCGCCACCGCGGACAGCGGCCCGCATCCGGTCGACGTTGCCCCGGATGCGGTCGCTGGCCGCGACCCGGTCGACCACCGCGCGCAGCTCCGCGAGGTCGCGCACGCGCTCGCCCAGTCCCAGCGCGGTGAGGTGGTCGGCGTTGCTCACCTGCTCGGGCGTCTGCGGGACGACCACCAGCGGCACACCGGCGTGCAGGGCCTCCATCGTGGAGTTCATGCCGCCGTGCGTGACGAACACGGCCGCGTGCCGGAGGACCGCGGGCTGCGGGAACCACGGGCGCACGTCGATCGTGTCCGGCAGCGGTCCGAGGTCGGCGCGGGCGCTCAACGCGACCTGCCACGCGCCGTCGCCGAACTGCTCGACACACGCGCGGTAGAAGTCCTCGTCGCTGAGCAGCGAGCCGAGCGAGACGTAGAGCAGCGGCAGGTCGTGACGCGGCGACCACCGCTCGTCCAGGCGGCGGCCCAGCAGCGGGCCGACGAAGTGGCAGGTTTCGTCGAAGGTGTCCCCGGCCGGCTGGAACTCCCGTGGCACCAGCACGATGCTGCACTCCTCCGGCGCGTCCAGCGTGCTCGTCACGTCGAGCTCGACGCCCTGCTCCGCCGCGAACCGCGCGCACGGTTCCTCGACCGCCCAGGCGATCGCGGGGTCCATCAGCCGGAAGTGCTCGTTGGACACGAAGTGCGGCACGGTCCGCACCGCCGGGATGTCCAGCTGCCGTGCCACCACCCGTGCGGGCCAGTTCGTGGCGTCGTAGCAGACCACGTCGGGCCGGTCGCGGCGGCAGTGGTCGAGCAGCACCGGGTGGATCGCGGCCATCGCGGCGAAGTAGTGCGGGAACCACTCGTCGACCGGGTTCGCGGTCTTCGGCTGGAACGGCGGCAGCGCGGGCAGTTCCAGCCAGCGCGCGCCCGCCGCCGTGACCGCGTCGGCGTGCTCGGCGGCGGTCGCGTACCAGACCTCGTGGCCGCGCCGGGTCACCTCCTCGACCAGCGGCAACGTCGGGGTGAGGTGGCCGTGGCCGAAGAGGGTGACGAACAGCAGCTTCACCCCGCCGATCCTGGTGGGCCGCCGGGCACGCGGCAACGCAATTACCGCAGGAAGGCCTCGACCACCTCGGCGACGCGCAGGCCGCTCGCGAAGTCCGCCAGGTCACGCGGGTGCTCACCGCGCACGGCCTGTGCGAAGAGCCCGAGCCGCGCGGAGTCGGAGCCGCCGGCGCCGAGCTCGACCGGCTGCCACGGCCCACCGTCCGAAGTGGACAGCCGCGCCCACTGGCTGAGCCGCAACGACCTCCGCGTGCCCCAGACCGTCCACTCGTAGACCTCGGGCCCGGCGAGCCCGGAGAACGCCGACACGTGCACCGGCACGCCACCACCGCGCAGCACCCCGCGCGCCGCGACCTCGGCGGCACCGGGCGCCGGGAAGTCCGCCGACACCGACTCGACCGTCAGCGGTCCGAGCATGCGGTCGGTGAGGTAGACGAAGTGCGACAACACCTCCCGCACGAAGCCGCCCTGCTCCGCCTGCGCCAGCCAGAGGGCGTCCTTCTGGAACTCGCGCGGCCACTTCGGGAACTGCAGCCGCACCTCGACCCCGCGCAGCTCGCCGAGCTCGGGCAGCTGCCGCTCGATCTCCAGCGTGGCGGCCATGTCCGACAACGCGAAGTTGACCGCGTTGGGCCGTCCGGCCGCCGCCTCGGCCATCGCGCGTGCCTCGCCGAGGTCGACGGCGAGCGGCTTCTCGCAGAACACCGCCTTGCCCGCGGTGAGCGCCCTGATCGCCTGCCCGGCGTGCACGGCGGGCGGCGTGGCGAGGTAGACGGCGTCCACATCGGACAGCACGTCGTCCAGCGAGGTGACGACCGGGACGTCCACCTCGCGCGGCACGACGTCCACGCCGGCGACCACGGTGAAGGCGGGATGTGCCAGCGCCGCCGTCAGCATCCGGGTGCCCATCGCACCCAGGCCGACGACGGCGAGGCGAATCGGATCAGCGACCATGCCGCCCAGTGTGGCCTACTCGGCGGGCGCCCACGCACGGGCCAGCTTGACCCGTCCCCCGGTCTGCAGCAGCGAGCCGGTGTAGAGCCGGGACGCGACCAGCAGGATCACCACGACCGTGGCCGCGAGGATCCCGAGCGACAGCAACGCCTCCCACGGGGCCGCCTGCTGGGCGAACATCCGCACCGGCATCGCGACCGCCGCCGTGAACGGCACGAACGACATCACGCCGAGCACCGCCGGGTTGTCGAAGAAGAACTGCACGCCGAAGTACGGGCCCATCACCGCGAGCATCACCAGGCCCATGGTCGAGCCGAGGTCCTCCTGGCGGCTGACCAGCGCGCCCGCGACCGCCCACAGCGACGACACCAGCACGAACCCGAGGCACAGGAACGGCACGAACCACCCCAGCGCCGGTGCCACGACCGCCAGCAACTCCTGCTGGCCCGCCACCCGCAGCGCGATCGGCGCGGTGAGGGCGAGCACCACCACCTGACCCATGGTCAGGATCACGTGCCCGACGATCTTGCCCGCGAGCAGCGCCCTGACCGGCACCGTCGACACCAGGATCTCCACGATCCTGGTCTGCTTCTCCGTGACCGTGCTCTGCGCGATCGCCGCACCGCCCATGCCGAACATGAGGAACACCAGCCCGAACACGAGCACCACGACGAACCGCTGGTCGGAGCTCACCGCCGACGGGTCCAACAGCTCCACCGGCGGTGCCGCCACGAGCTGCGAGATCACGTCGGTCGGCGGGTCGTTGAGCGCCAGCACCTTGATGCCGGAGCCGTCCGGCACGATCGCCGCCTCGACCTCGTCCGCGCGGACGAGGTCCTGCGCGGCCCGCACGTCGGCGACCTCGCGCACGTCGAGCGCCTTGCCCTGCACCACCTGCGCCGCGGACCCGACGACCGCGACCTTCGGGTCGTCGCCGCCGAACACGGCCGGCAGCACGGTGAGCGCGAACAGCCCGGCGACCGTCGCGAGGAACCCGATCCAGAACCCCTTGGTGCTGACGAACGTCTTCATCTCCCGCTCGGCGACCAGCCACGTCGCCTTCGTGAACGACTGCGCCACGTCAGCTCACCTCCTTGAAGATCTCGTCCAGCGTGGGCACGACCGGTGCGAACGACCGCACCTCACCGCGTTGCAGGGCCTGTTCGAGCACCGCGCGCGACGCCCCCTCGAACACCACGCGCGGCCCGTCCAGCTCCACGACCGTCGCGCCCGGCACGTCCCGCACCCACCCCGCGTCGGTGCCGACGACGACCTCGTACCGGTCGTTCGCGTGCCGTTGCCGCAGTTCCTCACGCGACCCCTTGGCCGCGATCCGTCCTTTGGAGATGATCACGACGTCGTCGCACAACCGTTCCACGATCGCGAGCTGGTGGCTGGAGAACAGCACCGGCACCCCGTCCGCCGCCCGCTTGCGCAGCACGTCGAGGACGGTGTCCACCGCGATCGGGTCGAGCCCGGAGAACGGCTCGTCCAGGATGAGCACGTCCGGCTCGTGCACCAGCGCCGCCGCGATCTGCACCCGCTGCTGGTTGCCCAGCGACAGCTGCTCCAGCCGGTCGTTCGCGCGGTCGGCGAGCTCCAGGTCCGCGAGCAGCTCGTCGGTGTTGCGCTGCGCGGTCTCCCGGTCGATCCCGTGCAACCGCCCCAGCCACGTGATCTGCTCGCGCACCTTCATCTTCGGGTACAGCCCGCGTTCCTCCGGCATGTACCCGAACCGCGGCCGGTCCTGCGGCGTGATCGGCTTCCCCCGCCAGCTCACCGCGCCCCCGTGCGCGGCCAGCACCCCCAGCACGATCCGCATCGTCGTCGTCTTGCCGGACCCGTTGGCGCCCAGGAACCCCGTCATGCGCCCAGGCCGCACGTCGAAGCTCACGTCGTCGAGCACCCGGTGGTCGCCGAAGCTCCGGCTGATCCCCGTCACCGTCAACATGGCGCAGACGCTATGCGGTCCGGATCAAGATCGCGTCCGCCGCGCGGCATCATCCTCGCGGAGGAGCCGCCGTGCCCACCCGGTCCTCAGAGATCACGCCCCGCACCGGCCGACGGCACCGCGACGAACGTGCGGGGCGCCGTGAACCCGTTCTCCGCGAACGCTTCCGCGACCCGCCGCTCGACCTCGCCGCGCACCTCCCGCGGCACCAGCGCGATCGCCGACCCGCCGAACCCGCCACCGATCATCCGCGCTCCCAGCGCACCCGCCTCCTCGGCGGTCGCGGCGGCCACGTCCAGCTCCGCACAGGACACCCGGTAGTCGTCGCGCAGGCTCGCGTGCGACGCGCTCAGCAACGGCCCGATCTCCTCGTACCGGTCCTGCCTGAGCAGCTCCACGGTGTCCTGGACGCGGCGGTTCTCGGTGATCACGTGCCGCACCAGCGGTTGCAGGTGCGCGGGCAGCCCGTCCCAGGTCTCCGCGTCGCGCAACGACGGCAGGCCGAGCAGCCGCGCCGCCTCCTCGCAGCCCCTGCGCCGCTCGCCGTAGCCGGACTCGACCAGCGAGTGGCTCACCCGCGTGTCGATCACGAGGACCTCCAGGCCGTGCCGCGCGGCGTCGAACGGCACCTGCTCCTGCTGTCCCGACCGCACGTCCAGGAACAGCACGTGGGCGTCCGTGCAGCACAACGACGCCGTCTGGTCGAGCAGCCCCGTCGGGGCGCCCACGAAGTCGTTCTCCGCCACCTGCACCCACTTGGCGACGTCGCTCCGGGACGCGTTCCGCCCGCTCAACCCCAGCAACGCCAGCGCACTCGCCACCTCCAGCGAGTGCGACGACGACAACCCGGCCCCGCGCGGCACGTCGCCGGTGATCACGAGAGCGGCCCCGCCGGTGATCCCCTGCTGCCGCAACACCCACGCGACACCGGCGGGGTAAGCCGCCCACCCCGTCACGCCGCCCGGCTCGACCTCGCTGACGTCCAACGGCTCGGCCGTCACCGTCCGGTCGCCCTCGACGGTCGCCAGCGTCAGCACGCCGTCCTCGCGCGACGCCGCGGCCACCCACGTCCGCTGCGGGATGGCGAACGGCAGCACGAACCCGTCGTTGTAGTCGGTGTGCTCGCCGATGAGGTTCACCCGGCCGGGCGCCGACCACACGCCGACGGGCGCGGTGTCGTGCAGCCGCCGGAAAGCCTCAGCCGCGCTGTTCGTTCCTGTTGAGTTCATGCCACCCGATCCACGCCGTCGTTCGTGTTGCCGCAGAAGTTCTGGCGATGAGGATGACGGGCCGCGGCCGTCTTGACAATGTTGAGTCTTGGTTGACAACGTTCGATGGCGTTCATCACCACGGCGTGTCAAGCGCCGGACCGGCGTCAGCCGAGCTCCGCGTGGCGGCGCCGCAGCTCCTCGATCGTCGCGTCGACGACGTCGCGGTGCCGCTGCAACCGCCGCAACGCGCGCTCGGTCTCCACCCGCATGCCACCCGCCTCCGCGCGGTCGATCTCGGCGTGGTCGTCGTGCAGCCGTGTGCGATCACCCGGCACCAGCGGGACGTCCCAGCGCGGGACGTGGCCCATGCGGTTGTTGATGTGGTCGTGCAGCTCGTCCATGCTGTCGTTGAGCCGCTCGACCCACGACCGGCGCCGCTGGATCTCGTCGTGCGGGTCGCGGTCGTTCCACGACGCGTCACGCATCGTGCGGGTCAGCGCCTCGTCGGTGGCGCGGAAGCTGAGCAGCAGGCCCGTGACCGCCTTGCGCACGTCCTCGACGTCCGCCTTCTGCCTGCCCTTGCGGGCACCCCAGCTCCGTTCACCGCCGCGGCGTTTGTAGTGCTGCTGCATGGCCTGCTTGGAGCGCTGCCCGTAGACCGCGCCCAGCTGCTCCCAGGTGTACCCGCTGTCCATGATGGACTCGATGAGCACCCGTTCGGCCTGGTCCACGGCCTCGCGGGCCCAGGGCATCATCCTCAGCGCGTGAAACGACTCGGTTCCCTCGATCACTCCGTCAACGTATCCGTTGACGGGGCAAGTCGTCAACCGATGCGTTGACGAACTCGTTTGCATCGAGGCTGTTCGTGACCACGGACCCGCGTAGCAGGCGGCGACCGGACCACGACGCTGGTCACCCGCCGGGCGTGACGATCCCCTGCTCGTAGGCGAACACGACCGCGTGCGTCCGGTCGCGCAGCCCCAGCTTCGACAGCACGCGGGACACGTGCGTCTTCACCGTCGTCTCCCCCAGGTGCAGCGCGGCGGCGATCTCCGCGTTTGACGTGCCCTTCGCGAGCTCGACGAGCACCTCGTACTCGCGGTCGGTCAGCTCCGGCGGCCGGGTGCGCGACGGCTGCCGCGGCGCGCTGAACCGGGCGATCACCCGGCGGGTCACCTCCGGCGAGAGCAGCGCGTCGCCGCGTGCCACCACGCGCACCGACTCGACCAGGTCCTCCGGTGAGGCGTTCTTCAGCAGGAACCCGCTCGCGCCCGCCCGCAGGGCCTCGAACAGGTAGTCCTCGCGGTCGAACGTCGTCAGGATGACCACGCGGGTGCCGCCACCGGCCGACAGGATCTGCCGGGTGGCCTCCAGGCCGTCCATCCGCGGCATCTGCACGTCCATCAGCACCACGTCCGGCCGCAGCGCCGCGACCAGTTCCACGGCCGTCGCGCCGTCGCCGGCCTCGCCGACCACCTCGATGCCCGGCTCGGTCCCGAGGATGACCCGGAACCCGGCACGCACCAGGTCCTGGTCGTCGGCCAGCACGACCCGCAGGCTCACGCGTTCTCCTCCGTCGGCAGCGATGCGCGCACAAGGTAACCCGACGAGCGCCGTGGCCCCGCTTCGAGTGTTCCGCCGTGCACCGCAACGCGTTCACGCATGCCGACGAGCCCGAAGCCGCCCTCGCCAGACGACCGGCCGCGGCCGTCGTCGGCCACCTCCAGCTCCAGAGCGGTGTCGAGGTACCGCATGCGCACGTCGACGTGGCCGGCCCCGGCGTGCTTCACCACGTTCGTCAACGCCTCCTGCACCACCCGGTACGCCGAGACGGCGACGGCGGGAGGAACGTCGCGCGGGGTGCCGTAGACACCGTGCGAGACCTCCAGGCCCGCCGAACGGGCGGTCTCCAGCAGTTCCGGCAGGTCGTCGAGCCCCGGCGCGGCCTGGAAGTCCTGCTCCGCGTCGGCCCGCAGCACACCCAGCAGCCCGCGCAGCTCGCTGATCGCGGTCCGCGCGGTCTTCTCCACCGTCTGCAACGCGTCCCGCGCCAGCGCCGGGTCCGAGTCCAGCACGCGCCGCGCGGCACCGGCCTGGATGCCCATGACCGACACGTGGTGGGCGACGACGTCGTGCAGGTCGCGGGCGATGCGCATGCGTTCCGCCGCGATCGCGCCGCGCACGTTGCGCTCCTGCGAGCGCCGCAGCTCGTCGGCCTGGAACTCCAGCTGCGCCTGCCGCCGTGCCGCCGTCCACGCCATCTCCCCGACCGCGTAGGCGAGGACGAAGAAGAAGATGTTGAACTCGAGTCCGTAGAGGACGCGGGCGAGCACCGGGTCCATCGCCCCGCGCAGCAGGTCGGGTGGCACGTCCGGCCCGAGCAGGAACTTCACGAGGTTGAAGCCGAGCCACAGGAACATCGCGACGATGACGCCGATCCGCGACCACCGCGCCAGCAACCGGTTCCGCTCCCACGCGCCGACCGTGAAGATCGCGAGGAAGAGGACCGCCGACGGCACCAGCGAGTCGCCCGACCTGTTCGCCTGCGCGGCGATGAACAACGCCGACACGACGAGCATGACCGCCAGCGGGTAGCGACGGCGCACGACCAGCGGGATCGAGAGCGCGACCGTCCAGGCGAGGTGCTCGCGCATCTCGGGCGGATCGGGGAACGCGTACCCGCCGATGCTGTCCACCAGCACGGTGAACTCCACCCCGGCCAGCAGCACGAGCACGGCGACACCGACGTCCCACCGCCGCTGGGCCGGCGTGGGACCGGGCCGCCGCCATTGCATCCACTCGGGCTCTTGCACCAGCCGACCCTATCTTTCCGCCGCACGCGCAAGGCGTTCCCACCAGGGCCGCGCCCGCACCGGACAGCTCGGGTCAGGGCCCGGCGACCTCGGCCGCACGAGGCCGGCACCGGGCCGACAGCGGTCCGTTCTTATGGCCAATTGGTATGTACCTATTGGTCTGGACCTCGTCCTAGGGTTTGACGGCAATCACCCTGCACGCTAGGAGCGGACATGAACCGCAAGCTCATCGCCGCCGCCACAGCGGCGGTCACGGCGGCCGGACTGGCCGCCGCGGTGGCGCTGACGACCAGCGCCACCGCGGCCGGCACGACCGACCCGGCCATGCTGGCCGCGATGGCCCGTGACCTGAACATCTCCCCTGAGCAGGCGCGCGAGCGCCTCGACGCCGAGAAGGTCGCCGGCCAGACCGACGCCACGCTGAAGTCGCAGCTCGGCTCCGCGTACGCCGGGTCGTGGCTGGACGGCACCGGCCGCACCCTCACCGTCGCGGTCACCGACCCGGCGCTGACGAACGCGGTCCGCTCGCGCGGCGCCGTCGCCACCACGGCGAGGCACAGCGCGTCCGCTCTGGACAGCGCGAAGACCAGGCTGGACGCCAAGGCCACCACCGCGCCCGGCGCCGTCCCCGGCTGGTACGTCGACGTGCGCACCAACAAGGTCACCGTGCTCGCCCGCTCCGGCGGTGAGGCGCAGGCCAGGGCGTGGGCGGCGGAGGCCGGTCTGCCCGGTGACATCGTCGCCGTCGAGGCCAGCACCGAGAACCCGCGGCCGCTGATCGACATCATCGGCGGCAACGCCTACACCATCCCGGGCGGCGGCCGCTGCTCCATCGGCTTCGCCGTCGAGGGCGGCTTCGTCACCGCGGGCCACTGCGGCTCCGCGGGCGGGCGCACCTCCAACCCCGGCGGCACCATCCAGGGCAGCAGCTTCCCCGGCAACGACTACGCCTGGGTCCGCGCCGACGCGGGCAACACCCCGCGCGGCCTGGTCAACCGCTACCCCGGCACCGTCCCGGTCGCAGGCTCCCAGGAAGCCCCCGTCGGCGCCTCGGTCTGCCGCTCCGGCTCCACCACCGGCTGGCACTGCGGCACCATCCAGCAGAAGAACGCCTCCGTCACCTACGCCGAGGGCACCATCACCGGCCTGACCCGCACCAACGCCTGCGCTGAGCCCGGCGACTCCGGCGGCTCGTGGCTGACCGGCGACCAGGCCCAGGGCGTGACCTCCGGCGGGTCCGGCGACTGCCGGTCCGGCGGCACCATCTACTTCCAGCCGGTGACCGAGATCCTGCAGGCCTACGGTCTGCGCCTGGTGACCTCGGGCAGCCCGACCACCCAGCCGACCACCACCACGACCACCCCGCCCGGCGGTGGCGGCACCTGGGCCGCGTACACCAACTACGCCAGCGGTGCCGAGGTCACCTACGACGGCACGTCCTACCGCGCGTTGCAGTCCCACACGTCCCTTCCCGGCTGGGAGCCGCCGAACACCCCTGCCCTCTGGCAGCAGCTCTGACGGCGCTCCCTCCCCCGCCCCCGACGGCCACCGCCGTCGGGGGCGCCCTGCGTCGAGCGGCCAGTAGCGTGACGACCACGGGGCTGGACCTGACCGTGCTCGGCAGCGCGACGCCGTACCCGAGCGCGGACAACCCGTGCTCCGGCTACCTGGTGTCCCACGGCGACACTCGCGTGTGGATGGACGCGGGCACCGGCACCCTCGGCCCGCTGCAACGCCACACGAGCCTGGCCGGGCTGGACGCGATCTGGATCTCCCACCTGCACGCCGACCACTGCGCCGACCTGCTCACCGCCTGCTACGCCCTGCTGTACGCCGACGTCGACCGCGACCCGGTCCCGCTGTACGGCCCGCCCGGCATCGCCGACCGGCTCGCCGGTTTCCTCACCAACGGCGCTCGGCGCCACCTTCACAGCTGGTTGACGCGCACCAGGTTGCCGGCCGGGTCGCGGAACGCGCAGTCCCGCACGCCCCACGGCTGGTCCTCCGGCTCCTGCAGCACCTCGCCCGCCCCGGTCGACTCGACCCAGGCCCTGGCCCGGTCGAACGTGCCCTGCAGGTCCTTGGTGGCCAGCGACAGCGCCGTGTAGACGCCCTTGGCCATGAGGACGGCGATCGTGCGGCGTTCCTCGTCGCTCACGCCGGGGTCGACGGCGGGTGGGTGCAGCACGATGCCGGTCTGCGGCTGGTCCGGCGGTCCCACGGTGATCCAGCGCATGGTGCCCTGACCGACGTCCTGGCGGACCTCGAACCCGAGCGCGTCGCGGAAGAAGCCGAGGGACTTCTCCGGGTCGTCGGTCGGCAGGAACGCGGCGGCGATGATGACTGACATGGCGGTCAACCTAATCGGACGGACCGGTGGCCGCTTCTCGATTCCTGATCGGCCGCATCACGGCCTTGGCCAGGCAGTGCGGGATGCCCTGGCCGTCGGTGGCGGCGACCTTGCGGTACTGGCTCGGCGACATGCCCACCAGCTCGGAGAACCGGGTGCTGAACGTGCCGAGCGACGTGCAGCCGACCTCGAAGCACACCTCGGTGACGGACATGTCGCCACGCCGCAGCAACGCCATCGCCCGTTCGATGCGGCGGGTCATCAGGTAGCTGTAGGGCGACTCGCCGAACGCCGCGCGGAACGCCCGCGAGAGGTGGCCCGCGGACAGGTGCACGCCGCGGGCCAGCGCCGCCACGTCGAGCGGCTGGCGGTACTCGCGGTCGATGCGGTCGCGGACCTTGCGGAGCAGCACGAGCTCCGCAAGGCGCGGGTCGGAGGCGGTCACGGTGACCAGCCTAAGACCCGCGCCTGACAGTTCGCTGACTGATCAGCGCGAACCGGTTAGCAGGCGCCCTGGTCGCGCCAGACGCCCCACTGACCGGTGGTGCCGGGCTCGTCGCCCTGCGTCCACCACTGGGCCCGCCACTTGCGGCCGTTGTGCGAGACGTCGTTGCCACCGTTGTAGACCTTCGACCGCTCCCACGCCGGCACCGCGCACACCGGCGGGTTCGACGTGGTCGTGGTCGTCGTGGTGGTGGAGGTCGGCGGGGTGCCACCGCCGATGCGCGGGTGGTCGGCCGAGATCGCGTAGGACTGGCCGCCGAACGTGAACACGAAGTTCGACGGCGTCGAGATCGGCAGCTGGTAGCTGACCGTCAGCTCGATCGACCCGCCCGGCGCGAGCGACTGCCACGACGGCAGCGTGAGCTCCGCCTTCTGGAAGTCGCCCTTCAGGCCGCCGACGTTGGACCCGCTGTGCCCCTTCGACACGACCTTGAGCCCGAACCCGGACTGGTCGGCCATGCTGCCGGGCGCGCTGGTGCCGTAGTCGAACGCGATCTTCGTGCCACCGGGGACGGTGACGTTCGAGCGGTTCGTGAACTTGATCTTCGGGTTGATCGGGTAGTTGTTGTCGCCCAGCGCGAAGCCGTAGACGTCCACGTCGACCGCGAGCACCTGCGACTGCTGGGTCGTGGCCTTCGCCGCACCGTAGGGCGCGGCGCCGTTGAGGCCGGAGCTGATGGTCGACAGCAGCGTGTCGCCGATGAAGTACTCCTTCTTCACCGCGTCATAGCCGTAGTCGCCGGCGAGCTCCCAGATCATGATGCCGCCGAGGCCCTTGTCGCGCACGTACTTGGCCTTGGCCGCGATCGACTGCTCGTTCTCGGTGGAGAGGAACACCTTCTTGTCGTTGTTCCACAGCCACGGTGACTGCATCGTGGTGTCGTAGAACGGCGAGTAGGTGCCGGTGATCCGGTCGGCCGGGTCGTTGACCGGGTCGAGGCCGTACTGCGCCGAGTACGACCCGGTGATCTTGTTCTCCAGGTTCTTCGTGTGCCACAACGGGTTCACGCCCGACGGCACCTCCGCGCCACCGGCGGTGACGTCGTGCCAGAGGTTGTCGACACCGGTCGCGCCGTTGCCGCACGGCGTGGTCGAGCCGACCGAGGTGCCGGTGCCGGGCGGGCACTGCGACTGGTTGGGCAGGGCCGCGCGGCCCCACAACCCGTTCGTGCCACCGGTGACGCCCTGCCAGCCGCGGGAGTAGAACGGCACGCCGACGTTGATCCGGCCGGCCTGCATGGCACCGCGGTAGTAGTGGTAGGCCCAGTCGGTGTTGAGGTAGCCCATGCCCTCGTACTGCGGCGCCGTGTACACGCCGCCGGCCGCGAGCTCGGCGTCCTTGCCGTCGTCGTAGAGCGCCGCGTTCGGGCCGACGAAGTGGTTCCAGGAGCCGTGCAGGTCGTAGCTCATCATGTTGAGGTAGTCGAGGTACTTGACCACCTGGTAGGCCTCCTGGCCGCGCAGCAGCCAGCCCGACGCGGGCACGGCGGCGGTCAGCAGGTAGTGCTTGCCGTCGGCGGCACCGGCGCGGTCCAGCTTCTCGCGCAGGGTCTTCATGATCGCCTGGTAGCCGGCCCACAGCGTGCCGCGGTTGGCGTTGGAGATCCAGAAGTCGTCCGGGTTGCCGGCGTGGTTGTTCGACGTCGCGTACTCGTAGTCGATGTCCGCGCCGTTGAACCCGTACTGGCGCAGGAACCCGACCACGCTGTCGGCGAACGTGTCGATGGCCGCCTGCGACTGGCCGAGCTTGTAGAACCCGCCCGAGGCGTTGCGGGTGCCGTCGGCGTTGAAGAAGCCACCGGTCTCCGCCCAGCCGCCGATCGAGATCAGCGTCTTGACGTTCGGGTACTGCTTCTTGAACTTCGTGAGCTGGTTGAAGTGACCCTTGTAGGGCAGCGACGGGTCCATCTCGGCACCCGCGACGCCCGGCCACTCCATGCCGATCGACGAGTTGTTCGCGTCGGGAGCACCCACGGAGATCTTGTTCTGCGCGTCGATGTGCGCGAACGCGTAGTTGAGGTGGGTGACCTTCGACCAGGGCACGTCCTTGGCGAGGTACCCCGGCTGGCCGTTCTTGCCGGTGCGCCAGCTGGTGAAGTACCCGATCACCCGGCGGGACTTGTCGGGTCCCATGTTCTCGCGGCCGGCGGTGTCGTAGACGGTGCAGTAGGGCACGTCGACACCCGGCGTCTTGTACAGCCCGTCCGGCCGGCAGTCCTCGTGGGCCGCGGCGGCGCTGGGCACGTTCGTCACTGCGATCAGGGTCCCGGCTAACAGGGCTAGCACCGGGACCACTCTGGCGAGCAGGCGCAAGGGAACGACCTCCTGGCTAGGGCGGCGGCCCCTGGGTAAACCGTAAAATGGTCCAGACCTTTTCGTCAACAGCCCGGTCACTGACAACGTTTGTCAGGGTTGTCCGGTTAGCGTCCCGCCCATGAGCGAGCACGACTTCGACTTCCTGCACGGGCGCTGGCACGTGACCAACCGCAAGATCGCCGACATCGCGGGCCGCGGCCGCGACTGGGTGGAGTTCTCGTCGAAAGCCGAGGTCAGGCCGGTCCTCGGCGGCGCGGCGAACGTCGACAGCCTCCACGCCGACGACTGGGAGGGCTTCACGCTGCGCCAGTACGACCCCGCGCGGCGGGTGTGGCGGATCTGGTGGGCCTCCACCCGCGCTCCCGGCCACCTCGACCCGCCGCTGGAGGGCGGCTTCACCGACGGGCACGGCGTGTTCCTCGGTGACGACGTGGTCGGCGGGCAGGCCGTGAAGCTGCGGTTCGACTGGACGGCGGGTGAGCGGCCGGTGTGGCGGCAGTCGTTCTCGCACGACGGCGGCGACACCTGGGAGGAGAACTGGGTCATGCGCTTCGAACGCGTCTGAGCTGCGCATTCCAAGATCTCGCAAACCGGGCCCGGCATGCTGGCCGCATCAACCGAAAGGGGGAGGCAATGCCGGGGAGGACAGCAATGGGGGCTCTCGTGCTCGCGGCGGCCGCGCTCGTACTGGGGGTGGGCGCGGCCGCCGCGGCGGACGACGGGGCGGGCTCGACGTCGGCGGACGGCGTCGAGTACCGGCTGGCACCGACGATGCCGCCGGAGCAGGCGCACGCCACGATGCCGCCGGAGCGGGTCCAGGCCACGATGCCGCCGGAGGTCGCTCCGGTGACCATGCGGCCGGACGCCGGAGGGGACCGTTAGAAACGGATGCCGGGCGCCGGGGCGACGACCCCGGTGACCGGCGTTCCGTGCGGCTGAGCGGTGCTACCGCGGCACCACCAACCGGGCGCAGGGCCGCCATGCGGGGTTGCGGTGGCTAGCCGATCTGCGTCAGCGCGAGCCCGCCCGCCATCAGCACCGCGCCCGCCAACGCGTGCACGCGCGGGTTCTGCGCCAGCAGCGCCACGAACTCCCGGATGAACGCGCTCGGCACGAAGTACCAGGCCGTCGGCGCGCCGATCACCTGCATCCGCAACCCGTGCGAGCGCGACAGCACGGCGGTGCGGAACACGTGGTAGTTGTTCGTCACGGCGACGACCTGCCCCGTGAGCCCGCGCTCGACCAGCAGCTCCTTGCTGTAGCGCAGGTTCTCGTCGGTCGTGGCCGCCTGGTCCTCCAGCACGATGTCGGTCTCCGGCACCTCGCGCTCCACCAGGTACCGCTTCATCGCGAGGGCCTCGGAGACCTCCTCGTCGGCGCCCCTGCCGCCGGTCACGACGATCACCGGTTCCCGTCCGGCCGAGCGTTCCCGCAGGTAGAGGTGCAGCGCGCGGTTGAGCCGGCTGGCCAGCAGCGGCGGCACGCGCGAGCCGTTCAGCCCGGCGCCGAGCACGACGATGCCGTCGAACCCGCTGCGCCGCCCGGTGCGGCCGTAGAGCACCGAGTACAGCAGCAGGCTCACGAACAGGAACGCGACGTAGGCCGACACGAGGAACAGCCCGATGGCGATGCCGCGGACCCAGTCGTTGGGCTGGGTGATGCCCCACGCGAAGTAGACCATCTCGCCGAACAGCGCGAGGCCGGCGAGGAACGACAGCAGGTTGCCCAGCGACCGGCCCTCGCGCTGGATCATCACCACGCCGTTCGCGAGCAACGCGAGCGGCAGGAGCAACAAGCCGAGTACGGCCAGCGCGAACGCCACCAGCAGCGGCAGGCTGACCGCCGGGTTGTCCCGCCCTGCCTCCGCGAGCAGCAGCAACGACAGGACCAGCGTGATGCCGAGCCAGATGGCGTTGCTCAGCCTGCGCCGGTCGCGCACCATGCCGACGACGAAGAACAGGGCGGGGACCAGTACGAGCAGAGCGACGAGCACCGGCCAAGGGTAGTACCGGTGATCAGTCGTCGCTCTCGGGCGTCGGCTGCTGTGGCTTGGGCCGCGGCCTCAGCTGCACGACGCCCTTGGTGAGGTCGAGGGGACCGGTCTCCTCGAAGTCCTCGCCGGTGCCCGAGTCGGTCGCCTCGCTGCGCAGCTTGCGACCGGGGAACAACTCACCCAACTGACCCATGCCTCGACTGTACCGTCAGAAGATTGCGATGAGCAGCACGATGAACGCGATCACGACCACGAGCGGCAGCCACGCGTTGAGCGGGCGCCTGCGGTAGTGGCTGCGCACCGTGGTGCTGCGGAACCAGCTGTACGGCGTGCGACGTCGGTGCCGCTGAACCCAAGGCATGTTTCCTCCCGGTGTCTTGTGCACCGGGGGTACCCGATTTCAGAACCAGCTACTCCGCTTTCGCACTCCCGCGAGCCCTTCCGCCGCGATCTCCGGCTTGCCGTTGTCGTTGCCGTGCAGGACCTCGTACCACGGCCCGATCCGGTGCCACAGCAACGATCGCTCGCGCAGCCCGTCCGTCACGCCGTAGGTCGCGGCGACCGCGTCGGCGAACTCCGGCGGCGTGGAGTGCAGTGCCCACGCGAGGTCGATCGCCGCGTCACCGACGTGCACGTCACCGAAGTCGATCACGCCGGTCAGCACGCCGTCGCGGCCCAGCACGTGTTCCGGCCCGAGGTCGCCGTGCACCAGCGTGTCCGCCGGCGCCGCCTCGATGGCGTCGAGCAGGTCGGCCTGGTCGGGCACGAGGGGCAGCACCTCCGCGCGGAACCGGTCCAGCGGCACCGGCGCGGGCCCCACGCCGTGGGCGACCGCGTCGGCCGCCGGGACCGCGTGCAGCGCCAGCAGGAACTCCCCCAGTTGCTTGCCCTGCACCGCGTTCAGCGTCGTCAGCTCGCCGCCGGGCACCAGCTCGTGCCGCGCCACGAACGGGTCCGCCGACACCAGCCGCGGCACCGGGACGGGCAACGGCAGCAACGGCGCGAGCCACGGCAGCACCGCCGCCTCGCGCCGCAGCAGCGCCTCGACCTCCGCCCGCTTCGGCCGCCGCTCCACCCACCGTCCACCCACGAGCGTCGCCGTGCTGTCCCAGCCCTCTCCCAAGTACGTCACGGCGTGAGTGTGGCAAGCCGTTCCCGCGAACACGAAACGACTTTCGCCCGCACATGCGGAAGCCGCCGCCCGCACCTCGTGCGGGCGGCGGCGGCTTCACCCGTCCGATGTCGAGCGTCAGAGCACGTACTTGCCCGCCCTGCTCGCGTGCGCACCGTCGACCAGCACGTCGTAGCGCTGCGCCTCCAGCGTCATCACGCTGGAGAAGTCCCGCTTGCCGCGGGTGGTCCAGTGCGCGGCGAACCCGAACACCGCACCCCAGAACGCGCCGATCACGAGGCTCAGCAGCAACATCCACGCCCACGCCACACCGGACGTGAACAGCCCGAACAACAACCCGATCAGCACACCGAACCAGGCGCCACCGGCCGCGCCGGACACCGCCGCGCGGGCACGGGTCATCCGGCCGGTCACCTGCTCGACGGTGCGCACGCCGTCACCGATGATCCGCACGTGCTCGACCGGGAACCCGTCGTCGGACATCCGGTCGACCAGCCGCTGGGCCTCCGCGTAGTCGGAGAAGCTCGCGAGCAGGCTCGACCGCGAGGTCGTCTGGGTCGTCACGGGGGCGGTCGGCGGGTCGATCCGCGCAGGCTCAGGAGTCACGGCCTACGGCTAACCGGTTCGACCGCCGCGCAAACACGAGCCCGATTGCCAGCAGCGCCGCGCCGGAGGCGAGGAACGCCAGGTCGTAGCCGAGCTGGCCGGGACCGGGCCGGACGTGGTGGATGCCGAGCACCTGGTGGTCGATCACGCCCTCGACCAGGTTGAACGCGCCCCAGCCCGCGAGGATCCCGCCCAGCAGCACCCGGTCCGGCAGCGGCGCCCGCCGGTTGAGCAGCGCCACCCCGACGAGCACGAGCACCAGGCACAGCAGGTGGAACAGCCCGTCGCCGACCATCATGAGCCGCATGTCCGAGGCCGGGTACCAGCCCGACAGCATGTGGTGCCAGCCGAGCAGCTGGTGGATCACTATGCCGTCGAGGAAACCGCCGATACCGAGTCCGAGCACCACTGCCGCGAGCATCAGCCGACCACCGTCCGCACGAGTAGGAACAGGTTCAACGCCGAGATGACCCCGGCCGCCGCCGCACCGGTGAAGGTGGTCCGGCGCCGGTTGGCCGCCGCGCCCATCACGTCGCGGCGGCGGGCCAGCAGGACCATCGGGACGAGGGCGAACGGGATGCCGAACGACAGCACGACCTGGCTCAGCACCAACGCCTTCGTCGGGTCGACGCCCAGCGCCAGCACGGCCAGCGCGGGCGTCATCGTGATCGCACGCCGCAGCCACAGCGGAATGCGCCTGCGCAGGAACCCCTCCATCACGACCTGGCCGGAGTAGGTGCCCACGCTGGACGCCGCCAGCCCGGAGGCCAGCAACGCCAGGGCGAACGCCAGCGCCGCACCGGGACCGAGCAGCTGCCCGAGCCCGGAGTGCATGTCCTGCAACGACTCCCGCGGCGCGCCGGTCCGGTGGAACGCACCGGCGGCCACGACGAGCATGCTCACGTTGACCACGGCCGCGATGCCGAGCGCGACCACGATGTCGGCGCGGCTGGCCCGCAGCACGCCGCTGAGGTCACCGGACCCGTGGTGGCGCTGGGTCAGCGCCGAGTGCAGGTAGATCACGTGCGGCATGACGGTCGCGCCGAGCATCCCGGTCGCGAGCAGCACGCTGTCGACCCCTGCGAACCCCGGCACCAGACCGGCCGCCGCGCCGGTCAGGGGCCCCAGCTGCAGGGTCTGGTAGAGGAAGCCGCCGAGCACGACCGCCAGCAGCCCGATGATCACCGACTCGAACCGGCGCCGCCGCAGCGGTGCCAGCGCGAGGATGCCGAACGACACCACGGCGGTGATCAGGGCGGCCGGCAGCAGCGGGACGCCGAACAGCAGGTTCAGCGCCACCGCCGCGCCGACGAACTCGGCCAGGTCGGTGGCCATGGCCACCAGCTCCGCCTGCACCCACAGCAGCCGGGTCACCGGCCGCGGGTAGTGCTCGCGGCACAGCTCCGGCAGGTTGCGGCCGGTCACGATGCCCAGCTTCGCGGACTGGTACTGGACGAACATCGCGAGCAGGCTCGCGCTGACGATCACCCACAACAACAGGAACCCGTGCGTCGCGCCGCCCGCCATGTTCGTCGCGAAGTTGCCGGGGTCGACGTAGGCGACCGCGACGACGAACGCGGGCCCCATGACGACGGCCGCCGAGCGGACGCGAGCTGGCACCGTGATGCCGACCATCAGAAGACCCTCCTCACGTGAGCTTGCGGATGGCCTTCTCGATCAGCCCGAGGTTCGCCGGGCTGGTGGCGTACAGCAACGGGTCCGGCATCGGCGCGGAAGCCTTGCCGCCCAGCGGTTCCGGGTTCATCACGTAGGAGAACTCGTGCGCGCCGTCCGGCGTGGTGCCCGACGCCCAGCCGCCCTCGGCGCCCGCGGGCCCGTCGGAGTTGTGCCAGATCGTGGCCGCGTGCTCGGCGTGCTCCTCGTCGAACAGCGCGCTCGGCGAGATCGGGCCCTCCAGGCCGTCCTCCTGCAGCTCCTCGATCGCGGCGAGCCACATGTTCTGGTGGGCGGTGTCGCGGGCGAGGTTGAACTTCAGCATGTCGCGCACGCCGGTGTCGTCGGTCATGTTGTAGAGCCGCGCGGTCTGCAGCCGGCCCTGTGCCTCGGCGGCGACGTTGGCGCGGAAGTCGGCCATGAGGTTGCCGCTCGCGACGATGTAGCGGCCGTTCCACGGCACCCCGTTGCTGTCGGACAACGTGGGCCCGCCACCGCTCACGATGGCCTGCTGCGGGTCCATGCCGCCGATCACCGCGGCCACGACCGGGTCGTCGGCGACCGCCTGCGCGGTCACCTCGGACGGCGCGTTCTCCAGCAACCGCGCGACCATCGTGGCGAGCATCTCGACGTGACCGATCTCCTCGGTGGCCACGTCCATGATCAGGTCCTTGTACTTGCCCTCCATCCGGCAGTTCCAGCCTTGGAACAGGTACTGCATCGTGACGGTCATCTCGCCGAACGCGCCGCCGATCAGCTCCTGGAGCTTGCGGGCGTAGTGGGCGTCCGGGCGGTCCGGCTTCGCCTCGAACTGCAACCTGCTGGTGTGCAGGAACATCGTGCCTCCCGTGTGGTTGAGGACTGCACGGCGAAGTTAGGAAGCCGGTGTGACCCGCACGGTGCGACACCACCACGCGCACGACACGGCCGCGTCACGGCGGCTGGTCAGGACGGAGCAATTTCGCACAGGGATGTGTGAGGCGGCGGCCTCCGGGCACTCGGCGACTCCTGATGTCGGCGGCACGGCAGGTGACTCACATGGCGCAGTTGCACATCCAACTGCTCGGCGGTTTTCGGTTGGACTGCGACCACACGTCCGTCCACGTCGTACCCGGCGCGCGCAGACTGCTCGCCCTGCTCGCGCTGAGGGACACACCGGTGCCGCGCCCGGTCGCCGCGGCACTGCTGTGGCCCGGCGCGACCGAGCGGCGGGCCGGTGCCTGCCTGCGGTCGTCGCTGTGGCGGCTGGTCAAGCCGTCGACTCCACTGGTCGTGGTCACCGAGGACGCGCTGGCGCTGGGCCGCGAGGTCTCGGTCGACTTCCGCCAGGCCTACGCGTTCGCCGCCACGCCCGGTGCCCGTCCCGAGGCGCTGGCGCTGCTCACGGCCGACCTGCTGCCGGGCTGGTGGCAGCCGTGGGTGCAGACCGAACGGGACTGGTGGCGGCAGGCGCGGCTGCGGGCGCTGGAGGCGCTCAGCGACCGGTTCCGCGCCTCGGGCGACCACCACCACGCCCACCAGGCCGCGCTCGCGGCGGTACAGGCCGACCCGTTGCGGGAGAGCGCGCACCGCACGCTGGTCGAGCTGCACCTGGCCGACGGCAACCCGGCGCAGGCCGTGCGCCAGTACGAGAGCTACCGCGCCCGGCTGCGCGCCGAGCTGGGGCTCGAACCGTCGCACCACATCCGCGAGCTCGTCGGGCCGCTGCTGCGGGCGTGAGGTTCGAGGTGCGCCCGAACGGGCTACTCCCCGTGCATGGACCACAGCAAGGCGCCAGTGCTCGAAGCACTGCAGGACTTCCGCTCCCGCGGCTACGTGCCGTTCACCCCGCCCGGCCACCGCCAGGGCCGCGGCGTCGACCCGCGCGTGCTCGACGTGCTGGGCGAGGAGGTGTTCAGGGCCGACGTGCTCGCCTTGAACGGACTGGACGACCGGTTGATGACCAACGGCGTCATCGAGCACGCGCAGGAGCTGATGGCGGACGCGGTCAACGCCGAGCAGGCTTTCTTCTCCACGTGCGGCAGCTCGCTGTCGGTCAAGAGCGCCATGCTGTCGGTGGCGGGGCCGCACGAGAAGCTGATCGTGCCGCGGCACGCGCACAAGTCCGTGGTGTCCGGCCTGATCCTCAGCGGCGTCCGCCCGGTGTGGCTCAGCCCGCGCTGGGACGCCGACCTGCACATGTCGCACCCGCCGGGTCCCGAGGAGGTGCGCGCGTTGTTCGAGGCCGAGCCCGAGGCCAAGGGCATGCTGCTGGTGACACCCACCGACTACGGCACGTGCGGTGACATCGCGGCGATCGCCGAGGTGTGCCACTCGTTCGGCAAGCCGCTGATCGTGGACGAGGCCTGGGGCGCGCACCTGCCGTTCCACGGCGGCCTGCCGCAGTGGGGCATGGACGCGGGCGCCGACGTCGTCGTGACGAGCGTGCACAAGTCCGGTGCCGCCGTGGAGCAGAGCTCCGTGTTCCACCAGCAGGGCGACCTCGTCGACCCGGCGGTGCTCAAGGCCCGCGAGGACCTGCTCGGCACGACCAGCCCCACCTCGCTCGTCTACGCCACGCTGGACGGCTGGCGCCGGCACATGGTCGAGCAGGGCGAGCACCTGATCACCGCCGCGCTGGCGCTGGCCGAGCGGACGCGGGCCGAGATCTCCACGCTGCCCGGCCTGGAGGTCATGGACTTCACCCACCGCACGCACTCGTTCGACCCGTTGAAGATGGTCATCGACCTGTCCGGGCTGCACATCAGCGGCTACCAGGCCGCCGACTGGCTGCGCGCGGAGCAGCGCGTCACGGTCGGGCTGTCGGACCACCGGCGGATCGTCGCCCAGTTCACCCACGCCGACGACCAGCGGACCGCCGACGTGCTCGTCGAGGCGTTGCGGGCGTTGACGGCGGCCGGGCTGCCCTCGCCCAAGCCGGTGGACCTGCCCTCGCCGGACGAGCTGCAGCTGGAGATGGCGATGCTGCCGCGCGACGCGTTCTTCGCCGAGGTCGAGCAGGTGCCGGCGGAACGGGCGGCGGGCAGGGTCGCCGCCGAGATGATCACGCCGTACCCGCCGGGGGCACCCGCGGTGCTGCCCGGTGAGGTGATCACCGATGCGGTGCTGGACTACGTGCGCAGCGGCCTCGCGACGGGCATGGAGCTGCCGGACCCGGCCGACTCGAAGCTGGAGACCGTGCGCGTGGTCGCACGCGGCTGACCCCGCTCCCCCACCGGCGCAAGACCTCGGGCAGGACAGATTTCTGTCCTGCCCGAGATCATGTGCACCGTTGACCACCGCTCCCGGGACACGCCAGGGTGAGAACGTTCTCACCGCCGGACTCCGGGGAGCTGACAACGATGTCAAGGCTGTTGGCCGCGCTCACGACCCTGCTGCTGCTCCTGCCCGCCCCCGCCACCGCCGCACCCGGCCGATGGCGGATAACGGGCCCGTCGCCGCTGGTCGCCACGGTCGAGCTGGCCGGCGGCGTGCCCACGTTGAGCGTGTCCCGAGCCGGGCAGACCGTGCTGGCGGCGGCACCGATCGGCCTGCGCACCACGACCGCCGACCTCACCACCGGCCTGCGGGTCGTGAGCCGCAGGGACCGGGTCGTCACCGAGCGGTACTCGATGACGACGGGCAAGCAGCGGCAGCGGTCCGCGACCATGACCGAGACGACGCTGACCTTCGACGGCGCCGCGCGGTTCGACGTGGTCGTGCGGGTCGCACCGGACGGCGTGGCCTACCGGTACGTGCTGCCCGCCGCGATGACCGTGACCGGGGAGGCCTCCGCGTTCCGGCTGCCCGCCGACGCGCCGGCCTGGCTGCTGCCCTACAACGCCTGGTACGAGGCGAACCGCGTGCGGACGACGGCGGGCGCTGCGAACGGCGAGTTCGGCCACCCGTCGCTGTTCCGCGTGGGCGACCAGCACGTGCTGCTCACCGAGTCCGACGTGGACGGCCGGCACTCCGGCAGCCGGCTGCGGCACACCACCGGTGACTACGAGGTCGCGCTGGCCGATCCGCAGGTGACACTGACGAAGACCCCGTGGCGCACGGCGATCATCGGTGACCTCGGGACCGTCTCCACCTCCACGCTCGTCGACGACCTCGCCTCGCCGTCGAAGCTCGCCGACACCTCGTGGATCCGGCCGGGCAAGGTCGCGTGGTCGTGGCTGAGCGAGCACGACAGCCCGCGCTCGTTCGAGCGCCAGAAGCAGTACGTCGACTTCGCCGCCCGCACCGGCTGGCCCTACGCGCTCATCGACGAGGGCTGGAGCTCGGCGTGGGTGCCGGAGCTGGTCAGGTACGCCCGCGCCCGCGGTGTGGAGATCCTGCTGTGGCTGCACTGGAGCGACCTCGACACCGCGGAGGAACGCGACACCCTGCTCCCCCGGTTCCAGCGGTGGGGCGTGAAGGGCGTGAAGATCGACTTCATGGAGTCCGACTCCCAGGCCCGGTACCAGTGGTACGACGCGGTGCTCGCGAAGACCGCGTCCCTGAAGCTGATGGTGAACTTCCACGGCTCGACGATCCCGCACGGCCTCGCACGGACGTGGCCGCACATCATGACCATGGAAGGAGTGCGCGGCGCCGAGAACTACCCGCCGGCAGCCAACAACCCGGTGCAGTTCTTCACCCGCAACGTCGTCGGCTCGATGGACTACACGCCGGTCTCGCTGGAGGTCGGCACGCGCGAGGCCTCGGTCGCGCACGAGGTGGCGCTGCCGGTGGTCTACGAGTCCGGCTGGACGCACTTCGCCGACAAGCCGGAGGCCTACGAACGGCACCCGCAGGCGTTGCGGTTCCTGAACCAGGTGCCGACGACATGGGACGAGACCCGGCTGGTGAGCGGCGACCCGGACACGCACGCCGTGGTGGCCCGGCGCAACGGCACCCGCTGGTTCCTCGGCGCGATCTCGGCCGACGCCCGCACGGTCGACGTGCCGCTGGGGTTCCTCGGCGGCGGGCAGTGGCTGGTCGAGACGGTCCGCGACCCGGCGGAACGCGGTGACGTGACGCGGGACCGGCAGGTGCTGCCAACGGCGCGGACGTTGTCGGTGGCGGTGGGGCGCAACGGCGGGTTCGCCGCGGTCGCCTGCCCCTACCGGCCCGGCCTGCAGACCTGTGACCAGGCCGTTCCTCAGGTCCCGGCGACGACGCTGAGCATCACGCCCACCGAGGTGGACGTCGCCCAGGGCACGTCGTTCAGCGTCTCCGGCACGTTCACCAGCACCGCCGACGTGTCCGACGTGGTGCTGACGGTCGCGCCACCCGCGGGCTGGACGGTGACCGGCGCGCCGGTGACCCGCGCGACGCTGCGGGCGGGCGAGTCGATCACCGGCCGGTGGGACGTCCGGGCGGGCGGCCCGGTCGGGTTCACGGACGTGCCGGTGTACGCCGAGTTCCGCGCGCATCAGACCGTGCACGTCGAACAGGCCGTGCGCGCGTTCGTGCCGCCACCGGCGCCGAGCGGGACTCCATTCGTGAGCGACCTGCCGTTCGTGAGCGAGTCCAACGGCTGGGGCCCGGTCGAACGCGACCGCTCCAACGGTGAGACCTCGGCGGGCGACGGCCGGCCGTTGCAGATCGCGGGCGTCACCTACGCCAAGGGCCTGGGCACGCACGCGCCGGCCGACGTGACGTTGTACCTGGGCCGCGGCTGCCGGGCGTTCGACGCCTCGGTCGGCCTCGACGACGAGACCACGTCACCCGGTTCGGTCAACTTCCAGGTCTACGGCGACGGCCGCCTGCTGCACGACAGCGGCGTGGTGCGCGGCGGCGACCCGGCCCGGCCGGTGTCCGTGGACACGACCGGGGTCCGGATGCTCGACCTGCGGGTCACCGACGGCGGCGACGGCCGCAACTTCGACCACGCCGACTGGGCGGACGCACGCCTGACCTGCTGAACTGGTAGCGGGCCGGGACGGCGTTCAGCTGCCCCGGCCGGTCTTCTCCTGCAACCGGTCGATCAGCTGCGACGCCTCGACCTTGGTGAGCTCGCCCGGCACCTCCTCGCCCGCTTCCTGGGCGAGGGTGTGCAGGTAGGACTCCTGCGGCCCGGTCATCGGCTCGTCACCGGTGGTCCAGTCCTGCGGGTCCTTCTCCGGACTGCGGTTCACGGTCGTCCCCTTTCACTCGAACGCCCGTTCGAGATACCCGGGACGACCGTCCTTCACACCCGGATCGGCGTGGTCGGTGGACTGGCCTGGCTCGGCAGCAGCACCTGGGCCTGCTGTGCGGCCGTGGGCTGGTGCCGGAACTGCGCCAGCAGCCGTTGGGCCACCGTCAGCAGCGTCCGCGCCTCCATCAGCTCGCCGTAAGCGACGTGCTCACCGGCGGCTTCCACACAAGCGACCACCTCCGGTGGCACAGCGCCGGCCAGGGCCACCGCATCGCGGAGGTCCTCGCTGACCTGCCCGGCGGACCCGGTTCGGAGATGACTCAGTGCCGCGCTAACAGCATCGTCGAGCTGCACGGTGATCGCCGCCTTCACAGCCTGTGTTCCGCGCCGACTGCTTGACGCGCCCGGCGGGAGTACCCGGCTTCCACGCCCTCAAACCAGCACTTCACCCGGTCCGGTGACGGTGCCGCACGAACGACAAAGGCGCGTCCCGCGCAGGGGACGCGCCTCGTTCACCACCGATCAGCAAGATCGCCGCGAGTTCGGGACCGGACGTGGCGACGACACGTCTTCACGACGCGGGACGCAGGTCCCGGTCGCTCGCCACCAGGTCGTGCCACGTCCGGCCGCGCTGGCTCGGCGGTGCGGAGCCGTCCGCCGTGCAGATCGGGTAGACCAAGCCGAAAGGAACGGGCTGATCGAATTCGTCACCAGTGTGAACGTCGACCAACCGACGCACGTGTGCCATCACAACCACTCCTCACGACCGAACGGGGCCGCACGCGTCCGGGCAATCGCCGGTGGCGGGGGGACCGGGGTTTGGGATCACTGATTACCCCGCGAGCTGCGTTAACATGCGCGTAACCGTTGCTGCATAAGAGTGAAACCGTATGTCCTAAGTGGACACTGTCACCGTCAGGTCACCGTCGTGCGGGACGGTCAGGATCCGCATCCGCCGGCCGGGGTAGCTGATCGAGGAGGCGGTCCGCAGCGCCGGCACGAGCGGTTGGCCCCAATCGAAGCGCAGCCGCACCCGGCCGCGGGTCAGCGTCAGCCCGCGGGCGTCGAGTGCCACGTCGTCCGAGTCCTTTACCACCAAAGGAATTTGCTCGGTCGCCGGACCGGACGCGTGCACGGTCCTGACGATCCGGTCACCGACGGTCACCTCCGTGACCACCTCGGCGGACCGGTACCGGAACCGGTACGGCTCTCCGCCCAGGAGCTCGACCTGTTGCGCGCCATCGGAATCCGGCCGCTGCCCCGGCAGCACGGTGGCCCAGCACGCGTGGTCGTTGTTGTTCATCGACTGGACGACGGTCCCCGCCACCGGGTGCCAGAGGAACGTGAGACCGGTGCGCGCCAACCGGGTCGCCCGCCGCGTCCCGAAGTAGCCGCCTAGGTAGAACTTCGGCCGGCGGACGAACAGGAAGTCCTGTCCCTGGTCGCTGCGGACCTCGGTGAAGTGCGCGCGCTGGTACGGCAGCCGCGCGACCGCCGCCGTGCGCGAGGCCCGCGTGGGGTAGCGCTCTCCATATATGGCGTGAGCCAGGATGCGTGGAGAGGTGTCGGGCTTGGTCAACGTGGGCGCCGGCGCCGGGTCCGCTGCCCACGCCGCCCGTGCCGCGGCCAGGTCCTCGCGGCTGGACACGAACGCGGCCAGGTCCGGGACCGAGGCCACGAACTGGTTGTTGAGCGCGGTGCGTTCCGGGTCGGGGCGCACGTCGGCCTAGAACCGGGAGGTGGTGCGGGAGTTCGGCGCGACGTTGGCGAACCAGCCGGAGCCGTCGGGCTCGCGCAGCAGGTTGTAACCGAGCCAGTCGGTGTACCGGCGGGCCATCGTCACGAGGTTCGCGTCACCGGACTGCCGCCACGCGTCGGCCAGCTCCGGCAGCATTACCTCGAAGTTGTAGTTGGTGTCGGCGCCGGACTCCTCGTAGAAGAAGCCGGCGGGGCTCTGGCCGGTGGCGGCCAGCCGGGCGAAGGCCGCGGTCAGCTGGTGCGCGAGCGCCGGGTCGGGGTCGTGCCTCAACGCGAGCGCGGCCCCCGCGAGGCCCGAGGTGGTCTGGTTGGCCCACGTCAGCCTCGGCTGCCACACCGTGTCGTTGGCCGGGTTCAGGAACCACGTCATCGCCCGCTTCAGCGCGGCCGAGAGCTGGGCCTGCCGGGCGGGTAGCACGCCCGCGCGGCGCAGCAGGGCGTTCGTCTTGCTCAGGTACCCCATGGCGAACCCGGTGGCCGCCAGCGAGTGCTGGTCGCGCGAGTACTCCGGCCACGACCCGTCGGCGTGCTGCAGGCCGAGGTAGTGGCCGAGCCCTGCGTCGAGCGCGGCGAGCAGGGCGGCGTTGCCCCGGTACGGGTTCCAGGGGCGGGACTGCGTGGCGAACCAGGCCAGCGTGTAGACGTGCTCCTGGACGCGGGCGTTGTAGGTCGCGGCCGGGCTGCGCCACCAGCCACCGGCGAAGAAACCACCGCTCGTCATGTCCGCCACCATCGGCGAGACCGCCAGCAGGTACGGCGCGAACCGCTGCTCCTCGGGTGCGAACAGGCGGCGGTCGAGCGGGCCGGCGGGTGGGGGCGCGGGCAGGGCGAGCGCACGGCCGGGCAGGGCGGCGAGCAGACCGGCCGCGGTGGCACCGGCGATCAGGCTGCGACGACTGAAAGAGTTCACGGGCCTACCTCCTTGGCCGAGCACCCTCGCTCCCCCGCACCGCGCCCGTCAAGATGCTAATTCGAATTATTACTGGGTTGACGACACGCACACCGACGTCGCAGAATTCTTGCCAATTCGAATTGGCAGGTGCTCATGGCCAAGCGGCTCACCCAGCAGGACATCGCCAGAATGGCCGGCGTCAGCCAGGCCACGGTGTCGCTGGTGCT
>NZ_LGDY01000118.1 GCF_001279525.1 Nocardia sp. NRRL S-836 | reverse complement strand
CGCAAGCCGGGCAGGGCCAAAGGCCGGGGGGGCGGGCAACCCCCCCACCCCCACCTCCGCCGCCGTGAAGTCCGCGTCGGCCTCGGCCAGCCGCAACGCCTGACAACGAGCGATCCCCCTGCCGATCAACGCGTTGGCGAGCCACCGCTGGTCGTCGTACCGCCGCAGCTCCCTGATCACGGCGGTCAGCTCCGCCATCGCCGCCCGCGGATCGGCCGACCGGCACAGGTGCAGCCCGCGCAGGCACCGCGCCCTGACGAGCTCCCTGCCACGCAACTGCGGCGTCGCGAGGTTCAGGTGCTCGAGGCTCTGGCTGAGCCGCCCCCGGTCCAGGTCGATCCAGGCGAGCGCGAGCCGGAACCGCGGCTCACCGGTGAGCCGCAACCCGCGCCGGGCGAGCTTCGCGGCCTCGTCCAGGTGGCCCAGCTCGACGTGGGCGACGCTCAGGTCGTGCAGGGCGTCGGCGCGCTGGGCCTTGGTGCCTCGGACGCGTGTGGTGGCGATGGTCGCCCGCGGGTCGGTGGTGGGGCTCGTGGGACGGGTCTCCTGGTCGGGCGCGGGTGCGGCGCGGGTCTGGGAGGGCGTGGTTGCCCGCGGGGCGCTGGGGCTGGTGGGGTGGGTTGTCTGGTCGGCGGGCGCGCTCGCGGCGCAGCCCTGGGCGGACGTGGTTGTGCGCGGGGCGGGGCTGGTGGGGCGGGCCGCCTGGTCGGCCGCGGTCGCGGCGCGGCCCTGAGAGGGCGTGGTTGCCCGCAGGGCGGCGTTGGGGCTGGTGGGGTGGGCCGCCTGGTTGTCGGGCGCGGCTTCGGCGCGGCCTCGGTCAGGTGTGGCGGCGGCGTTGGTCGCCTGTGAGCCGGTTCCGGCGCTCATGCGATGAGCCTCCTGTTTGTCGGGTGCGGATCCGGCGCGCTCCTGGGCGGGTGTGGCTGCGTGCGGATCGGTTCCGGCGCTCATGCGACGAACCACCCCGTCGTCAGCCCGAGTTCCGGCACGCAAACGCACACCGGCCCCGGCGCGACCTCGGCCCGGAACCACCCCTCGGCATCCGGCCGGATCGCCACGCCCTGCTCAGGCGAGCGGACCTCGACCGTCACGTTCCTGTCGTCGAGCACCCCGGTCAGCAGCGGCCCGTCCAGCTGCAGGTACATCCGCCCCGCACCGGCGTGGAACACCAGCTGCCGGGACGGGCCGCGGACCGGCTCGTCCACAGCCGCCATGGGGGCGAGACCGGTCGGGGCGGGGGCGGCGACGGCCGGGGGCACGTCGGCGTGGAACAGCGCGGCGATCTCGGCGAGCAGCGGGTCCCTCATCGCGCCGCCTCCAGTTCCCGGCGCAGCGCGAGCAGGCAGCGGCGGCGGGTCGGGCCGACGCTTCCCACCTTCATCCCCAGGGCGTCGGCAACCTGTGCATAACTCACCTCAGGGCTGTGGGCAGCTATCCGCAGCAGGCGTTGGCACCGTTCGTTCAACGTCGTCAGCGCTGTCCACAGCCGGCGGGCGCGGTCGGTGTCGAGCACGACGTCCTCGGGGGTTGGTGACGTCGGTTCGGGCTCCCAGCGGTGGGTGGGGAGCTCGCGGCCGCGCAGGCGCAGCACGGTGATGCTCTGGCGGGTGGCGGTACGGACCAGCCACACCGCCAGGGCCTCGGGTTCTCGGATGCGGGTGAGGTGTTCGGCCAGGCAGAGCCAGGTGCACTGGTAGACGTCGGCCGCGTCGGCGTGGTTCAGGCGGAACGATCTGGGCACCGACCAGACCAGCCGGGAGTAGCGTTCGACGAGCGCTTCCCAGCCGGCGAGGCCGGTGCGTGCGGCGTGGATGACCTCCGTGTTCGTGTCCATGCCGCTTGGAGGCGAATACGGCTGTGGAGGCTCCACGCCTCACTCGAAAGAGGCTTGTCCACAGCTGTGGAGAAAGTCATCCACACCTGTGGACAACTACAGCTTGTGGAGTCGCTCCACGGCCTCGTCGATCACGGCGTCCTGCTTGCAGAACGCGAACCGGATCAGGTGCTGCCACTCCGCGGGACGGTCGGTGAAGACCTGCACGGGCACCGCGGCCACGCCGATCCGGGCGGGCAGGTCGCGGCACAGGGCCAGGCCGTCGGTGTAGCCGAGGGGGCGGACGTCGGCGCAGATGAAGTACGTCCCCTCCGAGGAACGCACCTCGAAGCCCGCCGCACGCAGGCCCTCCGCCAGCCTTGCCCGCTTCGCCGCCAGCGAGTCGCGCAGCGACGTCACCCAGTCCAGCTCGGCGGTCAGCGCGTGCGCGACGGCGGGCTGGAACGGGGCACCGCCGACGAACGTCATGAACTGCTTAGCGGCGCGCACCGCGGACACCAGCGGGGCCGGCCCGCACACCCAGCCGATCTTCCAGCCGGTGCAGTTGAACGTCTTGCCCGCGCCCGAGATCGACAACGTCCGCTCGGCCATCCCCGGCAGCGACGCCAGCGGGACGTGCTCACGGCCGTCGAACACCAGGTGCTCGTAGACCTCGTCGGTGATCGCCAGCAGGTCGTGCTCGACGCACAACGCCGCGATGGCGTTCATCTCGTCCGCCGTGAACACGGTGCCGGTCGGGTTGTGCGGCGAGTTCACCAGCACCGCCCGCGTCCGCGGCGTGACGGCGGCCCGCAGCGCCTCGACGTCCAGCGCCAACCGGCCGGACGAGTCCTCGCGCAGGCCCACGGTCACCCGCGTGGCCCCGGCCATGGCGACCGACGCCGCGTAGGAGTCGTAGTAGGGCTCGATGAGCAGCACCTCGTCGCCGGCCTCGACCAGCGCCAGCAACGAGGCGGCGATCGCCTCGGTGGCGCCGACCGTCACCAGGACCTCGGTGTCCGGGTCGTACGTGGTCCCGTACCGCGAGCGGTGCGCCGCGACCGCCGCGCGCAGCACCGGCATGCCGGGGCCGGGTGGGTACTGGTTCACGCCGGACGCGATCGCCGACTGGGCGGCGGCGAGCATCGACGCGGGGCCGTCGGTGTCGGGGAAACCCTGACCGAGGTTCACGGCGTCGTGCTGCACGGCCAGCCCCGTCATCTCCGCGAAGATCGTCGAGGTGAACGGCTGCAACCGGGGAACTAGCGCTGGTACCCGCACAACCCAGGATCTTCACGGACAATGGTGTCGTGGAGCAACTGACCGCCGCTGACCAGCAGAAGCGCACCGACCTGCGCAGGATGAAGCTCGTCGCGACGAGCTTCCTCGTGGGCGCGACGGTCGTCTTCCTCGGATCGCACGCCTTCGAGGGCGCCTGGGTGGGGTACGTCCGTGCCGCCGCGGAGGCCGGAATGGTGGGCGCGCTCGCCGACTGGTTCGCCGTCACGGCGCTGTTCCGGCGCCCCCTCGGCCTGCCCATCCCGCACACCGCGATCATCCCCACCCGGAAGAACATGTTCGGCAAGACGCTCGGCGACTTCGTGGGCGTCAACTTCCTCAGCCCGGAGATCGTGCAGGACAAGCTGCGGCGTGCGGGCATCGCCGAGCGCGCCGGGGCGTGGGTCAAGCAGCCGGAGAACGCCGAGCGCATCACCAACGAGCTCGCGAACATCCTCAAGGGCGCGATCACCGTGCTCAAGGACGAGGAGGTGCAGGCCGTCGTCGAGCACGCGATCGTCAAGCGCGTCACGGCCAAGCCCTGGGGCCCGCCGCTGGGCAAGCTGCTCAACCAGGTCCTCACCGACGGCGCGCACCACAAGCTCGTCGACCTGATGTGCGACCGGGCCTACGAGTGGGTGCGCGACAACTACGACAAGGTCAGCCTGATCGTCTCCGAGCGCGCGCCCGCGTGGTCGCCGAAGTTCGTCGACTCGCTGCTCGGCGACAAGGTCTACACCGAGCTGGTCAACTTCGCGTGGGCGGTCAAGACCGACGTCAACCACCCGATGCGGCTGGCCGTCGACCAGTTCCTGATCGAGTTCTCCGCCGACATGCAGACCGACGCGGCCACGATGCAGCGCGCCGAGCAGGTCAAGCAGCAGGTGATCAACCACCCGGACGTGCAGAAGGTGATCAGCAGCGCGTGGGGCACGGCGAAGAAGATGCTGCTCGACGCCGCCGAGGACCCGTCCAGCGAGCTGCGCAGGCGCGTCACGCAGGGGCTGGTCACGCTCGGCACCAACCTGACAGGGGACCCAGAGCTGCGCGCCAAGGTCGACGGCTGGCTGGAGCAGGCCGCCGGGTACGTCGTGCAGAACTACCGCGCCGAGATCACCACGCTCATCACGGACACGGTCGAGCGGTGGGACGCGGAGGAGACCTCGCGCAAGATCGAGCTGCAGGTCGGCAGGGACCTGCAGTTCATCCGGATCAACGGCACCGTGGTCGGCGCGCTGGCCGGTCTGGTGATCTACACCGTGGCCAACGTGCTCTTCTGAGAGGCGCGCGAGCGTTTTCGGAACGTGCGGGCCTTCTCGCGGTTGCCGCACACCTGCATCGAGCACCAGGTGCGCGAGCGGTTGCGGGAGCGGTCGAAGAACGCGCGCAGGCAGTCGTCGGCGGGACAGATCTTGAGCCGCTCCCACGAGCCGAGCACGGCGAGGCGGGCGGAGGCCGCGAGCACGGCACCGACCGCGTCGCTGCTCGCGAGCATCGGGACGCCGCCGGTCAGCTCGACGTGCACGACGCCGGCCGCCGTCCTGGGCCCTGACGACCCCTCGATGGACGAACGCAGTGCTGCCCGCGCGGCGCGCGCCTGTGCGATTTCCCCGCTCCGCCCGAGGCCGCGTTCGGTCACCCACGCGCGCCAGGAGGCTTCACTGTCCAGTACGTGTCGAGTGTTCAGGAAGTCGAGCAGCAGCTCGACGTCGTGATCCCAGCCGACAGTCAGACCAGTCACCCCACCACTGTAGGCGCCACGGCGGTCACCCGTCAGGACATCTCTCGAATACACTCGGTGTATACACGGGGTGTATAGTCCTCCGCATGTCGATCGGTCACGCACTGTTGGGCCTGCTGGAAGGCGGTCCAAGGCATGGATACGACCTCAAGCGCGCGTACGACGAGCGCTTCGGTCAGGACCGCCCGTTGCACTACGGGCAGGTGTACTCCACCCTGTCGCGGCTGCTGAAGAACGGCTACGTGACCGAGGCGGGCGTCGAGGCCGGCGACGGTCCCGAGCGCAAGCGGTACGCCATCACGGACGCCGGTGTCACCGACGTGGAGCGCTGGCTGCGCACGCCGGAGAAGCCGGAGCCGTACCTGCAGAACACGCTCTACGCGAAGGTCGTGCTGGCGCTGCTGTCCGGCCGCAGCGCGGTGGAGGTGCTCGACGCGCAGCGCTCGGCGCACCTGACGACGATGCGCGAGCTCACCCGGCGCAAGGTCGACGGCGACCTGGCCGACCAGCTGATCTGCGACTTCGCCCTGTTCCACCTCGAAGCCGACCTGCGGTGGCTCGAACTGACCGCGGCCAGGATCGACCAGCTCGCCGCGGAGGTGGCGCGATGACCGAGCGGAAACCGGCCCTGCTGAGGGCGGAGGACCTGGTCAAGTCGTTCGGCAAGACGCAGGCGCTCGCCGGTGCCGGCCTCACCGTCCGCGAGGGCGAGGTCGTGGCGGTGATGGGGCCGTCGGGCTCCGGCAAGTCGACGCTGCTGCACTGCATCGCGGGCATCCTGCCGCCGGACGAGGGCACGGTCACCTACCGCGACCGCGACCTGACCACCATGTCCGACCACGAGCGCAGCGAGCTGCGGCGCACCGAGTTCGGGTTCGTCTTCCAGTTCGGCCAGCTCGTGCCGGAGCTGACCTGCCTGGAGAACGTCGCGCTGCCGTTGCGGCTCAGCGGCAGGAAGCGCAAGGACGCCGAACGCGCCGCGCACGAGTGGCTCGCCCGGCTGGAGGTCGACGCGGTGGCCGGCCAGCGGCCCGGCGAGACCTCCGGTGGCCAGGGCCAGCGCGTCGCCGTGGCACGCGCACTGGTCACCAGCCCGAAGGTGATCTTCGCCGACGAGCCGACCGGTGCGCTCGACTCGCTCAACGGCGAACGCGTGATGCACCTGCTCACGACCGCGGCACGGGAGACGGGCGCGGCGGTCGTGCTGGTCACGCACGAGCCGCGGGTCGCCGCCTACTCCGACCGCGAGGTCGTGGTGCGCGACGGCCGGTCGCGGGACGTGGAGTTCGCCCGGTGAAGCGGGTGATCAGCGACCTCGCCCTGGGGGTCCGGCTGGCCGTCGGGGGCAGCCGGAAGTCCTGGACCAGGCTCGCACTGCAGGGGTTCGGCATCGGGCTGTGCGTGGCGATGCTGCTGCTCGCCGCGTCGTTGCCGACGGCACTGGACGCGCGGGCGGACCGCGTGCGGGCGCTCGGCACGGTCGCCCGCGGTGACGGTCCGCCGCCGCTGCTGGCCGAGGACCACAGCCACGCGTTCCGCTCCGACTCCATCCGCGGCTTCTACCTGAAGGTGCTCTCGCCGGACGCCCCGGTGCCGCCGGGCGTCGACCGGCTGCCAGGCGACGGCGAGGTCTTCCTGTCACCCGCGCTCGCCGACCTGCTCGCCTCACCGGCGGGCGAGCTGCTGAGGCCGCGGTTCCCGGAGCGGGTCGTCGGCACGATCGGCCAGCCCGGCCTGGAGAACCCGCGCGAACTGCGCTTCTACGCCGGTGACGCCTCGATCGAGGCGGAGCCGAACGGCAACACCGTCTACCGCTGGGGCGCGACCGGCCGCAGCGGCGCCATGGACCCGGTGCTGTGGCTGCTCAGCCTGGTCGGCGTGGTGGTCCTGCTGTTCCCGGTGCTGGTGTTCATCGGCGTCGCCACCCGCCTCGCCGCGGCCCAGCGCGACCGCAGGCTCGCGGCGTTGCGGCTGGTCGGTGCGGGTGCGGGCCGGGTGCGGCTGATCGCGTCGGGGGAGTCGCTGATCGGTGCGCTGGCCGGGCTCGTGGTGGGGTTCGGCCTGTTCTTCGCGGTCCGGCCGTTCGTCGACCGGATCAGCATCGCCGAGCTGTCCTCGTTCCCCAGCGACGTCACGCCCACGCCCGCGCTGACCCTCACCGTCGTCGTGGCGGTGCCGGTGCTCGCGGTCGTCACCTCGCTCGTGGCGATGCGGCGCACGATCATCGAACCGCTCGGCGTGGTGCGCGAGCAGAACCCGGTGCGACGCAGGGTGTGGTGGCGGCTGGTGCCGGTCGTCGCCGGAGCCGGGTTGCTGGTGAGCCAGATCGGGCACTCCGGCGAGCGGACCCAGCTGGACACGACCGCCTTCGTGGCCGGCGTGGTGCTGCTGATGCTCGGCATTCCGGTGCTGCTGCCGTGGCTGGTGGAACGGGTCGTGTTCCGGATGCGGGGCCACACCCCCGCGCTCCAGCTCGCCGTGCGCCGGCTACAGCTCGACAGCGGAACCGCCGCCCGCGTCGTCGGCGGTGTCGCGGTCGTGCTCGCCGGCACCGTCACGCTGCAGATGCTGCTGGCCGGCATCGAGAAGGAGGTGCGGGCCGACGAGCGGGAGGAGGTCAGCCACCAGTTCCTGACCATCTCCGGCGACTCCACCACCGACCTGTCCGGCCTGCCCGCGCTGATGGGCAACACCCGCGGGGTGCTCTCCCTGCACCGGCTCGACCAGACCAGCGCGGAGGTCGACGACCGGACGTACATCAGCGTGAACATGGGTTCGTGCGAGGCACTGCGGTCGCTGGTGACCGTGCCGGACTGCGCCGACGGCAAGGCCTACGTGGTCGCGCGGGCCGGCAGCCGGGAGTCCGTGCGGGCCGGTCAGGTGCTGAAGGTCGGCGTCACGGGACCGGACACGGGCACGCCGTGGACCGTGCCGCCGGTGGAACCGGCCACCGGCACCCGCCCCGGCCTGTTCCTCACCCCGGCCGCCGCCGCGGGACTCCGCTCACAGCACTCCGACTACCAGGCGGAGCTCGACCCGTCGATCCCCGACGTCGCCGAGCACACCCGCAACGCGCTCGCGAGCCACGGGCACCGCGTGCACACGTACTACGTCGGCCAGGACAACACCAGCGAGGTGGAGCACGTGTTCGGCGTGATCCGCCGCGCGCTGCTCGCGGGTTCGCTGCTCACGTTGCTGCTGGCGGGCGCGTCCCTGCTGGTCGTGGGGCTGGAGCAGGTCAGGGAACGCCGCCGGCCGCTCGCGGTGATGACGGCGAGCGGCGTGCCGCGCGGCACCCTGGCCCGCTCGCTGCTGTGGCAGAACGCGGTGCCGCTGGTGATCTCCACGGCGGTGTCCGTGGCCACCGGCGTCGGGCTCGGCGTCCTGGTGATGCGGGTGTTCGACACCGAGGTCGCCTTCGACTGGGCGGGCATCGGACTGGTGGCCGGACTCGCCGTGGCGCTGACGTTCGCGGTCACGGTGCTGACGCTGCCCTCGCTGTGGAAGGCGACCGGCGCACTGGGCCTGCGGACCGAGTGACGGTGATCCGCACGCGCCTACGATCGGGCGCGTGCAGATCGTCACCACCGCGGACCGCCCCGGGTTCTCCTCGGCGGAGCTGAGCGGCGAATGGCCGTTGTTCGTGCTGAAGGACCCGGTCTCGAACCGGTACCGCGAGGCGGTCCGGGAGCACTTCCCGCAGTACGACGTGCTGGTGGTGGACGGCGACGAGGTGCTGGCCCACGCGGTCGCGGTGGCACTGCGGTGGGACGGTTCACCCGCGGCGCTGCCCGACGGCGGCTACGACGGCGCGATCGTGCAGTCGGTGCGGGAGCACGAGAACGGCGTCGAGCCGGACACGTTGTGCGTCCTGGCCGCCACGGTCCGCGGGGACCGGTCCGGCCGGGGCCTCGCGGGCGTGGTGCTGACGGCGTTGCGCGAGCGCGCGGTGCAACGGGGGCTGCGCCGGGTCGTCGTGCCGGTGCGGCCGACGACGAAGGCGAGCCACCCGTTGACGCCGATGGCCGACTTCGCCGCCTGGACGCGTGACGACGGACTGCACCCCGACCCGTGGATCCGCACCCACCAACGCCTCGGTGCGACGGTCCTGGGACCGGCCGAGCGGTCCATGGTCGTGACGGGCACCGCCGCGCAGTGGGAGAGGTGGACCGGCGTGCGGTTCCCGCGGCCCGGCCGCTACGTCGTGCCCGGCGGCCACGACGTGGTGGCTTTCGACGGTGACCAGGGCGTCTACGAGGAGACGAACCTCTGGATGCGGCACCGCTAGACCTGGTTCGCCCGCCTCAGCCGCACCCTGCTCACCACCGACCCGGCCGCGGCACCGTGCTCGGCCAGCCGGTCCTGCACCAGGCCGTGGCGGAACTGGTAGCACGCGCCCGCCCGGCACAGCACGCCCAGCTTGCGCGCGTCCTCGAAGAACACCATCAGCTCCCACGGCAGCTTCCCGCGCAACGCGAGCCAGATCCGCGCGACGGTGAACCACCACCAGCGCAGGTGCAGCACGGCCAGCGCGAACCCCAGCATCAGCCCGGAGGCGAGCCCCAGCCCCACCATGCCGGTCTGACCGGGCCCGAACACCAGCGCCGCCGCCGAGCCGAACACCACGGCCAGCACCAGCGAGCCGGTCCACACCGCGATCCGGTCGCGCGCCATGGTCCACTGTGGACTGGAAGCCTGGGAGAGCTCGGCCGCGCTCGACAGCGCGAACCGCAGCGCGACGGCCACCGCCAGGCCCAGGCCGACCACCAGACCGGCCGAAAGCCCGTACAGGGCACCGAAGACGAGCCCGGCGGCGAGTCCGAGCACACCGGGCACGAGCAGCAGTGACCGCCAGACGCCCAGGCGTGGCTTGGGTTGCCGTTCCTTCGAGGCGGACAACGCGGCCCCGCCGACCACGACACCGGCGACCAGGCCGGTGATCGGCGCGAGCTTCGGCGTGATCGAGTACGCCATCAGCCACCCGACGCCGAACCCGCCGATCGCGCCCAGCACCAGCGCTCCCAGCAGGGCGAGCCAAGTGCGGCCGACCGACCGGCGCAGCTCCCACCAGGCCAGCTCGCGGATGCCGCGGTCGCGCATCTCGTGGGCGAGGAACTCAAGCCACCGACGGGCCTTCTCACGGGGCCAGACCTGCGAGGCCCCGGCGTGGTGGGCGAAGGCCCGGTTGCCGAACGCGCGGGACACCAGCTCGTCGCACAGGTGGTCGGAGACCGCGCGGGCGTCCGGGAAGCGGCCGCGGTCGAGCAGCTCGGTGGGCTCCGCCTCGGCGTCGGCGTAGACCATGCTGGCCAGCCACATCGTGAGCGGCGTCGACAACGCGTCCGCTAGCCGGCCGTCGGGTTCCTCGCGCAGGTGGATGAACACCGGCTCCCACCGCGCCGCGCCCACGGTGTCCGCGCTCGCCCGCAGGTAGGAGGCCACCTCGTCCAGGTCGAGCGGTGCCAGCTCGACCACGTCGGCGCCGGGCAGCGGGCCCGCGAGGTGCACGGCCTGGGCGTACTCGCCGGTCCGGCAGGTCAGCACGAGCGGGCGGCCGGCCGGGAACGCCTTCGCGATCCTGGCCAGCGCGTCCGCGCGCTGGTGGGCCGGGACGTCGTCGAGACCGTCCAGCACCGGCAGCACCCGGTGCTGCTCGACCAGCAGGTCACCGGCGTAGCTGCCGTACAGCTCGGTGTTGCTCAGCGCCGGGTGGTCCTCGTAGAGCCGGCGGGTGAACCACGTGCGGATGTCCTCGGCCGCCGGGTCCCACGTCGACAGCGGCAGCAGCACCGGGACCATGCCGCCGTCGTAGCGGTCCAGCAGGCCGCACGTCAGCAGCATCGCGACCGTCGTCTTGCCGGTGCCCGCCTCGCCGAGGACCACCATCCTGCGGTGCACCTGCCGGTGGAACGCGCCGACCACCGCGCCACTGCGTCCCGGCGGCGCGTCCGGCTCGTCGCTCAGGTCCAGCTCCGGCGCGGTCCAGTGCAGGTCGAGCACGTCCGGGTCGGTGAGGCCGCGCGAGCGCACCTCCTCGTTCCACTGCACCTGCAGGCCGGCGGCGAGCGCGCGGCAGGCCGCGTCCAGGTGCTCGTCGGTGCTCAGCTCGGCGTTGTGCCTGCGCCGCAGCCACGGGTCGAGCAGCGCGAGGAAACCGAGGAACACCACGGCGAGCGCGATCAGCCACACGTGCGGGTTGATGCCGTGGTCCGTGACGAACAGACCGGCAGCGGTGAGCAGTGCGGTCAGCACGCAGCCGGCCAGCAGCGCCTGCTGGCGGATTCTGGACATGCGCGCATCATGACGCACCGCATCCGCCTGAGGTCGGTTCAGTGACCCGTGTCGTGCCGATCGCTGCTGATCACAGTCGCCACCTCCGTTGCCCCAGGGTGAGGTGCTGCTCGTCGTGGTCGATGGTGACGCCGAAGTGCTGACGGCGGGGTTTGCCCAGGTCGTGCCACTCGGTGAGGGCCCGTTCCGCGAGGTCCCACAGCCGGCGCGGGCCGCCCTGGTCGACGTGCGAGCCGTGGTGGTGGACCCACGAACCGTCCGGGTGACCCAGCCAGTCCTGCCCGGCCACGACGTCGGGCAGCGCGATGCCGGCGAAGAACTCGAACGGGCTGGCCGGGTCGGTGACCGTGGCCATCGGCAGGGTGGTCCTCCTGCGCGCGAAGCCGCCTTCACCGGCGAGAGCGGGCTTGCGGGCGTGCGCGCGCAACGGCATGAAACGGCCGTCCGCCACGAGAACGCGGCCCTCGCCGGTGCCGTCGCCGCGGGAGACGATCCGGACGAGCCCGGCGCCGATGGGGCGGTGCAGCGTGGTGACGACGAGACCGCCCGGCGTGGTCTGCTCCAGCCAGGCGGGAGGGACCGTCGTGACCGAGCAGGTGGCGAGCACCCGGTCGTAGGGCGCGTTCGGCGGGTGGCCCAGCGCGCCGTCGCCGGTGACGCACGTGGGCGTGAAACCGTTGCGGTGCAGTCGTTCGCGAGCACGGGCGGAGAGGTTCGGATCGACGTCGACCGTCGTCACGTGCTCGGATCCGGCGGCGTGGCAGAGCAGGGCCGCGTTGTACCCGGTGCCGGTGCCCACCTCCAGCACCGACTGTCCGTTGTGGACGTCCAGCGCCTCCAGCATGATCGCCATGATCGTCGGCATGCTCGACGAGCAGGTCGGTGTGCCGCCGGTCACCGTGTCGTCGCCGTCGAACTGGGTAACCCACACCCGATCGGTGTAGACGAGCTCCAGCCAGCCGGGGCTCGCGGCGGTGACCGGCTCCCAGTCGCCGTCGTGGCGCTGGCGGTAGAACCGGGGCAGGAACTCGTGGCGTGGAACGGCCCGGAAAGCGTTGTACCACTGGGAACCGCGCAGCACGCCGGTGCCGAGCAGGTGGTCCGCCAGCTCGGCGCGCAGGGCTCCGGCGTCGTCCATGTCCCCCTCACGGTAACCCTGTGGCGGAGCACACGCAGCGATTGCTAGCAGGGTGCTTGCAAGAGTTAGCACCCCTCGCTACCGTGGAAGGCGCACGAGGAACGGGAGCCGGGAACCATGGACAAGTCCATCGACAAGGCAGTCGCGGACATCGGCCGCAACATCGGGGACTTCATCCGCGAGCAGCGCAACTCCGCCAAGATCTCCCTGCGGGAGCTGGCGAAGCAAGCGGGCGTCTCCAACCCGTACCTCAGCCAGATCGAGCGGGGGCTGCGCAAGCCGTCCGCGGAGATCCTGCAGCAGATCGCCAAGGGGCTGCGCATCTCGGCCGAGGTGCTCTACGTCGAGGCCGGGATCCTCCAGCAGCGCGAAGGCGGTGCGCTGACGGACGCCGTGGTCGCCGCGACCGATCTGACCGAGCGGCAGAAGCAGGTGCTGCTCGACGTCTACGAATCTTTCCGGCGGGAGAACGCCGCCAAGAACAAGGAGGACTGATCTCCATGCCGAAGCTCACCCAGGACGACGTTCGCAAGGCCGCCGAGCAGGGCGCACACGCCGCCCGCCAGGCCCTCCTCGCCGCGCTCGGTGCCGGTGACCTCGCCGCCAAGGCCGTGGCCGAGGCGCTGACCAAGGCCAAGGTGCGCGCGGAGGAGGCCTCCTCGAAGGCTTCCGACCTGCCCGTCGAGCTCAAGGACCTGCGCGAGAAGCTGCAGCCCGCCGAGCTGAAGAAGCTGGTCGACGCCTACACCGCGTCCGCGGTCAACCTCTACAGCTACCTCGCCGAGCAGGGCGAGCAGACCCTTGAGCAGATCAAGGCCCAGCCGCAGGTCAAGCAGGCCGTCGAGCAGGTCGAGCAGGCCGTGGAGGCCGCCCAGAAGCGGGCCGGGACCGCCGCGGCCGACGCCCGCGTGATCGCCGACGACGTGCTCGGCAAGGTCACCCGCCGCACCCGCGCGGTCGGCGAGAAGGTCGCGAGCCAGGTCGAGGACGGCGCGGAGAAGCTGGCCGAGGAGATCGTCGAGGTCGGTGGCGACGCCGCGCACGAGGTCCGCAGCACCACCCGCAAGGCCGCGAACCGCACCGCGCCGCGCAAGCCGGCGGCCACGACCGGCACCACGGCCACGACCAAGAAGACCCCGGTCACGCCGACCACGCCGGACAGCACCACCAAGTGACTCGGTGAAGGTCCTCTGACCAGAGGTCCTGAGCGGGGGGGAGCGCGCCACGGCGTGCTCCCCCCGTCGCGTGTCCGGCCCCGGTTCGAGCACTGCCGCACCGCGCCGTTCCCGTCAGCGCGCAGCGGCACGTAGTCTGGTCCTGTGTTCCCCGTGCCGGATTTCAGCATCTTGAACCTCGACGGCATCGTGTACTTCCTCGCCGACCTGGGGTTCACCATCCTCGGGCTGTTCGCGTTCTTCCACGCGCTGAGCCAGCGCGTCGACGCCTACACGGCGGCGGAACGCATGACGAAGCCCGCGTGGCTGGGCATCACCGGCGGTGGAGCTGCGGCGATGCTGCTGTTCTCACCGGGCAGCTTCGGGTCGATCTTCTGGCTCGCCGGTCTCGTCGCGGTGCTCGTGTACATGGTCGACGTGCGTCCCAAGCTCATCGAGGTGCAGCGCGGCCCGCGCTGGTGATCACGAGCTCCTACGGCTCCGGCTCGCCCGTCACGTTGGTGGCGCACGGGCTCGGTGCCACGCCCGGTGAGGCGCGCATCCCCGCCTCCGGGCTGCCCGGCACCCGCGTGGTCGTGACGCTGCCCTCGCACGGGACGGCCCCCGACGCGCCGCCCGGCTACTGGGACTACGGGCGCATCGCGGACGACCTGGCAACCATCCCGGCCGACCACGCGGTCGGCGTCTCGCTCGGCGCCGCGGCCCTGGTCAGACTGCTCGCACGGCAACCGGACCGGTTCCGGCGGGTGGCGTTGCTGCTCCCCGCGGTGCTCGACCAGCCACGACCGGCGTTCACCCTTCAGCAGCTTTCGGACCTCACGGCCGGCCCGCCCGCGTACGTCGCGGAGCGCCGGCAGGCGTTGACCCGGCTCGAAGCCGCCGCCGAACAGCTGCCCGGCCAGGTCGCGGTCGCCGACGCGGCACAGCTGGCCGCGGTCGAGGCACCCGTGCTGGTCATCGCCGCCACCGACGATCCGCTGCATCCCGAGGACGTGGCGAAGGCGACGGCCGCCGCGTTCCCGAACGGCGAGCTGTGGCTGGTCGGCTCACCCTCGCCGATGCTCACGCACCGCGGTGAGGTCCGGCACCGGTTGGTCGAGTTCTTCGCCGGGTAACCCACGGGCATGGCTGACAAGAAGATCGCATTCCTGGTCGACATGGAGGGCATTGAGCAGGCCGAGCTCACCGACCCGTGGACGCATGTCGAAAAGGCCGGTGGCACGCCGCGGCTGCTCGCGCCGAAGCTCGGCGAGGTCCGCGCGTTCAACCACCTGACGCCGGCCGACGCGTTCCCGGTCGACACCACGCTCGCCGACGCCAAGGCCGACGACTACGCCGGTGCGGTGATCCCCGGTGGCGTCGCGAACTCGGACTTCCTCCGGATGGACAGCGACGCCGTGCGGCTGGTCAAGGAGCTGGTCGCGCAGGGCAAGCCGATCGCGGCGATCTGCCACGGTCCGTGGCTGCTGGTCGAGGCCGACGTGGTGCGCGGCAAGATGCTGACCTCGTTCGCGAGCCTGCAGACCGACATCCGCAACGCGGGCGGCGACTGGGCGGACCAGGAGGTCCGCGTGTGCGACATGAACGGGTGGACGCTCGTGACGTCGCGCAACCCGGACGACCTGCCGGCGTTCAACCGCGAGGCGCTGAAGGCCTTCGGCCTGGCCGAGTAGCCGGGATCTGCAGCTCCCGGCACCCCTTCTACGTCAGGCGCGTGTCGGCGTAGTGCGCCATGGCGGCACGGGTCCACTCGGCCGTGTTGCCGCCGCCCTCGACCTCGAAGTTGGCCCGGAACTCGTCCGAGTCGACGTAGAGGTCACCGAGGCCTTTGTAGGACGCCCGGTCGGGCGTCCAGCTCAGGCAGATCCAGCGGTAGTGGCGGTCGATGAGCTCCTGCGTCTGCGGGGCATCGGCCGCCGCGCCGGCCACGTACAGGGCACCGAGCTGCGCCGCGATGTCCTGCCACTCGGCCGTGAACCGGTCCGCGTCGGCCCGCTTCCAGCCCTTCATCCTCCGCTTGCTCTCGGCGATGTGCTCCTTCGCACCCTCGCCGTAGCGTTCGACGAGCTCGGCCTCGTGCCGTTCCTGCTTCTTGGCGTCGAAGCCGTCGAACAGCTCTTCCATCGTCATCTCGTCCCCTCCTTCCAGTTCCTCGATGGTGCGCGCGACGGTGGTGGCGAGCCGGTCCAGCCGCTCCCGCTCCTCCCGCAGCCACCGGTGGTGGTTGCGCAGGACCGTGAGCCGGTCGGTGCCGTTCAGGATCTCGCCGACCACGTCGAGGCCCAGGCCCAGGTCGCGCAGCAGCAGGATCTGCTGCAGGCGGTGGACCTGCTCCTTCTCGTAGTAGCGGTACCCGTTGTCGCCGATCCAGGCCGGTGGCAGCAGCCCGATCGAGTCGTAGTGCCGCAGCGTCCTGGACGTCACCTTCGACATCCGGGCCACCTGGGCGATCGACCAGGCCATCGCTTCCCTCCTCGCGCTCCCCACCGACGCTAAAGCTTGACGCAACGTCAATGTCAACGCCTGTGCTTGGTGGCGAGGTCGCCGGGAAGCCGGTCGCGCGAACTCGCTGGCACGATGAAGGTCATGTGGACCATCGCTGGATCGTTGGAGCCCGTGCCGGTGCTGTCGCGGCTCGACCTGGTGCCGGAACCGGTCGCCAAGGCGTTGAGGGAGCTGGACGGTGCCGACCGCGTCGCCGTCGCCGAGATCGACCCCGCGCTCGCCGACACCGCCGAGTTCTGCGCGCACTACGGCTCGCCGCTCGAAGCGAGCGCGAACTGCGTCGTCGTCGCGGGCAAGCGCGGTGGCGAGATCCGTTATGCGGCCTGCATGGTGCTCGCGACCATGCGTGCGGACGTGAACGGCGTCATCCGCAAGCGGCTCGACGCGCGCAAGGCGTCGTTCGCGCCGATGGACGAGGCCGTGGCGTTGACGGGCATGGAGTACGGCGGCATCACGCCCATCGGTGTGCCCGCCGGCTGGCCGGTCCTGGTGTCACCCGAGGTCGCCGCCGCCCCCGAGCTGGTGGTGGGCAGCGGCATCCGCGGCTCCAAGATCCTCATCCCCGGCGACGTGCTGGTGAAGCTGCCGGGCGCCGAGGTGCTGCCGGACCTAGCCCGCGTACTTGAGCAGTAGCTCGACGGCCTCGTCGATGTCGTCGGTGACGAGGATCCACTGCTCGGCCTCGCGACCGGCCGCGAGCTTCTGCACGAGCGGTGCGGCCGGCACCTCGTCGGTCCAGAACGCCCTGCCCAGGAAGATCATGGGCGCGGCCGGGCCGACGCTGCCGTAGTAGTTCTGGGTGAAGTCCTGGAAGACCTCCTGGACCGTGCCCGCCTTGCCCGGCGTGTAGACGATGCCGCCGGTCGCGACGGTCAGCAGACCCTCCTCGCGCACCGAGTTCGCGAAGTACTTGGCGTGCAGCTCGCAGGCCGGGTTGGGCGGCTCGTGGCCGTAGAACCAGGTCGGGATGCCGATCGTGCGCGGCACCTCGAACGACGGCACCTGCGGGAACGCCGCCAGCCACCGGCCGATGGACTCCTCGTCGTGACCGAACGACGGCGCCTTCGCCAGCTGGTCGAGGACGTCGCGGTCCGCGGCACCGCAGCGCACGCCGAGCGGCACGGCCTCCATCGCGCCGGGCCCGCCGCCGGTCAGCACGGTGAAACCGGCACGGCCCAGCGCCGCGCCGAGCTCGACGGCGTTGCGGTAGCCGTCCGTGCCGCGGGCCAGCGCGTGGCCGCCCATGACCGCGACCGGCTGCCCGCTCAGCGTCTCGTCGAGCGCCTCGGTGATCGAGTGGTCGTGCAGGCGTTCGGTCAGCGCGTGCAACGGGTCGGGTTGGTGGCCCTGCCGGCGGCTGTGCCGGTAGATCACCGCGTCCGGGGTGTCGGAGTAGCTCCTCGGGTCGGCCGGGTCGAAGCCCGCGAACAGCTCGGCCGGCGTGTACAGCTTCGTGCGGTACACCTCGTAGGGCAGGTCCGGGACCACCGGGAAGATCAACGCGCCCGCGGCCTCCGCCCTGCGCTGCATCGTCTCGCTGAGCGTGCAGCCGAGCAGCAGCGCACCGTCCAGCGGCACGCGCACGTCCTCGCGCGAGAGGTCCAGCCCGATGATGACGGCTTTGCGCAGGTCAGGCTCTGCCCGCAGCTGGTGTAGGTCGGTGATTTCGGTCCGCACGGGAAAAAGCCTATGCCTCGTGCGAACCGGAGTGGCGCCCAATCCGAACGAGTGGTGGGAACCAGGTCCGCTCGCCACGTGCGCGGCGTGTGCCGCGAGCACGGGTCGTTGCTGGTCCTGGACGAGACGCGGACCGGGAGCTGCCCGACAGGATCTGAGCGGGGGCGGGCTAGAAGATCACCGTCTGGTTGCCGTGCACCAGCACGCGGTCCTCCAGGTGCCACCGGAGCCCGCGGGCCAGCACGACCTTCTCGATGTCCCGCCCCTTGCGCACCATGTCCGCCACCGAGTCGCCGTGGTGCACACGCAGCACGTCCTGCTCGATGATCGGCCCCGCGTCGAGGTCGGCCGTCACGTAGTGGCACGTGGCCCCGACCAGCTTCACGCCGCGCCGGTGCGCCTGGTGGTAGGGCCGGGCGCCGATGAACGACGGCAGGAAGCTGTGGTGGATGTTGATCGTGCGGCCGGACCAGTGCGCGCACAGCTCGGGCGGCAGGATCTGCATGAAGCGCGCCAGCACCACGGCGTGCGGGTCGTGCTGGTCGACCAGCCGGCGCAGCTGGGCGAACGCGGCCTGCTTGCCCTCGGGGTCGTTGGCGGGGAACGGCACGTGGTGGAACGGGATGCCGTGCGCGCGCGTGATGTGGCCCAGCTCGGGGTGGTTGCCGATCACTGCGGCGACCTGGACGTCGAGCTCGCCGGTCGACACGCGGGCCAGCAGGTCGTACAGGCAGTGGCCCTCCTTCGACACGAGGATCACCACGCGCTTGCGCTCACCGGTGTCGGTCACCGTCCACGTCGACTGCGCGCCCAGCGACGCCGCCACGCCCGCGAACCGGGTGCGCAGCTCGGCGGCGTCGAAGGGCAGCGAGTCCGCCCGGACCTCCTGGCGCGTGAAGAACCAGCCCGTCTCCGGGTCGGTGTGGTACGCGGCCTCGACGATCCAGCCGCCGTTCTCCGCGAGGAACGTGGAGATCCGCGCGATGATGCCGGTGCGGTCCGGGCAGCCGAAGGTGATCACATAGCGACGCTCTGGCGATGACACGCCGCAGAAGTATTCACGGCCTGCGCAAACCGTCCAACAGCGCCTGGTCGCCGGACACGATCGCGTGACCGGGGCGGCCCCACACCGCGCGGTAGACGGCGTCGGCCGTGCCGGCCACGGTGGCGTCCTCGTGGATGGCCGCGTCCTGCGGCGGCCCGACGACGACCGGCTCACCGGGCGTGAGGCGCACCTCCCACGTGCGGCCCGCGTCCGCCGCGTGGAAGAGGATCGTGCCCTCGACCTCGACCGGTACGCGCCGGACCGCGCGGGGGAGCATCAGGGTGAAGTACTCGTCGACGCCGTCGGCGGCGAACTCGGGCGAGAACAGCAGGGACGGCACGTCACCGCGGGCGTGCAGCGCGTCGAGGTGGTGGATCGACGTCTCGTGCGCCTGGCGCCGGGCCCAGAACGACGCGGTCTTGTCGTCGCCGAACGTCCACGCGGGAGTGTCCGGCGGCGTCGTGCGCAGCCGGTCGAGCAGCACCGCGAGCTTCTCGTCCCACCACACCAGCAGGTCGTCCCACTTGGCCGGGCCGCCGGACTCCGGCATCTCGTCCGGCCGCGGCGGGTGCGCCGACGGCGGCGTCACCAGCGCCTCCGCGGCCCAGGCGTGGATGCTCGACTGGTGCCACACCAGGTCGTGCACCGTCCACTTCGGACAGGTCGGCACCGGGGCGGTGGGGCCGGCCGCAAGCGCGGCGGCACGCAACCCGGCGGCCTGCTTCTCGATCTCCGCGACGAAGTCCACGTGGTCCACCCTAGGGTGCCACGGCGGCCCATTCGAGCGAGATTTCCCCGAGCCGCCAGCGCTTCCGGTCGTCCAGCACCGGCCACCCGCGCTCGGCCAGCAGCCGCGCCGACTCGACCCACCGCGCACGGGGCCCGAACGGCGCGAACGGCGCCGCCGTCGCCCAGCACGCGTCCAGCTCGGCCAGCAGCGCGTGGACGCGTTCGCCGGGCACGTTCTTGTGGATCAGCGCCTTGGGCAGCCGTTCGGCGAGGTCGGACGGCACCTCGATGCCGGACGGCTTGCACGCCAGCGTGAACGTCTGCGGACCGTCGGCGTTCAAGGTCACCCACGTGCAGCGGCGGCCGATCTCGTCACACGTGCCCTCGACGACCAGGCCGCCGGGCGCCATCCGGGACAGCATCGTGTCCCACGCCTCGAACGCCTGCTGCTCGGTGTACTGGCGCAGCACGTTGAACGCGCGCAACAGCACCGGCCGCGCACCGGCGAGCTCGAACCCGCCGCGCCGGAAGTCGAGGAACGGGGGATCGGCGACGGCCTTGCCCGCGTCGACCCGGTCCTGGTCGATCTCCAGCCCGAGCACGCGCACGTCCGGCCGCACCACCCGCAGCCGGGTGGCCAGCTCGACGGTGGTGATCGGCGTCGCGCCGTACCCGAGGTCGACCACCAGCGGGTCGGCCGCCTCCCGCAGGAACTCCGCCAGGGTGCCGGTCGTCCACCGGTCGACCCTGCGCAGGCGGTTCGGGTTCGTCGTGCCGCGCGTGGGCAGGCCGAGCGCGCGGGCCCGGCCGGCCGCTAGCCGCGGTTTGCGAGCCATTCCGACGTGAACTCGCTCTCCTTGTCGAGCAGCACCGCGACCTGCTCGACGATCATCTTCTCGATCTTGCCGCCCATGAGCGGGATGCCGACCTTGACCTCGCCCGTCAGGGTGAGCTTCGAGCCCGATCCGTTGTCCGTGATGGTGAACGCGCCGTCGAGCCGGCCGGGTACGCCGTTGATCGTCACCTCGGACGTGCCGGCACCCGCGGCCCAGTTCTCGGTCCGCTGGATCACCAGGTCGCCCCCCAGCGCCGCCCTGGCCATCGACGGCAGGTGCTCCGCGGGCACACCCTGCCTGAGCTGGTAGGACGTCTTGCCGTCGACCGAGGTGAACGAGAGCAGCTCGGCGTTCGCGCCGCCGATGGCGGCCAGCCGGTCGCGCAGGTAGGTCTCGTCGACCAACGCGCCGAAGACCTTCTCCGCCGAATGGGGTGACGTGGTGTGGTGCTCGATGCGGCGTGCCATGTCGCGGAGGCTACCGTTGACGTCCGTGACCACCACGCAGTCCGTGCCTCTGGCCGAGCGCACCACGCTCCGACTCGGTGGACCGGCCGCGCGGTTCGTCCACGCCACGACCGCGGCAGAGCTGGTCGAAGCCGTGCGGACAGCCGACGCCGCCGCCGACGAGAAGGTCCTCGTGCTCGGTGGCGGGTCCAACGTCGTGATCGCCGACTCCGGCTTCGACGGCACCGTCGTGCAGGTCGGCACCAAGGGTTTCCGGCTCGACCCGCTGGGCGGCGGCATCGTCCAGTTCACCGTCGAGGCGGGCGAGGAGTGGGACGCCGTCGTCGCGGAGGCGGTCGCGCAGGGCCTCGGCGGACTCGAGTGCCTGTCCGGCATCCCCGGTTCCAACGGCGCCACGCCCGTGCAGAACGTCGGCGCGTACGGCGTCGAGATCGCCCAGGTGCTGCAGTCGGTCGACCTGCTGGACCGGCGCAGCGGCAAGGTGCACCAGGTGCCCGCGGCCAAGCTCGGCCTCGACTACCGCACCAGCGTGCTGAAGAACACCGATCAGGCGGTCGTGCTGCGGACCCGGTTCTCGCTGACCGCGGGCGGCATGTCCGCGCCGATCCGCTACGCCGAGCTCGCGCGCGTTCTCGGTGTGGCGCAAGGTGATCGCGTGCCGGCCGACGAGGCCCGCAAGGCCGTGCTGGAACTGCGCCGCGGCAAGGGCATGGTGCTCGACCCGGCCGACCACGACACGTGGAGCGCGGGCTCGTTCTTCACCAACCCGGTCCTCGACGACGCGACGCTGAGCGGTGTGCTGATCCGCGTCGCCGAGCGCCTCGGCAGCGACGTCGACGTGCCGGCCTACCCGGCGGGCAACGGCTTCAGGAAGCTCTCCGCCGCGTGGCTGATCGAACGTGCCGGGTTCCGCAGGGGGCACCAGGGTCCCGGCGGCCGCGTGGCGTTGTCGAGCAAGCACACGCTGGCGCTGACCAACCGCGGCGGGGCCTCGACCGAGGACCTGCTCGACCTGGCGCGCGAGGTGCGCGACGGCGTGCGGGCGGCGTTCGGGGTGGAGCTGCACCCCGAACCGGTCTTCGTGGGCGTCCATCTCTGAGGCCGTCCGGGTGACTCCGTGTGACGATTCGCTACGTCGCGTGTTTCATTGACGTAGGGGTGGAACGGAGGTTGCCATGAGCTACCTCGACGAGCACGCGCGAGAGGTCATCCGGCCGGTCAAGCGGATGGTCGAGGACGAGTTCCTCGCCCGGCCCGGCGTCATCGGCGTCGACATCGGCGAGAAGTACACCGGCGGCCGGCCCACCGGCCGGGCCGCGATCGTGGTGTACGTGTGCACCAAGGGACCCGAGCACCCGCACCAGATCCCGCCCGAGGTCGGCGGCGTGCCGACGGACGTGGTCGCGGAGACGGTCCTGCTGCACCGCGCACGGCTGTCGCGGTCCTCGGAGGTCCTGGGCGAACCCGGTGTGGCGGAACGGCATCCGGTGCTGCGCGGCGGTCTGAGCATCGGCCCGGCCCGCGCGGTCAGGGTGGTGCCGCCGGACGTGCCGGTCGCGGGCGAGTACGTGATCGTCGGCACGCTGGGCGCGTTCGTGGTGACCCGCTCCGACCGCGAGGTGCTGGGGCTCACCACGTTCCACGTCGGCTGCGTGGACGACTCGTGGTCGGTGGGCGACGAGTTCCTGCACCCGTCCAGGGTGGACGGTGGCGTGCCCGGCGCCGACCAGGTGGCGGTGCTCGACCGGGCCGCGCTGGCCGGCTCGGTGTCGGCGGCGGGCCTGCGGATGGGCGCCCGGCCGTTCCGCCCGGAGGTGCTCGACGTCGGCGCGCTCACCGGGACCGCGGCCGCCGTGGTGGGGTCGTCGGTGCGCAAACGAGGCCGCACAACGGGTCTGACGTACGGCGTGATCACGTCGGTGGACGCGACGCTGCGGCTGGACTTCGGCGACGGGATCGGCGTGCGGACGTTGCGGGACCAGATCAGGGTCTACTCGGCCGAGCGGTTCGGTGACCACGGCGACTCGGGCGCGGTGCTCGTCGACGCCGACAACCGGGTCGTCGGGCTCTACGTCGGCGGAACGGGCCCGGTCGGGTTCGCCAACCCGATCGAGCCCGTCCTGCGTCAGCTGGACGTGGAGCTGCTCACCCCCGGCGTGCCGGAGTCGCGGAAGGGCCAGTAGCCGTCAGCGGTCCTGCGGCAGCACCTGCGCGACGGACCCCGGGTCCGCGCAGCCGGGGTTGGCCTGCGGGATGCCGCAGTCCTGCGAGCCGGCCGCGGCCGGGACGAACGCGAGCGCCAGCACCGCGGTGGCCGCGACGGCGGCCGCCAGCTTCTTGATCATGTTTGCCCCCAGGCGGTTTCTCCTGCGGAGCCGCTGCTCCGCAGGAGATCCACGCTACTGGTCCCGGTGCACCCGCGTCGCGGACGCTTGCGCACGCGGCTTGAGCACGATCTCGTCGAGGTTCACGTGCGACGGCCGGGTGACGGCGAACGCGATCACGTCCGCCACGTCGTCCGCCGTCAGCGGCGTGAGCCCCTGGTAGACCTTGGCCGCGCGCTCGGTGTCGCCGCCGAACCGGTTGGCGGAGAAGTCGGTCTCGACCATGCCCGGCAGGACCTCCGTCACCCGCACCGGCTGCCCGAGCAGCTCGCCGCGCAACGTCCGGTGCAGCGCCGACTGCGCGTGCTTGGCGCTCGTGTAGCCGGAGCCGTTGTCATAAGCGTCACGTGCTGCGACGGACGTCACGGACACGATGTGGCCGTCACCGGACGCGATCAGCTTGGGGATGAACGCCTTGGTGACGAGCAACGTGCCGAGCACGTTCGACTCCCACATCCACCGCCACTCCTCCGGATCCCCCTCGGCGACGGTGGAGAGACCGCGCGCACCACCCGCGTTGTTCACGAGCACGTTCGCCTCGGGCACCTGCTCGGCGAACGCCGCGACCGAGGGGGCGTCCGTGACGTCCAGCTCGATCGCGGTCCCCTCGATCTCTTTCGCGATAACGTGGAGACGGTCCAGACGACGTGCGCCGAGCACGACGTGGAACCCCTCGGCGGCAAGCCGCCGCGCGGTGGCCTCGCCGATGCCCGCGCTCGCTCCGGTCACTACTGCGACAGGTCGATTCACGATCCCGATCGTAGGCGCCGACACCGGTGTGACTGACATCACTCGCACCAGGCGGTCGTGCTGGACGTCCTGCTTTGTGGAGGTCAGAACCGTGAAGAGAACCGTTGGTGCGTTGCTCGCCGGCCTGATGCTGCTGTCCGCGTGTTCGAGCGTCGAAGCAGGATCCGCCAAGCCGGACAGTTCGCTCCCGTCCGCCAAGGTGACCGTGTCCCCCGTGGACGGCACCAAGGACGTCCAGGTCACGTCCCCCGTCCAGGTGACGGTCGTGGACGGCAAGATCGAGGCGGTGGCGCTGAAGTCGCCGGAGGGCAAAGAGGTCAAGGGCACGCTGACCGAGGACAGGTCGGGCTGGACCAACGCCGAGCCCCTCGGGTACGGCAAGACCTACAGCTACTCCGGCAAGGCGGTCGGCACCGACGGCAAGCCGGTCGAGCTCAAGGGCTCCTTCACCACGGTGGCGCCGGGCACGCAGACCCGCGCGACGCTGTGGCCAGGCGACAACCAGACCGTCGGCGTCGCGGCGCCGGTCATGGTCAAGTTCGAGGCGCCGGTGCAGGACAAGGCGACCGTCGAGAAGGCGCTGAAGGTCACGAACTCGGCGAACGTGCAGGGCTCGTGGGCGTGGCTGAACGCCCAGGAGGTGCACTACCGGCCCGAGAAGTACTGGCCGGCGAACACGCAGGTCAAGGTCGAGGCCAAGCTCTACGGCGTCAACTACGGCGGCGGCGCGTTCGGCAAGGCCGACGTGACCTCGGACTTCACCGTCGGCCGCAACCAGGTCGTGAAGATCGACAACCCGACGCACCAGCTCGTGGTGCTGCGCGACGGCCAGCAGGTCGCCGCCTACCCGGCGTCGTTCGGCAAGGACGCCGACCCGGAGCTGACCACGCCCAACGGCACGTTCGTCGTCATGTCGAAGCACGAGACGTTCTCGTTCGACAACCCGCGCTACGGCTACACCAACGTCGTGAAGAAGTGGGCCGTGCGGTTCTCGAACCACGGTGAGTTCATCCACGAGAACAACGACAACGCCGGCAACATCGGCAAGAACAACACCTCGCACGGCTGCGCGAACCTGCTGGAGGCCGACGCCAAGGCGTACTTCGACTCGGCACTGGTCGGCGACCCGGTCGAGGTGACCGGGTCGATCACGACGCTGCCGGCGCAGTTCGACTGGTACGACTGGCAGATCCCGTGGGCCCAGTGGAAGGAGAAGTCCGCCGCCAAGTAGGCGACTCCTCCGGCTCGGCCGTCACGCGGGGGCCCCGCGTTCCGCTCAGGGGAACGCGGGGCCCCCGCGTGACATCCGGACTAGCGGGAATGCGGCCCCCCACCAGGTCGTTCGTGCCTGTGTGCAGCTGACACACGTGACGGTGGCCGGTGGGGGACGACCGGCCGTCCGTGCGGCGGGACCGCGGGACGGTGAGCGGCGGGCGGCCGGCCCTGGTGAGACGGTCGACAAGCTCACAGCCGCGGCCACCGCCACGAGCCATAAAGTGCGAGGCGGGCTGCCCGCGCCGACGCGGGCGGTGCTGACCGCCCCCGACGTGCCGGCCTTCGTCGTGCCGGCCCCTGTGGTGCACGGCACCCAAGACCGGGTGGTGGCCCCTGCCGCCGCCGAGTACTCCGCCGCCCTGATCCCCGGAGCCGAGTTGAGCTGGTATCCCGACACCGCGCACGTGCCGTTCCCCGAACGGCGAGACCAGTTCGCGGCCGACCTGGAGGAGGTGGTCCGGTGAAGCGGGTCGCGGTCCTGAGCGTGCACACGTCGCCGCTGGAGCAGCCGGGCACGGGTGACGCGGGCGGCATGAACGTCTACATCGTGCAGACGGCGACGCGGATGGCGCGGCGGGGCGTGGAGGTGGAGATCTTCACGCGCGCGACCTCCAGCGAGCTGCCGCCGGTGGCCGAGCTGGCGCCGGGCGTGCGCGTGCGGCATGTCGCCGCCGGGCCGTTCGAGGGGCTGGGCAAGGAGGAGCTGCCCGGCCAGCTGTGCGCGTTCACGGCGGGCGTCCTGCGGGCCGAGGCACGGCACGAGCCGGGCTACTACGACGCGATCCACTCGCACTACTGGCTGTCCGGGCAGGTCGGCTGGCTGGCGCGGGAACGCTGGGGCGTGCCGCTCGTGCACACCGCGCACACGCTGGCCAAGGTCAAGAACCTGGCGCTGGCCGAGGGGGACGCGCCGGAGCCGCGGATGCGCGTCATCGGCGAGGAACAGGTCGTCAACGAGTCCGACCGGCTGGTCGCCAACACCGACATCGAGGCCGCCGAGCTGATCAAGCTGTACGACGCCGAGCCGTCGAAGGTGGCCGTGGTGCCGCCGGGTGTGGACCTCGACCGGTTCACGCCGGGCGACCGCGACCGGGCGCGGCAGCGGTTCGGGCTCCCGCGTGACGCCGTGGTGCTGGCGTTCGTGGGGCGGATCCAGCCGCTGAAGGCGCCGGACGTGCTGCTGCGCGCCGCCGCGGAGATGCTGGTGCGTGATCCGGGGCTGCGGTCGCGGCTGGTCGTGCTGGTCGTCGGCGGGCCGTCGGGCAGCGGGCTGGAGCAGCCGAAGGCGCTGGAGGAGCTGGCCGGACAGCTGGGCATCACGGACGTGGTGCGGTTCCTGCCGCCACAGCCGGGTGCGGCGCTGGCGGAGGTCTACCGGGCGGCGGACCTGGTGGCGGTGCCGAGCCACAACGAGTCGTTCGGGCTGGTGGCGCTGGAGGCCCAGGCGTGCGGGACGCCGGTGGTCGCGGCGGCCGTCGGCGGGTTGCCGGTGGCGGTCAACGACGGCGTGTCCGGGGTGCTGGTGCACGGCCACGAGGCGGGGGCCTGGGCGACGGCGCTCGCGACCGTGGCGTTGCCGCAGCGCGAGCACCTGGCGAGCAACGCGGTGGGGCATGCGCGACGCTTCTCGTGGGACCGCACGACTGATGCCCTGCTGGCGGGGTACCAGGAGGCGGCAGAAGTGTTCCGCCGGGAGGTTTTCGCGTGACCGTCGACGCCGTCATCAAGTCGTTCCTGGACGAACGCGAGCTGAAGTACGACCGTCGTGAAGAGGGCCGGTTCTTCGTGACGCTGCCGGGTACCAAGAAGCTGCAGACGAACGTCTGGCTGGTCGAGACGAAGCACGCGCTGGTGGTCGAGGCGTTCGTGTGCCGGCGACCGGACCAGTCGTTCGAGGACGTCTACCGGTTCCTGCTGCGGCGCAACGCACGGCTGTACGGCGTGCACTACACGATCGACGCCGAGGGCGACATCTACCTGGTCGGCCGGGTCGGCAAGCACGCGGTGACCGCGGACGAGCTGGACCGGGTGCTGGGGCAGGTGCTGGAAGCCGCGGACGGCGACTTCAACCCGTTGCTCGAGATCGGGTTCGCCGACGCGATCCGGCGGGAGTGGGCCTGGCGGGTGTCGCGCGGCGAGTCGCTGGCGAACCTGCGGGCGTTCCAACATCTCGTTTCGGAGTAGACCCCGCCTCGTTTCGGCTCCGGCGGCAACTGCCGCGGCGCCCGGTTCCGTCCGACGTGCATGGGCAGACGAGTGCTGTGGGTGGGAGTCGCGTTGCTGGCCCTCGTTGCGACGGGGTGTGGCGCGAGCTCGGACAGTTCGAGTGGCGCGGCGGTCGAGAACGCCGCGCCGCAGCAGCGGGCAGCGCCGCAGGAAGCGCAGAAGCAGGACAGGAGCGGGCAGTCGAACCAGTCCGCTCAGTCGGTGCAGCAGCAGGAACGGCAGCTGGTCCGCACGGCCACGGTCGACCTGCGCAGTGACGACGTGCTGAGGGCCATCGGGCAGATCAAGGCCAAGGCGCAGCAGGCCGGCGGGTTCGCCGGGCAGGAGAACTCGACCAAGAGCTACGGGACCGTGACCGTGCGGGTGCCGTCGAACGAGCTCGACGGGATCGTGCGGAGCCTGGAGACCGAGCGGATCGGCGAGGTCACGCGCAGCGAGGTGCGCAGCGAGGACGTCACCGACCAGCTGGTCGACGTCGAGGCGCGGATCGCGACGCAGAAGGCCAGCGTCGACCGGCTGCGGGTGCTGTTCGAGCGTGCCGGGACGACGGCCGAGATCGCGCAGGTCGAGGGTGAGCTGACCAAGCGGCAGAGCGAGCTGGAGTCGTTGCAGCGGCGCAGCGAGTCGCTGAAGGGCAAGGTCGCGCTGGCAACGTTGACGGTGCAGGTCAGCACCACGCCGATTCCGCCGCCGGTCGAGGAGAAGACCGGGTTCCTCGGGGCGTTCGCCGCCGGGTGGGGCGCGCTCGTGCACGTGCTGCGGCTGGTCCTGGTGGGTGTCGGCGGTGTGCTGCCGTTCGCACTGGTGTTCGGTGCGCCCACGGTGGCGTTGATCTACTGGCTGCGTCGCCGGAAGCGTGTCACTCCAACGGTCGAGGCAGAGGCCTAAAACTCTACTGAGAGTGGCCCTTTGTGAAGCGCGGAACGGCTCGGGAGAGAGGGGGAGTCGCATCGAGCCGTCCCGCGTCAAAGGTCCCCGCTGCACTGGGTCCATGGACGGGGGGAGGTCCGGATCCCAAGCGGGCCACGCGATTCGACGGGGGGTGACGAACCGCGCGCTTGCCGTCCGCTCGCCGAGGAAAACGTGGGAGCCGGCTCGCGGAGGCGTGACCAACTTCCCAGATACCTGGTTGCGATCACAAGTGCTCGGATTGCTCCATTCGAGTGTATTTAGCGGCGCGAAGTAACGTCTCTGTAGCGATCCCGACTTGCTTGACCTGTTCAGTGGCCTGGATCACGATGACCTCGCAGGCTGGGTGTACAGCGAGTGAATGAGGTCGCCGCATGGTCTTTCGCAGTCCGTTCCCCGATGTCGAGATCCCCGACGTGTCGTTGCACCAGCTGTTGTTCGGCGACATCGCCGACCGGGTGGACCGCGTTGCGCTGATCGACGGCATGTCCGGGGCCACGCTCACGTACGGCCAGCTCGCCGGCGCCATCGACCGCCTGGCCGCCGCACTGGCCGCGCGGGGCATCGGCAAGGGCGACGTGGTCGGCATCCTCAGCCCGAACACGCCCTACTACGCCGTCGTGTTCCACGGCATCCTGCGCGCGGGCGCCACCGCGACCACGATCAACGCGCTCTACACGCCCGACGAGGTCGCGCACCAGCTGCACGACGCGGGCGCGAAGATGCTGTTCACCGTGTCGATCCTGCTGCCCAACGCCGCACCGGGCGCGGAGAAGGCGGGCGTCACCGACGTCGTGGTGCTCGACGGTGCCGAGGGCTACCCGTCGCTGGGCGAGCTGCTGGCCAACTCAGAGCCGGTGCCGTCGGTGGAGATCAACCCGGCCGAGGACGTCGCCGTGCTGCCGTACTCGTCCGGCACGACCGCGCTGCCCAAGGGCGTGATGCTGACGCACCGCAACCTGGTCGCGAACCTCGTGCAGTGCGACCCGATCATGGCCGACGTCGGGGCGCACACCCGGATCCTCGCCGTGCTCCCGTTCTTCCACATCTACGGCATGCAGGTGCTGATGAACAGCGGCCTGTACATCGGCGGTGTCGTCGTGACGCTGCCGAGGTTCGAGCTGCCGGAGTTCCTGCGGGTCATCGCGGAGCACAAGACCGACCGCGTCTACATCGCCCCGCCGATCGCCGTCGCCCTGGCCAAGCACCCGATCGTCGACAACTACGACCTCTCCCCGCTCAAGACGCTCTTCTCGGGCGCGGCGCCGCTGGACGAGGACCTCGCCGCCACGGTGCGCAAGCGCATCGGCTGCCGAGTCGTCCAGGGCTACGGCATGACGGAGATGTCGCCGGTCAGCCACGCCATCCCGGACGGCCGCGACGACATCTCGGTCGGCACCGTCGGCATCATCATCCCGAACCTGGAGTGCCGCCTGGTCGACCCGGCCACCGGCGCCGACGTCGGCGTGGGCGAGCGCGGCGAGCTGTGGTGCAAGGGCCCGAACGTCATGAAGGGCTACCTGAACAACCCCGGCGCCACCGCCGCCACCCTCGACGACGAGGGCTGGCTGCACACCGGCGACGTGGCCGTGATCGACGCCGACGGCATCGTCTCGATCGTCGACCGGGTCAAGGAACTGATCAAGTACAAGGGCTACCAGGTGCCCCCGGCCGAGCTGGAGGCCGTACTGCTCACCCACGACGAGATCGCCGACGCGGCGGTCATCGGCGTGCGCGACGCGGACGGCGAGGAGGTGCCGAAGGCGTTCGTGGTGCGGCAACCGGGCTCGACGCTGGACGCCGACGCCGTCATGGCGTTCGTGGCCGCGCACGTGGCGCCGCACAAGAAGGTGCGCGTGGTCGAGTTCATCGAGGCGATCCCGAAGTCCGCGGCGGGCAAGATCCTGCGCAAGGACCTGCGGGCCCGCGAAAGCGCCTGAGCGAGCTGCCGGACGCCCTGGCAACGGCCGTTGCCAGGGCGTTCAGCTCGCAGCCCGGCCCGTCGTCACCGCTCGGCCGCGGGCTTGCGCACGTGGAACCGCAGCACGGTCACCTGCCCCGACCGCGTCGCCTCGAACGGTTCCAGATCGATCCGCCCGAGCCCCGGCGCCGAGAACCGCACGCCGTCGCCGAGCAGCACCGGCAGCACGTACACCAGCACCTCGTCGACGAGCCCGGCCCGCAGGCACTGGCTCGCCAGGTCGGCGCCGAGGACCTCCAGGTTCTTCCCGCCCGCCGCCGCGCGTGCCGTGGCGACGGCCTCGGCGAGGTCGCACGAGAGGAACGTGACACCGCGCTCCGGCTCGTCGGGCGGCCGGTGCGTCAGGACGAACACCGGGCCACCGTCGTACTCGGTGTTCTCCGGCGCCATCCGCTTGGCCACCTCGTGGGTGCGGCGGCCGACGAGCATGGCGCCGGTGGCGTGCATGATCTCGGCGAACCGGTCGTCCTTGAAGTACTCGATCGCCCAGTCCATCTCGTGGTCGGGGCCGGCGATGAACCCGTCCAGCGACATCGACCTGTTCACCACGACCTTGCCCGGGCCCGCATCCGAATCACTCATGCCGGTGCAGACCGGGCGCGGGCCGCGAACTCATCGGCGCCGGCCGGATCCCATGGCGTGGATCACGCCGGCCGGCCGGGGTACGGCGCGGGGGCCGGCATGGCAGGCTTGCCGGCATGTCTGTCGGAACCTTGGTGCTGCTCCGCCACGGCGAGAGCACGTGGAACGCGGAGAACCTGTTCACCGGCTGGGTGGACGTTCCCCTGTCGGAGAAGGGCGAGAAGGAGGCCCGTCGCGGCGGTCAGCTCCTCAAAGACGCCGGTGTCCTGCCGGAGGTCCTGCACACCAGCCTCATGCGCCGGGCGATCATGACCGCCAACCTGGCGCTCGACGCCGCCGACCGGCACTGGATCCCGGTCCGCCGCGACTGGCGGCTCAACGAGCGCCACTACGGCGCGTTGCAGGGCAAGAACAAGAAGCAGACGCTGGAGGAGTTCGGCGAGGAGCAGTTCATGCTCTGGCGCCGCTCCTACGACACGCCGCCGCCGCCGATCGAGCCGGGCAGCGAGTTCAGCCAGGACGCCGACCCGCGCTACGCGGGCCTCGGGCCGGACCTGCCGCTGACCGAGTGCCTGCTCGACGTCGTGAAGCGGATGCTGCCGTACTGGGACGAGGCGATCGTGCCGGACCTGCGCACCGGCAAGACGGTGCTCGTGGCCGCGCACGGCAACTCGCTGCGCGCGCTCGTGAAGCACCTCGACGGCATCTCGGACGAGGCGATCGCCGGGCTGAACATCCCGACCGGCATCCCGCTGCGCTACGACCTCGACGAGGACCTGAAGCCGATCAAGCCGGGCGGCGAGTACCTCGACCCGGACGCCGCGAAGGACGCCATCGCGGCCGTCGCGAACCAGGGTCGCTGAAAGTCACGCGGGGGCCCCGCGTTCCCTTCAGGGGGACGCGGGGCCCCCGCGCGTTCCACCCGGTGCATCACGGTTGGGTGAACAGGGGCTGACCAGGGACGGAACAACCGTCCACTGAGGTGTCGCGGGTGTCACGGTTCACGCTTCCGCACTAGGCCAAGTCACCTCTGAGCTGCTTACCATTCGCCTCGTGACCACAACGGGTTACCTCGCTGTGTCGATCGGCGTCGCGCTCATCGCCGCGATCGCCGCATTCTTCGTCGGCAGGTTCACCGCTCCCCGCTCCCCGAAGGCCCCGCAGGGGCTGACGGTCGCCGACCTGATGCAGCGGATCGTCCAGGACTCCCACGACGGCATCGTGGTGCTGAACCACTTCGGTGACGTCGTGCTGCACAACCCGCGGGCAGAAGAGCTCGGGGTCGTCCGCAACAACCGCGTCGACGACCGCGCGCGCAAGGCCGCCGAGGCCGTCCGCAACAGCAACGAGGTCGTCTACGTCGACATCTCCCCGCCGGAGGGCACCAGGGGCCGCCAGCCCGCCGCCGTGCACGCCGAGGTCAGGCTGCTGACCGAGGGCTTCACCGTGGTGGACGCGACCGACGAGTCCGAGGCCGTGCGGCTGGAGAAGACCCGGCGCGACTTCGTGGCGAACGTCAGCCACGAGCTCAAGACCCCGGTCGGCGCCCTGGCGCTGCTCGCGGAGGCCGTGCTCGACGCGAGCGACGACCAGGACGAGGTCCGCCGGTTCAGCGCCAAGATCATGCAGGAGGCCACCCGCCTCGGCACGCTCGTCACCGAGCTGATCGCGCTGTCCCGCCTGCAGGGCGCCGAGAAGCTGCCGGAGCTGTCCGACACCGAGATCGACGTCGTGATCAACGAGGCGCTGTCGCGGTCCAAGCTCGCCGCCGAGTCGGTGAACATCTCGATCACCACCGACGAGCCGAGCGGGTTCGTGGTGCCGGGCGACCGGTCGTTGCTGGTCACGGCGCTGACGAACCTGCTGGACAACGCCGTGGCGTACTCGCCGCCGGGCAGCCCGGTCTCGGTGAGCCGCCGGCTCGTGGACGGGCACGTCGAGATCGCCGTGACCGACCGCGGCATCGGCATCGCCGAGGAGCAGCAGACCAGGGTCTTCGAGCGGTTCTACCGCGTCGACAAGGCCCGGTCGCGTGCGACCGGCGGGACCGGTCTGGGGCTCGCGATCGTCAAGCACGTCGCCGCCAACCACGGCGGTGAGGTGAAGCTGTGGAGCCTCCCGGGAACGGGGTCCACCTTCACGCTGCGGCTGCCGGCCGCGGCGACCGAACCCAACCCCACCCTCGTCCCGACCGGCGCGGGTGACACCGGAGGAGAGCTGTGACCAGGGTGCTCATCGTGGAGGACGAGGAGTCCTTCGCCGATCCGCTCGCCTTCCTGCTGCGCAAGGAGGGGTTCACCGCCGCGCTCGCGGCCACCGGCCAGGAGGCGCTGGAGGAGTTCGACCGCAACGGCGCCGACATCGTGCTGCTCGACCTCATGCTGCCCGGCATGAGCGGCACCGACGTCTGCAAGCAGCTGCGGCAGCGCTCCGCCGTGCCCGTGATCATGGTGACGGCGCGCGACAGCGAGATCGACAAGGTCGTGGGCCTGGAGCTGGGCGCCGACGACTACGTCACCAAGCCGTACTCGGCCCGCGAGCTCATCGCCCGCATCCGCGCGGTGCTGCGCCGCGGCGGCGAGTCGGAGGACCTGCTCCCGCAGATCCTGGAGGCCGGACCGGTGCGGATGGACGTGGAACGCCACGTCGTCACCGTCGGCGGCCAGGACATCAGCCTGCCGCTCAAGGAGTTCGACCTCCTGGAGTACCTGCTGCGCAACGTCGGCCGGGTGCTGACCCGCGGTCAGCTGATCGACCGGGTGTGGGGCGCGGACTACGTGGGCGACACGAAGACGCTGGACGTGCACGTCAAGCGGCTGCGCTCGAAGATCGAACCGGACCCGTCGGCACCGCGGCACCTGGTGACCGTGAGGGGTCTCGGTTACAAGTTCGAGTCCTGACGGACACGACCAGGTACCGTTTCCGGCGTGCGCCTGGGCGTCCTTGACGTGGGTTCGAACACCGTCCACCTCCTGGTGGTGGACGCGCATCGTGGTGCCCACCCGATTCCGACGAACTCCGAGAAGTCGATCCTGCGTCTGGCCGAGCAGCTCGACGAGAAGGGGATGCTCAGCAAGGCAGGTGCTGACCAGCTGGTTCGCGCGGTGGCCGCCGCCAAGGCGTCGGCCAAGCGCTCCGGCTGCGAGGACCTGCTGGCGTTCGCGACCTCGGCGGTGCGCGAGGCGGGCAACTCCGCCGAGGTGCTCGACCGGGTGCGCACCGAGACCGGGGTCGACCTCAGGGTGCTGTCCGGCGAGGACGAGGCGAAGTACACGTTCCTCGCCGTCCGCCGCTGGTACGGCTGGTCGGCGGGCAAGCTGCTGTGCCTCGACATCGGCGGCGGTTCGCTCGAGCTCGCCGTCGGGCGCGACGAGAACCCGCAGATGGCGTTCTCCGTGCCGCTGGGCGCCGGCCGGCTGACCAGGACCCGCTTCAAGAAGGACCCGCCGCGGCGGTCCGAGGTCCGCGAGACCACCGAATGGCTCGCCGAGCAGCTCGCGCCCGTGGCGCGGAAGCTGAAACGCGCGGGTGAACCCGATCGGGTGGTTGCGACCTCAAAAACTTTCCGAACGCTGGCGCGGCTCACCGGGGCCGCGCCATCGTCTGCCGGGCCCAGGGCGCGTCGCGTGCTCACCGACGCCGGCCTGCGGCAGCTGATCGCGTTCATTTCCCGGATGTCGGCCAGTGACCTCGCAGAGCTGGAGGGTGTCAGCACGTCGCGTGCGCACCAGCTCGTCGCGGGCGCGCTGGTCGCGGAGGCAACCATGCGAGCCCTGTCACTCACGCAGCTGGAGATTTGCCCGTGGGCGCTCCGGGAGGGTGTCATCCTCCGGCGGCTGGACCACACTGATGGGACCGACCAGGGCGATACTGGACGGACCAGCCAGACCGGGGCACGGTGGAGTTGATGAGTCGAGAGAGCGGATCGGAGCACACGCAGCGCACTGTCGCTGAGCTGCTCGCCCAATACGGCAGCTCGGGGGAGGCGCCACGTCGGCGACGCCGCCGCGCGGAGGACGACGAAGAAGTCCAGCAGCCGGAGACCGCGCCCCAGACGATCATCGAGCGGGTCCTGTCCGACAGCGGCCGGCTGATGGCCGTGCGCGACGACGACCCGGCACCGACCGGCCGTCGCGCCAAGCCGGAACCGGCCGCCGAGCGGACCGCCTACCAGCCCCAACCGCCGGTACCGCCGCCGCCACCCGCCGCCGCCCAGCCGCAGCCGTCGCAGCAGCTGCCGAAGCCGCAGCCCTCGCAGCAGCTGCCCGCGCCGCAGCCGCCGGTCGCGCCGCAGGTGCGCAGACCCGCTCCGCCCGCTCCCGTGCCACCGCCCGCCGCTGCCGCCGAGCAGACCAGGCAGGTGCCGCAGGTCCGCGACCAGCCGTCGCGTTCCGACCTGCCCCGCCCCGACGGCGTGCGCCCCGACGTGTCGCGGTCGGACCTGCCGCGTCCCGACCTCTCGCGCCCGGACCTCTCGCGCCCGGACCTGCCCCGCCCCGCCGACCTGTCCCGGCCGGACCTGCCGCGCCCTGATGGTGGCCGCATCGAGTCGAGGCTCGACCCGGCCGCCCCGCCGCCGTCGCGCACGAACCTCGTGCGCCCGCCGAAGCCCGGTCAGCCGCCGGTGCAGATGCCGGTCCCCGGTCCGCCCCGCGAGGCGATGACCGAGCAGCTGCCGCGCATCCCGGCCAAGGCGCCGATCGACCAGATCGCCGCGCTGGAGACCGAGTCGGTCCTGATCGTGCCGCCCGCCCCGCCGAAGCTGCCCGAGCCGTTGCCCGGCAACGACGCCGACGCGTGGTTCGGCGACGACGAGGTCGACCTGCAGCGGACGGACCTGTCGCTGCCGCCGATGGAGGCGACGGCGGCCCACCCCGCGCCGTACGTGGACGACGACGACTCGCAGGAGTACGACGTCTACCGCCAGGAGGACGACTACCTCGCCGACTCCGAGTCCGAGGAGGACGACGAGCGGCCGGCCGGCCTGGACGACGCCGCCGAGGCCGACGAGGAGCCGGAGGAGGACGTCCAGCGCTCGCCGGCCAAGGAGTGGCTGGTCATGATCGGCCAGCTCGCCGTCGGCGTGCTCGGCGGCGCCGCGCTGTGGCTCGCCTTCAACTTCCTGTGGCGCACGCAGGCCGTGGCCGCGCTCGTGGTCGCGCTCGCTGTGACCGTGGGCCTGGTGCTGCTGGTCCGCAAGATCCGCCGCGCCGACGACCTCCAGACCACCCTGCTCGCCATCCTCGTGGGCCTCATCGTCACCGTCTCACCAGCGGCGATGCTGCTGGTGAAGAGTTGACGGCCCGCGTCCCGGTCGGGCTGTCCACGGCATCGGTGTACCCGCAGCCCGCCGGAGCGGCCTTCGAGATCGCGTCCGAGCTGGGCTACGACGGTGTCGAGCTGATGGTCTGGGCCGACCCGGTGTCGCAGGACATCCGCGCCGTCGACCGGTTGTCGAACCGCTCGGGCCTGCCGGTGCTGGCCGTGCACGCGCCGTGCCTGCTGATCTCGCAGCGCGTGTGGTCGCCCGACCCGGTCGAACGGCTGCGCAAGGCCGTGCGGGCCGCCGCCGACCTGAACGCGCCGACCGTGGTGCTGCACCCGCCGTTCCGGTGGCAGCGCCGGTACGCGGACGGGTTCGCCGCGCTGGTCGAGGAGCTGGAGGACGAGAGCGGGATCGCGATCGCCGTGGAGAACATGTTCCCGGTGAAGCGGCCCCTCGGGCGTGGGCGCTCGGTGCAGATGACCGCGTTCAAGCCCTCGATCGACCCGACCGACGTCGGGCACCGCAACTACACCCTCGACCTGTCGCACTCGGCCGCGGCGCACATGGACGCGCTGGAGCTGGCCAAGCGGATGGGCGACGGGCTGCGGCACGTCCACCTCGCCGACGGGTCCGGTGCGCCCAAGGACGAGCACATGGTTCCGGGACGCGGCACGCAGCCGTGCGCCGAGCTGTGCGAGATGCTGGCGCGCGGCGGGTTCGACGGCCAGGTCGTGCTGGAGGTCAACACCCGGCGGGCGGCCACCCCGGCGGCGCGGCGGGAGATGCTCGCGGAGGCGTTGCTGTTCGCCCGCCTGCACCTCGACTGGCCGGCCGACGGCACCTCCACCACCCCTCGCTCCGCCCGGTCCTGAGCGCACGCGGGGAGCTTCCGCACTCCCGCGGCGCACGAAAGGACCCCGCGTGCGCTGAGCGGCGGAGGCCAGCGGGTTAGGGTTCGGGTGTGGACCCGCTGCGAGCGTTGATCATGGCCGCGTCTCGCAACGAGACGGTCCGGCGCCTCGTCGCCGGCGCACCCGTCAGCCGGAACGTCGTGCAGCGGTTCGTGGCGGGCGAGACGACGGCGGACGCGGTCGGCGTCGTGCGCGGCCTGGGGCTGCCGGTCACGCTCGACTACCTAGGCGAGGACGCCACCGACGAGGCGCAGGCCGAGCGGACGGTCCAGGCCTACCTGGAGTTGCTCGACGCGCTGCACGCCGCTGGGCTGGCCGAACGGTCCGAGGTCAGCGTGAAGCTGTCGGCGGTCGGGCAGGCGCTCGACGGGTCGCTGGCGCTGACGAACGCCTCGCGGATCTGCGCGGCCGCCGAGCAGTGCGGGACGACGGTCACGCTCGACATGGAGGACCACACCACCACGGACTCGACGCTGCAGGTGCTGCACGAGCTGCGCAGAACCTGGCCGTGGGTCGGGGCGGTGCTGCAGACCTACCTGCACCGGACGCTGGACGACTGCCGTCAGCTCGCCGGGCCCGGCAGCCGGGTGCGCCTGGTCAAGGGCGCCTACGCGGAACCGGCGGAGGTCGCGATCCAGGACCCGCACGAGGTCGACCTGAACTACGTGCGGTGCCTGAACGTCCTCCTCGCCGGGGAGGGCTACCCGATGTTCGCCACCCACGACCCGCGGCTGATCGAGATCATCGGTGAACGCGCCCGGTGGTACGACAAAACGGATTTCGAGTACCAGATGTTGTACGGCGTGCGGCCGCAGGAGCAGGTACGGCTCGGCGCGCGCATTTATGTTCCCTACGGCGAGCAGTGGTACGGATATCTCATGCGGCGACTTGCAGAACGGCCTGCCAACGTGACTTTCTTCCTGCGGTCGCTGGTCAGCCGCTCATGACCTTCACGAAGTCCAGCGCGGTGCGCTCGCTCGGCGACGGCACCTTCACCGCCTCGCTCCCCGCGGAGTGGACGGTGGGCCCGAAGCCCCACGGCGGGTTCCTCCTGGCGGTGATGACGAGGGCGGCGGCGCAGTCGGTGGACGGCGACCCGCTGGCCGTGGCCGCGCAGTTCCTGCGCGCGCCGGAGGTCGGGCCGGTGCTGGTCAGGACCGACCTGCGCAAGGCGGGGCGGACGGCGACGGTGGTCGCGGTGACGATGGAGCAGCGCGGCCAGGTGTGCGTCGAGGCGTCGGTCACGCTCGGGCGGATCCCGGAGCACCGCGCCGACTACGTGAACCTGCCGGCGATGCCCGCCGCACCGCCGCCGGGGTCGATCGAGCTGGCGTCGTTCCCGACGGGCGGCTCCTACAAGGTCGGCGCGCTGTGCGACCTGCGGGTGGACCGCGAGTCGGCGGCGTTCCTCGACCGGCGCACGGACGGGCCGCTGGAGTTCAAGCTGTGGGCCCGGCCGATCGACGAGCACCCCGACCCGTACTTCGCGCTGCTGGCGGGCGACCTGTCGATGCCGGTGACGTTCAACCTGGGCCGCTTCGGCTGGTCGCCGACGGTGCAGCTGACGGCGTTGCTGCGGGCACGGCCGGTGCCGGGGTGGCTGCGCATCCACGTCAGCTGCCGGGCGGTGCACGGGCAGTGGTTCGACGAGGACGCCACCGTGATCGACGCGGCGGGCCGGCTGGTGTGCCAGGCACGGCAGTTGGCGCTGACGCCGGCTGTGTGAGACTTGACCGATGACGAAGATCGCGGTGCTCGGCGCGGGCAAGATCGGTGAGGCGCTGCTGTCCGGGCTTCTGCAGGGCGGCCGGCCGGCCGCCGATCTGATGTTCACCGAGAAGCACGAGGCCCGTGCGCGCTCGCTCACCGAGCAGTACGGGTTCGAGGCGGTGACGGTCGCCGGTGCCGCGCAGAAGGCGGACGTGCTGATCGTCGCCGTCAAGCCGCAGGACATCGAGCCGTTGCTGACCGAGCTCGCGCCGGTGCTGCGGGCCGGCACGCTGATCGTGTCGCTGTGCGCGGGCCTGCCGACCGCCCTGTTCGAACGCAGGCTGCCCGAGGGCACGCCGGTGGTCCGGGTGATGCCGAACACGCCGATGGTCGTCGGTGCGGCGATGAGCGCGGTCTCCGGCGGTTCCAACGCCACGCCCGAGCACCTCAAGGTCGTCGAGGAGCTGCTGTCGACCGTGGGCAAGGTCGCGGTCGTGCCGGAGTCGCAGCAGGACGCCGTGACGGCGTTGTCGGGTTCCGGACCGGCGTACTTCTTCTTCCTGGTCGAGGCGATGATCGACGCGGGCATCCTGCTCGGCATCCCGCGCGACCTGGCCTCCCAGCTGATCATCCAGTCGGCCGTGGGCGCGGCGACGATGCTGGCCCAGGGCCAGTCGCACCCGGTCATCCTGCGCGAGGCGGTCACCTCGCCGGCCGGTACGACGATCATGGCGATCCGCGAGCTGGAGAAGCACGGCGTCCGCGCCGCACTGCTGGCCGCCATCGAGTCCGCCCGCGACCGCTCCGTCGAACTGGGCCGCCAGCACGAGGACTGACCGGTTGGTCGTCGCAGGAGTCACACCAGTCCCGCTACTCTCAGAGCAGCACGTGCGTGTCGAACCGTCGGTGGGGAAGACCGACGGCACGACACGTGTCGAAGGATGCGGTGATGTATGTCTGCGAAGGAGAACGAACGAACTGGTCTCGCTCAGGTGCAGTTCCTGACCGTGGCTGAGGTGGCCTCGATGATGCGGGTCTCGAAGATGACCGTGTACCGCCTGGTGCACTCCGGTGAGCTGCCCGCTGTGCGGGTCGGCAAGTCGTTCCGGGTGCCCGAGAAAGCGGTGCACGCCTACCTCGAGAACGCGTACTTCGACGCCGGCTGAAGGGCGTTGCAGGACGGGCGAACCCCAGCGGGTAGACTGGTAGGCCGATCGTGCTTACCGGCGCGCCGTGCTTGACACGGCCAAGGCTGGGGCGCGCCAGTCAAAGCAACGTCTAGAGCTAAGGAACCCGCATGGGCTCGGTCATCAAGAAGCGCCGCAAGCGCATGTCGAAGAAGAAGCACCGCAAGCTGCTGCGCAAGACTCGCGTCCAGCGCAGGAAGCGCGGTAAGTAAGCCCGTGCGGCTCTCACCACCGCCGGTCCCTCTCGCAGGGGCCGGCGGTGGTTGCTTTTCCGGCCACGCCGGGTAGTTGCGGTGGCACGGAATTTCACCCAGTGAGACGCTTGCCCGGAAACACGGGAACGGTCGCCGCCGATCGGGTGATTGGGCCGTGAAGCCCGCGTGACCTGCGTCAAGACGGCGTTCCGGCCCCGCTCGGTTTCACATCCGGCTTGTAACATCGACCAATCGCCACGCCCGTCTGCTTGGAGTCGCATGACGCCCAGGGTCGTCCTCGTCACCGGAGTCAGCCGCTTCCTCGGCGGCCACCTCGCCGCGCGGTTCGCCGCCAACCCGGACGTCGAGCGCGTGCTCGGGGTCGACACCGAGCCGCCACCGCGTGACCTGCTGCGCCGGATGGGACGGGCGGAGTTCGTGCGGGCCGACATCCGCAACCCGCTGATCAGCAAGGTCATCGCCACGGCGAACGTGGACACGGTGGTCCACGCCTCCGTCACCGCCAACCCGGCCGGGCCCACCGGCCGCACGGTGATGAAGGAGATGAACGTCATCGGCACCATGCAGCTGCTGGCCGCGTGCCAGAAGTCGCCGAAGGTGCGCAAGCTCGTCGTGAAGTCCACGAGCGCCGTATACGGGTCGAGCTCGCGGGACCCGGCGGTGTTCACCGAGGACATGGGGCCCAAGGACCTGCCGTCGTCCGGTTACGCCAAGGACGCGGTCGAGGTCGAGGGGTACGTGCGCGGGTTCGGCCGCCGCAGGCCGGACGTGAACGTGACCACGCTGCGCTTCACCAACTTCATCGGGCCGCGCATCGACACGGTCCTCACCCGCTACTTCGCGCTCCCGGTCGTGCCCACGGTCCTGGGCTACGACGCGCGCGTGCAGCTGTTGCACTCCGAGGACGCGCTCGCCGTCCTCGAACGCGCGACGCTGCACGACCTGCCGGGCGTGTTCAACGTGGGCGGCGACGGCGTGCTGCTGTTGTCGCAGGCCATCCGCAGGGCGGGCAGGCTGAACCTGCCGGTGCCCAGCATGGCCGTGCCCACGGTCGGCGGCTTCTTCCGGAGCGCCCGGCTCGTCGACTTCTCGCCCGACCAGATGAGGTTCCTCAACTGGGGGCGCGTGGTTGACACCACCCTGCTGAAGGAGGAGTTCGGGTTCACGCCGCGGTGGACCACCCAGCAGGCCTTCGACGACTACGTGAGTGGCCGGGGTCTCAAGCCGCTCGTCGACCAGGAGACGATCGACGCCGCGGAACGGGGAATCCTCGACGCGGCAGCTCGTTTCCGCTGATCTTTGCCTGAGGAGATGAACGCAGTGGCAGGTGCACGCGTTATCCCGCTGCACGACCCGGAGCGCGACGCCGCACGCAGAGCGCGGCACGTCGAGGTGGTCCCGGAGCCGGAGCAGCACCGGTCCGCGCCGCCGGACTGGGAACGCAGGCTGGCCGACCTGCTGGCGTTCGCGCGCAGGCGGATCACGGGCGACTACCAGGTCGACGAGTTCGGGTTCGACCGCGACCTGACCGAGAACGTGCTGATGCCGCCGCTCAAGCCGCTGTACGAGAAGTGGTTCCGGGTCGAGACGATCGGCATGTCGAACATCCCGGCGGACGGTGGCGCGCTGATCGTGGCGAACCACTCCGGCACGTTGCCGCTCGACGCGCTGATGACGTCGTTCGGCATCGCGTCCGAGCACCCGGCGCAGCGGCACATGCGCATGCTGGGCGCCGACCTGGTGTTCCGCACGCCGGTGCTGGGCGCGCTGGCCCGCAAGTCGGGGCAGACGCTCGCGTGCAACCCGGACGCCGAGCGGCTGCTGTCGTCCGGCGAGCTGGTGGGCGTGTGGCCGGAGGGCTTCAAGGGCATCGGCAAGCCGTTCAAGGACCGCTACAAGCTGCAGCGCTTCGGCCGCGGCGGGTTCGTGGCGGCGGCGCTCAAGACCGGCACGCCGATCATCCCGTGCTCGATCGTCGGTGCCGAGGAGATCTACCCGATGATCGGCGACATCAAGGCGCTGGCGCGGCTGTTCGGCTTCCCGTACTTCCCGGTGACGCCGTTCTTCCCGCTGCTGGGGCCGCTGGGCGCGATCCCGCTGCCGTCGAAGTGGTACATCGAGTTCGGTGAGCCGATCCGCACGGACGCCTTCGGCGAGAACGCCGCCGACGACCCGATGCTGGTGTTCAACCTGACCGACCAGGTGCGCGAGACGATCCAGCAGACGCTGTACCGGCTGCTCACGCAGCGCCGGAACGTGTTCCTGGGCTGAGCAGGGCGTCAGCGGTCGCCACGGCCGCGGCGCGGGCGGCGCGGAACAGCTGCGAGCCCGTGCTGATCCGCCGCACGCCCAGGTCGGCCAGCCGCCGCACCGGCTCCCCGGCCAGCACGTTCAGCGGCGCGTCGAACGTGGCCGTGAACGCCGCCACGTCCGGCAGCGGCAGGCGCGGCACGAAGATCCCGTCGGCGCCGGCGGCGAGGTAGTGCTCCGCGCGAGTCAGCACCTCGGGCAGCGTCGCGTCGATGCCGAGCCAGTGCGTGTCGACGCGGGCGTTCACGAACACGCCGGGGCAGCGCCGCTTGACCGCCGCGACGAGTTCGGCCTGGTGGGCCGGGTCCGCGAGGTGGTCGGCGCGGCCGTCCTCCAGGTTCACCCCGGACACGCCCAGCGAGGCGACGTACTCGGCGACCTCGCCGGGGTCGGCGGAGAAGCCGGCCTCGACGTCGGCGGTGACCGGGCACGGCAGGGTCGTGAGCAGGCGGGCGAGGGTGCGGGTGGGCTCCTCGGCCAGTCCGGACGCGTCCGGCACGCCGTGCGCGGCCGACACCCCGAAGCTCGTCGTGCCGACGGCGAGGTAGCCGGCCTCCTGGAGCGCGACGGCGGTGGCGTGGTCCCAGGCGTTCGGCAGCAGCAACGGCTCGTCGCGGTGGTGCAGGGCGCGGAACGCCATGTTCTTGGCGATCTTCGTGGCGAGCTCGCGGCCGGGGCACGCGTGCGCGCCGTGGCCGAACGGGTGGCCGGTGAGGTCGACCTCGACCACGCCCGCGGCGGTCTCGCGGCGGGTCAGCGGGACCGGGGGAGCCGGGTTCCCGGCGGTCAGGTGCCCGGCGAACGCCCGCGTTGCGGCCCAGGCCTGCACCAGGAGCCCGATCCGGGCCGCGGTGGTCTCCGTGCGCCCGTGCCGGGCCACCAGACGTTCCACGGCCCTGTCAGCCGCTGAGGTGATGTCTTCGTGCGGCTGGTAGCTCGGCGCGATCACCGCGACGTCGTCCAGCGCGCCCGGCAGGACCTGCGCGGCCAGCTCGTCGAGCGTGGTGGCGTCGACACCCTCCAGCAAGGCGGTCGTGAGCGCGCGGCGGCGGGCGTGCTCGGTGCCGTTGCTGAAGCGGACGACGGTGGAGCGCAGCCACGCCACCCCGCTCTCACCCGCGGGGACGTGCGGCACGGGCAGGGTCAGCAGCTTCTCGGTCATGGTCAGCACGCTAGGGCCGTGACGCTTCGGCGCCGGCCGAAGCGTCACGGGCGCAGAATGGCGGACATGGAGGCATTGGCGCAGGTGGCCGCGCTGCTGGCGGACGGCACGCGGGCCGCGTTCTGCTCCGCGCTGCTGGACGGCCGGGCCTGGACCGCGACCGAGCTCGCCCGGCACGCGCGGGTGGCGCCCTCGACCGCCAGCGAGCACCTGACCAGGCTGGTCGACGGCGGACTGCTCGTGGAGCACCGCCAGGGCCGGCACCGGTACGTCTCGCTCGCGGGCCCGCACGTCGCCGAGCTGCTGGAGTCGATGACCGCGTTCGCCGGGCCGCGGCCACGGCCGCGCACGCTCAGGGCGGCCTCCGCGTCCGAGGCCATGGCACGCGGCCGGACCTGCTACGACCACCTCGCCGGTCAGCTCGGCATCGCGCTCAAGACCGGCCTGCTGGGGCTGGGCGTGCTGACCGCCGACCTGGCCGTCACCGACCACGGCCTGGCGTGGCTGGGACAGCTCAGCTTCACGCCGTCGACACATCAGGTCAGCAGGGCGTGCCTGGACTGGACCGAACGCGTGCCGCACGTCGCCGGTGCCGCCGGGGCCCACCTGTGCGCCGAGTTCCTCGGCCGCGGCTGGGTCCGGCGGGTCGGCACGAGCCGCGCCGTCGTGCTCACCCCCGCGGGCGAGCACGGCTGGCGTGAGCTGGGACTACTCGGCTAGCGCTGCCCGCAGGCGGTCCTCCTCGACCTGCCAGTACCCGTGCTCGATCCCGTCGACGAGGAACACCGGCACCTGGTCGCCGTACTCGGCCCGCCACTCCGGGTTCGTGTCGACGTCCTCGACGGACCAGGTCGCGCCGGTCTCGCCGCAGATGCGCGCGATCTCGGCCTGGGCGACCTCGCACGCGTGGCAGTCCTTGCGGCCCATGACGGTCACGTGGTGCATCTCAGGCCCCCAGCGGCTTGCGCAGCACGGCACGGGCCAGCTTGCCGGTCGGCGAGTGCGGCAGCGCGGGCGCGAACTCCACCGACGCCGGCACCTTGAACTTCGCCAGCCGGGCCGCGCAGTGCGCCACGACCTCGTCGGAGGTGAGCTCCTGCCCGTCGCGCAGCACGATGACGACCTTCACCGACTCGCCGGTCCGCTCGTCCGGCACGCCGACCGCCGCCGCCTCCAGCACGGCCGGTAGCTCGCAGAGCACCTGCTCGACCTCGTGCGGGTAGACGTTGAAGCCGTTGACGATGATCAGGTCGCCGGCCCGGTCGACCAGGTGCAGGTCACCGTCGGCGTCGATGAAGCCGACATCGCCGGTGCGGAACCAGCCGGACGCGTCCGGCCCGTGCGCGCCGTCGGGCCAGTAGCCGGAGAACAGGTTGTCGCCCTTCGCGGACACCAGTCCCGTGCCCGGCTCGTCCTCGTCGATGTCGAGGACAGAGCCGTCGGTGTCGACCAGCCGGATCTCGACGCCGGGCAGCGCCTGGCCGACCGACCCCGGCTTCGGCACACCGCCGACCAGCGTGGACGTCAGCACCGGGCCCGTCTCGGTCAGGCCGTAGCCCTCGAAGACCGGGATGCCGACCGCTGTGCGCATCTCGGTGATGAGCGCGGCCGGCAGCGGTGCGGCGCCGGAGGTGAAGAGCCGGACCGTGGCGAGCTTCTCGCGCAGCACCTCGACCGGGTGCGCCAGCAGCGCCCGGTACATCGGCGGCACGCCGACCATCGTGGTGATCCGGTGCTGCTCGATCACGTCGAGCGCGGTGTCCGGGTCGAAGCGCTCCAGCAGCACGGCCGTGGCGCCCGCGCCCGCGACCTGCAGCAGGCCGGGTCCGAGGCCGTAGACGTGGAACAGCGGCAGCGCGAGCAGCACCCGGTCGCCCGCCGTCACGGGGGCGGGACGCAGCGAGGCGCACTGGGCGACGTTCGCGAGCAGCGCCCGGTGCGACAGCATCGCGCCGCGCGGCACGCCCGAGGTGCCGGAGGTGTAGCCGAGCACGGCCAGGTCCTCGCCGCCGCGGACCGCCTCGAACGGCTCGGCGGTCGCCGTGACGTCGGGCAGGTCGAGCACGGTGGCGTCGGATCCCTCGCCGTCGCCGACCAGGAACGCGGCACCGGAGTCGGCCAGGATGCGCTGCAGCTCGCGCGGCGGGTTGCCGGGACCGGCCGGCACCACGACACCGCCCGCGCGCAGCACGCCGAACACGGCGACCACGAACTCGGGGCAGGTGGGCAGCCGTACCGCCACTCGGTCGCCGGGTTCGAGACCGGAATCGGCCAAACGGCGGGCGAAAGCGTCGACCGCACCGTCGATGGTTTCCCACGTGAGGCTCTTACCGCTCGCGACGTCGACGAGGGCGACGTGGCCAGGCCCCCGCTGTGCCGACGTGCGGACCAGATCTGCGACATTGCGAGCGGAAGTCAACATGGCCTCCTCATGAACAACAGGGCGCTCCGGGCAGTCTTCCACGCCTGGCCGGCGTCACGAATACGCGGTTCGTGCGTCCTCACATCACAACCCGCCCACTACCTACTACGGAGTAACAACACGTATGCTGCCGCCACGGCGACTCTGTGGAGGTGCCGCGAGCCGATGACCGCGCGGGCACGACCGACGATCAGGACCACCCGGACCATGACGGGGGGTCAGCACGACGACGCAGGCGACGAGCCGTGGCAGCTCGTCAGGGCCGCCCAAGAGGGTGACACCGACGCGTTCGGGGTGCTTTACGACAACTACGTCGACATGGTGTTCCGCTACGTCCTCTTCCGGGTGGGCGGCGATCGCGCGTTCGCCGAGGACGTGACCAGTGAGACGTTCTTGCGCGCGCTGCGCAGCATCGGATCGGTCAGCTACCAGGGCCGTGACGTCGGCGCGTGGTTCGTGACGATCGCCCGCAACATCGTGTATGACCACGTGAAGTCCAGTCGCTACCGGCTGGAGGTCACGACGGCGGAGCTGCAGGACAACCGCGAGGAGACCAGCGGCCCCGAACAGGAAGTGATGACCGAGGCGACCAACGCCGAGCTGCTCCGCTGCGTCTCCCAGCTGGGGGACGACCAGCAGGAGTGCATCCGGCTGAGGTTCATCGAGGGCAAGTCGGTGTCCGAGGTCGCGGAGCTCATGGACCGCAACGAGGGCGCCGTGAAGGCGTTGCAGCACCGGGCCGTGCGGCGGCTCGCACAGATCCTCCCGTCGTGGTTGCGGTGATCGTGATCGCAGGCGCGTAACCCAAAGAAGATCAATTTCGTTACTCGGGCTGAGATGGACGGCAAGGGAAGAACACCGCGGTGGCGGCAGACAGAGCACGAGCGCTTCGCCCGTGCCGTGGAAGGCGGCCCTCAGCCGGTCGGGGGTGACTCGTTCGCGGAGGAGCTGGCGGTGGTCGAGCTGCTCCGCGGCATGGACGTCGGCCCGGACGCCGAGACGCGCGAGCGGATGAGACGGCGCGTCCTCACCGCGCCACCGCAGGAGCGGCCGCTGGTGTTGCCGTCGGTAAGACGCGTGGGAGCGCGTGGCCGATTAGCGGTCGCGGCCGCCGCCGTCCTGTGCCTGCTGATGTCGCTCGGTGGCATGAGCGTGCTGCTCAGCCGTGACGCGCTCCCCGGAGACCCGCTCTACGGCGTGAAGCGCACCGCCGAGGGCGCCTCGCTCGGCCTGACCTTCGACGACGAGTCCCGTGCGCTCAAGCACCTGGAGTTCGCCGCCTCCCGCGTGACCGAGATGGAGACCCTCGCCGACCGCGGCGCGGACTCCGCCAGCCAGCTCACCGCCCTCGCCGACCTGGACGCCGACGCCGTGGAGGGCGCGCGCCAGCTCACCGCGTACGGCACCTCCTCCGACAAGACCGTGCTGCCGTCGCTGCGCGACTGGGCCCTCGACCAGTACGAGAAGCTCGGCACGCTGCGGCCGCGGCTGCCCGGTGACGCCGGCGAGCACGCCGACACGACCATGTGGCTGCTCGCGTCGATCGCCCAGCGCGCCCACGACCTGGCCGCCCGCGCCTCGTGCGCCGCCGTGGTGAGCGGCTCGTCGGACCCGCTCGGACCGGTGCCGTCGAAGGACGACTGCTCCGCGGTGGCCGACCCGCGCACGACGCCCGGCCGCGAGTCGTCGGTGAACCCCACGCCGTCCGGCTTGCCGGTGCCCTCCGGGTCCGCGCAGCCGCCGGTGCTGCCCACGCAGTCCGTGACGCCGGGGCTGCCGTCGGCGCCCGTTCCGTCCGGGCAGCCGGGTACGTCCACGCCGCCGTCGCCGTCGAAGCCGGGGATCACGATCCCGCTGCCGTTGCCGCTGCCGAGCATCTCGCTGCCGTTGCTGCCGGGGATCAGCTTCGGCTGACCGGCGTCTCGACTTGGAATCGGCTTCGGCGCAGTTGCAGGCTCGCGGACGGACCAGATCGCTAGGCTTGTCACATGGCAGGCAAGCGTGAGGTGGAGAGCGACCGGCTGGCCGAACTCGCGGGCGAGGCGTCGGCCGAAGCGGCCCTGGCCGCCGCTGCCGCCGCGCCCGAGCTCGAAGCCTCGCTGGCGGTGCCGACGGACCTGACGGCCGCCGCGTTCTTCGACGTCGACAACACGATGATGATGGGCGCGTCGATCTTCCACTTCGCCCGCGGCCTGGCCGCGCGCAAGTACTTCTCGACGTCCGACCTGGCCGGTTTCGTCTGGCAGCAGCTCAAGTTCCGCGTCGGCGGCCGCGAGGACCCGTCCTCGGTGAAGGCCTCGCGCGAACAGGCGCTGTCGTTCGTGGCCGGGCGCAGCGTCGGCGAGCTCGTGTCGCTGGGCGAGGAGATCTACGACGAGCTGATGGCCGACCGCATCTGGAAGGGCACCCAGGCACTGGCCCAGATGCACCTCGACGCGGGTCAACGGGTGTGGCTGGTCACCGCCACCCCGGTCGAGCTGGCCCAGATCATCGCCCGCCGCCTGGGCCTGACCGGCGCGCTCGGCACCGTGTCCGAGTCGGCCGACGGCATCTACACCGGCCGGCTCGTCGGCGACCTGCTGCACGGCAAGGCCAAGGCGCAGGCGGTCCGGTCCCTGGCCGCCAAGGAAGGCCTCGACCTGCGGCGGTGCACGGCCTACTCGGACTCGTCGAACGACGTGCCGATGCTGTCCGTGGTCGGCACGGCGGTGGCGGTCAACCCCGACTCGCAGCTGCGCGAGATCTCCCGCCGCAAGGGCTGGGAGATCCGCGACTTCCGCACCGGCCGCAAGGCGGCCAAGATCGGCGTGCCGTCCGTGCTGGGCGTGGGAGCGCTGGCCGGGGCCGTGGCGGCGACGATGGCGTGGCGGCGCCGGGTCCGGTAGACCGGGACGCCGTTTCGGGCCAGGTCAGACGCGGCGCGGTGGTGCTGGACCGGGTCTGGCGCGGCGGGTCGGACGCGCGCTGGGTCGAGTTCGACGAGGCGTCATGGCGGCGGGACAAGTCGGCCGGGGATGCGGCGGCGCTGAGTCGGCGTGGTGACCGGCCCACCGGCCGCGAGCCGCGCAGCCGCCGGCACGTCACCCGCCCGCGATCCGGCCTGGGTAGTCCGGCGTAGTGCCGCATGGCCCACGCGTAGTGCGCGCGCTCGGTCTCCAGGTACGCCACGTAGTCCGCTTCGGCCCACGGCCTGTCGGTCACGCGACGAGCGTAAGTCGGCACGAGCTGATTACCGACCCCTTACGAGCCGTGCGCACCGGGGCCGGACAGGTGTCGAATGAGGAGCATGAAGCCCGCCAAGGCCGCTCTCACCGGTCTGCTCGCCGTCGTCGCCGCGCTCGCGGCCGGGCACCTGGTCGCCGCCTTCGTGGGGCTGGGCTCGTCGCCGTACCTCGCGGTCGGCAACGCGGCCATCGACCTCACGCCGTCGTGGCTCAAGGACTTCGCCGTCAGCACGTTCGGCACCTACGACAAGCTCGTGCTGCTCACCGGCATGGCGCTGGTCCTGGCCGGTGTGGGCGTCGCGGCGGGGCTGCTGAGCCGCACCAGCGCCACGCCGGGGTCCGTGGTGGCCGTCGCGCTCGGCGTGGTGGGCATCGCGGCCGTGCTGAGCAGGCCGGACGTCGGTCAGCTCAGCGTGCTGGCGCCGGTGGCCAGCCTCGCCGCCGGGCTCTACGTGTTCCGCTACCTGCACCGGGAGAGCGAGCAGAGCGGCTCGCGGCGGGACTTCCTCGTCACGGCCGGGCTCGCGGCCGTCGCCGGGATCGCGGGGCAGGTGTTCGGCAGCCGGACCGACGTCGAGGGCTCGCGGCAGGCGATCGGCGAGCTCAAGGCCGCGACGCCCGCGCCGGAGCCGCCGTTCAACGCGGACTTCGTCAAGGACGGCACCCCGAGCTTCATCACCGGCAACAAGGACTTCTACCGGATCGACACGGCGCTGAGCGTGCCCAGGATCCGCGCGGAGGAGTGGGCGCTGCGGGTCCACGGCATGGTCGAGCGCCCGATGGTGCTGACGTTCGACGAGCTGCGCAAACGCGAGCTCAAGGAAGAGGTCGTCACGCTGACCTGCGTGTCCAACGAGATCGGCGGCCCCTACATCTCCACGGCGCGGTTCATCGGCGTGCCGATCGGCGACGTGCTGCGCGAGGCCGGCGTGAAGGCGGGCGCCGACCAGCTGTTCAGCACCAGCGACGACGGGTTCACCGCGGGCAGCCCGCTCGACTACGTGCTGGAGCGCGGCATGATCGCGATCGGCATGAACGGTGAACCGCTGCCCGCCGAGCACGGTTTCCCGGCGCGGCTCGTCGTGCCGGGGCTCTACGGGTACGTGTCGGCCACCAAGTGGGTCACCGACCTCAACGTGACCACGTTCGAGAAGGAGCAGGGCTACTGGATCCCCCGCGGCTGGGCGACCAGGGCGCCGATCAAGACCTCCTCGCGGATCGACCGTCCCGGCCGGATGGACAGGGTCCGCGGCAAGACCGTGCTCGCGGGCACGGCGTGGGCGCAGCCGACGGGCGTGGCCAAGGTGGAGGTCAGGGTTGACGGCGGACCGTGGCAGGAGGCCGAGCTCGCCGCCGACGTCAGCGACAGCACGTGGCGGATGTGGCGGGCCGAGGTGGACCTGCGGCCCGGCAGCCACACGGCCGAGTGCCGGGCCACCGACAAGTCCGGGTTCACCCAGGACCAGGCGCGGCTCGACCCGGTTCCCGACGGTGCGACGGGATGGCACTCGGTCACCTTCACCGTCGAGTAGGCGCTCACCCGTAATGATCATGGGCGAAGGAAGCGCTGGTCACAGCCCGTCACCGCCGCCCTGATCGGCGAGCGCCGACTTTGTGCATGCGTTCACAAGCGGTACGGTGTGGGTGTCACCAACGCCGCGGGGTCCCTGCGGTGGAGCACACCCGGAGGTCGGACGCGTGGCAGCACAGCGGGGCGAAGGTGAGACGTCCGCCACCCCTCTGGAGCCCGCCGACAGGGAGCGCGCCCGTGCGATCCCCGAGGCCGCCGTGGCCCGGCTCGCCGTGTACCTCCGCGTCCTGTCCGGCATGTCGGAGCAGGGTGTGACCGCCGTCTCCAGCGAGGAGCTCAGCCAGGCCGCGGGCGTCAACGCGGCCAAGCTCCGCAAGGACCTGAGCTACATCGGCTCGTACGGCACGAGGGGCGTCGGCTACGACGTCGAGGTCCTCGTGAGCCACATCGAGCGCATCCTCGGCCTCACCCGCAACCACTCCGTGGCCGTCGTCGGCATCGGTAACCTTGGTCACGCTCTGGCCAACTACGGCGGCTTCCCCGGCCGCGGGTTCCCGGTCACCGCGCTCTTCGACGTGGACGCCGATCTCGTCGGAGTGCCTGTTGGGGGCATTCCCGTCAACCACATCGACGAGATCACCGACGTGTGCATCGAGCGCGAGGTGTCGATCGGCGTGATCGCGACGCCGCCGCCCGCCGCTCAGTCGGTTTGCGACCGTTTGGTATCTGCGGGCGTGCAGTGCATTCTGAACTTCGCACCGGTTGTCCTCCAGGTTCCAGACAACGTCGAGGTGCGCAAGGTTGACTTGGCGGTCGAGATGCAGATCCTGTCGTTCCACGTCGCTCGACGTGCGGACGAGGCTGCCAGCGTTTCGGCGGGGATCGGCTCGGCAGGCAACAACGGACTCGGTGTGGACGGGATGGTGATTCGCCCGTGAGCGTGAGCCAGACGGCTCCGGCAGACGTGGTGAGTGCATGAGCGTGCTCGTAGTCGGTCTTTCGCACCGCACCGCACCCGTCCCGGTCCTCGAACGCGTCACCGTGGCCGAACCGGACCTGCCCAAGGTACTCGGCCAGCTGCTCGCCGCCCCGAGCGTCTCCGAGGCGATGGTCCTGTCGACCTGCAACCGGGTCGAGGTCTACGCCGTCGTCGAGTCGTTCCACGGCGGCATGTCCGAGGTCGTCGACGTGCTGGCCCAGCACGCCCAGGTCGACCCGCAGTCGCTGTACGAGCACTTCTACGTCCATTACGCCGCCGCCGCCGTCGAGCACCTGTTCTCCGTCGCGGCGGGCCTCGACTCGATGGTCGTCGGCGAGGCCCAGATCCTCGGCCAGCTGCGCGGCGCGTACGCGGCGGCGGACGAGGCGGGCACCGTCGGCAGGACCGTCCACGAGCTCACCCAGAACGCGCTGCGTGTCGGCAAGCGCGTGCACTCCGAGACCGGGATCGACCACGCGGGTGCGTCGGTCGTGTCCGAGGCGCTCGGTGACGCCGAGGCCGAGCTGGGCACCCTCGTGGGCAAGCGCGCGCTGCTCGTCGGCGCGGGCGCCATGGGCGGCCTGGCCGCCGCGCACCTGCGCAGGGCGGGCATCGGCGAGGTCGTGATCGCGAACCGGACGCAGGCCAACGGTGTGCGTCTCGCCACTTCGCTGCAGGCCGACGGCGTGCCCGCGCTGGCCGTGGACCTCTCCGCGCTGACCGTGGAGATCGATCTCGCGGACATCGTCTTCGCGTGCACCGGGTCGGTCGACACGGTGGTCCGCGCGGACCACATCGGCACCCGCACGCGCCCGCTCGTCGTGTGCGACCTCGGCCTGCCCAAGGACGTCGACCCGGCCGCGGCCGGGTTGCCGAACGTTCGTGTGGTGGACCTGGAAACGTTGCAGCGGCGCCTCTCCGACGCCCCCGCCGGCGTGGACGCCCGGATGGCCGCCCAGCTCGTCGCCGACGAGGTGAAGGCGTACCTGGCCACGCAGCGGTCCGCCGAGGTCACGCCGACCGTCACGGCACTGCGCAAGCGGGCGGCCGAGGTGGTCGACGCCGAGCTGCTCCGCCTTGATTCGCGACTTCCCGAACTGGACCCGGCGACACGCGGCGAATTGGCCAAGACGGTGCGCCGCGTTGTAGACAAGCTCCTGCACACGCCGACCGTCCGGGTGAAGGAGCTCGCCACCTCGCCCGGTGGGACCGGCTACGCGGAGGCTCTCCGCGAACTGTTCGGGCTCGACCCCCAGTCGCCTGGGGTTGTCAGTCAGACCAAGCAAGCTCCTGTGGATGGTGAAACGCGGTGACCCGCACCCTACGGATCGGTACCCGTGGCAGCGCGCTGGCGCTTGCCCAGACGGGGACCGTGGCCGAGGCGCTCAAGGCTGCCGGAGCCCAGGTCGAGATCGTCGTCGTCAAGACGCCGGGTGACCTCTCCGACGCACCCATCGCGCAGATCGGCATCGGCGTCTTCACGTCCGCCCTGCGCGACGCGCTCGCCGGCAACGAGATCGACATCGCTGTCCACTCCTACAAGGACCTGCCGACCGCGCCGGACCCCCGTCTGGTGCTCGCGGCCGTGCCGCTGCGCGAGGACCCGCGCGACGCCCTGGTGGCGCGCGACGGCCTCACGCTCGGCGAGCTGCCGCCGGGGTCCACTGTGGGCACCGGTTCCCCGCGCCGCGCGGCCCAGCTGGAGGCCTTGGGCCTCGGGCTGAACATCGTTCCGTTGCGCGGCAACGTGGACACCCGCATCGGCAAGGTCCGCAAGGGCGAGCTCGACGCGGTGGTGCTGGCCCGTGCCGGCATCGCGCGCCTCGGTCGCACGAGCGAGATCACCGAGAACCTGGAGCCCATCCAGATGCTTCCCGCACCCGCGCAGGGTGCGTTGGCAGTCGAGTGCCGGATCGACGACGTCGATGCCGAGCACCTGATCCAGTCCACTTTGGACGATTCGGCCAGCCGGGCCGCTGTGACCGCTGAGCGCGCCATGCTGGCCGCGCTCGAAGCGGGCTGCAGCGCGCCGGTCGGCGCGCTGGCCGATGTGGTGGAAGACCTCGACGACGAGGGCAAGGTCGTGTACCGACTTTCCCTGCGCGGGGTCGCAGCGACGCCGGAGAACGATCTCCTCCGCGCGTCCGCCACCGGTGACTTGACCGAAGCTGAGGGACTCGGCCGGGCGCTGGCCGCCGAGTTGCTCGACCTCGGGGCCGCGGTGCTCAGCGGCCCAGAGGCGTAATCGATGGGGAGTGCCCTGATGACCCGCGCACGCAAGACCCCCGGACGCATCGCCTTCGTGGGCTCCGGCCCAGGCGACACCGGGCTGCTCACGGTCCGGGCCCGCGACTTGCTCACCAGGGCGGAGCTCGTGGTGACCGACCCGGACGTCCCCGCGGACGTCCTCGCGACCGTGGCCGAGGGAGTCGAGGTCCGCCCCGCCGTCGGTGAGTCCGCCGACGTGGCCAAGGACCTGGTGAACGAGGCGAAGAACGGCGCGACCGTGGTTCGCCTCGTCGCGGGTGACCCGCTGACGCTCGACTCGGTCGTGAAGGAAGCGCAGGCCGTCGCGAAGTCGACGATCCCGTTCGACGTCGTACCCGGCGTGCCCTCGGGCACCGCGGTACCGGCGTACGCGGGTGTCGCGCTCGGTGGCGTGCACACCGAGGTCGACGTGCGCACGGTGACGGACTGGGCCGGACTCGCGTCCGCGCCCGGCACGCTCGTGCTGCACGCGACCGGCTCGCACCTCGCGGAGGCCGCGTCGAACCTGGTGGAGAACGGCCTCGCGCCGCAGACACCGGTCGCCGTGACCGCCGAGGGCACCGGTTTCCAGCAGCGCACCATCGACACGACGCTGGCCGCCGCGGCCGCGGACGCCGGTGACCTGGGCGGCCCGCTGGTCGTCACGGTCGGTGCCGCCGCCGCTGCCCGCTCGAAGCTCTCCTGGTGGGAGTCGCGGGCGCTGTACGGCTGGCGCGTGCTGGTCCCGCGGACCAAGGAGCAGGCCGGTGCGATGAGCGAGCGCCTGCACTCGCACGGCGCGATCGCCGTCGAGGTGCCGACGATCTCGGTCGAGCCGCCGCGCAGCCCCGCGCAGATGGAACGCTCGGTCAAGGGTCTGGTCGACGGCCGCTACCAGTGGGTCATCTTCACCTCGACCAACGCCGTCCGCGCGGTGTGGGAGAAGTTCCGCGAGTTCGGCCTGGACGCCCGTGCGTTCTCCGGCGTGAAGATCGCCTGCGTCGGTGAGGCCACGGCCGCGAAGGTGCGCTCGTTCGGCATCATCCCCGAGCTCGTGCCGTCCGGTGAGCAGTCGTCCGAGGGCCTGCTGAACGACTTCCCGCCCTACGACGACATCCTCGACCCGGTCGACCGCGTGCTGCTGCCGCGGGCCGACATCGCCACCGAGACGCTGGCCGCCGGCCTGCGCGACCGTGGCTGGGAGATCGACGACGTGACGGCGTACCGCACCGTGCGTGCGGCCCCGCCGCCCGCCGACACCCGCGAGATGATCAAGTCCGGTGGCTTCGACGCGGTGTGCTTCACCTCGTCGTCGACCGTGCGGAACCTGGTCGGCATCGCGGGCAAGCCGCACGCCCGCACGCTCGTCGCGTGCATCGGCCCGCAGACCGCCGAGACGGCGCGGGAGTTCGGCCTCCGGGTCGACGTGCAGCCCGAGGAGGCGAACGTGCCCGCGCTGGTCGACGCGCTGGCCGCCCACGCCGCCCGGCTGCGCGCCGAGGGAGCGCTGCCTCCTCCCCGCAAGACCAAGCGCCTGCGCAGGAGCTAGAAGACACTGAAGCCGTCGGGGCCACTCCAAGATCCTTTTGGGTGGCCCCTTCGACTCTCTCGAAGTCAGGGAGTCAAGCGATGTACCCACTGCACCGGCCCAGGCGTCTGCGCACGACGCCCGCCATGCGCCGCCTCGTGTCCGAGACCGAGGTGCGCCCCAGGCAGCTGATCCTGCCGATGTTCGTCAAGGAGGGCCTGCGCGAGCCGGCCGAGATCACGAGCATGCCCGGCGTCCTCCAGCACACCCGTGACTCGCTGCGCAAAGCCGCAGTCGAGGCCGTGCAGGCAGGTGTCGGCGGCATCATGCTGTTCGGCGTGCCCACCGAGCGCGACGCCGTCGGTTCCGCCGGCACCGACCCCGGCGGCGTCCTCAACGTCGCACTGGCCGACCTGCGCTCGGAGCTGGGCGACAGCACCGTGCTCATGTCGGACTGCTGCCTGGACGAGTTCACCGACCACGGCCACTGCGGCGTGCTCGCCCCCGACGGCACCGTGGACAACGACGCGACGCTGGAGGCGTACGGCGAGCTGGCCGTGGCCCAGGCGCGTGCCGGTGCCCACGTCGTCGGCCCCAGCGGCATGATGGACGGCCAGACCGCGTTCATCCGCAACGCCCTGGACGCGGCGGGCTTCACCGGCACCGGCATCCTCGCCTACGCGGTCAAGTACGCCTCCGCGTTCTACGGCCCGTTCCGCGACGCCGTCGAGTCGCAGCTCGCGGGTGACCGCAAGACCTACCAGCAGGACCCCGCCAACGCCCGCGAGGCGATCCGCGAGGTGCAGCTGGACCTCGCCGAGGGCGCGGACATGGTCATGGTCAAGCCCGCGCTGCTGTACCTGGACGTGCTGCGGTCCGTGGCCGAGATCTCGGACGTTCCCGTTGCGGCGTACCAGATCTCCGGCGAGTACTCGATGATCGAGGCGGCCGCCGCGAACGGCTGGATCGACCGCGAGCGCTCGGTCCTGGAGTCGCTCACGGCCATCCGCAGGGCCGGTGCGGACATCGTGCTGACCTACTGGGCCGTGGAAGCCGCGCGGTGGTTGGACCGGTAACCACACCGCGGCCCGTCCCGAAGCTCGTCGACGCGGCGCGCTGGTTGTGGATCTCCAGCGCGCTGCTCGGGATGCTGCGCTTCGTCGCCGAGCTGTTCGACCGGGAGACGCTGGTCGCGGAGGCCCGGCGGCAGAACCCGGAGATGGGCCAGGACCAGATCGACGCCGGCGTGAACGGCGGGATCCTCTTCGGACTCCTGATCGTCACCGCGGTCCTGCTGGCCTACACCCGGCTCGCGAACGCCATGGCGCGCGGGAAGAACTGGGCGCGGATCGTGCTGACCGTCCTCGGTGCCGCGTCCGTCCTCTTCGGTCTGTTCCGGGTGGTCGCGTGGGCGAGCGGGCTCGCCGCCGAGGTCGGCGTGGTGCTGCGGCCGGTGGACCTGGCGGTCACGGTCGTCACCGCCGGACTGGACGCCACCGCGGTCGTGCTGATGTGGCGGGCGTCCGCGCACTTCAGGACGCGCGTCACGGTGGACACCGACTTCCTGCGGCCCTAAGTTCCGACCGTGACGTCTCCGAAGCAACCGGACGCCCCAGGCACGATCACCGCGGGCTTCTGGCTCGTCGTCGTCGGCATGGCGTTCGTCGTGCTCACCTCGGTCTACCTGTGGGTCAACCGGCAGGTGCTGGTCGACGCCCAGGTGAAGGCCGGCCTCAACCCGGAGTTCACGCCGGACCAGGTCGCCTCCGCCGTCAACGTCGTGCTGCTCGTGGCGCTCGGGGTGAACGTCCTGCTGGCCGCCATCGCGGTCCTGCTCGGCAACCGGGTCCGCCAGGGCGTCCGCAAGAGCCGGACCGGGCTGTTCATCACGCTGATGATCGCGCTGTTCTTCCAGTTGGTCGTGGACAACCTGCTCGGGCTGGTCGTCGTCGTGATCGCGCTGGGCGGCCTGGCGATGATGTTCTTCCGGCAGTCCTCCGAGTACCTCACCCGTGAGCAGGCGCTGTGACCGGACCGCTGAAGGACGACGCGACGCCCAGGCCGGTCCGGATCGCCGTCGGGCTGTGGCTCGCGATCGCCGTGTTCGTGCTGTTCGTGACCGCCGGGCTGTGGTTCCAGCGCGGGCAGGTGCAGGAGCTGACCCGGTGGACCTCCGGCCAGGTCACGAGCTTCCTGACCACGCTGACGGTGATCGCGGTGCTCTTCGCGGCCGCCTACGCGTGGCTGACCCGGCTGTTCCTGCGCCGCCGGAACTGGGCGCGGATCGCGTTGTCGGCCATCGCGGTCCTGCACATGGTCTGGCTGCTGTTCCTCGGCGTCAGCGCGGCCAACCTGGTCACGTTGCTGCTCATCTGCGTCGCAATCGTCTTCACGTGGCAGGCGCGTACGGCACAGTGGTTCGCGGAGGTGCGTGACGAGTGACCGACCCGCAGAACCCCTGGCAGAACCCGGAGCAGTGGCAGCAGCCGACCGGCCAGTACCAGGCGAGCCAGTACCAGGCGAGCCAGTACCAGCCGGGCCAGTACCCGGTGGATCAGCACCCGGCCGGCCAGTACCCGCCGACGAGCCAGTACCAGGTGCAGCCGGTGCACAACCCGGCGTGGTCGATGACCCCGCTGAACCCGGTGCTGCCGGAGGAGATGGCACCGCCGCGGCCGGCCACGATCACCGCGGCGATGTGGACGTGGATCGCGGCGGCGGTCCTGGCCATCGCCGTGCTGCCGGTGCTGATCCTCGGCAACGCCGCGTCGCTGATCGGCGACTCGACGGTCACCGCGGAGGACCGGTCGGCGGCCGAGCTGGGGGTCACGTCGCTGGCGGTGTTCGCGGGCTTCGGCATGCTCGTGGCGGCCGCGCCGTACGTCGCGTTCGCCGTCGTGCTGCGCAACGGCCACAGCTGGGCGCGGATCCTGCTGACCATCCTGGGCGCGCTCGGCGTCCCGACGATGATCGGGACCCTGCTGTTCGCGCTGAACGCACCGGCGTGGCAGCCGGGCGTCGTGCTGAGCGTCCTGGTGCTGGGGCTGACCGTCGCGGCCGTGGTCCTGCAGTTCCTGCCCGCGTCGAACAGGTACGTGCGTTAGTGCCCCTGTACCGCGAGTCCGGCAGCAGCTGGTGGCCGCTCCTGTGGGGCCCGGCGTTCGCCGTGGCCGGATACCTGGTCGAACTGATCACCGGGCCCGCGTCCGCCGCGCTGTGGACGATCGTGGGGCTCGGGTTGCTGCTCGGCGCGTTCCTGTGGGTCTACGGGCGGGTGAAGGTCGGCAGCGTGCGGCTCACCGCCGAGGACGTGCAGTTCGGGCGGGAACGGCTGCCGCTCGCGATGGTCGAGGCCTTCCGCGACGTGGGCGCGCCGGCCGGGGCACGGGTGCTCGGCGGCGGCTGGTCGGTGCCCAAGGGCACGACGGCGGTGCCGTTGCGGCTGCTCGACGGCACGGTGGTGCTCGGGTGGGCGCGTGACCCGGAAGCCTTGGTCGCCGCGCTGCGCAAGGTCGTGAGAGGGTGAGTGACGTGACAGAGGCAAGGTCGGACACCGGGTCGGGCGCAGCGCCGGACGCCGGACCGGACGCGGCGGGCACCGGATCGGCCGAAGCGGCGTCGCCGACCGGCGGCAGGCCCGCGGAACTGGCCGAGGAGTTCGAGCCCACCGCGGAGGAGCGCTCCTACGCGGCGGCGTTCCCGCCGGACCCGCAGCCGTCACCGCAGAGCGGCCCCGAGCTGCACCAGCCGCGGCGCGCCCTCATCGCCGCCGCCGAGGTCGTGGCCGCCGTCGCACTGGTTCTGGTCGCCGTGTGGGCGTGGAACCGAGGCATCAGCAAGCTCGCCTACCCGATCGACGGCCACGAGCCGTTGATCTCGACCCGTTACCAGGGCAACTGGCTGGGCACGGCCGTCGCCGCCGTCACGGTCGCCGCGATCCTCCTGCTCGACGCCGTCCGCCAGGGCCTGCTGGCCGCGCGCACCCGGCCGGGGAAAGCCGCCGACGCCGACGTGTGAGACTGGGGTACGTGACTGCGAGTCGATCCCAGGCCCTGTTCGAGCGCGCGTCGACGCTGACCCCCGGCGGGGTCAACTCTCCGGTGCGGGCGTTCCACTCCGTCGGCGGCACCCCGCGGTTCATGGTCCGCGGCGAAGGCCCGCACCTGTGGGACGCCGACGGCAACCGGTACGTCGACCTGGTGTCGTCGTGGGGTCCGATGATCCTCGGGCACGCCCACCCCGCCGTGGTCGAGGCCGTGCGGTCCGCCGCCGTCCACGGGCTGTCGTTCGGCACGCCGACCGAGGGTGAGATCGACCTCGCCGCCGAGATCGTCGACCGGGTCGAGCCGGTCCGCCAGGTCCGCCTGGTCAACTCCGGCACCGAGGCCACGATGAGCGCGATCCGCCTCGCCCGCGGCTTCACCGAGCGCCGCAAGATCATCAAGTTCGCCGGCTGCTACCACGGCCACGTCGACGCGCTGCTGGCCCAGGCCGGCTCCGGCGTCGCCACGCTGGGCCTGCCGACCTCGCCCGGCGTGACCGGCGCGCAGGCCGCGGACACGCTCGTGCTGCCCTACAACGACATCGAGGCCGTGCGCGCGGCGTTCGCCGAGAACCCCGGCGAGATCGCCTGCGTGATCACCGAGGCCGCGGCGGGCAACATGGGCGCCGTCGCACCGCTGGCGGAGTTCAACCAGGGCCTGCGCGACCTCTGCGACGCCGAGGGCGCGTTGCTGATCATGGACGAGGTCATGACCGGCTTCCGCGTCTCGCGGGCCGGCTGGTACGGCTTGGAGCGCGTCCGCGGCGACCTGTACACGTTCGGCAAGGTCATGTCCGGTGGGCTGCCTGCGGCGGCGTTCGGCGGCCGCGCGGACGTGATGGCCAGGCTTGCTCCCTCCGGCCCCGTCTACCAGGCCGGCACGCTGTCCGGTAACCCCGTCGCCGTGGCCGCCGGTCTCGCGACGCTGCGGGCCGCCGACGAGGCCGTCTACCAGGCGCTGGACCGCAACGCGACACGCCTGGGCGCCCTGTTCACCGCCGCCCTGACCGAGGCCGGCGTCGAGCACCGCGTGCAGTTCGCCGGGAACCTGGTGAGCGTGTTCTTCGGTTCTGAAGAGGTGACGGACTACGCGGGCGCGCAGGCGTGCGAGACGTGGCGCTTCCCGCCGTTCTTCCACGCGCTGCTCGAACGCGGCGTCTACGCACCGCCCTCGGCGTTCGAGGCGTGGTTCGTCAACGCCGCCATGGGTGAAGAGGAGTTCGCCGTGATCGCCGACGCGCTGCCGCACGCGGCCCGCGCCGCCAAGGAGGCCCGCAAGTGACCAGCACCGTCGTCCACCTGCTCCGCCACGGCGAGGTGCACAACCCGACCGGCATCCTGTACGGCCGCATCCCCGGCTTCAAGCTGTCCGAACGCGGCCAGAAGCAGGCGCTGACCGTGGCCGAGCACCTCGCCGACCACGACATCGTGCACGTCGTCGCCTCACCGCTGGACCGCGCCCAGCAGACCGCGGCACCGATCGCCGACTCGCACCGCCTGGAGCTCGCCACCGACGAGCGGCTGATCGAGGCCGACAACCAGTTCGAGGGCCTGAAGGTGTCCGTCGGCGACGGCGCCCTGCGCTCCCCGGAGCACTGGCCGAAGCTCGTGAACCCGTTCAAGCCGTCCTGGGGCGAGCCGTACATCGAGATCGCGCACCGCATGCTCGGCGCCATCCAGCGCGCCCGCGTCGAGGCCGAGGGCCACGAGGCCGTCTGCGTGTCGCACCAGCTGCCCATCTGGACCGTCCGCCGGTTCCTGGAGGGCAAGCGCATGTGGCACGACCCGCGCCGCCGCGAGTGCTCGCTCGCGTCGCTGACCTCGCTGCACTTCGACGGCGAGCAGCTGGTGCGCATCAGGTACTCCGAGCCGGTCGGCGCGACCAACCCGCGGGTGACCGGCGCATGAAGCGGCTGCTCGTGTTGCTGCTGCTGGTCTCCGGCTGCACGGTCGGCAAGGACGCGGCCCAGATCGGCGGCGGCGACTTCTACCTCGTCGCCCCCGGCGGCCAGGTGAAGCTCCGGTTCGCGCCGGAGGAGCGCAAGCAGCTCAAGGGGCTCGAGGGCGAGTCGCTGCTGGAGCCCGGCAAGACGGTCCGGCTCTCCGACCACGCGGGCAAGCCGGTCGTGATCAACATCTGGGGTGCGTGGTGCGGGCCCTGCCGCACCGAGGCGCCGGAGATGCAGAAGCTGTTCGAGTCGGGGACGCAGGTCATCGGGGTCGACGTCAAGGAGACGTCGCCGGATCACCCGCGCGACTTCATGAACGACCGCAAGCTGACGTACCCGTCCATCTACGACCCGTCCGGGCGGAGCTTCATCAACGTGTTCAAGGGGTTGTCGCCGAACGCCGTGCCGTCGACGTTCGTCGTGGACAAGGAGCACCGGGTGGCCGCCGTGTTCCTGCTGCCGGTGCTGGAGTCGGACCTGAAGCCGGTGGTGGAGGAGTTGGCGAAGGAGTGAGTCGGGGCCGGGGCTGGTTGTGTGCAACGCCTTCGGCGTTTCGGGGGGACTCCGTCCCCCTCGACCCCCTGACAACTGATCAAAGACTGGCCAGCGCCGTGCGTGGGTAGATGGCACGCCTGGTGCTTTGGGCGGCTTGCTGTTGCGTTGGTGCTTGCGGGCGGTTCGTTCGAAAAGACGGCTCGGGCCTGCGGCCCTCGATACCTGGACAGCCGGGCCTTCGGCCCTCGATGGCGGGTGCGGCCGGGGCCTTCGGGGCCCGATCACCCCGCTGGCGGTGCCACGGGAGTGTTCAACGACGGGATCTTCGCCTTGAACGCCCTGACCATCGCGTCCCGGCCGATCGAGTTGAACTCCTTGCCGAGCGTGCGCATGATCGAGTTCGCCGTCGGCCGGTACAGGCCGTTCTTGTAGTACCGGGCGCCCTCGACGGCGCCGATCACGCCGCCGTCCGGGGAGGGCTGGCCGAGGTAGGACGCCCACTTCAGCGCGCCGGTCGGGTCCTTCGTCACGTTGATCTCGCGCGGTTCGGTGCCGGTGTAGGTGCCGTACGGGTAGTCGTACTCGTCGGCGAGGCCGCCGATGGAGTGGCCGAGCTCATGGATGGCGATCTGGCCCGCCTGGGCGTTGGAGCCGGCCGCGGTGGCCACGGAACCGCCGGCGCCGCCGTACTTCGCGGTGTTGCCGAGGGCGATCACCTGGTCGGCGGCCGGTGCGAGGGCGGCGAACTGCTTGGCCTTGGTCTCGTTCACGCAGAGCAGGCGTTCGGTGTTGGCGTCGCGGCCCTGGCACCAGAAACCCATGTCCAGCGCGGTGTTCTTCTCGACGCCCCTGGCCGGGTCGTTGTCCACACCGGACTCGGGCGAGACGACGTTGACCTGCCAGACGTTGAAGTAGTCCTTGTAGGACGCGAACGGCTCCACGGCGGACAGTTCGGTCCACTTGCTCAGCACGTTGGCGGTGTAGGTCTCCAGGTCGGCCTCGGTGTAGCCGTCGCCGACGAAGACGAGGTCGAAGCGGTCGGCGGAGTCGCCGGTCACCTGGACGCCGACGACGTCGGTCGCGGCGAGGGTCCGCAGGTCCGAGGATCTCTCCTTCGGCGCCCGCGGGGTCAGGGCCTGCGTTATCGAGCCGTCCTCGTGGAAAACCTCGCGCCACTCCATCGCGGGCGCCGCGCCACCGGCCGGTACCTGCGCGAAGAGAGCGAGGGCGGAGACCGTCAACGCGGGGAGGACCAGCCGGGAACGTCGCATGTGATGACGCTAAGCACACATGATGTCACCCACAAGGCGGCAATCGTCGGCACTTCCGGCCCAGCCGCCTGGCGGGAAAGGTGACACCGGTCGTGGCGTGATCTGGGCAACTACCTACCCTGAGGTGTGTGAACCCCACCGATCTGGCGATCTCCGGGCCGTTGCTGCTGGCCACCGGGGTTGCTCTGCTCGCCGGGTTCCTCTCCTTCGCTTCCCCGTGCGTCGTGCCGCTGGTGCCCGGCTACCTGGCGTACCTGGCCGGGCTGGTCGGTGCCGAGGCGCCGCGGGTCGACGCGGACGAGCCGGCCAAGGCGGGGCGGTGGCGGGTCGCCGGTGCGTCGCTGCTGTTCGTGCTCGGGTTCACGGTGGTCTTCGGGCTGGCGTCGATCGCGGTGCTCGGGGCGTCGCAGGCGTTGTTCCTCAACGCCGACCTGTTCCAGCGCGTCGGTGGCGTGGTCACGATCCTGATGGGGCTGGTGTTCCTCGGGCTGGTGCCGCAGCTGCAGAAGGACGTGCGGTTCCACACCAGGCCCAGGGCCGGGCTGGTCGGGGCGCCGTTCCTCGGCGCGGTGTTCGCGCTCGGGTGGACGCCGTGCCTCGGTCCGACGCTCGCCGGGGTGCTCGCGGTCGCGCAGAGCACCGACGTCGGGTCGATGACGGCACGCGGTGTGGTGCTGGTCCTGGCCTACTGCCTCGGGCTGGGGCTGCCGTTCGTCGTGCTGGCGCTCGGGGCCCGGTGGGCGCTGGGCGTGACCGGCTGGCTGCGCAGGCACGCGCGGCAGGTGCAGATCTTCGGTGGCGTGCTGCTCATCCTCGTGGGCATCGCGCTCGTCACCGGGCTCTGGGGTGAGTTCGTCGGGTGGCTGCGCTACTCGTTCGTCGACGTCGTGGAGTTGCCGCTCTAGTGATCGCCTTCCTGCGCAACACGTGGCGCGGCCTCACGTCGATGAGGACCGCGCTGACCCTGCTGTTCCTGCTCGCGCTCGCGGCCATGCCCGGCGCGTTGCTGCCGCAGCTGTCGTTGAACGCGGCGAAGGTCGACCAGTACGTCCGCGACCACGGCTGGTGGGGCGAGCTCCTGCAGAAGCTCGGCTTCTTCGAGGTGTACGCGACACCGTGGTTCGCGGCCATCTACCTGTTGCTGTTCACCTCTCTCGTGGGCTGCCTGCTGCCGCGCACGGTCGAGTACTTCAAGCAGATGCGCGCGAAGCCGGTGCTGACGCCGCGCAACCTCTCGCGCATGCCGCACCACGCGCAGGCCGAGCTCGACATCACGCCCGACGAGGCGCTCGGCCGGGCGAAGAAGGCCATGCGCGGCTGGCGGATGGAGACCGGCGAGGGCACGGTCAGCGCCGAGCGCGGGTACCTGCGCGAGACCGGCAACCTGGTCTTCCACTTCGCGCTGCTCGGCCTGCTCGTCTCGTTCGCGCTGGGCAAGATGTACAACTACGAGGGCCAGGTCATCGTCCAGGCCGACGGCGGCCAGTTCTGCAACGGCGGCATCTTCAACTACGACCAGTTCCGGCCCGGCCTGCGCGTCGACGGCACGGACCTCACGCCGTTCTGCGTCGAGATCGGCAAGTTCTCCGCGGAGTACCTCGACAACGGCCAGCCGGTCGGCTACCGGGCCGACATCCGCTACCAGTCCGGCGCGGATCTCGCCACGAACACCTGGCGGCCGTACAACCTCCAGGTCAACCACCCGCTGCGGACCAGCGGCGACCGGCTCTACCTGCTCGGCCACGGCTACACGCCCACGTTCACGGTGACGTTCCCGAACGGCCAGAAGCGCACGCAGGGCATCCAGTGGCTGCCGACCGACCAGCGCACCCTGGCCTCCGAGGGCGCGACGAAGTTCGACCCGCCCGGCGTGCTCGACTCCGAGCAGCGCCGCAAGAACCAGATCGCGGTCACCGGTCTGCTGGCGCCCACGCCGTTGCTGCACGGCAACATCCTGAACTCGAAGTTCCCCGAGCTGAACAACCCGATGGTCGCCGTCGACGTGTACCGCGGCGACCTGGGCGTGGACGACGGGCGCGGTCAGTCGATCTTCTCGATCGACCAGAAGCTGGTCGAGCAGGGCCGGCTGCAGAAGGTCGCCCGCAAGAACCTCGCGCTCGGCGAGGAGATCACCCTCGACGACGGCACCAGGGTCAGGTTCGACTCGGTCAACGACTGGGTGTCGCTGCAGGTCTCGCACGACCCGACGCAGGGGTACGTGCTCGTGTTCGCGCTGCTGATCATCCTCGGGCTCGGTGTCTCGCTCACGGTCAAGCGCCGTCGTGTCTGGGTGCGTGCGACGCCGCGGCCGGACGGGCGTACGTTGGTCGAGGTCGGTGGCCTCGCCCGCACTGATCAGGCGGGATACGGCGAGGAGTTCACGCGGCTGGCCCGCGCGGTGTTGATAGGGGAGAAGTCCTGATGCCGGTTGACGAGACACTCGCGACCTACAGCGACTGGCTGTACCGCAGCGCGCTCGCGGTCTACTTCTTCGCGATGGCGTTCTACCTGGTCGAACAGGCCTTCACGCGCGCGCCGCGCAAGGCCGAAGCGCTGGTGGGCGCCGGTGCGCCGATCACCGGGCTGACCGACGAGCCGGAGCAGCGCGAGGTCTCGCGCCCGGAGCGGTTCGGCCGCATGGGCGCCGCGCTGACCGTGCTCGGCGCGCTGCTGCACCTGGGTTCGCTGGTCATGCGCGGCCTGTCCGCCGGGCGCGCGCCCTGGGGCAACATGTACGAGTACATGTCGCTGCTGTGCCTGGCCGCGGTGGTGGCGTGGATCGTGCTGATGGCGAAGTTCCCGATCCGCCGCCTCGGCGCGTTCGTGCTGGTGCCGATCTGGGTCCTGCTGTTCCTCGGCGGCACGGTGCTCTACGCCGAGTCCGCGCCCGTGCAGCCGGCGCTGCGCTCGTACTGGCTCGTCATCCACGTCTCGGTGATCTCGATCTCGTCCGGCATCCTGCTGATCCCCGGCATCGCCTCGATCCTCTACCTGCTCAAGGACGGCAGGGACGACCGGCTGCCGAAGCTGCCCTCCGCCGACGTGCTCGACCGGATGGCCTACCGCACGACGGTGCTGGCGTTCCCGCTGTTCACCGCGGGCATCATCTGCGGCGCGATCTGGGCGGAAGCGGCGTGGGGCCGGTTCTGGGGCTGGGACCCCAAGGAGACCGTGGCGTTCGTGTCGTGGGTGGTCTACGCGGCCTACCTGCACGCGCGGGCGACGGCCGGCTGGCGTGGCCGCGGGGCCGCCTGGATCAACGTCGGCGGCTTCGCGCTGAACGTGTTCAACCTCTTCTTCATCAACTTGGTCACCAGCGGGTTGCATTCGTACGCGGGTCTCTAACGAGTTGGCACCCACGTCGATGGAACCGATGCCGGTTGCGTACCGTCGCAACCTGGGGGTCGGGGAGGTCTCGATCCTCCTTGCTCAGGGAGGGCCACAGCGGTGACATGGCAACCACCGGGTGAGGAACAGGGCCCCGGCCCGCAGTACGTCGACCCGCAGACGGCATACCTCGACCCGCAGCAGTCCGGTCCGCAGCAGATCAGCGGCCAATCAGGTCCCTACCCCGTCGCCGGTGGCCAGTCAGGTTCGTACCCGGTGCCGGGAGCGTCCGGCCCGTACCAGGTGCCCGGCGGATCGGGCCCGTACCCGGTGCCCGGTGGTCAGTCCGGTGCCTACCCGGTGCCTGGTGGTCAGTCCGGCGCCTACCCGGTGCCCGGTGGTCAGTCCGGTGCCTACCAGGTGGCCGGCCAGTCGGGTCCGCACCAGGTGGGCGGTGGGCCGTCCGGTCAGCACAACACGGCCCAGTACGGCCAGTTCGCCGGCCAGCAGTACCCGAACAACTTCCCGCAGCAGCCGTACCGCTCGCAGGCCCAGGAAGTCTCGTCGCAGCAGCTGATCAAGAAGGAGAAGCGCCCACCGGCCTCCGGCTGGCGCAAGTCGCTGCACTCGATGACCGGCGGCCTGGTCAACCTCGGCGAGAGCCCCGCGGACCTGCGCCGCCGTGAGCTGATCGCGCGGATCAACCAGCCGCTGCGCGGGTGCTACAAGATCGCGATGTTGTCGCTCAAGGGCGGCGTCGGCAAGACCACGACGACGACCACGCTGGGCTCGACGTTCTCGTCGCTGCGCGGCGACCGGGTCATCGCGGTGGACGCGAACCCCGACCGCGGCACGCTGGCGTTGAAGATCCCGCGGGAGACCACGGCGACCGTGCGGCACCTGCTGCGCGACTCCTCGCGGATCACGAAGTACAGCGACGTGCGCGCGTACACCTCGCAGTCGCCGTCACGCCTGGAGGTCCTCGCCTCTGAGCAGGACCCGGCCGTGTCGGAGGCGTTCAGCGAGGACGACTACCGGCGCACGGTGACGTTGCTGGAGCACTTCTACAACATCGTGCTCACCGACTGCGGCACCGGTTTGATGCACTCGGCCATGAAGGGCGTGCTGGACGAGGCGGACTCGCTGGTCCTGGTGTCGTCCGGTTCGGTGGACGGCGCGCAGACGTCGGCCGCCACGCTCGACTGGCTGGAGGCGCACGGCTACGGCGCGCTTGTCGCGAAGTCGGTGTGCGTCATCAACTCGGTGCGGCCGAAGTCGGGCAAGGTCGACCTGGACAAGCTCGCCGCGCACTTCGCGCAGCGCTGCCGGTCCGTGGTGCGCATGCCGTTCGACGCGCACCTCGAAGAAGGCGCCGAGATCGAGCTCGACAAGCTCGCGCCGGAGACGCGTCTGGCGCTGCTGGAACTCGCCGCCGTGGTCGCGGACGACTTCCCCAACACCTGACGCGGAACGCGAGCTCACGCGAGAGGGGCCCCGGTGTGCTGGGGCCCCTTTTCGTTCACTCGTCGCGCTTGCGCTGCTCGTCGAGCTTGCGCAGGAACTCCGGGTCGTCGTCAGGTGCGATCACCTTGCGGCCCGGGGTGTACTCCGAATGCTGTGGGGCGAACGCTCGCCACACGAGCACAGCCACGGTGAGCGCACCGATCACCGCCAGCAGGTAGATCATCTGGTCGCCACCTCCCTTTGCCACGAGATTACCCGCGGCACAGGTTTACTACGGGTTCAGTGGCGAACGGGTTCAGTTGCCTCGGTCGTGAGCTCCGTGAGCAGTGCCTTCACCTCGGTCTCACGGAACCTGCGGTGTCCTCCAGGGGTGCGGATCGAGCCGATACGGCCAGCGGTCGCCCACCGGGTCACGGTCTTCGGGTCGACCCTGAACAGGTTGGCCACTTCCCCAGGCGTCAACAGGCGCTCGGTCGCTGCAGCAGTCACTACTGCCTCCTCAGATCAGACGTTCCGGTCTGATCGTGGCATCTCACCCGTCAGGTACTCGAACGCTTGTTTTTTGGTAAAGAGGTAGTAATGGGACGAGGTGCGCGTATCGGACAGTGCTTGTGGCGCTCGCTCCGCTCGCGCGGCGGGTTCGCCGGGAAGCCGGTCATCCGGCCACCGCTTCGTCGTGGATTGGGCTTCGCCGAATCCACGACGAAGGGGTAACCGGACGACCGGCGCGAACCCGCAGGTGCTGGTCGGCGCGAAGCCGTGGGGCATGTGATCCCCACGCGTCCGCTCCTGTCGTGCGAAAGCTCCCCGCGTGGCACGACGTGTGACCGGGACGACGTGTACGCGTGTGCAGCGCCTAAGGTGTCCGCGTGGATGCACTTGATCGTCAGATCATCGCCGCGCTGCGTGCCAACGGTCGGGCCACTTACGCTGACCTGGGACGACAGGTCGGGCTCTCGGCCTCTGCGGTGCACGAGCGGGTCGGCAAGCTCGAGTCGGCCGGCGTGATCGTCGGCTATCACGCCGTCGTCGACCCCAGCTCGGTCGGCCTGGGCGTGACCGCGTTGATCGGCATCCACCCCACCGACACCGCGGACGACAACGAGGTCGCGGACGAGCTGGCCGAGCTCATCGAGGTCGAGTCCTGCTACCGGGTGGCGGGCGACGAGTCGTTCATCGTCAAGGTCAGGGTGGCCACGGTGGACGACCTGGAGAAGTCGCTGGGCCGGCTGCGGCGCATCCCCGGCGTGGCGCGGACCCGCACGACCGTGGTGCTGTCCACCCGTTTCGAAGGACGGCCGAACACCTCCGACGAAGGCGACGTAACCTGAACGGGTGCTCGCTCGAGATGTGACCCTGTACGTTCTCGCCCGCTTCGGTCTCGTCGCGGTGGTGACGGGCGCTCTCATGCTCTTCAACGTGCCGTTCCTGGTCGCCTTGGCGGTCGGTGTGGTGGTGGCGCTGCCCGCGTCGTTGTTCGTGTTCAAGGGGCTGCGCGAGCGCGTGGCGGCCGGTCTGAACGCGCGTGACGCCGTCCGCAGGGCCGAACGGGACAAGCTGCGCGCCGAGCTGCGCGGTGATGAGGGCCCTCTCACCCGGGCGTGACGGCCGGGCGCGGATATCGTGCCCGCTGTGAGCACTTCTGTAGACCGATGTTGCAGCAGGACCAGGCACTGGGTGTGCGAGGCCGTCGGGATCATCGAGGCGGACGCCAACCGCAGCGCGGACACGCACCTGCTGCGCTACCCGCTGCCGCTCGACTGGGGCATCGACCTCTACCTGAAGGACGAGTCGACGCACCCGACCGGGTCGCTCAAGCACCGGCTGGCGCGGTCGTTGTTCCTCTACGCGATCTGCAACGGCTGGGTGACCGGCGGCACGCCCGTGATCGAGGCCTCGTCGGGCTCGACGGCGGTGTCCGAGGCCTACTTCGCGCGGTTGCTGGGGCTGCCGTTCATCGCCGTGATGCCGCGGTCGACGTCGGCGGAGAAGGTCGCGCTGATCGAACGCCAGGGCGGCCGCTGCCACTTCGTGGACGAGCCGTCGGCGATCTACGACGAGTCGCGCCGGCTCGCGGCCGAGCTGGGCGGCCACTTCATGGACCAGTTCACGCACGCCGAGCGCGCGACCGACTGGCGCGGCAACAACAACATCGCTGAGTCGATCTTCGAGCAGATGCGGCTGGAGCCGTCGCCGGAGCCGGAGTGGGTGGTCGTCGGCGCCGGGACGGGCGGCACGTCGGCCACCATCGGCCGGTACATCCACTACCGCAAGCTGAACACGCGCCTGGCCGTGGTGGACCCGGAGCACTCGGTGTTCTTCGACGCGTGGCGCGACGGCAACCCCGGTCTGGTCGGCACCCGCGGCTCGCGGATCGAGGGCATCGGCCGTCCGCGCGTCGAGCCGTCGTTCGTCGGCCAGGTGATCGACCGGATGATCAAGGTTCCGGACGCGGCGTCCGTGGCGACCATCCGGCACGTCGAGGACCTGCTCGGGCGGCGCGTCGGCGGCTCCACCGGCACGAACCTGTGGGGTGCGTTCCAAATCGTGGCCCAGATGCGGCAGTCGCGGACCCGCGGGAGCGTGGTGACGCTGCTGTGCGACGGCGGCGAGCGTTACGCCAACACCTACTACGACGACTCATGGGTAGCCGCCCAGGACATGGACCTCGCCCCGTGCCTGGACCGGCTGAACAACTTCCACCGCACGGGGAACTGGTGACGAGAGCGCTGCGTCACAGCGTGACCTGAGCACCTTGAGTCCGAGGGGGACCGCCGTGGCGCTGTTTTCCACAGACGCTGCCGAACTGCGCGCGTACGCCGAGTACCTGCGCACGGAGGCCAGCGAGTTCGAGACGATCCGCAAGTACGTCCACGCCACGGCCTGCGACAAGAGCGGCTTCACCGGCCTGCTCACGTTGTTGCAGCCCGGCGTGGACCTCGTGCGCTCGCTCTTCGACGAGACGCTCGACTTCGGAAAGTCGAAGCTGGAGGGCACCGCCACCGGCGTGGAGGCCACGGCCGCCGTCTACGAGCAGGTCGAGATGGCCCAGCGGAAGATCTTCGAGGGCCTCCTGCGATGACGACCGCGTACTCCTCGCCGCGCCCGGTCTCGGGCTCGCTGCAGCAGCCGGAGGTCGACAGAGCCGCGCTGAACGACGTCCTCCAGGACCAGGGCTGGGGCGTCCAGGCCGTCAACTGGGTGTTCGAGGCCGTGACCGGCGAGAGCCTGGTCGCCACGATCATCACGCCGATCACCGGCGACTGGACGAAGATCCGTGCCGACGGCGACGCGTGGCGCATGGTCGGCAACGCCATGAACGACATGTCCTACAACCTCACCGACGCCGTCGGGAAGGTGCGCAACTCGTGGGACGGCGAGGCGGCCGCCTCCCACGAGAAGTACATCGCGCTGGGCTGGAAGGCCGGCCTGCTGGCGGAGATGGGCGTCGCCCAGCTCATCGCGAAGGGCTTCGACACGCTCGCCTCCGGCGCCGAGGCGCTGGGCAGGCAGGCCGCACGCCTGCTGGACTACCTGATCAACAAGCTCCTGCAGGCGGCCGCGACCGTCTGGGTCCCGGTGGCCGGCTGGATCAAGGCCGCCGAGATGGTCTGGAACGCCTACCAGATCTACCGCCGTGTCATGGACATCATCGACACGGTCAAGAAGCTCGTCACGGACGTGAAGGCCCTGTTCGACGCCGTCGGCCGGGTCGCCTCCGCCCTGGGCAAGCTGAAGGACGCCGACTCCCTCGCCGAGGCCATGAACGCCACCCAGGAGGTGGCCGAAGGCGCCCGCGACGTGCGCAACAGCGTCCGCGACATCCACGACGACATCTCCGCGGTCAAGGACTCGGCCACCGAGATCGCCGACCGCGGCCGCGACATCGGCTCGACCGTCCGCGAGGTCTACTCACCCTCCGGCGGCGGCGCCGACGGCACCAAGGCCGCCTCCGTCTCGACCCCCGTGGCCGCACCGGTCTCCGCGCCTCCGCAGGTGCACGGCTCCGACACCACCGCCCCCTCCGGTGGTCCCGGCGCCTCCGGCGGCTCAGGTGCTCCCACCGTGTCCGCACCGCCGCCCGTCCGTCCCGGCGGCTCCGGCGGCCCTGCTGCCTCCGCCCCGGTCTCGTCCGGCGGCCCCTCCGCCGGTGGCGCCCCGGTCGTCCGCCCGGACACCACCCACGCCGCCGGTGCCGCACCCGCAGCCGCCCCGCCTGCGCACTCCAGCACCCCGGTCGGCGCCATGCCGATGGGCGCGCCGATGGCCCCCGGCGGCGGCGACACGCAACGCTCCGGCCCCCGGCCCGGCTCCACCGGCACGTCCGGCGCCGCTCCCACCGTGCCCCCGCAGCACCGCCCGGCCGGTGGGTCCGGTTCGGCGCTGCCCTCGCCGCAGTCCGGCTCCGGCCTGCCCTCACCGGCGGGCCACTCCGGCTCTGGTTCGGGCACCGGCACCGGCACCGGCACCGGTTCGGCTTCGGGCTCTGGTTCCGGCGCACGGCCGACGCCGGGTGGCCTCCCGTCGCCCGCGGGCCACGGCTCCGGTGGCTCGGGCCTGCCTTCGCCCGCCGGGCACGGCACGGGTCCGGGTTCGTCCGCAGGCCACGGCACCAGTCCGGGCTCAGGTTCAGCCGCCGGGCACGGCTCCGGCCTGCCCTCGCCCGCCGGCCACGGCTCTCCGGGCTCGGGCTCGCCTTCTCCGGCTGGCCATGGCAACTCGGGCTCGGGTCTGCCCTCTCCGGCCGGCCACGCGCCCGGCGGTCCCGGCTCCGGCCTGCCTTCCCCGGCTGGTCACGGCACCGCGGGTTCGGGCTTGCCCTCGCCCGCCGGCCACGCGCCCGGCGGTCCAGGCTCCGGCCTGCCCTCCCCGGCCGGTCACGGCAACTCGGGTTCGGGCTTGCCCTCTCCGGCCGGACACGGCTCCGGCCTGCCCTCGCCCGCCGGTCACGACACGGGTTCCGGCTCGCCTTCTCCGGCCGGTCACGGCAACTCGGGTTCCGGCCTGCCCTCACCCGCCGGACACGCGCCCGGTGCTCCCGGTTCCAGCCTGCCCACCCCGGCCGGCCACGGCTCGGCCCTGCCCTCCCCGGCAGGCCACGACAGCACCCCGCAGGCCTCCACCCCGACGGACACCCGTCCCCACGACACCCCGACCAGCCCCCGCCCGCACGACACGCCCTCGTCCGGCCCCGCGCCGCACGACCAGCCGACGCCGCGTCCCCACGACACGACCCCCTCGGCCACCCCGCACGACGGCACCACCCGCCCGCACGACGGTCCGCCCGCTCACGACGGCGGCACCCGTCCGCACGACACCACCCCGCACGACCCGTCCGGCCCGCGTCCGCACGACGGCACCGGCACCCCGGCCGACCTGGGCACCCCCGCC
>NZ_LGDY01000117.1 GCF_001279525.1 Nocardia sp. NRRL S-836 | reverse complement strand
CGTGGGCGCGACGGTGAACGAGGCCTGGGTGGTCCGCGTCCCGTCCGGGCCGGTGATGTGCGCGTCGAGTGTCGCTGTGCTGTCGGCGTCCAGGCGCACCCCGCCGGCCACCGTCAGGACCGGACGCAGCTCGCGCAGGTCCAGGTCCACGTCGATGTAGGCGGGTTCGTGCCTGGCGACGGTGTTCGGACCCGCGCCGTCGTCCGGCAGACCGCCGACGACCCACACGGTCATCCGGGCACTCGACCCGAAGGAGGTCGTGCAGGTGTAGTCCATCCGCACCGCGGTCGTCTGGGCCGACGCCGAGGTTGTGGCTCCCGTCAGCGCCCCGACGACCACCAGGACAGAGACCAGCGACAAAGCGGTGATGCGGAGCGGCTTCCCTCTCTTGCGCACCTGCACATCCTCTCCGTCGACCATTCAGCCGCAGCAAGGTAAAGGCGGTCCGAGCGATGGCGAAATCCCACCCCACAACGAATGCACTCTCATGCCGCTGAGCGTGCGACCGACGACAGGCAAGACAGCACCGATGGGCCTTGGGAGCAGACTGAACGCAACTCCGTTCGACGAGCATGCTTAACGGTCCTCGATGGACCTGAACGGACCCGCGCCCGATGAGCGGATATCGACGACGCGGGAAGACTGCACGACAACGTGAAGCGGTGCCATTGATCCAACCAGCTCAGCGCGAACGCTTCACAAGCTCTTCCATGCCGTCCAGATATGGCATCCCTTCACGCTCAGATCGATAGGAAAGGGTTCTGTAGATGTCTGCAGCGATAGCCGATTCTACGGAGCGCAGCTCATCGAGGTCACGGACCTGCTGCTGAAATTGGGTCGTCAATCGCTCCCACGAAACCGCCTCGCCTGCAGTTTCCTCGGCCCACAGGGAGTCGACTTCCAAGGCGCCCATCACAGCCTGGAAGCGTTCGTCGAATGACGAGTTCTTCCATCCGTTCAGGGCCGCCGTCACAGCAGTGATCACCTCCACCGCGACTGCTTCCGGAAGATTGAACTCCGCTCGCCTGTTGATCTTGGAGAGGTCGGATTTCAAACCCATCAGAGCAGCATCGACAACTGGCCTGACCTTCTCGGGAGTCAAGCCTCCCTCTCTCCGGAGCAACCGAGCGATGGCCACGAGCGCGTCGTGCGCCGGGCCATGCCCCCGAACAGTCTTGTTCATCTCGGTGTACACCTGGTAGACGGGGAGCACGCGGTGCACTGCGGCCAGCGAGAACGCGGTGAGCCCGGTTTCGTCAAGCTCACTGCACCCTCTTCTGATCACGTCGATCTCACCGGTCGAAAGCACCCGATAACCCTTTCTCACAACTATGGGATCACTCCCATACAGCCTGGTGGTCTACGTGAGAACGGCGCGTCAACGGGCGCCCGACCGTGCCCGCGTGCGGGCGCTCACCGGACCCTTTGCCCCACGCGGCACTCACCGATCTGTTAGTGACCTACCTCGATGATCGTGCCACGGCACCGGTACCTGATCGAACCAGCATCGAGCCAAACACGACCGGCGTGGTCGCGGTGACGAAATCGGTGGTGTAGACGACGGAGATCACCGCGTGCGAACCGCCCGGCGGGAGGGTGGAGAACGTGATGCCGTAGGCGTTGCGCGAGGGGTCCCAGTGGATCGCGGGCGCCCAGCTGAAGCAGGTGGTGTTGGTCGAGTTGACGTTGAGCAGCCAGTCTGCCGACCAGGTCCGGCGAGGTCCAGACGTGGATGTTCTGGTTGGGCCTGGTGAACGAGCCGCCCACCGGGATGTCGGTCGCCAGCACGACCCACGTGCCGTTGTTGAGCCGGGTGGTGAACGGGTCGCGGATGCCCTTGATGCCGGCGGTCGGTGTGAGGACGGCGTTGTTGTCGTTGAGCAGTGTCCACTCCAGACCGTCGCCGCTGACGGCGAGGTGGACGGCGTTGACGTTGCCCGAGCCGTTCTGCGACTCCTTGAAGTCCGTCGAACCAGTCGTACCGTGATCGTTCCCCTCGTGACCCGCGCGCCGTGTCCGCGTCAGGCGAGGTCCACTGCTGCACGGCCAGGCCGTTGCAGGTCCACTGCCGGACCTCGGCGCCGGGCTTGAGACCGAAGTTGTAGTTGTCCAGACACAGCGCGCTGTGCCGGTTCTGCGGCTCGCGCGTGCCGGAGACCGGTGAAGAGGGTGGGCAACCGCTCGCGGAAACCAGCCGGGGACTCTCCGTTGTCACCAGGGCACGGCCAACGGCACCGCCGTGACGTTGTGGGACTGCAACACCCAGGGCAACCAGCAGTTCCGCGTCAACTCCGACGGCAGCGTGACGGCGGTGGCGTCGGGCAAGTGCCTGGACGTCAACGGCAACGCCACCACCAACAGGAAGAAGGTCATCATCTGGGACTGCCACGGCGCCACCAACCAGAGGTGGACCCGTACCTGACCCTCGGGCGCGGCCCCGCGGGCTTCGGTTTCACCACCGACCGGGACGACACCAACGCCTCACCCACCCGGTCCACCCGCAACGGCCCGTCCGGCACGGCGGAGCAGATCCGCGAGGCCGAAGCCCGAGGCGGCTGGGCAATGGCCATCTCCCTGAAGAACCAGCGACTCGCCAAGTTGGCGCGCGAGCAGCGCTGGCCCGGCACAACGTCCCAATTCACCGAGCCTTGGTACGCAGCTCCGGACCGCGAGCCCGCGCGCAGCTCCAGCAGCTCGCCGCCCAGGGCGATCGGACCGCCATGCGGCTGCTCGCCCAGCTCGGCACCGCATCCGCCGAACGCGAAGCGACCGCGCTGCGGGAACGGCAGAGCCGCAACGCGATCCAGATTCGCCCGGTCCTGGACCAACGACTCAGGACACTGGAGATCGAGCTTCAGCGCGCGGTGGGGTCCAGCCCGCGGCGCCAGTCGAAGCGGTCGTGGGACCGCCGGACACGGGTCGATGTGCTGGCACTGGCCAGTCGGCAGAGGACCCGTTTCTGGACGGGCTGCTGGTTGCCGGGGTCACCTGGATGCCGGGCGGCAGGTGCAGCCAGGCGGTGGATTCGGCGTCCCAGCCGGTGAGGATGGCGGTGCCGTGCGGTGTCCTGACCGGGACGTGGTGCGCTGTGAGGAGGCCGGTCACGGTCAGGTGCACAGCGTCGAGGTCCTCGGCGGCGCGACTCCAGCAGACCCGAGCGCGTCCCGCTGACGGGTACGGGTAGCGGGTCACCAGTTGCCCGTAGTCGGAGGGCGAGCCGATGGTGAACAACCGGACGCCCGCCGGATCGAAGGTGACGGTGGACAGCGATCTCGTCTGGCCGAACTCCGCCCACTCTGCCCATTGCCACATGCTGGTGCCGCCCGGCAGGAGCGATGAGGTCCACAACGCTCCGATCGGTTTGTCGGGGGCGGCGGCACTTGTGGATTCGTCGGCCATCTGGACCTCGTGCGGTGTCGCGTCCGTCGCGTATCGCGCCTGGGGCGACCGCAGTAAGGGATCGCCCAGGGACCCGGTTGCCAGCCGCCGCAGCACGGCGGCTGCGATGTGGTCGAGTTCCGGAGCGGGCCGCGCGGTGAAGTCACGGCCGGAATGCTGAAGAGATACCGCGAACGCGATATGCCGATAGAGGTCGTCGTCGGTCAGGTCAGTCAGTCGAGCGTCGAGGTCGCCGAGGAAATCGCGCAGCAGCAGGCACAGTTCGATGAGGACGGGGCTCCATAGCTGCTTGGTGGGGCGATCGGCCATGAGCGGGCCTCGTGTTCAACTAGGGTGCCTGACCTCCGAGACGGTAGCTCCGCCTGGGGCCGGGCAGTCTCCGCACCTGGGTCCCAGGCAAGCCAGCCAGCAGTTGACCTGGGTCAGTTCCCGTTCTCCATCGTGCGTGATGCCTCCTACGACCGCGCCGAACACCCGCGGGCTCGACCGGTTTCACGACGTAGTCGTCGGCGCCGCACTCCAAGCCGACCCAAGACGTCCACCGCGTCACCGCGAGCAGTCAGCAGGATCACCGGAACCGTGTCACCCGTGCGGATGTGGCGGCACACCTCGAATCCGTCGGCACCGGGCAGCATCACGTCGAGCAATACCAGGTCCGTGGGGTCCGCCGGTCGACCAGCGCCTGCTCCCCCGTGGCCCACGCTCTCGGCACGACTACCGCCGCCAGGGGTCAGCGTCGTTCTCCACGCCAATCGGCGCAGGGCACGACCTCGAATCCACGGCTGGGGAAGACGGTGTCCATGAAGAAGTTGTGCACGGCCGAATCGTCGTCGGCGCAACCGTCGCGCAGCACGGTCACCCGGTAGTCACGGTCTGCTGCGTCGTAGCACGTCGCAGCCACCATCGCGCTGGTCGCGACGCCGGCGATCGCGAGAGTGTCGACGCCGCCCGCGCGGAGCACGAGGTCAAGGTCTGTGCCGGCGAATGCGCTGGCGCGGCGTTTCACCACCACGACGTCCTCGTCGGCGACCGGCAGAGCGATCTCAGTTCCGGCCGATCCTTGGTGGAAGGTGTCCCCGGCTTCGTAGAACGTTCTGAACATCGCGTTGCCCGGTGGCAAGTCGGTCCCGTTGCCCCGGACGGCGAAGTGCACGAACACGACGAGGACACCAGCCGCGCGGGCGCGTGGGAGCAGTTCGGTGAGCGGCGGCACGACCTGCCTGGCGAACGGGTAGCTGCTCGTGATGCCCTGCTGGACGTCGCCGACGATCAGTGCGGTGGTCACGACAGTCTCCTGTTCGGTCTCTGTCCGGTGCCCTGTGTCAGCAGGACAGCCATTCCGGCGGCGACGGTGAAGCTACCGGTCGTGATCGTCCCGGTGAGGTAGGGGCCGGTCGATACCGTCGAGCGTCTCGGCAGTGACGCCGAGGGATCTGCCTGACGTCCGGGAGTTGCGTCGCCGTTCACCCAGCCGCCAAAGATGCTGTTCCCGAGTCCATCACCATGGACATTCGATAACGGTTTGTTCACCAGCGTGAGTTCACAGCGTTCTCGCGATGACATTTCGCGCACTTCGAGAAGCTCCGTCGGTCGACGTAGGCCGGAGCGGCCAGTGCAACAACGCCGAACGCCACACTTGCCGCGAGCACGCCGGCTCTCTCTTGAGCCCGACTCGAACGGTCATGGCTCCCTCCTCGCTTCGGGCGGCCCGGCCGCTGCGGTCGAGGCCCCAGTGGTGCACAACCGGACTCCTGTGTTTGGCATCGAACAAAACATCGCTGGCGCGTGAGCGCACGCCCGTGACAGAAAGTAGTTGTGCAGCACCTTCGGTCAGGGTGTTCGCCCAACGGACACCCACGACCGACATGCGGCACAAGCCGGGGCAAAACGAACAAGCATGACGACAAAGGAATGTTCGGCAGCAAGTCCTGCAAATGCGCACAAATAAGTGGGTGTGAATAAGTTAGTACTTGTTAACGACCGGTTCGCAACAGATCCTTGCCGTGCTCCGTCAACACATTCACCTCGACGAACGTCCGGCTCTCCCTGCAACCGCAGAGCCGGGCCGTTCGCCCTGCAACGAGGAGAACGATGCAAGCGAGACGTAGTTTTGTGCTGGCCGCGGCCGGATCGCTGGTCGCCGCCGTGCTCACCCAGACGGGCGCGTACGCGGCTCCGCAGCCCCAGCCGGGCCAGACCGCTGAGGCGATGGCGGTGGACGCGGCCGCGAGCCTCGTCGACAGCCGGCCCAGCCAGCTGCACGCCAGCGCGAGCGACCAGTTCGTGCGGCACAACGTCATCTCGTCCACCAACGGCCTCAAGTACGTCCCCTACGACCGGACCTACAAGGGCATGCCGGTGGTCGGCGGTGACTTCGTCGTCGTCACCAACTCGACCGGGCAGGTGCTGCACACCTCCGTCGGCCAGAGCTCCACGATCGACCTGGCGAACACGACGCCGTCCGTCACCAAGGCGCAGGCCGAGAAGACAGCGCGGGCCGCTTTGTCCACTGTGGACAGCACCGGTGCGCCCGAGCGGGTCGTCTACGCGCTCGACTCCACGCCGAAGCTCGCTTGGAAGGTCTCGGTCGTCGGCCGGGACTCCGAGGGCCCGAGCAAGCTCGACGTGGTCGTGGACGCGGCGACCGGCCAGGTGCTGCACAAGCAGGAGCACGTCCTGCACGGCACCGGCAACAGCGGGTGGAACGGTCCTTCCGTCCCCCTCACCACCACGCAGTCCGGGTCGACGTACTCCCTGAGGGACCCGAACCTCACCAACGTCAGCTGCCAGGACGCGGCGACCAACACCACGTTCACCAAGTCCTCCGACTCGTGGGGCAACGGCAACGCGACCAGCCGCGAGACCGGTTGCGTCGACGTGCTGTTCGCGGCGCAGACCGAGTCGAAGATGCTCACGCAGTGGCTGGGCCGCAACGGTTTCGACGGTAGCGGCGGTGGCTGGCCGATGCGCGTCGGCCTGAACGACCAGAACGCCTACTACGACGGCAGCCAGGTCCAGATCGGAAAGAACACCAGCGGGCAGTGGATCGGCTCGCTCGACGTCGTGGCGCACGAGCTCGGTCACGGCATCGACGACCACACGCCGGGTGGCATCTCCGGTGCGGGCACGCAGGAGTTCGTCGCGGACGTCTTCGGCGCCACCACCGAGTGGTACGCCAACGAGCCGTCGCCCTACGACACGCCTGACTTCCTCGTCGGCGAGACGATCAACCTCGTCGGCCGCGGCCCGATCCGCAACATGTACAACCCGAGCGCTCTCGGCCACGCGAACTGCTACAGCAGCTCGATCCCGAGCACCGAGGTGCACGCGGCGGCCGGGCCCGGCAACCACTGGTTCTACCTGCTGTCACAGGGCACGAACCCGACCAACGGCCAGCCGACCAGCTCGACGTGCAACAGCACCTCGATCACTGGTCTCGGCGTCGAGAAGGCTGTCAAGATCTTCTACAACGCCATGCTGCTCAAGACCTCCGGCAGCTCGTACCTCAGGTACCGCACGTGGACGCTGACCGCGGCGAAGAACCTCTACCCCGGCAGCTGCGCGGAGTTCAACACCGTCAAGGCCGCCTGGGACGCGATCAGCGTGCCCGCGCAGTCCGCCGACCCGACGTGCAGCGCGACCGGCACGGTCACCGTCAGCAACCCCGGCAACCAGTCCAGCACCGTCGGCACGGCGGTGAGCCTGCCGCTGTCGGCGAGCGGCGGCACCGCGCCGTACACGTGGTCGGCCACCGGCCTGCCCGCCGGCCTGTCCATCAACTCCAGCACCGGCACCATCTCCGGCACGCCGACGACCGCGGCCACGTCGAACGTCACGGTGACCGCGACGGACAGCGCGAACAAGAACGGCACCGCGTCGTTCAGCTGGACCGTCGGCACGGGCGGCGGCAACTGCTCCGGCCAGAAGCTCGCCAACCCGGGCTTCGAGTCCGGCAGCGCCTCCTGGACGGCGACCTCCGGCGTCATCGGCCAGCACGGCAGCAACGGTGAGCCCGCGCGGTCCGGCACCTGGTCGTCGTGGCTGAACGGCTACGGCTCGTCGCACACCGACTCGCTGACCCAGTCGGTGACGATCCCGGCCGGCTGCAAGGCGACGCTCACGTTCTACCTGCACATCGACACCAGCGAGACCGGCAGCACCGTGTACGACAAGCTGGCGGTCACGGCCGGGAGCACCACCCTCGGCACGTTCTCGAACGTCGACGCGGCCTCCGGCTACGTGCTGAAGACGTTCGACGTGTCCTCGTTCGCCGGTCAGACCCTGACGGTGAAGTTCAACGGCACTGAAGACGCTTCGCAGCAGACCTCGTTCGTCATCGACGACACGGCGGTCACGCTCAGCTGACGCGTGGTGCGGTTGCCGGCGCTGGAACATCAGCCCGGCAACCGCACACCCATTTTCGTGGCGCACTCGCCAGGCGGTCCACCGACGAGCCGCGCCGCAGGTCTTCGAGATATGGGTTCATGTGGTGTGCCTACAGCGAGTAGGTGTTGTCGGTGCCGCATTCACCGGATCGTGTCCTGGTGTTCGGCGCGTACGAGGAGTGAGGTAGTGATCACTCTGTAGTGAAGGAGTCCTGCGATGGACACAGCCGCGGTCGAGCACTTCCGCGCCAACGACCAGTCCATCCCCGAGCAGCTGAGCCGGTGCGGGAGTCACTCGTCGCGACGGGCAACCCGCCGGAGTGGCTGCGGGCGCCGTGCTCGGGATTCCCGCCGAGGCCGTGCCGGAGTCCGCTGACCGGTGGACCTGCCATGTCGTGCGCGGTCCCGGTCCGTACAGGCTCCCGGCAGGTCGGGTCAGACTCTTGCCGCCGGCTCACATCGTGGAGAATTGCGGTCATGGCTCATCCGGACGAGTTGACGGCGCTGGACCTCTACTCGGTCTGGTCAACGGCGCGGGACCTGGAGGCCGTGTTCGACCCGTTCTCCTTCGAGCAGCGGATGGCCGCCTACCGAACGATGATCGACAACACCAACGCCGGCGGCCGGTTCGGCGCCGACAACCGGCACAACCCGCTGTGGGGGTTGATGTTCCAGCACCAATGGCAGTTCCGCACCGATCGGCTCGGCGCCGCCACCCGGCACAACGGGCGGATCGACCCGGACTCGCCCTGGGGCTACGGCAACTACACGCTCAGCGTCATCCCGTGGCTGGGCGCCGCAGCCGCCGCAGTGGTGCCGGCCCTGCCGGTCGCCGACCCGCCGACCCGCTCCCGGTTCCGGTACGTGACAGGCCGAACCGTCCCGGACGAGCTCGCCCCGGCGGTGCGGGACTGGCGCGCCTACTTCTCCCTCGTGAGCTCGGGTGACCTGACCGACCCCGAACCGGCACGCCTGGCCCTGTGGAAGGCGCACAAGACATCCCTGGACGTGGTGGTCGACGTCCTCGCCGACGTCGACACCGCCCCCTGGCCCGACCTGGAGATCAGCTTCCTGCGCGGCTGGTGCCGGATGGTCGACTACCTGTGGGCAGCAGCCTGGCCCACCGACTTCACCTTCATGACCGCCCACGGCCTCGACGTGCTGCCCGAATCCCTGCTCGCCACACCCGAGGACGTCAACGCACTGCCACCCACAACACGCGGCAACGTCGTGAACATCCTCCGCCTCGCAACCACCCCGACGTGGCGCTACAACCTCAACCTGCTGTTGTGGAAGCGAGTCATGCGCACCCGCGAAGCCCGCAACCGGGTGCTGCCCCTGCTCGACGCGGTGTTCAACCCCAAACCGGACAACGTCGCTGAACGCCGCGCAATGCTCGGCTACCTGCTACGCCCCTGACCGCCCTACCAGCACGCCGGAATCCGGATCCCTGCTGAAGCCGCGCCGCAGGGAGATCGAGAAGCGCTACGAGTCCGTCCATGACGGACTCCACTGATCCGCGCTTCCTCGTTCGGTACAAAATGGACCATCGACTTGACCGGCAGGAACAGGGTTCTGCCGGTTCTTCTGCGTGGTTTCCGCGCGAGCGGGTTCATAGGTTCCTCCTCGTACCCGGCCGTCACCTCTCCTCTCTGCGCACAGACCACCGCCGCGCCACTGCCGTCCAGGAGACGAAGATGACCCGTTGCGAGCCCGTGCTGACCGGCAGCGTCGCGGTCCGTCGCGAGATCGAGGCGTCGTGGCGCCGTTCCCGGCGGGCCGGCCTGAGCCCGTTGAGCCAGGCCGGCACGACGCCGGTCCGCCCGGTGCCGTCGAGCCACCCGCTGCGCAGGCTCGCCGCGGATGTGCCGGGCCGGTTCGAGGAGGACATCTCCGGAAGCCCGTTCACCGCTGTGCTCGCGGACGCGGGAGGTGTGATCGTGGACCTGAGACCCGGCACGCCCGAGCTCGACGACAACGGGCGGGCGTTCACGGCGCGGTGCGCCGGCCGGGGCGAGCTGTCCCCGCTGCGCAACCTGCCCGCGCTCGTGAACGACCGCCTGGCCGTGCTGGGCGCGACCGGCGAGATCACCGTCCACGACCTGCCCGAACGCTTACGGAACGACTTCGCCAAGCAGCCCAGGAGCCTCATGGCGAAGACCGAGTACGAACTGATCGTCAAGACGCTGCGCACGTGCGGGGGCAACCGCGTGAAGGCGGCCGAGCACCTGGCATCAGCCGCTCGACGCCGCACCGCCGGCTGCGCACCTTCGGCATCGCGGCCTGACCCTGCTGTCCACGAGGTGGAGAAGACTTGACCGCGGAACCGACGCCGGGCACCGGGCGCATCACCGAGGACCTGCTGCCCTGGCCGCCGCAGCGGGCCGGCGACATCGCCGCGAGGTACCTGCCGCACTGGGGCGACGCGCGGGTCGTGCGGGTGAGCCTGGCCGACGGCCGGACGTCGTGGCTCGCGACCGGGCACGCCGAAGTCCGGTCGGTGTTGTCCGGACGGCACTTCGCCGTGCGGGCCTCCCCCTTGCACCGCAACGACGACGCGGCGGTGATCCGGGCGTCGCGCATCCTCCGGCTCGACGGCGCGGAACACCGCCGGGTGCGCAGCGCCGTGGCCAAGGCCCTCGACGGACGCCGGCACACGTTCCGGCCGCTGACCGAGGCCGCGGTCGAGCGCCACCTGGACCTCGTGCGGCACCGGGGCGGCCCGGTCGACCTGGTCGCCGGGTTCGCGCTCGCCGTGCCGCTGCAGGTGGTCTCCGAGCTGCTCGGGCTGCCGTCGCGGGACCGGGAACGGTTCTACGACAACGGAACCGCCGAGCTGATGCGCATCGGCATCTCGGCGGGCAACGCGAACGAACGCGCGCAGGCCGCACTGGACTACCTCGCCGAGGTCGTCGACGCCAGGTACCGCGTTCCGCAGGACGACCTCATCAGCGATCTGGTCACGGGATCCGAGCTGACCGCCGAGGAGATCGCGGAACAGGGCGTGGCGTTGCTGATGGCCGGGTACGAGGCGCCTGCCGGGATGATCTCCAAGGGGGCCGTCGAGCTGGCCGCCGACGCCGAGCTGCGCGCCGCGCTCACCGGCGACGACCCCGGTCTGAGGGCCGGCGCCGTCGAGGAGCTGCTGCGCCACGTCACGATCGTCCAGTACGGCATCGACCGGGTCGCCACCGAGGACGTGATGCTCGGCGGCCGCCGCATCAGGCGCGGTGAGTCCGTGATCGCGTTGCTCGCCGCCGCGAACCACGATCCGGCGCTGTCCGCCGCGCCTGAGAAGATGAACGCGCACTGCCCGGTGCGCGGTCACGTCGCGTTCGGGCACGGACCGCACCACTGCCTCGGGCCGGAGCTCAGCCGGATCATGGTCGAAACCAGCCTGTCCCGCCTGTTCACCGAGTTCCCGGCGCTGCGCGTCGTCGAGAACGACAACCGCGAACGCGACGAGTACGTGATGGGCGGGCACCTGCGGCTGTGGGTCACGTGGTGACCTGGCCCGGCCTGTACTGCCCGGTCGAACCGGCGGCGCACCCGATGGCCGAGCAGGCCCAGATCCGCTCGGTCGAGTGGTCGACGCGCTTCGAGCTCGCCCCGGACCCGCGCCGGCGGGCTCGGCTGGCGGCGGCGAAGCTCGGTCCGCTCGCCGCGCTCAGCGCACCGGGTTGCCCGCCGGCGTGGTTGCAGGTGCTGGCCGACATGGCGACGTGGTGGACGGCGTTCGACGACGAGTGCGACGACGGCCGGAGCACGGACGAGCTGGGCGTGCTGATGTGGCCGGTGCTGCGGGCGTTCGACGCGCCGGCCTCCCACGCGGAGACCGGTTACGCGGCGGCGTTGAGCGATCTGCGGCACCGGATCGCGGCACTCGCGACCCCGGAGCTGGCGCGGCAGTTCACCGACGGGCTGCGCGCGACGTTGCTGACCGAGCTGGTGCGCACCGCCCAGACGAGCGGCGGCGCGGAGCCGACGTACGACGAGTCGCTGGCCACCCGCGGCCGGTCGAGCTCACCGGCGTGGGCGTTCCCGTTGCTGTGGCACGCCGCCGGGTGCCGGGGCTCCGCCGAAGCCACCCTCGCCGACCCCGCCTGCGGTGTGCTGCTCGACCTCACCGCGAGCATCATCAACTGGGACAACGACTTCCACTCCTACGACGGCGACAGGGCCGACCCCGGCAACGGGAGGAACCTGGTGAGCCAGGTGCGCGTGCGCCTGGGGTGCGGCGAACAGGACGCGATCGCCGCGGCCGTGGCGCTGCGCAACGAGGTGATGGCGCTCTTCCTGCGCCTGCGAGACCGGCTCCACCACCGCGCGGACCCGGACCTGCGGCGGTTCCTCGCCGGTCTGGGGCACTACCTGCGCGGCAACCTCGACTGGCACGAGCTGAGCGGGCGGTACGCCACGACCGGGATCTCCCTCGTGCCCGAGTGGGAACGGGTGTGGTGCGACCCGAGGCTGAGGACGCCCGCGATCTCCTGGTGGTGGGACGAGGCCGACGGGTCCTAACCCGAGCTCCAGGTGCGGCGAGCGCGCCGGTACGCGGGCAGGGCGATTCTGAGCCTCGCCGGCAGGCTGACGCTGACGCGCCGGTCGAGCACCTCGTACCCGGCGTCCTCCACCGCGTCCAGGATGCCGCTGTACAGCAGGTAGGCGGTCTCGATGCACGGCCGGCTCGACGGCGCGAGCATCGCGATGCCACCGACCGCGTACGCGTACAGCTCGCGGGTGCGCTCGATCTCGAACCGCAGCCACTCGCGCACGTGCTGCGTCGTGCGTGCGGAGGCGAGATCGGTGCGCGTCACCCCGAACCGGCGCCGGTCCCGCGCGGGCAGGTACACCCGGCCGCGGGCGAGGTCCTCGGCGATGTCGCGGATGAAGTTGGTGAGCTGGAACGCCTCCCCCATCACCCGCGCGCGGTCGAACGCCTCGTCGCACAGCGGTTCGAGGATCGGGACCATCTGCAGGCCGATGACGGCAGCCGAGCCGTACATGTAGCCGGCGAGGTCGTCGAGGGTCTCGTAGTCGTTGATCGTGAGATCGGCCTCCATCGCGCCGAGGAACGTCTCGACGTGCCGGAGCGGGATGTCCCAGCGGCGCAGGGTGTGCCGCAGGGCGACCGTCACCTCGTCGCCCTGCGCGGTGTCGTCGGCCAGGTCCGCCAGGGCCTGGTGCGACCAGGTCCGGAACTGCTCGGCCCTGCTGTGCTCGGGGCCGTTGTCCACGATCTCGTCGGCGTGGCGGGCGAAGCCGTACAACGCGTTGACGTACGGGCGTTTCCACGGCGGGAGCAGCATCGTCGCCAGGTAGTAGCTGCGGCCGAAGCTGGCGTGCAGCTCCCGGCACCGGCCGTACGCGGCCCGCAGGACGGGATCGGTGATGCCGGCCGCGTCGAGCGCCCGGCCGCCTCCGGTCCTCATCGGACGGTCACCACCCGGTCTCGTGCGTCCGCGCCGATGGTTCGCCCGGCCGTGAGATGGCCGCCGACGAGCGCCATGCGGAACGGTCCCCCTCGGTGGTGGTGAGGGCACGGCGCTGCACCGAGCGCTCGGGCCGTGGCCTGTTCGAGCGCGGTCACGACGACCTGCTCGTGGTGAAGTGCGCGAGCCGGTGCAGCACCGCACGCACCCCCGGCGGGCACGGCAGGAACCGCAGCGCGTCGAGCGCCTGGCGCCGCCGGGCTTCGATCATCTTCTCGACCTCGTGCCGTGCACCGGTTCCGGTGAGCACCGAACGCACCCGTTCGGCGCCGTCGTCGTCCAGGTCCGCCCGGCCGAGCAGCTCGGTCAGCACCTGGCGCTGATCGGCGGACGCGGCCCTCATCGCGAGCGCCACCAGCACGGTGTTCTTGCCCTCGCGGAGGTCGTCCAGCACCGACTTGCCGGTCACCGCCGGGTCCCCGAAGACGCCGAGCAGGTCGTCGCGCAGCTGGAACGCCTCACCGAGCGGGATCGCGAACCCGGACAACGCCTCGCTCATCCCGTCATCACCGCCGCTCGCCATCGAGGCGCCGAGTTGCAGCGGCCGCTCGTAGCTGTACCTGGCGGTCTTGTAGCGGATCGTCTTGAGCGCGGTGTCCACGTCGTCGCTGAGGTGCCCGGTGGTGTGCAGGTCCAGGTACTGGCCGCGCACCAGCTCGGTGCGCATCGCGTCGAACCGGCGCAGCAGCGCCACGAGCGCGGCGGGATCGAGACCCGCGGTGTGCAGCAGCTCGTCGGACCAGATCAGGGCCAGGTCACCGAGGAGGACGGCGCTGCCGAACCCGAGGTCGTCCGCGGTGGGGCAGCTCAACCGGTGCGCCTTGCGGTGCATCGCGGCGAACGTGCGGTGCGCGGTCGGCGCTCCCCGGCGGGTGTCCGACCGGTCCATCACGTCGTCGTGGATCAACGCGAAGGCGTGGAACATCTCCAGCGCCGCAGCCACCCGCACCACCTCGGCGGGTGGCTCGCCGGTGTGGCCCGCGGTGGCCTGCCAGCCGAGCAGGCAGAGCACCGGCCGAATCCGCTTCCCGCCTGCCAGCAGGAAATCGCGCAGGACGCTCGTCAACGCGTCCGCGGCGGTGATGCCGTCGTCGGAGGTGCGGCCGTCGAGGAACGACCGGAGGCACGCGTCGACCGACCGGCGCAATGCCGAGAGGTCGACGCCGTTGGCAGCATGGTCCACCTGTGCGGTCATGACAGCTCCATTCCGGTGATGACAACGGCGACGTTAGGGGCCCCGACCGGCTGTTCAGCCCGCTCCGGGCGAAGGTGTCGCACTTTGACACAGGGCACACGACCGGAGTCACCGACGACGGCGGCTCCGGTCGTGCCCACCACGGAGGTGCGGGGTGCCGCGCACCTCGATGCGGGCGCATCGCCGGAACTACCGGCTCGCCTTGGCCACCACACTGTCGCAGTAGGACGCGAGCAGGCCCGGCAAGCCGCCGGCCGCGGCGCACAGCAACCGGTTCGCGAGGCCCGGCCGGATGACCGCCTTGCGGCGTTCGACGCCACGCACCACCTCTGCCGCCACGCGTTGCGGTGACATCGGCTCGACGGTGCCCGACAAGGCCACCAGTTCCTTGGGCTTGAAGGGCTTCTCGAAGGCGAGCTGGGGGGTGTCCACATCGGCCGGGTACACGCCGGCGACGTGGATCCCGTGCGGTTTCAGCTCCATCCGCAGCGAGTCGCACAACCCCCGGACGGCGAACTTGCTGGGCGCGTAGGCGCTGTAGCCCAGCAGCCCGATCACCCCGGCTGTGGAGGACACGCAGGTGATCGTGCCCTCTCGTCGTTCGACCATGCCCGGCACCACCAGCCGCACCGCGTTCACGATGCCGAAGTAGTTCACCTCCATCTGGTCGCGGAAGGTGTCCGCGGGCAGCTCGGTGAAGTAGCCCGGCAGCACGGTCCCGGCGCACAGGATCGCGTCCCGCACCGGGCCGTGGCGCTCCTGCAGTGCGGCCACCGCGTGCCGCAACGCGTCCGGGTCGGCCACGTCCGCGGACGCCGTCGCGATCGGCTCGCCTTCCCGGTGCAGCGCGGCGAGCTTGCTCTCGTCGCGGGCCACCACCGAGACGTGCGCGCCCCTGGCCGCCAGCAGGCGGACGAGCGCCAGCCCGATGCCGCTGGACCCACCCGTGACCAGGACGTGGCGTCCGGTCCAGTCTCGTTTGCTCACTGGGCGTTCCTCTCGGTGGCAGGGTGCCGAAGCAGCCCCAGCGCGGTCATGTGTTCGGCGAGCAGATCGACCGCGCGGTCGATCTGCTCGTCGGTGTGTTCGGCGGTGACGAAGAAGCGCAGTCGTTCCTGGCCCCTGAGCACGGCCGGGTACAGCACGGTGTTCGCCATGACGCCCCGCTGGTACAACCGGTGCGCGAGCTCGACGGTGAGCTGCTCGTCGCCGGTCATGCAGGGCACGACGGGTGCCTCGTCGTGCCGGTCGCCGGTGTCGATGCCGGCCTCGCGGGCCAGCGCACCGAACCGGGCGGCGTTGGCCCTGGCCCGCGCGGAGAGCTCCGGTTCCGCCCGCATCCGCCGCATCGCGGCACGCGCGGCCGCCGCGTCGCCCGGCGGCAGGCCGGCGCTGAACAGGAACCCGGAAGCGCCGTACCGCAGGAGATCGATGACGTCGGCGCGCCCGGCGACGTACCCGCCGAACGACGCGAACGCCTTGGAGAACGTGCCCGACCACAGGTCGACCGCGTCGCGCGGCAGCCCGAAGTGCTCACCGAGCCCTCGCCCGGTGGCGCCCAGCACACCGACGCTGTGCGCCTCGTCCAGCATGACCATGACGTCGTGCCGGCGCGCGACCTCGACGAACGCCGGCAGGTCCGGGATGTCGCCGTCCATGCTGTACACGCCTTCGAGCACGAGCAACGCCCGCCGGTACTGCCCGCGGAACCTGGTGAGGAACCGTTCGAGCGCCGCCGGGTCGTTGTGCGGGAAGCTGCGAACCGCGGCACCGGACAGCACGCCACCCTGCTTGACGCTGATGTGCGCGTACGCGTCGTGGATCAGCAGATCACCATCGGAGAGCAGGGCGTCGATGGCCGTGACGTTGGTGAGGTAGCCGCCGGCCAGCACGAGGCTGTCGTCGCAGCCGAGGAAGTCCGCCAGTTCCTCCTCGAACTCCTGGTGCAGCGGCGTCTCGAGCACCAGCCTGCTCGCCGAGCACGACGTTCCGTACCGGTCGAGCGCGGCCTTGGCGGCGGCGATGACCTCCGGATCGCCCGCGAGGCCGAGGTAGTTGTAGCCGGAGAACGACGTCTGCCGCACCCCGCCGGAGGTCATCCCGTCCCGCTCCCGCTCCACCACGGGGAAGCACGGGTTCCAGCCGGTCTGGTCCCGCCACCGCGCGATCCGGTCACGCAGGGGCCCGACCTCGGGCAGAACAGCGGCCGGTGCGGTCGCAGCGGCAACGGCGGGTGCGCGCTCAGCCGGAACAGCGGGCGCGGCTGCCGGTGCCACGACAGGTGCTGCGGCGTCCGGTGCCGTGAGCAGGCCCCCGGCCATGCCTTCGAGGCGGACGAGCAGGCGACCCCGCGCGTCCACCGCCGTCACCGTGCCCGCCGCGACCGAACGTCCCTCCGCACTGCCCTTCTCGGCGAACAGCAACGCACCGTGCGCACCGGCGTCGTCGGCCGGGCCGCAGGTGATGCGAGCGATCCGCTGCGGTACCGCGACTCCGTCCGTGGCGGCGCCGAGGCCGAGCTGCACGGCGGCGTCCACCAGCAGCGCGGGGGTGACGAACCCGGCAGGCCAGGAAGCGCCCGGAGCGAAGCCGAACCTCGCCCACCGGCCGCGGGCACCCGCGCGCACGTCGTGCAGCGAGGCGAACGGCCCGGTCAGCGCGAGCGGGCCGGAACCGCCCTCAGCCGGCGGAAGCCCGTCCACGGCGGGCAGGTCGAGCGTCACGGCCTCGACATCCTCCGCGAGGTGCACGGTCACCTCCGCGTCCACCCGGTCGTGCACGAGCACCCGGCCGTCAGGCGCCACGACATCGCCGCTGACGGTGACCGTCACCTCGGTTCCGTCGAGACGACCTTCGACGCGCTTCACCGTGGTCCGGCCGTCCTGCAGGCTCATGAACCTGTGCAGCACCAGGTCCGTGAAACGCGCGATCCGCAGTCCCGGCCGCAGCGCGAGCGCGGCCTCCGCGGCCATCTCCAGGACGAACGCGCCCGGCAGCGTGGGTCGCCCGCGCACCAGGTGCCCGGACAGGTAGGCCTCGTCCGCCAGCTCGCACACGGCCGAGATCCGGCAAGCGCTCTGTGCGGTGATCTCGCGCAGGTAGAAGCCGGACCACAGGCCGGCCGCACGCCTCAGGTCGCCGAACGGAGCGGCACGGTCCGGACCGGCGAACACGGACGCCGCGGCCCGGAGGGGGTTGTCCAGCTCGGCCAGGAAGTGGCGCACACCCTCCTCTGTGGACAGTGCGGCGACACCCTGGCGGGTGAGGCGGTCGACGAGGGCGGCGGCGAAACCGGTGTCGCGCCACACGCCGAACCCGATCGTCCACTCGCCGTCGCCGTGCGCTGCCGCCGACTGCAGGAAGGCGTTCGCGCTGGCGTAGTCGCTCTCACCGAGCTGCCCGGCGTACCCGATGATCGAGCCGCAGTTGAACCAGAGCCGGGGCTGCCGGGCGCCGAACGCGCGCTTGAGGTTGAGGTAGCCGCGCACCTTGGTGTCGCGCACCGCCTCGAAGCCTTCGACGGACTTCACCGCCAGGGCGCGGGCGTCGTTGATGCCGGCGATGTTGAGCAGCAGATCGACGGTTCCCGTCTCGGCCAGCACCTGGCGCGCGACGGCCTCGACCGCGTTCTCGTCCCGCACGTCGCAGGTCAGGTACCGCACCCGCACGCCGCGGTGCGCACGCAGCCGGCGCAGGGTGTCCCCAGCCTCCGCGGCGCGCACCAGGGCGGTGTGCTCGCGGGCGGCCTCCGCCGGGCTGACGCGGTCCTGGCCACGGGTGCGGGCGCGCACGAACTCCGCGCGGTCCGGCGCCGGCTCGTCGGACGCCTCCGCCGTGCCCAGCAGGTACACCCGGCACGGGCCGCGTTCGGCGAGTGCGGCGACCAGCTCGGCGCCGACTCCGCGCGCCCCGCCCGCGGCGACGATCACCGGGTCCTCGCCCAGCACGGGACCGGCCTCGGACCGCTCGGGCGGCGGTTCGAGCACCGGCTCCCAGCGCGCACCCGCGAACCGGTAGGCGGCGGAGGTGGTCCGGTCCACCGCGGTCTCCTCGGCCAGGTCCGCGGCGACGACGGCGAGGTCGTGGCTCTCGTGCACCAGCGTGCACACCACCGCGCCGGCCAGTTCGAGCTCCACCGCGGCGGTGAAGCCGGTGAACAGACCGGCCAGCGGATGCGGTGTTCCCGACGGGTCCACCCCTCCGAGCAGCACCACCGCGAACGACTCGCACGCACCGCTCGCGGCGGCACGCGCCGCGCGGAACATCCGGGTGTGCAGGTCGAGCACCTCCGCCACCGAGGTGGTCACACCGTCGACGGCATCGATCTCCGGCAGGTCGACCACCACCCGGACGTGCCGGGACGGCTCCGAGTCGCGCAACGGCACCTCCGCGACCAGATCGGCGCGGTTGGTGAGCACGACGGCGTCCGAGGGGAACGCGGGCAACGGTTCCCGTACGGGTGCTTTCCGCGTGCGTCGCAACACGATCCGGGCCAGTGAACCGGTGTCGCCGGAAGAGGTCAGCACCGACACCGCACCCGCCAGGTTGCCCGCGCCGGGGATCACCGGCTCCCCGCCCCGCACCGGAGCGGTCAGCGCGGCCCTGACCGGAGCGAGTTCGGTGGCAGGCAGCCCGCCCGCCAGCGACCGGCGCGTCACGGCGAACAGGAACGCGCCCTCGCGCGGAGCCCGGTCCCCCACCACCGGCCGGATGTGGTCGAGCCACGAGGGAAGCGTGTTGCCGTTCGCCACGCCGACCAGCACGACGTCGAGCTCGCCCTGGTCGAGCTGGTCGGCGGCCAGCTCGAACGCCGTGGCCAGCGAGCGCGCACCGGTGTCGACGGTGCAGGCGGGGCCGTGCAGGTCGAGGTGGTGGTTCAGCCGGGCGGCGGCGATGTTCGGCATGGCACCGGGGCCCGACTCCGAGCCGACGGGTGGCATCAGCCGATCCACGCTCTCCCGCAACCGGGCCAGGTACGGCTCGGCCGCCCCGTGCGGTTCGGTCTCGCGCACCAGCCGGGCGACGCGGTCGTGGTGGATGCGGCCGCGGTGCAGCACGGCGTTGCGCGCGAGACCGACGTGCGCCACGACCACCCCGACCCGGTCGCGCCGCGCCGCGCACAGCCCGAGGACCCGTTCGTCGAGCCGGTTGGCGCATTGCAGCAACAGCAGCTGGGCGCGGTCGGTCGCCCTCGCCACCGGCGGCGGCATGCGCAGCTCGCGCAGCGGCGCGGGCGGGTACTGGTCGCCGAACGACGTCCGCGCGTCCGGTGTGGTCAGCGCCGTGAGCAGCTCGGCGGGGGAGTCGGCGTCCGGCAGCAACCCGGACCAGCCGACCACGACCGCCGGGTCCGCGGCCGGGGGACGTGCGGGCGGGCGCGGGGTGGAACGGTCGGTGAACAGCACGTGCGCGTCGGCACCGCCGAAACCGAACGCCGACACCGCGCCGGTGCGCGGGCGGTCGCCGCGGGGCCACGGCACGGGTTCCGTCGCGACCTCCAGCGCCGGGAACGCCGCTCGCCCGGCACTGAAGCGGTGCTGCGGCGGGATGCTGCCGTGCCGCAGCGCCAGCAGGAGCTGGATGACGGACACGAGACCGGCACCCCAGCCGGGGTGGCCGACGATCGACTTGTTGGAACCGACCCAGGTCGGGCCGCTGTTCGCGTGCACCTCCGCCAGCACGGCCAGCTCGGTGCTGTCCCCGATGGGCGTGCCGGTGCTGTGCGCCACGACGTAGTCCACATCGGACGGTGTCAGGCCGGCGTCGGCGTACGCGCGCTCGATGGCCCGTCGCTGGCCGTCGGCGTTCGGCGCGTGCACCGCCTTGCCCCGGCCGTCGGAGGCCAGTCCGACACCCGCCACCACACCGTGGATCCGGTCACCGTCCGCCTTCGCCCGGCGGCGGGACTTCAGCACCACCAGCGCGGCACCGTCACCGAACAGCACACCGTCGGCCGTGGCGTCGAGAGATCTGATCTCACCGGACGGCGAGAGCCCGCGCAGCTTGGCGAACAGCACGTTCTCGGTCGCGGTGAGCGCCTCGCTGCCCGCGCACACCGCGACCTCCGCCCGGCCCGCCCGGATCGCCCGCACGCCGACGTCGAGCGCGGTCAGCGCGGACGCGCACGCGGCGTCGACCACCGTGACCGGGCAGTCCGGCGGCAGCAGGCCGGCGAACGCCGACGACAGCAGCGCTTCCGCCGAGTGGGCCGCCACCGGACCGTGGTCGAGCTGAGCGCTCAACGTCTTGCGGATGCGGCTCGCCACGTCGTGCGCCAGCAGGTCCTCGCTGTCGCGCAACACTTCCAGCGCACCGGCCAGCACCACGGAGTCTTCCAGCACCGGACTGTTGTTCGAGCTGTACCCGACCGTCGCGACCACCCGGTCGGACGGGCGCAGCGAGGTGCCGTCCAACGCCTGCAGCAGGCAGTGCCGCAGCCACACCAGGTTCGGGTCGGGGGCGGTGCCGGCGTCCGCGATCTCGGCGGCCAGCACCGGATGCGGCGTGAAGCCGGTCATGAACGCGCCGCGCGTCTGGTACGAGCGGTCCGGCGCGGCAGGGTCCGTCGCGCCGAAGTCCGCCACGTGCCAGCGCTCCGGCGGCGGCTCGGTGAAGAACTCACCGCCTTCGCCGAGCAGGCGCCAGAACTCCTCGGGGCTGGACGCGCCCGGCACCGCGATTCCCATGCCCACCACGACAACGTCGTCGTCAGCACCGTCGTCAGCACCGTCGTCAGCACCGTCGTCTTCGGGTTCCGCGGCAGCCTCTTCCACCACCTCCTCCGCCACCTCGGCCACCGGCGCGCGCGTCGGCAGCGTCGCCGGCCCCAGCAGCACCCCACCGTCCGCGACCACGGACTGCCCGGTCATCCACGCGGACTCGTCGGAGGCCAGGAACAGCACCAGGTTCGCCAGGTCCTGCGGTGTGCCCAGCCGGCCCAGCGGCGTGCTCGCCCTGATCTTGGCGGCGAAGCTGTCCGGGTCGGTGAACAACCGCGCGGAGCTGTTCTCGATGAGCCCGGCCGACGCCGTGTTGACCCGGATGCGCTCACCGGCCAGCTCCACCGCCAGCGCACGGGTCAGCGACTCCAGCGCGGCCTTGGAGGCACCGGTGAGGATGTAGTCGTCGAGCACGTGCGTGGCGCCGATGGACGACACGTTCACCACGGCCGCGCCACCGGCGGCGGCGAGCAGTGGCCGGGCCGCCTGCACGCACCACAGCGGTGCCTTCACGTTGGTCGCGAGCACCCGGTCGAACGCGTCCTCGGTGACCTCGTCGAGCGTGACGAAGGCGCCGTAGGCCGCGTTGTTGACCAGCACGTCGAGCCGGCCGTACTCCTCGGCGATCGTCTCGGTCAGCTGCCGCACGTGCTCGGGTTTGGCCACCGAGCCCCTGAGCACGCGGGTGCTGTGCCCCTCCGCGGCGAGTTCGGCCGCGAACTGCTTGGTCTCCTTGAAGGAGTGGAAGCAGTTGAGCACCAGCTCGGCGCCCTCGGCGGCGAACGACCGGCAGATCGCCCGTCCCACACTGCCACCGGCGCCGGTGACGAGCACCACCCTGCCCGCGAAGCGGTTCATCGCGCCGCTCCGGCCGGCAGGCGGGTGAGCACGAAGTCGACGAGCTGCCCGAAGGTCCGCACCTGCGCGGCGGTCGGGTCGTTCTCGGCGACCCCCATCCGGTAGTGCCGGTCGAGCTTCACGAACATCTCGGACTTCTTCAGCGAGTCGACGCCGAGATCGGCTTCGAGCTCGACGTCCTCCTCGAAGACGTCCTCGGGGTACTCCAGCTCCTTGGCGTAGAACGTCCTGATCTCGGTGAGCAGGTCGTCCCGGCCGCGCGAGAGCGGCTTCCGCGCCACCACCGGTGCCGGTTCGGCACCGCGCTCGACGGGCCGGGGAGCGTCCTGCAGTCCGAGGAAGTCCAGCGTCCGGGAGAGCGAGGACAACGGCCTCAGCACGGTGGCCACGGGGCGCACCGACAGCACCGCGGTCGTGAGCGCCTTGCCGGCGCCGAGCTCCACGAAGATCGAGCCCGGCTGCCGGTCGAGCACCTCGACGGTCTCCCCGAACCACACCGGCTGCACGAGGTGCAGCGCGAGCAACGCCCCGATGTCGTCGGCATCGCGGTAGTACCGCCGCAGGATCGGCGAGTACACCGGCACCTGCGCCGCCGACCTCTCCCGCCCGGCCATCCGAGCGGCGAACTCGACCTGCGCGCCGGCCAGCGAGGGGTGGTGGAACCCGTGCGGTGACAGGAGTTCCTTCGCACCGATCCCCGCCGCCTGCGCGACCGCCACCGCGACCCGCACCGCCTCGGCCGGGCCGGACACGACCACCTGGGCCGGGCCGTTCTCCACCGCCACGACGACCGACGGGTCCACCAGCGCGAGCACGCGATCGACGGTGCCGCGCCCGGCGCCCAACGCCGCCATGACGTGCTCACGGGGCGCGGCAGCGCGCAGCACGGCCGACCGCTCAGCGACGATCTCGGCTCCCTGTGCGACGGTGAACACCCCCGCACAGGTCAAAGCCGAGATCTCGCCGAGCGAATGGCCCGCGAGAGCGGCGAAGCGCACCCCGCGGTCGACCAGCAACGCATGCGCCGCAACGGAAGTCGCGTACACAGCGAGCTGGAGGAGATCCGGGTTCTCGTGCAGCAACCGGTCTGCCGCCGGCGGTCTGTCGGCGAAGACCTGTTCGGAGACAGTGCCTCCAGCGCGTGCCGAGGCGATCTCGTCGACCGCGGCGAACACCTCGCGCACCGCGCGCTCGGCCCGCAGACCGTGCAGAGCTTCCGCCTGGAACGCACCTTGGCCAGGCAGCAGTCCGATACAACGCTCGTTCACCGGGGGTCCCCTTCCGGGGTCGTGAGGCTGGTGTCGTCACCCAGGAAGACGTTGCGCACCAGCGAAAGGGTTCGCCCGGAACCGCTGTGAGGAGATGTGGCCGTGGTCGTAATCCAGCTGCTGCCAGGTGATCTGACCGTCGAGCACGTCGTGGACCGTGTGCAGGGGAACCGACGTCAGCTCGGGGACGACGAGGTCGTCCTGGTGTGAGACGGTGCGTTCGGCGGAACGCTGCTCCCCCAGGGGTGACCGCCGCCACCCGGTGCCCGGTGATACGCCTCGTGCGTGCGCCGGGCCGGATGTGGTTAGTTTGGCGCATGCCGCCACCCGGCCTCGATCAGGCTTCCCCTGCCTTCGGCGTCCTCTTGAAGGGGTACCGCGTGCGCGCGGAGCTCACCCAGGAGCAGCTCTCCGAAGGCTCCGGTGTCAGCGTACGAGCCATCAGCGACATGGAGCGCGGGATCGCCAAGAACCCGCAGCGACGCACCGTCGAGTCGCTCGCGGCCACGCTCAGGCTGACCGAGGACGAACTCGCCTACCTGCGGAAGTCCTCGAAGCCGAGCCGTGACGTCCCGGATCCGGTCCTGCCCCCGGCACCCGCACCCGTCCGCACCGCCACCCTGCCGACCGGCGGCGGGCTGCCGCCGGACCTGCACGACCTGACCGGGCGTGCCACGGACCTGGACGCGTTGCGCGAGTTCGCCGCCGGGCTGGCCGGGAGCCGCCGGTGGTCCGGCGGTGTCGCGATCCTCAGCGGCCCGCCCGGCACCGGCAAGACCAGTCTCGCGGTGCGGGCCGCCTACGAGCTCGCCGGTCATTTCCCCGACGGGCAGCTCTTCCTCAAGTTGCGCGGGATGTCGCCCGACCCGGCAGAGCCCACCGACGTGCTGCACCTCCTGCTCCGCTCCCTCGGCATCGACTCGGCGCACGTCCCCGCGGAGCTGGACGGGCAGGCCGCCCTGTGCCGGTCGTTGCTCGCCGAGCGGGCGGTGCTGATCGTGCTCGACGACGCCGCCGACGAGGCGCAGGTACGTCCGTTGCTGGTCGGCGGACGGCGCTGCCTCACCCTCGTGAGCAGCCGGCACGTCCTGATGGGCCTCACCGGTGCCAGCCGGTTCAGCCTCGGGGTGCTCGGGCAGGACGACGCGGTCGCGCTGCTCGAGACGATCGTCGGACCGGCCCGTGTCGCGGCGGAACGCCCCGCGACGGCCGCGCTGGCCGAGCTCTGCGGGCGGCTTCCCCTCGCGTTGCGCATCGCCGGTAACCGCCTGGCCAGCCGCCCGATGTGGCCGATCGGCCGCATGATGGAGCAGCTGCGGGACGGGAGCAGGCGCCTCACCACGCTGACCGCGGGCGATCTCACCATCCGCGGCGTGTTCGACCTGTCGTACCGCCAGCTCAGCCCCTCCGCGGCCGTGCTCTTCCGCCGCCTGTCCCTCGTGCCCACCGGTGACTTCTCGGCCAGGGCGGCGATGGCGTTGCTCGACGCGGACGACGAGGACGAGGCGACCGGCCCGCTCGAGGAGCTCGTCGACGCGAGCCTGTTGCAGCCGACGCAGGACGACGGCCGCTACCAGTTCCACGACCTGCTCCGGACGTTCGCCACGGAGCTGCTCGCCAGGGAGGAGACCGAGCAGGCCGTGCGGTCGGCCGAGAACCGGCTGGTCGACTGGCTGGTCCGCACGGCGACGGCGGCGGCTCGGGAGTTCCAGCCGGCGTCGGTGCGGTCGGCCAGGCCCGCGGGCTCGCCGTTCCGGGACCACCGCGACGCGGAGCGCTGGCTTCAGCTCGAAACCTCGAACTGGCTGGTCGCGGCCGAGCGAGCCGCTGCGGACGGCGCACACCGGCAGGTGCTCGACCTGTCAGAGGCCATGCACTGGTACTCGGAGTTCGACTGCACCGCGGACACCTGGTACACGCTGTTCGACCTCGCCCGGCGATCGGCGACCGCGATCGGCAGCAAGAGGGACGAGGCGCTGCAGCGCAACTTCCTGGCGTGGGTGCTGAGCGCCCTCATGGGCCGGACGAGCGAGGCCGCGAGGATGGCGGAGGAGGCGATGGCCGCCGCGGTGGAAGCGGGTGACCTGCGTGAACGCGGCTGGGCCACGCTCTACCTGCTGAGCGCCGAGATGGGCGGCGGGAACCTGTCGCCGTCGGTGGACGCCTACGACGACGCGCTGCGGTTCTTCCAGGAGGCCGGCTACCCGCTCGGCCACTACGTCGCCCGGTGCATGCGCGCCGTCTACTGGAGCAGGACGGGACTCGTGGACGAGGCGGCGGCGGAGTTCTCCGCGTGTGTCGACTTCTTCGACACCGCCGGGTACGTCCACCCCACTCCGGTGGACGACAACAACTACGCGCACACCCTGCTGTTCTCGTCGGCCAACCTCAAGGCGCTCGGAGACCTCGACGGGGCACTGGCGCAGTCCGAGCAGGCGCTGGAGCTGTTCCGCGGCAGGGGTGCGGCCCTGGGCCTCGCCCGCGCCCTGCAGGCCTCCGGCGGCTACCTCCGCGCCAGGGGCGAGCTCGACCGGGCGCGGGAGAGGCTCGCCGAGGCTCAGGTGGTCTGCGCGCGCACCGGCCAGCGGAAGGCCGAGATCGACGCGCTGTGCGAGCTGGCGTCGCTCTCGGACGAGCTGCACGAGCCGGAAACCGCGCACGGGCACCGCATGCGCGCGCTGGCGTTGTGCGAGACGCTCGCCGACCCCGCCGTGGTGAAAAGGTTGCGGGCGGAGCTGGCACAGCACCTGGATCAGCGCAGGCAGGCCTGACGGGCTGAGGCCGGGGAGGTCCCCGCTCCCCGGCCTCGCCACGGGCTCAGGCCCGCCTGCGCCGCAGGAGGAGCAGTGTTCCGGCACCCGCGCCGACCAGGGCGAGGCCGCCGACCAGCAGCCACGTGGGCGCCGCGCCGGTGTTGGCGAGCGGCGGTGCGGTCTCCTCCTTCGGCGGCACCGGCGCGACCGTGGTGGTCGGTGCCGGCTTCGGCGCGGTGGTGCTCGTCGTGGTGGTGGGCACGGCCGTGGTGGTCGTCGTGGGCGGGGTCTTCACGCACCTCGCGAGGTCGACCTCCTTGCGGAAGGTCCAGCCGTCCTTGCCGTCGGGGTCGTCCCACGCGGTGACGTCGATCACGAACCTGTGCGCCACCTTGCCGTCCAGCGAGTCCCACTTCTTGCGGTAGGAGGTGGTGAAGTCGGCCTTGACCAGCGTCTCGCCGTTGTCGGTGACCACGATCCGGTTCGGCTTCTTGCCGTTGTACTCGTCAAGACCGACCGACAGCGTCGCGATGTCTTCCACGCAGGTCGCGGACAGCTCGGGCTCGTGGGCGCTCGCCTTCGTGACGAAGCCGAGCAGGGTCATCGAGACCAAGCCCACCACCGTCATGGTTCCGGTGATCCTGCGTGCCATCGTGGTTCTCCTGTGCTGTCTGTTCTTTGTGGACGGTGGTGCGGACGGTGGTCAGGCGACCTGGTGAGCGCTCAGCTCGTCCCAGGTGATGTGGCCGGACAGCACGTCCAGAACTGTGTGCAGCGGCTGCGGCTGGAACTCGGCGAACACCGTGGGGCGCTCGATCTGCTCGATGGCGGCGGCGATCCGGTCGCTCACCACGGCGGCGTCGTGAACCTCGTTGCGGGGAAGGCGGATGACGACGACGTCCTCGTCTTCCTGATCGCGGCGGGCGCGGCGGCTCGGGGGGAAGTCCACGACAGCTCCTCGGGTTTCGGGCGGGTCCTGCGGCCTGACCAAGTACACCGGCGGCACCTCCCGCTCACCATGAGGAACCACCGGCAGAAGCCCGGACTGCAGGTTCCTCCGCACTGCCGGTGCGCGTTCTTCCGGTTGAAGGGCACCGGCAGAAGTCACGGCCCTCCGAGGTGCCGGAGCACGAACGTGTCCCCCGTCCGGGCTCCGGCCCGGCGCCGTCGCCTCAGACCGTCTTGCGCACCGGGCTGCGGTCCCCGGCCGCCGCCCGCAGCACGAACCCGAGGGCGCGCCGGGTGGTGTCCGCGTCCACCGGCGCCGCGGTCCGGTCCTGCTCCCGCAGGTGCGCGAGCAACCGCTCCTCCGGCGCCAGACCGTGGTACCGCAGGTAGTAGGCGACGGTGTCGGTCCACACCCACGTGCCGTCGGTGCGGAAGCCGGCGGGCACCACGGCGGTGCGCGCCGGGTCGACGACGTCGTCCAGCAACGTCGGCGTGACGAGGACGGGCGTGCCGCTCTCCAGGTAGTCGAGCAGCGCCTGCCACTCGTCGCGGTCGCCGACGAGCGGGTGCTCGGGGGCGAAGCCCGGCCCGGTCTCCCGGTCGACCACGTCGAACACCCTGGCCAGCGTGAACTCCTCCGGTGCGGTCACCGATCTCCTCCGGTCGCGCGGTCGGTCGGCGCCAAGTCCACCTCACCGGCCGGGCGACCACCAGGCAGGAGGGGCGGCAGAACCGACCGGTGCGGACAGCGCGGCCAGCACCCGGTAGGCGTCGACCACCGGGACGTCCACCGGGTGGGGCCGGGCGCTGAGGTGCGCGAGGAGCTCGTCGTCCGGTGCCAGCCCGTGCCGTTCGAGGTAGTGGGTGACGGTGTCGGTCCACACCCACGTGCCGTCGGTGCGGAAGCTGCCCGGCACCACCCCGCGCGTGCCGTCGACGATGTCGTCCATTGTGGACGCTGAGCCCAGCAGCACGGTTCCGGCGCGCAGGTGGCCGAGCACGCGGTCCCGTTCCGCCCCGTGCAGCCGCGGGTGGTCCGGCGCGAACGCGGGGCCCGCCACCGGGTCCACGCTGTCGAACACCCTGGCGACCCTCACCTCCGGCGCCGGGGTGCGTGCCCACAGCAGCACACCCCCGGCGAGCAACCGGGAGTGCTCGGCGGTGAACCCGGTGCCCGCGCCGAACGCCGTCACCGGATGCTCCGGCAACCCCGCGAGCGTGAGCGCGTACCGCACGCGCGTGAGCACGTCGGCGGCGCCCGGCGCCAGCTCCACCAGGTAGGCGCGGCCCGGGGGTGACAGCGTGGTGTCCCACGACCGCCACACGCCCAGTGCCCCACCGTCGGCGACGGCACCGATGACCGCGTCGTCGAGCCCGTCCGCGTCCACTCTCATCACTCCACGTCCTGTTGTTCGCTCCGGTGCAACGACCGCAGCGACCCGTGCTCGTCCAGCAGCCACACCCTGTCGAGCGGCACGCGTCCCCGTTCGAACTGCCCGCGTGCCACCGCCGGGTCGACCCATCCCGCCAGCACCACCCTCGGCCTGCCGAGGTTGGCCGCCGGCACCGTCTCCAGCAGGGCCGCCAGCGCGTTGTACTCGTCGCGGGAGACGGCGGTGTCCGCCGCACCGAGCACGATCGTCATCCCGTCGCGGTCGGCGGTCAGGTTGAGGACCACGTGGTCGTCGGGTTCTGAACCGCGGCCGCGCACCCACAACCCCGACTGGGTGAACTGCACCAGCGTGCTCCGCGCGCCCCGCAGCGACCGGATCAAGCCGTCTCCCTGCAACGCCGGGAGCTGCACGGTCGGAGCACCGATCTCGGGCGGCCGGCCGGAGCGGTCCGGGTGCACCTCGAAATCGGAGATCAACGGCGTCCACGCGGAGCGGCCGGCCGCGTCCAGCACCGCGACGCCCAGCTGCCCGTCGGCACCGCGGGTGACCACGCCGGCTTGCGTCTCGACCGCGCGACCGAGGCGGTTCGCCAGCGCCCTGGCAGCGCCCGGTGCCCAGTCCGCGGCACCCGGCACGACCCGCACGCGGAACCTGACCCCCTGGTTCAGCGACGCGGTCTGCGCCTCCATGCCGCGGAGCATCCGGGCAACCTGCTCCTGGTCGGCGTCGGCCCGGCCGACGACCAGGACCGGCCGGTACGGGTCGGCGGGGATCTCGGTGACGACCTCGGCCGGCCTGGCCGGTCCGATGTGGACACCGGCGGGCACCCGCTGCACCACCAGGTCCGGGTCGGCGGACTTCGGCAGGGTGAGCGACACCGCCGCTTCCCAGGCCAGCGCCGGATGCCGGTAGCCGGCCGTCAGCGGTGCCGTTCCCGGGCTGAAGTACTTCCACCTGCCCGGTCCGTCCGATGTCGGTCCGACCTCCAGGATCCTCTGCCCGGTGCGCATGTCGTGTCCGGGCCGCACGTCACCGTCCGGGGCGTGGATGTACACCGCGAGCCGGTCCGCCAGCTCCTGCAACCGCTGTGCGCCGGTTCCGTGCGCGACCCGGTCGGCCGTGATCCGGTAGGAGTCCGCGGGCGGCAGGAACGCGATCAGGTCCTCCAGGTACCCGTAGAACTCGGCCGGGACCGGACCGACGCGGTCGTGCACGACCTGGAGCTCGTCCACACCGCCGTTCGTCTCCAGCACGTCCAGCAGCTCGTCCAGTTCCGCGTCCGAGCGCACCGGGCGCTGCGCGTCACCGGCCAGCACGATGCTCTCGCTGACCGCGCCGTTGCCGAAATCGCTCTGCCTGATGGCGTGGTGCCCGACCATCGTGGCCCCCGTGCGATCAGCACCGGCAGCGGCCGCCCACGCCCGCGGACCGGGGCTCGCCAGGTAGGCGCTCGTGGGTCCGTCGATCGCCACCCCGGTCGACAGCGACTGACCGGTGGCCGCGCGGAACACCCCGGCGGCGAAGGTCGTGCAGTTGAACGTGGCCAGGTTGTAGGTGTGCGTGGCGTTGTCCCACGCGTACCGCAGCACGGCGTCCAGCTCGTCCGCGCTGATCTGCTCCTCCCGCATGCCGATGCCGAGGAACCCCGGGTGGTTCTCGACCCGGACACCGCCGGGCACCAGCACACCCTGCTGGGTGGCGGGCCCGAACCCGAGCGCCACCGACCTCCCGTTCGGCAGGACGATCTCCACCCACGCGTGTCCGGTGTTCACCTCACCGACGCGGCGCACGAAGTTCAACGCACCGGGGTAGGAGTTGACCCGCAGCGTGATGTTCCGCTCGTGGCCGGCCCCGGCCTCCGCGGCCTCCGCCACGTGCGCCATCAGCGGGCCGAGCTCCGCCTGCAGGTGCGAGCTGAGCAGTTCCTCCTCCTCGCCGGTCACCCTGGGCCCCGCCCAGGCCGTCGTCTCCACCGAGGGGTCGTAGTCCGCTCCCACCGGGTACAGCGGCCCCAGAGCCTCCCGCTGCACCCCATCGTCGGTCGGCGTGAAGCGCACCATCTGCCCGTCCGGCGGGATCCTCGGCACCAACGGCCTGCCGTCCGGGCCGAACCGCAACGGCGAGGACGCCATCGCGAACGGCTGACCCGTGCCGACTCCGGCGGGACCCGCGGTCCACACGGCCGACTCCGACGCCACCACGGGCCGGTCCAGCTCGATCGCGAGCTGCTCGGCCGTCGACGTGCCGCCTCCCGCTTCGTCGCACACCACCAGCAGCACCGACGACGTCTCGAAGGACCAGCCGTCGACTTCCCTGATGTGCTCGGCGAGCTCCGCGGCGTACACCAGCCGGTTGCCGAGCCGGAGACCCTCCGGTGAACCGTGCAGCACCACGGTCACCGTGTCCGGCATGGTGGGCACCCCCGGCAGCAGGTCGTCCGCCAGGTTCGCCGGCCGGAGCACCGCACCGGACTCGACCTGTCCGGTGGCCACCAGCGCCGGTTCGTGCCGCGTCGCCCGCTCGGTCCCGTTCGCCGGGAGCGACGGCTGGGTGACGCCGTCCGCGGATCCGCGCACAGCACCGGCGGCCGGGACCGGCTCGGCGACGTGGAGTCCGGGGTGGCGGCGAGCGATCCACTGCCCCATGCTCCGTTCTCCGCCCTGGCGCAGCTCGTCCCAACCCGCGGAGTTCTCCTTCAGCAGGTCGAGCAGCCGGTCACGCCGGTGGTGCGGCTCGGCGAGCTCCTGGGTCACCTCGACCTGGAGGCGCTTCTCCTCGACGAAGTCCCTGGTGTCGAATCCGACGCCACCGAAGAGCTCCGCCTCGACGGGCAGGGGCTCAGTCCCGACCGACCTGTGTGCGGCGATCACGGAGAGCTTCCTCAGCAGGTCGGCGACGGGCAAGGTGACCGGGTTGGCCAGCGACTGCGTCAGCGACGTCTTGCCGAGGTAGCTCTGGTACAGGTGTGCGGTGTCGCCGCGCTTCTCGACGAACCAGCTGTGTGCGGCGCCCTGCACCCTGATGGCGGCATCTCCGGTCACCCCCAGCGCCTCCCGCAGCGCCGGCCAGCCGAACCCGGGCTCCACATCGCCGTCGAAGTAGATGTGGCGCAGCTGCTTGGAGGTTTCCCCGCACACGCCGGTGAAGTTGTTCTTCACCTGCTGGTACGCGTCGGTTTGGCGGAGGCGCGGATTCTCGATGCCCAGCTCCAGGACCGCTGCGGCCGGCTGGTACAGGCGCATCTCCAGCTCGGTCCCGGTGAAACCCAGTTCGCGGGCGACCTGCTCGAACAACGCGGGCAGGTCGCGCTCCGGCCGTTCCTCGGCTTCCGCGGGAGACGAGACGTCCTGCGGCCCGAGCTCGCGACCGTCGTCACCGGACCTGGACGTGGTGTCCTCGCCGGCGTCCAGCGCGTTCTTGAACAACGCGAGCAGTTCCTCGTACTTCTTCTCCTTCTCCTCGGTGTAGAGGAAACGGCGCCCGCTGTCGACGAGGACCAGCTCCCCGGTCTTCTCGTCGGCATCGAGGACACCCTTGATGGCGGTGCTGCCGAACTTCTGGACCGGCTTGTCCTCGTCGCTGATCTCGTGGACGAACACCGCGTGCGCCGTGTAGGAGGAGAAGTCCGCCTGGTAGTACTGGTGGAACTCGTGGAAGAAGTCGAGCACGTCGGCCGCCGTCGCCCGGCCGCCGTCCGGCCTCCCGGTCTTCTCCGCCAGATCCCTGATGAACTCGTAGGTCGTCTGCGCGCTCGCCCCGCCCTTGTCGCGCAGGTAGTACCCGAACGGGTCGGAGTCCACCATCGCCCGCGCGACCCTGAAGTCGCGCTCGTTGCTCCACAGGCCCTCGTGCCGGTTCATCTGGCTGACCGCACCGATGTGCTCGGGCTCGCGGTCGTGCCGGTCCTGGCCGTCGCCGTACTGGTTCTTGGAGTTCAGCTTCTCCATGTCGTGGAACAGGATCGCCTTGACCAGGGCTTCCCGCGACACGAACCGCTCGTCGTCGTCGTCCTTCTCCGTCAGCTTGAGGAACTGGTTCAGCACCATCTGCGCGTGCTCGCCGAAAGTGTTCGGGTTCGCCTTGGTGCTCTTGCGGTACGGACCCGGGTTGTTGCTGTCCGTCTTGACGATCTCGTCGAACTTGCGCGCCAGGCCGTCCGGGTCCTCGGGGCCCTCGACGCCCGCGTCGACACCGTCGATCAACGTCCGCAGCAGGTTGTACGCCGAGGTGTCCGTGCGCTTCGCGTACTCCGCGGCGATCTTCGAGTTCAGGGTGTCACCGATCGCGCGGTGCCGGTCGAACACGGCGGGGTCGTTGTGCTGCGTGTAGTTCCTGACGTGCTCGGCCTTCCAGCTGCCGTACCTGTTGAGGTAGGGCGCTTGGTCGGCCGTCCTCGTGTTGAAGTCCACCTTGTTGCGACGGTGGTCGGTCGCGATGAGCGAACCGATCTCCGCCTGCAGGGCGATCTCGGGGATCCTCCTCATGAAGGCGTCGACCTCGGCACGGGCGATCCGGGTGAACTCCACCCGCCCCAACGCCTCCGTCACCGAGGACTCGACGCTGGCGGCGATCTCCCGCGTGAGCTCCTCGCGGTAGTTCGCGTGGACGAGGTCGAGCTCCTTGGTGTCCTTCAGCTGTTTGGTGATCTTCACCTTGAACTCGGGCAGCGCATCGACGACCGCCTGCTTGACCACCTGGGGATCGATGTCCCACATCGGGGAGGATGTGATGCTCTCCAGCGACTTCGCCGCACCGGCGCGGGCCTTCGACGCCACCTCGGTGACCATCGCCTGGTGGTCGATCCGCAAGTCGAGCGAGTGGACGTCGCTTGTGAAAGCGGTGTCCTCGCCGAGTGCCGTGACCACTTCCCGGAAGAAGAGGGCGACCCGCGTCCCGGTGAACCAGGCGTCCCTGTTCCCCGTGCCCTGCTTGCCCTTCTCGACCCAGCCAGGCAGGGGGTCGTCCGGCTTCGCGTCCGCGAACTCCTCGAACTTGCGCAGTGCGACGCGCTTCAAACCCTCCCGCACCAAGGGCTCGAGCCCCGGTACCGGCTCGCCGGCGCCACCGGCCTTCGCGATCATCGCGAACCGCGGGTCCACGGCCGTCGACATCGCGGCGGAGACCATGACGTCGGCGAGCACCGCGTCGGCGAACGAACCTCGGGGACCGCCGTTCGCGATGAGGTACTTGAGACCGGCCTCGTCCACCGGTTCCGGCGATCCCTTGGCCTCGGGAGACCGGACCGCCAGGTTGATGGCGTTCGTGATGTCCTTCTTGACCCGGTCCAGCGACGCGTTCATCGCGTCCTTGATCACCTTGATCGGTTGGCCCTTGCCCAGCGGGATGACGGTGCCGGGCGCGACCGTCCGGTCCAAGATCGTCGTGACACTGGCTTCCACCACGCGGTTGATCTGGTCGAGGTTCTGCGAGGGCGGGCCGCAGGTGTTGATGAACCTGTTGAGCCCGGCCACCTTCTGGGCCTCGGTCAGTTCCTTCCTGGTGCCCGTCCTCGCCTGTCCCGGGATGGAGTCGAACGCGGGATCGGCCAGCGGCGCGGCCGCCCTGTTCTCGGGGTTCGGGTCGTCGCGGGTCCACATGACGAGGTGGCTCCTGAGATCGATCGCCAGCTGGCGCAGCACCTCCGGTTTGTTGCGGAAACCGCTGAACCGCCATTCGGTCTCGTTCTGCCCCTTCGACCACTCGAACCACGGGTCGTTGCGGTGGCCCAGCGCGACCGGGTCGAAGTCGACCGGGATCCCAAGCCTCGTGTACAGGTCGGACAGGTGCTCCTGGCGTCCGGCCCACTCCTGCAACGGGTACCCGGCGCTCCTGTCCGACGCGTAGGTCACCAACGAACCCGGACGGACGTCCCGCAGCAGCGACTTCCAGTCCCTGCCCCGGACACCGAACTGGTTGACGTCGGCGGTCTGGTCGACGTTCGTCGTCAGGTCGCCCGCCGCGGTCGCCACCGGGTCGCCCTCGATCTTCGTGTTGTCCGTCAGGGCGTAGTAGTTCTCCAGAGGAAGCAGGTAGGACCGCAGCACCGGCTTCATCTCGGGGTTGTGCGCCCATTCGCGCTGGTACTTGGCCACCCACTGGATCGCGCGGAGCGGACGCCCGGCGTTCACCCAGAACTCCGGAGCGTCGCCGCTGGTGAGGGTCACATCGCCGTTGTCGTCCTGGCGGACGTCCTTGTGCTTCGAGCCGATTGCCGCCGGGTTCGCCACCGCGGTGTACAGCCGCACGAAGTGCTCACCCGCGATCGTCTCGACCTCGAACAGACCGCGGTGTGCCAAGTGCTTGTCATTGCCCCACGTCTGGGTGGTGGGGCCGGGATAGCGGATGCCCGCCCGTCCGATCTGGACGTCCACCTCGGTGGCCAGGTACTGGGGCACGCCGTCGACCTCGCTGGCCACGATGTGCACCGGGCGCCCGGTCACCGGGCCGTGCGACGTCCACGAGCCGTTCTGGTGCAGGACGTGGATCTGGATGCCCGCTGCAGACCCGATCGCGTGGAGGTCCACGGCGACGCGGTCGCCGGTCTTGAAGGCGTCCAGCTCGCCCGCGATCCGCGCGTGCTCCCGCGGCGCCTCGGTGGGCAGGCTCGTCCTGATCGCGTCCAGCGCGTTGCCGACCGGGGTGTCGTTGCTGACCACGATCACCTTGACGCCCTGCCTGCCGAGCTGTGCGCGCTGCTGGTCGTTGAAGACCTGCCGCGGCACGACGCTGCCTCGCCGGACGTCCCGCACCGGCCGCCCGTTGACGACGTGGTCGCCGGCCTCCTCCAGCCGCAGCGGCGCGCTGAACGGGATCGCGTCCGGAATGGACTCCTTGATCAGCCTCGCGCTGGGCTTGTTCAGGACCGAGATCCCGATCAGCTCCGTGTAGCTCGGGCTCTCCGTCGCGCCGGTCACATGAGCCCTGTGCGACGTCGGCGCGGCGACGTCCGAACTGTCCGCGGCGAACGCGTAGTGCAACCAGTGCCCGTCATCGGTCACAGCGGGTGTGCCGTTGCCCCTGACACCGACCTGCTTGGCCACCACCAGGGTGGCCTTCGCGGACGGGTTCCTCCGATCCGGCATGGACCAGACGGCGGTGTCGGCCGCGTAGGCCTCGGCCCTGACACCCAGCTCCGCGTGCAGCCCGCGCAACACGGCGGGCACGTACCCGGCGGAGTGCCCGGTGCCGAGCCCGCTCGACGCGAACCGCAACGGCCTGCCCGGCGACCACTCACCCCACTTGTGCAACTGGACCAGCACAGCGGTCATCACCTCGGGGGTGATCTGCCGGCCGGCGAACTGGAGCTCACCGTTGACCGTGGCGTTGACCGCCACCGTGAAGAACCGCCTGTCCGCCGCGAGATCGCGCACCGCGGCACGCTGACGTGCCGTGGCGTCCTGGTCCTCGGCCGGGTCGACCAACCAGACACCGTCGCCGTCCCCGATCGGTTCGGTCCCGTCGAGCACCAGGACGGCCAGCTCGGTGACGTCGTCCACCGACGAGGCGGCCCCGTCCACCGACGAAGCGGCCTCGGCCTCCAGGCTGGACGTGTCCTCGGCGACCGACCCCGAGATCGAGATCGAACCCGTGCCATCGACCAGCTCGCCGTGGTCCACCACCGACACGTCCACCGTGCGACGAGTCCGGAACTCCCGCGTGCCCGGACGTTCCAGCACGCGACGGCCGGGACCTGCCGGCTCCGGCCCGCCGACGTCCACGGTTTCCCCACGGCGGACGTCCAGCTCGGCCCGGAGGTGGTCCACAACCGCCTGCACCCGCGCCCTGCCCTGCTGAAGCGCCCGCGAGTGCACCGGGTTGTTGCCGAGCCTGCCCTCGACGCGCACGTCCACGTCCCGGCCGTTGCCGTGCAGCTCGACAGCCCTGGCCACGAGTGGGGCGAGGACCGTCGTCAGCTCGGTGACCGTCGCACCCGAGGAGAACCGCACCTGCGTCGACGCCACGACCTCTCCGCCGGGCCGCACCGGGTGCGGCCCGAACGGCACCGCGTCCGGGTCGGACTCCTTGATCAGACCCGCACTCCGCGGCAGCAGAACGCCGATCCCGGACAGCTCGGTGAAGACCGGGGTCCCGGAACCGGACCGCAGGTGAGCGCTGTGCCGCGTCGGCGCGGCGACCTCCCCCGCGGCGTCGATCCGGAAGTGCAGCCAGCTCCCGTCACCGGTGATCGCCGGCGCACCGCTGGCCAGGAACCCGACCTGACCGGCCACCACCAGCGCGGCCGGTCCGGCCGGGTTCCGCCGGTCCGGCACAGACCACACCGACGTGCTCGCCGCATACGCCTCGGCCCGCACGCCCCGCGCCACGTGAACCGCACGCAGCACGGCCGGCACGTAGCTGAACGCGTTCGTCGAGCCGAGCCCGCACGACACGAACCGCAACGGCTTGCCCGGCGACCACACACCCCGGTCGTGCAACCGGACCAGCAGGGCACTCATCACCTGGGCGGTGATCGGCCGGCCGGCGAACCGCGGCTCGCCGTCCTGACCCGCGTGCGCGACCACGGTGAAGAACCGCCGGTCCGCCACCAGGCCCAGCACCGCGCTGCGCTGGCGCTCCAGCGTGAGCGCGTCCACCGCCGGATCGACCAGCCACACACCGGTCTGCTTGCCGAAGTGCTCCGCGTTGTCGAGCACCGAGGTCGCCAGATCGCTGATCTCCTGCGCGAGCGCACCCTCCGCCGCGGGGGCCGCGGTCGTCGGCACGAGCACGTCGAACACGGACAGGGCCGCCGATGTCTCCACAGTGGACCCGTGCGGTTCCTCCGCGGTCATCGGCTGTTCGCCGGCTTCGGCGACCGCGCCGGCCTGCTCGGTGTCCTCCGAGGGCATGCGCGGCGGTCGCGGCGCGTCCAGTGCCGCGGTCGCGACGTCGGCATCGCGCGCGTCGGTGAGGTGGACGGTGGTCCGGCCGGTCCAGTCGTCCGCCCGGTCGACCGAGGTCACCCGGAGGGTGGTGCCCGGAGGCAGCATCGGCACGCTGCCGGTGCCCGGACGGTCGACCAGCCGTGCCTTGCCCGTGGTGACGACGAAGCTGACGTTGCCCTCACCGCTGCCGCCGAGCAGCCCGGCGTGCTCGGTGACGAGCTGCTCGCGCACGTAGGCGTCGAGCTGCGCGGCCGACCGCCACGCCACGAACTCCACCACGGCGGGCTCGCCGGGATGCTCCGGGTGCTCGACCGGTTTCTGGAAGCCGAGCTGCCGCACCACCCGTTCGCGCGCCACCGGGAACGCGCGGGTGTCCCCCGTGGACAGGGCGGACGGCTTCTCGGCCGCGTCCGCGACCAGGTGCCGCAACGCCGCCTCGTCGTCCATCCGGTCGCCGAAGTCGGTCCTGGTGGTCAGCTGTCCGATGGGCTGGGTGAACGGTGGCGTGATCCGCGTGGGCGTCGGCTCGGCCTGGCGCAGCGTCACCCGCTTCTTGCCGCCGTCCTCCCGGACGTCGATCACGTCGAACTCGGTGAGCGGTGGGAGGACCACCTCGCGCTCGCTCCCGAACCTGGACGCCGACATGATCACCGCGCCGTCGTGCACCAGCGCGGTGACGATCACCGGCCTCGGCTCGCCGATGGTCGGGCCGCCCTGGCTGCCGCGGAAGATGCCGTGGTCGGTGTAGCGCTCGCCCACCACGAACGTGCCTTCCGGCACCGCGTTCATGGTTCGCGTCACCGTGCCGGTGTAGCGGGTCGGGATGCGGGTGATCGCGGACGACAGGAGGCGGGTCAGCGGAGCCAGGTCGGGGTGGGCACCGTTGCGCAGGTGCTCCTCGATCTTGCCGGAGTACGAGTGCGTGTAGGCGTACACGGCGGCCAGCTCCGCCTCGCCGGTCGACGCCAGGTGCGGGTGTTCCGACCTGATGGTGGCGGCCTGGTCCAGGTAGAACGCCATCTCCGGGTCAGCGCGGAAGTCCCGCACGTCCTGGTCGGTGGCGAGGAAGCCGGGGCCCGGCCGGTCGGCCCGCGCGGGCCGCGGTGCCGGCCGCGGATCCGCACCGACCAGGGCGTCCGCGCGGTCCCGCAGCAGCTGCAGGTTGCGCGGCTCCAGCACGACGTCCGCGGAGCTGCTCGCCGTCGCGGTCATCAGACCGGCACCGGTGGCGACGCGGCCCGCGCCGTCGCGGTGCTGGAAGACCGGTGCCTCGTCGCCCCGGACGAAGTACTCGTCGTACAACCCGAGGAAGTGCCCCAGCTCGTGGGCGAGCTGGACGTCCGTCGCGTCCGCCGGCCAGCGGGTCTGGTCGACGAGCGTGCCGGGGTCGGTGACGTGGACGGTGCCGTGCGCGTCCGGGCGGTCGGTGAGCTCGACGTCCACCAGCAGCTGCTCACCGGTGGGCAGGCGGTAGCCCTGGTTGAAGTACCGGTCCGCCGCCGCCCGCACGCGGTTCCCGTACTCGGTGAGGTCCGGCTGCGCGCGGCCGGCGTGCTCCAGCTGGAGCCGCACGGTGTGCAGCCGCACGGGCACGGTCGAGCCGTCTTCGCGAGTGACCTCGATCGGCCGCAGGTCGTAGCCGATCGTGCCGCGCCACGGACGTCGTGCGCGGGTGAAGCCGCTGTCCTCGGAGCTGACGACGGTCGCCGGACCGGTGCGGTGCTCCTCGCCGATGTCCCGCAACGACACCGGGTTCGCGATCCGGTGATCGGGTGCGACAGCCGGGTCGGCGGCGCGCCACCACTCGCGCCGGGCGCTGTCCGGCGCCCAGTCGCCGGCCGGCCGGGCGGTCGGCCGCGGCGTCCCGCCGACCTGCCGGAGCACCTCGGGATCGGTCGGCGCGGGAGCGTTGAGCAGCAGCAGTGCCGCCTGCTGGGCGCCGTCCGAACCCGTGTGGTCGCGCATCGCCCGCGTCCAGCGAGCCGCCAGGTCACGTGCCGCGTCCGGATCGACGTCGTGCTCCTGCCGCCACCCGGTGTCGGCGTTCTTCAGCTCAGCGGCCAGCTCGTCGGTCGTGCCGTGGGCCAGCCGGGACAGGATCGACGCGGGTGACGCCCCGGTCCTCGCCTCCACGGCCGTGACGAACGCCTGCTCGACCGCGTCCTCGGTGGTGGCGGGCACGGCGAACAGGACGTCGGCCAGCACGTCCGGCTTCGCCAGCAGGTCCTGGAACACCGGGTCCTGCCGCACCGCCACACGCACGGCGGGTGGAACGTCCAGCAGGCCGAGCTCGACCAGCCGGACGGGCAACGGGTCGGTGCGCCGGTGGCCGACGCCCATCCACGGCGACGCCTCGTCGGTGAACGGGTTCCCGCCCCTGTGCAGGACTCCCGCGACCCCGGTCAGCGCGTCGCGCAGCCGATCCGTAGTCAGCAGCCGAAGCTCCGCGCCGTTCCGGACCGGGACGAGCGAGGAGAGCAGCAGGGCGTCGTTCGCGAACGCCCGCACCTGCCTGCTCAGCTCGCGGTCGCTCGTCTCGGCGAGAGCGGCGTCCAGCAGTGCGCGCGCGTCACCCAGCTCCGGGGTCCGCGGCACGAGGTCACCCGCTCCGACCAGGTGCGAGAACTCGGCGACCGCGGTGCGGAACTCGGCGTCGGACAGGCGAAGCCGGTCCAGTCCCGCCGTGTCCCGGTGGTAGGCGCCGAGGAGGTCGGGGAACCGCAACGGCGAATCGCGGCGAGGCGGAGCGGCCGCGTCCGCCTCGGCCGGGAAGCGCGGTGCCGCGGCCGTCCGGAGGTGCGCGCTGGCACCGGCGACCGCCTCCGGGTGCTGGAGCACGCTTGCGGCATCGGGGTCGGGCGTGCCGCCGGCCGACGCCGGCGGGGTGAGGCCGATCAGGTCCGCGGGCACCTCAGCGAGGATCCGCCCGTCGACGGGGTGGTCCGTGAGGTCGCCGTCCAGGCGAACGGTGAACTCGACGTCCAGTTCGGCCGAATGCGAAGCCCCGGCGGTGCCCGGCTGAGTGGTGATCTTGCCGCCGCGCACCTGAGCCCGGACCTCGACGTCACGCCACCGCTGCCCGTCGAGCACGGCGAAGTGCTGCCCGCTCAGGGCGGACTCGACGTCGTCGCGCAGCGCCCGCTCGATCGCGTCGAGCCGGTCAGCGCCGGCGCCCGGCAGCAGCCTGCCCAGCTCCCCTCGCACGGCGGCGGTTCCTCCGACCCGGGTCACCCGCGCCGAGCCGAGAGCCGTGCCCTGCGCGAGGAACGGCGGAAGGTCCAGCACCGACACCATGTCCTGCTCGGCACCGCCGAACAACCGGGGCCGCCCCGACGCGGACCGCGTGCGCCGCCCGGCAAGCTCGTCGCCCAGCCGCTGCGGGTCGTCGCCGCCCCCGTTCCGCAGGTCTGCTTCCGCTCCGGCGACCAGGTCCTGCGCCGAACCGAGCCGCTCGCCGGCAGGTTCGGTGGGCACCGCGGCAGGAGCGTTGTCCGGCAACGGGTCCGCGTACACGAGGCGCGGAGGCTGGCCGGGGTCGAACCGGACCAGCGGCTCGGCGTCCTCGGCGTCCGCCTGGTGCCGGCGCACGATGTCCGTGAAGATCTTGTGCTGGAACGCGCCCTCCGGCGTCCAGTACAGGTGTGCTCCGTGCTGAACACCCGTCCCGCGCCTGAGGAGCATGTCCAGGACGGCGTTGTAGTCGGCCTCGTCCAACGGCTCGCCGTCGTCGATGTGCCTGATGTGGAAGATGTCGTGGTCGCCGGTCACCGGCTTGAACTCGCCGTCGGACCAGGCCCGCACGACTCCGCCACGCACCTGGTAGCGGCCCTGGCGCTCCAGCTCCGCCATCTCGTCCGCGAGGACGGTGAACTCCTCGCGCCTGTTGTGGAACCTCGCGGTCACCTTGCGCTGGTCCGACTCGGACAGCTCGGCGAGGTCGGCCGGGAGCGTCGGGTCGAAGAAGCCCACCAGGCCGATGTCGTCCCGCGCGGCGCCGAGGTGCACGTCGACGGCGCTGATGGACTTCGCCTTGATGTCCTTCGGCTTCGGCACGGCCCCGTTCTCGAGCCACCGCACCGAGTCCGGGTTCGTGGGCCGCACGTCCAGCACCACGTTCAGCCAGTCCGCCAGCCACTGGAGCCGGCGCTGGTTCTCCACCGGGATCCCGAGCTCGTCGCTGATCTGCTCACGGGTGAGCGGCAGTCCGTCGGCGGGCGCGGGCGAGGTCCACTCCCCGTCACGCAGGTGCGGCGGCCGGGGCGCGAGGGTGACGCCCTGCTCCAGCGCCTCGAACAGGCCGTGCCCGAACGGCTTTCCGAGGTCGGGGCCGTCGACGACCGGGGTGGGTCGCGTCTCGGACCCGCCGCGCGGCGTTCCGGGTGCCGGCGGTGCCGGGCGCGTCCGCACGTCCGTGGCGGCGTCCGGTCCCACGGTGCGGGTGTCCACGCCGGTGCGCTGCCGCGCTTCCTGGACCTCCCGCGTGAAGTTCCGCAGCGCCTCGAGGTGCGCGATGTCGTGCCCGCCCGCCCGCGCGTGCCGGATCTGCTGGTCGAGGTGGTTCCGCACGGCCGTGATGTCGGCGTCGCCGAACTGCCTCCAGCCGTAGGAGTCCGGGTCCGCGGGCTGCTGCAACGCGTACGCGGTCAGCGAGGCCTCGCGGTCGTTCGTGAGCTGCTCGACCCGCTTCCGGTGCCACTGGATGTCGCGCCGGGCCTGCTCGCGGCGGACCTCCTGCTCGTGCAGCATCGACGCCGTCTTGAGCGCGTCGGACACCAGGTTCGAGGCTTCCCAGCGGCCGTTGGCGGCTTCGGCGTCGGCGAGCCCCTGCCGGGCCGACCGCAGCAGGGCGTCGTAGGCCTGAGGACCGCCGATGGCGTGGCGGGAGATGTCGAGCGCGTGCTGGATCGCGGCCACGCGCTCCCGGTTGCCGCCGTAGGACGGGTCCTGCCGCATCTCCCGCAGCGTCGCGATGTCGAGGCCGTAGAGCGATGCCGCGAACGCCTGCGGCGGCGTGCCCTCCTTGAGGGGACCGAAGCCACCGGGGACGACGAGGTCCACGTCCGGCACGGCGGGACGGGACGCCGGATCCTGCATGAACGGGCCACGTGGCCGTTCGGGCACCGCGGCCTGCGGGTCCTGCCGGCCGGCCGCCTGGGCGTCGGGCTGGGACTGCTCCGGCTGAACCTCGCCGGCCGCCTCGCCGTCCGCCTCGGAGAGGGCCGGCGCGGCGGCGTCGTCGGGCCGATGCGGCTGGACCTCGCCCGTGTCGAGCAGCCGGATCCGTTGGATCCTCTCGTACAGGGCCTCCAGCTCCGGGGTCGGCTGACCGGCCGCACGCGCGTTGTCGACCAGGTCGGCGACGTGGCGTTCGAGGTTCTCGACGTCCTGTGGCGACACCTGCCGCCAGCCCGGCGCGTCCGGGTCGGACGGCAGGTTCAGCGCGTACGCGGTGAGCGCGTCGTTCCGGTCGTGCTGCAGGCTCCGCAGCTCGGTGGTGAGCCGCATCCCCTCCGTCCGGAGGTTTTCCTGCTCCCGCCGGCGCTGCGCCTGCTCGGTGCGCATCAGCTCGGTCTTGAACGCGTCCGGCAGTGCGTCGCTGATGTGCTTCAGGTCGTTGATCTGGCTCTGGATCCTCTGGATGTCGCCCTGGAGGTCCTGGAGGTGCCGGCCGACGCCGCCTTCCTTCCGGGCGATCTCCTGGTTGCGCAGCATCTGCTCGATCTCGAACGAGCGGTCCCCGTCGTCGTGGTACTGCTCGGCGAGGTCGCGCAGCTCGGCGTCGGACTTGCCGAACAGCGACGCCTTGAACGCCGTGTGCTCCTGGACCTCGCGCCGCAGCTGGGCGTCACGAGCGTCCTGCTCCTGCCGCGCCTGGGCCCGAGCCGCCGCTTCGCGCTCCTCGTTCCGGGCTTTGGCCGCCTCGCCGCGCTGCAGGAGCCCGTCCAGCCGCTGCTGGATGGCGTGCACGTTCAGTGCTTTCTCGACGCGGTTGCGGTAGGCGGGGTCGTTCGCGATCTCCAGGTGGAGCCTCGACTGCTTCACCAACGCCTCGGCGTCGGCGATCTGCCCGGTGAAGTCGAAGTCGCGGTAGTCCTCGCCGCTGCCGAACAAGCGGTTCATGAGGCCGTTGAAACCGGTGTGATCGTCCTTGCCCGCTCGGTAGTCCCGCAAGATCTGTTCGGCTTTGCCCACCTGGGTGGTCAGCCCCTCCAGACCGTTCCGGCTGATCTGGGCCATCGCGGTGCGCGCGTCGGTCTCGTTCAGCAGCCGCGTCCGCAGGTCCTCCATGCGGGTGGTGTCGAACCCGGCGTTCCCCGCCGCCGCGATCTGCGCGGCCACGTGCTCCTCGAGCTGCCTGCGGGCGTCCTGCCCGAGGGTCGGGAGCCCGTCCGCGGTCGGACCGCCGACGCGGGTCTCGAGTGCGTGGATCAGGCCGATGGCCGGGGCTGCCTGGAGGGTGCCGATCTGGCTGTCGATGTTGCCGAGGAGATCGATGTCGCGCTTGACGTCCTCCGCGATCCGGGCCTCGTTCTCGCGGTCCGTCTTGAACCGCAGCACCTCGGGCTTCCAGGTGGACCTGGACCTCGTGTCCTCGATCCGCTGCTCGAGCTTCACCCGCTGGTCCAGCAGGTCCTTCAGGTAACCCTGGGGACCGCCGGGGTGCTCCGTCGCCCGCTTGACGAGCAGCATGTTCTGCGCCACGGCGAGCAGTTCCGGGTTCTGGCCGCCCCTGCCCAGGTCGACGACGACCTGGTTGACCTCCTCGGCGGACCTGGCGCTGAGCCAGGCATCGAAGCCGGTCCTGACCTCCTGCGGCGTCGTGCCACCGAGCGCGCTGAACGTGCCGTTGTGAGAGCTGATCCGCACCCGCGGTGAGAACGGGCTGCCGTGGAAGATCTGCACGCCGTCGTTCTCGACGACGAGCTGCACGTCCAACGCGCGGGCGACGGTGTCGGGCAGGTGCCGGCCGACCTGGGAGTCGTTCCAGGACGGCGTTTCGACGCCCTTGGCGATGAGGTCGGCCGAAGTCGGCATCGCGCCGTTCTCCTTCACCGACCGCGTGACGTGGTCGAGGACCTCGACGTCGCCCGCTGTCATGCCGTTCGCGTCCAGGCCCGCGTTGACGACGTCCCAGCGCCTCGACGAGCCGTTCGCGAGGTCGTTGGCGAGGTTGTCCCGCCACTGCCGGACCTTGGCGTCGGTGCTGGGAGCGCCGGGGTCCGGCTCCAGGTCCAGGTGGAACTTCGCGAGCGTGTCGGCGTCCACCCTGCTCGCCACCCAGGCGGACAGGGCGTTCGGGTTCAGACCGGCGTGGTCGTGGTTCTGCGGGTTCTGCCGAACGTCGGCCAGAATCCTGTCCACAGTGGACTTCACCGCGTCGGAACCGACGACCGGTGCCGCGTGCGGGACCGGCGTGCGCTGGAAAGCCGCGCTTCGCAGCACCGACTCGACCAGGCCGACGCCGTCGAGGTTGGGCCTGTGGGCCTGCGGTGGGCGGAGGCCTGCGTGGACGCTCTCACCGGTGGGGAAGACACCGGGCATGGTCGAGGCCGGCGTCGGGCGGGCAGCGCCCTCGACCTCCCCGTCGGACCACGGCTGCGCGGGCTGGGTGTCCGGTGCGGTGCTCGCCGACGGGGTCCAGCCGGGCGGGGGCGGCACGGTGGCCGGGCCGGGCGGTTCGAGCCTGGTGTCCGGCACCATGACCTGGCTGTGGGCGGTGCGTTCGACCAGCCACAGGTGACGCGGCCGCAGTCCCGGCTCGGAGCCGTGCAGGTCGTCACCCATCATGCCGCCGTCGTCGAGGTGCACGCCGGAGCTGGTCGCGTGCCGCTGGAACACGCGCAGCGAGTCCTGGTGCTCGTCGGGAGCACCGAGGTAGTGCAGCACCTCGTGCGCCAGCTCCTCGGGGCTGGCGGCCGGGTTCCAGTGCAGCTGGTCGGTGGCCCCCGCGGCGACCTCGACGCTGGTGTGCGCCTCCGCGGGATCGGTGGTGAACTCCAGGCTCACGTGGAACTGGTCCCCGCTGGGCAACCGGAAACCCCTGTTGAGCAACGAGCTCACACCAGCGGTTGCGTTGCGCGCCACCTGCTCGGCCGCACCCGGCTCGACGCCGCTGCCGGACCGCAGGTGCACCTTGATCGTGTAGTCCTGCACGAACCTGTGCTGAGCCACCTCGATGCGCCGCAGGTCGTACCTGATCAAGCCGGTGTACGACTCGATCTTCGTCAGCGCGCTCCTCGTCATGACATCGGCAACAGCCGTGTTCACCACGCGCACGTGCGCATGCGCACGGCGGTCCTGCCACGCCTCGGGAGCCACCGGATCGCTCGGCGCGAACCAGTCGGCCGTCCTCGCCGGGTCGTGCCGCCAGGACTCATCGGTGCTGACGTCCTTGCCCCGATGCGACTCCGGCGTCGGCGGGGTCAGCGGCGGGGGTGCGCCGTTGCCGCGCACCGCGGCCTGCGTGCTCGTGCCGGGGACTTCGGCCGCGGTGGTCGGCTGCTCAGCCGGTCCGTCGGCCGCGACCGTGCGCAGCGGCGCGGGGCGGGTGCGCAGGCGTTCGTCGTCGGACCGGGACGCGGTCGTGCCCTGGCCGAGCACGGTCACCGTGAACCTGAGGTCCTGCTCCACCGCCGGCGCGGGCTCGGCTTCGGGGCCGCGACTCGGCCGCACCTCGACCTGCCGGGCGCCGCGTGGCGTGCGGACGGTGAAGGTCTTGCCGCGCAACGAGCTGCTCGCCGAAGTGGCCGTGAGCACGTCCCTGGCCGCGAGCACGTCAGCGGCCGCGTTCTCGATCTCGGCCAGGTTCTCCGGGTTGACGCCGGGCAACGCCTGGACGAGGTCGTCGTGCAGCTGCTCCAGAGCCGGCCGCACGGCGTGGGGGACGTCGGGGCGCCGGACCGGGCCGACGTCGAGGTACTGCAGCTCGGTCTCGTCGACCTCGCTGTCATCGGCGAGCCGGTCGTCCTGCCACACCGCGGCGGTGACCGGCGGCGCGGCGGCGGCTTCCTCACCGGAGACGGGATCCTGCCCGGTCACGGGACCGGCTTCCGGTTCGCCGGAGGCGGTGCGCACCGGTGCCGGAGACGGCGCGGAGTCCCGTGAGTCCCCGTCCACGTCGAGGTACTGCGACTCGCCGTCGCCGGAGACGGTGCTGACCGCTTCCGGGACCCTCGTCGTCTCGGACGCACCGGTGGTCGCCGTCGTGTCCGAGGTCTCCGCCGGCTGCGCCGCAACCGGCGGTTGAGCGCTGGACACGGTCTTCACCGGGGGCGGCGTGGATCCGGTCGCGGGCTTGCTCTCGGGCGTCGTACCGCCACCGACGGTCTTCTGACCCTCGCCACCCTTGGCCGGCACACCCGCCTTCGAGTCCGAGGTGGACTTGTTCTCGGTGGGCGACGGCCTGCTCTCCGACGGGGACTTCTGGTCCGCGGGAGGAGTCGTCTTGCTGTCCGGGGCGGGCCTGCCATCGGCGGGAACCTTGCCGTCGGCGGGAACCTTGCCGTCGGTGGGAGCTTTGCCGTCCGGAGTGGGCTTGGTCTCGGTGCCGGCGGGGTTGTACGCCGGCGGCGGAGCCGAGTCGGAGAACGCCGGCGGCGCAACGGTGGCGCCGGTCGGACCGGCGAGGTCGGGCATGTGCCCGAACACGTTGCCGAGCTTGTCCTTCATCGAGGTGACGGCGGCGTCGAGCCCCATCTCCCCGATCCCTTCGAGACGTTCGCTGACGGCGCCGCCGATCACGCCGGCGACGAAGCCCATGGCGTACTCCTCGGCGCTGGTGGACTCACCGCTGATGCCGTCGAGGATGGGCTGGGTCATCGAGCCGGACGCGCCTTCGAACAGGAACGTGGTGCCGAACGCGACGGCCTCGGCGGTGCGGTTGCCCCCCAGGTGGTCGTTCACGTTGCGGAGCAACACGTCCGGCAGGTCGTCGGTGAGCGTGCGCGCGACGTTGTCGCCGAGCCCGTCGGCGTGCGGGGCGAGCACCGACCGCAGCTCGTTCTTGAACAGGTCCGGGTCGGTCAGCCCGTGTCGTGACCAGTTCTCGGCGAACGAGCGCGCGTAGGTCTCGCCGAGCTCGCGGGCGACGTCCTTGCCGAGCGAGTCGCCGAAGGCGGTCTCGAACCTGTCGGCGACGTCCCTGGTGAAGTTCTGGGTCAGCTGCCTGGTGAACGCCCAGTCCGGATCACGCAGCTGGGTGCCGGCCCGATCGGTGAGGAGCCGGCCCACGTCGTTCAGCCACCTGTCGGACATCTCGTCCGAGATGCCGCCGGGCAGCTTCATGTCCTTGACGGACCTGAGCAGGTCGTCGGTGGCGATCTTGCCGAAGTCCTTGCCCAGCAGGCCACCCAGCTTGCGGCCGAGGTTCTCGCCCAGCTCTCCGACACCGCCGCCGATCACGCCGCCGATGAGACTCGAGATCAGCGTGCTCTTGGTGGTCTCGTGGTCCCACTCGTCCTTCTCCTGCTGGATCCGCTGCACGACGGCGTCGATGATCATGCCGCCGCTGGTGCCGATGCTCACTTCGAAGACGATCGCCCGCACCAGCATCTTGAACAGGATGGTCAGGTAGTTGCGGGTGGCGGCGTACTGCCAGGTCAGGTTCGCCAGCGACGCGCCGCCGGTGAACGCCGCCATCGCGTACTCCATCGCGACCTCGTACGCCAGCAGGAACAGCTGGCCCAAGGCCGAGAACTTCGCGTACTCGGTCTGACGCGCCATCGTGCGGAGGTTCTCGCCGATGCCGTTCGAGGTGGCGATCATCTTGTCGACCACGCTCGAGTCGCCACCGACGAGCGACGACATGCTGGAGCGGAACCCCTCGGAGGCTCCCGGCATGCCGAGGTTCCGGTCGATCCCCCTCGCGACGTTCTCGACCTCGTCCGGCAGCTTGGTGAGCTGCCGGGTCACCAGGTCGTACTCGTCGGCCAGCCTGCGGAACTTGTGCTGGTTCGCCGCGGGCCAGGACACGCCCAGGACTTCGAGCAGCGTGCGCGCCCACGGGGGCAGATCACCGAAGTCGCCGCGATCGACCTTGATGGGCACGTTTCCTCCACACCGATAACCGTTACACCCCCGCCAACGCAGCGCGCGGGCTCAGCGGTTCGCAGCCGGGGCTACCTCATGCCTGGCACTTCGCCTTCACCGCTCCCGCGGCGTGGTGGGCGTACGTCCGCTTCGACCCGTCCCAGTCGCGCCCCCTGGTGAGCAGCTGAACGGCGAGCTTGGCCCCGTTCACCTTGAAGGAGCCCACGGTCACCCACCCTCCGCGGTTCGCGACCTGGCTGACCTGGAAGCTCCCGACCGGGGTTCCCTTGGCGACCTCGAACCTGTCGAAGACGCGGTAGTACGTGGGACTGCCGCCCACCGCGGTGATGTCGCCGTTGGGCACGAACACCGAGACCGTGCACGTTCCGGCGGTCACCGGACCCGTGTTGAACGTCCACAGGCCGTACGCGCTCGGGTCGTCCTTCGCGGCGTCACCGGACATCGGGATCGAGGTGAACGCGCTGCCGCAGCCGCCGCCGTGGTCGACCCAGCCCTCCTTGCCATCGCGGTACATCCCGACGCCGTCGAACCGGGTGCCGCTGCCACAGCCGGGGCCGGCCGTCGCCTCGTACGTCACCGGCTTCGCAGGCGGTGGCGCCTGGGGGTTTCCCTGCTGGTTCTGGTTCTGCGCGGGTGGGGGCTGCTGACCGGGTACCACCGGCTGTCCGGGCGTGCCGGGCGGGCCGGGGACGGTCTGCCCGGCGAGGTCACCGGACGCGGTGCCGTCGCCGTTCTTGCCGGGGACGGAACCGTTGGGCGGCGTCACGCCCTCGTTGCCGTTCTCCGTCTGGGGTGCCGCCAAACCGGGCACGAACCCGCCGTCGGGCGAGGGCACCTGGGCGTAGCCCGCGTTGTTCGGGCCGCTGCCCGGTCCGCTGTCACCCGACAACGTGCCGAACGCCACCGGCAACACCACCAGCACGGCACCGGCGACCGCCGCCGCGACGACCATCGGCCTGGACACCCGGCCGGTCTTCTCCTCACCGGTCGCCGTGCTCGTCTCGACCACCACCGGTGCGGCACCGGCCGCGAGCTTCCTGGTGACCGGCGCCGCGGCCGCGGCCTCGGCCGGTGCCACGGGGATGACCGGCGACTCCGGCTCCACCACCGCGGCGGCTACCGCGACGCCCGCTGGCTGCTGAGGCTCCGTGGACATGCTTGCTCCTGCTTTCTGTGCCGGCCGCTTGGAACGCGCGGCCTAGACCGAGTGCCGCCTGGTGTTGTTGATGACGTTGGAGGTGTTGTCGTGCTCCGCGTTCTGGATCTTGGCCGCCATGCCCTTCGCGACCATCTCCTGGTTCGCCACGACCTCACCCGTTCCGATGAGAGCGCTCTCATACTTCTGCACCACGGGTTCGAGGTTCTGCCGGATCTCCTCGCCCATCGTGTCGTCACCGCACGCCTCGACCAGCAGGGTTCTCCGGTCCAGGCTGAGCTTCGTCATGGTGCCGATGAAGCCACCGACGATCTCGAACCCCTCGGCGACGGCGGCGATCACCCTCGGATCGGCGCTGTAGTCGTTTGCCATCTCTTCCGTCCTATCCCGTGGTGGTGGTCGTGCCCTGGCCCCGGCTCCGGTGCCGGCCCCGGTTCCCGCCGAGCACCTCCGTGCCGCCGAGGACCACCGGGCCCTGGACCTCCACGCTGTCGCTCATGATCACGATCGACGGGCGCGTCGCCGGGCGGCCGCGCCTGCCGAGAACCCCTGGCGCCACCGACGAATCCGTGCCCCACGTCCGCTCGTCCTCGGCGATCCACGTGTCGCGCTCGCGGTCGTTCCCCCGTGCCCCGGCACCGAGCGCCGACGGGCCGAGCGGCCCGCCGACCATCCCCTTCGGACCATCGGCCGGTGCTCCGCCCACCACGGGCACCGCGGGCTTGCCGGTGGGGCCGAACGGTGACGGCGGCACGTTCGACGACATCTCGATCCGGCTCCCGCCCTCGACCTTCAGGCCGGTGCCGTGGAGGTTCGCCAGGTCGCTCTTGGCCAGCAACTGGTGCTGCGATCCCTGCGGTGCCTGCGAAGGCGGGGTGCGCAACGACCTGAGGTGCCGTTCCAGCGGTGACTCCCCACCGCTCGCGCCGATCTTCGGCGGCGGCTCGTAGGGGTTGCGGACGCGGTCCTTCTGCTCCAGCCGGCCGGCGCCCCTCGGTCCGATGATCTCGCCGTTCGCGTTCACCCTCGACCCCGGTGGCACGATGATCGGCCTGCCGTCGCGCCCCAGCACGACCTTGCCGTTGGGGCCGATGACGGTGCCGTTCGGGGCCACGTAGGAGCCTCCCGGCACCTTGAGCACCAGGTTCGGGCCACCGAGGACCGGACTGCCGCCGCCCGGTCCGCTCACGACCACTGTGGACGGTGGCGGTGGCGGTGATGGCGCCGCGTACGCGGTGACGTTGCCGTCGTCAGGAGATCCCTGACCACCACCCGAACCGGGTCCGGTCCCGCCTGGGTCGTCCGCCCCGCCAGGCCCGGAGAACGTCGGTCCGGCCGGCTGCACGATCGACGGCAGGTACCTCATCGCCACCCGGTAGGCGGTGTCCAGCAGTCCGGCGGCACTCGCGCCGGGGCCGTCCAGCAGCCCCATCTGGTGGTCCAGCCAGACCTTCTTCGCCGCGCTCTCCAGCGTGAGCCACGTGGCCGCGCTGTTGACGCCGCCACCGAGCCGTTCGCTGGCCGGGTAGTTCTCCGCGCCGGGCGTGGCGTCCACCTGCCGGCTCTTGAAGTCCTGCTGCAGCTCGGGCGCGTTCCAGATCGCCGCGAGCACTCCCGCGGGCCACGCCAGCGCCGAACCGGGACCGGAGACCCTGAACCCCAGCCCGGTGTCGTAGCTGAACGTCTCACCGCCGGTCCAGCGCAGGTATCCGTTGTCGAGCAGGCCTCCCGCGTGCTGGAGCAGGCCCTTGGCTTCGAGCAGCGCGTCCCACGCCGTGCGTTCCCTGCTGAGCTGCGTCACCAGATCAGCGCACCGGTCGGCGAGACCGTCGAGAGCAGTCCGGAAAGCGCCGGCGCCCCGGCCCTGGAAGTCGTCGCCGGGAGCACCGACCCGGTCCCGCCACCGGTGCAGCGGATCGACCTGAGCGGTCAGGCAGGCGGCGGCCTCCCGCAACGCGGTGGCCGCCCGGTCGAAGCTCGCCCAGCTCGCCACCGGGTTGGGGTTGGCGCCGGAGTTCCCGCTGGGGCTCATGGACTTCAGGATCTTGTCCATGTTCCCGAAGAACGGCGCGATCGCCGAGCTCAGGCCGGGGTCGACGTTGGCACCACCGTAGAACGTCCGGGTGGAACCGCCGTTCGGCACGGTGACCACGGCCGAGAAGTGGTCCGACGTCGACGGCGGCCGGTCCCCTTCGACCACCCCGGCGGACCACGTCAGCCACCGGGGCGCGGTGACGCTGGTGGGGTCCGGTACCTCGGGGTAGTCCCCGCCGTTGCTGAAGATGTTCAGCGTCTGGTGCCATCGCCACGTGCGCGTGTCCGGCCCGCCCAGCGACGCCGGACCCGGTGGTGCCTCGTTCGGCATCCTGGTCAGCTCCTCCGGCGGCCGAAGGCGTCCGAAGGCGCCTCGTCCCAGATCGCGGCGAACGCGGCGTCGAGCTCGCCGCCGCCCGCCATGGCCGCGCGCAGGTCGGTGCGCTCGTCCACGAGAGGGCCGAACACCTCCACCGCGGCATCGGCCATCTGCGCACGGGCCCGGCCGAGCACGTCCACCAGCACGTGCGCGAGCTGCTCCGGGTGCATGTCGCGGTACTTCGAGGTGTTGAACTTCAGGCCCACCACCGCGTTGTTCGCGTCCACCGTCACCGAGACCATCCGGTCCGCGGAGGTCACGGTCGCGCGGCGCGCGGCGAGCTCGGCCTTGGCCGACTCGATCCGGTCACGCTGATCCCTCAGCGTAACCATGGCCTGGTGCAGCTGTTCCTCCAGCCAGTCGGCCATCGCTTCCTCCGTGTCCGTAGTTGTGGGAGCCGGGTCCTGCCTGCGATCCGACGCGGCCTCGCCTGCGCCGCCCGCCGAGCACCGACGGCGGGAGCTTCGGGTCGGTGCCCCAGGTCTCCTCGTCCTCGGACAGCCAGGTGTCCCGGTCGCGTTCGCCCTTGTTCTGGTCACCGGCGCCGGCACCGGCGCCCATGCCACCCGCGGTCGGCGGGTAGAACGGCACACCGCCCATGCCGTTCGAGCCGGCCGGAGCACCCTGCGGGTTCTTGTTGAGCGACGACCCGCCTTCCGTCGCAACCGGCTTCGGCGCGGGCGGGAGGTCGGTCAGCTGCGGCCCGCTGCCGGGCAGCCCGTTGGAACCGAAGGAGGTCACCGCGCTCTTGCCCCCGAGGCCCAGCGACCTGCCGGACAGGTCCGGCAGCGACCGCGCGTCCGGGCCCGGCAACGCCGTCGGCAACGACACCGGCCGGTCGCGCAACGACTTCAGGTACCTGTCCAGCTCGGACTCCTGAGCGGGGTCCCGCTTGCTCAGGTCCGGCCGCGCGACCCGGTCCTTCTCCACGAGCTTCTTGCCGTTGGGACCGACGATCTCGCCGTCCGGGTTGATCCGGGAACCCGGCGGCACGATCACCGGCCGGCCGAGCTTGTCGACCATCGGCTTGCCGTCCGGGCCGCGCACCGTCCCGTCCGGATCGATCTTCGACCCGGTCGGCACCTTGAGCACCGAGTTCGGGTCCGGCGGTTTGGGACCGGTGTTCGGCCCCAGGTTTCCCTTGTCGCCGCCCTTGTTCGACCCGCCCGGTCCGGAGCCGCCACCGAGCTGCGGCGGCGGTGGAGGAGTTTTCGGCCCGCCGTCCTTCTTGAGGTCGGGCTTGCCCGGCCCGTTCTCACCGGTACCCGGAGGCGGCGGTGGACCCTGCGGACCGCCTTGCGGCCCGCCCTGCGGACCCGTCTTGGGCTGGAAGAGGTTCAGCTTCCTCGGCGTCACGATGCTGGGCAGGTGCAGCGTGGCGGTCTGGTAGACCTTGGTGAGCTCGGCGATGGCGTGCTTGGCGAACACGTCCACTGTGGCCTCGAGGTGCTGCTCCCAGCAGCTCTTGGCCGCGGCCTCGATGCTCGCCCAGAACGCACCCTCGTTGACCCCGGCCTTGATCGCGTTGTTGTACGGGAACCAGTCCAGGGTCTCGCCGGCCTTCTGCCACAGGTCGAGCTCCGTGGCGTAGACGTCCTTGGCCGGCAGCATCGCGCCCTGGAACCACTCCTGCCGCCAGACAGCGGCGAGCGCGCCCGCGGGGGTGGCGAAGTCCGCGGCCGTGCCGGAGATCAACCGGTGCGAGCCGTTCATCACGACCGGGTAGGTCTTCGAACCCGAGGAGTTCCACTCGGTGTAACCGTCGGCGAGGACGTTGACCGCCCAGTCGAGACCCGCGCGCCCCTCGTTGACGCCCCAGTTCACCGTCGGGTCCGCGAACTGGGGCCGGTCCCAGGTCATCTTGTCGGTCCCCGAACCGGTGGCGTAGTTCAGCGAGTCCCACGCGAACTCGGGGTTCTCGCTCTGGCCCAGGTGCACGCCCATCTGCCGCACGATGTGCTCGCGCTGGAACACCATCCCGTCCAGCGCGTTCCAGAACGCCCCGGCGCCGGCGCCCTGGAAGTCGTCCCCCTTGTGCCCCACCTTGTCGCGCCACGCCTTCAACACCCCGGCCTGGTCGTTCAGCACGTTCGTGGCCGAGGTCAGCGCTTCCGCGGCGCGGTAGAAGGAACCCCGCTGGGCCACCGGGTTCTCGCTCGTCATCAACGAGTCGACGATGGCACGGGCGTTGCCGAGGAAACCTTCCATCGGCTCCTTCAAGCCGTCCTGGTTGATCCGGCCCACGCCCCAGTACGTCGTCGCGTTCGTGTTGGTGTAGATCTTGAAGTCGGCGACCGGTTCCTTGCCGCCCGCTCTGGGTTGCCGCCAGTGGTCGGCGGACAGCCACGACACCGCTGTGACGGTGTCGCGGTTCTGCACCTGCTTGCACTCGATCTTGGCGTTCTTGCCGTGGAACGCGTTGAGCGCCTGCTCCCACGTCCAGCCGGCCCCGTCCTCGCCGCCGATCAGGCTGTCCACCATCGAGCTCAGCTCCCGCCGGTGCCGGATCCGCCGTTGCCACCGGTGCCGTTGCCACCGGTGCCGTTCCCGCCGGTGCCGTTTCCGCCGGTGCCGTTTCCGCCGGTGCCCGCGCCGGTCGTGGGCCGGAAGATCTCGCTCAACTGGTTCGTGTTCAGCTCGGTGGTCATGCTGAGCGCTTCCTCCTCACCGGTTTCCGCGATGCGCACGACCTCGTTGATGTTGTCGTTCAGGTCCTTGATGTAGGTCCGCATGCTTTCGATCTGGGCGTACAACGTGGGAGCGGTTCCGCTCGCACCCTGGTACTTGTCGCCCAGCTGCTTCGCCGCGAGCCACATCTCGTTGCCGGGCAGCAGTCTGCGGTTCTCGCCGGACACTCCGCCCTTGGTGAGCGCCAGCTCGGCGATGCCGTGGTTCCCCTCCAGCTCGCCGAGCATCTTCTCCAGCTCGACCTGGAACGTCCTGAGAAACGCCGGTGTGATCTTGATGTCACCGCTGTTCGGCTCGCCAGCCACGGCTGCCCTCCTCGTCCTCGGCGCGGTTCGCGGTCAGCGGCCCTCGAACTTGCCCTTGATCTGCAGATCGGTGACCGTGTAGTTCTCGTAGGCCATCGACAGGGTCATGTGCGCCTTGTCGAAGCTGTTCGCCATCGCCCCGAGGGTGAGGTTCCAGTTCCGCTGGCAGTCGTCGTAGGCGTTGGAACCGGTACCGACCCACGAGTCCCTCATCGGCCTGAGCGAGTCCCAGAGGGTGTCCAGCTCCTTCTGGAGGTCCCTGGTGTGCTGCTTCATCTGGTCGGCCAGGTGCGGGATGTTCCTGCTGGCCGAGAAGGACCCGTCGTTGGGCTGCGTCATGGCCGTTCTCCTTCGTGTGCTCTGAGTGGGGTCAGGCGCCGGTGACGCGCTTGAAGATGTTGTCGCTCACGTCGCCGAACGCGCTGACGGCGAGCACCGTGGCGTCGTCGTCGGTCGTGGTCATCTGCGTGTCGCTGGCCTGCACGAGGTCGCGGATCTTGCCGAGCTCCTGCAGCACCTTCCAGTAGCTCTCGAGCCAGCCGTCCATGCTGCGGACGAACGTGGCACCCGCCCCGCCCGTCCAGTCGCCGCCGTGCAGCTGGTCGCGGATCTGCTGCGCCTTCGCGCGGATCTTCTCGCAATCGACCATGCTGTTCTCGATCGCCGAGACACCGGAGGACATCCCGGCGGTGCTCTTCTGGATCGACGGAACGAGCGTCTCGCTCATCGGTCGTTGTCCTTCCTGTCGGCTGCGCGGAAGCCGTCGTCTGCGCGGCGTTCCAGGAGAAGGACACCAACCTTCGAGCCGCGGGACCATGCGGAACCACTGGCAGAAGTTGACCTCAGGTTCCTCCGGTCAGGTTCCGCAGGTGCTCGCCGCGGGCAGGACCGCACCGCCGTTGCGCAGCGTCATCGGGTCGAGCGGCGCCCCGGTCGGCAGCAGCGCCAGCAGGGTCGTGGGCAGACCGATCGCGACCGCGGAGTCGTAGCCGAGCGCCTTCGCACCCTCCGGCGGCACCGGGTACTTCACCCCGGTGTCGGTCACGAGGTACAGCGCGTCACCGACCCGGCCGGACGCGGCGGCGGCCTTCACGAGAGCACCGGTGCCGGGCCGCACCGCGATCCGGTCGACCTTCGTGCACGGCGCCGTGACACCGGGCTGGCTGAACGGGGGCTGCCCGTCCTCGGTGACGCGGTCGGTCAGCGCGATCTGGGTCCGCGCCGTGCCACCGTCCGGCAGGACCACCGCGCAGAGGCCCTGTCCCGTGTGGACGGCCACCGCGCGCGGTGGCCGCACGGGCGATGGTGCCTCGTTCTTGGACAGGTGCTCGCCGATCACCCGGCCGGGCAGCTGGGTCACCGTGACCTCGCCGCCGCCGTACGCTGCCGCGCGCACCTGCGGGTCCGCGGTGAGCAACCGCACGTCGAGCTGGGAGATCGGGGTGAAGCCCGAGGTCGTGAGGACGTAGGTCTCCGCCGGTCCGCCGGCCACCGAGTAGATGCGGCCGATCTTGGACTCCACCGCGCCGAGGCGGGGTCCTGGCGTGCCCAGGCCGGCGATGGCCCTCGGTCCGAAGTCGGGGCCCGCGGGCAACGCGTCCAGCAGCGCCGACGGCACCTCCGCGGGCTGGAGCACGCCGTCCAGCGCGTCGAGCGCGCCCCGGTCCGTCAGCACCCGGTGGCGTTTTCCACGCCACAGCAGGGAGGTCGCACCATCCTTGGTTCGCACGACGGCGGCCTCGTCCTCGCCGAGCGGCTTGGCGTTGCCGTCACCACCGACGCGCAACGAGGTCGGCCCGGCCTGGTCGCGGCCGATCGACGCGCACACCTGCCACGGGTCGGAGGCCAGCGCGGGCAACGCGTCCGGAGCGCCGATGATGCCCAGCGGATCACCGCGCGGCACGTCGCGGAGCGACTTCTCGTCGAGGTGCTTCACCTTGAGCTGGCCGCCCGCCTTGAGCTTCGCGGAGGCGAAGTTCAGCACCGGCAGCAGCTTGCCGCCCGCGTACAGGAACCTCGCCCCCGTCGTGTCCACCACGACCAGCGTGCCGTCGACCTTCCACGTCTTGTTCGCACCCGGCGAGACCAGGCCGAACAGCAGCATGGCGAGGCAGACGACGGTGGCGATGAGCCCGCCGATCGTGCTGCCCCGGTAGGTCCGGTGCAGCGGGCTCTCCGGTGCGTCGGGGTCGATGCGCAGCAGCGCTGACGTCAGCCTGCCGAGCATGAACCGGTGCGCCTGGACCTGGTCGGTCTTGGAGTTCACGATCAGCCCCCGATCCCGCGCATGAACCCGAACAGACCGAGCAGCCACAACGCGAGCGGCAGCAGCGACAGCGCGGCGAGGCTCTCGGCGATGTCACCGAGCCGTCCCCACTGCGGCAGCAGCCTGCGGCCCGGCACCGTCGCCCTGGCCACGACCAGCAGCGACACCACCGCGAAGAGCGCGCCGGCCAGCACCAGCGGACGAGGTGACTCCAGGTGCCAGGCCAGCAGCAGCCGCACCAGGCCGTACACCCCCGGCACGATCACCGACAGGCGCTGCCACAGGCTGCCGAGCGCACGTCCGTGCACCAGCAGCAGACCACTCAGCACCGAGGTGAACGTCACCGCCTGCCAGGACGTGTCGCGCAGCACGAACTCGGCCGAGACGGCGCAGGCGAGTCCGATCGCGACGAACAACGCGGTCACGTAGGCGTCGGCCACCCGTCCCTTGCCGACGACCTCGGCGCCCGCGTGCGGTTCGATGTCCTCCTGCAGCTCCTCCGCGCTGGTGGGCAACGCGGGCAGGCGCAACCCGGCGAGCCGGAAGGCGATCCTCGGCACGAACGCGCCGAGGAGGACCGCGGCCACCGCGACGATCGTCGCCGCACCGGACGCGCTCGCGCCGGTGACCATCATCACCAGCGCCCCGGAGGCGCAGAGCAACCCGAACGCCGCCACCGAGACGAACACCGGCGCGGCACCGGCCACGGCGGCCAGCCCGAGCGCGCCGGCCCCCGCACCGGCCACGCAGGCCGCCAGCAGCCGGGCGCCGGTCAGCACCGGTCCCTCGGGTCCACTCGGGACGATGAACCCGGCCAGCCCGACGAACGGCACCGCGGCGAGCGCCAGTGCGAGCGCCGCTGCCGAGTCACCCATCGCGCGGGCCAGGGTCGCCGCGCACACCAGCAGGAACACCCCCGCGAGCGCGGCACCGAGCAGCGTCGGCCACGTCGCCGGTGCCGCGGCCAGCAACCCGAACCCGACCAGGGCGGCCACCAGGGAGCAGCCGAGCAGCGTCCACCGGCTGGCGTCCGGGCTCCACGAGTCGGACCGGGCCCGCGCCTCGGTGGAGAGACCGTCGATGATGTCGTCGAAGTGCACCGGTGGCAGCTGTGCGCGCCGGGGCAGCAGGTGCAGCGTCTCGCCGTCGCGCAGCTTCAGCGCGTCGACGGTGGCCTCCTGCTCCAGCGGTGACCCGCCGAGCCGCTGGAGCACCCAGCCGTCGTGGTCCAGCCCTTCCTCGCCGAGGTTCTCCCCGGCGTAGCCGAGGATCGTCGGCATCAGGTCGATCAGGGGGATGTCCACCGGCACGGCCAGCTCGAAGCTGGTGGAAGGGGCCCGCACCCGGAGTTTGCACAGCCCGGAAATGGTCGCCATGGCACACGCTTTCGGTCGGCGACCTACGCCTGGCTCACGAGTGAACCATCGCGCGGTCGGATTTCGTCACCTCATGCGGAGCTGCCACCACAGCACGTCCAGAGGGAAGGAATCCGGGCTTGAGTGTAATCATGTTCCGCAAGGGGCCGCGACGTCCCGGACCGGAGATGCCCGAAGGCGAGCTGAGCGTCCAGGAACCGCCCACCCTGCCGGAGATCCAGCGCAGCGCGGGCGCGATCATGATGTACCTGCCGATGGCGCTGTCCTCGACGGCCACGGTGCTGCTGTTCGTGCGGCCGGGCGAGAACGGCACGTTCAGCTACCTGGCCGCGGGCCTGATGACGGTCTCGTCGATGGCCATGCTGGTCGGCCAGCTCGGCCGCAGCGCGGGCGAGCGCAAGCAGAAGCTCAACGACTCGCGGCGCGACTACCTGCGCTACCTCGCGCAGACCCGGCGCAAGGTGCGCGAAGTCGTGGTGCGCCAACGAGAAGCGCTGGCCTGGCGGCACCCCGATCCGGTGTCGCTGTGGTCGTTGCCCGGCACGTCGCGGATGTGGGAGCGCGACGCGCAGGACGACGACTTCGGCGAGGTCCGCATCGCGCTGGGCCCGCAACGGCTGGCCTGGCGGCTCAACCCGCTGACCACCAAGCCGGTGGACGACCTGGAACCGCTGTCCGCGCACGCGCTGCGCAGGTTCATCCACGCCTACGGCACCGTGGCCGACCAGCCGGTGGCCGTATTCCTCCCGTCGTTCGCCCGCATCCTCGTGCGCACCGACGACGCGGCGCAGGAGCAGGTCAGGGCACTCGCCCGCGCGGTCGTCGCGCACCTGGCGGTCTTCCACTCCCCCGCCGAGCTGAAGATCGTCGTCCTCACCTCGCCGGAGGCACGGGCGCGGTGGGAGTGGGTGAAGTGGTTGCCGCACAACCTTCACCCGAAGGAGACCGACAACGCGGGTGAGGCCCGGCTGGTGATCGAGTCGATGGCCGAGCTGGAGAACGCGCTGGGCGACGAGTTCGCCGAGCGGCCGGGGTTCGACCCGGACTCGATGCCCGACGTGCACGAGCCGTGCGTGATGCTGTTCGTGGACGGCGTCAACGTGCCACCCACCTCCCGGCTGGCCGGTGACGGCTACCGCAACACGACGGTGATCGACCTGTCGCACGCGCTGTCCGATCGGGACGACCCGCAGACGCTGCGGATGCGGGTGGAGAACGGGAAGCTGAAGCTGATCACGGTCGACCAGCACAACAAGGAGGTCGCGGGCGACCTCGGCAGGCCGGACGGCATGGGGCTCAACACGGCCACCGCGCTGGCGATGCGGCTGGCGCCGTACCGGATCGGCACGCCGCAGCGGTCCGCCGAACCGATGGCCGCGAACTTCGACCTGACGGCGTTGCTGAACATCAAGGACATCCAGACGCACGACGTGGCGGCCGGCTGGGCGGCGAAGCGGGCGGGCGGCAGGTTGCGCGTGCCGCTGGGCATCGGCCCGAACGGCTCGCCCGTCGACCTGGACATCAAGGAGTCGGCGCAGGGCGGCATGGGCCCGCACGGCATGCTGATCGGCGCCACCGGTTCCGGCAAGTCGGAGCTGCTGCGCACGATGGTGCTGGCACTGGCGCTCACGCACTCGTCGGAGATCCTCAACTTCGTGTTGGTGGACTTCAAGGGCGGCGCGACGTTCCTCGGCCTGGACGAGCTCCCGCACACCTCGGCGGTGATCACGAACCTGGCGGACGAGGCGGCGCTGGTGGACCGCATGCGCGACGCGCTGAACGGCGAGATGACGCGCCGTCAGGAGTTGCTGCGCAAGGCGGGCAACTACAGCTCGTTGCTCGACTACGAACGCGCTCGCGCGAACGGCGCCGCGCTCGACCCGTTGCCGACCCTGTTCGTGGTGGTGGACGAGTTCAGCGAGCTGCTGACGGCGCACCGCGACTTCATGGACCTGTTCATCGCGATCGGCCGGCTCGGCCGGTCGCTGGGCGTGCACCTGCTGCTCGCGTCGCAACGGCTCGACGAGGGCCGCATCCACCAGCTGGAGTCGCACCTGTCGTACCGGATCGGCCTGCGCACGTTCTCCGCGATGGAAAGCCGTGGCGTGCTGGGGGTTCCGGACGCCTACCAGCTGCCGTCCGATCCGGGCAACGGTTTCCTCAAGAGCGGTATCGGCGAGCTGGCCCGGTTCAAGGCCGCGTACGTGTCCGGCCCGCACCGGGTCGCCCGGCGCAACGTGGAGCGAGCGGTGGTGGAACGGCAGATCGCGCCGTTCACCGCGAAGTTCGCCGTCCAGCGCGAGCCCGAACCCGCACCGATGCCCGAGGTCGAGGAGCAGCAGCAGTCGGCGGCGAGCCTGCTGGAGCTCGCCGTGGACCGCCTGCGCGACAGCGGCCCCGCCGCGCACCAGGTGTGGCTGCCGCCGTTGGACGCGCCCGACTCGCTCGACGTGCTGCTGCCGCCGCTGGAGCTCACCGCGCAGCACGGCCTGTCGGCGGTGACGTGGCACGGGCGGGGCAAGCTCGTCGTGCCGGTCGGCGTGATCGACCGGCCGTTCGAGCAGACGCGCGACCCGTTGCTGGTCGACCTGTCCGGCGCGGGCGGCCACGTCGCCGTCGCCGGCGGTCCGCAGAGCGGCAAGAGCACCGCGCTGCGCACCATGATCACCGCGCTCGCGCTCACGCACAGCCCGGCCGAGGTGCAGTTCTACTGCCTCGACTTCGGTGGTGGCGCGCTGTCGAGCCTGCAGCGGTTGCCGCACGTGGGCGGGGTGACCGGCAGGCTCGACGTCGAGCGCATCCACCGCACCATCGGAGAGGTCACGGCGCTGCTGACCCGCCGCGAACGGCTGTTCGCCGACGAGGGCATCGACTCGATGGCCACGTTCCGGCGCCGCCGGGCGGCCGGTGAGCTCTCCGGCGAGCGGCACGGCGACGTGTTCCTCGTGGTCGACGGCTGGGGCACCATCCGCCAGGACTTCATGGACATGCTGCCGGTGTTCACCGAGCTGGCCGCACGCGGCCTCAACTACGGCATCCACCTGATGATCGGATCGAGCCGGTGGAGCGAGATCCTGAGCGGGGTGCGCGACCTGATCGGCACGCAGCTGGAGCTGCGCCTCGGCGACCCGGTCGACTCGGTGATCAACATGCGTGCCGCCGCGGGCGTGCCGAAGATCCCCGGCCGCGGCCTGACCGCACAGCACCTGCACTTCCTGACCGCGCTGCCCTCGATCGACGGCGTTGCCGGTGACGTCGCCGACCACGTCGCGACGCTCGTCGACCGGGTCGCCACGGCCTGGTCCGGTCCGCCCGCGCCACCGGTGCGGATGCTGCCCACCGTGCTGGACCGCGCCGAGCTCCCCGCGCCGGAGGCGGACGTGCGGATCGCGCTGGGGCTCGACGACCAGCGGCTGGAACCGTTGTGGCACGACTTCGAGGACAACCCGCACCTGCTCGTGGTGGGTGACGTGGAGAGCGGCAAGACGAACCTGCTGCGGCTCCTGGTCGACGGCATCACCACGCGCTACACCCCGCAGGAAGCGCGGATCATCACGGTGGACTACCGCCGGGGCCTGTACGACGCCGTGCCGGAGGAGTACCAGCTCGGCTACGCGGTGTCGGCGGACTCGGTGCTGGAGATGATCGACGGCGTCGCCCGCGCGGTCCAGACCCGGCTCCCCGGCGCGGACATCACGCCGGCGCGGCTGCGGTTGCGCGACTGGTGGCAGGGCCCGCAGGTGTTCGTCGTGGTCGACGACTACGACATGGTCTCGTCCGCGGGAACCACCCTGTTCCACCAGCTGTTCGACCCGCTGGCGCACGGCAACGCGGTGGGCCTGCACCTGGTCGTGGCGCGCGGCGCCAACGGTGTCGGCCGCGGCTCGAACGATCCGCTGCTGCGGCGCATGGTCGAGGTGAACACCCCGATGGCGGTGCTGTCCTGCCCGCTGTCGGAGGGCATGGTGTTCGGCGAGGTGAAGCCGCGGGTACTCGTCCCCGGCCGGGCGCAGTACGTCACCCGGCGCGGTGCGACGGTGGTGCAGACCGCCCTCTCGGCACACGAGGCGGCACTCACCGCGAAGTGACCCGCGGGTCTGGCCGGAAACCGGAGAACCCCGGTCCACTGTGGACCGGGGTTCTGCCGTGCGGCCGTGGTGTCGCGGAGCGCCGGAGCTCCGTCGTGCGCCCGGCTCAGCTCTCCACGGGTCCCGCGCGCCACCCACGCCGGCGTCCGCGCGGCAGCACCACCGCCAGCGCGCCCAGCAGGCACACGACCAGCGCCACCCCTCCGGTCACCGCCCACGCGGCGCCACGGGTGGCCGTGAAGTCAGGCAGAGGTGTGATAACCAGCGGTTCCCTGCGCGCGGCCGCGGCGTTGTCGGCGGTGCCGGCCATCATCGCCGCGAGCGGGTCGATCACGTCGGCACCGGCCTGCGGGTACGCCGTGCCCCGCAGCCGCCGGGTGATCTCGGCGGCCGACGACTTCGGCCGGTAGGACTTGACCAGGGCCGCGGCAGCAGCGACCTGTGCGGCGGCGAACGCCGGGCCGACGCCCACCACCTGGCCGCCACCGGGGCCGGTTCCCATGACCAGAAGACCTGGCGCCGCAAGCGTTCCGTCCACCACCTTGATCTCAGGCTTGTCCGAGGTCCTGCCGTCCGGGCCGATGGCGGTCACCGGCAGCACACCGGGCAACGCCGCCGGGAAGTACGGTCCGGCGGGAACGTTGCGGGCCGACGTGACGTCCGGACCGGCCGCGGCGATGACGAGTGCGCCCGCCGCGATCGCGCGTTCCACCGCCTCGCGCAGCACCGGGGCGCCGTCCGTGGTGACCGCGCCGACGCAGATGATCCGTGCGCCCGCGCCGACCGCGGCGTCGATCCCGGCGGCGATGCTCGCAGCGGTGGCCGCTCCGGTCCTGTCCGTGCCGCGCACCGCGAGCACCCGCGCGCCGGGCGCGAGACCGGACAACCCGCCGTCCTTCGCGGACCTGTAGGCGATCAGGCTCGCCAGCACGGTGCCGTGGCCGACGCAGTCCGCACCGGCCTCACCGGACACGTCGCCGGGCACGACCGACTGGTCCACGCCGGTGTCCACCACCGCGACCAGCACGCCGTTGCCGCGGGAGAGCGGCCACACCCGGTCCGCCCCGAGGTACGGCAGCTGCCACGGCGCCTCGGTCACGGTCTTGCCGGACGTGGCCGTGCACTGCTGCCCGGCCCGCAGCGCCTGCGGGATCTGGGGCAGGTCGTTGTCCTGGGCGGCTGCCACGCCGCCGTTCGCCGCGAGCGTGAGCACCACGCACGCGGCCGCCAGCTGTCGCCTCACCGGGTCAGTCCACCACGCGGCCCGCCGCCGCGAACACGAAGAACCACCGGCAGGAATCCGGGGTGAACCCAATCGGGGGTCCGGTGCGTTGGCCGGTGCGGAGCCGCGTGCTCCACCGGACGAACGACGGAGGGAGCGCCCGTGTCACGGCACGTGCTCACAGTGGACCGCGACAACGGCTACCGCACCATTTCCGCTGCACTGCAGGACGCGCGCAACGGATCGGTGATCTCCGTCCGGCCCGGCCGCTACGACGAGTCGCTCGTGGTGACGAAGGTCGTCACGATCGCGGCGAGCGATCCGCGGGGCAGCGTGGAGATCGTGGCGCGGCAGGGCAGCGTGGTGCGGCTCAACGCCGAGGCCGTGAAGCTGACCGGGCTGGTGCTGCGCGGCCAGCACGAGGAGCTGCCCGCGCTGGACGTGGCGCGCGGCCAGGCGGCCGTGGAGGACTGCGAGATCATCGGTGCCGCGTGGACCGCCGTGATGGCCCACAGCTCCGGGTCGCTCGCGATGCGCGGCTGCCGGGTGACGAACCCCGCCGGCGCGGGGGTCGTCGTGACCTCGGCGGCGGCGAGCACGATCGAGGACTGCGTCATCGAGCACGTCGAGACCTCCGCGCTGGTGATCGCCGACCGCGGCAACCCGGTGGTGCGCGACTGCACCCTGCGGCACGCCAAGGGGAACGGCGTCTGCGCGAACGGCCGGGCGCAGGGCACCATCCAGCACTGCGACATCTCCTCCACCGAACGGTCCGGCATCGCGCTGGAGGAGGACAGTTCCACCCGGGTCATCGACACCACCGTGCGCGACACCGCGAGCGGCGTGTTCGTGAGCACCCACGCCTCGCCCGTGCTGGAGGAGTGCCGGATCACGAACACCGCGGGCGACGGGATCACGGTCGCCGACGGCGCGGACCCCGTGGTGCGCCGGTGCCGCACCACGAAGACCGGTGGCGCCGGCGTGCGGGTCACCCGGCGGGCGCGCGGGTCGTTCGAGGAGTGCGAGATCTCCGACGCGACCGAGGCCGGCATCCACGTCGACGAGGCGAGCGGTCCCACGTTCACCCGCACCTCGGTGCGCGGCGGGTCGTCGGTGGGCCTGCTCGTCACCGACGGCGCGACGGCGGAGTTCGACCGGCTGGAGGTGCGCGACGTCGCGGGCGACGGCGTGCGCGTCGAGGCGGCGGCGAACCCGTTGCTGCGCAGGGCGACGCTCGACGGCTGCAAGGGCCACGGCATCGAGGTCACCGGCAACGGCCGCGGCCGGATCGAGGACTGCGAGGTGCGCGAGGCGGCGAAGTCCGGGCTCAGCGTCTCGGAGGGCGGCAGCCCGTACGTCAGCGCGTTGCGGGTGCACCGCTCCGGTGAGGCCGGCGTGCTGATCGGCCCCGGCGGCATCGGTTCCCTGCGGGACTGCGAGATCACCGAGACGGCCGCGCACGGCGTGGTGGTCGGCGACGGCGGCGAGCTGATGTTCTCCCGCTCCAGGGTGCGCCGGGCCGCCGGGCACGGACTGCTGGTCGAGGCGGGCGCGCGGGCGAAGCTGACCGCGGACGAGCTCGCCGGCAACGACCGCGACGGCGTGCACGTCGACTCCACCGACGCGGTGAGCCTGGTGGACTGCACGACGTCGGACAACGGGGGCAGCGGCCTGCGGGTGACCGTGCCCAGCGCGCGGATCTCGGTGGAGAACCTGACGAGCAACGGCAACGGCGCCACGGACACCGACGGCAGCACGGCGAGCGCGCAAGCCGTTCCCGAGCACACCTCCTCCGACCCGGCGCACGCCGAGGAGGAGGGCGGCGAGCAGGCCCCGCTCGCGAAGCTGGAGGCGCTGGTCGGTCTCACCGCGGTGAAGCACCAGGTGAAGACCCTGGTGAACCTGAACAAGATGGCCCGCAGGCGGCAGGAGGCGGGCATGGTCGCGCCGCCGACCAGCCGCCACCTGATCTTCGCCGGGCCACCCGGCACCGGCAAGACCACCGTCGCCCGCCTCTACGGCAGCATCCTCGCCGAGCTGGGCGTGCTGCGCGACGGTCACCTCGTCGAGGTCGCGCGCGCCGACCTGGTCGCGCAGATCGTCGGCGGCACCGCGATCAAGACCACCGAGACGTTCACCAGGGCGCTCGGCGGCGTGCTGTTCATCGACGAGGCCTACACGCTGTCCAACCAGGGCAAGGGCGCCGGGCACGACTTCGGCCGCGAGGCCATCGACACCCTCGTCAAGCTGATGGAGGACCACCGCGACGAGGCGGTGGTGATCGTCGCGGGCTACTCGCAGGAGATGGCGGCGTTCCTGCAGTCCAACCCCGGTCTCGCGTCGCGCTTCACCCGCACGATCGAGTTCGAGAACTACTCGACCGACGAGCTCGTGACCATCGTCGAGAAGATGTGCACCGCCCACCAGTACCACGTGCCGGAGGACACCAGGAACGCCCTGTCCGTCCACTTCGGACAGATGCAGCGCGGCGACGACTTCGGCAACGGCCGCACCGCCCGCAAGGTGTTCGAGGAGATGGTGGACCGCCAGGCGTTCCGGCTCGCCAACGTCGCCGACGCCGACGACCAGAGCCTGTCGCTGCTGCTGGCCGTGGACGTGCCGGGCGGGGCAGACCTCACCCAGCCCGACGAGACCGTCCTCACGGCCCTGCGCACGCGGCTGGACCAGATGATCGGCCTGGGCGGCGTGAAGGAGGCGATCAACGACCTGGTGAACCTGATCGGCACCGCGCGGCAGCGGCGCCAGGCCGGGCTCCCCGTGCCGACCATCAGCAACCACCTGGTGTTCGCCGGCGCCCCCGGTACCGGCAAGACCACCGTGGCCCGCCTCTACGGCGAGCTGCTCGCGGCGTTGGGCGTGCTGCAGAAGGGACATCTGGTCGAGGTGGCGCGCGCGGACCTGGTCGGCCGGTACATCGGCCACACCGCGCACCTGACCACCGAGGCGTTCGAGAGCGCACGCGGCGGCGTGCTGTTCATCGACGAGGCGTACGCGCTCACCCCGAGCGGCGGCAACGGCGGCGACTTCGGCCAGGAGGCCGTCGACACCCTGGTCAAGCTGATGGAGGACCACCGCGACGACACGGTCGTGATCGTCGCCGGCTACTCGGAGGAGATGCGGAAGTTCCTGCGGTCGAACCCCGGCCTCGAGTCCCGGTTCTCCCGGCACATCGAGTTCGAGAACTACGACACCGACGACCTCGTGACGATCGTGCACCGGATGGCGTCGGCCAACGGCTACGAGTGCGCGCCGCAGACCGTGGCGGCACTGCGCGAGCACTTCGCCGGGGTGCGGCGCGACGCCACGTTCGGCAACGCCCGTTACGCCAGGCAGGTGATGGAGAAGATGATGACCCGCCAGGCCGGCCGCCTGAGCAAGATCGGCGCACCGACCGTCCACGACCTGCGCCTGCTGGCACCGGAGGACCTCCCCTGACGCACACCGGTCGAACGCGCTCACCTCCGCTGACCTGCGGGTTCAGTCACGGAGAGTGTTCATACGGGCAGCACATGCCACACGGGTGAACCCTTTCGGAGATCCGCCGCGTCTGCCGGGTTGAGGCCGAATGACCACGGGGGAGGATTTGTGCCACGGCATGTGCTGACGGTGGACCACGACCAGGGGTACCGCACGATCACGGACGCGCTGCGGGACGCGCGCGACGGCTCGGTGATCTCGGTGAGCCCCGGCCGCTACGCGGAGTCGCTGGACGTGACCGGGTCCGTCACCATCGCCGCGTCGGGCACCGGCGGTGTCGTGGAGGTGATCCCGCCGGCCGGCTCCGCGGTGCGGGCGAGCGCCGGACGGGTCCAGCTGATCGGCCTCGTGCTGCGTGGCGGCGACGCGGAGACACCCGCGCTGGAGGTGGCGGGCGGCCGGGCGGTGGTGGAGGACTGCGAGATCGCCGGCGGCGCGTGGACGGCGGTGCTCGTCAGCGACCCCGGCGCGCTCACGCTGCGCGGCTGCCTCGTGACCAACCCCGGCGGCGCGGGCGTCGTGGTGACGTCGCCGTCCGCCAGCACGATCGAGGACTGCGTGGTCGAGCACGTCGGCACGTCGGCGGTCGTGATCGCCGAACGCGGCGACCCGCTGGTGCGCGACTGCACGCTGCGCGACGCCAAGGGCAACGGCGTCCGTGCGACCGGCACCGCGCGAGGCGTGGTGGAGCGCTGCGACATCTCCGCCACCGGACGCCACGGCATCGCGCTGGAAGAAGGCAGTTCGACCACGATCCGCGACACGGCCGTGCGCGGCACGGCCGGCGGCGTGCTGCTGAGCACGAACGCCTTCCCCGTGCTGGAGGAGTGCCACGTCGGCGACACCGCCGGGACCGGCGTCACGGTGTCCGGCGGTGCTACGCCGGTGCTGCGCCGGTGCCGGGTCGTGCGGACGGCCGGCGCGGGGATCCGGGTCACCGGGCGGTCGCGCGGCGTTTTCGAGGAGTGCGAGGTCCACGACGCGGACGGAGCGGGCATCCACGTCGACGAGGCGAGCTGCCCGGTGTTCACGCGGACCTCCGTGCACCGCGGCACCGGACCCGGCCTGCTGGTCACCGACGGGGCGGCGCCCGAGTTCGACGACGTCGACGTCCGCGATGTCACCGGCGCCGGGGTGCGCGTCGAGACGACGGCGAACCCGTTGCTGCGCAAGGCGGTGCTCGCACGCTGCGGCGGCAGCGGTGTCGAGGTGGCCTCGGACGGCCGCGGCGTGCTGGAGGACTGCGAGATCCGCGACACCGGGCAGAACGGCCTGCGCGTCAGCGACGGCGGGCGTCCACTGGCGACCTCGTCACAGGTGCGCTCGGCAGGCGCCGCCGGGGTCAGCGTGGCACCGGGCGGCATCGTCTCGTTGCGGCACTGCGAGGTGAGCGGAGCCGGCGAGGACGGGGTCGTGGTGCACGACGGCGGTGAGCTGGTGCTCGCGCAGTCCGTGGTGCGCGACTCGAAGAGGCACGGCGTGCTCGTGCAGACCGGTGGGCGCGCGGTGCTGACCGGCGACCGGCTCACCGGCAACGGCAGGGACGGCGTCCACGTCGACTCCGCGGCCGCGGTCAGCGTCGTGAACTGCGGGATGTCGGGCAACTCCGGCAGCGGCCTGCGCGTCACCGAGCGCGGCAACAGGACCTCGGTGCAGAACCTCACCAGCACCGCCAACGGCGACCCGGACGAACTGCCGGTCGGCCGCGACCACACCGAGCCCGACGACGGCGAGGCCCTGCGGAGGCTGGCGTCACTGGCGGGGCTCACCGACGTCAAGCGCCAGGTGAAGACCTTGGTGCAGCTCAACAGGAGGGCTCACCGGTACGGGCTGCACGCACCGCCGGACGGGCGGTACCTGATCTTCACCGGACCACCCGGCACGGGCAAGACCGCCGTCGCGCGGGTCTACGGCAGCATCCTCGCCGAGCTCGGCGTCCTGCGCTCCGGGCACCTCGTCGAAGTCACCAGGGCCGACCTGGTCGCCGAGGCGTTCGACCAGGCGCTGGGCGGCGTGCTGGTCGTCGACGCTCATGCGCTCGACGGTCAGCACGAGGCGGTGCGCACCCTGGTCGAGTTCGTGGAGCGCCACCGGGACGACATCGTCGTCATCATCGCCGGCCCGGCGCCGGAGACGGCGGAGTTCGTCGCGGCCAGCCGCGATCTCGCGGCGTGGTTCACCCGCACCGTCGAGTTCGCGGACTGCGACACCGCCGACCTGGCCTCGATCGTGGAGAACATGGCCGCCGCGCACCAATGCGCGGTCGTGGAGGAGACGCGCGCCGCTCTCCGCACCCACTTCGGACAGCTGCAGCTCAGCGCCCGCTTCGGCAACGGCCACACGGCCCGCAAGGTGTTCGGCGAGATGCTGGAGCGCCGGGCACGCCGGCTCGCGGACGACCCCGCGGCCGACCGCGACCTGCTCCCCGCCGACGTGCCCGGCGGTACCCCGGCGGACGGCGACGCGCACGCGCACGCGGCCGCGCAGGCGAAGCTCAACGCCATGATCGGGCTGAACCCGGCGAAGGAGGCGATCACCGGCCTGGTCGCCTCGGCACGGCGCCGGCGTGCGGCGGGGCAGCCGGTGTCCCCTGCCGGTCACCACCTGGTGTTCGACGGCCCGCCCGGCACCGGCAAGACGGCGGTGGCCCGGCTGTACGGCGAACTGCTCGCCGCGATCGGCGTGCTGCGAGAAGGACATCTCGTCGAAATCGGCTGCGAAAGCCTCCTCGGCCACTACGCGGGACATTCCGCTCAACTGATCGAAGACGCGTTCGAACGGGCGCGCGGTGGCGTCTTGCTCATCGACGAGACGACCGGCACGACACCCGCCAGCGAAGACTCCCGTCAGGAATCCGTTGCGGCGCTGGTGCGGCTGCTGGGCGACCACAGCGACGACACGGTGGTCGTCATCGCCAGCCGTTCCGCCGCGATGAGGCGGTTCCTGCGCACGACTCCCGGCCTCGCCGCGCATTTCCCCCGGCGCGTCGAGTTCACGGACTACCCGACCGCCGACCTGGTGACGATCGTGCACCGGATGGCCGTCTCCAACGGCTACGAGTGCGCCCCCGACACCGTCGCCGCTCTGCACGGGCACTTCAGCGCCCTGCCACGAGGGAAGAGCTCCGGCAACGCCCGCGACGCCGGGCGGGTGCTCGAACTGATGATGAGCAGGCAGGCCGCTCGCCTGACGAACGTGGCGAATCCCACCGTGCAGGACCTCCGGCTGCTCCTTCCGGGTGACCTGGCCGCTCCTGCCCTACCCTGAACGGAGGTGGAAATTCGGTCGACTGCGCTCACCGGATGTGCATTCGGACGTCCGGCGCTCCGCCAGCCGATTGACGCTACTCCGTATGCGCCAACACGCATGGCAGGATGGGGCGAGTGAGCACGACTGCTTTCGGCGACTTCCTGCGCTTCTTCCGGTTGCGCACCCTGATGACGCAGGAGGACTTGGCGAAACGCACCGGTGTCAGCGTGCGCGCCATCAGCGACATGGAGCGCGGCCGGGCTCTCACCCCGCAACGCCGGACGGTCGAACTGCTCGTCGACGGACTCGGCCTGAACAGCGAGGAAGCGGCGGACTTCATCGCACGGTCACGGTCGAAGCGCCAGGCCACCGCCCACCCCGCCGTGCCGGCGGCCAGGAGCGGCGACGACCAGCGGGACTCACCGCGGCCGACGACTCCCACGACGACAACGGCAGCGGCGGTTCCCGGCACCGCCTGCCCGCTGCCGCCGATGCTCATCGAGCTCACCGGCCGCGAGGCCGAGCAGGCGGCACTGGACGGGTTCGTCCGCGACAGCGAGGCCTCGTCGGTGCTGCAGGTCGCGGTCGTGCACGGGCCGCCGGGAGGCGGGAAGACCGCGCTCGCCGTCGACGCCGGCTACCGGCTCGGCCGCAGGTTCCGCGACGGGTGCCTGTTCCTCGACCTGCGCGGCCTGGGCGACCGGCCGCTGACTGCGGACGACGCGGTCCACCGGTTGCTGCGCGGGTTCGGGGTGAACGACCGGCAGATCCCGACCAACGCGGAGGACAAGCTCTCGCTGTACCACTCGCTGCTGCGCGACCGCACGGTGCTGCTCGTGCTGGACAACGCGCTCAACGAGGCGCAGGTGCGCCCGCTGATCGGCACCAGCCCCGGCTCCATGGTGCTCATCACCAGCCGGAGCACACTCACCGGCCTGGACGTCCGCCACCGCCTGACGCTGGACCTGCTGCGGCTGGACCGGGCCGTCGCCCTGCTCCGCGCCGTCGCCGGCGAGCGGCGGCTCGCTTCCGAGCCCGAGGCGGCCGGGCGGGTGGCGGCGCTGTGCGGGGGTGTGCCGCTCGCGTTGCTCATCGCGGGCAACCGCCTGGCCAGCCGGCCGCAGTGGACCGTCTCGCACTTCGCTGACCAGCTGGAGGACGAACGGCGCCGGCTGTCCGTGCTCACCGCGGGCGACCTGCAGGTCCGCTCGGCGTTCGAGCTCTCGTACCAGAACCTGTCCCCCGCCACCGCGATGACGTTCCGCAGGCTCGCGCTGATCCAGGGCTCGGACACCGGCGTCGAACACGCCGCGGTGCTCACTGGGCAGCCGGAGCACGTCGCGGAGCAGGCGCTCGACGAGCTCGCCGACGCGAGCCTGCTCGGTCTCGGCCGGGCGCCCGGCCGCTACACCCGCCACGACCTGCTGCACGTGTTCGCCCTCGAACGGCTGGAGCTCGACGAGGACCCGGCCGTCCTGGCCGAGGTGCGCGACCGGGTGCGGCACTGGCTGCTCGCCGTCGCCACCAAGGCGGCTCAGTACTTCGACCACGACCGCGGCCCGTCGCACGACGGGCTCGACGGACCGGACCCGGTGCGGGACCGGAAGTCCGCGGATCGCTGGCTCGGACTGGAGCAGGAGCACGTGCAAGCCGCACTGCGCTCCGCCGCCGAGCTGGGTGAGCACGAGGAGGTGCTCGCGCTGGCCCAGGCGATGCACTGGTACTCGGACCTGCGCGGCACCGGTGAGCTGTGGCGCGAGGTCTTCCGGCTGGGGGCGGACGCGGCACGGGAGCTCGGCGACGTGCGGGCGGAGGCCGAGCAGCTCAACTACCTCTCCTGGGCCCTGTTCAGCCTGTGCAGCGAGCTCCAGGAAGCACTGGCGGTGCACAAGTCGGCCGCCGCGAAGGCGCTGGAGTCCGGAGACCTCGTCACCCAGGGGTGGAGCGCCTACTACGGTGCGGCCATCCTGTGGCGGCTCGGCGAGCCCGAGGGCTACAACGCCAACATCCGCCGGTGCGTCGAGCTGTTCGAGCGAACGAACTACGAGACGGGGCTGTACCTGGGGCTGGTGCTGCTCGGCACCTACCTGCAACGGCAGGGCCAGTACGACGAGGCGATCGCGGTGCACCAGCGGTGCGTCGCGCACCACCGGGCCAAGACGCCGACGCCGGGTGCCGACGAACTGCTGGCGATGACGCTGACCAAGCTCGCCGAGACGCTCACCGCGGCGGGTGCCCCGGCGCGGTCGCTCGGCCTGCTGGACGAGGCGGAGTCGTTGTTCCGCAAGCACAGTGCGGTGTTGGCGGTGTCACGGGTGCAGCGCCTGCGCGGCATCGCACTGCTGCGGCTGGGCCGCTGGCAGGAGGCCGAGGAGCAGTTGCAGCACGGGCTCGACGCGTCACGCGCGATCGAGGACAAGATCGAGAGCCTGGCGTGGCTCGCGGAGCTGGCCGATGAGCGTGAGGACGCCGCATTGGCCCGTGAGCACAGGGTTCGTGCGTTGGCGGAGTGCGCGGGCTTCAACACCCCGATGGTGCGCAGCATGGCGGCGAAGATCGCCACCAGCCTGGGCGTCTCGCTTCCTGCCTGATCACCAGCCGGCGGCGGTGACGCCGTGGCCAGCGAGTGCTTCGGTCATGGCGATGGTCGCGTTGTGCACCCGTGACTTCATGGTGCCCACCGGTACCCCGATGACGGCGGCCGCGCCCTGCCGGGTGCGGTCGAGCCGGTAGACCTGCTCCAGCGCCTGCCGCTGCGTGGGGGTGAGCCGCGCGAGCCCCTCGTCGACGACGCACCGGCTGACCACCTCGTCGGCGAAGTCGGCGCCACGTCCGGGCAGCAGGTCGAAGTCGTCGTCGCCGAAGATCACCGGACGGGCCCTGTCGCGGCGGATCCAGTCGACGATCAGGTTGCGCGCCACCGTGAACAGCCAC
>NZ_LGDY01000116.1 GCF_001279525.1 Nocardia sp. NRRL S-836 | reverse complement strand
CGCAAAACGCTCGGCTGGGACAACCCAGCCGAGCGCCTCGCTAAGCTCCTGGTCAAAGCCAGTTGATCACTTCTGTTGCAACGACCCCTTGAAAGCGCCGATAGGAGTGGGGGCTTTCGGCACCCCCCAGGCGGGGGATGAGTCGGGATCGATTCCGAAGGGCGAGGCGGGATCCACTCCGCGCGACGGGTTGCGGTCGGTTCCGGGGGATGGGTCGGGATCGGTGCCGGGGAACGAGCGGCGGCCGGTTTCGAGGGACGGGTTGCGGCCGGTTTCGCGGGACGGGTTGCGGTCGGTTCCGGGGGATGGACCGCGGCAGGTTTCGAGGGACGAGCCAGGACCGGTTCCCAGTGACGAGTCGCAACCCGCCCCGGCGGACGAGCCGCGATCGGTCCCGTTGAGCGGACCGGGCTTCGCCCAGGGCAAGCCGTCCGCGGTCGTCCACCCCGACGGGTCGGTCACGGTGTACGTGCGCTCGGGAACCGCGTTGATGGCGTACGCGGAAGGCGCGTGGCGCGAGATCGCCTCCGGGCTCACCGGGAGTCCCGAGGTCGTCCTCCGTCCGGACGGGACGATCGCGGTCTACGCGCTGCGAGACGGCCGCGTGCACCGCCTGGGCCAGACCTGGGAACCGTTGAGCGACACCCGTTTCATCGACTCGGTGTCCGCGCAGCCCGACGGCACGGTGTACGCGCGCCGGTCCGACGGCACCGTGCTCAAAGTCGGTTGAACGGCTCCGCGTACCGGAACGGCCCCGGCTCCACCGGTGCGAACAACCGGGCCTGGAAGTGCGGCGCCCACTGCGCGACCGGCGGCGTGATCCCGAACTCCTCGGCCAACCGGAACCCGAACCGCGAGTAGTAGCGCGGGTCCCCGAGCAGCACCACCGCTGACTCGCCCAGGGCCTCCGCCGCCCCGAGCACCGCGTGCACCAGCGCCTTCCCGATGCCTGCCCGCTGGTGTTCGGGGTGCACGGCGATGGGCCCGAGGCCGAGGGCGGGCGCGTCGCCGATGTACCCGCGCGTGCACACGACGTGGCCCAGCACGCCGTCCGCCACCAGCGACAGCTCCGGGATCCACCCCTCGTCGGCGCGCAGCCAGTCGATGAGCGGTGCCTCCGGGCCGTTCTTGAACGCCAGGTTCGTGACGGCGCGGATGGCGTCGATGTCGGCGGGTGTCTCCCGGCGGATCAGCATGACGGGATCCTCGTCTGGGCAACGCGTGCGGCGCCACCCATAATTCGGGGCGTGGTGAGGGAGTTGATGTCGTGGCCGAGCAGAGTGCGCTGACCTTCTTCGAGGGGCCGGAGGAGTTCGACCGGTGGCTGCACCGCAACGGTGCCACCGAGACCGAACTGTGGATCAAGTACGCGAAGAAGGGGTCGGGGCTGCGGTCGATCACCTACGGCGAGGCGCTGGACGTCGCGCTGTGCCACGGGTGGATCGACGGCCTGGTGCGCTCGATCGACGACACGTACTACCAGCAGCGCTGGACGCCGCGCACGGCGCGCAGCAAGTGGTCCAAGCGCAACTGCGGCAAGGTCGAGGAGCTGATCGCGGCCGGGCGGATGTTGCCGGCCGGGCTCGCGGAGGTCGAGAAGGCCAAGGCCGACGGCCGCTGGGAGGCCGCGTACGCGGGTCCCGCGACGATCGAGGTGCCGGACGACCTCAGGAAGGCGCTCGACGCCAACCCGAGGGCCGCCGCGTTCTTCGAGACGCTCAACAGCCAGAACCGGTTCGCGATCCTGTTGCGCGTGCACGACGCGAAACGGCAGGAGACCAGGCAACGGCGCATCGCCCAGTTCGTCGACATGCTCGCGGAAGGCCGCAAGCTCTACGCTTGAGAATCATGAAGTGGTTCCGCCGCCGCAAAGCGGAAGACGCCGTCCCCGCGCACCTGCCGAACGCCCAGGAGGCCGCCCAGCGGTTCTGGGAGCAGTGGTTCGAGCTGGTGCCGGTGGTGAGCGCGGCGCTGGGCGACGGCGAACCGCACCGCGTCGAGGACGACCTCCAGGCGCTCGTCCACGCCATGCACCCGGATCTGTTGTTCAGCCTGGAGCAGGGGCACATGGCGATGTACGCGCTCGTCGTCACCGGCCAGGAGGACCCGCGGCTGCGCCCGTACACCGACGCCTGGATCGCCGCGGCGCCGCCCTCGGACATGGTGTGGGAGTTCCACGACTCGGTGCCGCCGGTGCCCGACCCGACCGAGGTGGTCGTCAACCTCGGCGCGGTGAAGATGCTGCTGGGCGACTTCCGGATCGTGGCCCAGGTGGACGGTGCGGTGGTCGACGTGGCCGTGTACCACCCGGCGCTGGGGCAGCTGACCGATCAGCAGCGGCAGACGATGACGTTCCTGCCGCTGGACGTCACCCTCGGCGAGCGGCTGGCGGGGGAACGGCTGCGCCGCGTCGAGACGGCCCAGCTGGAGCCGGAGGGGACGATCAGCCTGCTGGAGCTGCGTTCACTCGTTCGGACACTCGCGCAGGTCTCGGACGACTGAGCTGCCCGGAATTGTCGGACCTGGTCACTAAGCTCGTGGACGTGACCAGCGAGAGCCTTGAAGACGTTCCTGCCGAGATCCGCGAGCGGCACGCCGTGCTCGCGGAGGAGGTGCGCTCGCACCAGTTCCGCTACTACGTGCTGGACGACCCGATCGTCACCGACGGTGAGTTCGACGCGTTGCTGAAGGAACTGGAGGCACTCGAGGCCGCCCACCCCGGCCTGGCCACGCCGGAGTCGCCGACGCAGCTCGTCGGCGGCACGTTCTCGACCGAGTTCAGGGCGGTCGACCACCTGGAGCGGATGCTCAGCCTGGACAACGTGTTCACGCAGGACGAGCTGGCCGAGTGGTTCCGGCGCGTGGAGCGGGACGCGGGCGAGGGCACGCACTTCCTGTGCGAGCTGAAGATCGACGGTCTGGCCATCAACCTGCTCTACGAGAAGGGCCGGCTCACGAGAGCGCTCACCAGGGGCGACGGCCGCACCGGTGAGGATGTCACGCTCAACGTCCGCACAATCGCGGACGTGCCGGAAACCCTGAAGGGCTCGCAGGAGTACCCGGTGCCGGACCTGGTCGAGGTGCGCGGCGAGGTGTTCTTCGCGGTCGAGGACTTCCTGGCGCTCAACGCCTCGCTGGTCGAGCAGGGCAAGCCGCCGTTCGCGAACCCGCGCAACACGGCGGCGGGGTCGTTGCGGCAGAAGGACCCGAAGGTCACCGCGGCGCGCAAGCTGCGGATGATCTGCCACGGCATCGGCAAGACCGAGGGCTTCACGCCGCAGCGGCAGTCGATCGCCTACGAGGCGTTGAGGCAGTGGGGCCTGCCGGTCTCCTCGCACACCAGGGTGCTGACCGATCCCGCGGAGGTCGCGCGGCACGTCGAGCACTGGGGCGAGCACCGCCACGACGCGGTCCACGAGATCGACGGCGTGGTCGTGAAGGTCGACGAGGTCTCGCTGCAGCGGCGCCTGGGCACGACGTCGCGGGCCCCGCGCTGGGCCATCGCGTACAAGTACCCGCCGGAGGAGGCCACGACCACCCTGCTCGACATCTCCGTCCAGGTGGGCCGCACCGGCCGCGTCACGCCGTTCGCGCTGATGGAACCGGTGAAGGTGGCCGGCTCGACGGTCGCGCGGGCCACCCTGCACAACGCGTCGGAGGTGAAGCGCAAGGGCGTGCTGATCGGCGACCGGATCGTCATCCGCAAGGCCGGCGACGTGATCCCCGAGGTGCTCGGCCCGGTGCTGGCCGCGCGCCCGGCCGACGCCCGCGAGTTCGTGATGCCGTCGCGGTGCCCCGAGTGCAACGCCGAGCTGCGCCCCATGAAGGAGGGCGACGTCGACATCCGCTGCCCGAACGCCCAGACGTGCCCGGGCCAGCTCCGCGAACGCCTCGCCTACCTCGCCTCCCGCTCCGCCCTGGACATCGAGGTGCTCGGCTACGAGGCCGCGGCGGCGATCACCGAGTCGACCGCGTACACCAACGAGGCCGACCTGTTCGACCTCGACGCCGAGTCGCTCAGGCAGGTCGAGCGGTTCGTGACGATCAAGGGCGAGCTGTCGGCGAATGCGCTGAAGCTGCTCGACAACCTGGAGACGGCGAAGTCGCGTCCGCTGTGGAGGGTGCTGGTCGCGCTGTCGATCCGCCACGTCGGCCCGACCGCGGCCCGTGCGCTGGCGCAGCAGTTCGGGTCGATGGACGCGATCCTCGCGGCCGAGGAGGACGTGCTGGCCGGTGCCGAGGGCGTGGGCCCGACCATCGCGGCCGCCGTCGTCGAGTGGCGGGAGACCGGGTGGCGCCAGGAGGTCGTGCGGCGCTGGGCGGCCGCGGGCGTGCGGATGGAGGACGAGCGCGACGAGTCCATCGCCCGCAACCTCGAAGGCCTGTCGATCGTGGTCACCGGGTCGTTGACGGACTTCTCCCGCGACTCGGCCAAGGAGGCGGTCCTGGCCCGCGGCGGCAAGGCGGTGGGCTCGGTGTCGAAGAAGACCTCTTTCGTCGTGGTCGGCGACTCGCCAGGATCCAAGTACGACAAGGCCGTCTCCCTCAAGGTGCCGGTGCTCGACGAGGCCGGTTTCCGCGTGCTGCTCGATTCCGGCCCGGACGCGGCGCGGGAGGTGGCCCTGAACCCGGAGGAAGAACCCTGATGGCAGACGTGCTCATCCGCCCGGCCCGCGAGGCCGACCTGGCCGCCGTGGGAGCGATCACCGTCGAGGCCTACCGCGCCGACGGCTACGTCGCCGACACCGACGACTACGCCGCCCACCTGGCCGACGCGACGACGCGGTTCCACGAGGCCGAGCTGCTGGTCGCCGTGGACGCCGCGGACGGCGAGCTGCTGGGCTCGGTCACCGTGGTGCTGCCCGGCACCCCGTTCGCGGAGGTGTCCGAGCCGGGCGAGGCGGAGTTCCGCATGCTGTCGGTGGCCGCCGCGGCACGGGGCCGCGGCGTGGGCGAGGCCCTGGTGCGGGCGGTGCTCGACCGCGCCCGTGCCCTCGGCGCGGACCGGGTGGTGCTCTCCTCCTCGGAGAAGATGCTGGCGGCACACCGGTTGTACGGGCGCCTGGGGTTCACCCGGCTGCCGGACCGCGACTGGTTCGTGCGCCCCGGCGCGAAGCTGCTCGCGTACGCCCTGCCGCTGTGACCGCGACCCGCGGGCGGTAGCGCGTGGAGCGACCGCGAACGGGGCCTCGCGAACGACGAGAACCGTGCCGACGTCACCCATGACACCGCCCACCACCCCGCTGGGCGCGGCTCGCCGCCGTCGCGGTGGAAGGGCCACGTCCGAGGCGAGTGACATCGGCTGCTCAGCTCTCGCCGGGCCCAGATCGCCGCACCCACTACCGGTCCGCAGTGGTCAGGAGCAGGTCACACGGCCTCTTGCCCCTTGGCCCGTGACCTACCCCGCGTGTGCCTGACGACCCGCCAGACCACTAGCTCGGCGCCCGTTCCACTTCCCGCGACGCCTTCATGATCCGCGACCGCAGCCCCAGGTCCCCGGCCGCCTGCTCGTACAACAGCTCCCGCAGCACCTCCGCGGGCAGCGATCTCAGCCGGTCGCGCAGCTCCACGTCCTCCGCGTCCGGCGGCGGCACGGTCTCCCCGCGCTCCAGCAGCACCAGCCCGACGGCCACGCAGTGCTTGCAGAAGAACCCCTCCGACCCGTGCGGACAGGTGCACGCCCCCGCCAGGTGCGTCTCGGCCCACGAGAGCTCCACCGAGTACAGGGCGTCCTCGCTGCCGCGCACCAGCGCCGTCACGTGCCTGCTGTGCACCCGCAGGGCACGCACGGCATCGCGGTAGGTCAGACCACGCCAGTAAGACTTGGTGCCAGCGCGGTGCAGCAGCAGCTCGGTGGTGAGGGTCGTCGACACGACGGTCATCCAACCGGGTGACCACGGAAAGGGACAACATGATCGCGATCGGCCCGCTCGAACCGCCCGACCGCCCGCGCTGGCAACAGCTCTTCGAGGGCTACAACACCTTCTACGAACGCACACTGCCCGACCGGACCTACGACGAGAAGTGGCAGGCGTTCCTGAGCGACGACCGCATCCACGCCCTGGCCGCGCGGACGGAGGACGGAATCGTCGGCATCACGCACTTCCTCCGGCACCCCAGCACCTCCGGCCCGGACGTCTGCTACCTCCAGGACCTCTTCACCGCCCCCGAGGCGCGCGGCCGCGGCGTGGGCCGCGCGCTGATCGAGGCGGTGACGGCGTGGGCACGGCAGCAGCGGTGCGCGCGGGTGTACTGGCACACCGCCGAGCACAACGCGACCGCCCGCGGGCTCTACGACCAGGTCGCGGAGAAGACGCCGTTCCTGCACTACCGGATCGTGCTCGGCTAACGGGCGGCCGCTTCCAGGTCGAGCAGCGTGACGGCGGCCCGGAAGTACTTGTTGGTGCCGAGGTCGCGCACCGTCTTGATGTTGAACGCGGCCTTCAGCTTCTCCGCGTCACCCGCGCTGACCCCCTGCAACGCGTCGACCGGCGCGTCCAGGATCTCGGTCAGCGGCAGGTTCTCGTAGGCCTTGTCGAGCAGCATGTCGAGGTTCACCGAAACTGCCATGATCCGTTACCTCCAGCGGTGCGGGTGGTTCGGTCAGGCCAGATTGTGGTGCCACTCGTCCGCCACCGCAGTGCGTAACGGCGGTCCACGGCCCCGCGATGTGGCGATCATGCAACAGCTCGAAGCCCATGAGGTGCCACTGCGCAAGGTGTTCGGCAGCGACTACGACTTCCGGATCCCCGATTACCAGAGGCCCTACGCGTGGGAGGTCGAGCAGGCGAGGCAGCTGCTGGACGACCTGGTCGAAGCACTCGGACGCGATGACGACGAGCCCTACTTCCTCGGCTCCACGGTGCTCGTGAAGAGCAACGGCGCCGCCGACTCGGAGGTGATCGACGGGCAGCAGCGGCTTACCACGCTCACGATCCTGTTCGCGGTCGTGAGGGATCTCGCGTCGCCGGGCGGCATCCGGACGTCGCTCGACAAGATGATCGTCGAGCCGGGTGACGAGCTGCTCGGACTCGAGGCAAAGCCCAGGCTGGAGCTCAAGAAGCGTGATCGGGGGTTCTTCCGCACCTACGTCCAGGAGCCCGGCCGCATCCAGGACCTGGTCGATCTGGGTGACATGGCCCTGAAGACCGACGCGCAGCGCGCGATCAGGGACAACGCCAAGGCGTTGCGCGCGGTGCTCGTCGACATGGGCGAGGACGCCCGGCACCGGCTGGTCAAGATGATGAGTGCCAGGACGTTCCTGGTGGTGGTGAGCACGCCGAACCTGGCCAGCGCACACCGCATCTTCAGCGTGATGAACGCCCGCGGCCTCGACCTGTCACCCGCGGACATCTTCAAGTCGAAGGTCATCGGTGAGCTGGACTCCGACGAGTACGCCACGAAATGGGACGACGCCGAGGTCATGCTCGGCAGGAGCAGCTTCGCCGACCTGTTCCTCTACCTGCGGATGATCTTCGTCAAGGAGCGGGCGAAGCAGGAACTGATGATCGAGTTCCCCAAGCAGGTGCTCGACGGGTACCTGCCGGACCGTGCCGCCGAGTTCGTCGACGACGTGCTGGTGCCCTACGCCGAGGCGTACCGGCGGATCCGCGAGTTCGGCTACGTGGCGTCGACCGGGGCCGAGCAGATCAACTCGTGGTTCCGGCGGCTCGCGCAGATCGACAACAACGACTGGCTCCCGCCCGCGCTCTGGGCCGTGCGCCACCACGGCGACGACCCCGACTGGCTGGACCGCTTCCTGCGCCGGCTGGAGCGGCTCGCCGCCAGCATGTTCGTCCGCCGGGTCTACACGACTCCGAGGGTGATCAGGTACGCGAACCTGCTGCAGGAGCTCGCGGCCGGCCTCGGGCTCGACGCACCCGCTTTCCGCCTCGGCGACGACGAGCGCGCGGAGACCCTGCGGCAGCTCGACGGAGCGCTGTACCTGGTGCCGAAGATCCGGAAGTACGTGCTGCTGCGGCTCGACGAGATGGTGGCCGACGGCTCCGGCGTGACGCACACCTTCTCGATCATCACGGTCGAACACGTGCTGCCCCAGCGGCCGGCGGAGGACTCGCGCTGGGTGGCCGACTTCTCCGCGGACGACCGGACGACCTGGACGCACCGGATCGCCAACCTCGTGCTGCTGAACAGGACGAAGAACGCCGAGGCGCAGAACTACGACTTCGCCCTCAAGAAGGCGAAGTACTTCCTGAGCGGCAAGGGCGTGGCGGCGTTCCCCCTCACCAGCCAGGTGCTCGCCCAGGACGAGTGGACGCCCGCTGTCCTGGAGACCAGGCAGAAGGAGCTGATCAGGACGCTCGCCGAAGGCTGGAACCTCTGACCGGTGTTTTCGCCGGGCGAGAGCCACCGGAAGACGGCGGCCATTGGCGCGACGCGCTGAGCGGCTTGGTGTGGGACCGTTGACCTGTGCTGCAAGCCTGTCTGAACGGCTCCCGCACCGCGCAGGAGCACCCGGCCCTGCCGTTGAGCCCCGAGCGCCTGGCCGAGGACGCCGCCGACGTCGCCGCGCTCGGTGTGACGTCGGTGCACCTCCACCCGAGGGACGTCATCGGCGTGCCCACGCTCGTCGGGCCCGAGGTGGCCACCACGATCGCCACGGTCAGGGCGGCGGTGCCGGGGATCGAGATCGGGGTGTCCACCGACGTCGACGGGCCGCGGGCCGCGGTGATCGGCAGCTGGGCGCCGCTCGCGGCCGGGCGGCCGGACATCGCGTCCGTGCGCGTCGGGCAGCCGGGGTGGCAGGAGGTGGTCCAGGCGTTGCACCAGGTCGGCGTCGCCGTCGAGCTGGTCGTCGACAGCGTGGCGGCCGCGCAGCTGCTGCAAGCCGCGGACGTGGACCACGTGGCCCGGCTGACCGCGACCGCGACCCGCGCGAACGTCGCGGAGCTGCTCGGCCGGCTCGAACCCCTGCACCGGCCGATTCTGTTGCACGGCAGGGACGCCGAGGCGTGGCCGGTGCTCGACCACGCCGGCCGCCTCGAACACAGCACGCGGATGGGGCTCGCGGACACCCTGACGCTGCCGGACGGCCGCGTGGCCAGGAACAACGTCGAGCTCGTCGCCATGGCCAGGAGGTCGCTCAGGTCCAAGGCGCCCCAGTAGGTGCCTGCCCGGTGAGTCCCTAGTCCGGCAGCACCACGGCCACGATGCCCGCCAGGTGCGCCAGCCGGGCCACCTCGGCCGCGCGGAACATGGGGCCACCCGGACGGCCGACGACCAGCACCCGGTCGGGCTTGCCCAGCGGCGTGGCGGCCAGCTCGGTGCCCAGCTCGCGCCAGGTCTCCGGCACCCACTCGTCCTCGCCGTCGAGCACGGTCGCGCGCTCCAGCGGGAACCACGGCACGTCCGCCATCCGCGTCTCCGGTGCCGCCGACGACGAGGTCAGCCGGTTGATGCCGGTGCCCTCCGGTCCGACGACGACCGCCCAGCCGGCCCGGATGATCTTCGGGACGCCCTCGGTGAACACCTCGAGGCCCTTGTGCGGCTCCTCGGCGATCTCCTCGACGAGCTCCAGCTCGCGGTGGGTGTCGAGGATGCCCGCGTACGGCCGCACGGCGTCGACCTCGACGCCCTCGACGGACTCGGCCGCGGTGATCAGCGTGTCGGGCAGGCGCCCGGACGGCAGCTCCACCACGAGGTCGTCGATCGCCAGGCCGGAACCGCGTTCCACGACGTCCACGCTGAGTATGTCCGCCCCGATCTCTCCCAGTGCCGTTGCGACCGCGCCGAGGGTGCCGGGACGGTCCGGGAGCTGGACCCGGATCAGGAACGACAAGGTGAACGCCTCCATAGCTCGTGCGCGTGACCCCGCGTCTCGCACCGTTGCCGGTCGGTGATTCTCGCAGACGCATCCTCAACGCATGACCTGCTGTCCGCGTTGCGGAACGGTTAAGTTGAGCCGTCGCTCGGTAACCCGTTCGAAGACGCTGCTGACCAGCCCATAGACTCACGGGGTTCCCGATTCGTATCCCGACCCTACGGGGGTTGACAGGAGTGCCCAGCATCTCCCGCGACGAGGTCGCGCACCTGGCGAAGCTCGCCAGGCTGGCTGTCACCGACGACGAGCTCGACCTGTTCGCCGGCCAGCTCGACGTGATCCTCCAGTCGGTGGCCACGGTGGGCGACATCGCCACGGCCGACATCCCGCCGACGTCGCACGCCGTTCCGCTGACCAACGTCTTCCGCGAGGACGTGGTCCGTCCGAGCCTCGGTCAGCAGCAGGCGCTCTCTGGCGCTCCTGATGCCGAGGACGGCCGGTTCCGCGTGCCCCGCATCCTGGGTGAGGAAGCATGACCAACGACCTGATCCACGCCACCGCGGCCGAGCTCGCCGCGAAGATCCACAGCGGCGAGGTCTCCTCGGTCGAGGTCACGCAGGCCCACCTGGACCGCATCGCCGAGACGGACGGGAAGGTCAACGCCTTCCTGCACGTCGACACCGAGGGCGCGCTCGCGCAGGCCCGCAGGGTCGACGCGGACGTCAAGGCCGGCAACGCCGTCTCGCCGCTGGCCGGTGTGCCGCTGGCGCTCAAGGACGTCATGACCACCGAGGGGATCCCGACCACGGTCGGTTCCAAGATCCTCGAAGGCTGGCTGCCGCCCTACGACGCCACGGTGACCCGCAAGCTCAAGGAAGCCGGCGTCGTCATCCTCGGCAAGACGAACATGGACGAGTTCGCCATGGGTTCGTCGACCGAGAACTCCGCCTACGGCCCCACGCACAACCCGTGGGACCTCGACCGCATCCCCGGTGGCTCGGGCGGTGGCTCGTCGGCGGCGCTGGCCGCGTTGCAGGCACCGCTGGCCATCGGCACCGACACCGGTGGCTCCATCCGCCAGCCCGGCGCCGTCACCGGCACCGTCGGCGTGAAGCCCACCTACGGCGGGGTCAGCCGCTACGGCCTCGTCGCGTTCTCGTCCAGCCTCGACCAGGCCGGTCCGTGTGCGCGCACGGTGCTCGACGCCGCGTTGCTGCACGAGGTCATCGCCGGCTACGACGAGATGGACTCCACGTCCATCAACGCCCCGGTGCCGCCCGTGGTCGCCGCCGCCCGCGAGGGCCTGTCCGGCGACCTGTCGGGGCTGCGCATCGGCGTCGTCACGCAGTTCACCGGCGAGGGCTACCAGCAGGGCGTGCTGCGCAGCTTCGAGGCCGCCGTGTCGCAGCTCAAGGAGCTCGGCGCGGAGATCTCGGACGTGTCGTGCCCGAGCTTCGACTACGCGCTGCCCGCCTACTACCTCATCGCGCCGAGCGAGTGCTCGTCGAACCTCGCCCGGTTCGACGCCATGCGCTACGGCCTGCGCGTCGGTGACGACGGCACGCGCAGCACCGAGGAGGTCATGTCGCTGACCCGCGAGGCCGGTTTCGGCCCGGAGGTCAAGCGCCGCATCATCATCGGCACGTACGCGCTGTCGTCGGGCTACTACGACGCGTACTACGGCTCGGCGCAGAAGGTCCGCACGCTGATCACGCGGGACTTCGCGAAGGCGTTCGAGAACTTCGACGTGCTGATCTCGCCGACCACGCCCACCACGGCGTTCAAGATCGGTGAGCGCGCGAACGACCCGATGGCCATGTACAAGGCCGACCTCTGCACCATCCCCGCGAACCTCGCGGGCACGCCGGCGATGAGCGTGCCGAGCGGCCTGTCCGATGAGGACGGTCTGCCGGTCGGCCTGCAGATCATGGCGCCGGCGCTGCAGGACCACCGCATGTACCGCGTCGCCGCGGCATACGAGCTCGCGCGTGGCGCGTTTGGAGGGCCGTCGCTGTGAACATCAAGAAGGCACGTGGCCTCTTCGGTCTCGTCGGCGCCGTGGTCGGCGCCGTGGGAGCGTTCTCCGGTCTGAAGGTCGCCCGCGAGAAGAAGGACAAGCTCGCGCTGGCGAACGCGATCGCGAGCTTCGCCGTGGCGATCACCGGTGCGGCGCTGGCCGCGCGCGCACTGCGGAAGGACGAGTTGGCATGACCTCTCTCGTTGAACTGATGGACTACGACGAGGTCGTCGAGAAGTACGACCCGGTCCTGGGCCTCGAGGTGCACGTCGAGCTGCACACGAACACGAAGATGTTCTGCGGCTGCGCCAACGCCTTCGGCGGCGAGCCGAACACCAACACCTGCCCGACCTGCCTCGGTCTGCCGGGGTCGCTGCCGGTGGTCAACGCCAAGGCGGTCGAGTCCGCGATCCGCATCGGCCTCGCGCTGAACTGCGAGATCGCGCAGTGGTGCCGGTTCGCCCGGAAGAACTACTTCTACCCGGACATGCCGAAGAACTTCCAGACGTCGCAGTACGACGAGCCGATCGCGTTCAACGGCTGGCTCGACGTGACGCTGGACGACGGCGAGGTCATCCGCGTCGAGATCGAGCGCGCGCACATGGAGGAGGACACCGGCAAGTCGCTGCACGTCGGTGGCGCCACCGGTCGCATCCACGGCGCCGAGCACTCGCTGCTCGACTACAACCGCGCCGGCGTGCCGCTGATCGAGATCGTCACGAAGATGATCCCGGGCACGAAGGAACGCGCTCCCGAGGTGGCCCGCGCGTACGTCACCGCGCTGCGCGACCTGCTCAAGGCGCTCGACGTGTCCGACGTCCGCATGGACCAGGGCTCGCTGCGCTGCGACGCGAACGTGTCGCTCTCGCCGAAGACCACCGGCGCGCTGGGCACCCGCACCGAGACCAAGAACGTCAACTCGCTGCGCAGCGTCGAACGTGCCGTGCGCTTCGAGATGACCCGCCAGGCCGCGGTGCTCGCCTCCGGTGGCGAGGTGATCCAGGAGACCCGTCACTTCGACGAGTCGTCCGGCAGCACGTCACCGGGCCGCAAGAAGGAGACGGCGGAGGACTACCGCTACTTCCCCGAGCCCGACCTGGTCCCGATCGCGCCGTCGCGCGAGTGGGTCGAGGAGCTCCGCGGCACCCTGCCCGAGCTGCCCTGGGAGCGCCGCGCGCGCATCCAGAAGGACTGGAACCTCACCGACGAGGTCCTGCGCGACCTGGTCAACGCGGGTGCGCTGGACCTCATCATCGCCACCGTCGAGGCGGGCGCGAAGCCGGACGAGGCCCGCCCGTGGTGGGTGTCCTACCTCGCGCAGCAGGCCAACGCGAAGGGTGTCGAGCTCACCGACCTCGCCATCACCCCGGCCCAGGTGGCACGGGTGATCGAGCTGGTGAACTCCGGCGCGCTGACCAACAAGCTCGCCCGCGAGGCCGTCAACGGCGTGCTGGCGGGCGAGGGCTCCCCGGACGAGGTCGTCGAGAAGCGCGGCCTGAAGGTCGTCTCGGACGACTCGGCGCTGGAGAAGGCCGTCGACGAGGCCCTCGCGGCCCAGCCGGACGTGGCCCAGAAGATCCGCGACGGCAAGGTCCAGGCCGCCGGTGCGATCGTGGGCGCGGTCATGAAGGCGACGAAGGGCCAGGCCGACGCCGCCCGCGTGCGCGAGATCATCATCGCCAGGTGCAGCTGAGATGTGACGCTGCGTCGAGATCGGGACGAGGACAAAAGGTCCCGGTAGATACGCAATAGATGTATGAATCACAAAGGGTCACCTGTTTTCGCAGGTGACCCTTTGTGATCTTAGGCCGTCCGAGTGGCTGTTAGCTAAATGAGACGTATACCCGTAGCGGTGTGTGCCACTCTCTCCATGCATCCATCTGGGGGGATGGAAAGTAATAGTCCAAACGAGGGGGGAAACCTCATGACGACGCAGCGTGAAGGGTTCTTGGGCGACATCGTCGACAAGGTCAAGGACCTGCTCGACAGCCCCGAGCCGAAGAAGACCCCGCAGCCGGAAGACCCGCCGTTGACGCCGCAGTGCTGCGGCCCACTGCCTCCCGGCTGGCCGGTGATGGGTGACCACAAGCTGGTCACCGAGGGTCCGGTCGAGCACGACCCGGACTGCCCGAACCACCCGGACAACCTGGCCAAGCAGGAAGTGGCCAGCTAGTCACGCTCTGCGCTGTCCTTCAACCGGTGTCTGCGCCTGGTTGGAGGACAGCGCCATTCGGGCGAATGTGGTGTGATGATCACATGCCCGCTCGTGCCCTGGACAGGGCGCGCGAGTTGTACCAGAAGGGATGGGCGGAGCAGGCGAGGTACCGCTTCCCGCCTGGCATCCGTCTCCTGAAGCGTGCACTCGTGCACGCCGATCGTGCCCCAGACAGTCCGGAACGGACGGAGTTGCGGGCTCGAATCCTCTACACCCTCGGCCGGTGCCTGGCTGAAACGAGCGGTTCGGACGTCGCGATCGAGCTGTTCGACCGGGCGAGGCAGGAGATCGAGCTCCTCGACGACCCCTGGCTGCGCGTGTTGCTGAAGGGGAACACGGACTACTGCCACGGCGGCATGATCATGCGCATGGGGCAGCCGGAACAGGCGGTCCAGTGGTTCAGCCGCTTCATCGATTTCACCGAGAACGCGTTGCTGACCTCACCCGACCGGATCGACCGGCAGTGGGTGCAGCGTCTCGCGACGTCGTTGACCGCCAGGGCCTTCTCCAACGCGGCCATCCGCAGGCGCGAGCTCGCCATCGCGGACCTGGAGCGGGTGGCTGTCCTGAGCCGGGAGTACAACCTCGACGACCTCTACCCGTACACGGTCGCGGCCCTTGCCAACACCCACAAGCAGAGCGGGGACCTGGTCGAGGCGCTCCGGCACTACGAGGAAGCGGAGCGCATCTTCCGCGTGACCGAGCAGCATTCGGTGCTCGCCGGTGTGCAGCTCCTGCACGCCGAAGCGATGTTGATGGTCGGTGTGTCCGATGACGTCGGCCGGATGCTCGACGAGGCGCTGCTGGTCCTGCGCAAGGACAAGGTCAACCAGGACATCGCCGAGGTCGAGATGTACCGGGCGTCGGCGGCGTTGCTCGACGACCAGTTCGACCTGGCCCGCCGGATGGCGAAGGCTTCGATGCGCAAGCTGGAGAAGCGGGGCAGCACCTGGTGGATGATGGCTGCCCTGATCGAGCTGTGGGCGCATGCCATGCAGGTCAAACGCGTGACGAACGCGTTGGTGCAGAAGGCGTTGACCCTGTCCGAGCAGCTTGCGGACAACCACCTGCTGGACGAGGCCTCGCTCGCGAAGGTGCTGGCTGCCCGGCTGGAGATCCGCAGGGGCAGGCTGTCGGACGGCGAGGAGCTGCTGCGGCAGCTGCCGGGCCCGCGTGCGGTCACGCCGCTCGACCAGCGCATGCAACGCCGGCTCGTCCTCGCGGAGCTCGCCCTCCGGAAGGGAGATCGCCGTACCGCGTTGCAGCACGCGCGCAAGGGCCTGGACGAACTGGGCCTGGTGCGCGATCAACTCGGTGGGCTGGAGCTGGTGTCCGCCACGGCGGTGCACGGCCGTGAGCTCCGCGACCTGGCGATCCGCCTTGCCTTGGAGAGCCACAACGCCCGCCACGTGTTCGTGTGGATCGAACGCACCCGCGCGCAGACCTACCGCTACGAGCCGTTGGAACTGGTCGAGAACCCCGAGCTGGCCGAACGCATCGCGGAGGTGCGCGGTCTGGGCCGGGAGCTGATGCGGGCCGGTCTGGACGGCCGGCCGACCACCAAGCTGCGTGCCGAGATCGTGAGGGCGCAGCGTGAGGCGAACCGGCTCGGGTGGCACGCGCAGCGCTGGGGACGGACGCGTCCGGTGGCGACGGTCAGCGAGGTCTTCGCCGAGCTGGGCGACCGGGCGATGGTCAGCTTCGTCGTGTCCAACGGTGAGATGGTCGCCGTGGTGCTGGCGGGTGGTCGTGTGCGGATGGTGCGCCTGGGGATCGCCGAGGACGCGCTGGAAGGCGCCCAGAAGCTGCACTTCGACCTCAACGCGCTGGCGCCGGACCACCTCCCGCCGCCGTTGGTGCAGGTCATCGGGGCTTCGGCACGCAAACAGGCGGATGCCCTCGACTCGTTGCTGATCAAGCCGCTGGTCGGGCTCATCGGCGAGCGGGAGCTGGTCATGGTGCCGACCGGGTCGTTGTACGCGGTGCCGTGGGGAGTGCTGCCGAGCCTGCACGGGCGGCCGGTCACGACGGCGCCGTCGGCCACGGCCTGGCTCGCCGCCACGCAGTCCGCCGAGCCGAAGACCGACCGGGTGTTGCTGGTCAAGGGGCCGGGGCTGCAGTTCGCGGACGGTGAGCTGGACCGGCTGGGCGCGCAGCACGCGGAGGCGACCGTGCTGGCGGGGGACCAGGCGACCGCGGGTGAGGTGCTCGCGCGCCTCGACGGGGCGGACCTGGTGCACGTCGCGGCGCACGGGGAGCACGAGAACGAGAACGCGTTGTTCTCGCGGCTGGAGTTGTTCGACGGGCCGTTGTTCGCGCACGAGCTGGGGCGGCTGCGCAAGCCGCCCGCGCACGTGGTGCTGTCGGCGTGTTCGCTGGCGTTGAACCGCATCCGTCCTGGTGACGAGGCGCTCGGGTTCGCCGGGGCGATGCTCGCGGGTGGCACCCGGACCGTGGTCGCCGCGGCCAGCAAGGTCGGTGACGAGGCGAGTGCGGCGGCGATGGCGGACTACCACCGTGCGCTGGTGGCGGGGGCGGCACCGGCCGTGGCGCTGGCGGAGGCGATGGCGAAGGACCCGTTCCGCAGGCCGTTCCTGTGCCTGGGGTCCGGCTAGGCCGTTCGAGTGGTTGTGCACCGCAGCAACCGGTGAACCCACTGGTCAGATGTGACTTGTGGCCGATCAACGGCGGCGGTTGGTGAACTTCTCTCGACCTCTCCCGAGGTGCTGTGCCACCCTGAACGCCTCGACCGAGGGGAACGACCACGGTCGTCGCAGCCGCCCAGGGGGTGAGGCTGAGCGGCGGTGGTCGTACCAACGGCCCGCCCATCGGCCCTGGTCGGTGCGCGGGCCGTTGTCGGGTCGTCAAGCTCGGCCTCTCGCCGCACCACTCACTCGCGCCGAAGCTGAACGCGTTGCGGCGTAGAGACAACCGGGTCTCCGTCGAGGTCGCCGGGCAGCCCGGTCCCGTGCGAGGCGGAGCGCACGCGGCGAGCGTCCCCGAGTGACGCGGCGGTCAGTCCTTCGTGCCGCCGGGCGGGCCCTGGCGCGTGATGAAGGCGACGCGGTCGTCGGACGACACGGGCTGGCCACCGGCCTTGTTCACCGTGCCGACCAGGGCGGCCGAGTCGTTCAGCAGCTCCATCGGGCCGAGCAGGCCGTAGCCGTTCTCCTGCATGGCGGGCTCCGGCTTGCCGGTGATGGCGCCGTCGGGGTTCATCGGCAGGTTCTGGAAGCCCGCCACCTTCGACGTCGACACCCACAGCACGTCCGACAGCGACGCGCAGCCCATCACGCCGGGCCGGTCCGTCCAGCGCCACGCCGGGTCGGCGAGCGGTTTGCCGGGCGTGACGCGGTAGACGACGTCACCGGACGCCGCCCAGTCGGTGACCCAGATCTTCGTGGTGTCGCCGGCGACGCACAGGCCGCCGGGTAGCCGCAGGCCGGACGCGATCACCGCGGACCCGGCCGTCGGGTTGCCCTGGGCGGGCTTGCCGGAGCCGTCGATGCGCAGGACCTTGCCCGCGAGGGAGTTCGGGTCGGCGGCCAGCGCCGGGTTGCCCGCGTCACCGGTCGCGACCAGCAGCGCGCCCTTGCGGTCGCTCGCCAGCACGCCGCGGTTGCCGGTCGGGCCCTTCGGGATGCCGGTCAGGATCGGCTTCGGCGTGTCGCCGGGCGCGATCCGCAGCACCCGGTTGTCCGTCGCGGTCGTCGCGTACACGTACGCGAGCTGGTCCTCGGCGAACGTCGCCGAGATCGTCAGCCCGGTCAGGCCGCCGTCCGAGGACGCGTCCACGTCGATCTGCGCGACGACCACCGGGTCGACGTCCTTGGAGACCTTGAGCAGCCGGCCGCCGCGCTCGGTCGCGTACGCGGCGACACCACCGTTGGCGTCACCGCCGATCGGAGCGACGCCGGTGACCGGGTTGAGGCAGGTGGCGATCACGCCGGGGTTGAAGTCCTTGCAGCCCTGTGGCGGCGGCACGCTCTGCGGCGCCGGGTTCTGGCCGTTCTGGCCGGGGGACGGCCGGTACTCGCCCGGCAGCTCCGGCCGCGGCCCCGCCTGCGGGGTCAGCTGTGGTTGCGCGCTCCAGCTCGTGGGCGGCGGCTCGTCGGGAAAGCTCGCGCAGCCCCCTGCCAGCAGGCAGGCGGCGGCCAACAACGCAACGGAACGAACCACGAACCCAGGCTAGGTGCGCGACCGTGAACCTGAAGTGAACGCGGTCGTGGTCTCGACGGCGAAGTCGACGGCCGCCACCCGGTCGAGCACGAGGTCCAGCTCCTCGCTCACCACCTCCGGCGCCTCCAGCGGCAGGTAGTGGCTGCACGGCAGCACCCGCAGCCGGGCCTGGGGCAACGCTCCGGCGGGCGTCGCCATGCTCTCCGTGGTCGCCAGCACGTCGTCGCGCCCGGCCAGCAGTGTGACCGGGCACACGATCGGGCGGAGGTCCTGGCGCGGTGCCTCACCCAGCGCGAGCGCCAGCGTGAAGTACCAGCGCCAGTCGTGCCGCAGGAACCGGCTGACCGCCCGTGCCACGGCCTTCGGGTCGCTGCTCGGCTTGATCACGCCGCTGTGCCGCAGCAGGAACGTCGTCAGGTCCGTCACCGGCATCCGGTGCAGCACCCCGTCCAGCAGCGGACCGGCCTGCTGGAGCAGCCGGGTGGCGGTCAGGCCGACCGTGCGGCGCCACCGGCTCGGCACCAGCGGCAGCATGCCCCCGAACGAGTCGCCCGGCGCACCCGCGACGAGCAGCAGGCCCGCCACCCGGTCCGGGTACCGCAACGCCAGCTCGGCGGCGATCGTGACACCCATCGACCAGCCCATGACGACGCACCGCTCGATGCCCGCGTCGTCGAGCACCGCCAGCGCGTCGGCCACGTGGTCGTCCAGTGTGATGTTGCGCTCGTCGGCGGGCCGGTCCGAGCCCATCGTGCCGCGCATGTACCAGCTGACGAGGCCGTGGCGGTCGGCCAGCGACGGCCACGACTCCGGCCCCGACCCGACGCCGGGGCACAGCAGCACCGCCGGACCGTCGCCGCCCACCTGCCACGTCCGGATCTTCGTGCCGTCCCACGAGGTGACGTCGTGCTCGCGCATGGCCGCCATTCTGGCGCACCCCGGCAGTATGTTGCAGGGGTGACGCTCACCGTGCTCGTGCCAGATGCCCTCGGAGTCGACGTGCTGTCCCGGGTGGACGGTGTCCGGCCGGTTCGCTACGTGCCGGGGGAACCGCTGCCGGCGGAGGCGGCGCGGGCCGAGGTCCTGGTGCCGAAGTTCCTCGCCGGCACCGATCCGCGCGACGTGTTCGCGCAGCTGCCGGACCTGAGGCTCGTGCAGCTGCTCAGCGCGGGCGCGGAGAACTTCGTCGGCCGCGTTCCGGACGGCGTGCTGCTCTCCACGTGCCGCGGCGCCCACGGCGGCAGCACCGCGGAGTGGGCGATCGGCGCCCTGCTGGCGATCTACCGGGACCTCCTCGTGTTCGAACGGGCCCGCGCCGAGGGCCGCTGGGACTACCACACGACGGACACGTTGCAGGACAAGAAGGTCCTCATCGTCGGAGCGGGCGACCTCGGTCAGCAGCTGCGGCGCCGGCTGGAACCGTTCGACGCCACCGCCACCCTGGTCGGCCGCACCGCACGCGAGGGTGTGCACGGCATCGACGAGCTGCCCGCGCTGCTGCCGGAGTTCGACGCGGTCGTGATCTTCACGCCGATCACCGACGAGACCAGGCACCTCGTCGACGCCAAGTTCCTCGCCGCGATGAAGGACGGCGCGATCCTGGTCAACGGTGCCCGCGGCCCGGTCGTCGACACCGACGCGCTGCTCGCGGAGCTGACCTCCGGGCGGCTGCGCGCGGCCCTGGACGTGACCGATCCCGAACCACTGCCCGCGGATCATCCACTGTGGACCGCACCGGGTCTGCTGCTCACCCCGCACGTGGCCGGGAGCTGCACGGGGAGCTTGCAGCGCGCCTACGCCGTGGTCGCCGCCGAGGTCGCCCGGTTCGTGGCGGGGGAGAACCCGCGCAACCTCGTGACCGGGAGCTACTAGGCCGTTGGGGCGAGGCTTCGCTGCCGTTCGGCTCTCGCGCGCGCTTTGCCGGTCTCCTAGCGTGCGGGCGTGGCTACTCACGACAAAGGCTCGACCAGTTCGAGCGCTTTCTCCGACGACTCGTTCTACTCGGGCAGCGGAGGGGGAGTGCACCACTTCGACGACGGCACGACCAGAGCCGGCGAGAGCGCGTCGCCGTACGACCCGACGACGAAGTCCTTCGACACGACGGCCTACACGCCGCTGGACAAGTCCACTGTGGACAACCACGGGGACGACGACGCGTTCGACGAGCGCAGGAGGTTCCGCTGGACCGCGGGTCCCGACCTCGGTCTGCTCGGCATGCGTGCCGTGCTCGGCGGCATCTTCGTGCTGCACGGCCTGCAGAAGGTCTTCGGGCTCTTCGGCGGTCCCGGCATCAACGGCTTCGCGCAGTCGCTGGAGAAGATGGGCTACCGCGAGTCGGTCGTCCTCTCCTGGGTCACCGGCATCACGGAGCTGGCCGGTGGCGGCCTGCTCGTGCTCGGCCTCTTCACGCCGCTGGCCGCCGCGGGCCTGCTCGCGGTGATGGCCAACGTCATCGCGCTGAAGTACAAGGGCGGCTTCTTCGGCCCCAACGGCGTGGAGCTGGAGCTGGCGCTCGCGGGCATGGCGTTCGCGGCGCTGTTCGCCGGGCCCGGCCGGGCCGCGCTGGACTACAACCGCAGCTGGTTCCGCCACCCGCTGGCGGCCGGGTTCATCGCGCTGCTGCTCGGAGCGGGTGGCGCGGCGCTGACGTTCTTCGTGTTCCGGTAGGAACGGCGCATGCGGAAGAACCTGACGGGCGCGGTCCTCCAGCTCGCCCTGCTGGTGGTCGGGATCCCGGTGGTCTACCTGGTGGCGTTCCCGTTCGGGCTCACCGCGAGGTCACTGCTGCCGCCGCTCGGCCTGCTCGCGGGCCTGGTCGTCGCGGGGATCCTGGTCAAGAGGACGAACCAGCCCGTCAGCGGACCGCTGACGGGCTGGCTGGTCTTCGGCACCTGCCTGGCGCTTGCCGCTGTTCTCTAGCGGCTGCGGTGTTCCAGCTCTAGCGGCTGGGGTCGCGCACGGCACCCGTCGAGGCGTCCGTCGCCATCCGCGCGTACGCCCGCAGCGCGCCCGTGACCGGGCGGATGCGGTCGACCGGCTGCCACGGCCGTTCCGAGGCCTCCATCTTGGCGCGGCGCTCGGCCAGCACGTCGTCGTCCACCAGCAGCTCCAGCCGCCGCTCGTGCACGTCGATGAGGATCCGGTCGCCGTTCTCGACCAGGCCGATCGTGCCGCCACCGGCCGCCTCGGGCGAGACGTGGCCGATCGACAGGCCCGAGGAACCGCCGGAGAAGCGGCCGTCGGTGATCAGCGCGCACTTCTTGCCCAGGCCGGAGCCCTTGAGGAACGCCGTCGGGTGCAGCATCTCCTGCATGCCGGGGCCGCCGGAGGGGCCCTCGTAGCGCACGACCAGCACGTCGCCGGCCTGGATCTCCTTGTTCAGGATCACCGACACGGCCTGCTCCTGGGACTCGACGACGCGCGCCGGGCCCTCGAAGCGCCACAGCTCCTCGTCGATGCCGGCCGCCTTGATGATCGCGCCGCGCTCGGCCAGGTTGCCGCGCAGCACGGCCAGGCCGCCGTCCCTGGTGTAGGCGTGCTCGACGTCGCGGATGCAGCCGCCCGCCGCGTCGGTGTCCAAAGAGGACCAGCGGTTCGCGGTGGAGAACGCCTGCGTCGTGCGCACGCCGCCGGGGGCCGCGTGGAACAGCTCCAGCGCCTCCTGCGACGGGCTCTCCGCGCGGATGTCCCACTTCGCGAGCCACTCCGCGAGCGTGGGCGTGTGCACCGAGGTGACGTCCTCGTTCAGCAGGCCGCCGCGGTGCAGCTCGCCCAGCAGCGCGGGGATTCCGCCGGCCCGGTGCACGTCCTCCATGTGGTAGTCGGAGTTCGGCGACACCTTCGACAGGCACGGCACGCGGCGGGACAGGTCGTCGATGTCCTGCAGCGTGAAGTCGATCTCGCCCTCCTGCGCGGCGGCGAGGATGTGCAGCACGGTGTTCGTCGAGCCGCCCATGGCCATGTCCAGCGCCATCGCGTTCTCGAACGCCTTGCGGTTCGCGATCGACCGCGGCAGCGCCGACTCGTCGTCCTCGCCGTACCAGCGCTTGCACAGCTCCACGACCACGCGGCCGGCCTCGGAGAACAGCTCGCGGCGCGCGGCGTGGGTGGCGAGCGTGGAACCGTTGCCCGGCAACGACAGGCCGAGGGCCTCGGTCAGGCAGTTCATCGAGTTCGCGGTGAACATGCCGGAGCAGGAACCGCAGGTCGGGCACGCGGAGCGCTCGACCTCGCTCAGTCCCGCGTCGTCCACGGCGGGCGACGCCGAGGCGGAGATCGCGGTGATGAGGTCGGTCGGTGCGACGGCGACGCCCTCGACGACGACGGCCTTGCCGGCCTCCATCGGGCCGCCGGAGACGAACACGACGGGGATGTTGAGGCGCATGGCCGCGTTCAGCATGCCGGGCGTGATCTTGTCGCAGTTCGAGATGCACACGATCGCGTCGGCCTGGTGCGCGTTGACCATGTACTCGACCGAGTCGGCGATGATCTCGCGGCTGGGCAGCGAGTAGAGCATGCCGCTGTGACCCATGGCGATGCCGTCGTCGACCGCGATGGTGTGGAACTCGCGCGGCACGCCACCCGCCTCGCGCACGGCCTCGGCCACGATGTCGCCGAGGTCGCGCAGGTGCACGTGGCCCGGCACGAACTGCGTGTACGAGTTGGCGATCGCGATGATGGGCTTGCCGAAGTCGCTGTCCGTCATGCCGGTCGCGCGCCAGAGAGCGCGGGCTCCGGCAGCGTTGCGGCCGTGCGTGGTGGTGCGAGAGCGGAGCTGAGGCACTGCTCCTCCAGATTCAGTTCAAGAAGAATGCGCGCGGGACGGCCGGGTCAGGCGTCACCAGTCTGGGAGCGGTGCCTCAAAGGTTACTCGTGCCCCGCGGCAGCGTTCTCACGCAGACCGGCCGAGACCAGCAGATAGGCCAGTGCGAGCGTGATGATGTGCACAACCGTGCACCACAGGCAGATCTTGCCGATGATCAGCAACTCGGCCGCGACCAGGTACACGACCATCAGGACACCGACGGCGACGGCACCGAGCCGCACCCACTTCAGCGCCTCGACCCGCCACGCGAACGGGAGGCAGATCACGGTCAGGAACGCGAAGAAGGCGAGCCCGAGGATCGCGACCGGGATGCCGAAGAGCTCCGACTGGTCGCTGGAGGTCACCGTCTCACAGTCCACGACCGCGTCGGCCGAGCAGATCAACGCGGACCGGTCGAAGTGCGTGTACGTCAGGTAAGCCGAGGTCAGCAAGCCCGCGATGGACAGCAGCAGGCTCAGCAGCGGAACTCGTTTGGTCACTTCTCCGACTGTACGGATCCGGGTGTTCCGCTCTCGTCAGACTCGGCGGCCGCCTCGCCGGATTCAGCCTTTCCGGCTTCTTCCTCCGCCGCCGCCTTCTCCGCCGCCAGCGAGGCGTTCGGGTCCGGCACGAGACCGCCGCTGATCGCCGACAGCGCGGGCAGGTGCATCATCCGCACGGCCGGGAGCGTCACCTCGGTGTCGTCGGACCGCACGGCCTTCAGCCAGCCCTTCTCGACCAGCCGGAGCGACTTCAGCTCCGACCACCGCACCGTCGTGGAGCCGAACAGGCCGCGGGCGACGAGGTCCTCCTCGGTGGCGGTCGTGCGGTTGCGGACCACCCAGTACGCGTACCCGAGCGGGAAGACGTAGAGCACCTGCAGCCCCGGAGCGACCCACGCCACAGGCGTCACGCAGATCGCGATCAAACACGCCGCGAGCAGGGCCGTTGCCGGGATGCGAAAGACCAGCTTCTTCACCCGGACGATTGTTCCACGTCCACCATCCGGGAAATCCATCCCGCAGAGTTGACGGCCTCTTGCGCAAGGCGATACCGTCCGCTTCATGCAGCGCACGCTCGTTCTCGTACTTCTCAGGCGCGTCGACGCCTGAGCCGAACAGCCTGCGTCGACGCGCGACCCTCGCACGACCCGTCTCTGGGTTGTCGAGGGTTTTTTCGTGTCCGGACCCCGATACCCACGAGGCAATGAGATGACCAGCGCACCATCGCGACAGGCCTCCGAGCCCACGTCGCCCCGTCCAGGCCCGCGGCCCAAACCGGCTCCGCCCTCCGGCGCGCCGATCCGGGTGACCGGTGCCCAGTCGCTCGTCCGCTCGCTCGAGGCGGTCGGCTGCGAGGTGGTGTTCGGCATTCCCGGCGGCACGATCCTGCCGGCCTACGACCCGCTGCTCGACTCCACGAAGGTCCGGCACATCCTGGTCCGCCACGAGCAGGGCGCGGGACATGCCGCCACCGGGTACGCCCAGGCCACCGGCAAGGTCGGCGTCTGCATGGCGACCTCGGGACCGGGGGCCACGAACCTCGTCACCCCGCTCGCGGACGCGAACATGGACTCCGTGCCCATCGTCGCGATCACCGGCCAGCAGTCGCGGCCGCTCATCGGCACGGACGCCTTCCAGGAGGCGGACATCTGCGGCATCACGATGCCGATCACCAAGCACAACATGCTCGTGACCGACGCCGCGGAGATCCCGCGGGCGATCGCGGAGGCGTTCCACATCGCGGCGACCGGCCGACCCGGCCCGGTCCTCGTCGACATCCCCAAGGACGTGCTGCAGGAGACCACCAGCTTCTCCTGGCCGCCCGACCTGCGCCTGCCCGGTTACCGGCCGACGACCCGGCCGCACGGCAAGCAGGTCCGCGAAGCCGCCAAGCTGATCGTCAGCGCCCGCAAGCCCGTCCTGTACGTGGGCGGCGGCGTGATCAAGGCGGACGCCCACGCCGAGCTGCTGCGCCTGGCGGAGGACACCGGCATCCCGGTCGTCACCACGCTGATGGCGCGGGGTGCGTTCCCCGACTCGCACCGGCAGCACCTGGGCATGCCCGGCATGCACGGCACCGTCGCGGCCGTCGCGGCGATGCAGAAGTCCGACCTGCTGATCGCGCTGGGCGCCCGCTTCGACGACCGCGTGACCGGCGTGCTGTCGTCGTTCGCACCGGACGCACAGGTCATCCACGCCGACATCGACCCGGCCGAGATCTCCAAGAACCGCCGTGCGGACGTCCCGATCGTGGGCGACTGCAAGGAGATCATCACCGAGCTGATCGACGCGGTGCGCGCCGAGAGCGAGACGGCCACCAAGGTCGACCTGGCGCCGTGGTGGGAGACGCTCGACTCGATCCGCGAGACGTTCCCGCTCGGCTACAACTGGCCCGACGACGGCACGTTGTCGCCGCAGTACGTGATCGAGCGCATCGGCCAGCTGTCCCCGTCGGACACGATCTACACCGCGGGCGTCGGCCAGCACCAGATGTGGGCCGCGCAGTTCGTGAAGTACGAGCACCCGCGCACGTGGATCAACTCCGGCGGCCTCGGCACGATGGGCTTCGCCGTTCCCGCCGCCATGGGCATCAAGGCCGGTGAGCCGGGCCGCACGGTGTGGGCCATCGACGGCGACGGCTGCTTCCAGATGACCAACCAGGAGCTCGCCACCTGCGCCATCGAGGGCCTGCCGGTGAAGATCGCCGTGATCAACAACGGCAACCTGGGCATGGTCCGGCAGTGGCAGACCCTGTTCTACGGCGAGCGGTACTCCAACACGGATCTGGGGACGCACAAGCACCGCATCCCAGACTTCAAGCTCCTGGCGGAAGCGCTCGGATGCGCCGGCCTGCGGGCCGAGTCGCGCGAGGAGGTGGACGAGGTGATCGCCAAGGCGCTGGAGATCAACGACCGCCCGGTCGTCGTCGACTTCGTCGTCGGCAAGGACGCCCAGGTGTGGCCGATGGTCGCGGCCGGCACCGGCAACTCCGAGATCATGGCCGCCCGCGGCATCCGCCCCCTGTTCGATGAGGACCTGTGATGACCAGGCACACGCTGAGCGTTTTGGTCGAGGACAAGCCCGGTGTGCTCGCACGCGTCGCCGGCCTGTTCTCCCGCCGCGGCTTCAACATCGAGTCGCTGGCGGTCGGCCGCACGGAGTACCCCGACATCTCCCGCATGACGATCGTGGTGTCGGTCGACGAGCTGCCGCTGGAGCAGGTCACCAAGCAGCTCAACAAGCTCATCAACGTCATCAAGATCGTGGAGCTGGAGCCGGCGGCTTCCGTTCAACGGCAGCTGGTGCTGATCAAGGTCCGCGCGGACGCGACGGTGCGGTCGCAGGTCCTCGAAACCGTGCAGCTCTTCCGCGCGAAGGTCGTCGACGTGTCGCCGGAGGCGGTCACGATCGAGGCCACCGGCACGTCTGAAAAACTCGACGCGTTGCTGCGCATGCTGGAGCCCTACGGGCTTCGCGAGATCGTCCAGTCCGGCATGGTCGCCATCGGCCGTGGCGCTCGTTCCATCACCGCCACCGCGGTCCGCTAGAAACTGCGAGGTCGTGCCGGTCGTCCGGTTGCCCCTTCGTGTGGATTCGGCGAAGCCCAATCCGCGCGGAGCGGCGGCCGGACGGCAGGCTTCTCGACGACCTCGCCGCCGTCTGCGAAGCAGCGGCAATCAAACAGAGAGAAGGAAACAACTGTGAGCGTCGAGATCTTCTACGACGACGATGCCGACCTGAGCATCATCCAGGGCCGCAAGGTGGCCGTGATCGGCTACGGCAGCCAGGGCCACGCCCACGCGCTGTCCCTGCGCGACTCGGGCGTCGAGGTCCGCATCGGCCTGCAGGAGGGCTCGAAGTCCCGCGCCAAGGCCGAGGAAGAGGGCCTGGAGGTCGGTACGCCGTCCGAGGTCTCCGCCTGGGCCGATGTGATCATGATCCTGGCGCCGGACACGGCCCAGCGGCACATCTACGCGAACGAGATCGCCGCGAACCTCAACGAGGGTGACGCGATCTTCTTCGGCCACGGCTTCAACATCCGCTACGGCCTGATCACCGCACCGTCCGGTGTGGACGTCGCCATGGTCGCCCCGAAGGGTCCCGGCCACCTCGTGCGCCGCCAGTTCGTCGACGGCAAGGGCGTTCCCGCGCTCATCGCGGTCGAGCAGGACGCCTCCGGCAACGCGCAGGCGCTCGCCCTGTCCTACGCCAAGGGCATCGGCGGCACCCGTGCCGGCGTCATCAAGACGACGTTCAAGGAAGAGACCGAGACGGACCTCTTCGGCGAGCAGGCCGTGCTCTGCGGTGGCGCGTCGGCGCTGGTCCAGGCCGGTTTCGAGGTGCTGACCGAGGCGGGCTACGCCCCCGAGGTCGCCTACTTCGAGTGCCTGCACGAGCTCAAGCTGATCGTCGACCTCATGTACGAGGGCGGCATCGCCCGCATGCGCTACTCGATCTCCGACACCGCCGAGTTCGGTGACCTGACCCGCGGGCCGCGCGTCATCACCCCCGCGGTCAAGGAGGAGATGAAGAAGATCCTGGGCGAGATCCAGGACGGCACCTTCGCGAACGAGTGGGTGGCCGAGGACGACAACGGTCGCGCCAACTACAAGAAGTTGCAGCAGGAGGGTGAGAACCACCCGATCGAGGCAACCGGCAAGAAGCTCCGCGACATGATGTCGTGGGTCGACCGCCCCATCACCGAGACCGCCTGATTGGTCTGATGGACTGATTTTCACGACGGCCCGCAGCGCTGTGCTGCGGGCCGTTCGTGTCCATCCGCTAGCTTTCCAGACCATGACCGACAGCGCGCCGATCTACGACAACAAGGCCCACGTGCGCGGCAAGCTGGACCTGCGCGACGCCGTCTGGCAGCGCCCGCCCGGCCCGCCGTCCGAGGGCGGCGACGCCGAGATCGCCGAGGTGGAGCACACCGACGGCGCCACCTACATCGCCATGCGCAACTCCCTGCACCCCGAGTCGGTGCTGGTGTTCACCATGTCCGAGTGGGAGGCGTTCCTGGCGGGTGCGCGGGACGGCGAGTTCAACGAGCCCTGGTGACGCGACCGGATAACCAGCGCAAACCCCGTCCCATCCCACAGGACACCGGCAGTGACCTGAGCCACCCGCCGGAAGACCGCGGCAAGCCCGGTGTCTATGCTCGTTAACAGTCCGGACACATTGCGGTGCCCGGTCGGCGCGGGCCAGCCGCCCCCGACCACGCCCGCGCCCCACGATCCGACCGTTCCTGGGAGCGATGTCCGTGACCAACACGAGCCGACCTGTTGTCCTCATCGCCGAGAAGCTGGCTCCGTCCGTTCTGGACGCTCTCGGTGACGGCGTGGAAGTGCGCCACGTAGACGGCACCGACCGCGCGGCCCTCCTCGAGGCCGTGCAGGACGCGGACGCCCTCCTCGTCAGGTCCGCCACGCAGGTCAACGCCGAGGTGTTCGCCGCGACCCGCAAGCTCAAGGTCGTGGCCCGCGCGGGTGTCGGCCTGGACAACGTCGAGGTGCCCGCCGCCACGGCCAACGGCGTGATGGTCGTCAACGCGCCCACGTCCAACATCGTGTCCGCCGCCGAGCACGCGGTGGCGCTGCTGCTCAGCGTCGCCCGCCAGATCCCGGCCGCGAACGAGACGCTGCAGAACCACGAGTGGAAGCGCTCCAAGTTCAACGGCGTCGAGCTCAACGGCAAGACCGTCGGCGTGGTGGGCCTGGGCAAGATCGGCCAGCTGTTCGCGCAGCGCATCGCCGCGTTCGGCGTCGAGCTCATCGCTTACGACCCGTACGTGTCCGCCGCGCGCGCCGCCCAGCTCGGCATCGAGCTCGTCAGCCTGGAGGAGCTGCTGGAGCGCGCCGACGCGATCAGCATCCACCTGCCGAAGACGCCGGAGACCAAGGGCCTCATCGGCGCCGAGCAGCTGGCGAAGGCCAAGCGCGGCGTCATCATCGTCAACGCGGCCCGCGGTGGCCTCATCGACGAGGAAGCCCTCGCCGAGGCCGTGAAGGAGGGTCAGGTCGGCGGTGCCGGCGTCGACGTCTTCTCGACCGAGCCCACCACCGAGAACCCGCTGTTCAACGTGCCCGGCATCGTCGTGACCCCGCACCTGGGCGCCTCCACCACCGAGGCGCAGGACCGCGCGGGCACCGACGTGGCGAAGAGCGTCGTGCTGGCGCTGGCCGGCGACTTCGTGCCGGACGCCGTCAACGTCCAGGGCGGTGCGGTCGGCGAGGAGGTGCGCCCGTACCTGCCGCTGGTGCAGAAGCTCGGCACCGTCCTCAGTGCACTGTCGCCCAAGGCGCCGACCAGCGTGACCGTCGAGGTGCGCGGCGAACTGTCCAATGAGGACGTGCAGGTGCTGCCGCTGGCCGCGCTGCGCGGTGTCTTCGCGAGCGTCGTCGAGTCGCAGGTGACGTTCGTCAACGCGCCGCAGCTGGCCGAGGACCTCGGCGTGAGCGTGGAGCTGGTCAAGGAGACCGAGAGCCCCAACCACCGCAGCCTCGTCACGGTCAGGGCCGTGCAGGCCGACGGCACGACCGACAGCGTCTCCGGCACGATCAGCGGCATCGCCCAGGTCGAGAAGCTGGTGAACATCAACGGCCGCAACTTCGACCTGCGGGCCGAGGGCACCGTGCTGCTGCTGGAGTACCCGGACCGTCCCGGCGTCATGGGCACCGTCGGCACGCTGCTGGGCGAGGCCGGCGTGAACATCGAGGCCGCGCAGATCAGCCAGACCGGCAACGACGCCGTCATGGTGCTGCGCGTGGACCGCCCGGTGGACACCGCGGTGCTCGACCCGATCGGTGCCGCCGTGGGTGCGCGCACCGTCCGTTCTGTCGACTTCGGATAGTCACGACAAACCGGGAAGGGGTCGCAAAGTCCCCTTCCCGGTGAAGTCGTCGATCACAACGAACGCGTAACAGGAAACTATCCGTAGACAACATTCATACTTTCGGGGCAATCGCAGACACACGATCAGCGATTAGCGTCCCCACGAGGTTGACCCGGTGCCGTAGAGGGCGCGGCACTGCGTGTTCGGGTCGGAAGCACACACCTCGGTTGGGGCTACGTTGTGAAGAGACGATCGAGTCTGGTGGTGTTCTCTGCCATCACCACACTGCTGATCACACCCACCACCGCGCAGGCGCAGGGCGAACCGCTCGCGCAGCCGGTCAAGGGCGCACACGGGCTGGACGCGAAGGCGTTGCAGCTCAAGATCTCGCCCAGGCTGAACTCCTCCGGCGAGGTCACGGCGTTCGTCGCGCTGGACCGCAAGCCTGCCGTGGACGCGTTCACGGAGAAGCAGGGGCAGGGCAAGGAAGCGCAGAAGCAGGCCGCCAAGCAGGCCCGCAGCGACGTGTCGGCCGCCGCCGACCAGGTCGTCGGGCAGCTCAGGACCAAGGACGGCGCCACCAGGGAGCTGTACCGCACCTCCAACGGCGTCCCCGGCGTCGTCGTGACGGCGGACGCGGCCAAGGTGCGCGAGCTGGCCCAGCGCCCCGACGTCGTCGCGGTCTACCCGGTCGTGCCGAAGAAGCGCGACAACTCCAACGCCGTGCAGCTCACCAGGGTCGTCAACACCTGGCAGCAGTACGGCAAGCTCGGCGACGACGTCCGGGTCGGCATCATCGACACCGGCGTGGACTACACGCACGCCAACTTCGGCGGTCCGGGCACGGTCGAGGCGTTCAAGGCCGTCGACCCGCGCAAGGCCGACCCGAACTTCCCGACCGCGAAGGTCGTCGGCGGCCACGACTTCGTGGGCGAGGACTACGACGGGGAGAGCAAGGACCCGGCGATCAACACGCCGAAGCCCGACCCCAACCCGATCGACTGCAACGGCCACGGCTCGCACGTCGCGGGCACCGCGGCCGGCTTCGGCGAGAACGCCGACGGCAGCACGTTCAAGGGCGACTACACCAAGCTCAACGCGGACAGCCTCAACGCGATGAAGATCGGCCCCGGCACCGCGCCGAAGGCCCTGATCTACGCGCTGAAGGTCTTCGGCTGCGAAGGCTCGACCAACGTCACCTCGCAGGCGCTCGACTGGTCGCTCGACCCCGACGGCGACGGCGACTTCTCCGACCACCTCGACGTGGTCAACCTGTCGCTGGGCTCCGACTACGGCGCACCCGACGACCCCGACAGCCTCTTCGTGAAGAAGCTGTACCGCGTCGGCGTCATGCCGGTGTTCTCCGCGGGCAACGGCGGCGACCTCTACGACATCGGCGGCTCGCCGGGCAACACGCCCGAGGCGCTGACGGTCGCGTCCGTGCGCGACTCGTACGTGCTGCGCGACGGCGCCGAGGTGCCCGGCCAGGGCCTCAAGGCCGGTCAGTACAGCCAGAACTTCACGGGCTACCTCGGCTACGACAAGACGCTGCCCGCCGTGAAGGTCACCCAGGCGGGCAACGCCGACGGCTGCCTCCCGATCACCGACGCCGTCGCCGGCAAGTTCGTGTGGCTGGAGTGGGACGACAACGACGCCACGCGCCGTTGTGGTTCGGCCGCACGGGCGAACAACGTGCAGGCCGCAGGCGGCCAGGGCGTGCTGCTGTCGTCGACGCTGAACAACTTCTCGGCGGGCATCGCGGGCAACGCCGGCATCCCGATGTTCCAGTTCACCGGTGACGCCACCGCCCAGGTCCGCCCCGCGCTGAACGCGGGCACGCTGTCCGTGCGCCTCGCGGGCGTGCTGCGCACCTCGACGCCGACCTACGACCAGTCCATCTCGGACACCCCGAGCTCGTTCACGAGCCGCGGCACCCGCGGTCAGTCGATCAAGCCGGACGTCGCGGCGCCCGGTGACACGATCTCCTCGACCGCCGTCGGCTCCGGCAACGACCGCTCGGTCATCTCCGGCACCTCGATGGCGTCCCCGCACGTCGCGGGCATCGCGGCCCTGGTGCGCCAGACGCACCCGGACTGGACGCTGGAGGAGGTCAAGGCCTCGATCATGAACACCGCCGGTGCGGACGTGAAGGAGAACGGCAAGACCTTCGCCCCCAACCGGGTCGGCACCGGCCGCGTGGACGCCAAGTCCGCGCTGGACAACCAGGTGCTGGCGTTCGTCGAGGACGACCCCGGCTACGTGAGCGCGAACTTCGGCACCGTCGAGGTCTCCCGGCCGGTCGCGAAGACCAAGACGATCAAGATCGTCAACAAGTCCACCAGGGCCGTCGAGTACCAGGTCGGCTACACCGCGGCCACGACGATCCCCGGCGTGAGCTACGTGCTCTCGCAGGACCGGGTCAAGCTGAGCCCGCGCGGCGTCGCCCGCGTCAAGGTGACGCTGAAGATCGACGACCCGAAGGCGCTGCGCAAGACGATCGACCCGACCGTCGTGACGACGCAGCTCGACGTGCCGCGCCAGTTCATCGCCGACGCCTCCGGCCGCGTGACCCTCACGCCGACCGCGGGTGCCACGGTGCCGCTGCGCCTGTCCGTCTACGCCGCGCCCAAGCCGGTGGCGGACATCAGCACGTTCCCGTCGCTCAGGTTCCGCGGCAACGACAAGCAGGCCGTGCTCAACCTGAACGGCCGCGGCGTGGACCAGGGCACCGGCTCGCAGGCCTACCGCTCGCTCGTGAGCGTGCTGGAGCTGCAGGCCTCGTCGCCGAAGCTGCGCGACTGCCGCCGCAACGTCACCGAGAACTGCGCGCTCAACGAGACCGCCAAGGGCGGCGACCTGCGCTACGTCGGCGCGGCCACCACGGCCCCGCTCGCCAAGGCCCAGGGCAAGCCGGAGGAGGCGCTGCTCGCGTTCGGTGTCGCGACGTGGGGCAACTGGTACAGCCTCGGCACCAACACCGTCCCGTTCATCGACATCGACACCACCGGTGACGGCGTCGCGGACTTCGAGACGCACGCGGCGCGCCTGACCGACACCGACCTGCTCGTGGCGACCACGGTCGACCTCAAGACGGGTCAGGAGGTCGACATCCAGCCGATCAACGGCCAGTGGGGTGACGTCGACACGAACACCGCCGACACCAACGTCGCGGTCCTGCCGGTGCTGCTCACCGCACTCGGCATCGACCCGGCGAAGGACACCGCCCGGATCTCGTACACGGCCGGCACCACCGGCTACTACGTGGCGCCGGGCAACGCGAACGGCCTGATCGACGTGATCGACCGCCCGCTGTCGTTCGACCCGCTCAAGCCGGGGCTGTGGGTGCAGGGCGGCGGCGACGCGGCACTGTCCTACGTCGCCAAGCCGGGCACCGCACTCGTGGTGAACCGGGACGCGGCGGCGCTGCGGCTCGACAAGTCCGACGGCCTGCTGGTGCTCAACCACCACAACGCCAGCGGCGACCGCGCGTCGGTCGTCACCGTCCGAGGCGGCGGCCGCTCCTAGCCCGCTCCTCCGACGTTTGCCGAACGCCACGCGGGGACCTTCCGCACGACAGGATCGTGCGAAAGGTCCCCGCGTGGCGTTGCGGTGAACGTGGTGTCACAGCGTGGAACTGCCGGGCGTCACCCCTTGACGCGACCCTCTTCCTGCGATCGAGTGACACTCGAAAGTGCGAAATGGGCCGTGTGGGTGTCCCGCAGTACGGGAGAGAACACCCCGAAGGGGTGTCCGGCATGCGGCGGGTGGCCGTGATGCCGGTAGCCTTTCGCGAAGGAAAGTAGTCCCACCAATTGGGGACTGACACCTGGGAGGTGTGTGGATGCGGCTCGCAGTGATCCCAGGAGACGGGATCGGGCCCGAGGTCATCGCTGAGGCCCTGAAGGTCCTCAACGAGGTCGTTCCGGCGGCCGAGATCACTCGCTACGACCTCGGCGCGGCGCGCTGGCACGCCACGGGAGAGTTGTTGCCCGAGTCGGTGCTGGGCGAGCTCCGCCAGCACGACGCGATCCTGCTCGGCGCGGTGGGCGACCCGTCGGTGCCGAGCGGAATTCTGGAGCGCGGGCTGCTGCTGCGGCTGCGCTTCGAGCTCGACCACCACGTGAACCTCCGCCCGGCTCGTCTCTACCCCGGTGTCCGCAGCCCGCTCGCGGACCCGCCGGAGATCGACATGGTGGTGGTGCGCGAGGGCACCGAGGGCCCGTACGCGGGCAACGGTGGCCTGCTGCGCAAGGACACCCCGCACGAGATCGCCACCGAGGTCTCGCTCAACACGTCGTTCGGCGTGGAGCGCGTGGTCCGGGACGCGTTCGCGCGTGCGTCGGCCCGTCCGCGCCGGCACCTGACCCTGGTGCACAAGACGAACGTCCTCACCCACGCCGGCTCGCTGTGGTCGCGCGTCGTGGAGGAGGTCTCGCTGCAGCACCCGGACGTCACCGTGGCCTACCAGCACGTGGACGCGGCCACGATCCACCTGGTCACCGACCCGGCCCGCTACGACGTGATCGTGACGGACAACCTGTTCGGCGACATCCTGACCGACCTCGCCGCCGCCGTCACGGGTGGCATCGGCCTGGCCGCGTCGGGCAACCTGGACGTGACCCGCCGCAACCCGTCGATGTTCGAGCCGGTGCACGGTTCGGCGCCGGACATCGCGGGCCAGGGCATCGCCGACCCGACCGCCGCCGTGCTGTCGGTCGCGCTGCTGCTCGACCACCTCGGCGAGCACGAGGCGTCCCGGCGGATCGAGGCGTCCGTGGCGTTCGACCTCGCGACCCGCGACCACCAGTCGCCGGGCGCGACCTACGCGATCGGCGACCGCCTGGCCGCCCTCGTGTCGTCGAACGTCCGCACGGGCTGACGCTTTTCCGGTTGCCACGCGGGGCGCTTTCGCACGGTCGGATCGTGCGAAGGCGCCCCGCGTGGCGTTTCACAGCTGGCCGGTCGACTCGCGCCAGGCGCGCTCCCGCTGGACCCACTCGTTGTCCTGCGGGAACTCGTCGATGGTGGGCACGCGGCGGATCTCGGTCTTGAAGCCGGGCCCGGTCATCGGGGCGCGCCTGGCCCACTCGACCGCCTCCTCCTTCGAGGCGACGTTGATGATGTAGAAGCCGTTGAACAGCTCCTTGGTCTCGCCGTACGGCCCGTCCGTGACGACCGGCGGTTCGGACGAGAAGTCGACGACCACGCCCTCCGCCGGGTCGGCGAGCCCCTCGGCGGCCAGCAGCACACCGGCGCGGATCATCTCCTCGTTGTACCGGCCGACCGTCTCCAGCATCTTGTCGAAGTCGAACTCGCCCATGCTCGCGAAGGCCTCGTCGGTGGCGCGCCAGATCATCATGAACTTCACGGTGTGGCTCCCTGCTCGTGTTCCGCTTGCTGACATCCCGAGGTCGAACGGGCGGGGCACCGGATCGACACGGCCGCCGAACTTTTTTGAAGATTTTCTGTTCGCGCAGGTGACGGCCTCCGGCCGGCCCGTCCGGCGCGCGGGTTAGGCTGCGTGACGTCGTGCGTGGGGGAAGACCGGTCGAAGTCCGGCGCTGACCCGCAACGGTAGGTCCCCGGCCAGGGGACGAGCCCGAATGCCCGCACACGGCAGACAGAGGACACCAACTCCTGCCGTGGACTGCGGGAAGGGCACATGTGACCGGGAAGATCTGCGCGCTCGTCGGCGTGCTCGTCGTCAGCATCGTCGCGGGCGTGGCCCTGGGGCCCGTCTCCGTCCCGTTCGGCGTCACCGCCGACCTGCTGTGGCAGGCGCTCACCGGCGGCACCGTGCCCGTCGGCCGCGCCGGGCAGTACCACATCGTCTGGGACATCCGGTTGCCCCGCGTGCTGCTCGCTGCGGTCGTGGGCGCGGGTCTGAGCGCGGTCGGCGTCGCCATCCAGGCGATGGTCCGCAACGCGCTCGCCGACCCGTACGTGCTCGGCATCTCCTCCGGCGCGAGCGTGGGGGCGACGGCGGTCGCGACGATGGGGGTGCTGTCCGGGCTGGGCGTCTACGCGCTGTCGACGGGCGCGTTCCTCACCGGGCTCGGTGCCACGGCGCTGGTCTACCTCACCGCGCGGTCGAGCGGCGGGCTCACGCCGTTGCGGCTGGTGCTCACCGGGACCGCGCTCGCGTACGGGTTCTCCGCCGTCGCGATGCTGCTCGTGTTCCAGGCACCGCACGGCGAGGCGGCACGCGCGGCGATGTTCTGGTTGCTGGGCAGCCTCGGCGGGGCGGACTGGCGGTCGCTGCCGGTCGCCACGGTCGTGACCGCCGCCGGGATCGTGTACCTGATGGCCAAGGCGCGGCCGTTGAACGCGCTGGCGATGGGGGACGAGACCGCGACGACGCTCGGCGTGGAGGTCAACCGGTTCCGCACACACCTGTTCGTCGTCACCGCCGCGATCACGGGCGTGCTGGTGGCCGTCAGCGGCGCGGTCGGGTTCGTCGGGCTGATGCTGCCGCACTTCACCCGCATGGCCGTGGGTGCAGATCACCGCAAGGTGCTGCCCTTGGCGCCGCTGGCCGGTGCGAGCTTCCTGGTGTGGGTGGACGTGGCCGCACGCATGCTCGCCGCGCCCGAGGAGCTGCCGCTGGGCGTCATCACGGCCGCGATCGGCGTGCCGTGCTTCATCTTCCTGATGCGCCGCAAGTCCTACGTCTTCGGAGGCCGCTGATGCGCGTCGAGGCCGACGGCCTGACCGTCCGCGGCATCATCGACGACATCTCGCTGCACGCCGAGAACGAGGTCGTCGGCATCGTCGGCCCTAACGGCAGCGGCAAGTCCACCACGCTGCGCTGCGTCTACCGGGCCCTGAAACCCGACGCCGGCACGGTGCTGCTGGACGGCGCGAGCGTCCACAAGCGACAGCACCTCGCCCGCGACCTCGCCGCGCTGACCCAGGAGTCGCAGGTCGAGTTCGACTTCACCGTCGCCGAGATCGTGGAGATGGGCCGCCTGCCGCACGAGCGCGACCCGGCCCGCGACCGCGCCGTGGTGGCCGAGGCACTGGCCACTGTGGACGTGACGCACCTCGCGGACCGCAGCTTCCTCAGCCTGTCCGGCGGTGAACGCCAGCGCGTCCTGATCGCCCGTGCCGTGGCGCAGCAGCCACGCGTGCTCGTGCTGGACGAGCCGACCAACCACCTGGACATCCGCCACCAGCTGGACGTCCTCTCGCTCGCCCGCGGTCTCGGCGTCACCGTGCTGACCGTCCTGCACGACCTCAACCTCGCCGCGTCCTACTGCGACCGCCTCCTCGTGCTCGACCAGGGACGGCTGGTGGCGTCCGGCACGCCCGCGGAGGTGCTCGTGCCCGAGCTGATCGCCAAGGTCTTCCACGTCACCGCACACGTGGTCGCCCACCCCACGACGGGAGTCCCACAGCTCCTGTTCGACCAGGAGGAAACCCGTTGAGAACCGCACTCGTCACCGCCGCGCTGCTGCTCGTCTCCGGCTGCGGCGCCACGGTCGCGCAGGACACCACGTCGGGCGACGGCCCGGTCACCGTCACGAACTGCGGTCAGCAGGTCACGTTCGACCGGGTGCCGTCCACAGTGGTCACCAACGACACCGGCATCACCGAGCTGATGTTCGCGCTGGGGCTCTCCGGCCGGATGGCCGGGTACGTCGTGGACGGCGCCAACACCGCGGACCTGCGGACCTCGCCGTGGAAGGCGGACTTCGACCGGACCCGCAAGGTCGCCGACAAGATCTCCAAGGAGGTCGTGCAGGGCGTCAACGCCGACCTCGTGTTCGCAGGCTGGAGCTACGGCTTCAGCGAGAGCACCGGCTTCACGCCGGAGTCGTTGAAGCAGCTCGGGATCGGCAGCTACGTGCTCACCGAGTCGTGCCGCAACGGTGCCGGCAAGCAGCGCGGCATCATGCCCGCGCTCGACGCGCTCTACACCGACCTGCGCAACCTCGGGAAGATCTTCCGCGTCGAAGCCAAGGCCGAGGAGCTGATCCGCGGCTACCAGAAGCAGATCGAGGACGCGGGCAAGCTCATGGCGGGCAAGCCGCGCCCGAAGGTGTTCCTCTACGACAGCGGCCAGGACCAGCCGTTCACCTCCGGCCGCAACGCCGCGCCGCAGGACGTCATCGCGAAGGCCGGTGGCGACAACGTCTTCGGCGACCTCGACGACAGCTGGACCACGGTCAACTGGGAGGCCGTCGTGCAGCGCGACCCCGACGTCGTGCTGATCGTGGACTACGCCGACGGCGAGGCGAACACCCCGCAGGACAAGCAGCGGTTCCTGGAGGGCTTCGCGCCGCTGCGGAACTCGCCGGCGGTCAGGAACAAGCGGTTCTTCTCGTTGCCGTACGCGGCACTGGTCGAGGGCCCGCGCAACCCGGCCTCGGTCGAGGCCTTCGCGCGGTACCTGTCACAGGCGTGAACGCGTGACCAGATAGTGGGAGATTTCCTCCCGGCGCTTGGTACGCCGTGCTGAGCTGTGGCAGCATCCGCGTCATGGCTCAGCACCTCGCCATCATTATCGACGAGCGCGTCGGGTAGTGCCGCCCCTGGCACCCGACGCGCAGACCTCTCGCATCCGCGGGGGGTCTTTTTGTTTGTCCGGATGAGGAGATGACCCCGATGGCCGGCCCTGCCGACGAGTTCCACGTCTACGACACGACGTTGCGCGACGGCGCACAACGTGAGGGCATCTCGTACTCCGTCACGGACAAGCTCGCGGTGGCGCGGCTGCTGGACGGGCTCGGCGTCGGGTTCATCGAGGGCGGCTGGCCCGGCGCACTGCCCAAGGACACCGAGTTCTTCGCCCGCGCGGCAGCAGGTGACCTGGAGCTCAAGCACGCCACGCTGGTCGCGTTCGGCGCGACCCGCAGGGCCGGTGTGCGCGTGGAAGAAGACCCGCAGGTCAAGGCGTTGCTCGACGCCCAGGCCCCGGTGGTGACGCTGGTCGCCAAGTCGGACCTGCGCCACATCGAACGCGCGCTGCGCACCGACGCCGAGGAGAACCTGCGGATGGTGCGCGACACCGTCCGGTTCCTCAAAGACCACGGCCGGCGCGTCTTCCTCGACGCCGAGCACTTCTTCGACGGCTACGCCTTCTCACCGGACACCGCGCTGCGCGTGCTGGAGTCCGCTGTGGAGGGTGGCGCCGACGTGGTCGTGCTGTGCGACACGAACGGCGGCCAGCTCCCGCTGGGCCTCGCCGAGACGGTCGCCGAGGTCATCGGGAAGACCGGTTTCCGGGTGGGCATCCACTGCCAGGACGACACGTCCTGCGCGGTGGCGAACACCCTCGCGGCCGTGCAGGCGGGCGCGACGCACGTCCAGTGCACCGCCAATGGTTATGGCGAGCGAGCAGGCAACGCCGACCTGTTCGCCGTCGTGGGAAACCTCGTGACCAAGCTCGGCCTGGAGGTGCTCCCGACCGGGGCACTGGCCGAGCTCACCCGCGTCTCCCATGCGTTGGCCGAGATCGCGAACATCGCACCCGACACCCACCAGGCCTACGTCGGGTCGTCAGCGTTCGCCCACAAGGCGGGCCTGCACGCGAGCGCGATCAAGGTGGATCCGGAGCTGTACAACCACATCGATCCGGACACCGTCGGCAACGACATGCGGGTGCTGGTCACCGAGATGGCCGGTCGGGCGAGTCTTGAGCTCAAGGGACGTGAGTTCGGACTCGACCTGGCCGGCCGGGGGACCGAGGTCGGCAACGCGCTCAGGCGCGTGAAGGAGCTGGAGGCCAGGGGCTGGTCGTTCGAGGCGGCCGACGCGTCGCTGGAGCTGCTGCTGCGCACCGAGCTGTCCGAACTGGACGGTCCGCCGCCGTTCACGCTGGAGTCCTACCGGGTCGTGCTCGACCACCGCTCGGACGGCGAGGTCGGCTCGGAGGCCACGGTCAAGGTGCACGTGGCCGGGCAGCGGGTCATCGCGACCGCCGAGGGCAACGGACCCGTGCACGCGCTGGACGCGGCCCTGCGCAAGGCGTTGCTGCCGCACCTGTCCTGGTTGGACGCTGTGGAGCTGGCCGACTACAAGGTGCGCATCCTCACCGAACACCCCGGCACGGACGCCGTGACGCGCGTGCTGGTGGAGTCCACGGACGGCGAGCGCGAGTGGACGACGGTGGGGGTGCACGGCAACATCGTGGAGGCCTCGTGGCTGGCGTTGTGCGACGCGCTGGTGCACAAGTCGCTGAGGAGCGCGGGCTACGCCGCCGACGCGCGGCCGGTGCCTCCTGCTGGGCCGAACCCCTGAACGGGCGGTTGCTCGTAAACTAGCGGTGTGCGCATTGCCAGGATCGCTCATCCCGCAGGCGTGGCCTTCGTCGCCGTTCACGGCGACGAAGCCGCGGAAATCGCCGAACACCCCTTCGGCACGCCCACGTTCACCGGCCGCAAGTGGCCGTTGGCCGACGTCAGACTGCTCGCGCCGATCCTCCCCACCAAGATCATCGGGGTGGGGCGGAACTACGCCGACCACGCGGCCGAGCTCGGCAACGAGGTGCCCGCGGAGCCGTTGATCTTCTTCAAGCCCAACACCTCGGTGGTCGGGCCGAACGTGGAGATCAAGATCCCGGCCGTCTCCGAGCGCGTCGACTTCGAGGGCGAGCTCGCGGTCATCATCGGCCAGCCGTGCCGGGACGTGCCGAAGGCCAAGGCGGCGAGCGTCGTGATGGGCTACACCATCGCCAACGACGTCACGGCACGCGACCTGCAGAAGAAGGACGTGCAGTTCACGCGCGCCAAGGGTTTTGACACGTTTTGCCCGATGGGTCCCTTCATCGAGACCGAGTTCGACCCCTCGGACGTCCGCGTCGTCACCGAGGTCGACGGCGAGGTCAAGCAAGACGGACGTACTTCCTTGATGGTGCACGACATCCCGTCGCTCATCGAGTACGTCTCCGCGGTCATGACGCTGCTGCCCGGCGACGTGATCCTCACCGGCACGCCCGCCGGTGTCGGCCCGCTGACGGCCGGACAGACGGTCTCCGTGACTGTGGACGGCCTTGGCACGCTCACCAATCCGGTGGCAAATAGGTAGCCGTACGGAGCAATCCGGCGGCCGGTAGGTTACGCACCGGGGTACTCGCTAGTAACTTCCCGGTGTCATGACGGACCCGGCGTCCACCCGTGTGCTGCTGGTCGACGGTTCGCAGCTCATCACCGAGGGGCTGCGGATCTCGCTGCACCGCACGCATTGCTTCCGCGTCGTGGGTATCGCCCACACCGTGGCTGATGCCGCGCGCTGTCTGCGCAGCGTGCAGGTGGACCTGGTCGTCACGGACTTCGACGTGCCGGGCGCCGGTCCGCTGCGCACCGTGCGGGACACGGCGCAGTACCGGCCGAACGCCCGCGTCGTCGTCCTGTCCAATGCGGACAGTCCGAGCTGGGCCCGCGCCGCGCTCGACGCCGGTGCCGTCGCCTACCTGCTGAAGACCTCACCCGTGGCCGAGTTGCTGCCGCTGATCACGGCGGCCGTGCGCGGTGCTCCCGCCACGATCGACGCACGGGTGGGGTCACTGGCCCGCTTACCGGCGCGGATGCCCCCGCCCGCCGCGCTCGGCCGGCTGTCGGCGCGGGAGTTCGACGTGCTGGCCGAGATGGCCAAGGGCATGGACAACGCCCGGATCGCCCAGCGGCTCTTCATCAGCAACGACACCGTGAAGACCCACGTGAAGGCGATCCTGCGCAAGCTGGGCGCCCGTGACCGCGCCCACGCCGTGGCGATGGTGCTCGGGGAGTCGTCCGAGACCGTCGTCACGACCTAGGGCCCGCTACGACCTGGTGATGGCCTGCGGTGCGCGGCGCGCGAACCCGGGAGCGTGCTCGGGGCGTGGCCCGATGGCGATCACGTAGGCCGGTACCGCCTGCAGGAACGGGAACCGCTGCGCGACCTTCAGCAGGAACGGCGTGCCGGTGCTCGACACCGTCTCGGTGCTGTTGAGCTTGCGGCCGAGGAACAGCCGGTGGATGGCGCGCTGCACCGTCTGGATCACCACCGTCGGGAACAGCCTGCGGTTGCGCACCTTCGCCAGCGTGGCGCCCGTGACCGTGCCCTGCCGCAACGGCTTCGCGAGCAGCCTCGCCGCCGCGACCGCGTCCTGGACGGCGAGGTTGATGCCCACGCCGCCGACCGGTGACATCGCGTGCGCGGCGTCACCGATGCACAGCAGACCGTCGACGTGCCAGCGCCGCAACCGGTCCAGCTTCACGTCGAGCAGCTTCACGTCGTCGAGCGTGGTGAGCTGCCCCACCCGGTCGGCGAGCCACGGGACGAGCGTGACGACGCGGTCGCGGAACTTCTCCACGCCCTCCGCGCGCACCTTCCGGTCGGTGCCCTTGCGGATCAGGAAGGCGCACTGGAAGTACTCACCGCGTGGAATCAGCACGAGCCCGCTGCCCGTGCTGAACCGGCCCGCGCCGCCCTGGACCGGGTCGCTCGCCTTGCGCGGCAGCCGGAACCACCACACGTCCATCGGCGCGCCGAACCGGTAGACCGGCAGCTCCACCGCGGCGCGCAGGATCGAGGCCCGCCCGTCGGCGGCGACGACCAGGTCCGCGGCGATCTCGCCCTCGTGCCCGTCGACCCGGTCGCGGTAGGTCACGCCGGTGACCCTGCCGCCGTTCCTGGTGATGCCGGTGACCTCGGTGTTCATCCGCAGGTGGAACGAGGGCTCCAGCTTGCCCGCGTCCGCCAGCAGGTCCAGGAAGTCCCACTGCGGCACCATCGCGATGTGCTTGTGGGCACCGGGCAGCCGGCCGAGGTCGGCGACCGTGGCCATGCGGCCGCCGTCCAGCAGCGCCTCGATCTTGTCGACCAGCTGGTGCGGCACCTGCTCGAACGCGGGCCCCAGTCCCAGCTCGTCCAGCAGCGTCAGCGTCGAGGCGTGCACGGTGTCACCGCGGAAGTCCCGCAGGAAGTCCGAGTGCTTCTCCAGCACCGTCACCTCGACACCGCCGCGCGCCAGCAGCAACCCCAGCACCATGCCCGCGGGTCCGCCTCCGACGACGAGGCAGGTGGTCCTCTCCATTGCGATCCCTCTTTTCAACCGGTGTTGAATAAACTCAGCATGCTCTCGATCGCGGAGTGCGTCAAGCGGCTGCCGTGTGGCGCAACTCGCTCGGGTGGTGACGCGGTGCTTTGGTCCACTGTGGACGGTCTGGAACCCCAGGCCCCGAAACGGTTGCGGCTGGTGCGAAGCCTCGGTGGGCGGGCTATGGTGTCGCGCCGCCGGAACGGGGGCTCCCAAGTGGACCGAGGGGTAGCGGAACAACACTCGACCGGGGGATTGCCTTTCGCGCCTGGACGAGTCTCACTGGTTCGTTCGGGGCCTCAAGGTCCGCTTGATCGTGCAAGGACCCACAGGAATCACCTCGTTAGCCGAATCGGACGAGGGGTCCACGCACCTAACCTTCCGGGGTGACGACTGCGGCCCCGACATTCACGCGTAAGAGAACCGGCGAGATCCGCGCTGTGTGCCTGGACGTCGACGACACACTCGTCGACTACAGCACCTCTTCGCGCGCCGCGTTGGCCTCGATGGTCGGTAACGCCGACGCCTGGTCGTTGTGGCAGCGCATCACCGACGACCACGTCTCCCGCCAGCTCGCGGGCGAGCTCGACTACGAGCAGATGCGCAACATCCGCACGCAGGCCTTCTTCTCCGCACTCGGCGAGGAGCTGTCCATCGGGGAGGCCACCCGCCGCGAGGTCGCCCGCCAGGAGGTCCTCTCCGCCGGCTGGTGCCTGTTCCCGGACGTCATCCCCATGCTCGACTGGCTGCGCGCCACCGGCCTGCCGATCGCCGCGATCAGCAACGCCTCTGGACGCCACCAGCGCGTGAAGATCGCCCAGCTCGGCCTCTCCCAGTACTTCGACGCGGTGCTGATCGCCGGCGAGGTCGGCTGCGCCAAGCCCGACCGCGTGATCTTCCACACGGCCTGCCTGTCCCTGGGCGTCCCGCCCGGCGACACGGTGCACGTCGGCGACCGCCTGCACGCCGACGCCATCGGCGCCCGCGACGCTGGAATGCACGGCGTCTGGATCAACCGCACCGGCCCCACCGGCGGCACCCTGCCCGCGGGCCTGTCCTCCATCACGACGCTCGCGGAACTGCCGGAGCTCCTCGTCTGCGAGCTGTCCGCCGCCACCGCCTGATCCACCCCCGAGACCGGCTCCCACCTGCGCGTTTGCTCGTAGGCGGGGGCCGATTTCACTTCTGGTGGGGACGTGGTCTAGTATTTCTCCCGGCAGCAACGAGGGCCTTCGGAACTCCCCGCGAGAACCGAAGATGATCGTGAAAGCCAATGGGGTATGGTGTAATTGGCAGCACGACTGATTCTGGTTCAGTTAGTCTAGGTTCGAGTCCTGGTACCCCAGCTGCAGAGAAGCAAAAGCGAGAGTGATAAGCTCCCGACAGAGATTCTCGGCACAGTGAGAAACGAACTGAATAGCCCGGATTTGGAACCGGCAGAGCGATCTGATAAGGTTCCTCCAGGCAAGAAGTTCTAGGGCCCCGTCGTCTAGCGGCCTAGGACGCCGCCCTCTCAAGGCGGTAGCGAGGGTTCGAATCCCTTCGGGGCTACAGAGGTGGAAGAGGTCTGTCAGCGGAAAGCGCTGACAGGCCTCTTTCGCATTGTCCTCTGGGGGCCGAGCCCCCAGACCCCCAGCCGGAGGGCTTCGCCCCCGGACCCCCGGTAGGTGACCCGGGAAGAAATGCTGGGGGCTTCGCTGCGCTCGCCGAATGGGAGCGGAATCGCTAACGCTCATCGCCTCGCCGGTGGAGGGCGGATTCGCTGCGCTCATCGCCCCATGGCGAGTTATTCATGACGGGCGGAAGAATGTGGTGTGGGTCTCGGTTGCGGGGCTTGGGTGTGCGACAGCCCCGCGGCCTGAGAGGCGGCGGGGCTGTTGTCGGGAGAAGGGTTAGAGGCGGCTTTGTAGGGCCTCGGCGGCGGCCAGGAGGTCTGCTGCCCAGCGGGCGCCGGGGCGGCGGCCCATGCGGTCGATGGGGCCTGAGACGGAGACTGCTGCCACCACGGCGCCGGAGGAGTCCCTTACCGGGGCTGAGACTGAGGCGACGCCGGGTTCTCTCTCCGCGACGCTTTGCGCCCAGCCTCGGCGGCGGACCTCCAGGAGGGTGCGTTCGCCGTAGACGGCGTCGGCCAAGACCGCCCGTTGCGTGCCGGGGTCGGACCAGGCCGCCAAGACCTTCGCGCCGGAGCCTGCCGTCATCGGGAGGCGGGCGCCGATCGGCACCGTGTCGCGCAGGCCCGATGGAGGCTCCGCGGAGGAGACGCAGACGCGTTGCATGCCGTCGCGGCGGTACAGCTGCACGCTTTCGCCGGTGATGTCGCGCAACCGCGGAAGAACCGACGAGGCCGCGTCGAGCAACGGGTCCGTCGCCCCACCCGCCAGCTCCGCCAGCGCGGCGCCGGGGCGCCAGCGGCCGTCGGAACCCCTGCGCAGCAGGCGGTGCACCTCCAGGCCCACGGCCAGGCGGTGCGCGGTTGCTCGCGGAAGGCCGGTGCGATTGCACAACTCGGCCAGCCCGCACGGATCTTTTGCCACGGCGTTCAACACGGCCACTGCCTTGTCCAGCACGCCGATCCCGCTATGCTGTCCCACAAGCCGATACTAACTTCCCAGACAGTGAGAAGTCCAGATCTGTCGGCGCGTCCATACTGTGGGAGATGTCGCGATGAGCCGCACGCTCGCGGAGAAGGTGTGGGAGGCACACGTTGTGCGCCACGGCAGTGGTGCGGAGCCGGACCTGCTCTACATCGACCTCCACCTGCTGCACGAAGTAACCAGCCCCCAGGCGTTCGACGGGCTGCGCCTGGCCGAGCGCAGGCTGCGCAGGCCCGACCTCACGATCGCCACCGAGGACCACAACGTCCCGACCGTCGACATCGACAAGCCGATCGCGGACCCCGTGTCGCGCACGCAGGTCGAGACGCTTCGCCGCAACTGCGCGGAGTTCGGCGTGCGGCTGCACCCGATGGGCGACCTGGAGCAGGGCATCGTGCACGTGGTCGGGCCGCAGCTCGGCCTCACGCAGCCCGGCATGACCGTGGTGTGCGGTGACAGCCACACGTCCACCCATGGTGCGTTCGGCGCGCTGGCGTTCGGCATCGGCACGTCCGAGGTCGAGCACGTGATGGCGACGCAGACGTTGCCCCTGCGCCCGTTCAAGACGATGGCGATCAACGTCGACGGCGCGCCCAAGCCGGGCGTCACGGCGAAGGACATCATCCTCGCCGTCATCGCGAAGATCGGGACCGGCGGCGGCCAAGGCTACGTCCTGGAGTACCGCGGTGCCGCCATCGAGGCGCTGTCGATGGAAGCGCGCATGACCGTCTGCAACATGTCGATCGAGGCGGGTGCCCGCGCCGGCATGATCGCGCCGGACGACACGACGTTCGACTACCTCAAGGGCCGGCCGCACGCACCGTCCGGCGCGGACTGGGACGCGGCCGTCGAGTACTGGCGGACGCTGCGCACGGACGACGACGCGCAGTTCGACGCCGAGGTCACCATCGACGCGGACGAGCTCACCCCGTTCGTCACGTGGGGCACGAACCCCGGCCAGGGCCTGCCGCTCGGCGCGACGGTGCCCGACCCGGAGGCCATCGCGGACGAGAACGAGCGCGTGGCCGCCGAGAAGGCGCTGACGTACATGGGGCTGGAGCCCGGCATGCCGTTGCGCGACATCCGCGTGGACACGGTGTTCCTCGGCTCGTGCACGAACGGCCGCATCGAGGACCTGCGGGCCGCCGCGGACGTGTTGAAGGGCAAGCAGGTCGCCTCCGGGGTGCGGATGCTGGTCGTTCCCGGCTCGATGCGGGTGCGCCAGCAGGCCGAGCAGGAGGGCCTGCACAAGGTGTTCCTGGACGCGGGCGCGGAGTGGCGGCAGGCCGGCTGCTCGATGTGCCTTGGCATGAACCCGGATCAGCTCGCGCCCGGTGAGCGCAGCGCGTCGACCTCGAACCGCAACTTCGAGGGCAGGCAGGGCAAGGGCGGCAGGACCCACCTCGTGTCGCCGCTCGTCGCCGCCGCGACGGCCGTGCGCGGCACCCTGTCCGCCCCCGCAGACCTGGAGAACTGACCATGGACGCCTTCACGACCCACACCGGTGTCGGTGTGCCGCTGCGCAGGTCCAACGTGGACACCGACCAGATCATCCCGGCCGTCTACCTCAAGCGCGTGACCCGCAGCGGGTTCGAGGACGGGCTGTTCGCCGCCTGGCGCGGTGACGAGCACTTCATCCTCAACCAGGAGCCGTTCAAGGCCGGCAGCGTGCTCGTGGCCGGACCCGACTTCGGCACCGGCTCCTCCCGCGAGCACGCCGTCTGGGCGTTGATGGACTACGGCTTCCGCGTGGTCATCTCGTCCCGGTTCGCCGACATCTTCCGGGGCAACGCGGGCAAGCAGGGCCTCGTCGCCGCCCAGTGCGCCCAGTCCGATGTCGAGCTGCTGTGGAAGCTGCTGGAGTCCGAACCCGGCACGCCGGTCACCGTGGACCTCACCGACAAGACCGTCCGCGCCAAGGACTTGGTGGCGCCGTTCGAGATCGACGACTACACCCGCTGGCGCCTGCTGGAAGGCCTCGACGACATCGCTTTGACGCTGCGCCACGAGGCCGAGATCAGCGGATTCGAGGGCAATCGCCAGACTTGGTTGCCCACAACGGATCCGGTGGAAGCCGTCTGAGAGGGGGCCGGATTCTCCCCTTGAGAGGGGCGAATCCGGCGCCTCCTGTCCCTCGAAGGGGCGCAATTAGCCACGCCACAACGAAAATTTTGGCGTGGCGATTGGTATTTCTTGCGATTTGGGCTTACCGTTGCGTTCTAGTCGGCCCGACGCTAGGGCCGTGAGCGTCCTGGGAGGGACTGGAAGTGAACAAGGCCCAGCTCATCGAGGCGCTCGCCGAGCGCCTCGGAGACAAGAAGACCGCGGGTGCTGCTGTTGACGGCATCGTCGATGTGATCGTTCGTAGCGTCAACAAGGGCGAGAAGGTCAACATCACGGGCTTCGGCGTCTTCGAGAAGCGTGCCCGTGCGGCTCGCACTGCGCGCAACCCGCGCACCGGCGAGACCGTGAAGGTCAAGAAGACCAACGTGCCCGCGTTCCGCCCCGGCTCGACGTTCAAGGACGTCATCAGCGGTGCGAAGAAGCTGCCGAAGGCCGTTGCGGCCAAGCCGGCCGCGAAGCCCGCTGCTGCTGCCGCCGCCGCGAAGCCCGCGGCTGCCAAGGCTCCGGCCACTCGGGCGACGACGACCCGCGCGACGACCTCGACGCGCACCCGCACGGCCGCGGCCGCCACCAAGGCGCCCGCGACCCGTCGCACCACCACCGCGGCCGCTGCAGCGAAGCCCGCTGCCGCAGCCAAGGCGCCAGCGAAGGCGACCGCCACCAAGGCCGCCGCCACGAAGACGACGGCTGCGAAGGCCACGACGGCCAAGAAGGCCCCCGCCGCGAAGGCGACGACGGCTGCGGCGAAGCCCGCCGCCAAGTCGACGACGGCTGCGGCCAAGCCGGCTGCTCGCAAGACGGCTGCCAAGAAGAAGTGAGACGGGCCTCCTCTCGAAGGAGGCTGCGTCACTTCGGTCAACACGCGGAAGGCCCCGGTGTGCGCACACCGGGGCCTTCGTGTTTCTCCGTTCACGACTCCGCGGGCGGGCGGCGAGCTCGCTTCTGGCCAGTCGTGCGGCGGCCGTGAACTCACGGCGTGAGGTGCGCCGCCAATCTCCGCCGCGCCAATACAAATAACGCTCGGCCCTCCCGAACGGGTCACCGCACAAGCGAAACCGCCGCCCCCTCGGCCCACTCAGTTGCCACAGGCGAACTTTCGTCGGGCGAGGAGACGACGGCGGGAAACCGGCGTCCGGCACTTCTCAGGGACGGGGCAGCGCCGAGGCCAGGTAATGCGCCGACACCAGCGTTGGCCAGCCAGAAGGCGCGTCCGAAGTAGACCAGGAGCCGAACGGGCGGGTGAAGGCGAGCACCCACACGCTGCCCTTCTTGCAGGGCACCTCCCGCAGCCGCAGGCCGCCCAGCTCGGCCAGCGTCTGCACCAGCGCCGGGATCACCCCGCCCTGCGACGAGACCACGGCCCTGCCCTCGTCGGCCGCGATCTCCAGCAGCCGCACGAGACCCGCCTCGGGGTCGGGCCAGTAGCCCTCCTCGGACAGCCGCGGCTCCTCTTCCACCTCCACGGCCAGGTCCTCGGCCACACCCCGCACGGTGTCCGCGCACCGCACCCGAGGGGCCGTGTACACGCGCGTGGGCGCCCACAGCGGCAGCAACGTCCGCAGGGCCGTGGCCTGCCGCCAGCCGGCGTCTGAGAGCGGCCTGAGGTCGTCGTCGCCCTCCCACTCGGACCGCTTGCCCGCCTTCGCGTGCCGCACCAGCAGCACCAGCGACAGGTCCGCGGGCAGCCGCGCGAACTCGGCCAGCACGGCCCGGTCCGGGGGATAGGTCAGCAACGCGGACGCCTCGTCGACCCGCAGCCACCGCAGCTCGTCGACCTCGTCGTTCACGGCGAAAGAACCCGACACCGCCTCGGCCGCGTAGTAGTCGACGGTTTTCGGCACACCCCGCACGTCGTAGGAAACCTGCCGCAAATGCCGGCCGAGCACGCACGCGTACCCGGTCTCCTCGGCGATCTCCCGCACGGCGCATTGCGGAATCGTTTCCCCGCGGTCGAGCTTTCCCTTGGGCAACGACCAGTCGTCATAACGGCGGCGGTGCACCAGCGCGACCTCGACGTCACCGTCGGCGGCCCGCCAGAGCACCGCTCCAGCTGCTTTGATCACCCAAGAGCTCCGTGCCTGTGCAGCAGTTCCATCTGGTGGTCGCGCACGGACGTGCCGTCCGAGGGCGACGGTTCCCATTCACCGTCGCTGCGCAGGACCCAGCAGCGCGTGTGCGGGTCGAGCGCGGAGACGAACATGTCCAGCAGCTGCGCGGTCAGCCGCGGGTCCGTGACGCGCACGGCGACCTCGACGCGGCGGTCCAGGTTGCGGTGCATCATGTCCGCGCTGCCGATCCAGAACTCGTCGCAGCCGACGAACTGGAAGACCCGCGAGTGCTCCAGGAACCGGCCGAGGATCGAGCGCACGTTGATGTTGTCGGACAGTCCCTTGATGCCGGGCTTCAGCCCGCAGATGCCGCGCACCACCACGTCGACCGGCACACCGGCCTGCGACGCGCGGTACAGCGCGTCGATGACCTGCTCGTCCACGAGCGAGTTCACCTTGATGCGCACACCGGAGGGCCGCCCTGCCTGCGCGTGCTCGATCTCCCGGTTGATCCGCTCCACGATGCCCTTGCGCACGCCGTAGGGGGCGACCAGCAGCGAGCGGTACTCGTCCTGGCGCGCGTAGCCCGTCAGGACGTTGAACAGGTCGGTGAGGTCCGCGCCGATCGTCGGCTCGGCGGTGAGGATGCCGACGTCCTCGTACAACCGCGCGGTCTTCGGGTTGTAGTTGCCGGTGCCGATGTGGCAGTAGCGGCGGATCGTCGACCCCTCCTGGCGCACCACCAGCGAGGTCTTGCAGTGCGTCTTCAGGCCCACCAGGCCGTAGACCACGTGCACGCCCGCCTTCTCCAGCGTGCGCGCCCACTTGATGTTCGCCTGCTCGTCGAAGCGCGCCTTGATCTCCACGAGCGCCACGACCTGCTTGCCCGCCTCCGCCGCGTCGATCAGCGCGTCCACGATGGGCGAGTCGCCGGAGGTGCGGTACAGCGTCTGCTTGATGGCGAGCACGTGCGGGTCGGCCGCGGCCTGCTCGATGAAGCGCTGCACGGACGTGGAGAACGAGTCGTACGGGTGGTGCACGAGCACGTCACCCTCGCGCAGCGTCGCGAACACGCTCTTGGGCGTCTCGCGCTCCCCGAACGCCGGGTGCGTCGCCGGCACGAACGCCGGGTCCTTCAACGTCTTGCGGTCGATGCCGTAGAGCTGCCACAGGCACGACAAATCGAGCAATCCAGGCACGGTCACGACGTCGTGCGGGTCGACCTCCATCTCCCGCAGCAACAGTTCGAGCATGTGCTCGGTCATGTCGTCGGCCACCTCGAGGCGCACCGGCGGACCGAAGCGGCGGCGGGCGAGCTCGCGTTCGAGCGCCTGCAACAGGTCCTCGTCGCGGTCCTCCTCGACCTCCAGGTCGGCGTTGCGGGTCACCCGGAACGCGTGGCACTCGATGACCTGCATGCCGGCGAACAGCTCGCCCAGGTGCGCCGCGATCAGCTCCTCCAGCGGCAGGAACGTCGCCGACGACGAGGACCGGTCCGCCTCGACCCTGACCAGCCGCGGCACGTTGTCCGGCACCTTCACGCGGGCGAACCGCTCGCCGCCGCCCTCGGGGTCGCGCACGGTCACCGCGAGGTTCAGCGACAGCCCGGAGATGTACGGGAACGGGTGCGCGGGGTCGACGGCCAGCGGCGTGAGCACCGGGAAGACCTGTTCGCTGAAGTAGTTGGAGAGCCGCAGCCGGTCGTAGTCGGTGAGGTCGCCCCACGTCACGATGCTGATCCGGTGCTCTTCCAGACCGGGCCGGATGTGTTCGAGGAACGTGCGGGCGTGCTGCTCCACGAGTTCCTGCGAGCGCTTGGAGATCGCCACGAGCTGTTCGAGCGGCGTGAGCCCGTCCGCGCTGCGCACCGTGAGACCGGTCTCCGCACGGCGCTTCAGCCCGGCGACCCTGACCATGTAGAACTCGTCGAGGTTCGAGGCGAAGATCGCGAGGAACTTCGCGCGCTCCAGCAGCGGCTGCGAGGAGTCCTCGGCCAGCGCGAGCACCCGCGAGTTGAAGTCCAACCAGGACAGTTCCCGGTTGAAGTAGCGGTCGTCCGGCAGATCGGTCGGCAGCGCGCTCGACGTCACCGCGGGTGGGGCGGAGGGCACACCGCGCACCGGCGTGGCCACCGGCTGCGTCGGCTGGGTCTTGCGCCGCGGCGGGTTGGACGCCCGCCTGGTCGCCGCACGCGGCTGCCTGCGCGGGGTCTCGGCGGGCGGGGTCTCCGCCTTGGCCCGCGGAGACCGGCGTCGGGGAGGTGTCGGCTTGCCGTCAGTGTTCTCCGTGCTCACGCCCCGCATTGTTCCGCACTATCGCCGCGTGCGCCCCTGGCGAGAACGTCCGGCCGGTGAACTCCTCGTCACAGAACAGCCGGTAGCACGGCGGTCACAACGCCGTCGGCACTACGTTCGAGGGTCACCCGCTGGCCAGGACGCAGCATCCGCCAGCCACCCGCGGTCACCGCCGCGGCACTCACGTCGAGCAGGACGCCGTCATCGCGCAGCACGACAGCGGAACCGTCACTGTTAAACGTGGACACAGTCGCCTGCACGGAGCAGAACGATAGACGTTCGGACCTGACCGGCTGAACCGGCGCGCTGCCAGGGTCGGACGCATGAAGGTTTTAGCCACGATCACGGCGGCGACCCTGCTGGCCTTCACCACGGCGGGCCTGGCATCGGCGGCGGAAGCCGAGCCGCACACCCCGAAGGTGGACAAACCCCGGTTGCAGGCGGCGGCGAAGAACGTCCGCCTGAAGGCATCCCTGCCCGGCACCGAACGTGCCATCTCGATCGCGTTCGCCCGGTACGGACCGCGCGACGTCGCGTTCGTCAGCATGGAGACCGGGCTGAAGACGTTCGACGTCACCGACCTCGACCAGCCGAAGCTGCTGGACCACCTGACCAGGGAGGAGCTGGCGCTGCCGGGCGACGACCCGGCGAAGCGCTTCTGGGAGAACGAGGACATCAACGTCGACCCGGTGCGCAAGCTCGCGTTCCTGGCGCGGGAGGTGAACTCGTTCGGGCGCGCCCTGCCGGGTGACCGGCCGACCGGCAACTACATCGTGTCCGCTGTGGACCCGGCCGACCTCAAGGTCCTCAGCTTCCACCGGCAGAACACCGGTCACACGTCCACCTGCGTCAACGACTGCGAGTTCCTGTGGACGGCGGGGCTCGACCGGTCGGACGCGAAGACCGGCCGGATCTTCGTCACCGACATCCGCGACCCGCGCAACCCCAAGGAGCTGCCGGTCTCGGTCGACGTCCGCGGCAAAGCGGGCGAGGGGAAGATCACCCACGACGTCCAGGTCGACGCGCAGGGCATCGCGTGGGTGGCCGGCGACGACGGCACCCGCGGCTACTGGACGAGGGGCCGGCACCGCGACCCGGTGAGCGGCGGGTACCGCGAGGCGACGGCGTGGGACCCGGTCCCGTACGCGGGCGGTGCCGTGCCGAAGGCCGACATGCCGACCTCGTTCACGCACAACTCGTTCCGCCCGGTCGGCCGCACGCTCGGCGACGGGCCGCGGCCCACGCGCGAGCACCCGCCCGGCTCGCTGCTGCTGCACACCGAGGAGGCGTTCGGTTCGCCCACCTGCAAGACCGAGGGCCGGTTCGTCATCTCCTCGTTGCAGGGAACGTACGGCGGTGAGGGCTGGGGCGAGCAGCCCAAGGAGATGAAGACCGTCGGCATCTGGAGCCCGGACGACCAGGAGGGCACGATCCCCGGTGACGTCACGTGCTCCGCGCACTACTTCGACGTGCGGCAGCGGATCGTGGCGTACTCCTGGTACAACCAGGGCACCAGGTTCCTGGACATCTCCAACCCGGCCAAGCCCATCCAGGTCGGCTACTGGCGGCCGGACACCGCGACGTCGTGGGCGCCGTACTGGCACCGCGGCAGCGTGTTCGTCGCGGACCTCTCGCGCGGCGTCGAGATCCTTCAGCTGGAGCAGGGCGCCTACGACGCGCAGGCGAGCGGGACGAACGTGACGCTCACCGAGCACCACGCGAGGGAGCTGGCCAGGGAGAGCGACCGGGAACCCGTGCCGCTCGCCCCGAACCCGTTCTACGGCTGGGCCTGCCCGATGGCCGCGAGCCGCGAAGACTCCGCCGACTGCGGTGCGGGGGCCTGCGGCGCGCCCTGCTGAGGTCCCTGCTGGGCGGGCACGGTGGCGTCGCCGACGCGCTGGCGGGCGATCACCCGGCGGCCGAGACCGATCATCGGGATCTCGACCGCCCGGTACAGGACGCTCGCCAGCGCGAGGCCCAGCGCCGTGACCGCCGCGGACTGCCCGAGACCGGTCAGCGCGGGCCAGAAGAACCAGATGACCGTCGCCGCGACCGTCTGCACGAGGTAGAGCGAGTACGACCGCTTGCCCACGAACTGCATCGGCTTCGTGGACAGGAAGCTCGTGACCGGTCCCGGCGCGACCAGCGCGGTGAGCAGGACCGCGGTCGCCACCGCGTAGACCGGGATCACCAGCACGTGACCGGGAATGCCGTTGAACCCGTCGAGGAACGCGGCGATCGGCTTCACGCTCAGGTGGACACCGGCGAACCCGGCCGCGACGACCAGCTGCGCCACGCGGTTGGTCAGCGGTCGCAGCACGGCGAACCCGATCGGGCTGTGCAGTGCGACGGCGAGCAGCACACCGGTCAGGATCGAGAAGTAGTGCAGCGGCCAGCCGGGGTTGCTGTGCCCCACCGTGAAGTTGACGGCCACGAGCGCGAGCAGCATGCCCAGCAGCGCGGCACCGGCCCTGCGCCGGAGCACGACCGTGCCCAGCGCGATCGCCACCAACGGCCAGACCAGGTAGAACTTCTGCTCGATGCCCAGCGACCACGACTGGCCGTACGGGCTGGTGCCGGCGAACTCGTTGGTGAAGGTGAGGAAGTACTTGAGCGACGGGCCGATCCCGTTGCTCGTGAACGTGCCGTAGAACGCCGAGCTGACGGCGGCCACGAGCAGCACCACCAGGTACACAGGCATGATCCGGAACGCCCGGCGCAGGTAGAACTCCTTGAGCGAGATCCGGCCTGTTCTGCGTTCCTCGCGCAGCATCAGCGTGGTGATGAGGAAACCGCTGAGCACGAAGAACATCTGGACGCCGGCCCAGCCCTGCAACCAGTCGGGGCCGCCGTAGTGGAAGAACACGACCAGCACGGCGGCCAGGGCGCGCAGGCCGTCCAGCGCGGGAAAGCGGCGCAACGCCAGGTAGTCGGCGTGCGTCAACGACTTCAAGTCAGAACACCTCGGATAACACGTCGGGGAACACGACGCCGGGGGTGCGTCGTCATCAGGGGCACGTCAGGGGATACGGATGTAAAGGTGCCGGGGTTTGCCGTTACGTTGCTCGGAGTAACTTATTCGTGGCGTTCGTCACGGTTTCAACAGGCCCGCAAGGCCGAAAGAGAGGACAGGGGAGCGGAGGCGGTCACGTTCCGGCCGCGCTGGGTCAGCGCACCGCCGTGGACCTCCAGCCAGTAGTCGTCCTCGGTCGTGTGCATGGTCGCGCCGCTGCGGATGTCCGTGACGTACGACGACTCGGAGCGCCACGACACGAAGTCCCCGCTGACCCGTGGGAACACGATGCCCTCGGTCTTCGGCACGCTTTCGATCTCGGCGAGCCTGCGCGGCTGCGGCCAGCCGGCGCGCCACGCGAACAACGTGTCGTCCTGCGTCCACGCCAGCGTGCGCCCGTCCGACGCCACGTGCTCACCCGGAGTCGCCCGTGTCAGCGGTTCGGGCACCGCGGCCGCACCGCGGTCCGTCCCGGCCGCGCGGAACTTCCCCTCGTGCGTCCACACGAGCAGGTCGCCGAAGAACGCGGGCGCCTTGCCCTCGCCGACGACGGTGTCCCTCTTCTTCGCCAGGTCGAACAGGTGGACCTCACCGCTGTCGGACCAGGCGGCTTTGCCGTTGTGGAGCACGGGGACGCCGCTGCCGCTGACGCGCACCGGGGCGCCGTCCTCCCGCGCGTCCCAGGCGTGGACGGTCACGTCGTGGCTGCCGGGGTCCGGTGTGGTCGCGAACGTGACCCAGCGGCCGTCGAACTCGACGCCGAAGAGCTGTGCGCCGTCCTGCACCGCCATGACCTGCTGGCGTCTGCCGTGGTCGCGCAATACGAGCTCGGTCGTGCGGTTGCGCGTCGTCTGCACGAGTGTCGTGTCGGCGGCACCGTTCGCGGCGACGACGCTGACCTGTTCGTGCGAGCCCGCCTCGGTCCTGGTGCGGGACAGCTGTTCCTTCCAGTCACCCGGCAGGTCGGCGCGGCACGACACCAGCTTGTTCGGTGCGGTGTAGCCGGGTGGCCGCTCCACGTGCAGGGCGGTGGCGCAGCCGGCGACGGCCGTGAGCACCGCCAGTCCGATGAGAGTTCGCATGGGTCCCCAAGGTCGACGATCACCTCCGAGGACGCGTGTGACCTGATCAGGTTGTCCAGGCGGGCAACGCGGTCGCGGTGTGCCGGCCGAGGCCGATGGCCTGCGCGAGCCGCAGGTCCTCCTCCGTGTCCACGTCGCAGCGCAGCGACGGCCACGGGCCGATCAGCGCGTGCGCGCCCGACCGCGCGTGCAGCCCGGCCGACCCCACGCCGAAGTGCGGGTCGAGCTCACCGCCGGGGGCCGCGAGCAGCAACGTGGTGCCGGTGCCCTGGCGGTCCGGCACGAACGCGCGGCGCCCGCGGGCGGCGACCAGGGCGGCCTGGAGCTCGTCCGGTCTCAACGCGGGCAGGTCGGCCTGCAGCGCGCCGATCCGCTCCGACCGCAGCGTCGCCGCACCGTGCAGCAGCGCCTCGTTGAGACCGGGCTCCGCCGGTTCCGCCAGCGACTCGACGCCCAGCGCCGCCATCTCCGCGGCCACCGCCGGGTCGGATGTGATCGTCACCACCCGCCGCACGCCGGGGGTGCTCAGCGCGGCGCTCACCGTGTCCAGCGCGAGCGCGAGCGCCAGCGCCGCGTGCGACACCGGATCGCCGCCGGTCGCACTGCTCAGCCTGGTCTTGGCCCTGTCCAGCGTCTTGACCGGAACCACCAGGTCGACTTCATCCCGCACCTCGTCATAGTCCACGATTCGGCGACTAATGTGCTCATGGGCGCAGATCTACGCAGGTGAGGAGAGGCCACGTGGCCAAACGCGAGAAGGGCGGCTTCTGGGTCGGCGTCGCCGCGGCGATCGTCTACCCGATGTCGTTCGTGCTGGGCAGGCACCGGATCCTGCACGGGGAGCGCATCCCGCGCGAAGGTGCGGCTCTGCTCGTGATGAACCACATCTCGCACCTCGACCCGTGCTACGACGCCGTGTTCGTGCACCGTTGCCGGCGGGTGCCGCACTTCCTCGCCAAGCACAGCCTGTGGAACGTCCCGGTCATGGGCTCGATCCTGAAGGGCGCGAAGCAGATCCCGGTCTACCGGGGCTCCTCCGACGCCCAGCAGAGCCTGCGCGCGGCGCACGAGGCGCTGGAGTCCGGTCAGCTGGTGGTGATCTACCCGGAGGGCACGATCACCAAGGACCCCGACGGCTGGCCCGCGAACTCCCGCACCGGCGTGGCGCGGCTCGCGCTGCAGCACGACGGCCCGGTCATCCCGGTCGCCCGCTGGGGCACGCTCGACCTCTACAACCACTACCTCAAGAAGTTCCGGCCGTTCCCGCGCAAGACGATCACCCACCTCGTCGGCGAGCCGGTGGACCTGTCCGCCTACCGCGGCAAGGAGGAGACGCTCCCGTTGCTGCGGGAGGTCACCGACCTGCTGATGACCGGCGTCAAGGACCACCTCGCGCAGATCCGCGAGCAGCAGGCGCCGGACGGGTTCTACGGACCGAGGAAGGCCTGAGCACATGGCGATCGAACGCGTTGCGGTGCTCGGCGCCGGTTCGTGGGGCACGACGTTCGCGAAGGTCGTCGCGGACTCCGGCCCCGAGGTCGTGCTGTGGGCACGGCGGCAGCAGGTGGCCGACGCGATCACCGAGACCCGCGTGAACGCCGACTACCTGCCCGGCATCTCGCTGCCCGCGAACCTCGCGGCCACCGCCGACCCGGCCAAGGCGCTCGACGGCGCCGACGCGGTGGTGCTGGCCGTGCCGTCGCAGACGCTGCGGGTGAACCTGTCGGCGTGGAGGGAGCTGCTGCCCCCGGACGCGACGCTGGTGTCGCTGTCGAAGGGCGTGGAGCTCGGCACGCTGAAGCGGATGAGCGAGGTGATCAGCGAGGTCGCCGTCGTCGACCCGGCGCAGGTCGCCGTCGTGTCCGGGCCGAACCTGGCCAAGGAGATCGCCGTCGGGCAGCCGACCGCGACCGTCATCGCGTGCTCCGACCACGACCGCGCGGTCGACCTGCAGCACGCGTGCTCGAACAGCTACTTCCGCCCGTACACCAACACCGACGTGATCGGCTGCGAGCTGGGCGGGGCGTGCAAGAACGTCATCGCGCTGGCGTGCGGCATGGCGGCCGGGCTCGGGTACGGCGACAACACGATGGCGTCGATCATCACCCGCGGCCTGGCCGAGACCGCGCGGCTCGGCGCGGCGCTGGGCGCGGACCCGCTCACGTTCGCCGGGCTGGCCGGGCTGGGCGACCTGGTGGCGACCTGCGCGTCGCCGTTGTCGCGCAACCGGACCTTCGGCGAGCGGCTCGGCCGGGGCGAGACGCTGGAACAGGCGCAGGAGGCCGCGCACGGACAGGTCGCCGAGGGCGTGAAGTCGTGCTCGTCGATCCGGGAGCTGGCGCGCGCGAACGGCGTCGACATGCCGATCACCGAGGGCGTGCACATGGTGTGCCACGACGGGCTCAGCGCGCGTGACCTCGGTGCCGCACTGCTGGGACGAGACAGGAAGCACGAGCGCCAGTGAACGAGACCTTCGGTGACGGCACGCGCGTCGTGCACGCGGTGCAGGGTTCCCCCGGCGAACCGTTCGGCGCGCAGCCGGTGTTCGCGTCGGCGTACCACCTCGGCGGCGACGACTTCTACGGCCGCGTCAGCAACCCGACCTGGCGGGCGCTGGAGAACGCGCTCGGGTCGCTGGAGGGCGGGGAGTGCGTCATCTTCCCGTCCGGCATGGCCGCGATCATGACGTTGCTGCGCACCGTGCTGTCCACAGGGGACACCCTGGCGGTGCCGTCGGACGGCTACTTCCTCACCCGGCGCGTGGTGTCCGAAATGGACATGAACGTCGTCGAGGTGCCCACGGCCGGGCCGTACCCCTCGTTCGAGGGCGTCAGGCTCGTCCTGCTGGAGACGCCGTCGAACCCCGGTCTCGACGTGTGCGACATCGCGGAGCTGGCCACCGCGGCGCACGCGGCGGGCGCGCTGCTGGCCGTGGACAACACGACGGCGACCCCGCTGGGCCAGCGGCCGCTGGAGCTGGGCGCGGACGTCGTGGTGGCGTCGGACTCCAAGGCGGTGTCCGGGCACAGCGACATCCTCTTCGGACACGTGACGGTCGCCTCCGCCGAGCTGGCCGAGAAGGTGCGGACGGCGCGGACGTCGAACGGCGCCATCCCCGGACCGTTCGAGACGTGGCTCGCGTTGCGCGGCCTGGCGACGCTCGACCTGCGGCTCGCGCGGCAGGCGGAGAACGCGGCCGCGCTCTACGAGCTGCTGAAGGGCCGCGTCGAGGGGCTGCGGTGGCCGGGTGCGCCGGAGGACCCCGCGTACCTCGTGGCGGCCCAGCAGATGCGGCGGTTCAACGGCGTGCTCACGTTCGAGCTGGAGTCGGCCGAGGCGGTGGACGAGTTCCTGTCACGCCTTCGGGTGGTCTCGGCGGCGACGTCGTTCGGCGGCCTGCACTCCACGGCGGACCGGCGCGCCCAGTTCGGCGACCCCGTTTCCCCAGGTCTGGTGCGTTTCTCGGCGGGCTGCGAGGACACCCGGGACCTGGTCGCGGACGTGTCTCACGCGTTGGGACTGGATTGACGGGGGGTCCCGGCTCCGGGACCCTTTCCCACATGTCCTTCAGCGCTCTGTGTTGTACCTGGCGATAGTCCCGCGTCCTCTTTTCGCGCATTCGCCACGGTTAGGACTGTTCTTCCCGATGTTCGCCGTTCCCGAGAACACCGTCGTTCTGCCTGAGAACTCCGCGCTGCTGCACCCCGTCCGGGTGGCGCTGTCGGTCGCGGCCGACCGGTCGCGGTGGGCCCACCTGCTGCGCTACGACCCGGAAGAGCGCTTCTCGACGCTGGTGGAGAAGACCGCCGACCAGGAGATCTGGCTGATGAGCTGGCTCCCCGGCCAGACGGCCTCCCTGCACGACCACTCGACCACCTCCGGTGCGTTCACCGTGGTCAGCGGCGTGCTCACCGAGGTCGTGACGACCCGCATCCAGGTCGTGCACTCGCTGCACACCGGACAGTCGCGGGTGTGGGGTCCCGGCTACGTGCACCACGTGCGCAACGACGGCGCCGACCCGGCCGTGTCGATCCACGTGTACCGCCACGGTTCACGCGCCATGACCCCGTACCGCTACGACCCGGTCAACGGCCCCGTGCGCTGACGTGCGGCGGGACGGGCTTGTCCGTCTCGTGCGGCACCGGCGCGCCCCACGTCGTGACGAGCGGCATGTGCCCGGCCCACACCAGGTTCGCCTCCAGGTCCTCCGGCTCCTCGCCGGGCCCGCCGTCGCGCACCTTCACGCTGGCCTCGGTCAGGTCGACCTCCAGCGCGACCGTGGCGGCGAGCTCCTTCTTCGTGGGCCGGCGCGCGTAGTCCCAGCTGCCCGGCGTGACGTGCTCGACGATCACCTTGAGCGCGTGCTCGGGGTCCTCGGCGACGCGCGCGGTGCCGTGGACGATCGCCGACCGGTAGTTCATCGAGTGGTGGAACACCGAGCGCGAGTACACGACGCCGTCGACGAGCGTGACCGACACGCAAACCGGCTTGCCTTCGAGCATGCTCCTGATGGACCGTGAACCCGTCGAGCCGTGCAGGAAGATCCTGTTGCCGTCCCGCCCGTACGCGGTGGGGATGAGGAACGGGGCACCGTCGACCTCCACGGCGAGGTGGCACACCAGGCCCGCGTCGAGGATGTCGTAGAGCACCTGGCGGTCCTGGACGGCTCTCTGCTTGCCGCGGACGACGGTGCTGCGCGGGGTGGGGGAGAGCTGCACGTCAGTGGTCATGGCTCCCACTGTGACCGCCCAAGTGGCATCATTGAAGCGCCAGTTTCGATCGATCTGAGAAGGCCACTTTGGCGGAGACCGCACTGCCCGTCGCCCTGGACCGCGAGTCGCCGGAGCCGCTCGCCGTGCAGCTGGCCGACGCCCTGCGTTCCGCGGCCTCCGAGGGGCGGCTGCGCGCGGGCGACCGGCTGCCCTCCACGCGCGCTCTCGCCGAACGTCTCGGAGTGTCCCGCACGGTGACCGCCGCCGCGTACGACCAGCTGCACGCCGAGGGCTGGATCGCCGGCCGCCACGGCTCCGGCACGTACGTCACGACAACGCCGCCCGGCCCGATGCGCAAACGTTCGCGCAAGGCCGTCGTCCCCGCCATCACCGACTTCGTCGACCTCGGCACCGGCGCGCCGTGGGCCGGTGGCCTCGACCGCGCGGCCTGGCGCCGTGCCTGGCGTGCCGCCGCCGACACGCCGCCGCTGTCCCGTCCCGAACGCGCCGGCCTGCCCGAGTACCGCGAGACCATCGCCGAGCACCTGCTGCGCCACCGCGGCCTGGCCGTCAACGCCGAACCCGTGCTCGCCACCGGCGGCACCACGGCGGTGCTGACCGAGATCGCGGTCGCGGTGCTGCGCCGCGGCGACGCCGTGGCCGTGGAGGAACCCGGCTACCAGCGCGCGGTCGGCGTCTTCCGCGCGGCCGGCCTGAAGGTCGTCCAGGCCGCCGTCGACGCCGAGGGCCTCCTGCCCGACGCCGTCCCGTCCGGCGTCAGCGCCGTCTACTGCTCGCCCGCGCACCAGTACCCGCTCGGCGGCCGCATGTCCGCGGGCCGTCGCGTGGCGCTGGTCGAGCGCGCGCGCCGCGACGGCTGGCTGGTCATCGAGGACGACTACGACGGCGAGCTGCGCTACGACGTGGCCCCGCTGCCCTCACTGGCCGCCCTCGCGCCGGACGTCGTCGTCCACCTCGGGACCACGAGCAAGATCCTCACCCCGACCCTCGGCGCCGGCTGGATGGTCGCCCCCGAACACATCGCCACCGCCGTGCTGGAACACCGCGACCTCACCGGCACCAGCCCGGCCGCCGCGGGCCAGCGCGTCGTCGTCGAACTGGCCCGCACCGGCGACCTGGGCCGCCACCTGCGCAAACTGCGCCGTGAGCTCGCCGAGCGCCGCGCGCTGATCGTCGGCACGTTCGCCGCCGCGGGCATCGAGGTCCTCGGCGACGACGCCGGCGCACACGTCGTGGTGCTGCTGCCTCATGCGGAGGCCGAGCGCGCGGTGATGAAGCAGGCACTGGAACGCGGCCTGCGCGTGGACGGCCTGGGCCGGCACTTCGTCAACCGCGCGCGGTGGCACGGCCTGGCCATCGGGTACAGCGCGTGCTCCCGCGACCAGCTGGTGAGTGCGCTGCCCGTGCTGGTGGAGCTGCTCAGCAGGGCCGGCTGACCGTCCGCACGTCGTGGGCCGCGAGCGGCCACCGCGGCAGGTGCGCCTCGCCGAACCGGCCGAGGCCGTGGTGATCGGGCACGACCACCGCGTCCTCCTGCCTGGCGGAGGTCCGGCCGGCCGCGCCGGAGCGATCGCGGAGCGGTGGACCACCTCGCCCTGTGCCGCCGCGCGTGCCGGACCCACTCGATGAGCCGCTCCCGGCACCTCCGCACCGGGACCGTCCGCGGCCGTGATCGCGATCCGCAGCTCGACGGGGCCGTCCAGCCAGGGACTGTTCCGCGGGTCGGCCTGCGGCACACCCACCAGGTTGAAGCCCGCGAACTCACGGGTAGGCACAATCGCCCAAACGGGTAGGGTCGCCCGCATGACGCAGCGCAAGACGAGGGTGGCCGTGGTGTTCGGCGGCCGCAGCTCCGAGCACGAGGTCTCCTGCCAGTCCGCCAAGAGCGTCCTGCCCCACCTCGACGCCGACCGCTTCGAGGTGGTGCCGATCGGCATCACGCCGCAGGGGCAGTGGACGCTCGGCACGGACCCGACCGCGCTCGAAGCGGGTGCCGGCCACCTCCCGACGCTGCGCAACCGGGACGTGGCCGCGATCGAGCCCGGCCAGGCCCTGGCGGACGTCGACGTCGTCTTCCCGCTGCTGCACGGCGCATGGGGTGAGGACGGCACCATCCAGGGGCTGCTGGAGCTCGGTGGCCTGCCCTACGTCGGGCCGGGCGTGTTCGCGAGCGCGGCCGCCATGGACAAGATCTTCGCCAAGAAGCTGCTGCAGGCCGAGGGGCTGGCGGTCGGCACGTTCGTCGCGCTCGACCGCGCCGCCACCACGCTCACCCTCGACGAGCGCGAGCAGCTGGGGCTGCCGGTGTTCGTGAAGCCGTCGCGGGCCGGTTCGTCGGTCGGCATCACGAAGATCGACGACTGGGCCGACCTGGACGCCGCGGTCTTCGAGGCGCGCCGGCACGACCCCAAGGTCATCATCGAGTCGGCGGTGCCGAACGCGCGGGAGATCGAGTGCGCGGTGCTGGAGTTCCCCGACGGCCGGGTCGAGGCGTCGCTGCCGGCCGAGCTGCGGCCGGTCGGCGAGGGCGTCGGCTGGTACGACTTCAACGCCAAGTACGTCGACGACTCCTACGAGGCCGACATCCCGGCGAAGCTCGACGACGACGTCACCGAGCGGCTGCGCGCGATGGCCGTCACGGCGTTCAAGGCGCTCGACTGCCAGGGGCTGTCCAGGGTGGACTTCTTCCTCACCGAGGACGGCGAGCTCATCATCAACGAGCTCAACACCATGCCCGGTTTCACGCCGATCTCCATGTACCCCAAGGCGTGGGAGGCGACCGGCATCGACTTCCCGGCGCTGCTGACCACGTTGATCGAGACGGCGGTCGCGCGCGGCTCCGGCCTGCGCTAGGAGGTCGTCCGCACCGGCTGCTTCGGCAGCAGGTCGCGCACCGTGGTGGAGATGTCCTGCAACGGTCCGGTGCCCGCGTCGTCGGGCACCGTCAGCGCCACGTACACCCCGCGGTCCACGACCACCCACGTCGAGCTGCCGGAACCGGGCAGCTGCAACCACTGCACGTCGGAGATCACCCGCAGCTGGGCCGACGGCGTCAGCTCGGCCGGCCTGGGCAGGCCGCAGCGCAGCACCACCGGGTCGTGCTGGGCGTCACCCCACGCGACCGCGGCCGGCGGTGCGGGCGTGGCGACCTCCCGGCGCGGCAGCATGTCCTTACCGGACGGCAGGCCCAGCGGCAGCTTCTCGACCAGCGAGGTGCACGGCGGTGAACCGGCGTCCGGCGCGTCGATCGAGACCAGCGCGAGCGGTCCCGAGCGGCCGGGCACGACCTCGGTCTGGTTCCCCGTGCCCAGCACGAGACCGAGCGCGGCGACACCGATGGCGAGCAGCACGGCGAGCCCGACCGCCAAGAGCAGCGGCCGGGACAGCGCCGACGTGGATTCCTGCTGAGTCACCCGGCTATGACAACACGGGCTGGCTAGAGGTGGACCACCGGGCAGGTGAGCGTCCGCGTGATCCCCTCGACGTTCTGGATGCGCGCCACCACGAGCTGGCCGAGCTGGTCGACGGTGTCCGCTTCCGCGCGGACGATGACGTCGTACGGACCGGTGACGTCCTCGGCGGTGGCGACGCCGGTGATGCCGGAGATCTCGGAGGCGACTGCAGCGGCCTTGCCGACCTCGGTCTGGATGAGGATGTATGCATGCACCACGGCGTGCCCCTTCGTCGCGACAGGTTGGGTCGAGGTAGGAACGTGTCACGCAACGTACCCCAGTTGGGGTTCCGAATGCTCAGATTGGGAGGCAACTTTGCGTCCGGAGCCGCCGCACGACGCGGAGACGGTCGCCAACGTGGGTGAGTTCCATCTCATCCACCGGGTGACGGCCGGTCGGGCGCAGCCAGAGACGACCGTCCTCGGTCCCGGCGACGACGCGGCCGTCGTGGCCGTGCCGGACGGCCGGGTGGTCGCGTCGATGGACGTGCTGGTCGAGGGTGTCCACTTCAGACTCGACTGGTCCAGTCCCGAGCAGGTGGGCCGAAAAGCGGCCGCGGTGAACCTCGCGGACGTCGTCGCGATGGGCGCGCTGCCGTCCGGTCTGCTCGTCGGCGTGGCGTGTCCGCCCGACACCCCCGCGGCGACGATCGAGGGGATCATGGCGGGCCTGTGGGAGGAAGCGGCCAAGGCGGGTGCGGGGATCGTGGGCGGCGACATGGTCAGCTCCGCCACGCTGGTGATCTCCATCACGGCCATGGGTGACATGAACGGGCTGGAGCCCGTCACGCGGTCCGGCGCGCTCGTCGGCGACGTCGTGGCGGTGACCGGGCGGCTCGGCTGGGCGGCGGCCGGACTGGCCGTGCTGGGCCGCGGGTTCCGTTCCCCGGTCGGCATCGTCAACGCCCAGCGCACCCCGGAGCCCCCGTACGAGGAGGGCCCGAGGGCCGCAGAGGCCGGCGCGACCGCGATGATCGACGTCTCGGACGGGCTGCTGCAGGACCTCGGCCACATCGCCGACGCCTCCGGTGTGGCGATCGACATCCGCACCGAGCTGCTGCCGTTGCACCCGCGCCTGCTGGACGTGGCGTCCGCGCTCGGGGGTGACGCACGGCACTGGGCGCTGACCGGTGGGGAGGATCACGCCCTCGCGGCGACGTTCCCCGGCCCGAAGGCGGTGCCCGAGGGCTGGACCACGATCGGCACGGTCCGCGCGGGTGAGGGCGTCACGGTCGACGGCCGGACCTACGAGAAACCCCCTGGCTGGGAGCACTGGCGCGCGTAGACTGGGTCCCTGTGGAACTATGCGCGCGCACGTATGATCATCCGGATGCCGTGAAGCTGATCGAGGACCTCCAGCAGGTCTTCGTCGAACGCTACGGCGAGAAGGACGTGACGCCGGTCGAGCCCGCGCAGTTCGCCGCCCCGCTCGGCTACTTCGTGGTCGGCTACCTCGACGGCGCGCCCATCGCGTGCGGCGGCTGGCGGGTGCACTCCGAGCTGGAGGGCGCGGCCGAGATCAAGCGCATGTACGTCGCCGAGGCGTTGCGCGGCCGGGGTCTCTCCCGGCTCGTGCTCACGAACCTGGAGGACACCGCACGCGCGGCCGGCCACCGGCAGATGGTGCTCGAAACCGGTCTGCGCCAGCCCGAAGCCATCGGCCTGTACCTGGCCACCGGCTACGAGCGGATCGCGAACTTCGGCATCTACCGCGACCACCCGGAGAGCCGTTGCTACGGCAAGCCGTTGTAGGTTCGCCTCCATGCCCATCTATGCGCTGGGGGACTACACACCGCAGATCCACCCGGACGCGTACGTGCACCCGGACGCGACGGTGATCGGTGACGTCCGCATCGGCGCGCAGTCGTCGGTGTGGCCGCAGGCCGTCCTCCGCGGTGACTACGGCCGCATCGTCGTCGACGAGCGCACGTCGGTCCAGGACGGCACGGTGATCCACTGCACCGAGGTGCACCCCGTCCACATCGGCTCGGGCTGCGTCATCGGGCACAACGTCCACATCGAGGGCGCGACCGTCGCGGACGACTGCCTGATCGCCTCGGGCTCGGTGGTGCTCAACGGTTCCATCGTGGAGAAGGGTGCGATCGTCGGCGCCGGCGCGGTGGTCTCGTTCGACGGCCACGTCCGCGAACGCACGATGGTGCTCGGCGTCCCCGCCCGCGAGCGCACCGGTTATGTCGTGCCGGAACGGGCGTGGGCCTTCATCGTCGACAAATACGTGCAGAACATCGCGGTGTACCGGGAGAAGCTCCGTCGTTTGGACTGAGTGGGATAGGGTTCACAGCCGTGGCTCGTCCCCTCAACGAAGTTGTCGAAGCCGGCTGGGCTGAAGCTCTCGCCCCCGTTGCCGACCAGATCGCCGCCATGGGTGAGTTCCTGCGCGCGGAGGTCGCCGCCGGCCGCACCTACCTGCCCGCGGGCGAGAACGTGCTGCGTGCGTTCCAGCAGCCGTTCCACCAGGTGAAGGTGCTGATCGTCGGCCAAGACCCGTACCCGACACCCGGCCACGCGGTCGGCCTGTCGTTCTCCGTGGCACCCGATGTGCGGCCGATCCCCAAGTCGCTGGTGAACATCTACAAGGAGTACGCCGAGGACCTCGGGTACCCGATCCCGTCCAACGGCGACCTGACGCCGTGGGCCGAGCGGGGTGTGCTGCTGCTCAACAGGGCGCTCACCGTGCAGCCCGGCAAGGCGAACTCCCACCAGGGCAAGGGCTGGGAGGCGGTGACGGAGCAGGCCATCAAGGCGCTGGCCGCCCGTGACGCACCGCTCGTGTCGATCCTGTGGGGCCGCAACGCGCGCAACCTGCGCCCGTTGCTGGAGCCGTTGCCCGCCATCGAGTCCGCGCACCCGTCACCGTTGTCCGCGCACGCCGGGTTCTTCGGCTCGAAGCCGTTCAGCCGCGCCAACGAGCTGCTGGAGAAGCAGGGCGCCGAGCCGGTCGACTGGAAGCTGCCGTAGGAATTCGATTGCCCCCGCGTGGCGTGTGACTAGCGTCGCCGGCATGCGGGGGAGCCGGGATCTGTCGTTGGTCGCCGCCGGTGCGGCCGTGTCGGAGTTCGGCAACGCGTTGTCGTTGCTGGTCCTGCTGTTCTGGGCCACACCGGTCAGCCCGCTGCTGGTGGCCGCGATCCTCATCGCCCAGCTGCTGCCGGTCGTGCTCGGTGCGCCGCTCGCGGGCGCGCTCGTCGACCGGCTGCCCAACCGCCGCCTGCTGATCGCCGCGCTGCCGTTCCAGGGCGTGGCGATCGCGGCCATCGCGCCGGTGATGGGTCAGCCGGTCCTCGTGGTGGCCCTGGTGCTGCTCTCCGGCTGCGGGCGTGCGGTCGCCCAGCCCTGCGTCTCCGCTCTCGTGCCGCACATCGCCGGCGAAGAGCAAGCGACCCGCGGGTACGCGTGGCTCAGCACCGGGCGCAGTCTCGGCAGCATGGCGGGCGTCACCGCCGGTGCGGTGCTCGCCGGGACCTTCGGTCACCCCGCCGCACTGCTCGTCGACGGCGGCACGTTCCTCGCCTACGCGGCGCTGCTGGGGTTCGTGCGCGCGGAACGGCGGCCCTCCGGGGAGCACGAGGCACGTCCCAGCGCGCTCGCGGGAATCCGGCACGTGCGGCGCGATCCCGTGCTGGCCACGGTGATCCTCGGGCTGGCCCTCTGCGTCGGCGCGGTCGTGGTGATCAACGTGGCCGATCCCGCGTTCGTGCGGTACGTGCTGCACGGCGACGAGTTCGTGCTCGGGGCGATGCAGGCGTGCTGGCTGACCGGGATCCTGGTCGGCAACCGGCTCGGCGCGCGGCTGCGGACCGTGCCCGGTGTGGCGTACGCGATCGCTGCCGCCGCCGTCACCACGGGCATCGGGGTGCTGATCCCGGCGGCGTTCCCGTTCGCCGTGGCGGCGGGAACCGGCTGGGTCGTCGGCGGTGCGTCGAACGGCGTCCACAACGTGGCCCTGAACGCCATCGTGCGGTTGCGCACACCGGAGGCGGTGCGTGGCCGTGCGTTCGCCGCGGCCGGCTCGACGGTGACCGGCGCGAACCTGCTGGGGACGGCCACGGCCGCTGTGTTGCTGTTGTTCATCGGACCGCGCGCGGTGTTCGCCCTCGGCGGCACAGGGGCGTTGCTGGCCGGGCTGGGGTGCCTGGCGTTCGTCCACCGGGCCCTGGAACGCGAGAAGAGCCCGGCCGAAGCCGGGCTCTTCCCCCACTAACTAACGAACTGTGGCGGTGATCAGCCGCGCACAACCTTCCCGGCCTTCAGGCAGGAGGTGCACACGTTGATCCGCTGGCGCTGCGAGGCCGAGACCTTCGCGCGCACAGACTGGATGTTCGGGTTCCAGCGGCGGTTCGTCTTCCGCTGGGAGTGCGAAACCGAATGGCCGAAGCCCGGCCCCTTGCCACAGACGTCGCACACGGCAGCCACGTCAGCCACTCCTTCAGGTTCCTCAAGCGGTGAGTCTCGCGTCCCGGTGGGCGCGCAAGCGTGCACAAGCCTCAACCGGGCACGGCAACCCAATCAGGGTAGCCGGTGGCCTCACCAGCGACCAAACCGGGTGGATACCCTCGCCGCCATGCAGGTCATGGATGCGGTCGCGGTGCGCAGGTGGGCGGACGCGTGCGTGCGGTCGCTGGACGCCAACCGGGCGTCGATCGACCAGATCAACGTCTTCCCCGTGCCCGACGGTGACACGGGGACGAACCTGCTGCACACGATGCAGTCCGCCCTCGACGCGCTGCTGCGCTCGCCCATGACGACCGTCGGCGACGCGCTGTCCGCGCTGGCCCGCGGCGCCCTCGCCGGTGCCCGCGGCAACTCGGGCGTGATCCTGTCGCAGGTGCTCAGGGGCCTGGCGGAGACTGTTCAAGGGGTCTCGGTGGTCTCCGGCGCCGCGCTGCGCAGGGCGCTGCAGCGCTCCGACGAGCTGGCCACCGCCGCGGTCTCCAAGCCTGTGCCCGGCACGGTCCTGTCGGTGCTGCACGCCGCCGCCGAAGCCGCCCGTGACTGCCCGTCCGACGAGCTCGACGAGGTGGTCGTGGCGGCCTCACGCGCGAGCGCCGTGGCGTTGGCCGACACGCCCCGCCAGCTCGCCGTGCTGGCCAAGGCGGGGGTGGTCGACGCCGGTGGCCGCGGGCTGGTTGTGTTGTTGGACACACTCGCCGCGGTGATCACCGGCCAGGCCGTCGAGACGCCCGTGGACGCGCCGCTGGTGCCGCGCACGCCCGAGTCGCTGACGACCGAGCGCGAGAGCGGGTCGGCGGAGTTCGAGTACGAGGTCATGTACCTGCTCGAAGACACCTCCGAGGAGGCTGTGGCGGAGCTGCGGGCCACGCTGACCGTGCTCGGCGACTGCGTGTCCGTCGTGAGCGACGGCGCCTCGCTGTGGACCGTGCACGTGCACTGCAACGACATCGGCGCGGCCATCGAGGCCGGTGTGCGCGCCGGCCGGCCCCACCGCATCACGGTGGCGCGCTTCGCCGACCAGATCGCGGCGCAGGCGTCCCGCTTCGTGCGCGACCGGGCGATCGTGGTGGTCGTGAGCGGTGCGGTGGACCTGTTCCGCGCGGAGGGCGCCACGGTGTTCGACCTGGCTTCTTCTTCGGCGACGTCCACGGACCTGTTGTCCGCCATCGTGTCGACGCGCGCGCGTCACGTCGCCGTGCTGCCGGGCGATCCGGACCTGCGCGAGGCGTTGGACGAGGCCGTGGCGTACGCACAGGCCGCAGGGCAGGACGTGGTGGTGGTGCCCACGTTCTCACCGGTGCAGGCCCTCGCCGCGCTGGCCGTGCACGACGCCTCCCGCCGTGCCGGTGACGACGTCGTCGCGATGGCCGAGGCCGCCGCTGCCACCCGCCGCGGTGAGCTGGCGATCGCCGCCGACGAGGCCATCACGTGGGTGGGCCGCTGCCAGCCCGGCGACCTGCTCGGCATGCTGGACGGCGAGGTCGTGCTGATCGAGCCGGGCCCGGCCGGGCCGGAGTCGGTGCTGGACCTGTCCTGCCGCCTCGTCGATCGCATGCTGAGCGGCGGCGGCGAGCTGGTGACGGTGCTGCTGGGCGCCGACGCACCCGACGGCCTGGTGGACGTCCTGGAGGACCACCTCCGCGTCACCCATCCGGAGGTCGAGGTGACGGCGTATCCCGGTGGTCAGCCGGACGCGCTCATTTTTGTCGGTGTCGAGTAGTTGAATGGGACGCGATGATCTCCTTCGACGACAAGCTGCAGCCGTTGCTCGGCAAGAAGTCCGCCGACGCACTGGAGACCGGCCTCGGCCTCACGACGGTCGGTGACCTGCTGCGCCACTACCCGCGCCGCTACGACGAGCGCGGGAAGCTGACCGACATCAAATCGCTGGAGATCGACGAGCACGTCACCGTGCAGGCCGAGGTCCGCAAGTGCCAGAAGCGGCAGATGAAGGCGCGCCGCGGCCAGATGACCGAGGCCGTCATCACCGACGGCACCTCCGAGCTGCACCTGGTGTTCTTCGGCAAGCCGGCGTTCGTCGCGGAGAAGGAGCTGCTGCCGGGCACGAAGGCGTTGTTCGCGGGCAAGGTCGGCCGCTACCGGCAGAACCTGCAGCTGGTGCACCCGGCGTTCGAGATCCTCACCCCGGAGTCCGACAGCTCCGCGTTCCTGCAGGCGTTCCTCCCCGTCTACCCGGCCTCGCAGCACATCAACACGTGGAACATCGCCAACTGCGTGAAGCAGCTGCTGGAGGTCTGGGACGGTGTGCCGGAGGACCCGCTGCCCGCCGACTTCCGCGCCGAGCACGGCCTGATCGGCCTGGAGGAGGCGCTGCGCGCGATCCACCGCCCCGAGAGCTGGGCGCAGATCTCCGTGGCGCAGCAGCGGTTGAAGTGGGACGAGGCACTGGCCGTGCAGCTGGCACTGGCCCAGCGCCGCAAGTCCGCCAGCGCCCGCCCCGCCCCCTCGTGCGCCCGCCGTTCCGGCGGCCTCCTCGACGCCTTCGACGCGCGGCTGCCGTTCACCCTGACCGCGGGCCAGGTCTCGGTCGGCGAGCAGATCTCCACCGACCTCGCCTCGGTCGTGCCGATGAACCGCCTGCTGCAGGGCGAGGTCGGCTCGGGGAAGACCATGGTCGCGTTGCGAGCGATGCTCCAGGCCGTCGACGCAGGCCGCCAGGCCGCCATGCTCGCCCCGACCGAGGTCCTCGCCGCCCAGCACGCCCGCTCCCTGGCCGAGATGCTCGGCGACCTCGCCCAGGCCGGCCAGCTCGGCGCCGCGGAGACCGCGACCCGCGTGACGCTGCTGACCGGTTCGATGAACACCGCCCAGCGCCGCCAGGCCCTGCTGGACATCGTGACCGGCGAGGCCGGCATCGTCGTGGGAACGCACGCGATCATCCAGGACAAGGTCGAGTTCCACTCCCTCGGCCTCGTCGTGGTCGACGAACAACACCGCTTCGGCGTGGAACAACGCGCCGCCCTGAGCGCCCGAGGCGAACGCGAGAACCCGCACGTGCTGGTCATGACCGCGACCCCGATCCCGCGCACCGTCGCCATGACCGTCTACGGCGACCTGGAGGTCTCCGCCCTGCGCGAACTTCCCGGCGGCCGCTCCCCGATCAAGACCTCGGTAGTCCCGGTCCGCGAAAAACCCACATGGCTCGACCGCGCCTTCGCCCGAGTCCGCGAGGAGGTGGCCGCCGGCCACCAGGCCTACTTCGTCTGCCCCCGCATCGGCGACGGCGACGACGACCCCAAGCCCGACGACTCCGAGAAGCGCCCCGCACTGTCCGTTGTGGACGTGGCAACCATGCTCGCCGCAGGCCCGCTGAAGGGCCTGCGCGTGGAAATCCTGCATGGCCGCATGCCCCCGGACGAAAAAGACGCCGTGATGCGCGCCTTCTCCGCGAACCAGATCCACGTCCTGGTGGCCACCACCGTCATCGAGGTGGGCGTGAACGTCCCGAACGCCACCGTGATGGCCATCATGGACGCCGACCGCTTCGGCGTCTCCCAACTCCACCAACTCCGCGGCCGCGTGGGCCGAGGCTCCGCCCCCGGCCTGTGCCTCCTGGTGACGGAAATGCCCGAGATGACCGCCACCATGGAACGCCTGCGGGCCGTCGAGTCCACCCTGGACGGCTTCGAACTGGCCCAACTCGACCTCGAACTCCGCCGCGAGGGCGACATCCTGGGCGCCGCCCAGTCCGGCACCCGCTCAGGCCTGAAAATGCTCTCCCTGCTGCGCGACGAGGACATCATCGCCGAAGCCCGCACCGCCGCCCAGTCCGTGGTGGACGCCGACCCCGACCTCACCACCCACCCCGGCCTGGCCGCGATGGTCGCAACCCTTCTGACCGAGGAACGCGCCGAGTTCCTGGAAAAGGCCTGATCACACCGCTCGACAGCCGTACCGCTCGGGGGCCGTGCCGCTTGGTGGGGCACCGCTCGGGGCTGTGCCGCTCGGGGCTGTGCCGCTCGGGACTGGACCGCTCGGGACTGGACCGCTCGGGGCTGGACCGCTCGGGGCGGTGCTGCTCGGGACTGGACCGCTCGGGGCGGTGCTGTTTGGTGGGTGCACTGCTCAGGGCTGTGCCGCTCGGCGCTGTGCCGCTCGGCGCTGTGCCGCTCGGCGCTGTGCCGCTCGGCGCTGTGCCGCTCGGCGCCGTGCCGATCGAGGGCGTGCCGGTCGGCGGCTGTGCCGCTCGGCGGCTGCACTGCTCGGGTGCTGTGGCGCTTGGGGCCGTACTGCTTGGGGCCGTGCTGCTCGGCCCCGCTGTTCGATGGCTGCGTTGTTCAATGGCTGCACTGCTCTGGGCCGTACTGCTTGGGGACGCGCTGCTCGGGGCCGTACTGATCGGTGACTGCGCCGCTTTGAGCCGTGCCGGTCGGCGGCTGTGCCGCTCGGGAGCCGTAGCGCTCGACGGCCGTACCGTTCGGGGCTGTGTGGCTCGATAGCTGCGCTGCTGGACGGCTGCGGCGTTCGGGTGGTCCGCGGGGCGTTCCGGAGCTGCGTTCGGGGGTCCGCGGCGTTCGGGGCCGCGTTTGAGGGCGCGATGATCGAGGACTGCGCTGCCCGCCGCTCCAATCCGCGCGTGCACCCGCCATCGCGCCGTTTGCAGGCTCGCGCAGGGGTCCCCTTCGGTTCAGGATCCCCCGCGACCGACGCTACTCAGGGGGTCTGACAGTTCTGAGCACCGCAGTGGCTCGCAGGGCGGGACTGGATGGGACTTGGCCAAGGAGACCGGGCCAGCTTGGGTTGGGCAGGGTCGGGCTGGGCTAGGCGGACCGGGCGGACCGCTGGGCGGGCTGGGTCGGGCTAGGCGGACCGGGCTACGCGGACCAGGCGGACCGGACCGGGCCGGACCGGGTTGACCGGGCTGGGTGGACGGAACCGAACCGAACCGGGCTGGGTGTGCCGGACCGGACCGAGCTGGGCTGGGCTGGGCGGACTGGGCTGGGCGGACTGGGGCCGCGGTGACGCGGTCATAGTCGGCCGATCTGGTGAGGCGGACAGGGTGAGCCGAACGCCGCAAGGCGGACCCAGCCCATGGCCAGACGCCCCAGCCCCCGATCGAGCGAAGCGAGACGAACCTTCCCTCGCCTCAGGCTTCCCACACCCGTCGAGCGAAGCGAGGCGTGTCCACCTTCCCTTGACGGGTAGCGGTGACAAGCCCTTTCTGCGATTGGGGCTTGACTTTGAGGGCGGGGCGATACCCTGGTAGGGATCGGCCGGGCTCGCTTATGCCCGGCCTTTTAAGGCCGACTCATCGCCCCGCTAGAGGCTCGAAGTCAAGCCCCAATCGCGATCGTCGCGAAGCGGCGATGAACCCCGAACGTCGTCCCTGCCTGACCAACCACGGTGCCAAGGTGATCGACATCGTGCCCGATCAACCCCGGCCCCAAGGCGACAAACCAGGAATCACCGCGTCGGCCGCTGCTTAGGCAACTGCTCAGTCTTGGCCTCCGAACCGCCGGCACCCTTCGCGCCGGCACCCTTCGCATCAGCCGCCTTCGCATCAGCCGCCTTCGCGTCGCCCTCAGCAGCCTTCACCCCAGCGGCACCGGCCCCACCCGCACCAGCCCCACCCGCACCAGCCCCACCCGCAGCCTTCGCCACAGACCCAGCCTCAGCTTCGGCAACCGCATCCGAGTCGACCTCCGAAGACGGCAACGGCTTCAAAGCCGTCATCGCAGCCTCAACCGCCGCCTGAGCGGCGTGGAACTGCGTCGTCAGGTTGTCGTGCGCAGCACGCAACGAAGCCTCCCGCTCAGCAGCGGCCGCGGCCCGCTGATCGGCCTCGGCCGACAGCCGGGTCGTCTCCGCCTCGGCTTCGCGCACCAGGCGGGTGGACTCCTCCTCGGCGACGCGGACGAGGTCCGCCGCCTTCTCGTCGGCCTCGCGCACGGTGCTGGCGGCACGGGTCTCGGCCTCGGTCACCAGGGCGTTGGCCTTGGTCTCGGCCTCGTCGACGAGAGCGGTGGCTGCCGCGGTGGCGTCGGCGGTGGTCTTCTCGACCCTGGCCAGGGCGTCGGCTTCGAGGTCGGCGATGGCCTTCTCGGTTTCGGCGCGCTTGAGCTTCAGGGTGTCGTCGAGCTTCTGCAACGCCTCGGTGCGGGTGGCCTCGGTTTCGGCGGCGATGCGGTCGGCTTCGGCGCGGGCGTCGGCGAGGACCTTCTGGTGTTCGGCGGTGAGCTTCGACTTGAGGCCGTCGTACTCCTTGTCGAGCTCGTCGTGGTACGCCTTGTACTTCTGGTCCAGCTCGACGCGGCGGGCGTCCAGGTCCGCGGACCTGCGGTCGAAGTCGGCGGTCACGCGTTCGCCGGCGGCGCGGGTCTCGGCGACCAGGGCCTCGTGCTCGGTGACGAGCTTGGTGCGCAGCGCCTCGTGTTCGGCTTCGAGCTCGGTGCGGCGTTCCGCGAACTGCTTCTCCAGCTCGGCGGTGCGCTGCTGGTGCGCGACCTCCAGCTGCTTGCGGCGGGCCTCGGTCTCGGCCAGCATCCGCTGGTGGGTCTCGCGCTGTTCGGCGGCCCACCTCTCGGCTTCGGCGCGGGTCGCGTTCGCGGCGTCGAGGGCGCCCTTGCGGATGTCCGCGATCTCTTCCTCGGCGAGCGTCATCATCACGCGCACACGTTCGGTGACGTTGGAGGCGTCGACCGGCCGGTTGGCGAGGTTGTGGAGCTGCATCTTGGTCTTGTCGAGGTCGGCGCGCAGGGTGTTCAGCAGCTTCGTCAGCTCCGCCACCTGCGCCGCCGCCGCGTCGCGCGACCTGTTCGAGTTCTTGAGGTCGAACTCCAAGCGGGTGACCCGCTCATTCACCTGTCGCTGGTTGTAACCACGGAGGACAACGTCGAAATGCGGTGTGCGGGCAGTAGGCTGCCCGGCTCCATCAGCCCCGGCCATATGGCTCACCCTACCGAGATTGTGTGCATGATCGTCACTCGAACTGGTTAAACCCACTACCGGCCGCAGTCTGACCGGGTGGTGGGTGCGCGCCCACGCCTGAGAACGCGAGAATCCAGGCGAGCAAGACCGATCAGGATGACACCCATCACGTGGGACAGTCCTCCCAACAGGCAAGAGTCGCACGGTAACGTGCCCGAAATGACCGCCGAGTAACACCGGGAGGGCCACGGATGTTCCGCAAGGTTCTTGTCGCCAACCGCGGCGAGATCGCGATTCGCGCGTTCCGTGCCGCCTACGAACTGGGCGCGGGAACGGTCGCGGTGTTCCCCTACGAGGACCGCAACTCCCTGCACCGGTTGAAGGCGGACGAGTCTTACGAGATCGGCGAGCCGGGACATCCCGTCCGCGCCTACCTCTCCGTCGAGGAGATCATCAAGGCCGCCCGCAAGGCGGGGGCCGACGCGATCTACCCCGGCTACGGCTTCCTGTCGGAGAACCCCGAGCTCGCGATGGCCTGTCGTGAGGCAGGTCTCACGTTCATCGGGCCCGTCGCCGAGGTGCTGGAGCTCACGGGCAACAAGGCGCGCGCCATCGCCGCCGCCCGCGAGGCCGGGCTGCCGGTGCTGGAGTCGAGCGAGCCGTCGTCCGACGTCGACGAGCTGCTCGAAGCGTCGAGGTCGATGCGCTTCCCCGTGTTCGTGAAGGCCGTCGCCGGCGGTGGTGGCCGCGGCATGCGCAAGGTCGACGACCCGGCCGCGCTGCGCGAGGCGCTCGAGGCGGCCTCCCGCGAGGCGGAGTCGGCGTTCGGCGACCCGACGGTGTTCCTCGAACAGGCCGTGGTCGAGCCGCGCCACATCGAGGTGCAGATCCTCGCCGACGGCCAGGGCAACGTGATCCACCTCTTCGAGCGCGACTGCTCGGTGCAGCGGCGCCACCAGAAGGTCATCGAGATCGCGCCCGCGCCGAACCTCGACCCTGAGCTGCGCGAGCGGATCTGCAACGACGCGGTCAAGTTCGCCCGGCACATCGGCTACCGCAACGCCGGCACCGTGGAGTTCCTGCTCGACCCGCAGGGCCACTACGTCTTCATCGAGATGAACCCGCGCATCCAGGTCGAGCACACGGTCACCGAGGAGGTGACCGACGTCGACCTCGTGCAGTCGCAGATGCGCATCGCGTCCGGTGAGACGCTGGAGGACCTGGGCCTGTCGCAGGACACCGTCCAGCTGCGCGGCGCGGCGCTGCAGTGCCGCATCACCACGGAGGACCCGGCCAACGGCTTCCGCCCGGACACCGGCACGATCAGCGCCTACCGCTCGCCGGGTGGTTCCGGCATCCGCCTCGACGGCGGCACGGCGGGCGCGGGCATGGCGATCAGCCCGCACTTCGACTCGATGCTCGTGAAGCTCACGTGCCGCGGCCGCAACTTCGGCCTCGCCGTCGCCCGTGCGCGCCGTGCGATCGCCGAGTTCCGCATCCGCGGTGTGTCCACGAACATCCCGTTCATCCAGGCCGTGCTGGACGAGCCGGACTTCTACGAGGGCCGCGTCACCACGTCGTTCATCGAGAAGCGCCCGCACCTGCTGACGGCGCGCCACTCGGCCGACCGCGGCACGCGCCTGCTCACCTACCTCGCCGACGTCACGGTCAACCACCCGAACGGCACCCGCCCGACGGCCGTGGACCCGCGCGAGAAGCTGCCGGCCATCGACGTCAACGCCGAACCGCCCGCCGGGTCGAAGCAGAAGCTGGTCGAGCTCGGCCCCGAGGGCTTCGCGCGGTGGATGCGGGAGAGCAAGGCCGTCGGCGTCACGGACACCACGTTCCGCGACGCGCACCAGTCGCTGCTGGCCACCCGCGTGCGCACCAAGGACCTGCTCGCCGTCGCGCCGCACGTCGCGCGCATGACGCCGGAGCTGCTGTCGCTGGAGTGCTGGGGCGGTGCGACCTACGACGTGGCGCTGCGGTTCCTCGCGGAGGACCCGTGGGAGCGCCTGGCCGCGCTGCGCGAGGCCGTGCCGAACATCAACCTGCAGATGCTGCTGCGCGGCCGCAACACGGTCGGCTACACGCCGTACCCGGAGGCCGTGACCAAGGCGTTCGTGCAGGAGGCGACGACCACCGGCATCGACATCTTCCGGATCTTCGACGCGCTCAACGACGTCGAGCAGATGCGCCCGGCGATCGAGGCCGTGCGCGAGACCGGGACCGCGGTCGCCGAGGTCGCGCTCTGCTACACCAGCGACCTGTCCAGCCCGGACGAGCGGCTGTACACGCTGGACTACTACCTCAAGCTCGCCGAGCAGATCGTCGGCGCGGGCGCGCACGTGCTGGCCGTGAAGGACATGGCCGGCCTGCTGCGCGCACCGGCGGCGGCACGGCTGATCTCCGCGCTGCGCAAGGAGTTCGACCTCCCGGTCCACCTCCACACGCACGACACCGCCGGTGGCCAGCTGGCGACCTACCTGGCCGCGATCCAGGCCGGTGTCGACGCGATCGACGGCGCCACCGCGTCGATGGCGGGCACGACCTCGCAGCCGCCGCTGTCCTCGATCGTGGCGCTGACCGACCACACCGAGCACGCCACCGGCCTCGACCTGCAGAACGTCTGCGACCTGGAGCCGTACTGGGAGGCCGTGCGCAAGATCTACGCGCCGTTCGAGTCCGGCATCCCCGGCCCGACCGGCCGCGTCTACCACCACGAGATCCCCGGTGGGCAGCTGTCGAACCTCCGCACGCAGGCCGTCGCGCTGGGCCTGGGCGAGAAGTTCGAGGAGATCGAGTCGATGTACGCGGCCGCCGACCGCATGCTCGGCCACCTCGTGAAGGTGACGCCGTCGTCCAAGGTCGTCGGCGACCTCGCGCTGCACCTCGTGGGCGCGGGCGTGGCACCGGCCGAGTTCGAGGAGAACCCCGGCAAGTTCGACATCCCGGCGTCGGTGATCGGCTTCCTGCACGGTGAGCTGGGTGACCCGCCCGGCGGCTGGCCGGAGCCGTTCCGCTCGAAGGCGCTGGAGGGCCGTCCGGCACCGAAGCCGGTCCAGGAGCTCTCCGCCGAGGACGAGGCGGGCCTGGCCGACGACCGCAGGGCCACGCTGAACCGGCTGCTGTTCCCGGCGCCCACGAAGGAGTTCCGCGCCCACCGCGAGGCCTACGGCGACACGTCGGTGCTGCGCTCCAAGGACTTCTTCTACGGCCTGCGGCCCGGCGAGGAGTACTCCGTCGACCTGGAGCCGGGTGTCCGGTTGCTGATCGGCCTGGAGGCGATCTCCGAGGCCGACGAGCGCGGCATCCGCACGGTCATGGCCACGCTGAACGGCCAGCTCCGCCCGATCCAGGTCCGCGACCGGTCCGTGGCCGCCGACGTCCCGGCCGCCGAGAAGGCCGACCGCGGCAACCCGAACCACGTGGCGGCACCGTTCGCCGGCGTGGTGACGACGGCGGTGGAGGAGGGCGACAGCGTCGAGGCCGGCCAGACCGTCGCCACGATCGAGGCCATGAAGATGGAGGCCGCGATCACCGCGCCCAAGGCGGGCAAGGTGGCGCGCCTGGCGTTGCGCGGCGCCCAGCAGGTGGAGGGCGGCGACCTCCTGATCGTCCTGGAGTGAGTTCCTGACGGTGGTGTCGCGAAGGCCCGGCTGGTTCTCAGCCGGGCCTTCGTGCTGCGCGGGGGACGGAACTCCACGACGATTCCCAGCGTTGCACCGGGCACACGGGGTCAGGGAAGAGGGTTGGCAGATGAAGAAGGCGTTGGCCGGGTTGCTCGGACTGGCGGGCGTGGCGTGGGCGCTGCGGGACGTGCCCGCGCAGCTGGGCGGGAAGCCGGACCCGGTCGAGATGGCGCGCTCGCCGCGGTACCGGGGCGGGAAGTTCCACAACGACAGGGAGGTCCGCACCGTCCCCGACCGCGACAACTTCTCCTTGCGCGACTTCCTGGCCGGTGGCGCCGACCGCAGGCCCGCCGCCCCGGTGCCGCTGGTGCGGCCCGCCGCGCCGGTCTCGTCCGGTGTGCACGTGACCTGGTACGGCCACGCGTCGGCGCTGGTGGAGATCGACGGCGCGGCGGTGCTGCTGGATCCCGTGTGGAGTGACCGCGTGTCACCGTCCGCGCACGTGGGACCACGCCGACTGCACCCCGTTCCGCACGAGTTGTCGGATCTGCCGTCTCTCAGCGCGGTCGTGATCTCGCACGACCACTACGACCACCTCGACATGGATACCGTGCGGGCGCTCACGGCCGGGTCGTCGGCGGTGTTCGTCGTGCCGCTGGGCATCGGGGCGCACCTGCGGCGCTGGGCGGTGCCCGAGGAGCGGATCGTGGAGCTGGACTGGGACGAGTCGTTCGAAGTGGACGGTTTCGTGCTCACCTGCACTGCGGCGCAACACTTCTCCGGCCGTTCGGTGCAGCGCGACGTCACGCTGTGGGCGTCGTGGGTGATCGCCCGCGCCGGCCGGTCGGTGTTCTACAGCGGTGACACGGGCTATTTCCCCGGCTACGCGAAGATCGGGCGCGAGCACGGGCCGTTCGACGCGGTGCTGATGCAGGTCGGTGCCTACGGGGACGCGTGGCCCGACATCCACATGACGCCCGAGGACGGGGTCCGCGCGTTCGAGGACCTCGGCGGCGGCCTGTTGATCCCGGTGCACTGGGCGACGTTCAACCTGGCGCTGCACTCGTGGGGTGAGCCGGTGGACCGGGTGTGGCGCGAGGTGAAGGCCCGCGGGCTGAAGCTCGCGGTGCCGCGGCCGGGCGAGCGGGTGGACGTGGACGCGCCGGACGAGGTCGACGGGTGGTGGCAGGGGCTCGCCTGAGCCGGCGCCTGGGACGATGGGCGGGTGACACGAATTGTTGCCGGGTCCGCGGGCGGGCGGCGGCTGAAGGTGCCGCCGAAGGGCACCAGGCCGACGTCGGAGCGGGTGCGCGAGGCGTTGTTCAGCTCCCTGGAGTCCCTCTTCGACCTCGACGGCGCCCAGGTCCTCGACCTCTACGCGGGCTCGGGCGCGCTCGGGTTCGAGGCGCTGAGCAGGGGAGCGGGGCACGCCACGTTCGTCGAGTCCGACAAGCGGGCGGCGGACGTGCTCCGGTCCAACGCGCGTGAGCTGGGCTTCGGCAACACGACGATCGCGAACCGCACGGCTGAGGCGTTCGTCACGGCCGAGGGGGAGAAGTTCGACGTCGTGTTCGCCGACCCGCCGTACGCGGTGGGCGACGACGAGCTCGCCAAGGTGCTGCGGGGGATCGTCCCCAGGCTCGCCGACGACGCCCTCCTGGTCGTGGAACGTGCTTCGCGCAGCGGCGAACCAGCGTGGCCCGACGAGGTGGAACCCTTGCGGGCCAAGCGATATGGCGACACGGCGGTGTACTGGGGCCGGGTACGTGCTGATGGGTGACGAGAACCACGGACCCGCCTGGAGGCGTCCGATCGGGTGCTAACGTCCGCCTCATGACGCGTGCCGTGTACCCCGGCTCCTACGACCCGGTAACGAACGGCCACCTGGACATCATCGGGAGAGCCGCGCACCTGTTCGACGAGGTCGTCGTCGCCGTGCTCATCAACAAGAACAAGCGCACCCTGTTCAACGTCGAAGAGCGTCAGGACATGCTGCGCGAGGTCACCTCGCAGTGGGACAACGTGCGGGTGGACTCGTGGCACGGCCTGCTGGTCGACTACTGCCGCGAGAACCACATCAAGGCCATCGTGAAGGGCCTGCGCGCGGTCAGCGACTACGACTACGAGCTGCAGATGGCGCAGATGAACCACCAGCTCACCGGCGTCGACACGCTGTTCATGCAGGCCAGCCCGCAGTACTCGTTCCTGGCGTCGTCGCTGGTCAAGGAAGTGGCGACCTACGGCGGGGACGTGTCGACGCTGCTGCCGGCGAGCGTCGAGCAGCGGCTGCAGCAGCGCCTCGCCGAGACCCGCTAGAGGGTCAGCTTCATCCCCACGTGCGACGCGGTGAACCCGAGCCGCTCGTAGAACCGGTGCGCGTCCGTGCGCGACGCGTCCGTCGTCAGCTGCACCATGCCGCAGCCGCGCGCCCGCGCCTCGTTGAGCGCCCACCTGAGCAGCCGCTCACCGAGGCCGCCGCCGCGCTGGTCGGAACGCACCCGCACGGCCTCCACGGTCGCGCGGGTCATGCCCAGCCGCGACAACCCGGACGTGAACGTCAGCTGCAGCGTGCCCACGACCTCCTCACCCGCGACCGCCACCGCGAGGAACTGGTGCGGGTCGGCGTCGATCACCTCGAACGCCGTCAGGTAGGCCGGGTCGCCGGGCTTCTCCCTGGCCGCGCCCAGCGGGTCGTCGGCGAGCATCGCCACGATCGGGTCGACATCGGCGGCGGTCGCACGCCTGATGGTGATCTCCACGTTCCCCCCAAGGTGTCGCCGAATCCTGACACGCCCTGCCGATCTCCCTCTTTCGGGGAGACCGGCAGGGCACACTTGTGGGTGGGAGCCACAGAGGTTGGGGAGTGAGACGTGTACCGGGTGTTCGAGGCACTCGACGAGCTGGTGACGATCGTCGAGGAAGCGCGCGGAGTTCCGATGACCTCGGGCTGCGTGGTGCCGCGCGGCGACGTGCTCGAACTGCTCGACGACGTCCGCGACGCGATCCCCGCCGAGCTGGACGACGCGCAGGACGTGCTGGACCACCGCGACGAGCTCGTCGGCAAGGCCAAGCACGAGGCGGAAGCCGGCGTGTCCAAGGCCCGTTCGGACGCCGAGCGCATCCTCGCGGAGGCGCAGGCGGAGGCCGAGGCGATGCTGTCCGACGCGCGTGCCCGCGCGGAGCGGATGGTCGCGGAGGCGGAGGACCAGGCGCAGCGCACGGTCGCCGCCGGCCGCCAGGAGTACGACGACCTCGTGGGCCGTTCGCACGCGGAGGCGGAGCGGATGATCCAGGCCGGCCGGGCCAACTACGAGCGCGCCACCGAGGAGGGCCGCGCCGAGCAGGCCAGGCTCGTCAACGAGCAGGAGGTCGTGCGCGCGGCGCACGCCGAGGCCGCCCGCCTGCTCGACGCCGCGCAGAACGAGTCGATCCGGCTGCGGTCGGAGTGCGACGCCTACGTCGACGGCAAGCTCGCGGACTTCGAGGACCTCCTCGCCCACACCCTGCGCTCGGTCGGCAAGGGCCGCTCGCACCTGCGCGGGCCGGCCGTGGCGGGCGCCGCGGCACCGTTCGACTACGGCTCCTGACCTTCACCCTTTCGTGTTCCGGCAGGCCCGGAACCGGGGAGAGGGCGCCTGAACGTGTGATTCGCGTTACGTCAGGCGGGCGCGATCACCTGGCGATTTCACGTGGGGACGCGTTGTCCCGTACCCTGGACCGGCTGGACGTGGTAGGTCCCCGTTCGAGCAAAAACCCGATCATGACTGAGCATCGTCACGCGTCCACGCGTCCCACAGCATCAGGACCCTGGGTCTTCGACACCAGGGACCTCGGCCGTCGCGCCGGTTCCAGCCGACCCTTCGTACGGTCGGTGCCCGCCGCTGGAGTGGGGTTGCTCGGGGTGATCGCGGTGCCGGAAGGCGGGGAAGTCGAGCTCGACCTCCTGACCGAGTCGGTCGTGGAGGGCGTTCTCGTCTCGGGAACCGCGTTCGCCAAGGTCGAGGGTGAGTGCTCGCGCTGTCTCGAGCCCATCACCGATGAGGTCGAGGTCCGGATCACGGAGCTGTACGCGTGGCCGGACAGCACCACGGACGAGACCACCGATGAAGACGAGATCAGTCGGATCGAGAACGATCTGATCGACCTCGAGCCTGTGGTGCGGGACGCCATCGTCCTCGCGCTGCCGCAGGCGCCGCTCTGCGAGCCGGACTGCAAGGGGCTTTGCTCCGAGTGTGGTGGCAGGTGGGCGGAGCTCGGGCCCGACCACGGGCATGAGACGATCGACCCTCGTTGGGCCGCGTTGCAAGAGCGGTTCAGCGATGACAACAACGAGGAGAAGTAGTCGTGGCCGTCCCGAAGCGGAAGATGTCGCGCTCGAACACCCGTGCGCGCCGTTCCCAGTGGAAGACGTCTGCCGTGCACCTGGTGGCGTGCTCCAACAAGGCTTGCCGCCAGCCGAAGCCGCAGCACGTCGCCTGCCCGGCCTGTGGTCAGTACGCTGGCCGCCAGGTCGCTCAGCCGGCCTGATCTCCTCCGGTAACGCAGTGGGGGGAAAGCCGCCGCGCGCTCCGCAAGCTGACCGCGCGACTTTGTCCGAAGCGCTCGGCGTCGAGTTGGACGCCGAGCTGCTCGGGCTTTCGCTCACCCACCGGTCGTACGCGTACGAGAACGGCGGGCTACCGCCGAACGAGCGTCTCGAGTTCCTGGGAGACGCCGTACTGGGGCTGGTCGTCACCGACCACCTCTACCGCACTCACCCGGACCTGCCAGAGGGTCAGCTCGCGAAGCTCCGCGCCAGCGTGGTCAACATGCACGCTCTCGCCGGTGTCGCGCGCAACCTGGGTGAGGGCGGTCTCGGTGCACACCTGCTGCTCGGGCGCGGCGAAGAGCTGACCGGCGGCAGGGACAAGGCGAGCATCCTCGCCGACGGCCTGGAAGCCGTCATCGGTGCGGTGTACCTGCAGTTCGGTATCGATACCGCACGAACGTTCGTTCACCGGCTGTTCGATCCACTCTTGGCCAAAGCTCCGCTCTTGGGTGCTGGACTGGACTGGAAGACAAGCCTGCAGGAGCTCACCGCTCAAGCCAGTCTCGGCGTCCCGGAGTACCGCGTGGACGACCAGGGGCCGGACCACCGCAAGGAGTTCACCGCCACGGTGCTCGTCGGTGGCCAGCCCTACGGCAAGGGTGATGGGCGCACCAAGAAGGAAGCCGAGCAGAAGGCCGCTGAAGCGGCCTATCATGTTCTGTCGGAACGCGTACAGGCCGAGCAGGAGTCGGCCTCGTCCGCGAACGGACAGAATGGCGCCTCGGTGACGCCAGGGACCTCCCCAACCGAGGAAGACTGAGACCGCAATGTATGCGACCAGGAACCGCACGAACCGCCGCACCCGCACCGTCCGCGGGCCGGTGAACACCTCCCGCAGCGGAGGCATCCAGGGCCTTGTGCTGGTCAGGGACACGAGCCGGGCCGGTGTGTGGGTGCTCAAGCCCACCAAGCCGCAGGCCGCCGTGATCGAGGCACAGCCCGTCGACGAGGGCAAGTCCGAAGCCTGACGTGCCTGAGCTCCCAGAGGTCGAGGTCGTTCGCCTCGGCCTCGAAGCCCACGTCGCCGGCCGGGTCATCTCCTCGGTGGAGGTGCTGCACCCGCGTGCAATCCGGCGGCACGACCTGGGCTCCGCGGACTTCTGCGCGCGCCTGGCCGGTCAGCCGATGACCGCAGCCAGGCGCCGCGGCAAGTACCTCTGGGTGGAACTGGCCGACAAAGCCGCCATGCTCGCCCACCTGGGCATGAGCGGCCAGATGCTCGTCCAGCCCGCTGACGCGCCGGACGAGAAACACCTGCGTGTGCGGTTCCGGTTCGCCGACGGCGGACCGGAGCTGCGCTTCGTCGACCAACGAACCTTCGGCGGCCTCGCGCTGGCCGAGCTGGTCGAGGTCGACGGCACGCTGGTCCCCGACACGGTCGCGCACATCGCCCGCGACCCGATGGACCCTCTTTTCTCCCGTGATGCTGCCGTGCGCGCGTTGCGCCTGCGTCACACCGAGATCAAACGAGCGCTGCTCGACCAGACCCTCGTCTCCGGCATCGGCAACATCTACGCCGACGAGGCCCTCTGGCGGGCCAAGCTGCACGGCACCCGCATGACGGACAAGCTCACCAAGGTCAAGGCCGCCGAGGTGCTCGACCACGCCACCGACGTGATGCGCGAGGCACTCGGGCAGGGCGGGACGTCGTTCGACGCGCTCTACGTGAACATCAACGGCCAGTCCGGCTACTTCGACCGGTCGCTCAACGCGTACGGCCAGGAGAACCGGCCGTGCAAGCGGTGCGGCGCGACGATGATCCGAGAGCCGTTCATGAACAGGTCCTCGTTCTCCTGCCCGCGCTGTCAGCCGCGCCCCAGGTCCTGACTCTGAGTCGACCGGTCCTGGATCCGTTGCACGCGGACCTGCACCTCGTCGGCCACCTCGCGCCGCGCCCAGCGCTGCCAGCGGAACGCCGTCTCGACGGTGGTCCCGGCGATGACCACGACGACGGCGAGCGCGATCGCGGACACCCGGAACCGCAGCGCGGGCTGTGCGGCCGTGGTCAGCAACCCCACGGTCGCCGCCGCCCACACCGCGTACAGCCACAGCCGCCCGGGCCAGTCGGAGGTGAGCCAGCGCCACCGGCCGCGGCTCGCGTCCCGCGCGAGGACGTCGGCGGCGTTCTCCAGGTGCAGGAGGTGCCAGCGGACCCGCTGCGGGTCGGCGGTGGTGTGCTTGCGCAGCAGGCGTTCGAGCTCGCGGCGCACCGGTGCCGGTTTCACCGGGGGTTGCAGCGCCACCGGCCAGTGGTCCTCGCGGAACTTCTCGGTCTTGTAGGCCTTGAGGACCAGGAACACCAGCTGGAAGCTCGCGACAGCGGCGCAGAAGACCAGCAACGGCCGCGCCATCCGTGGGATCGGTGTGCCGACGGCCAGCGCTGCCGGCGACCCGATGATGACGATGAGCAACGGCAACGCCACCAGCAGGAAGTACCTGGTGGGGTCGAGGTCGTGCGCGACCTGTTCAACCGTGTTGAGCGGCTTTCGGACCAGCGAGGCGCACACGATCGCGATCATCACCGCGATCAGGACCACGATCCCGAACACCGCGAGGTAGGCGGCCAGCTCCCGCCACTCGCGCGGCATCAGCAGCACCGGTACGGCGAACGCGACGGCGCCGAGCACCCCTGCGACCGGCCCGGCCCACGGTCGTGGCGGCGTCTCGGCGACGGCCGCGCGCCGCCGCGGTTCGGCGTCGATCTTCTCGACCAGACCGTCGTGGCCGGGGTCGTCGGTCGCGCGGTGGGCCTGGAAGTGCGCGAGCTCCCTGATCGTGCGCGGCAGCTCGTGCGCCCTGGGCATCGCCGTGCCCTCCATCAGCAACGGGATGATCGTCTTCCCGGCGTCGAGGGCCCACCTGATCTCGTTGTGCACCCAGTCCGTGCCGTCGGTCCGCAGCTCCCGCGCCCAGCCGGGGTGGATCACGACCACCACCACGTCGGACCGGTCGAGGTGGCGGCGCAGCTGGTTGGGGTAGCGGCGGCCGTGGCCGATCGAGGCGGAGTCGAGGAAGACGTTGCCGTTGCCGAACCGCTCGGCCAGCCGACCGTGCAGCGCCCGCACGAACGCGATGCGCTTGTCGTGCCGCCGGTAGTTGAGGAACGTGCCGCCCATGCCGAGCGACCGTAGCGGTTCGGACACCGAGAGCGACAAGACGGTGGGGGAACCGAGTTCCGGCCCGTTGCTCACCGGCATGCTGGAGGCGGTGGGGTTTTGGGAACGTCGTGGGGGAGGACCGATGAGCGGCGGCATCTTCGTCAGCTACCGCAAGATGCACAACGGAGAACGCCGAGTCCACGCGCAGACGATCGAGGCCGTCGTCGACCGTCTCCAGCACCACTTCGGTGAGGAGAAGGTGCTCGTCGACATGGAGCTGGAGCCGGGCGTCCACTACCCGTCCAAGCTCCGCGACTGGCTGCGGGACTGCGAGGTCGTGCTGGTCGTGATCCACCGCGAGTGGCTGGACGACCTCAGGGCCCGTCGCGGTGAGAAGTGGGACTGGGCGCGCTGGGAGGTCGAGACCGCGCTCGCCATGGGCCTGCACCTCGTCCCGGTGCTGCTCGACAACGCCCGGCTGCCCGGCAAGGAACAGCTGCTCGCCGAGGACTTCCCCGGCCTGGCCGAGCTCGGCACCCGGCAGTACTGGCGGATCGGCTTCGGCAGCTGGAAGAAGGAGCTGGCGGAGCTGCTGCGAGCGCTGGAGGTGCGGGTCGCCACCGAGTCCATGCCGGCGGCGGAACGCCCGGAGCCCAGACCCCGCAAGCACTTCTGGGCGGAGATGGCCGCGGCCGTGGCGACCGGCCTGGCGGCGCCGTGGGTGCTGGCCCACTCACCGGCGGGGCAGAACCAGCCGCAGGAGTTCCTGGTGGCGCTGTCGATCGCGATGACCGTGGTGCTGGTCGTGTGGCTGGTGGTGGTCGCGGCTTACTTCGCGCTGCGGCGCCTGTACGACCGGTACGACGTGCTGTTCGCCGAGGCCGGGCCGAACTCCAAGATCACCAACGGCCTGCTCGTCGTGGGCATCGGTCTCCTCCTGATGGTCCTCGGCGCGGCGCTGTCGTACCAGGCGGTCGTGGCGGTGGTGCTGGTGGTCGCCGCGTTCGCCTTCGCGAGGGGCCACCGGTGGGTGGAGGTACGACGCCGTGAGCGGTGGCCGTACCCGCACCTCGAACTGCGGTCCGAGGCCGTCCGCGGTGTGCTCGGGCACGCCGGCCGGTTCGTGGCCGAACGCGACCTGCTCACCAGGGTCGAGCGGGACCAGGTCGAGTTCGTGCTCGGGCAGGTCGAATGGGCGCGGCGGCGGATGGACGACCTCGGCCGCCTGGGCAGGTGGGCGTGGTTGCGGCAGGCGGAGAGCCTGCTGCCGGCGGCGTACGTGCTCGTCCTCGCCACGATGGCCGGCTCCGCGGTGCTCGCGGTCGCCGGGGGAGCCGTTCCGTCCTACGGGGCGTTCCTCGCCGGCTCCGTCGTCGTGGCGCTGCTGTGCTGCCCCGTCACCTTCGAGCTCGCGTTCCGGTTGCGGCGGTGGCAGCGCCGGACCGTGGTGGCGGACCTGCCCGCTCGCGTCGACCGGGTGCGCGCGCGGCTCGCCGAGATCAGCATTCCGCCCGCACGGGCGGGCGTGGTGGAGGACCGATGAGCGGCGGGATCTTCGTCAGCTACCGCAAGATGCACAACGGTGAACGCCGCGTCCACGCCCAGACGATCGAGGCGATCGTCGACCGCCTCCGCCGGCACTTCGGCGCGGAGAAGGTCCTGGTCGACATGGACCTGAAGGCGGGTGACCACTACCCGTCCAGGCTGCGCGGCTGGCTGCGGGACTGCGAGGTGGTGCTCGTGATCATCCACCGCGAGTGGCTGGCCGACCTCCGGGCCCGTCGCGGTGAGCAGTGGGACTGGGCGCGGTGGGAGGCGGAGACCGCGCTCGCCATGGGGTTGCACGTGGTCCCGGTGCTGCTCGACAACGCCCGGCTGCCGGGCAAGGACACGCTGATCGCCGAGGGCTTCCCCGACCTCGCCGAGCTGAGCACCCGGCAACGCCACCAGATCGGCTTCGGCGAGTGGCAGAAGCTCGCGGAACTGTTCCGCGCCCTCGAAGTCAGGGTGGCCACGGCGCCCCCGCCGGTTCCCGAGCGCCCGGAACCCGTCCGCCGCAACGGTTTCTGGCCACTCGCGGCGGTCGTGACCGGCCTGGGCGTGCCGTGGCTGGCGGCGCGGCTGCTGGTGCCGGACGAGCAGGTGCGGCTCGCGGTGCTGGTCGCGCTGGCGATCGCCCTGAACCTCCTGCTCGTCGTCCCGCTGGGGGTGGTCGCGTTCACCCACCTCGCCCGCCGCCGGCTGGACGAGTCCGACCAACGGCTCGCCGAGATCTCGCACGACGTGAAGACCAACATCACCGTCGGGCTGGTGGTGGCCGGGCTCGGCATCACCGTGCTGCTGGGCAGCAGGCTGTTGCCGTGGCAGGCGGTCCTGCCGGTGCTCGCGGTGGTCGTCTGGCTCATCGTCATGGAGGGACACCGGTGGTTGCACGACCGGCGTGGCGAGCTGTGGCCCTACGCCCGGCTGGTGCCGAGCCCGGCGGCGATCCGCGGTGCCCTCGCACACGTCCGCCGGTTCACGGCCGGTCGCGATCTGCTCACCAGGGTCGAGCGCGACCAGGTCGGCTTCGTGCTCGGCCAGGTCGAGTGGGCGCGGCAGCGGCTGATCGACCTCAACCGGCTGGGCCGGTGGGAGTGGCTGCGGCGGTCGGCGAGCCTGTTGCCGGCACTGCACCTGCTCGTGCTCGCCGCGGTGATCGGGTCCGCCGCGGGTGCCGTCGTCGAAGGGGCAGGCCCGGACCTCTGGGTGGTGCTCGCGGTGTCCGTCGTCGTGGCGGCGCTCTGCCACCTCGGTGCGGTCGAGCTCGCGTTCCGCAGGCAGCACTGGTGCCGTGCGGTCGTCATCGACACCACGCCCGCCGAGGCGGACCACCTGCGGGACGTGCTCGCCCGCATCAGCATTCCGCCCGCCCGACAGGAGAACGCCGGATGAAGATCGCCATCGCCCTGCTCGTCCTCGTGCTCGCCGGGTGCGGGAACACGCCGCCGCCGAGCCCGGCCACGCAGAGCCCGCCCACGCAGAACACGCCCACCGTTGCCGGGCCGAAGGTGCCGAAGGTCGTGGCGCTGCGGCTCGCCGAGGCGCGCGAAACGCTGAAGGCACAGGGATACCGGGTGGCCGAGGAGGACGAGACCGGGCAGCGGCGGCCGGTCCTCGAACCGCAGAACTGGGTCGTCACCTCCCAGCTGCCGGAGGCCGGCGCCGACGCACCGGGAGGGACGGAGGTGGTCCTCAAGGTCCGCAAGCCCACGGACGCGCCGACGAGCCAGCCGCCGCCCGCGAAGGGGACGGTGCCGAACGTCGTGTGCCTCGACCTGCAGAAGGCGCAGGACACGTTGCAGGCGGCGGGGTTCCTCCTGCTGGGCTCGGAGGACGCGACCGGGCAGGGCAGGCAGCAGGTGGTGGACCGCAACTGGGTCGTGGTCAGCCAGTCCGCGCCGGCGGGCAGCACGCCCGACGCCAAGACCAAGATCACGCTCGGCGCCGTGAAGTTCGGTGAGCCGACCGGGTCATCGGGGTGCAAGAGCTGAGCGAGACGCTCCGGAAACGGCCTCCCAGGGCGCTGACCTGGGAGGCCGTCCCGTTTCGCGCCGCCGGACCAACGGGTTGGACAGTACTGCGCGATGCGTAGTAGTGTCCACGGCGCAACAGCGGGTCGGAGGGGCCATGGACACCAGTCAACTGCTCAAGGGGGTGCTGGACCTCGCCGTGCTTGCGGTGCTGCGCAAGGACGACGGGTACGGCTACGACGTGGTGCGCAGACTGCGCGCCGGGGGATTGAACGACGTGGGGGACGCGTCGGTGTACGGCACGCTGCGACGGCTCTACAACGCGGGGATGTTGACCTCGTACGTGGTGCCGAGCGAAGAGGGCCCGCACCGCAAGTACTACAGCATCAACGAGCCGGGACGGCTGCGCCTGGCCGAGTCGAGGGACACGTGGCGGTCGTTCGCGAGCACGCTGGACGGCTTGCTCGGGGAGGTCGCATGAACACGCAGGCACTCGGTGTCGAGCACTACGTGGCCGGGATGCGGGCGGCGCTCGACGACCTGCCTCCGCACGAGGTCGCCGAGATCATGGAGGACGTCGAGGCGCACGTCGCGGAGCTGTCGACCGAACTGGGCGAGGACGAGACGCTGGAGCAGCGGCTGGGTTCGCCCGAGCAGTACGCGCAGGAGCTGCGCCAGGCGGCCGGGTACCCGCCGCGGACCGAACGGCTGCCGGTGACGGCGAAGCAGCCGCTGCTGACGCGGCCGCGTGCGGCGGCGTGGGGGCTCGCGATCGCCACGGGGATCACGCTGCTCGCGGGCGTCACGGCGTTGCGCGAGCCGGCGATCCTGCTGCTGCCCGCGGTGATCGCCGTGCTGAGCCTCGCGCTGGTGCAGGACCGCGGTCCCGCGCAGACCGAGGTGATGAACCTGCGCGAGACGATCAAGGTCAAGGAGTGGCTGACGCCGCAGGAGGGCACGCCGGCTGAACGCGCGCTGACGTACCTGCGGTCGCTGCAGCCCGCGTGGTGGCTGGTGCGGGCCGGTCTGCTCGGTCTGGCGGCCGTGCTGCTGGCCGGTCGCGACCTGCTCGGGTTCCTCGCCGTGGCGGCTGTCGCCGTGGTGTCGGTGTTCGCGGCGCCGCGGTCCAAGGTCGACCGCCGGTGGCTGTGGTTCAGCCTGCCGGTCAGCGCACTGGCGGTCGGCGTGCTGTTCTCGGTGGTCGACGTGGCGTCCGACCAGCTGCGGTTCGGCAACGCGGCGCGGCAGTCGTACTCGAGCCCGGTGGTGCGCGAGTACGAGAACATCTACGTCCGCGACGAGAACGGCAAGCTGCTCACCAACGTGCTGCTGTACGACGAGGACGGGCAGCCCATCAACGCGGCCGACCGGCACTACGGCTGCAGCAACCGCGGTGACGAGCCGATGATTCCGGCGAACCAGTATCCCCGCCCGAAGATCGACTACGAAAACGGTGTCTGTTACACCGTGACACCGAGTGCGGACACTCCGTCATCAGCGCCGAGTGTGACGGGTTCGAGCGCGCCACCGCCTTCCAGTGGCGCACCCTCGAACTCGGTGACACCCACTTCTGTGTCACCGAGCAAGTAATCCGGGAGCGGGACCCGTCGGGGGGTCCCGCTCCTACTTGTTTTCCTGCGGTTCGGCCAGGTGGCGCAATACGGGCATGGCCGCCCGCAGGAGTTCGCGGTCTTCCGGCGAAAGTTCGGACATTCTTTCACTCAATAGTTCGGCTTCGCCGTGAGCAAGCGACAGGATCGTGTCGCGACCGACTTCGGTGAGCACGACAATCGTGGCTCTGCCATCGGCCGCGTCGGGCTCCCTGCGCACCAGCCCGGTGGACTCCAGGCTGGTCACGACCGTTGTGGCGGTCGGTTGCGAACAGAGTGCGCGCACCGCGATCTCGCCGATCCGCATAGGGCCGTGGGTGCTCAGTTCTGACAGCACCAATAACTGGGTGGGTTGCAGACGACGGGCCGGAGCGGCCTGTCGAAGACTTCGCACCAGCCGGTGCACGGCCACCACGAGTTGAAGTGCCTCGTGGTTGGTGACGGTGGTGGGCATCGTTTCTCCGCGCGCATGTGATTGTCCGAATTCGGACACGAACCCTGGCACTTTCCCTCATTCACGCTCCGCGCGCTATCCGCCAACTGCCGATAACCCATTCGGCCGTTGTGGTGACCGGAGGTGTCACAGGCCGCGTCCGGAACACATGAATGTGCTGGTAAACGGCGTAAAAAGCGCAGTTCGCTTCACTCGAACGGTCGGCGTGCGCGGGCATGAATCCGGCGGGACAGAACATGTGACGAACATCGGCGAACGAACGGTCCGGTGGCCGGGTGGCGCAATGCGTACCCCCGAACGGCCGGTGCGGGCTCGGGGGCAGACTGGCTTCGTGAGTGCGAAACCCAGGCGTGGCGAGCTCCGCATCTACCTCGGTGCCGCTCCCGGTGTCGGCAAGACGTTCGCGATGCTCGGCGAGGCGCATCGCCGCAGGGAACGCGGCACGGACGTGGTCGTCGGGTTCGTGGAGACGCACGGCCGCGCGAAGACCGCCGGACTGGTCGCGGGGCTGGAAACCGTGCCGCGCCGGCACAGCACGCACCGCGGTGTCGAGCTCACCGAGATGGACGTGGACGCCGTGCTGGCCCGTGCGCCCGAGGTCGCCGTCGTGGACGAGCTCGCCCACACGAACGTGCCGGGCTCCCGTAATGCAAAACGGTGGCAAGATGTCGAAGAACTGCTCGACGCCGGCATTGATGTGCTCTCCACCGTGAACGTGCAACACCTCGAATCACTCAATGACGTCGTTCATCGCATAACGGGCGTACCGCAGCAGGAAACCGTCCCGGACGAGGTCGTGCGCAAAGCGGAACAGACCCAGCTGGTCGACCTCACGCCGGAGGCTTTGCGGCGCAGGCTCGCGCACGGCGACGTCTACGCGGCCGCGAAGATCGACGCCGCGCTCGGCAACTACTTCCGCGTCGGGAACCTCACGGCGTTGCGGGAGCTCGCGCTGCTGTGGGTCGCGGACCAGGTCGACGTCGCACTGCTGCGCTATCGCGCCGAACAGCAGATCACCGACACGTGGGAGACCCGCGAACGTGTCGTCGTCGCCATCACCGGCGGCCAGGAGAGCGAGACGCTCATCCGTCGCGCGCGCCGCATCGCCACGCGCGCGGGTGGCGACCTCCTCGTCGTGCACGTCCTACGCGGTGATGGCCTCGCGGGCGCCGATCCGCACTCGTTGCAGAAGTACCGCAAGCTAACCGAGGACGTCGGGGCCACGTTCCACACCGTCGTCGGCGACGACGTGCCGACCGCGCTGATGGAGTTCTCGCGCGGGGTGAACGCCACCCAGCTGGTGGTCGGCACCTCGCGCCGGTCGCGGCTCGCGCGCGCGTTCTCCGCCGGGATCGGGTCGACGGTCGTGCAGGAGTCCGGCGCTATCGACGTCCACATGGTCACGCACCCGGCGAGCGGCGGTGGCCGGCGCGCGCGGTTCGCCGCCAGTCCGCTCCGGCCGAGCCGGCTCGCGTGGGGCTGGTTCCTGGCCGTGGCGGGGCCCGCGGTGGTCACGGCGGTGGGCGCCACGCTGCGGGAGGGCGTGAACTTCTCCACGAACGTCATCGCGTACCTGCTGGTCACCCTGGTCGTCGCGATCGTCGGCGGGCTCGGTCCTGCGGTCACGGCGGCGCTGGTCAGCGCGTTGCTGCTGAACTTCTACTTCACCGAGCCCGTCTACACGTTCACGATCGACGCGCAGCAGAACGTGCTCACCTTCTTCGCGATGATCATCGTGGGCGTGTCGACCGCGCTGGTGGTGGACTCCGCCGCCCGCCGCGCCACCCAGGCCGCGCGCGCTCGTACCGAGGCCACGCTCCTCGCCTCGTACGCGCGCACCGTGCTCACGGACCCATATCCGGTCGCGCGACTGCTCGAAAAGGTGCGCGAGAACTTCGGGCTGGCGTCGGTCGCGATGCTCGAACGCGGCGAGGGCCGGTGGCAGCGCGTGGCGGCCGTGGGCGCCAACCCGCCGGACGAGCCCGACGACGCCGAGATCGACGTCGCGGTCACACCGGACGTGCACCTGGCAGCACGCGGGCGGTCGTTGCGGGCGTCCGACCGGCGGGTGCTGGAGGCGGCCGCGGGCCAGGCCCTGCTGGCGCTGCGCCAGCAACGGGTCGCGGACCAGGCTGCGGAGGCCCAGCGTCAGGCCTCGCGGACCGAGCTGCGCACCGCGTTGCTCTCCGCCGTCGGTCACGACCTGCGCACCCCGCTGACCTCGATCAAGGCGTCCGTGGGGGCGTTGCGCGACCCGGAGCTGACGCTGTCGGCGCAGGACACGGCCGAGCTGCTGGAGACCGTGGAGGAGTCGGCGGACCGGCTCACCGGGCTCGTCGACAACCTGCTCGACTCCTCGCGGCTCGCGACCGGCGCCGTCGAACCGCAGTTCCGCGCGGTCGGCTACTACGAGGCCGTCGCGCTGGCGTTGCGGGGCCTGAGCGGTGACATCGAGGTCGACGTCCCCGAGTCGCTGCCGCCGGTGCGCGCGGATGTCGGACTGCTCGAACGGGTGATCGCGAACGTCGTCGGCAACGCGCTGCGGTACGCCGGTGCCGTGGCCGTGCGGGCCAGTGCCCACGGCAGCGAGGTGGAGCTGCGGGTCGTCGACCACGGCCGCGGCCTGCCCAGCGGGTCGGCGGAGGCGGTGTTCGCCCCGTTCCAGCGCCTCGGCGACCGCACGCCGGGTGGTGTCGGTCTCGGTCTGAGCGTGGCGAAGGGCTTCACCGAGGCCATGGCGGGCACGATCACCGTGGAGGACACGCCCGGCGGCGGCCTCACCGTCGTGATCTCGCTGCCGGCGCAGGAGGGACAGCTGTGACGAAGGTGCTGGTCGTCGACGACGAGCCGCAGATCGTGCGCGCGCTGCGGATCAACCTCGCCGCACGCGGCTACGAGGTGCTCACCGCGCCCGACGGCGCGACGGCGCTGCGGCTGGCCGCCGACGGCAGGCCCGACGTCGTGGTCCTCGACCTGGGCCTGCCCGACATGGACGGCACCGACGTCATCGCGGGCCTGCGCGGCTGGACGACGTTGCCGATCATCGTGCTCTCCGCCCGCACCGACTCCCGCGACAAGGTCGACGCGCTGGACGCCGGTGCCGACGACTACGTGACGAAACCGTTCGGCATGGACGAGCTGCTGGCCCGGCTGCGCGCCGCCGTCCGCCGCTGCGCCGCCACCGGGCCCGAGGACGAGCCCGTCGTGCGGACGGCGTCGTTCACCGTGGACCTGGCGGCCAAGCGGGTGCTGAAGGACGGCGCGGAGGTGCACCTCACGCCCACCGAGTGGGGACTGCTGGAGGTGCTGGCGCGCAACACGGGCAAGCTGGTGGCGCAGAAACAGCTGCTGCGCGACGTCTGGGGACCCGCGTACGAGAAGGAGACGCACTACCTGCGGGTCTACCTCGCCCAGCTGCGCCGCAAGCTCGAACCGGAGCCCGCACGGCCGCGCCACCTGCTGACCGAAGCCGGCATGGGCTACCGGTTCGAACCCTAGGACCTACGGCTTCGGCGGCACCGGCGAGCTGCTGGTGCCCGACGACGGCGGGACCGGTGGCGTGGTCGCCGTGGACGACCCGGCCGAGGAGGTCGACGTGGCCGGCTCGGTCCACGACGTCGGCGGGTTGCTGTGCGTCTCGCCCGGCGCGTCCGGGTTCGTCGTCACCTGCGGTGGCACGGCCGGGTCGTGCGAAGGGGGCTGCTCGCCTGGACGGGCGGCCTGCTTGCGGTCGGAACCGGCCTTGCCGGAGGCCTTGGCCGCCGCGGGGACCGTGACGACGACGGTGCTGGTGCTGCCGTCCGGGGCCACCGAGGTGATCGTCTGCACGACGTCGGCCGACGCGCGCTCCGGGGCGGCCTCCTGGCCGGAGGCGGCGAGCATGGCGGCGACGGTGGCGAACAGCGTGGCCACGACGACACCGCCGGCGGCGAGCACGACCGCCGAGCCGACGCGCTTCTTGCCCGGCGTGGCCGGTGCATCGGGTGACTGCGGATGATCTTCCTCGAACACACCCATCTCCTCGTGGGAAACCCGGTTGGATGGCTTTGCGTTCGAGTTATCGGCGGAAACGCACCACGACCTCAGCAGAGCCACACCTTCGTGTAGCTCTGCGTCACGTCGTGGTGACGGGCGTAACCCTAAGCAGGCGGAGTCGTTGGACTCGTGCTCGTCGCCGCGGTGGTCGTGGTGGTCACCGACGTCGGGTCGGCGGGCTTCGACGTGGACGAGCTCGTGGTCGTCGTCGGGTTCGTGACCACCGGCGGCGGCTCCTCGGTCGTCACCGTGGTCGTGGTGCCGTCCGGGCGCGTGATCGTGGTGACCCGCGTCGGCCGCTTCGTCGTGGTCGTGGTGGCCGACGTGGTCGTCTCGGACGTCGTCGTGGTCACCTCCACCGAGGACGAGGTGGGCGCCGAGGTCGGCACGATGCTCAGCGCGTCGCGCACGGCCTCCTTGCGCGGCTGCTGCTGCGTGGGCGCCTCTGAGGCCGAGTCCGAGCCGGCGGCCAGCGAGGCGACTGCGGCGAAGACGGTGGCCAGCACCACGCCGGAGGCGGCGAGGACGATCTGCGGCGCACCGCGGAAGCGCGAACGCGCGCTGGGTTCCGGACTCTCGTACACGAAGTTTCCCCTGCTCGAACCGTCAGTGGCCGTCATCAGCCGTCAGTAGCCGAAGTCCTGCGTCCAGTAGAAACCGCGGGTGTCGACGCCGACGCCCATGGTCGTGAACTTGCAGTTCTCGATGTTCGCCCGGTGGCCGGACGAGTTCATCCACCCCTGCATGACCTGCTCGGGAGTGCGGTAGCCCTGCGCGATGTTCTCGCCGCCGGGCTTCGGGTAGCCGGCCGCCTTCATGCGCTCGGCGAAGTCCACGCCCTCGGGGGTGTCGTGGCTGAAGTACTTGCGGCTCGCCATGTCGGTGCTGTGCGCCTGCGCCGCGGTGGTGATGCGGTCGTCGATCACGACCGCCTTGCAGCCCTTGGCGGCGCGCGCGTCGTTCACGAGGGCGAGCACGGCCTGCTCCGGCGTCTTGTCCCCGGCCGGCGGCTTCGGCGGGTCCGCCGGCTTGGGCGCCTCGGACGTCGTCGTGGTCGTGGTGGTGGGAGCCGCGGACGAAGAAGAGGAGGAAGAAGGCGTCGCCGTCGTCGAGGACGTGGCGGGAGCGGAGGAGGACGACGGCGGGGTGGCGGTGCCCGGCACCGGCGTGCCTTCGACGGTCTGCCTGCCCGGTGCGGCGACGCTGCCCGATCCGAACTGGTTCGCCGAACCGGTGCTCTCCTGCTGCGCGGCGGTGTTGAAGCTGATGCCGAGAGGGGAGGTACCGCTGAAGGCGAGACCGCCGACGCCGGTTGCACCGATCAGCAGGCCGAGTAAGAGGCTGCGGGCACTCACGGCTGGGGACCGTACCACTAATGGGTGATAACCCCCGAGTGCGTCTTCGGTCACCTTCGGTCACTGCGCGACCATTCGGAGGTGGACGTACGACTGAACGCATGGGTGCGCGGCCGGGTGCAGGGTGTGGGTTTTCGCTGGTGGACGCGGGCCCGAGCACTGGAACTAGGCCTGGTCGGGAGTGCTTCGAACCGGGAGGACGGCCGCGTGGAGGTGGTCGCGGAGGGGCCACGGGAGAAATGTGAACAACTGCTGGAGGCTCTCCGTTCGGGTGAAACTCCCGGGAAGGTCGACTCTGTGGGTGAGCAGTGGTCCACGCCGCGTGGCGGGCTGACCGGCTTCGTCGAGCGTTGAACCTCCCGGGCGTTGAACCTCCTGGGCGTTGAACCTTTCGGGACCGAGTGGCGTAGTGGGGAAGCGTGGACTCCGGTGAAGACGTCCTCATCCAGCTGTACGAACGCTGGCGAGGCCCGTTGCTGCACTACGTGCTGCGGCTGGTCGACGGCGACTACCAGCAGGCGGAGGACGTCGTGCAGGAGACGCTGCTGCGCGCGTGGCGGCACCACGACGAGCTGAACCCCGACGACGCGGCGCCGTGGCTCTACACGGTCGCGAAGAACCTGGTGATCTCCGGGTACCGGCGCCGCAACGCACGGGCGACCGAGGTGCCGCTCGAACCGGTGGACCTGCCACCGGTCAGCGACCAGGTCGAGCACGTCCTGCAAACGTGGCAGATCGCCTCGGCGCTGAGGGCCCTCACGCCCGAGCACCGCGCGGTCGTCATCGAGCTGTACTACCGGCGCCGCACGGTCGCGGAGGCCGCCAAGACGCTCGGCGTCCCGCCGGGCACGGTCAAGTCGCGCTGTTTCTACGCACTGCGGGCGCTGCGCGACGCGTTGGAGGAGAGAGGGGTGACCGAGGCGTGAGCTGCACGCACACCGTCGACGTCGGCGCCTACCTCTTCGGATCGCTCGACCTGAGGGAGCGGTCCGCGTTCGAACGCCACCTGCCCGGCTGCGAGGCCTGCCGGGCCGAGCTGCTGCGGTTCGCCCCGCTGCCGGGCCTGCTCGGCCGGCTGACCCTGCACGACGTCGAGCACCTCGACGACATGCCCGCCCAGCCGCCCCGGCAGAACCGGGGCCACCGGCGCCGCGTGCTCCTGGTCTGCGCCGCCGTCCTCGTCGCTCTCGCGCTCGCCGGCGGCGTCCTGTTCCTGCAACCCGCGCCGCCACCGACGTGGGCCGCGCGGGACCAGGGGACCGGGGTGGACGCCGAGGTCGCGATGATCCAGAAGACCTGGGGCACCGAGATGCGGTTCAAGCTGGACAACGTCAAACCGGGCGCGCGCTGCAAGGTCATCGTGTTCGACCGGCGCGGCCAGCGCGAGATCGGCGGCTGGTGGGGTTCCGACCACGCCGCTGACGAGCGGATTCCGGGTTCCACGTCGTTCCGGCTCGACCAGATCGACCGGCTGGAGGTGTCCGACGAGGGCGGCCTGCTGGTCACCCTGCGTCCGTAGAACCGCTGGTCGGCCCGGCCTCCCGCAGCTGCCGCAAGCGTTTGGGTACTCTGCGCGGCGTGCATCTCAAGAGCCTGACGCTGAAGGGCTTCAAGTCCTTCGCCTCGGCTACCACGCTGCGCTTCGAGCCCGGCATCACCTGTGTGGTCGGCCCCAACGGGTCCGGCAAGTCCAACGTGCTCGACGCACTGCGCTGGGTCATGGGCACGCAGGGCGCCAAGGACCTGCGCGGCGGCAAGATGGAGGACGTCATCTTCGCCGGCACGTCCGGCCGCGCGCCGCTGGGCCGCGCCGAGGTGACGCTGACGATCGACAACTCCGACGGCGTGCTGCCGATCGAGTACACCGAGGTGTCGATCACCCGCCGGATGTTCCGCGAGGGCGCCACCGAGTACGAGATCAACGGCAGCTCCTGCCGCCTGATGGACATCCAGGAGCTGCTGTCGGACTCCGGCATCGGCCGCGAGATGCACGTGATCGTCGGCCAGGGCCAGCTCGCCGCGATCCTGGAGTCCAAACCGGAGGAACGGCGCGCGTTCGTCGAGGAGGCCGCCGGTGTCCTCAAGCACCGCAAGCGCAAGGAAAAAGCGCTGCGCAAGCTGGAGGCGATGCAGGCCAACCTGACCCGGTTGACCGACCTCACCGCCGAGCTGCGCCGCCAGCTCAAGCCGCTGGGCAAGCAGGCCGAGATCGCCCGCCGCGCGCAGGTCGTGCAGATCGAGCTGCGGGACTCGAAGCTCCGCCTGCTCGCCGACGACCTGGTGACGCAGCGCGAGGCCATCGCCCAGGAGGAGCACGACGAGGCGAAGGCCCGCGAGCGCCGCGCCGAGGTCGAGAAGTCGTTGCAGGCGGCGCAGTACCAGCAGAACGAGCTGGAGGAGCGGGTCGCGGCCGACACGCCGAAGCTGCAGGCCGCCCAGGACACCTGGTACCGGCTGTCCGCTCTGGAGGAACGGCTGCGCGGCACGGTCCGGCTGGCCGCGGAACGCGCGCGGCACCTGTCCGCGGACGTGGACGCGCCCTCGCGCGGTCGTGACCCCGACGACCTCGAACGCGAGGCCGAGGAGACCGCCGCCATGGAGCTGGAGCTCCAGGAGGGCGTGACCGAGGCCCGCATCGCACTCGCCGAGGCCGTGGAGACGCGGTCCGAGCTGGAGCGCATGGTCTCGCAGGCGGAGAAGGCGCACATCGCCGCCGTGCGCGCGATCGCCGACCGCCGGGAGGGCCTCGCGCGCCTGTCCGGTCAGGTGGAGGCGTTGCGCAGCAAGACGAACGCGACCGCCGAGGAGATCGAACGGCTGTCCGTGACGCTCGCGGAGTCCGTCGAGCGCGCCGAGTACGCCGCGATGGAACTGGCCGAGGCCCGCGAGGTCACCGGCACCGAGGACGAGGACGACCACGACCTCGACGAACGCCACCGCCAGGCCGTGCAGTCCAACGACGCCGCACGGCAGCGCGTCGAGGAGCTGGTCAAGGCCGAGCGCACGGCCGAACGCGACATCGCGTCGTGGCGGGCCCGTGTGGACGCCCTGTCACTCGGCCTGACCCGCAAGGACGGCGCCGGTGCGCTGCTCGCATCGGACGTGCCGGGCCTGCTGGGATCCGTGGCCGCGCTGCTGACCGTCGAGCCCGGCTACGAGGTGGCGATGGCCGCCGCGCTGGGCCCGATCGCCGACGCCGTGGCGGTGTCGTCCGGCGAGGGCGCGCTGGCCGCGCTGAAGCTGTTGAAGGAGAAGGACGCCGGCCGCGCGGGTGTGCTGATCGGCTCCGGCGGATCCCCCGTGGACACCGCGCAGTGGGGCCCGCTGCCGCACGGCGCGCGGTGGGCGATCGACGTCGTGCACGCCCCGGAGGCGTTGCGCCCGGCACTGGCCCGCGCGCTGGACCGCCTCGCCGTGGTGGACGACCTGGACGTGGCGGCACGGCTGGACGTGCGCGCGGTGACCCGTGACGGTGACCTCTTCGGCGCGGACTGGGCCGTCGGTGGTTCCGGCGGCCAGGGCCAGAGCGTGATCGAGGTGCAGGCCGCCGTCGACGAGGCCCAGGAGCAGCTCGGCACCGCCGAACGCGCGCTGGAGCACGCCTCCGCCGCGCTGGAGGGCGCCCGTGCCGAGCAGCAGGCCCGCCGCAAGGTGCTCGACGCCGTGAAGGACGCCGTGCAGGAGGCCAAGGTCCGCCAGGCCCGCTCCGGCGAGCGGCTGAACCGGATGGCCGCGGCCGTGCGGTCCGCGCAGGCCGAGGTCGACCGCATCACCGAGCAGCGCGCGAAGGTCGAACGTTCACGCGAGGAAGCCCTGCTGAAGCTGGGCGAGCTCGAAGAGCGGCTGCTGATGGCCGAGGAGGAGCAGACCCTCGACGACGAGCCGGACACCGACCAGCGCGACGCGTTGGCCGCCGAGCTGGCCCAGGCCCGCCAGGCCGAGATGGACGCCCGGCTCGTGCAGCGCACCGCCGAGGAACGCGCGCGTGCGCTGCAGGGCAAGGCGGACGGCCTGCGCCGCGCCGCCCGTGCCGAACGCGAGGCCCGCGAACGCCACGCCCGTGCCACCGCCCACCGGGCCCGTGGCGCCGTGGTCGCGAGGGCCGTCGTGCGCGGCGGTGAGCAGGCGCTGGAACGCATCGAGGTCTCGCTGGCCCGCGCCGCCCGTGAACGCGACCAGGCCCAGGAACGCCGGGCCCAGCACGAGCTGCTGCTGACCCAGGTGCGCAACCTGGTGCGTGAGATGTCCGGCGAGCTGGAGAAGCTCGTCGACGCCGTGCACCGCGACGAGGTGCTGCGCGCCGAGCAGCGCCTGCGCATCGAGCAGCTGGAGACCAAGATCGCCGAGGACTTCGGCATCGGCCTCGACGACCTGGTCAACGAGTACGGCCCGGACGTCATGGTGCCCGCCAGCGCCGCGGAGGTCGCCGAGTACGAGGCCGCGAAGGAACGCGGCGAGCAGGTCTCCGAGCCGCAGCCGATGCCCTACGACCGCGACACCCAGGCCCGCCGCGCCAAGCGCGCCGAGCGCGACCTGTCGCTGCTGGGCAAGGTCAACCCGCTGGCGCTGGAGGAGTTCGCCGCGCTGGAGGAGCGCTACAAGTTCCTCTCCACGCAGCTGGAGGACATCAAGGACACCCGCCGCGACCTGCTCACCGTCGTGAAGGAGGTCGACGACAAGATCCTCGAGGTCTTCACGCTGGCCTACGAGGACGTGGCACGCGAGTTCGAGGTCGTCTTCAAGGTGCTGTTCCCCGGCGGCGAGGGCCGGCTGGTGCTGACCGAGCCCGGCGACATGCTGACCACCGGCATCGAGCTGGAGGCCCGCCCGCCCGGCAAGAAGGTCAAGCGCCTGTCGCTGCTCTCCGGCGGCGAGAAGTCACTGGCCGCCGTGGCGATGCTGGTGGCCATCTTCCGCGCCCGCCCCTCACCGTTCTACGTGATGGACGAGGTCGAGGCGGCGCTGGACGACACGAACCTGCACCGCCTGATCAGCCTGTTCGAGCAGCTGCGGGAACGGTCGCAGCTGCTGATCATCACGCACCAGAAGCCGACCATGGAGATCGCGGACGCGCTCTACGGCGTCTCGATGCGCGGTGACGGCATCTCGCAGGTGATCTCGCAGCGGCTGCGCACGAAGGGCGACGAGCCGTCCCGGCCTCCCGCCGCCGTTCCGGCTGAGCCCGCCGTTCCGGCTGAGCCCGCCGTTCCGGCCGAGGCCCCCGCGGCGGCCGACGAGGCCTAGCGGCGCGGAAGGGCGACCGGAGCAGCGCCTGGGGGGCAAGAGCCGGCTCCGGCCGCGGCCTTTCGGGTGGAACGACTGCGCCGGCGCGGCGACCTTCCTCCTCGGGCAGGTCCGGTCATCGCACCGACGCAGCTCGCACACCGGCCGGGGTGGCGTCCCCCAGTTCCAACCCCACCGCTTCCGGTGTGCGGTGCCCACTCTGCACGGCCGAGCTTGTAGAAACCTTGCACCCGCAGGTCAGGGGGCTTATCCGGGCCTGCGCGCGTCGAGCTGCGCGGCCTCTTCGGGCGTCGGCGCGGTGCCTCCGAGGTGCCGCGGCACCCACCAGGCACCGGGCTCGTTGGGGTAGTCGCGCTGGGCGGTGTCGAGCAGCTCCTGCATCCGCTGCCGCAGCAGCGCGTCGCCGGAGTCGTCGGCGGAGGCCTCGAACGGCTCGCCGATCAGGATGGTGACGGGCACGTGCCGCTGCGTGAGGTCCTTCTTGCGGCCCTTGGTCCACAGCCGCTGCGTGCCCCACAGGGCGGCGGGGACGAGTGGCACGCCCGCCTCGTGCGCCAGCCGGTTCGCGCCGGACTTGATCTCCTTGACGGTGAACGACTGGCTGATCGTGGCCTCGGGGAAGATCCCGACGACCTCACCGTCGCGGAGCGCGGACAGTGCCTGCTGGTAGGAGGCCTGACCCGCGCTCCGGTCGACGGGGATGTGGTGCATGCCGCGCATGAGCGGGCCTGCGATCTTGTTGGCAAAGATCTCGTGCTTCGCCATGAACCGCGTGAGGCGTCCCGACGGGAGCGCCCCGTAACCACCGAAGATGAAGTCGAGGTAGCTGACGTGGTTCAGCGCCAGCACCGCCCCACCCTCACGTGGCACGTGGTGCGCCCCTTTGACGGTGATCCGCAGGTCGAGCACGCGAAACATGAGCTTGGCCGCGGCGATCACCGGGGGGTACACGAGATCCGACATGCCTCCGAAAGTAGCCGTAAAAGCTACTCCCCGGTAGCGGCACCTTCCTTGTCACGGATGACCCTCGGCACACCCGCCAGGTCCTCGTCGTTGCACAGCAACTTGAGGTCGTAGTACGGGTTGCCCTTGGTGTCGTCGTAGTCCAGGTGGACCGCGATGACGTCCACGGGTTCGCCCAGCCACTCCTGCGTCTGCCGCAACCAGGCGGCAGCACGTTCGAGTGCGGTGGGCAGATCATCGTCACGGAATTCGACCGGCCGGTACGGAACGCCCTGGACCTGGTCCCGGTTGTTCGTCGGCAGCGGCAGGTCGACGGCCACCCCGGATTCGTTGAGATCGAGTTGGATCGTTTCCTCACTCACTGTAGAAGAGTCCCCCACCCTCACCTGGGCTGCAAGCCCGAATCTGGGTGTCGCGGCCGGGATCACCTGTCGATTTGTCGACATGGTGAGACGAGCCTCACGTCAGCCATGCCCTCGACCGGGTGAGGAGGTCGCTCGCGCTCACCACGTGCGGGTGGTCTGCACCTCGTGGCCGGGGTGACGCTCCTGGACGGCACCCGTCACCGAGTCGGTGGGGCCGTCTCCGGCGGGCACCGCGCGATTATACCCGTCATCCCAGGTAGAACGGTGTTTGTGCTGGTACGGGCTGCTGGGTGGGACAGCCGCGAAAACTCCCTCGCTTCGAACGGCCGTGCGAGCAACCATTCCTCGTATGTACGACATCCGTTTCGCCGAACCTGGCGACCTCGGCGCCACGATGGCGCTGCTGGTCCGGCTCCAGGCCGACAAGGCGCACCACATCGGTTACCTCGGTGAGACAGTCGAAGAGCTCCGCGCGGAGCTCGGCGAGTTCGAACCGAGCTGGGCCGACTGCACGGTGGTCGCCACCGACGCAGACGACAACATCACCGGCATGCTCAGCGTCGAGGTCGACCAGGAGCTGGGCCGTGCGTGGCTGCACGGGCCGTTCGTCGACGTTCCGGTCAACCACCCGGCGGGCAGCCGGATCTGGGACCAGACCGCGGACTCGATGTTCCGGCGGGCCGCCGAGATGTTCAGCGGCATCACCGACCTCGAGCTGTACGGGCACACCGCTCACCGGCGGCTGGCGGCGTTCGCCGAGCGGCACGGCTTCAGCGCCGGCAAGGCGAGTGCCATCCACATCCTCGACAACGGGGACCTGCGCACGTTGCTGCTGAGGGACGCGAAGTGCCCCAGCGAGCGGGAGATGCGCATCCTGCCGACCGACCCGCACGTGCACGAGGCCGTCGCGGTGCTGCACGAGCGATGTTTTCCGCGGACCTACCTGTCCGGCAAGCAGCTCGTGGAATCCAACCCGGAGAAGCGCACGGTCGTCGTCGCCATGGACGGCCAACGCGTGCTCGGGTACGCGGCGGGCAAAGCCCAGCCGGAGGAGTACTACGTCGACTTCGTGGCCGTCGAACCGGACGTGCGCGGTCAGGGCGTGGGTGCGGCGCTCGTCACCGAACTGCTGTGGAAGCTCGCGGCGGACCACGGTGCACGACCGCAGGCCGCCGCGTCGATCCACTCGGGCAACGAGAGCTCGCAGCGGATGTTCGACCGCCTAGGCTTTCGGCTCCACGTCGAGCTCGTCGCCTACCGGCACAGCGCCTGACCGCGGCTCGGAGGAGTGCCGCAGTGACAGCAACCCGCCGACCAGCAGCGTGACCGCCACCCCCAGGGGCGTGTTCCACCAGCCGGTCAACGACTTGCGCGTCGCGTCCGCCTTCGCGAAGTCGATCGTCGGGGTCGTGCCGACGAACTTGACGCCCAGGATCACGAAGCCCACCACGAGCACCGTCGACACGAACGCGATGATCGCGTCCGCCTGCGTGACGCGCCGGAAGACCAGGCCGAGGAGGAAGGCCCCGAGCAGCGCGCCGTAGGTGTAGCCGGCGATGCCGAGCGCCTGCACCACGATCGGGTCGGCGGTGGTCTTGTTCGAGGAAGCGAACACGCCCGCGCAGACGATCAGCAGCCCGGCCCACACCAGTGTCCAGATCCGGCCGTGGCGCAGGCGTTCCTCGTCGGTCATCGGGGTCTTGCGGACGCGTTCGTAGACGTCGGTCACCGTCGAGGACGCCAGGGCGCCCAGCGACGACGACAGCGCGGCGGCGAGGATGCCGGCGATGACGAAGCCGGACAAGCCGCTCGGCATGGTGACGATGAAGTGGGCGAACAGCTCGTCCTTGTTGTTGAGCCCCAGGTCCTTCACCGGGTCGACGCCGTTGTAGAAAGCCCACATCATCACGCCGATGAACAGGAAGAACGCGAACTGCAGGAACACCACGAAACCGGAGGCGATCAACGCCTTCTGCGCGGCCTTCACGTCCCGCGTGGCCATGAGCCGCTGCACGATCAGCTGGTCCGCGCCGTGCGAGGCCATCGACAGCAGCGCACCGCCGAAGAACGCCGCGACGAACGGGTAGGCGCCCGTCAGCGGTGACGAGGTGAAGTCGAAGAGCTGGAACTTGTTGGCGTCGGCGGCCCTGCCGAACCAGCCGTCCGGAAGCTTCCCGGCCAGCACCCAGATCACCACGATGCCGCCCAGGACGTACCAGAGCATCTGGATCGCGTCGACCCACACGACCGCGCGCACGCCGCCGAAGAAGCTGTAGAACACCATCGCGATGCCCAGCGCCAGCACGATCACCCAGTACGAGGCGGTGATGCCGTACTGCGCGAGCACCACCTTGATCGGGATGGCCGTGGCGAAGAGCCGGATGCCGTCGGCGAGCAGGCGGGTGAACAGGAACGTGATGGACGCCGTGGCGCGCATGCCGTTGCCGTACCGCTGGCCGAGATACGCGTACGCCGTGACGAGGTCGCCCTTCACGTACCGCGGCAGCAGCACGAACGACACGATGATCCGGCCGACGATGTACCCGAGCGCGAGCGTCAGGTACGTCATGCCGCCCTGCGCGGGTGTCGCCATGTACGCGATCACCGGCACGCTCAGCACGGTGAGCGTCGACGTCTCCGCCGACACCACCGACAGGCACACCACCCACCACGAGATGCGCTTCTCGCTCACGAAGTAGTCGGTGGCCGACTTCTGCCTGCCCCCGATCCACGTGCCGAGCAGCGGCATGCCGACGAGGAACAGGGCGATGATCGCGAGGTCTAGTCCGCGCACTTCGGCTCCCCCATCTTCAGCTTGGTCACGGCGGTGCCGTGCGGTTCCGGCATCCGCAGCGGCCCGTTGCCGGGCGTGATGCTGCCAAGCAGCCGCGGCCCGGACGCACCGGTCGCGGACGGCGTGTTGCCCGGGATGCCGTGCCACGTCAGGAACCCGAGCAGAGCGGCGAGGTAGGCCTCCTTGCCGTCGCGCGGCAGGCCGAGGGCGTCGCTGATCTGCAACGGGATCGGGTCGAGCGCCCGCGTGAGCGCTTCCACGAGCACCGGGTTGCGCATCCCGCCGCCGGAGCCGACCACCACGGCGGCGTCGTGCGCGCGGCAGGCGTCCGCGATCGTGCGCGCGGTCAGCTCGGCCAGCGTGCGCAGCACGTCCTCGGCGGGAACGGTCGGAAACCCCTGCAGGTACTCGGCGTTGAAGTGCTCCTTGCCCGTCGACTTCGGCCACGGCTTGGCGTAGTACGGGTCGCGCAGCAGCTTCTTCAGCATGTCCTCCCGGACGCTGCCGCGCCCGGCGAACTCGCCGTCGGTGTCCTGGCGGCGCCGGCCGCCGGAGATGACCTCCACGACGGCGTCCATGAGCGCGTTGCCCGGCCCGGTGTCGTAGGCGATCGGCGCGGCACCCGGCCGCACGACGGTGATGTTCGCGATGCCGCCGATGTTGAGCGCGATGGCGGGCGTGTCGACCATCCCGGCCAGCCACAGCGCGTCGAGCGTGCTCGCCAGCGGCGCCCCGTGCCCGCCCGCCGCCACGTCGCGGACCCGCAGGTCGGCGACGACCGGCAGGCCGGTCCGCTCCGCGATCCAGGCCGGCTGCCCGAGCTGCAGCGTGCCGAGGCAGTCGCCGTCCTGCACCTCGTGGTGCACGGTCTGCCCGAGCGAGCAGATCAGGTCCGCCGGCAGGTATCCGGCGGCAACTTCGCCGAAAGCCTGCCCCAGCGACGTGTCGAAGGCGCACACTTCAGCCGCGTCCCGCGGTTTCTCCAGCAGGTCCTTCGGGAACGGGTGCTCCGCGTGCTGAACCGGCACGAGCTCGACGACGTCACCGCTGACCGACAGGTCGGCGACGGCAACGTCGATGCCGTCCATCGACGTGCCGGAAATCAGTCCGATCACCCTCACGACGTGTGGTCTATTCCACACCGTGTCCGGGCGCAAGACTTCCGGTGAAATCTTCGCCTAAATGAGCACTATCTCGTTGACAGGTCACATGCGCCGCTGTGAAACGATGCTCCCGTGACGTCTTCGCTCATCGTGATCCTCATCGTCGTCGCGGTCGTGCTGATCGCCGCGCTGGTGACCGGCGTGGTGCTGACGCGTCGCCGTCGCATCAGCCTGACCCAGAAGGAGGAGACGCCGCGCCCGGCCGGCTACCAGGCCTCGTCCGGCTTCTCGCTCGCGCCGGCCGCACCCGAGGCCTCGGAGGCCGAGGCGGTCGCGAACGCGGAGGCCGAGTCCACCACGGTGGCCCGGCCCGCACCCAGGCCGACGGCCAAGCCCAAGCCCGCACCCGAGCCCGTCGCCGAGCCGGTGCCCGCACCCGAGACCACGGCACCTGAGGTCACGGCGCCCGAGACCACCGCGCCCGAGGTCGTCGCGCCGGTGGAGCACCCGGTCGCCGACCGCACCGAGGTCGACGGCCAGCCCGGTGTCGGTGACGACGCCGCCGTGCCGCGCGACTCGGTGAAGCGCGGCTTCGTCGAGGTCGACCTGCCGGAAGAGGCCTCGGAGATCGAGGAGATCGAGCCGACCGAGGGCCGCCTGGAGCGGTTGCGCGGCAAGCTCGCGAAGTCCCGCAGCGGCTTCGGCTCGTCCCTGCTGGGCCTCCTGGGCGCCGGCGACCTGGACGAGGACTCGTGGGAGGACGTCGAGGACACGCTCCTGATCGCCGACCTGGGCGCCGCCACCACGACCGAGATCGTGGACACGCTGCGCACGAGGATCGCGTCGTCCGGCGTCCGCACCGAGGCCGAGGCCCGCAAGCTGCTGCACTCGGTGCTGGTCGCCGCGCTCAACCCGTCGATGGACCGCTCCCTGAAGGCCCTGCCGCACGCCGGCAAGCCCGCTGTGCTGCTGGTCGTCGGCGTCAACGGCGTCGGCAAGACCACCACCACCGGCAAGCTCGCGCGCGTGCTCGTCGCGGACGGCCGCACGGTGCTGCTGGGCGCCGCCGACACGTTCCGCGCCGCTGCCGCGGACCAGCTGGAGACCTGGGGCAAGCGGGTCGGCGCCGAGACCGTGCGCGGGCCCGAGGGCGGCGACCCGGCGTCGGTGGCGTTCGAGGCGGTCAAGCGGGGCGTGGACACCGGCGTGTCCACGGTGCTGATCGACACCGCGGGGCGGCTGCACACCAAGAAGGGCCTGATGGACGAGCTCGGGAAGGTCAAGCGCGTCGTCGAGAAGCAGGCCGTGGTGGACGAGGTGCTGCTCGTGCTGGACGCGACGACCGGGCAGAACGGGTTGACCCAGGCGCGGGTGTTCGCCGAGCAGGTGGACATCACCGGGATCGTGCTGACGAAGCTGGACGGGACTGCCAAGGGCGGGATCGTCTTCCAGGTGCAGCGGGAGCTGGGGGTGCCGGTGAAGCTCGTCGGGTTGGGCGAAGGGGCCGATCACCTGGCTCCGTTCGAGCCTGGAGCGTTTGTGGATGCGTTGTTGGGGTGAGTCCTTGGTGGCTTCCTGGGGCTCCGCCCCAGACCCCGACACTCCCAAAGAAGCCGGCCAGCGCGGTTAGTGGGTTGATGGCACGCCTGTTTGTGTTGACGAAAAGCGTGTCGGTTTGACTCCCCTTCCCGTGCCCGGCAAACGATCGGAGCGCTAGACGGGGAAGCCACCCACCGCGGAACCGCCCGAGGAAAGGCCGAAACGCCTCGCCTTCGGCTCGATCACATGGCGAAGCCTCCCGTCGGCTTGAAAAGCGCTGAGCGGGGGGTCAGGCGGTGCGGTCCGCCAGTTTCTGCGCCACCGCCAGCACCTCCGGCAGGATGCGGGTCACCACCTCCTTCGTCAGCCGGCCCTCCGGGCCCGACACCGACACGGCGGCCAGGGTCGGGCCGCCGATCACCGGCACCGCGATGCACCGCACCCCTAGTTCCTGCTCCGACTCGTCCAGCGCGTACCCGCGTGCGGCGATCTCGTCCAGCGAGTCCAGCAGTTCGGACGCGTCCGTGATCGTGTTCGGCGTGTAGGCCGGTAGGCCCGTTCGTTCCAGCAGCGCGCGCACGTCGTCGCGGGGGAGTTGCGACAGCATCGCCTTGCCCACGCCGGTTCCGTGGGGCAGCAGGCGGCGGCCGACCTCGGTGAACATGCGCATCGAGTGCTTCGACGGGACCTGCGCCACGTAGACGACCTCGTCGCCGTCGAGGACGGCCAGGTTTGCCGTTTCCTCCACCGAGTCAACCAAGGCCGAGAGGAACGGGCGGGCCCAGGTGCCGTACTGGCGGGAGGCGGTCTCACCGAGGCGGATCAGGCGGGAGCCGAGGGTGTAGCGGCGGTTGCTGTTCTGGCGGACGTAGCCGAGCGTGACGAGGGTGCGGATGAGGCGGTGGATCGTCGGGAGGGGCAGGCCGGAGGAGACGGCCAGCTCGGACAGTGAGGCCTCACCACCGGCGTCGGCGAGGTGTTCTAGCAGGTCGAAGGCACGTTGCAGGGACTGCACGCCACCTGTGGACACGTGCGGCTCCTTCCGTTGCCGTTCCGCAATGCAGAAACTATAGTCCACACAGCAAAACCGAGAGAGGTGGATCCAGGTGCAGGTCCTCACCGAAGAGGCTCTTGAGTTCGTCGCGAAGCTGCACGAGGCGCACGCTGCCCGCCGCGATGAGTTGCTCGCCCGCCGCAAGGACCGCCGGCCTCTCGGGTTCCTGGAGGAGACCAGGAGCGTGCGCGAGAGCGAGTGGCGGGTCGCGGAGGCGCCGGAGCCGCTGCGGGACCGGCGGGTCGAGATCACCGGGCCCACCGAGCGCAAGATGACGATCAACGCGCTCAACTCCGGGGCCAAGGTGTGGCTGGCCGACCTGGAGGACGCGAACACGCCGCACTGGGACAACGTGGTGCAGGGGCAGGTCAACCTGTACGAGGCGGCGCGCGAGACCATCGAGTTCACCTCGCCGGAGGGCAAGGAGTACCGGCTCAAGGGCGGGCCGTACCCGACGATCGTCGTGCGGCCGCGCGGGTGGCACCTCGACGAGCGGAACCTGCGGTTCGGTGGGAAGAACGCCGTCGGTGCACTCGTCGACTTCGGGTTGCACTTCTTCCACAACGCCGAGCTGGGCAAGCCCTACTACTACCTGCCGAAGATGGAGTCGCACCTCGAAGCGCGGCTGTGGAACGACGTGTTCACCACCGCGCAGCAGCTCAAGGGCGTTCCGCACGGCACGATCCGCGCCACGGTGCTGATCGAGACGATTCCGGCCGCGTTCGAGATGGAGGAGATCCTCTACGAGCTGCGCGACCACGCCTCGGGGCTCAACGCCGGGCGGTGGGACTACCTGTTCAGCGTCATCAAGTACTTCCGGGACGCGGGCGCGGACTACGTGCTGCCCGACCGCAACAGCGTGACGATGACGGCGCCGTTCATGCGTGCGTACACCGAGCTCCTGGTGCAGACGTGCCACAAGCGCGGGGCGTTCGCGATGGGGGGCATGGCCGCGTTCATCCCCAACCGGCGCGATCCGGAGGTCACGGAGAACGCGCTGCGCAAGGTGCGCGAGGACAAGACGCGCGAGGCGACGGACGGGTTCGACGGGTCGTGGGTGGCGCACCCGGACCTGGTGCCGATCTGCCGCGAGATCTTCGACGGCGTGCTCGGGGACCGGCCCAACCAGATCGACCGGCAGCGGCCCGAGGTCAGCGTCACGGCCGAGCAGCTGCTCGGCTTCAAGTCGGCGGGCGGGGCGGCCACGCGGGCCGGACTCGAAAGCGCCGTGGACGTCGGCGTGCGGTACATCGCGTCGTGGCTGGGCGGCAACGGCGCGGCGGCGATCCACAACCTGATGGAGGACGCGGCGACCGCGGAGATCTCCCGCAGCCAGATCTGGCAGTGGGTTCACAACGAGGTCGTGCTCGACGACGGCACCCAGGTCACCGCAGACGCCGTGCGCGAGGTGCTCGCGCGCACCAGGGACGGGCTGGAGGGCGAGCACGTCGCCGCGGCGGCCGAGCTGTTCGAGCAGGTCGCGTTGTCCGAGGACTTCGTGGACTTCCTGACGCTGCCCGCCTACGAGCGCATCTGATGTACCGGACATCGCTGTCACCTGACGACCTCGCGCGGGTCACGGCGCGGCTGTCCACTGTGGAACGCAAGACGCCGGTGGGCCGCCAGCCCGTGCACACGTGCTACGTGCCCGCCGGGCGCATCATCGGGTCCACGATCGACGACTGGGGCCGCGAGGCGCTGGAGTCGATCGAGGAGGAGCTGCTGCCGGAGCTGCCGGAGGGCGTGCTCGACCGGGTCCGCGCGAAGCTGAGCCGGGAACCGGTCGAGGACCTCCGGATCGACTTCGAGGACGGCTACGGCGCGCCCGAGGACGACGTCGAGGACATGGACGCCGAGAGCACGGCGCACATCCTGGCCCGCTGGCTGGAGAACGGGACCGCGCCGCCGTCGTACGGGCTGCGGATCAAGTCGTTCGACACGAAGGCGTTGCGCGAGCGCGGGCTGCGCACGCTGGACATCTTCCTGACCGCACTGGGCGAGATCCCGCCGGGCTTGGTGATCACCTTCCCGAAGGTGACGTCGGCCGAGCAGGTCGAGGTGTTCGGCGAGGTGCTCGACCTCTTCGGCGGTGACCTGCGGTTCGAGATCCAGGTCGAGACCACGCAGTCCGTTGTGGACGGTGAGGGGCGGCTGGCGGTCCCGCGGTTCCTCGCGGCCGGCCGGGGCCGGGTGACCGGTCTGCACTTCGGGACCTACGACTACACCGCGGGCTGCGGGTTGTCGGCGGCGCAGCAGCACCTGGCGCACGGCGCGTGCGACTTCGCGCGGCACGTCATGCAGGTGTCCGCCGCGGGCACCGGGGTCCGGTTGTCCGACGGGTCGACCAACGTGCTGCCGGTGGGCGAGAACAAGCGGCTCGGCTGGCAGACCCACTACGCGCTCACCCGGCGGTCGCTGGAGCACGGCTTCTACCAGGGGTGGGACCTGCACCCGGCGCAGCTGGTCACGCGGTACGCGGCCGTGTACGCGTTCTACCGGGAGGGCCTGGCCGCGGACGCCAAGCGGCTCAAGGACTACGTGGAACGCGTCTCCGGCGGGGTGCTGGACGAACCGGCGACCGCCGAGGCGCTGTCGTCGTTCTTTCTCCGTGCGGTGGACTGCGGTGCGCTCGATCCGTCGGAAGTGCAGGTGGCAACGGGTCTGGAGGAATCGGCGCTGCGGGAGCTCGCCACCCGCGCCGGCTGAGCGGTGCTCACCCGTTCAGGTGGTTCTGACACCGGGTCTCGAATGTTCTCGGCGTTGGGTGCAGGGTGGCTCCCATGAGCATGCGAGCCGGGCTGTGGACCGGGCTGCCGGACCTCGACGCGGCGGAGCACAGGTACCAGGTCGTCGCGTGCGAAGCGGATGTGGACACGTTGATCCGGCTGCTGGCGCGGCCCGAGTGCAACGACGGGTCGCTCGACCACTTCGGCCGGCCGCTCACCGGTGACGGCGACCCCGACCACAACGTCGTGCTCGCCGTGCGTGGCGGGTGGGGCTACATGTACTACGTCGACAACGCGTTCATGGGCTGGCCGAAGGGGTCGCCGGGAGCGCCGTACGTCAACGAGAAGTACACGGACTTCCCGCCCGGCGTGGGGGTTCCGCTGGCGCTCTACCGGCAGCTGCTGGTCGAGTTCATGACCACGGCGCAACGGCCGACCGGCGTCGACTGGTACAGCGAGGCCGACCTCTTCCACTCGTGGCGCGACCAGCAGATGGCGTTGCGTTCGGCCGAAAACCGGTGACGCGGCCTGGTTGAATGGCTCCATGAGGGCCGTCGTGGTGGGTGGGGGAATCGCCGGCTTGCTCGCCGCTCGGGTGCTGACCGAGACGTGCGACGACGTGGTGGTCCTGGAGCGGGACCGGCTGTCCGGTGAGCCCGAGTACCGCGCGGGCGTGCCGCAGGGCAGGCACACGCACGGGCTGCTGGTGCGTGGCGGCGAACTGCTGGAGGAGCTGTTCCCCGGTCTGCGCGACGAGCTCGTGCGCGAGGGAGCGGTGCTCGCGGACGCCGGCGACATGCAGATCCTCAACCCGCTCGGCTGGCTCGCCAAGACGCACCTGGGCATGCCGTTGCTGTCGCTGAGCCGCCCGCTGCTGGAGACCCGCATCCGGCGGCGGATCACGGCCGAGGTCCGCGACGGCGTGCACGTCACCGGGCTGTCGGTGCGCGACGGCGTCGTGGACGGCGTGCTGACGCGGGACGGCAGGGTGGCCGCGGACCTCGTCGTCGACGCGTCCGGCCGGTCGTCGAAGCTGCCCGCCTGGCTCGCCGAGGCCGGTGTCACCGCGCCGGAACCCGAGGTGGTCGACTCCGGCACCGGATACGCGACCCGGATCTACCGCGCCCCGGCGGACTTCCCCGTGGTGTACGCGGAAAGCCTGTCCGCGCCCGACCTGCCGCGCGGTGTCGCGGCCATGCGCGTCGAGGGCGACCGGATCATGGTGACCGCGCAGGGGGCGAACGGCGACCATCCGCCGCGTGACCTCGACGGCTACCAGGGGTTCCTGGACTCGTTGCGGGTGCCGATCTCGCGGCTGCTCGCGGACGCCGAACCGCTCACACCCGTCTACCTGTTCGCCCGCACGGCCAGTCGCCGCAACGCCTTCGAGGAGGTCGCGGACTGGCCGGGCGGGCTGGTCGCGCTGGGCGACGCGGTGTGCGCGTTCAACCCCGTCTACGGCCAGGGGATCACCGTGGCGGCGATGGAGGCGTTGCTGTTGCGGCGGCACAACGACTTCAGCGCACGCGGCTGCCGGGCGTTCCAGCGGGAGGTCGCGCGGACCGCGAAGGGACCGTGGGCGATGTCCAGCAACGCCGACCGCAGCTGGTCAGAGCCCCGGCGCGGCGGCCTGCTCGGCTGGTACCTGAAGAAGTGGCAGGCCGGGATCGTGCACGACCCCGACCTGTTCCGCCGCTTCGTCCGGGTCGTGCACATGGTCGCCTCGCCGGCGAGCCTGTTCACCCCGGTGGTGTTCAGAAGGCTGGCAAAGTACTCCAGGCAAGGCCGGCGTCCGGGGCGTCGTCCCGCAGGACCGACCCCTCGATGAGGCCGTACGGGCGGTCGGCGGCGTAGAAGACCTCGTTGTCGTTCTCCAGGCCGAACGGGCTCAGGTCCACCGGGAAGTGGTGCTTGTTCGGCATGGACAACCGCACCTCCGCGACCTCCGGACGGGCGTTCAGCACCGCCTCGCCCATCGCGTAGAGGGTCTGCTGCAACGACAGCGAGTGCTTGTCCGCGAACGTCTTCAGCAGCACCGAGCGGATCTCGGTGAACGACTTCGCCCACTCCACGTCCGTGCCCACGTAGCGCCAGCGCGCGGTCACCGACGTCGCGAGGATGCGGTCGTTCGTCTCCTTCAACGTGGTGTACGGGTCCTTCGGGTAGCCGTGGAACTCCGACCCGGTCGACTTCAGCACCACCACGTCCCGCACCCCGGAGACGACCCACGCCTGCGCGCCCTCGATCGTCACGGCGGTGGTGCGCTTCTCGTCGGACCCCTGCACGAACGCGTGGTCGTGCCCGTCGATGCGGTTCCACGAGTGCTCGTCGATCAGGATGCGCGCACCGGAGATCGCCTCCTGGGTGCCGACGAAGTGCCGGCCCAAGCGCAGCGCGAAGTCCTCGATCTCGCCGACCGGTGCCTGCTTGGCGAAGGCGTACACGGTGTTCTTCTGCGTGTCGGTGGCGAGCACCTTGGCGTTGTCGCCGGTCAGGTGCGTGTCGGCGAGGTCGCCGCGCAGCGACGTGCTCACCGTGAGGTCCTTGACGGTGTGCACGGAACCGTTGCGCGACACCGTGACCAGGCGGTTCTCCGCCTTGCCGTACTGGTTGGGGCCCAAGACGATGGCCATGTTCAGCTCCCGATCAGCTTCTGCAGCCGCAGCGCGGCGATCTTCGCGAGTTCGTCGTTGACGACGCGGAGCTCGACGTCCGGCGCGTTGTCCATGCGGGAGGACAGGTCGCCGAGCACCTCCGCACCGCTCAGGCCGGTCGCGCACACCAGGTAGATGTGCCCGAACCGGTCCTCGTACGCGGCGTTCGCAGCCGCCAGGCGATCGGCCTCACCGCTGTCCACACCGGACTGTTCCGACCGCGACCACCTCGCCGACACCCCGCCGCCGCGCTGTCGTTCGCCGATGCGCGGGTGCCCGGCGATCGCACCGAGCACCTCCTCGTCGGAAAGCCCCTGTGCGGCAACCGAAGAAGCCGCGAGGAGCGCATCGACCGACGCGTACGGCCGGCCGTTCAGGATCGCGTCGACCCAGCGGGGTACCGCGAGGCACTCGGTGAGCAGGGGGCGCAGTTCGGCCTCCGGGGCGCTGTTGAAGCTCTCCACGGCTCTCCAAGTTTCTACATCGCGGAATCTAGTTTCCACATTCTTGACCGACGGCTCCGGGGATGTCTAGTGTCTCCGTTGTGCGGAATCCAACTTCCGCAGGGTGAAATTTGTTGGGTGGGAAGGAATCCCCGAGATGTTCGACGCCAACCTGTCCATGCTCTTCACCGAGCTGCCGTTGCTGGAACGCCCGGCCGCGGCACGGGCCGCCGGGTTCGACGCGGTCGAGATCTGGTGGCCGTTCGCGGACGCCGTACCCGAGACGCGCGAGGTCGAGGCGTTCGAAGCGGCGATCGGGGACGCGGGTGTGCGCCTGGTCGGCCTCAACCTCCACGCGGGCGACATGCCCGCCGGTGACCGAGGCCTCACGAGCTGGCCGGGTCGCGAGGCCGAGTTCCGCACCAACGTCGAGGTCACGGTCGCCATCGCGGCCCGGCTGGGCTGCCGCACGCTCAACGCGCTGCACGGCAACTTCCCGACGACCGCGCAGACCATCGACAACTACCGCTTCGCCGCCGACGTCGCGGCCGAGGCGGGAGCGCAGATCGTGCTCGAACCGCTCAGCGGGGCGCCGGACTACCCGATCAGGACCGCGCGGCAGGCGTTCGACGTCATCGACCGGATCGACCGCGGCAACGTGAAGCTGCTCGCCGACCTCTACCACCTCGCCACGAACGGCGACGACCTCGACGCGCTCGCCGACCACGTGGACCGCATCGGTCACGTGCAGATCGCCGACGCACCCGGACGCGGCGAACCCGGCACCGGTGAGCTCGACCTCTTCGGGCACCTGCGCAAGCTCCGCGCCAACGGCTACACCGGCTTCGTCGGCGCCGAGTACAGGCCCGTCACGAACTCCTTCTCCTGGAGGGACAACGCATGACCCCGCCAAAGGGATCCACTGTCGCTTTCATCGGCCTCGGCATCATGGGCGCGCCGATGGCGGCCCACCTGGTGGCCGCGGGCCACGACGTCACGGGCTTCGACCTCAGCACCGTGGCGCTGGAGAAGCTCGCCGCCGACGGTGGCACGGCCGCGAACTCCGCCCAGGACGCCGTCAGCGGCGCCAAGGTCGTCATCACGATGCTGCCGAACCACCCGCAGGTCGAGGCCGTGGTCGACGAGGTCACGTTCGACGACGGCACGCTGCTGATCGACATGAGCACGATCCGGCCGTCCACGTCGATCGAGATCGCGCGCAGGCTCGCGCACGTCCGCGTGCTCGACGCACCCGTGAGCGGCGGTCAGACCGGTGCGGTTCAGGCGTCGCTCAGCATCATGGTCGGCGGCGACGAGGCCGACTTCGCCGCCGCCCGACCGTTCCTGGAGGTCGTCGGCAAGACGGTCGTCCACGTCGGGCCGCACGGCGCGGGCCAGGTCGTGAAGGCCGCGAACCAGCTGGTGGTCGGCGGCATCTACGCGCTGGTGGCCGAGGCGATCGTGCTGCTGGAAGCCAGCGGCGTCGACCCGAAGGCGGGCCTGGACGTGCTCGCGGGCGGCCTCGCGGCCAACCGGATCCTCGACCTCAAGCGCGAGACCATGATCGCGCGCGAGTTCCGGCCCGGTTTCCGGATCGACCTGCACCACAAGGACATGGGCATCGCACTGGACGCGGCGCGGGCCGCCGACGTGGCGCTGCCGGTCACGAGCCAGATCGCCGCGCTGGTCGCGGCCGCCCGCGCGCAGGGTTACGGCTCGCTCGACCACTCCGCGCTGCTCAAGGTCGTCGAGAACTTCGCAGGAAGGGCCTGACATGCCCAAGATCCCCGTCATGCAGGCCGTCGTCGAGGTCCTCAAGTCCGAGGGCGTCGACACCGTGTTCGGCTGCCCCGGCGCCGCGATCCTGCCGCTGTACAAGGCGATGGAGCAGGACGGCACCATCGAGCACCTCATCGTGCGGCACGAGGAGGGCGCCACGCACATGGCCGACGGCTGGTCGCGCACGACCGGCAACGTCGGCGTCGCGATCGGCACCTCGGGCCCGGCCGGCACGAACATGATCACCGGCCTCTACACCGCGCAGGCCGACTCCGTGCCGATCCTGTGCATCACCGGCCAGGCCGCGGTGTCGAAGCTGCACCAGGAGGCGTTCCAGGCCGTCGACATCGTCTCGATCGCCGCACCCGTCACGAAGTGGGCGGTGCAGGTCAGGGAAGCCGCGCAGATGCCGTGGATCTTCCGGGAGGCGTTCCGGATCGCCCGCTCCGGCCGGCCGGGCCCGGTGCTGATCGACCTGCCGATCGACGTGCAGAAGCAGGAGATCGAGTGGGACGCCACGATCGACGAACCGTTGCCGGTGCTGAAAAGCGCTCCGAGCGAGGCACGGGTGGAGCGCGCGCTGGAGATGCTGCTGGCCGCCGAACGCCCGCTGCTGCTCGCCGGCGGCGGTGTCATCCTCGGTGACGCGGCCGCCGAGCTGCTGGAGCTGGCCGAGCTCCTGCAGATCCCGGTCCAGGCCACGCTGATGGGCAAGGGCGCCGTCGACGAGGACCACCCGCTCTACGCGGGCATGACCGGCATCCAGACCTCGCAGCGCTACGGCAACGCGTCGTTCCTGGAGTCGGACCTGGTGCTGGCGCTGGGCGCGCGGTTCGGCGACCGGCACACCGGCGACCTCGCGACCTACCGCGGTGACCGCAGGTTCATCCACGTCGACGTCGAACCGACCCAGATCGGCAAGGTGTTCGGGCCGGACCTCGGGATCGTCGCGGACGCCAAGCTGTTCCTGCGGGCGTTGCTGGAGAAGGCCCGTGCACACGCCCGTCCGGCAGGGGCGTGGGTGGAACGGTGCCAGGAGCTCAAGCGGACCCTGCTGCGGCGCGAGGACTTCGACACCGTGCCGGTCAAGGCACCGCGGGTGTTCAAGGAGATCAACGAGTTCTACGGCCCCGACACCTACTTCGTCACGGCGATCGGGCTCTACCAGATCTGGTCCGGCCAGCACCAGAAGGCGCACAAGCCCCGGCACTACCAGGTGTGCGGGCAGGCCGGTCCGCTCGGCTGGGAGATCCCGGCGGCGATCGGCGTCAAGAAGGCCAGGCCGGACGCGGAGGTCGTCGGCATCGTCGGCGACTACTCGTTCCAGTTCCTGGTCGAGGAGCTCGCGGTCGGCGCGCAGTACGACGTGCCGTTCGTGCTGATCATGCTGAACAACGAGTACCTCGGCCTGATCAGGATGGCCGAGGACCACGGCGGCTACGACATGAGCTACGAGGTCGACATCCACTACGACACGACCGGCTCGGACAACGTGAAGATCATGGAGGCCTACGGCTGCTCCGGCATCCGCGTGGCCGACCCCGGTGAGATCCGTCCGTCACTGGAATGGGCGCGCAAGGAGGCCGACCGCACGCAACGGCCGGTGCTCGTCGAGATCATGATCGAACGCGAGGGCAACACCGCGAACGGCACGTCCATCGCCGCCATGAAGGAATACGAGCCGGTCCCGTGAGCCACGTGGTCGTCGCGCCGGACAAGTTCAAGGGCTCGCTCACGGCTCCGCAGGTTGCCGCCGCCGTCGCGCGCGGCCTGCGGGAGGTGGTCCCCGGTCTGGACATGCGCCTCGTCCCGGTGGCCGACGGCGGTGACGGCACCGTCGACGCCGCCGTGGCCGCCGGGTTCGTCCGGGTCGGCCGCTGGGTCACCGGGCCGGTCGGCAAGCCGGTGCCGGCGTCGTTCGCGGTGAAGGACCGGACCGCGGTGGTCGAGGTGGCGTCGGCGGCCGGGCTGACGCTGCTCGCCGAACCCGCCCCGCTCGACGCCACCAGCCACGGTGTCGGCGAGCTGCTCAAGGCCGCGCTCGACCTCGGTTGCACCACGGTCGTGCTCGGGCTGGGCGGCAGCGCGTGCACCGACGGCGGCGCCGGGATGCTCGACGCGCTCGGGGGGACCTCGTTCGACGGTGTCGACCTGGTGCTCGCCTCGGACGTGGACAACCCGCTGCTCGGGCCACACGGCGCCGCTGCTGTCTACGGGCCGCAGAAGGGCGCGTCACCCGAGCAGGTCGAGGTCCTCGAACAGCGGCTGGCGGCGTTCGCCCGCCGGATCGGCCCCGAGTTCGCGGACCAGCCCGGAGCCGGAGCGGCCGGGGGGATCGGGTTCGCGGCACTCTCGCTCGGCGCCCGGTTCCGGCCGGGCATCGAGGTCGTGCTGGAGCTGGCCGGGTTCGCCCAGGCGGTCGCGGGCGCGTCGCTCGTGATCACGGGGGAGGGCTCGCTGGACGCCCAGACCAGCCACGGCAAGGCGCCGTACGGGGTGGTGAAGGCCTCCGGTGACGTGCCGGTGGTCGCGGTGGCCGGGCAGTGCTCGGTCGAGCCTGGCGACCTCGGACTGGAGGCCGTCTACGCGCTGTCGGACGTCGAACCCGACCTCACCCGGTGCATGGCGCGGGCGGAGGCGCTCCTGACCGTGCTCGGCGGTCGCATCGCCCGCGAGCGGGTGTCAGAGTGAGGGACATGGACCTGGTGTTCCGCGCCCGCAGGGTGATCACCCCGCAGGGTGAGACCGCGTGTGACGTCGGTGTCGTCGGCGGGCGGATCGTCGCCGTGGAGCCGCACATCGACTCGCCGAACGTCGTGCACCTCGCGGACGACGAGGTGCTGCTGCCCGGCCTCGTCGACACCCACGTGCACGTCAACGACCCCGGCCGCAGCGAGTGGGAGGGGTTCGAGACCGCCACCCGCGCGGCCGCCGCCGGTGGTGTCACGACGATCATCGACATGCCGCTCAACAGCATCCCGCCAACGGTCGGGGTGGATGCGCTGGAGGTCAAGCGCAAGGCCGCGGCGGCCGTGTCGGTGGACGTCGGGTTCTGGGGCGGGATCGTTCCCGGCAACCTGGCCGACCTCAAGCCCCTGCACGAGGCCGGCGTGTTCGGCTTCAAGTGCTTCCTGCTGCACTCGGGCGTGGACGAGTTCCCCGCGGTCACCGTGCCGGAGCTGGAAGCGGCGCTGAGAGAGCTCGCCACGCTCGACGCGCTCACGATCGTGCACGCCGAGGACGCCCACACGGTCCGCGACGCCGAACCCGACTACGCGGGCTTCCTCGCGTCCCGGCCGCGCGCGGCCGAGGACCGGGCGATCAGCGACGTCGTGGCGGCGACCCGCAGGACCGGCGCTCGCACGCACATCCTGCACCTGTCGTCGTCGGACGCCCTGCCGATCCTGGCCGCGGCCAAGCGCGACCGGTTGCCGATCAGCGCCGAGACCTGCCCGCACTACCTCACGTTCACCGCCGAGGAGATCCACGACGGGCAGACGGAGTTCAAGTGCTGCCCGCCGATCCGCGAACGGGCCAACCGCGAGGCGCTGTGGCAGGGGCTGCGCGACGGGGTGATCGACCTGGTCGTCAGTGACCACTCGCCGAGCACCGTCGAGCTCAAGGCCGGCGACTTCGCCACGGCGTGGGGCGGCATCGCGTCGCTGCAGCTCGGCCTGCCCGCGGTGTGGACGGGCGCGCGCGAACGCGGCTTCGGGCTCACCGACGTCGTGCGCTGGATGGCCGCCCACCCGGCACGCCAGGCCGGCCTCACGACCAAGGGCGCCATCGAACCCGGCAGGGACGCCGACCTCGTGGTGTTCGCCCCGGACGAGACCTTCGTGGTGAACAGGGACGAGCTGCACCACCGCAACCCCGTCACGCCCTACCACGGACGTTCGCTGAGCGGCGTGGTCCGGCAGACGTGGTTGCGCGGCAAGGAAACCGGCCAGACGCACGGCAGGCTGCTACGCAGAGGAGAAGCATGACGGAGTGGACCCGGCTGCCCGATCTCGCCTCGCGCGCGGTCGGGGGTGGTGTGGTGTGGGCGAACGACGAGCTGTTCGCCGAGCGGGAGAACCTGGTCAAACCCGCCGAGCCGGTCTACCAGGCCTACACCTTCGGCCACAAAGGACAGATCTACGACGGCTGGGAGACCCGCCGCCGCCGCGAGCCCGGCGTCGACCAGGCGGTGGTCCGGCTCGGCATGCCCGGCGTCGTGCGCGGGATCGTGGTCGACACGGCGTTCTTCAAGGGCAACTACCCGCCGTTCTGCTGGGCCGAGGGCGCCCAGGCCGAGGGCTACCCGGCGGCCGACGAGATCACCGGCTGGTTCCCGCTGGTCGAGCGGTCGGCGCTGAAGGGCGACCAGAAGCACTTCTTCGACGTCACCGAGCACCGCCGTGTCACGCACGTCCGGCTCACCATCGACCCCGACGGCGGTGTGGCCCGGCTGCGCGTGCACGGTCAGCCGGTCGCCGACCCGCGCCTGCTCGTGGGCGGCATCGATCTCGCGGCGCTGGAGAACGGCGCGGTCGTCGTGGGCTGCAGCAACATGTTCTACAGCTCGCCGAACAACCTCATCGCCCCCGGTCAGGCCACGGTCATGGGCGAGGGCTGGGAGACCGCGCGCCGCCGCGACGACGGCAACGACTGGGTGTCCGTCCAGCTCGCGGCGGCCGGTGCGGTGCGGCTGGTCGAGCTGGACACCAGCCACTTCAAGGGCAACGCGCCGGGCTGGGCCTCGGTCAGCGGCTGCGACGCGCGCAAGGATCCGGACGCGTGGTTCGACGTGCTGCCGCGCACCCGGTTGCAACCGGACACCCGGCACCGGTTCCCCGTGGACGGTCCCGAGCTGACCCACGCGCGGCTGGACATCTACCCCGACGGCGGGATGGCGCGGCTCCGTCTGCTGGGAACCCCTACGAGCGATGGGCTAGCCCACCTGCGAACGGTGTGGGCCGAAACGACCAGCTGAGACCAGGTTGTCCGACTATGGGTTGATTCGCCACCATACTTCGGTCGGTTGTCCAGGTCACACGGACGGTGGAAGCGTTTCCTCCCGCCAGATCGGGGATCTAGGGAGGAATTCCATGCAACCGATGATGCGCGTCCTCGGGGCCGCGCTCGCGAGTTCTGCATTGGTTCTGGGCATGGCTCCGCTCGCGAACGCGGCGGAGCAGGGGCAGCCGGAGTTCACCGTCGGTGCGATCGACTGGAAGCCGTGCGAGAAGGTGCCGACGGTCGACTGCGGGTTCCTCACGCTGCCGATCGACTACGCCAAGCCGAACGGCGAGAAGTTCCAGCTGGCCGTGTCCCGCCGCAAGGCGAACGACCCGTCCCAGCGCATCGGCGCGATGGTGATCAACCCCGGTGGTCCGGGCGGTTCGGGTGTCGACTTCTCGTTCGGCGCCGACCGGTACTTCAGCAAGGAGATCGTGGACAGGTTCGACGTCATCGGGTTCGACCCGCGTGGCGTCGCGCGGAGCCAGCCGATCAAGTGCTCCGCGGACGTGTTGCGGCGGCAGCCGTCGGAGTACCCGGCGACCAAGGCGGAGTTCGACGCGCTGGTCGCGTTCAACAAGGAGCTGCGCGCGGACTGCCGCAAGCAGTCCGGCCCGATCTTCGACCACGCCTCCACCAGGGACGTGGCGAACGACATCGACTCGATCCGGCGCGCGCTGGGCGAGAAGAAGATCAACTACTACGGCGTGTCCTACGGCACGATCATGGGTCAGCACTACGCGGCGCAGTACGGCAAGAACATCCGCGCCATGATCATCGACTCGAACATGGACCACAGCCTCGGCACGTGGAAGTTCCTCGAGACCGAGGCACGTGGGGCGAACGACATGTTCAACGAGTGGGTCAAGTGGAGCGACCGCACGCCGTCCTCGCCGTTCTACGGCAAGGACCTCCGCAAGATCTGGAAGGACCTGCTGGCGAAGGCCGACCGCGGTGAGCTGGTCGACGAGACCGGCCGCAAGATCACCGCGGAGAACCTCGGCGGCAACGTCGTCGGCATGGGCTACGGCCCGGCGTTCAAGCAGTTCGCCGACTGGGTCGCCACGCTCGTCGGCGGCACCCCGGCGCCGGCCAAGGCGTTCGCGGAGGGTGAGACGTTCGAGAACCCGTTCGCGGGCATCTTCTGCAACGACTACAACCTGCGCGTCGGCTCGTGGGGCGAGTACCAGGCCCTCAACGCCATGGAGAAGCGCGTCGCGCCGAACACGCGTGGCTCGTCGATCGGCCACGGCGCCATGATGGGCTGCGTCGGGTTCCCGCAGGCCACCAACCCGCAGCGGCCGCTGAAGATCAAGAACGCGCCGAAGATCCTGCTCACCAACTCGCGCTACGACACGGCGACGGTCTACGAGTGGGCCGTCAACGCGCACCGGCAGACCCGTGACACCACCGTCTTCGTCACCTACGAGGGCTGGGGCCACGGCGTCTACGACCGCAGCGAGTGCACGCTGAAGATCAACAACGAGTACCTGCTGTCGCTGAAGCTGCCGCGCAGCGGCACCACGTGTGCCGCCGTCGAGCCGCCGGCCGAGCAGTCCGTGCTCTCGGCCAAGCCGAAGGTCACGGTGGGCCCGTTCTAGGCCGTCACCGTTCGTGAACCGCGCCCCCGGTGTCGAGGACACCGGGGGCGCGGTCGTTCCCGGAAGGAGGAAGCCCCTGGCGACGTCGCGTGACCGGCCCGCTGCGGTGAGGTGCCCGAATCGGGGCCGTGAACCCGGTGAAACGCGGACGTAACAAGCTCGCCCCGACAGTTCACCTCGGCGAAACGTTCCGCGTGAGCCGTAGAAACAGGACATCCCGATGCTCCCTGCAACCGACGTGCAGTGGAGGTCGAAGTGGATACAGGGGACACCGCCTGGGTGCTCACCAGCGCCGCCTTGGTGCTGCTGATGACGCCGGGCCTCGCCTTCTTCTACGGAGGCATGGTCCGTTCGAAGAGCGTGCTCAACATGATCATGATGAGCCTGGGCGCGATGGCCGTGGTCGGTGTCCTGTGGGTGCTGTTCGGGTACTCGACGGCATTCGGCGCGGACGTCGGCGCTGGCCTGCTGGGCAAGCCGTTCGAGTTCTTCGGCCTCGACGGGCTGCTGGGTGCCGACTCGCTCGCGGGCAAGATCCCGAGCACCGCGTTCGTGGCGTTCCAGGCCATGTTCGCGATCATCACCGTCGCGCTGATCTCCGGTGCGATCGCCGACCGCGCCCGGTTCGGCCCGTGGCTGCTGTTCGCCGGTCTGTGGGCCACCGTCGTCTACTTCCCGGTCGCGCACTGGGTCTTCGACTTCGACGGCAAGGACGCGGCGGGCAACGTCGTCGACCCCGGCGGCTGGATCGCCAACAAGCTGCTCGCGATCGACTTCGCCGGTGGCACCGCGGTGCACATCAACGCCGGTGCCGCGGGTCTCGCGCTCGCGATCGTGCTCGGCAAGCGCGTCGGCTGGCCGAAGGAGCCGATGAAGCCGCACAGCCTGCCGCTGGTCGTGCTCGGTGCCGGTCTGCTGTGGTTCGGCTGGTTCGGGTTCAACGCCGGCTCCGCGCTGGGCGCCAACGGCCTGGCCGGTGTCACGTTCGTCAACACGCTCGTCGCGACCTGCGCCGCCATGCTGGGCTGGCTGCTGACCGAGCGCATCCGCGACGGCAAGGCCACCACGCTCGGTGCCGCGTCGGGCATCATCGCCGGTCTGGTCGCCATCACGCCCGCCTGTTCCTCGGTCACCCCGATCGGTGCCATCGCGGTCGGTGCGATTACCGGTGTCCTGTGCGCGCTGGCCGTGTCGCTGAAGTACCGGCTGGGCTTCGACGACTCGCTCGACGTCGTCGGCGTGCACCTCGTCGGTGGTCTGTCCGGCACGATCCTGATCGGTCTCTTCGCCAGCGAGGCGGCCCCGGCCAAGGTCAACGGCCTGTTCTACGGCGGTGGCTTCGACCAGCTGTGGCGGCAGGCCGTCGGTGCGGCCGCGGTGCTGGGCTACTCGTTCGTGCTCAGCCTCGTCCTCGGCTACCTGGTGAAGTTCACCGTCGGGTTCCGCGCGTCGGAGGAAGCCGAGGTGGCGAGCATCGACGAGTCCGAGCACGCTGAGCGCGCGTACGAGTACGGCAGCCTCACCAGTGCGCGGGGAACCGGCAAGCCGAGCGTGGCCGCGGGTGCGACCGCGGTCCTCGAGGGGAGCAACAAGTCATGAAGCTGGTCACCGCGATCATCAAGCCGTTCACGCTGGACGACGTGAAGGGTGCCCTCGAACAGCTCGGGGTGCTGGGCATGACCGTCAGCGAGGTCCAGGGCTACGGCCGCCAGAAGGGTCACACCGAGGTCTACCGCGGTGCCGAGTACTCGGTGGACTTCGTGCCCAAGATCAAGATCGAGGTCGTCGTGGACGACACCGCCGTCGACAAGGTGCTGGAAGCGGTGGTCGAGGCCGCCCGCACCGGCAAGATCGGCGACGGCAAGGTCTGGGTCACCCCGGTCGAGGCCGTGGTGCGGGTGCGCACCGGCGAACGCGGATCGGATGCGCTGTAGAACAACTGAGGAGACGGTTCGTGGAGAACAACGAAACGACCGTCGTCACGGCTGACGACCTGGTGCGAGCGCGCGAACGGCTGCTCGTGCCAGGTCGTCGTCGCTTGGCCGCCGAACCGCTGCGCGAGGCACTCGTGGACCTGCACGAGTTCTGGCTCACCAAACACGCGGGCGCAGCGGGGATATCCGGACCGGGTATCGCGCTGGTGGCGGTCGGCGGGCTGGGGCGGCGTGAGCTCGTGCCCTACTCCGACCTGGATCTGGTGCTGGTGCACGGCGGTGTCAAGCACATCGACGAGGTCGCCGAGAAGCTCTGGTACCCGCTGTGGAACTCCGGCATCGGCCTCGACCACTCCGTCCGCACGGTCGGCGAGGCGCTGCGGGTCGCCGCCGGTGACCTGCGGACGGCGCTGGGGCTGCTGGACATCCGGCACATCGCCGGCGACCAGGAGATCACCGCCAAGCTCGCGGAGGGCGCCCGGCAGGCGTGGCGCGGCAACGTGCGCAACCGGCTGGACGAGATCGCCGAGTCCTCGACGAAGCGGTGGGCGCGCAGCGGCGAGATCGCGCACCGCGTGGAACCCGACCTGAAGCACGGTCGCGGCGGCCTGCGCGACATCACGATCCTGGACGCCCTGTCGGTCGCCCAGCTGGTCGACCGGCCGTCAGCGGACGTGGACGAGGCACGCAGGCTGCTGCTGGACGTGCGCACCGAACTTCGCCGTGTGGCGCGGAAACCGCGCGATGTGCTGCGGGCGCAGGACGGTGACGAGGTGGCCTCCGCGCTCGGTCTGGCCGACCGGTTCGCTCTGGCCCGTTCGCTCTCCTCCGCCGCACGAACGGTCGTCTACGCGTTCGACGTGGCCGTGCGCACCGCCAGGGCCGCGGTGCCGAAACGGGGGCTGGGGGCGTTCCTGCGCGGCCAGCCGCCACGCCGGCCGTTGGACGAAGGCGTTGTGCTGCACGGGTCAGAGGTCTCCCTGGCCCGTGACGCGGTTCCCAGCCGTGATCCGGCGTTGTTGTTGCGTGTCGCGACGGCGGCGGCACGCTCGAAGCACCCGATCGCGGCCGGCACCCTGGCCAGGCTCGCGGACTCGGCGCCGGAGCTGCGCCAGCCGTGGCCGCGCGAGGCCCGCGAGGAGCTGCTGGCGTTGCTGGGCAGCGGCAACGGGCTCGTGGACGTCGTGGAAGCGTTGGACCGCACGGGTTTGTGGGGCCGGCTGTTCCCCGAGTGGGGTGCCGTGCGCGACCTGCCGCCACGCGACGCCGCGCACATGTGGACGGTCGACCGGCACCTCGTGCAGACCGTCGCGCACGCCGCCCGGCTCGCGACCACGGTGTCACGGCCGGACCTGCTGCTGCTCGGCGCGTTGATCCACGACATCGGCAAGGGCCGCCAGCAGGACCACTCCGAGGTCGGCGCCGCGCTGGCCACGGCGATCGGCGAGCGGCTGGGCCTGTGGCCGCAGGACGTCGGGACGTTGTCCGCGCTGGTCCGCCACCACCTGCTGCTGCCGCACACCGCGACCCGCCGTGACGTCGAGGACCCCGCGACCGTGCACCGCGTGGTGGAGACGCTGGGCGGCGACGCGGTGCTGCTGGAGCTGCTGCACGCGTTGGCGGAAGCGGACTCCCTGGCGACCGGGCCGGGCGTGTGGACGGACTGGAAGGCCGCACTGCTGGCCGACCTGGTCGCACGCTGCCGCACGGCGATGGCGGGTGACGCGCTGCCCAAACCGGAACCGCTCGACCCCGCGCACGTGGTGATGGCCGAACGCGTTGCGGCGTCGGGGAAACCCGACGTGCTGCTGGAGAAGCAGGACCACGCCGCGGTCGTGACGGTGCTCGCGCCGGACCGGCCCGGCATGCTGTCGAAGGCCGCGGGCGTGCTCGCGTTGAACTCGCTGGAGGTCCACGCGGCGACCCTGCGTTCCCACGGCGGCGCGACGGTCGACGCGTTCACGGTCTCGCCGCGGTTCGGCTCGCTGCCCGACGCCGCGCTGCTGCGCGAACAGCTGGCCAGGGCGATCGAGGGCTCGCTGCCGCTGGCCGACAAGCTCGCCGCCAAGGAACGCGACTACGGCGGCCCGCCGCTGGACCCGCCCCCGGCGAAGGTGCTGTGGTTCGACGACGAGGCGTCCGGCGCGGTGGTGCTGGAGCTGCGCGCGGCGGACCGGATCGGCCTGCTGCACCGGGTCGCGGGCGCGTTGGAGCAGTGCGGCGTCGACGTGCGGTGGGCACGCGTGTCGACGCTGGGCGCCACGGTCGTCGACTCGTTCAGCATCGCCGGCTCCGGCCTGGACCGGCGGCGCATCGAACGCGCTGTCCTCGACGCGGCCAGGTAGCGGATGAGTATCTCTACGCACAACCACTCGGGGTGCTCACGCTCCTGCGCGGATCCGGAACAGGGCAGTCTTCACCTCGTCCGGACAGCGTTCTTCGAGGGGTGGAACACTTTCCGGGCGAGGTAACCGGGCCGGGGCAGGCCGGCGGCAGGCGGTTCACGGGGCTGGGGGAGGCACCGTGCAACCCGGACCGCCGGCGGCTCCGGCCGCGGTTCCCCGGTTCAAACGTGGTGACGGCGTGCTCCTGGTCACCACGAATTCCTGTGCATTCGGTGATAAATCGGACCAAACTGAACGAGAGGGAAGGTCGAGACGTCTTCTAGGACATGACCGCCGTGTTGAACACGCAGACCGCCGCCGTCCGGGTGCAGCGCCGCTCACTCGTCGTCCTCGCCGGAATCCCCGGCGCGGGCAAGACGACGCTGCTCAGCCGCCTGGACGCGGACGACCCGGTCACCGTGCTCGACTCCGACCAGGTCCGCACGTTCCTCGAACCGCGCATCCGGCTGCCGTACCGGTACTGGCGCGTCTTCGTGCACCTCACCCACCGCCTGCGCGTCTTCCGGGCAGCCTTCTTCTCCGCCGGCCTGCTGGTGGTCCACGAGCCCTCCACCCGCCCCGGCACCCGTTTCATGCTGGTGCTCGCCGGCCTGCTCTCCGGCCGCCCCCGCCACTTCCTCTGGCTCGACGTGCCCGCGGCCGAGGCGCTGGACGGCCAGATCGCCCGCCGTCGCGTCGTGCGCACCCACGCGTTCGAACGGCACGTGCGCCGCGGCGTGGAGATGCGCGAGCGGTTCGAGTCGGGCTGGGTGCCGTTCGGGTTCCGCAGCGCCACCGTGCTGACCCGTGCCGGTACGACCCGCGGCCTGCGCGTCAACGTCGTCTGATCCTGCGCCGCGTCTCGGTGATGAGGTCGTCGAGGCCGGTGCTGTCCGGCGTGCCCGACATCGGGTGCCGGAACCCGTCGGACACGTCCCACACGCGCACCATGCCGTCCTCCGAACCGGTGACCACCTCGTCGTCGGACACCCAGAGACCCGCGGTCACCGGTTTCCGGTGGCCGAGCAGGGTGGTGCGCAGAGCGCCGGTGGCCGGGTCCCACACGTGACCGGTGCGATCGGCGGACGTGCTGAGCAGGCTGCGGCCGTCCGGCGACCAGGCGACGGCCGTGACCGGGTGTTGCTGACCGCGCAGTTCGACCGGGGCCGTCAGCGGGTCGGTCACGTGCAGGACCAGGACGGTTCCCGTGACGAGGCCGACGGCGAGCACGTCACCGCCTGGGTGCCACGCGGCGGAGCTGACCTGGGACCCGGTGGGGTGCTGGCCGACCGGGCCGGACGGGGAGTTGATCAGGGTCAAGCCGTTCCCGCAGGCGGCGAACACCTGCCGGTGTGGATGCCAGGCGACGCACCGCACCTCTCCGGCAGATGTGGTCCAGTGTGGAGCATCGAGCCGGTTCAGGTCGCGGTCGTAGAGCTTGATCGCGGCGGTCGAGCTGCCCACGGCGACCGCCAGCACCTGCCCGTCCGGCGACCACCGGGCGTCGTGCACGGGGAGCTCGCCGGTGGTGAGCTCCTTGATCTGCCGGTAGTTCTCATCCAGGACGGTGACGCTGCCGAGCCGTGAACCGATCGCCAGCCGGCGTCCGTCCGGTGACCAGCCCAGCGACGAGCAATCCGGCAGCATGCCCTGGGGCGACTCGTCCCCTTCCTCCGTACGGGCCGACCAGGTGGACCAGCCGCGTTCGGTCGCGATCGTCAGCCAACGGCCCCGCGGTTGCCACGCGAGTGCCGTGATCGGGTCTTCGAGGTCCAGGGACAGCGTGGTCTCCGCCCCGGCGGTGTGCACCAGGAGCAAGCCATCGTCGCCACCGCCGGCGATCCGGCCGCCGTGGTGCGACCAGGCGACGTCACGCACACCCCGTGTGTGACGGACGGAGTGACCATGCTGCTGAAAGCCCGTGACCATGTCCCAGACGCGGACGGTGGCGTCGGCCGAGGCGGACGCGAGCCGTCTTCCGGACGGCGCCCAGGCGATCCGCCGCACCGCGTCGTGATGTCCCTTGAGCGTGCCGCTTGCCCTGGGCGACCACACCCGCACCCCGCGGTGGTCACCGCTGCTCGCCAGGACGAGCTGCCCGTCCTCGTGGCCGGGGTTCAGGCGGACCGAGTGTGCGGCGGGGCCCGTGTGTCCCTCCCACGGCTGCGTGCACGGCAGGTCCTCCAGCGTGCACGTCATGACCCGGCCGTCGTCCGCGCTCACCACGACCGTTGTGCCGTCACGGGAGAGGTCCGCGTCCCACATCCGCAACGGACGGCCTTCGGCGTCGAGCGCCCGGAACGTGCCGAGCGCCTCGCCGTCGTCCACCCGCCACAGGTGCGCGCCGTCGTCGCAGGCGACGACCACGGTGTCCCCCGCGCCGTCGAAGCGGACCGACCACGGCTCGGCGGGCAGCGGCACCACCCGGTGCTCGCCGGTGTCCGGCGACCAGAACCGCAGCGTCGCGTCGGCGCCGACCGAGGCGACCACGTGACCGCGTAGCGACCAGGCGACCGCTCTCACCACGCCACCGTGCGGGAGGACCCGCCGGCACTCGGCGGTGCCGGCGTCCCAGATCCGGACCGTGCCGTCGGCGGAACCGCTGACCAGGAACGCGTCGTCGGGTGACCAGTCCACGCCCAGGACGGCGGCGGTGTGGCCGGCGCACGTGCGGAGCACCGGCGACTTGGTCATGGCGTTCAGGAGGCTGCGCCGCCAGCGTGACAGGTCCGGTGCCCTCAGCGTGGTCGCCAGGTCCTTCAGCAGTGCGGGCAGGGTGTCGGAGGGGGAGAGCCGGTCGACGCGGCGGAGCTCCTCGTCGAGCCGCTGCTGCAGGGACAGGTCGAGGAGTCGGCGCCCGTCGGCGGACAGGTCGGCGTCGCCCAGCGCGGTCAGCAGCGACGGGAGGCGGGATGGTGCGATGAGCTGGTCCGGGTGCTTCGCCCACCACGTGGCGACGTCCTCGACCTCCTGCCGGGCGCGCAACGCCGCCCGGTCGCGTTCCAGCGCCTCGGTGAGCCGCGGCCAGTGCACGAACAGGCTCTCGTGCGCCACCTCGACCGCCTCGCGGGTCGCGGTCAGCACCCGGTTGGTGATGAACGGGCCGAGCAGCTGCCGATCGGCGGGGGAGAGCGCGGCGGCCGTCCTGGTGAACTTTCCGGTCTCGTCCACGGACACCAGCCGCCGCAGCACCCGGAGCACCCGCTGCTCGGCCTCCCGCACCGGTGGCCACGACCCGTCGTCGGCGCGAACGAGGTCACGGGCCATGGCGAAGGCCTCGTCGGCCTGGCGACGCAGCACGTCCATCACGCGGCCGGACGCCTGGTACTCGGCACGGGTGATCGGGCGGGGCGCGGCCAGGCCGTCCGGGTTGACGTGCCGCCACAGGTTCTCCAGCGCGAACGCCAGCAGTGGCAACGAGTCGCGGCTGGTGTCCTCTTGGATGAGACCCAGCGCGTCGTCGTCGATGCTCCAGCCGAGCGCGCGCAACGGACCGTTCACGATCATCGGCACGTGCGTCTTGGTGAGGGGCGTGACCAGGAAGTCGTCGCGCAGCAGCGGGTCGAACTCCTCGTGCCGCATGAGCTCGTCCAGGAAGTCGGCCCGCACCGTGTGGACGACCCAGGCCTCGCCCCGGCTGGCCGCGACGAGCCGGCGCACCAGCTCAGCGGACCTGGGCGTCAGCCGGTCGGTCGCGCCGGTCAGCAGCTCCTCGGCCTGGTCGAGCACGACGAGCGTGCGTCCGTGACGGTCGAAAGCAGGCAGTTCGTCCTGAGAAGGCGTGAACGGGCCGATGACCGTCCATCCCTCTCGCCGCAGCAACGGGATCAAGCCCGCGCGTACGAGCGAGGACTTCCCTGCACCCGACGGACCGATGACCGCCATCGCGCCGAACGCACGTCGTCCGAGCAGAGGGTCGGCCAAGCGGCGTACGTCATCTTCACGGCCGAAGAACAGCGACGCCTGGTGCTCGTCGAACGCCCTCAAGCCGGGGAACGGGGACGAGATGCCCGCCGTCGTACCCACGCCGGCCCGCGAGAGAGTGCTGAGCAAGGTGTCCGCGGCGGCCGCCAGCGACGTCGGGTCGGATGCGTCGACACGCTGTGCTTGGAGGTCGTTGAGGAGCACGCGGCCCTGAGGTCCGCTGAAGAACTCGACGCACGGCGCGTGGGGCTTGCGTTCGCGGAAGACCGACACCTCCCAGACGCACCACTCGGAGGCGGAGCCGGGCGACGTGACCACGACCAACGCCTCCGCGCCGAGCAGCTCGCGCCGCAGGCTGTCCTTCCACGGCAACGACACCGTCGGGCCTGATCCGGGCGCGGTGTAGGCGTGCACGTCCGCGTACCCGGCGGTGCGGAGTGCTTCACGCAGGTGGAGCGCGATCGTGCCGCCTTCGTCGTGGCCGTGGTAGCTGACGAAGATGCGCCCCATGCGCCCAATCCTGCAGCAATCGGCGCAGTTGGGGAGCCTGCCCTCGGGTGGCGGCGCGGCCAGCTAGTCTGGGTGGCGTGTTCTCCACGCTTTCCGATCGGCTGACCTCGGTCCTCCAGGGCCTTCGCGGCAAGGGCAAGCTCAGCGACGCCGACATCGACGCCACCGCGCGCGAGATCAGGGTCGCCTTGCTCGAGGCCGACGTCGCGCTGCCCGTGGTGCGCGGCTTCATCGCCAAGGTGAAGGAACGCGCCAAGGGTGCGGAGGTGCACCAGGCGCTGAACCCCGCACAGCAGGTCGTGAAGATCGTCAACGAGGAGCTCGTCAACGTCCTCGGTGGTGAGACGCGCCGGCTCAACCTCGCGAAGAACCCGCCGTCGGTGATCATGCTGGCGGGTCTGCAGGGTGCCGGTAAGACCACGCTCGCCGGCAAGCTCGCGAAGTGGATGAAGGGCCAGGGGCACACGCCGCTGCTCGTCGCCGCCGACCTGCAGCGCCCGAACGCGGTCACGCAGCTGCAGGTGGTCGGTGAGCGCGCGGGCGTGCCCGTGTTCGCCCCCGAGCCCGGCAACGGCGTCGGCGACCCGGTCTCGGTGTCGCGCCGCGGCATCGAGGAGGCCAAGGCCAGGCAGCACGACATCGTCATCGTCGACACGGCCGGCCGGCTGGGTGTCGACGAGGAGATGATGAAGCAGGCCGTCGACATCCGGGCCGCGGTCGACCCGGACGAGATCCTGTTCGTCGTCGACGCGATGGTCGGTCAGGACGCGGTCAACACGGCCACGGCGTTCCGCGACGGCGTCGGCTTCACCGGTGTCGTGCTCACCAAGCTCGACGGTGACGCCCGCGGTGGTGCGGCGCTGTCGGTCCGCGAGGTCACCGGCCAGCCGATCCTCTTCGCGTCCAACGGCGAGAAGCTCGAGGACTTCGACGTCTTCCACCCCGACCGGATGGCCTCGCGCATCCTCGGCATGGGTGACGTCCTCACGCTGATCGAGCAGGCCGAGCAGCACTTCGACCAGGAGCAGGCCGAGAAGGCCGCCCAGAAGCTGCACACCGGTCAGCTGACGCTCGAGGACTTCCTGGAGCAGATGCTCGCCATCCGCAAGATGGGCCCGATCGCGAACCTGCTCGGCATGCTCCCCGGCGCCGCCCAGATGAAGGACCAGCTGGGGATGCTGGACGAGAAGCACCTCGACCGCATCCAGGCGATCATCCGCGGCATGACCCCGGCGGAGCGGGACGACCCGAAGATCATCAACGGCTCCCGCCGACTGCGCATCGCGAACGGGTCCGGCGTCAAGGTCAGCGACGTCAACGACCTGGTCAACCGGTTCTTCGAGGCCCGCAAGATGATGGCGTCGATGGCCGGCCGGATGGGCTTCGGCGGTGGCGGCAGCAAGAACCGCAAGGGCAAGAAGGGGAAGAAGGGCAAGGGCCGCGGCCCGACGCCCCCCAAGATCAAGGGCGGCTTCCCCGGGATGATGCCCGGCATGGGTGGCCTGCCCGGCATGGGCGGTCTGCCCGGCATGCCGCCCGGTGGCCTGCCCGACCTGAGCGGCAGCCTGAACGAGCTCCCGCCCGGCTTCGACCCGTCGAAGTTCAAGTTCGACGGGGACGACAAGAAGAAGTGACGATGCACCTGCGCGGCGTCGTCCTGCCGGACGGCGAACCGCGAGACCTGTGGGTGGTCAACGGCCGTGTGCGCACCCAGCCCGTGCCGGGCGCGCAGACCGTGGTCGACGGCGGGTTCCTCGTGCCCGGCCTGGTCGACGCGCACTGCCACGTGGGCCTGGGCCCGCAGGGCGGCGTCGAGCTGCCGGAGGCCGTCGAACAGGCGCTGACGGACCGCGCGACGGGCACGTTGCTGATCCGCGACTGCGGCTCGCCGATCGACACGACGCCGTTGCAGGAGCGCTTGGACCTGCCACGGATCATCCGCGCGGGCCGGCACATCGCCAAGCCGAAGCGGTATCTGCCGCACATCGGCGTGGAGATCGAGTCCGACCTGCCCGCCGCCGTCGCCGAGCAGGTGGCGATCGGCGACGGCTGGGTCAAGCTGGTCGGCGACTGGATCGACCGCGGCGCGGGCGACCTCGCTCCACTGTGGACCGACGACGAGCTCGAAGCCGCCGTGAAGGTCGCGCACGCCGCCGGTGCCAAGGTCACGGCGCACGTGTTCGGCGAGGACGCGTTGCCCGGCCTGATCAACGCCGGCATCGACTGCATCGAGCACGGCACGGGCCTCACCGACGACACGATCGCGCTGATGGCCGCCCGCGGCACCGCGCTGGTGCCGACGTTGATCAACATCGAGACGTTCCCCGGCATCGCGGACAAGGCCGGCAAGTACCCGGTGTACGCGAACCACATGCGCGACCTGCACGCCCGTGTCGCCACGACGGTGTCGAAGGCGGTCGAGGCGGGCGTGCCCGTCTACGCGGGCACCGACGCCGGTGGCGGCATCCAGCACGGCCGCATCGTCGACGAGATCGCCGCGCTGCACCGCGTGGGCATGAGCGCCACCGACGCCATCGGTGCCGCGTCGTGGCACGCACGTGCGTGGCTGGGCTTCCCGTCGCTGGTCGAGGGCGCGGCCGCGGACATCGTGGTGTACGACGAGGACCCGCGCACGAACCTCGACGTCCTGCGGTCGCCGCGCATGATCATGCTCAGGGGCCGGGTCTACTGAGCCCGGCCTAGCGCACCGACCTGGTACGAGCCGCCCTTCTGGTGCGTGCTGACGGCCATCCGGTTGGCAGCGTTGATGAGCCCCACCAGGCACACCAGCGTGGCCACCTGCTCGTCGTCGTAGTGCTTGCGCACGTTCTCCCAGGTCTCGTCGCTGACACCGTCCCTGGTGAGCAGCGTGCCCTCCTCGGCGAACGCCAGCGCGGCCTGCTCGGCCTCGGTGAACACGGTGGTCTCGCGCCACCCGGCCACCAGGTGCAGCCGCAGCGGGTGCTCACCGGCGGCGACGGCCTCCTTGACGTGCATGTCGAGGCAGAAGCCGCAGCCGTTGAGCTGGCTCGCCCGCAGGCTGACCAGTTCGGCGGTGAGCGTCGGCAGCGGCGACTGGTGCAGCGCCTGGCCGAGGCCCGCGAACCGCTTGGCGAGCTTGGCGCCGGTCTCGGTGGCGAAGAGGTCGAAACGGGGTTCCATGGTCTTCCTCCCTCGTGGGTCTTGCTCGATTGCCCACAGGACACCGCCGTTCCCGCCCCTGTGACAGCGCGAGGTTGTGACCCGTGCCACTGTCACAGCGCGGCGCTCGCCGGTGTCTCGTGGGGAGACCGTTCGAAGGGGGACCGATGCCCGACACCGCGACCGACACGTTCGTCAGCCACCGCAACCTGCTCTTCACGATCGCCTACGAGATGCTCGGCTCCGCCGCCGACGCCGAGGACGTGCTGCAGGAGACGTGGCTGAAGTGGTCCGGCGTCGACCACGGCACCGTGGAGAACCACCGCGCCTACCTGGTCCGCATCGTCACCCGCCAGTCACTCGGCCGGTTGCGCACCCTCGGCCGCCGCAAGGAGACCTACGTCGGGTCGTGGCTGCCGGAACCCCTGCTCACCACCCCTGACGTCGCCGAGGACGTCGAGCTGGCCGACAGCGTCTCGATGGCGATGCTGCTCGTCCTGGAGACCCTCACCCCCACCGAACGCGCCGTCTTCGTCCTGCGCGAGGTCTTCGGCCTCGACTACGACGAGATCTCCGCGGCCGTCGGCAAGACCTCCGCCGCGGTCCGCCAGATCGCCCACCGCGCACGGTCCCACGTCGCCGCCCGCCGCCCTCGCGAGGTCGTCACCCAGGCCGCCACCCGCGCGGCGCTGGCCGCCTTCCAACGTGCCACCGAGACCGGTGACCTGCAGGGACTGCTCGACCTGCTGGCACCCGACGTCGTCTTCCTCGGCGACGGCGGCGGCGTGAAGCAGGCCGTGCCACGACCGGTCGTCGGCGCCTCGAAGGTCGCCCGCATGCTGCTCGGCGGCCTGGGCAGGACGGCCGGCTGGGCCATGGAGCCCGCGCAGGTCAACGGCTACCCGGCGCTGGTCTTCACGTTCGGCGGCGAGCTGGACACCGTGGTCGCCCTGCGCATCGACGACGGCCTGATCAGCGGCCTGTACGCGGTGCGCAACCCGGCCAAGCTCTCGCACATGGCGCAGGAGACGCCGTTGCGCCGCTGAGCCCGTGCCGCAGGTTTAGTCGCAGCTCCCGCGCGCCGATCCGAACAGGTGAGAAGCAGACATCCGGCCGGACCCGATCTGACCATCTTTTGGCCAGACACTTGGCCGGATTTCTGTCGGTGCAGCACGCTAGCCTCGGATTCGGGGAAACCAGCGTCCCCCAAGGGGGATCGCGGTCCCCACTCCAAGCGTATCGCGAGGTACCGACACCGCATCGGTGCTTCAGCAGCCGTCGATCGCGAGGTGAGCCGATCATGAGAGTGCCGTGCGCAACGCCGAAGATCACGCCCTGCCCGGTCGTCCAGCCGCCGGCAGCCGCGGCGTGACTAAATTGCGGAGCGTGAACGAGCAGGGGTCCACCAAGCGCAGCTTCCTGCAGAGCGTGCGCGACATCAGTCGCAACCCGGAGCCGGAGCGGGTCGGCCAGCGCTGGGGCTTCGGCGCGTTCCTGCTGGTCGAAGCCGTCTTCATCCTGTCGGCCGTCTTCATCACCGCGGTCGGCAACAGCTTCGGTGCCACCCTGGAGAACTCGACGTCCCTGGTGCTGATCGGCTCCCTGGTGCCGATCCTGCTCGCCGCCACCCTCGCCGTGGTGATCACCTACGTGCGCGGCAACGGCCCGGTCGTCGACCTGCGGCTCAGCATGACGAAGGAGGACGTCGCCACCGGGCTGAAGATCGGCCTCGTGGGCTTCGTGCTGACCTACGTCGCCGCCACGGTCTGGGCCAAGATCGTCGGCGAGGGCAACGCCACCAGCGCCATCGCCGAGCTCTTCAGCCAGGCGAACCTGCCGCTCGCCGCCGCGATCACGATGTTCCTCTACATGAGCTTCATCGGCCCGATCTGCGAGGAGATCATCTTCCGCGGCCTGCTGTGGGGTGCCGTCGAACGCCAGGGCTGGAGCCGCTGGGCCGCGTTCGTGCTCACCACGGTGATCTTCGCGGTCAGCCACCTCGAACCGCAGCGCACGTGGCTGCTGCTCGTCATCGCCATCCCGATCGGAGTGGCCCGGCTGATCACCCGCCGGCTCGGGGCGAGCATCGTGGCGCACGTGATGAACAACTTCCTCCCCGGTCTGTCCCTGCTGCTGCTCTCGGTCGGTGTCCTCTGATGGACCTCAACAGCGACCTCGGCGAGGGCTTCGGCATCTGGCAGCTGGGCGACGACGCCGCCCTGCTCGGCGTCATCACCAGCGCGAACGTCGCCTGCGGGTTCCACGCGGGCGACCCATCGACCATGCGCAGGGTGTGCGAGCAGGCGGCCGCGAACGGCGTCCGCGTCGGCGCCCAGGTGTCCTACCGCGACCTGGCGGGCTTCGGCCGCAGGTTCATCGACGCCGACCCGGTCGAACTGGCCGACGAGGTGCTCTACCAGATCGGTGCGCTCGACGCGTGCGCACGGGCAGCGGGCACGCAGGTGAGCTACGTGAAGCCGCACGGCGCGTTGTACAACGCGACCGTGCACCACGAGAAGCAGGCCGAAGCCGTGGTCAACGGCACCAGGGCGTTCGGTGCCCTGCCGGTCCTCGGCCTCCCCGGCTCCCGGTTGCTGGCCAGGGCCGAGGCCGCCGGCCTGCGCGCGGTGGGGGAGGCGTTCGCCGACCGCGGCTACACCCCGCAGGGCACGCTCGTCCCGCGCTCGGAGCCGAACGCCCTGCTCAGCGACACCGAGCAGGTCGTGGAACGGGCCAAGCGGCTGCTCGACGGCGAGATCGTCGCCGTGGACGGCACGGTGCTCAAAACGCGGGCGGAGTCGTTGTGCGTGCACGGCGACACGCCGGGCGCCGTGCACCACGCGCAGGCGGTCCGGGAAGCGCTCGGAACGGTCTCCGCGTTCGTGTGACCGGACCCGATTCGGGTTCGGCGGCTCCCATCTGGCACAATTGACCGCTGTCCGCCGCGGTCGGCCCCTCTGCCCGGGCTGCGGCTGTGCGAACCACCAACACAGAGCTCAAGGAGTACCAGGCCAGTGGCCGTCAAGATCAAGCTTCAGCGTCTCGGCAAGATCCGCCAGCCGTACTACCGCATCGTGGTCGCCGACGCGCGCACCCGCCGCGACGGCAAGGCCATCGAGACGATCGGCAAGTACCACCCCAAGGAAGAGCCGTCGTTCATCGCGGTCGACTCCGAGCGCGCGCAGTACTGGCTGGGTGTCGGCGCGCAGCCGACCGAGTCGGTCCAGCGCCTGCTGGAGATCACCGGTGACTGGCAGAAGTTCAAGGGCCTGCCCGGCGCCGAGGGCACCCTGAAGGTCAAGGAGCCGAAGGCTTCGAAGGCCGACCTGTTCGCCGCCGCCCTGGCCGCCGCGAACGAGGAGCCGATGACCGAGGCCACCACGCCGAAGGCGAAGAAGGCCCGCAAGGCCGACGACGCCCCCAAGGCTGACGCCGAGGCGCCCAAGGACGAGGCGTGAGTTTGTTGGCTGACGCCCTCGAACACCTCGTTCGCGGCATCGTCGACCACCCGGACGACGTCCGGGTGAACCTCGTCACGACCCGTCGTGGCCGCACCCTCGAGGTCCACGTCCACCCGGACGACCTCGGCAAGGTGATCGGCCGCGGCGGTCGCACCGCGACGGCTCTGCGCACCGTGATGGCCGGCATCGGCGGTCGCGGTGTGCGGGTCGACGTCGTCGACACCGACCGCTGAACGAACTTCAAGGGCAAATGGACGTCGTTGTCGGCCGTGTGGCCAAGGCGCACGGGATCACCGGCGAGCTCGCCGTTGACGTGCGCACTGATTCACCCGAACTGCGGTTCGCGCTCGGAGCCACGCTCCAGGCCAAGCTGCGTGACGGCACGTCCCGAAGCCTCACCGTGTCAGCCGCCCGGCCTCATGCCGGGCGGCTGCTCGTGCGTTTCGCCGAGGTCGTCACCCGCGACGTCGCCGAGGCGTTGCGCGGCACGTTGCTGCTGGGCAGCACCGACGACCTGCCGCCGAACGACGACCCCGACGAGTTCTACGACCACGAGCTCGAAGGGCTCGCGGCGGAGCTCGTCGACGGCACGAAGCTCGGCACGGTCAAGGAGGTCCTGCACGGTCCCGGCGGCGAGCTGCTGGTCGTGCTGACGGACAAGGGCGAGGCGCTCATCCCGTTCGTGAGCGAGATCGTGCCGACCGTCGACGTGCGCGGCGGCCGTGTCGTGATCGACCCGCCAGAGGGTCTGCTCGATGCAGGTTGATGTCGTCACGATCTTCCCGGAGTACCTGGCGCCGCTGCGTGCCGCGTTGCTCGGGAAGGCGATCGACAGGGGCCTGATCAGCGTCGGCGTGCACGACCTGCGCGACTGGACCCAGGACGTGCACAAGGCTGTCGACGACAGCCCGTACGGCGGTGGGCCCGGCATGGTCATGAAGCCGGACATCTGGGGCCACGCGCTCGATGACGTGTGCACGGACTCCACGCGCCTCATCGTGCCGACGCCGGCCGGGCGTCCGTTCACGCAGGCACTCGCCCACGAGTACGCGGGCGAATCGCACCTCGTGTTCGCGTGCGGCCGTTACGAGGGCATCGACCAGCGTGTGGTCGATGACGCCGCACGGCGCGTGCGCGTCGATGAGGTGTCCATCGGGGACTACGTGCTCGTGGGCGGCGAAGTGGCCGTGCTCGCCATCGTGGAAGCGGTCGCGCGACTGTTGCCCGGCGTGCTCGGCAACCCGAAGTCGCACGCGGAGGACTCGTTCCAGGACGGCCTGCTGGAAGGCCCGAGCTACACGCGGCCCGAGGTGTGGCGCGAGCTTGCCGTGCCGGACGTGCTGCGGTCGGGCAACCACAGGCTGATCAACCGCTGGCGGCGTGACCAATCGCTCGTCAGGACCTTCGAACGGCGTCCTGACCTGCTGGAAGCGTTGCCGGAAGAAGCGTTCGACAAGCACGACCGGGCCCTGCTCGCGCGCCTGCGCGAGGGCGGGGAGTAGCCCGATTTCATTCCGGAGTGCCTGGTCTGGCACACTGGACCAGTTGCCGCAGCCGGTGTCACATCGGCGTGCGCACCAAGCCGACCCCCATCATGTCGTGCACAGCCATGGAACATGCTCTGGGGAGTTCACAGACACACGTGAGGACCACCGATGAACATCCTGGACGCACTTGACGCCCAGTCGCTGCGCTCTGACATCCCGGCGTTTCGCGCGGGTGACACGCTGAAGGTCCACGTCCGCGTCATCGAAGGCCAGCGCGAGCGCGTCCAGGTCTTCCAGGGCGTCGTGATCCGTCGCCAGGGTGGCGGCATCCGTGAGACCTTCACCGTCCGCAAGGTCTCCTTCGGCGTCGGCGTCGAGCGCACCTTCCCGGTGCACTCGCCGAACATCGCCGAGATCGAGGTCGTGACCCGCGGTGACGTGCGGCGCGCCAAGCTGTACTACCTGCGCGAGCTGCGCGGCAAGGCTGCCAAGATCAAGGAGAAGCGCGAGGCCAAGCCGGTCTCCTGATCGGTGGCTTCGAGCCCAGAAGACTTCGAGGACGCCTCCGCACCGGACGAACCGGAGCGGGGGCGTACTCCTGTCTGGAGGCAGGTTCTCCACGTCGTCGTGACGGCCGTCGTGCTGACGGGGCTGATCCAGGCGTTCGTGGCGCGGGTCTACGTGATCCCCTCGGCGTCGATGGAACGCACGTTGCACGGCTGCACGGGCTGCGAGAACGACCGCGTGCTGGTCGACAAGCTCGCCTACCGGTTCAGCGACGTCGAACCGGGCGAGGTGATCGTGTTCCGCGGCCCGGAGGCGTGGGGGAGCAACGACTCCCGCGGCACGCCGCCGTCGGCGAACCCGGTCGCGCGTGCGGTGCGCGACGTCGGTTCGTTGTTCGGTCTGGCGCCCGCGAACGAACGCGACTTCGTCAAGCGGGTCATCGCGTTGCCGGGGCAGACGGTGCAGTGCTGCGACGAGCAGCACCGCGTCGTCGTGGACGGCAAACCGCTCGACGAGCCCTATGTGCACTGGCAGGCGGGCACTTCGCCGGCGGACCACGAACCCTTCGCGCCCATCCGGGTGCCGGAAGGGCGGCTGTTCGTGATGGGCGACAACCGCATGAACTCCACTGATTCACGCAAACAGGGCGGCGGGGGCGTAGCGGGCACAGTGCCCGTCGAGAACGTCATCGGCAAGGCGCGGTACGTCGTTTTCCCGAAAGAACGGTGGAGTGTGGTGTCCGACCACAACCCTCAGCCCCTAGGCTGATCTCGTGGTTGACGTCGATCCAGAGCACACCCCGTCCAGCGACGAGCCGACTTCGGACGCTTCGGATAAACCTTCGAAGAAGAAGAAAAAGGGCAACTTCTGGAAGGAACTGCCGGTTCTCATCCTGGTCGCGTTCGGTCTCGCGATCGGCATCCAGGTCTTCCTCGGCCGCGTCTACATGATTCCGTCGGAGTCGATGGAGGCGACGTTGCACGGGTGCACCGACTGCTACGGCGACCGGGTGCTCGTCGACAAGGTCACCTACCGCTTCCGCGAGCCGGCGCCGGGCGACGTGATCGTCTTCCGCGGGCCGCCCGCCTGGCAGAACGACTTCCTGACCGAGGAGCCGGGCAACCCGATCTCGCAGGGGCTGTCGTGGCTGGGGTCGCTCATCGGCCTGCCGTCGGCCAACGAGGAGGACTTCGTCAAGCGCGTCATCGCCGTCGGCGGCCAGACGGTGAAGTGCTGCGACGACCAGAACCGCGTGCTGGTGGACGGCAAACCGCTCGACGAGCCGTACAAGCACTACGACGAGGGCTCCGAGGCGGTGCAGGAGTCGTTCGAGGAGCTCAAGATCCCCGAGGGCAAGCTGTTCGTGCTCGGCGACAACCGCAACCACTCGTGCGACTCCCGCTGCCAGGGGCAGGGTGGCCTCAACGGCCTGGTCCCGGTGGACGACGTGATCGGCAAGGCGCGGGTGATCGTGCTGCCGCCGTCGAGGTGGGGCGGGGTGTCCGACCACAACCCGCAGGTGGTCTCGATGGGTGCGCCGGGATGGCAGGACACCGTCCCGATGGGCGTGGGTATCGTCGCCGCGTGGCCGCTTCTGTTGCTCGGACGCCGACTGCGGGACCGAATCCGCCGATGACGATGCTGATGCCGCCCCGTGCGGTCGTGCGTGGCTCGTCGGGGAACTGGGCGCTGCAGGGCTCGCTGGAACGCCGTGGCCTGGGACCGGTCGCCGGTGTCGACGAGGCGGGACGGGGGTCCTGCGCCGGGCCGCTGGTGATCGCCGCGTGCGTGCTGCGGCCGGGTGACTCGGCGCGGTTCGAGGGGCTGAACGACTCGAAGCTGATGACCGCGGCGGCCCGTGACCGGATGTACGACCTGGTGCGCAAGCGTGCTCTCGATCACTCCGTCATCGTGGTGTCGCCTGCCGAGATCGACGAGCTGGGCATCCACGTCATGAACATCGAGGGCATGCGGCGGGCCGTGGCGCAGCTGTCGACGCATCCCGGGTACGTGCTGACCGACGGGTTCAAGGTGCCGGGGATGCCCGCGCCGAGCGTCGCGGTGCTCAAGGGCGACCAGGCGGCGGCGTGTGTGGCGGCGGCATCGGTGCTGGCCAAGGTCACGCGGGACCGCATCATGGCGGATCTGCACGAGCGTTACCCGCGGTACGGGTTCAACGTGCACAAGGGGTACTGCACAGCGGAGCACACGGCTGCGTTGATGGAGCACGGACCGTGCGCGGAGCACCGCTGGTCGTACGTGAATGTGACGACCGCGGCGCTGAAGCACGGTCTCGCCGCGCCGCACAGGGTGGCGCGCAGCATGGCCGCGACGGCCGTGGTCCAGAATGGGGCGTCCCCGGACGACATCGGGGAGCTCGCGACGAGGGAGGGCGCGGAGCAGATGAACCGCGCGGAGGCGTAATGAGTGCAGAGGATCTCGAGAAGTACGAGACCGAGATGGAGTTGTCGCTGTACAAGGAGTACCGCGACATCGTCAGCCAGTTCTCGTTCGTCGTGGAGACCGAACGGCGGTTCTACCTGGCCAACTCGGTGGACGTGCAGGTCCGCAACGCTGACGGCGAGGTGTACTTCGAAGTGCGCATGTCGGACGCGTGGGTGTGGGACATGTACCGGCCGGCGAGGTTCGTGAAGAACGTCCGCGTGATCACGTTCAAGGACGTGAACGTGGAGGAGCTGGACAAGCCGGATCTCCGCTTGCCGGAAAGCGGGCCGTTCCCCACGTAGCACACCCCACCGACAGATCCGTCGTTTCAAGATCCACAACGGCCGACCTGTCCACAGCCGCTGAGTTGTCCACAGATTGCCCTCGGCCGCACCGCCCGCCGCGCCCCACCCTGCAAGGTCGTACCCAACGACCCGCAGGGAGGCGAAGGCGATGGAAGCACCGGTACTGGTCCGCACGCGGCCGCAGCAGGACCTGGCCCGCAGGGGCGAGGACCTGGCGTGCAGGTATCTGGAGCAGCAGGGCCTGGTGGTCCTGTCGAGGAACTGGACGTGTCGCGACGGCGAGCTGGACGTCGTGGCGGTCGAGGGCGACCAGTTGGTCGTCTGCGAGGTCAAGACCCGCACGGCGGCGTCCTGGGGGCGACCGGACGAGGCCGTCGACGAACGCAAGCTGAGCCGCCTGCGGCGCACCGCGCTGCGCTGGCTCGGCGCGCACCAGATCGGGTGGTGCCCGGTGCGGGTGGACCTGATCTCGGTGCTCTGGCCACCGGGCGGCGAACCGGAGGTCCAGCACCTGCGAGGGGCCTGACGTGGGCCTCGCGCAGGCGTGGTCGGTCGCGCTGTACGGCGTCGACGGGCTGACGGTCGAGATCGAGGCCGACGTGGGTGTCGGCCAGCCGCGCACCCACCTGCTGGGTCTGCCGGACGCCGCGCTGCACGAGTCCAAGGAGCGGGTGAAGGCCGCCGTCCGCAACACGCAGGAGGAGTGGCCCAAGCAGCGCATCGTGCTGGGCCTGTCCCCGGCGGCGGTGCCGAAGGGCGGCAGCAGCTACGACCTGGCGATCGCCTGCGCGACGCTGGCCGCCGCCGGCTCGGTCCCGCCCGACCGCCTGAGCGGCACGGTCCTGCTCGGCGAACTGGCTCTCGACGGCCGTGTCCGCCGGGTCCGCGGCGTCCTGCCCGCACTGCTGGCCGCCCGCCGCGCCGGCCTGCGCGCCGCGGTCGTGCCGGTCGACTCGCTGCCGGAGGCCGCCCTGGTCGACGGCATCGAGGTCCACGGCGCCCGGACGCTGGCCGAGGTCCTGGCCTGGCTGCGCGGCGAGGTCCCGGCACTCACCCCGGTGCCCGAGCTGGCCGACCCGCCGCCGCCGGAGGTCCCCGACCTGACCGACGTCGTGGGCCAGCCCGAGGCGCGCTGGGCCCTGGAGGTCGCCGCCGCCGGCGCCCACCACCTGCTGCTGACCGGCCCGCCCGGCACCGGCAAGACCATGCTCGCCGAACGCCTCGCCGGCCTGCTGCCACCCCTGACCCGCCAGGACGCGCTCGCCGTCACCGCCGTCCACTCCGTCGCCGGCGTCCTGTCGAACGCCGCACCGCTGGTCGCCAGCCCACCGTTCGTGACGCTGCACCACACCACCTCGATCGCCGCCCTCGTCGGCGGTGGCGGCGGCCTCGCCAAACCCGGCGCCGCGTCCCGCGCCCACCGCGGCGTCCTCTTCCTCGACGAGGCCTGCGAGTGGGGCCAGAAGGCCATCGAGTCCCTGCGCACCGCTCTGGAAGACGGCGAGATCCGCATCGCCCGCCGCGACGGCACCGCCCGCTACCCGGCCCGCTTCCAACTGGTGCTCGCCACGAACCCCTGCCCCTGCGCCCCGCCGAAGGAGATCGACTGCTGCTGCACCCCGGCCGCCCGCCGCCGCTACCAGTCCCGCCTCTCCGGCCCACTCCTCGACCGCGTCGACCTCCGCGTCCGCATGCGCGCCATGACCGCGATGTCGAACGCCGACGCCTCCCCCCCCGAACCCACCGCCACAGTCCGAGCCCGCGTCCTGGCCGCCCGCACCCGAGCCGCCACCCGCTGGTCCTCCCACGGCCACCCCTGGCAAACCAACGCGGACGTCCCCGGCCCGGCCCTGCGCCGCGAGTTCGCCCTCCCCCGCCAGGTCACCACCCTCCTCGACCGCGCCCTCTCCACCGGCGCCCTGACCGGCCGAGGCGCCGACCGCTGCCTCCGCGTGGCCTGGACCCTCGCCGACCTGGCCGAATCCGACCACCCAACCCCCGACCACGTAGCCGCCGCCCTCTCCTTCCGCGACCGCCCCTAACCACCCCTCCCTCCTCCCTGC
>NZ_LGDY01000115.1 GCF_001279525.1 Nocardia sp. NRRL S-836 | reverse complement strand
GACAGAGCGAGGCCGGTTCGGCACGCGGGCCAGCGGTGTCGGCTGCGGCTCTGCGGGGCGCCCACACAGGCCATGGCGGTGGGCCTGTGGGTTTGCGCGAGCTGCTGCAGTGTCGGCAGCAGTGGCGCGCCGCGTGCGCCGTGCCGCCGCAGCACGGGCTGCTGGAGCACGGGCTGCGGCGGCATGGGGGCGCCTCCACGCGGGCGGCGACGGCGCGGGGGTGGCGCCTCCACGCGGGCCGCGATGGCGCCCAGCCCGTGCACGCCGCTGCGGTGCACGGCACGCCCCCGCGCGGCGCGTCGAGGCAAGGCGGCTGTGATCCCGCCCCGTGGTGCCAGGCGTGGAACGCGGGTGGCCGGGCACCCCCGTACCGTGGAAGACGTGAGCACCAGTCTCGGCAACCAGTTCGCCACCGCGGTCCCGGAGATGGCCGTCGCCTGGGAGGCGGCGGAGGTCCCGTCACCGGCGCTGCTCGCCCTCAACGAGCCGCTGGCCCGCGAACTCGGCCTCGATCCCGCCTGGCTGCGCGGTGACGGGCTGGGGTTCCTCGTCGGCAGCGGGGTGCGGGGTGTCGCCCAGGCCTATGCGGGGCACCAGTTCGGCGGCTACTCGCCCAGGCTGGGTGACGGCAGGGCGTTGCTGCTCGGGGAGATCGACGCCGGTGGGCAGGTGCGCGACCTGCACCTCAAGGGGTCCGGGCGGACGCCGTTCGCGCGTGGTGGGGACGGGTTGGCTGCGGTTGGGCCGATGTTGCGCGAGTACGTGATCAGCGAGGCGATGTACGCGCTGGGGGTTCCGACGACCCGGTCGCTCGCGGTTGTGGCCACCGGCGCGACGGTGCACCGGGAGACGCCGTTGCCGGGTGCGGTGCTGGCCCGCGTCGCGGCGAGTCACCTGCGGGTCGGGAGTTTCCAGTACGCGCGCAACACCGGTGACCTGGACCTGCTGCGGCGGCTGGCGGACCACGCGATCGCGCGCCACTACCCCGGCCTCGACTACCTGGAGTTCTACCGGGCCGTGGTGCGCAAGCAGGCGGCGCTCATCGCGCAGTGGATGCACATCGGGTTCATCCACGGTGTCATGAACACCGACAACATGACGATCTCCGGCGAGACGATCGACTACGGGCCGTGTGCGTTCATGGAGGCGTACGACCCGGCGACGGTGTACAGCTCGATCGACCACTGCGGCCGTTACGCGTACGGCAACCAGCCGGGTATCGGGCAGTGGAACCTGGCGCGGCTGGCGGAGGCGTTGCTGCCGCTCTTCGACGCGGACGAGGATCAGGCGGTCAAGAAGGCCGTCGCGGTGCTGGAGGAGTTCGAGGGGCTCTACCTGGCCGCATGGCACGAGGGCATGCGGGCCAAGCTGGGCGGTGTCGGCGACGAGCAGCTCGTGCAGGACCTGCTCAAGCTGTTGCACGAGAACCACGTCGACTACACGTCGTTCTTCCACCACCTCACCCGCGGCAACCCGCGCGACCTCGTCCTCGACCTCGCGGGTGCCGACGAGTGGCTGGCGCGGTGGCGCGAGCTCGGGCCGGACACCGCCGCGATGGCGGAGGTCAACCCGGTGTACGTGCCGCGCAACCACCTCGTGGAGGAGGCGCTCGCGGCCGCGACCGGCGGCGACCTCGGCCCGTTCGAACGGCTGCTCGACGCGGTGCGCCGGCCGTACGAGCAGCGCGAAGGCCTGGACCACTACGCGGAACCGGCCCCGCGCGACTTCAGCGAGAGCTACCGGACATTCTGTGGCACATGAACCTGTTCCCGATCGGGCACGTCGAGTCACCGCTCACCGACCGCTCCACCGCACCCAGGCAGGGTGACGAGGGCGCGCCGGACGCGTGGGTCGTCGTCGTGCCCCAGTACGCGCGGGCGATGACGGAGCTGCGGGCCGGCCAGGAGGTGCTGCTGCTGACCTGGCTGGACAAGGCCGACCGCGCGGTCCTCGCCGTGCACCCGCGTGACGACCAGGACCGGCCCGAGACCGGTGTGTTCAGCACGCGGTCGCCGGACCGGCCGAACCCGATCGGCCTGCACCGGGTGCGGATCCTCTCCGTCGACGGCCAGAGGTTCCAGGTCGCCGGGCTCGAGGCGATCGACGGCACACCGGTGGTCGACGTGAAGCCCGTCCTGGCCGGCGAACGCTAGTCCCCCGCGCCGTGGCCCGGGACGTCCCCGGGCCACGGCACTACGGGTCGCGCGGGCAGCCGCCGTCCGGTTCGAGGCCCGCGGCGAGGTCGGCGCGGAACGGCAGCTCGCCGCACAGCAGCACGGGGGTCGAGGTCCGGTCGGTGTTGGCGCGCAACACCAGCACGGCCTTGTCCACCGGCAACCGGGTGGCGGCCCCGAACCCGATCTTGCCGGTGGCCCCCTGGATCGCGTTGTCGGGGCGGATGCTGCCGATGCCCGCGAGCAGCCCCTCCCGCACCCGCGCGCCCGGATCGGTGCGCCGGACCTGCCGGATGCCCTCGGACAGCACCTGCATGGCGTCGTAGGAGGCGGCGGACCGGCCGTCGCCCAGCTGCTGGCACGTCTGGCCGAACACGTCGAGGTAGTTCTTGTAGAACGGCACCCTGGCGCAGTCGGCCCACGCGGCGGGGCTCGCGAACGACACGTAGTCCAGCTGCACGTTGGGGAACTGCGCCATCGTGCCTTCGAGGATGAACCGGGTCGACGAGTCGCTCGCGATGACCGGTGGTGTGCTGCCCTGGCACTTGCTGTTCATGCCGCGCAGGAACTCCGCGAGGAACTGGGCGCGGCCGGCGTAGAAGACGGCGTAGCCGGGTTTCGCACCGGACGGGCAGGCGCCCTGGCCGAGGCTCGCCGGCGCGAGGCCCTCGTCGTCGTTGGCCACCCGGTAGGACTTGTACTGGTCGATCGCGATGCCCAGCAACGCGAACGCGGTCTTCGCGTCGTCGGCGAGGTTCTGGCTGTAGCGGTCGGTCGGGTCGCCCGAGTAGAAGATCGCCACGTTCGACACGCCCAGCCGGCGCTTGGCGTAGAACGCGGCCACGGCGGCTTCGCGCAGGTTGTTGGGGCCGATCTGGTAGTAGTACTCGTTGATCGCCGCCATGTCGTCGGCGGAGGTGAGCGAGCCGATGACCGGCAACGCGTTGCTGCCCAGCCGCTTCACCACCGACTTCGCGGTGTCCGTGCTGATCGACAGCCCGGTCACCGCGACCACGCTGCGGTCGCGCGCCGCGAGTTCGATGATCTTGTCCGCCGCGATGTCGCCCGAGGCGAGGCCACGGCCGCCCGGTCCCTCACCGCCGTTGGCCAGCAACATCCTGATCGGCACGTCGCTGGTCCGCTGCGCCACCCACACGCCGCGCAGCTCCTCGACCAGCGCCGCGTAGCTGTTGGCGGTGCTCGGGGTCAGCACGCTGAGGAACACGATCGTGATCGCGTCCGGCCGGGTCGCCGCCTTGTCGTTCTCGGCCATGATCCGGCGGTAGACGTCCTGCAGCGCGGGCCGCACCTCCTCCGGCACGGACGGCGGCACGAAGTGGCGCAGCGGGTCCGCTGACACGCCGATGCACTCGTCGCCGACGCGTTCCAGCGGTGTGCGCAGCGACGGTGACCACCACGGCTCGCACCGGGCGTGGTTCGCGAACGGCACCGCGGCCACCAGGACCGCGAGCAACGCCACCACGAGCGGCGCGGCCACGGCCCGGCGCAACCACATCGGCCGCAGCTCGGACAGCTTGCCGACCACGCCGTGCGCCGGGGCGGACGGGTCGGTCTGCAGCTCCAGCACCCAGTTGTCGGACCGGGCGAGCCTGCTCAGCCACGTCCGGTAGCCCGCGGCCACGTTGGCCGCGTGCGTCTTCGGCACCTCCGCGGACTCGGTGGCCGCGACCACCAGCAGCGGATCGGGACGGTCCAGCGGGTTCACCCGCCACGACTGTCCACCCTGGACGGTGCTGCGGGCGCGGCCGATCGCGTCGAGCAGCCACCGCCCGGTGTTGCCCTCGGCGACGTCGTCGACCAGCAGCCACGGGTACCCGGTCCGCCGCCGGCCCGTCCCCCACACCGACCACCGCCGGTGCGAGCGCCGCAGGTCCTCCAGGAACGCGCGCACCAGCAGGTCACCGACCTCGTTCGCGTGCCGTTCGGCCAGGCGTTCCTTCACGAACGCGCGCGCGAGGCGGTAGAGCCCGCGCCGCGACCTGCCGCCGACGTGCTGCTCCCCCACCCAGTTCGCCGGCCGCCACAGCAGCGCCGTGAGCACCAGCCCCAGCCGCGGCGCCAGGGTGATGACCAGCCGGATCCACCACGGGAAGTCCTGGGCCAGGTCCTGCGCGCCGTCCGGCCCGGTGGCCATCCGCAGGCGGCCGCGGACGTGGGCGCGGAACGCGCGGGCGATGTAGCGCTCCTCGTCCTCGGCGTCGAGGTCGGCCGGCAGCGTCAGCTCCAGCAGCCACCCGACCAGCGCGTAGTGGGGGAACCGCAGCCGGGCCGCGCCGCGCACCTTGCCGGCGAGCTGGCCGACCGCGTCATCGAGGACGTGGCGTTCCGACTCGCGTGACGCCGGTTCCGCACCGCTGACCCGCGCGCACGCGATCCGTTTGCCCCGCCCGGTCTCCGGCCTGGTCGCGAGCGCTTCGAGCGGGCTGGCCTCGCCGGGCGGGCGGTGCAGCAGCAGGATCGGCAGCGGCACGTCACGCGCGGGCCAGCGCGGGCGCCGCGACAGCCGGTCCAGCAACGTCACCAGCTCGACCGCGCCGTGGAAGTCCAGGCCGCTGGTCTGTTCCTCGCTGACGAACCAGTCCCCCGTCGTCACCATCGGCGATCTCCCCCGCTTCAGCTGGCCCCGAACAACACTAAGACTCAGCGGGTTGTCGGGTGAGGTGTTCCGCGCATTAGCCGGAATCGATCGAATTCGTGGTCAGCACGAATAACTTGCTCGCGTGGTCGACGTTGAGATCGGCGTGGTGGTGGGTATCCGGCTGACATGACTCCGCCTTCCGCAGGCCTGCCGTCCGACAGCCAGCCCGTTCCGCCGCAGCCGGAGCCGCCGCAGCCCGGACCGGACCAGCCGCGCCCGGCCGGTCCCGACCCCGACCCGATCCCGCCGCAGCCGCAGTCCACTGTGGCTGGTCGGATCCTGTGCCGCGGGGTCGTCGTGCCGATGCGCCGGCCCGGTCGGCGCCGTGGCGGGGTACGGGCCGGCGCACGTCCCGGGGCCAAGCGCGCAGCCTGACCGCGCAGTCACCTCGTGGGTTCGAGAAGCGGCTTGGCCACACGGCTTGGCCGCACGCAGTCACAGTCACATCGCCGGTTGTGCCGGTGCGCTCGGGATGAGCAGCACCGGCCCGGTGTCCTCGGAAAACCGCGACGAGTCACGACAAACGCCCGCACACCTTGAACCGGGCCGCACGGATGCGGCCCGGTTCGGCGGTGCTCGGGACTAGGAGCCGGCCTTCTGCAGCTCCCGCTTCAGCTCTTCCTTGGTCATGCTGGAGGCGTTGGGGAGGCCCATGTTCTTCGCCTGCAACAGCAGTTCCTCGCGGGTGGCCTGGCCGGGCATCTCACCGAGGTGGTCAGCGCGGCTGCGGGCGAACTTCTCGCCCAGCTCGTAGCGGCGCTCGGCGCTGAGCCGCTTGCGCATGCCCGGCAGCACGGTCTTCTCCTCCTCCTCCACGTGGTGGGTGATCGAGTCGATGACCTTCTGCAGCATCTGGTCGTACTGCGGGGAGTCCATCTCCGCGTCGAGCAGCTTCGCGAGCAGCTGCTCGGCCTCGGCGTGCTCCTCCTGGCTGTGCTCGACCTCGTCGGTTTCGCCGGCTTCCTGCTGGGCCACGGGGTACACCTCGGCTTCCTCGGCCCGGCTGTGGGCGACGAGCAGTCCACACAGGACGGGCGTGAGCAGTGGTCGCTTCTCCGGGTGGTTCTTCAGCTCGTCGAACAGGCGCTCGACCTCGCGGTGGTCCTGCATGATGAGGTCGACGACGTCGTACTGCACGGCGGTTCTCCTTCTAGTTGCGGGGGTAACGGGTGCTGATCGGAGCGACACCGCGCCGGCCGATCCGGCCGAGCGCCACGCCGAACGCGGTGATCACGACGGTGGCCGCGGCCACTCCCACGACGATCGACCAGGTGAGCCCGGCGCCGATCAGGCCGGTGGCGGCGCCGGCGATGGCGCCCGCCACGAGGCCGTTGACGAGGTTCACGAGGCCGGCGACGCTCAGCGCGGTGCCGATCAGCCGGGGCCGCCGGGCGTTGCGCCAGGCGGTCTGACCGGCGTCGGCCTCGACGCCGAGGGTGTCGTCGTGGACCTGACGGACGAACGCGTCCCGTGTGGACGGTTCGAGGTCGCCGTACACGTGCCGGATGCGGTTGATCCCCAGGCCGGCCTGGACGTCCTCGACGCCGAGCTCGACCGTGCGGAAGAGCGTGGCCAGTCCGATCAGGAACAGGCCGGTGAAGATCACCAGCATCAGCGTCAGCAGCACCGGCAGCGGCACGACCTGCGCGACGAACCCCAGCGCGATCATCGACGCCGAGATCGTGGTCAGCAGGTGGCCGGCCCGGCTGGACGCGTCCGCGATCGTCGCGCTGCGCACCATCTGCAGCGTGTAGTGCTCGGTGGTGAGGATCGTCAGCGCGGAGGCCTTGTCCTCGACGGTGGTGGGTGGCACGTCAGTGTCCGAGGGCGTCGGCGAGCTCCTTCTTCGTCATCGAGGAGCGGCCCCTGATGCCGCGCTGCTTCGCCTCGTTGTAGAGCTGGTCGCGGGTGGGACCCTGTGAGCCGCTGTGCGACCGCTGCCCGCCGCGCTGCTGCGGCGACCTGTCCTTCGTGGACGATCGGCTGGCCGTCTTGGACTCACCCGACTGGGCACGGTTCTTGTTCACCGTGCGCGCGGCGATCTCCTTCGCCCGCTTGGGTGACTCACCACGGCTGCGGGCCGAGTCCTTGATGTGCTCGTACTGGCGTTCACGTTTGGCGTTCGATCCGCGTGGCATGATGACCTCCCGACGGGCGAATACCCCCTGTCAAGCCGATTCACACGTGCGCTGCCGGGTAGCCGGGTGACATGGCCATCTCTTCACGACTCGACACCGCGCGCGTGGTCGCGACCGTGTTGCTGCCGACACTCGCGAAAGGCGTCATCGTCCGCAGGCCGGGCGTGATGGCGCTCGCAGACCGCTTCCAGTCCGACTCCGCCGCCATCGACACGGTGCGGCACCTGCGCGACCGGTACGGACCGGAACCCGTGCGGCTGCGCATCACCGGCCGCAGCGTCGCCGTGCTCGTCGACCCGGCCGACGTGGGGCGGCTGCTGCGCGAGTCACCGGAACCGTTCGCGCTCGCCACCAGGGAGAAGAAGGCCGCGCTGAGGCACTTCCAGCCGCACGGGGTGCTCATCTCGGACGAACCGGATCGCGCGCGGTTGCGCGAGGTGAACGAGCGCGCGCTGCGGCCGGAGAACGTGCCGGTCGAGGCGATCGTCCGCGACGAGGCCGACCTGCTGGTCAGGCACGTGATGAGCAACGGCGAGCTGACCTGGGCCGGGTTCAGCCAGGCGTGGTGGCGGATCGTGCGCAGGATCGTGCTCGGCAACGGCGCCCGCGACGACGACCAGCTCACCGACGACCTCAAGACGTTGCGGCAGAACGCGAACTGGGCGTTCCTGCGCCCGCGGGACAAAGACCTGCGCGCACGGTTCCAGCGCCGCCTGGACGAGCACCTGGCCCGGCGCGAGGCGGGCAGCCTGGCCGCCTCCGGCGAGGACATCGCGGGCCAGGTGCCGCACTGGCTGTTCGCGTTCGACTCGGCCGGGATCGTCACGATGCGGGCGCTGGCCATGGGCGGCAGCGGGTTCCGCGGTGTGCTGGAGTCGGCGCGGTTGTGGCCGACCACGCCGGTGATCCTGCGCGAGAGCACGATCGCGACCCGCTGGCACGGCACCTGGCTGCCGGAGAACACCCTGTTCGTGGTGTTCGCGCCGTTCTTCCACCGCGACCCCGACCGGTTGCCGTTCGCCGACCGGTACGAGCCGCGGCTGTGGGACGGGCCGCGCGACCCGGCGATCGTGCCGTTCAGCGCGGGTCCCGGCGAGTGCCCCGGCCGCGACCTCGTGCTGGTCGCGGCGGGTGCGATGCTCGACGCGCTGACCGAGCACCTGACGTTCTCCGGGGTGCTGTCCGAACCGCTGCCCAAGACGCTGAACCACTTCACGCTGCGCATGGCCGCGACTCCCGTGGGTACTCGCGTCCGATGACCACCGCACCCCTCCCCCAGGACCGCGCCGGCGCACCGCTTCGCGCGGTCGTGACCGGCGCCGACTCCGGCATCGGCAAGGCGATCGCCGTCGCGCTGGCCGGCGGTGGCGTGGACGTGGGCATCACGTTCCACGCCGACGCCGACGGTGCCGGGCGCACCGCCGCCGAGATCCACGAGGCGGGCGGCCGGTGTGCCGTGCGCCGCATGGACCTCACGGACCTGCCCGCGGCGGCCGGTGCCGTCGACGAGCTGGCCGAGGAGCTCGGCGGCCTCGACGTGCTGGTGAACTGCGCGGGCACCGGCAGCAGCGAGAAGGCGCTGGACATGTCGTTCGCCAAGTGGCGCGAGGTGCTCTCGGTCGACCTGGACGGCGCGTTCCTGTGCTGTCAGCTGGCCGCGAAGCACATGATCGCCGGTGGCCGCGGCGGCCGGATCGTCAACATCACCTCCGTCCACGAGCACCTGCCACGGGTGGGTGCCGCGCCGTACTGCGCCGCGAAGGCCGGTCTCGGCGCGCTCACCGAGGTGCTCGCGCTGGAGCTGTCCGAACACGGCATCACCGTGAACTCGGTGGCACCGGGCGAGATCTCCACGCCGATGACCGGCCAGGAGGACGTCGACCCGCGCACCGAGCCGCGGCCGGGCGTCCCGCTCGGCCGGCCTGGGCACGCCGCTGAGGTGGCGGCGGTGGTGGCATTCCTGACCACGCCGGCCGCCGGGTACGTCACCGGTGCCTCGATCGTCGTGGACGGCGGGATGTCACTGATGGGCCCGCAAGCGAGCCAACTGCTCACCGACGAGAAGTGGAGGCAGCCCTGATGCGTGCCGTGGTGCTCAACTGCACCTTGAAGAAGTCCCCCGACCAGTCCAACACCGACCTGCTCGCCCGGGTGGTGGCCGACGAGCTCGTGCGGAAGGGCGTCGAGGTCACCACGTTCCGGCTGGCGGACCTGAACATCCCGCCGGGTGTGACCACCGACCTGGGCGAGGGCGACGAGTGGCCGCGCGTCCACGCGGAGTTGCTGCAGGCCGAGATCCTCGTCTTCGCGACGCCGACGTGGGTCGGCCGGCCGTCGTCGTTCGCGCAGCGGGCGCTGGAGCGGATGGACGCGATGATCTCCGAGACCGACGACGAGGGGCGGCCGGTGGCCTACAACCGGGTCGCGGGCGTGGTCGTGACGGGCAACGAGGACGGCGCGCACCACGTGATCAGCGAGATCGCCGGCGGGCTCGGCGACATCGGCTACACGATCCCCGGCCAGGCGTGGACGTACTGGAACCGCGGGCCCGGACCGGGACCGAGCTACTCGGAGACCGACGAGGGTCATGAGTGGTCGGAGAAGACCGGTCGCACGATGGCGGCCAACCTGTACGCCGTGGCGCGGGCGTTGGCCGAGCACCCGATCCCGGCGTGAGCTGGGCGGGCCGGGCTCAGGAGCTGCCTGAGCCCGGCCCGAGCCGGTACGCGCCCGATCACGCCGCCCGAGGCGTCGTCGCCGGTGTCAGCCCGCCAGGCGCTTGGCCCCCGCCCGCACGGCCGCACCGACCAGCACGCCGAGCGCCAGCCCACCGAGGACGTCGGTGGGCCAGTGCACGCGGGTGCGCAGCCGGCTGTAGGCGACGAGCAGCACCAGCGGCGTGACGAACGCGCCGGCCGGTGGGTCGTCCAGCATCGTGACGGTGCCGAACGCGGCGGCCGTCATCGCGTGCTTGGACGGGAACGACGACGACTCCGGGTGCTCCGGCAGTGCGCGGCGGGCCGGCAGCGTCGAGTGCGGCCGCCGCCGGTGCACGACCAGGCTGATCAGGTGGCCCAGCGGCATCGCCACCGCGGCGGCGAGCAGGGCGCGTTTCGCGGCCTGCGGGCGGCCGGTCAGGGCCATGGCCCCGGCGACCGGTAACCACAGCAGGCCGCCGCGTGCGGTGAGGCTGGCCGCGATGATGAACTGTCGCGGCCGCCGGGCCGGTAGCAGCTCGCTGTCCCACTGGGATTCCTCGTCGAGCTCGTTCACGGCCAGGACGGTTCCTGCGCGTGGGCGATCACCAGCTCCCGCACCTCGCAGCCGGGCGGCTGGGTGAGTGCGAACATGATCGCCGCCGCCACCCGGTCGGGCGGGTTCAGCTGGTCGAGGTCCTTCGGCCGGTACTGCTCGGTGCGGTCGTCGAAGAACTTCGTGCGCATGCCGCCGGGCACGATCAGCGTGACGCCGACCCGTCCGGCCGTCTCCGCCGCCAGCGCGCGGGTGAAGCCGACGACGCCGAACTTCGAGGCGCAGTAGGCCGTGGCGTCGCTGACGGCCTTGAGGCCGAGGGTGGACGCGACGGTCACCACCCGGCCGTTGCGCAGGTGCGGCAACGCGGCCCTGATCACGGCGGCGGTGCCGAACAGGTTCACCCGGACCACGTTCTCCCACTCGTCGGCGGGCACCTCCTCCAGCGTGCCGCACCGGTCGATGCCCGCCGCGGTCACCACGGCGTCGAGACCGCCGTTGCGCTCGGCGAGCACGCGCACGGCCTGCTCGGCGGCCCGGCCGTCCGCGAGGTCGACCAGTTCGAAGTCGTGCGCGTTGCGCGGCGCCGACTTGTCCAGCACCAACGGGGTTCCGCCCGCCTCGCGCACCGCGTCCGCGACAGCCGCGCCCAAACCGGACGCACCGCCGGTCACCAGCACCTTCATCAAGCCCTCCTCGACAGGATCTCGGTCGTCGAATGGCCGCGGTGGTAGGGCACGACGACGGTGCGCCCGCCCCAGCGCCGCACCACCGCGGTCTCCGGAAGCAGTTCGGCGGTGTAGTCACCGCCCTTCACCCAGATGTCCGGGCGCAGCCGGCCCAGGACGTTCTCCGGGGTGTCCTCGCCGAACACGACCACGTCGTCCACGGACTCCAGCGCCTTGAGCACCTCGATCCGCTCGGCCTGGCCGTTGACCGGCCGGTGCTCGCCCTTGAGGCGCCGCACCGACTGGTCGGAGTTCAGGCACACCACCAGGCAGTCGCCCAGCGCCCGTGCCGCCGCGAGCATCCGCACGTGGCCGGGGTGCAGGACGTCGAAGCAGCCGCCGGTGGCGACCACGACCCCGCCCCGCCTGCGCACCTCGTCCACGGTGGACGCCGGTTGTGCGCGCATGCCGGACACCCCGCCCTGCGCCAGGAACTCCGCCGCACAGGCCACCGCGTCGGCCACGGCGTCGTCCGGTGCGGCACCCCGGGCGAGCCGCGCGGTCACCGCGACGGCGAACCGGTCCCCCGCGCCGCACGGGTCCGACGCCGGGACCACCGGCGCGGGCACGGCGACCGGCGTCCCTCCACAGTGGAGCAGCGCACCGGACTTGCCGAGCGTCACGACCACGCACCGCGCCTGCCACGTCTCGCGGAGCATGCGCGCGGCCTGCTCGGCGTCCGCGGTGCCGCTGAACGCGGTGGCCTCCGGGAGGTTGGGCGTCGCGAGCCGCACGCCGGGCACCGGCCGCGGACCGCGCGGGTGCGGGTCCCACACCACCGGCACGCGGGTCAGCACCGAGCGGAGGCGTTCGTCGCGCAGCAGGCCGCGGCCGTAGTCGGAGGCGAGCACGAAGTCCGCCGCCAGCACGGCGTCGAGCATCTCGTCGGTGACCTGTGGCGGCGCACCGCTGCCACCGCGGTCCACGCGCGCCAGCGAGGTTCCACCGCTGCGCAGCCGGGTCTTCACCGGCACCGGTCCGCACCGCCCGAGCACCGTGGGCACGTCGATCAGACCGCGCAGCCGCTGTCCCGCCTCGTCGTCGGACAGCGCGCTGACCAGCGTCACGTCGAGGCCGTCGCGGGCCGCCATGGTCGCGGCCAGTGCGGCACCGCCGGCCCTGGCGTGCTCGTCGGCCACGTCCAGCACGGGCGCGGGCGCGTCCGGGCAGACCCTGGTGACGGTGCCGGTGATGTCGACGTCGAGCAGCGCGTCTCCCACGACGACCAGCTTCACGACGCCCTCCGGTTCGCGGACTGCAGCGCCGCCTCGAAGGCCTCGCACAGCGCGTGCACCACGACCAGCTGCGCCTCCTGCACGTGGCACGGGTCGCCCGGCAACGACAGCGTGTCGTCCGCGAGCGCCGCCAGCGGGTTCGGCACCGGCCCGGTCAGCGCCCACACGTTCGCCCCCGCCTCCCGGCCGGCCCGTGCCGCCTCCAGCAGGTTCGGGCTCTTGCCGCTCGTCGACAGCAGCAGGACCACGTCGTCGGGCCGGGCGTGCGCGAGCACCTGGCGCGCGAACACCTGGTCGTAGCCGTAGTCGTTGGCGATCGCGGTGATGCTGGAGGTCTCCGCGGTCAACGCCAGCGCGGAGAACGGCCGCCGGTCGTGCCGGTAGCGGCCGACGAGCTCGGCGGTCAGGTGCTGCGCCTCGGCGGCGGACCCGCCGTTGCCCGCGACCAGCAACCGGCCGTCGGAGGACAGCAGCCGGGCGAGGCGGGCTCCCCAGCGGTGCACGCGCGAGGCCTGGGCCTGCAGGCCGGCCAGCGTCTCGTTCAGGCCGGCGAGGTGGCTTTCGAGGGTCACCGGGCCACCGCCATCCGGTCGGTGGCGGCGAGCCGTCCGGTCGCGGCCAGGCTCTGGTAGACGAGCTCCGTGCGGGCCGCGACGCCGTCCCAGGTGTACCTGGCCTCGACCCGGTCCCGGCCGGACATGCCGTAGGCCGCGCGGCGTGACGGGTCGGCCAGCAGCCTGCGCAGCACCCGGCCGAGGGCGCGCGGGTCGCGGGGCTCGGTGAGGACACCGGTCACGCCGTCCACAACGGTGTCGGTCAGACCGCCGACCGCCGACGCCACGACCGGGACGCCGCACGCCATTGCCTCCAACGGCACGATGCCGAACGGCTCGTACCAGGGCACGCACGCCACGATGTCGGCGGAACGCAGCAACGCGGGCATGTCGGCGCGGGCGACCTGTCCGGCGAGGTGGACGCGGTCGGCGACACCGAGCGACTCCGCGACCGCGGTGAGCCGTCGTGCCTCGGGATCGGTGGTGAGGTCGCGCGGTCCGCCCGCGATCACCAGCTCGGTGCCGGGCACCAGCGGCAGCGCGGCGAGCAGGTCGTCGAAACCCTTGCGCGGCAACAGCCTGCCGACGGACACGATCCGGTGCGGTGCCGAGCGGGGTGCCACCGGGCCGGCCACGTCGAACAGGTCGGGGTCGACGCCGCAGGGCACGATCGTGATCTTGTCGCGGCGCAGCCCCATGTCGAGCAGCTCGCGCACCTCGTCCTCGCAGGTCGCGGCGATGGCGGCCACCTCGTGCCCGACCAGCCGCTCCACCGCGACCCGTTGCCGCGGGCTGGTGTCGCGGTCGCCCTGGTGGCGGCGCTTCACGGTGCCGAGCGCGTGGTAGGTGTGCACGACCGGGACGCGCGAGCGCCGGGCGGCGAGCGCGGAGGCGAGGCCGGACATCCAGAAGTGGCTGTGCACCACGTCGGGCCGCTGCTCCCGCCAGTCCTCCAGCAGGTGCCGGCCGAACTCCGTCATGTGCGGCAGGAGCTCGTCCTTGGGCACCTCGTGCGGTGGCCCGGCGGGCACGTGCACGACCTCGTACCCGTCCGGGGTCCGCACCCGGTCGGGCAACGCCTCGCGGTCGCGGCGGGTGTGGACGACGACGTCGTGCCCCCGCCGCACCAGCGCTGCCGCCAGTGCGGCGACGTGCACGTTCTGACCGCCCGCGTCCGCGCCGCCCAATGTGGCGAGCGGGCTGGCGTGCTCAGAGACCATTGCGATTCTCATCCGACCCACACCTCCTTCAGCACCACGTCCCAGCTCCGCAGGAACGCCTCGAGCCCGTACCGGGCCAACGCGTGCTCACGAGCCCGTTTGCCCATCTCCTGCGCGAGAGCCGGATCAGCGACCAGCTCTCGCACCGCACGCACCAGTTCCTCCACATCCGTTGACACCACACCGGCTCCGGGTGGCACTGCGCGCACCGCCTCCGTGCACGCCAACGCGACCACGGGCATGCCGATGTGCATCGCTTCCAGCAGCGAGAGTCCCAGCGAGGTCCAGCGCGGCGTGTGCACGTAGACGCGGCGGCGCGCGAGCTCCCGGTGCAGCGACGGCAGGTCGTGGTCGCCTATGCCGCCGATCTCCTCGGTGCCCATGCCGAACACGTCGATCGGGTCGAACCGCGGCAGCAGGTCGGTGCCCACGATCCGGCCGCGCCGCACCGGTTCGTTGATCACGGCCGCCGCTCGCGGCAGCTCGCCGGTGTAGAGCGGCCCCGGATCGACGACGCCGTGCTCGATCACGACCGTGCGGGTGTTTCCGCAGTCCCACATCAGGTCGTTGAAGTGGGTGACGTGGACCAGCGTCCCGTCCCAGTCGGCCAGCGGGTGCCGCTGGGCCGGTGCCTTGGGCGTGTTGTGCTCCAGGTACACGACCGGGATGCCGCGCGGCACCTCGGAAAGCTCCTCCACGCGCTGCACCACGGCGACATCCGGGTCCACTTCGGACAGTGACACCTCGCGGGCGGCCCACGGCCGGCCCGCGAGCCCGATGCCCTCCGGCGGCCCCGGGATGAGGTACTCGTGCCCACCCTGGACGAACGAATGCGTCCACGAACCGTGGACGTGCCACAGCAGGATCCTCACGCCGTCACCTCCGCGACCGCGGCGACGACGGCGGCCGGGTCGATCTGGTCGAGACAGGGGTGGCCGGGCACCGGGCACTCGCGCGCCCTGGTGCCCCGGCACGGTGCGTTCTGGTCGCCGAGCAGCACGTGCTTGCCGTGCGGCGCCCAGCGGGTGGCGGGCACGACCGGCGCGAACAGCGACACGACCGGTGTGCCGACGGCGACCGCGAGGTGGGCGGGCCCGGTGTTGCCGACGACGACCGCGTCGGCACCGGCCAGCACCCCGGACAGCTCGCGGAAGTCGGTGCGCCCGCCCAGGTCGGTTCCGCACGCGCCGGCGACGTGGCCGGTCAGCTCGACCTCGTCCGGCCCGCCGGTCACGACCACCCGGTGCCCTGCGGCGGTCAGCGCGACCACCGCCTTGGCCCACCGGTCGGGTGACCAGGTGCGGGCAGGTGCCGTCGCACCGGGGTGCACCACCACGTACGGACCCTCCAGGCTCGTCCGCGGCGGGTCGAGGACGGCGAGCCGGCCGTCGTCACCCTCCGGCAGCTCGAACCCCGCGGCCCGCGCGACCTCCAGCGCCCGTTGCGCCTCCGGCACGTCCGGGTCGTCGCGCAGCCGCACGTCCAGCAGCGAACCGGGGTAGTCGGTCGACCGCGCCACGATCCGCGGCACCCCGGCGAGGCGCAGCAGCAGAGCGGTGGGCAACGGGCTCTGGTGGAACGAGGTCAGCACCAATGCCACGTCGGCGCGAACGCCGTGCACCAGCGCGATGACGGCCTCGATGTCGACCGGGCGCACCTCCGACGCCGGGTTGACGATCCACGGGCACTCCCACTCGACGATCCGGCTCACGCCCGGCAGCAGCTCCGCCGCCCTGACGCCGTTCGGACCGCACAGCAGCACGACCTCGCCCGCCGCCGCGGCCGCACGGACCGCCGGTCCGGCCAGCAGTACGTCTCCATCGCTGTCGAGCCGAGCCACCAGCGTCCTCATCGGGCCAGCTCCAGCACGGCCAGCAGGTCGGTGGCGGTGTGTGGCGCGCTGGAGACCTCTTCCGGCCTGGTCACCTGGGTGGGCACCAGCAGCGGGACCGCGCCGGCCGCCTGCGCGGCCTCGACGTCCGCGCCGATGTCGCCGACGAACAGGGTGCGCCGCGGGCTGACGCCGAGCGCCTCGCACGCGGCCAGCACCATGCCGGGAGCCGGTTTGCGGCACGCGCAGCCCTCGTCGGGTGCGTGCGGGCAGATCTGCCAGGTGCCGAACGGGCCGAGCAGTTCCTCGACCCGTGCGTTCACGGCGTCGACCTGCGCGCGGGTGAGCAGGCCGCGGCCGATGCCCGACTGGTTGCTCACGACCCCGGTGCGCAGGCCGCGTTCGCGCAGGTCGCGCAGCACTTCCCGGGCACCCGGCATGGGTGTCACCGCACTCGGGTCGCCGTTGTACGGGACGTCCCGGATGAGCGTGCCATCACGGTCGAAGAGGACCGCGTCGAAAGTCCCGTCCATATAGGAGATTTAGCCGAGAACGACGGCTTGAAACGCTACTCGGCGAAGCGCTTCTCCCCCGATCAGAGGACGGGGCTGGGGTCAACCTCCTGACCGGCGGCGATACCTCGGACGAGGGCGCGAAGTGCTTCCCGCGAGTCGACCGCCGGCTCCCAGCCGAGCTCGTCACGCGCCCGCGACGCGTCGAGCAGCGGCGATGCCAGCGCCAGGTCCACCCAGCCGGGCGGGGTGGGTTGCAGGCGCAGCAGCCACGACACGTTCGCAAGGAGGCGCATCAGCCGTGCCGGCACGGGGACGTGCCGTCCGCCGAGGACGTCCGCGAGAACACGGGGAGTGACGACCGGCTCCGCCACGAGGTTCACCCCGCCGTGCGGTCGCTGCCGCAGAATGCGTGCCAGCCCGTCGGCCACGTCGTCGGCGTGGACGAACTGCAGCACCATGCCGGGCGGCAGCGGCAGCACCGGGATCCGGTGCCGGAACAGCCACCGCGGCACCAGGCTGCCGAGGAAGTAGTCGCGGATCTCGGACCCGGCGTCGGACTGCAGGATCAGGCCGGGCCGCGGCCGGGAGATCAGCAGCTGGGACTCGAACTGGCCCAGCAGGTGTTCCACCGCGGCCTTGTGCCTGCTGTAGAACGACGTGCGCACTCCCCTGACCGGCCACGACTCGTCGACGCGGCGGTCCTTCGGGCCCGGCGAGTACGCGCCGACCGACGACATGTGCACCAGGTGCCCGACGCCCGCCTCGACGGCGGCGGTGAACACGCGCGACGAGCCGGCGACGTTCGTGCGGTACAGCTCCCGTTCGTCGTGGGACGGCTGGATCAGCCACGCCAGGTGCACGACCGCGTCTGCGTTCTCGAACGCGGACGTGAGCACCTCCTCCGCGCCCGGCCGGCCGATGTCGACGGGGGTCCACCGCACGCCGCGGTAGGGCTCGGCGTTGCCGGGACGGCGGCGCGAGATGCCGTGCACCTCGATGTCGGGCTCCCGGGCGAGCCTGCGCAGCAGGGCGGTGCCGACGTTGCCGGTCGCGCCGGTGACGACGACCTTCACGAGCGGGCTCGTGCCGTCGCGCGGTTGTTCGCCTTGCCGATCGCCTCGACCAGCTCGTCCTTGGTCATCCGCGACCTGCCCTCGATCTCCAGCCGCTTCGCCACGTCGTAGAGGTGCTGTTTGCTCGCGTTCGCGTCCACGCCACCGGCTGTGTCGCCCTGGGCAGGGGTGCTGCGTTCGGCCTGCGCGTCGGACGGTCCCTTCTCGTCCTTGGCCTCCCAGTGGTCGCCGACCTTCTCGAAGCTGTGCTTGAGGGCGGAGAACGCGGTGCGGTGCGCGCGTTCGCCCTCGCCGTAGGTCTCCACCGCCGAGTCGTGCGCCTTGATCCACGTGCGCTGGGCCTTCTTCGACGAGCGGGCCACCGTGCTGGGCAGTTCCTCGCGTCCGGGCATGACTCTCCTCCCAGGTTTCTCCCTGCTCAGCTGGGCTACCCGGCTGACATGACCGCCATGCACGCCATCGACGTCCACAGCCCCCTCGACGACCAGCCCGTCGGCTGGCTGCCCGCAGCCGGCGAGGACGACGTGACCGCCGCGCTGGCCGCCGCGCGCACGGCTCAGGTGTCCTGGGCGGCCCTGCCGGCGGCCGAACGCGGTGCGGTGGTCGCCAGGGCGGCCGCCGAGCTGAAGGCGCGGGCGGACGACCTGGCGACGGTGATCGAGACCGAGACCGGGCGGCCGTTCGCCTCCGCGCGCGAGGGCGTGCTCGCGGGCGCGGGCACGCTGGCGCAGTACGCCGAGCTCGGCCCGCTGCACCGCGGCCGGTCGCTGCACGGCACCGCGGTCGACTTCATGATCCCCGAGCCGCGCGGCGTGGTGGTGGCGCTGACGCCGTGGAACGACCCGGTCGCCGTGGCGTGCGGCCTGCTCGGCGCGGCGCTGGTCACCGGCAACACCGTGGTGCACAAGCCCAGCGAACGCTGCCCGCACACCGGGCTGCTGCTCGACACGGTCCTGCGCCCGCTCTTCCCGTCCGGCGTGCTGCAGACGCTGGTCGGTGACGGCACGGTCGGCGCCGCGCTGGTGCGCGGTGACGTGGACGTCGTCGCGCACGTCGGCAGCACCGCGACCGGGCGGGCCATCGCGGCGTCGTCCAGCGCGAAGCTGTTGCTGGAGAACGGCGGCAACGACCCGTTGCTGATCGACGACGACGTCGACCCGAAGTGGGCGGCGGCGCAGGCGGCGCTCGGGGCGTTCGCGAACGCCGGGCAGATCTGCGTGTCGGTCGAGCGGATCTACGTGCACAAGTCGATCGCCGTGCCGTTCCTGGAGGAGCTGGTCCGCCTGGCGCGCGAGTGGAACGAGCAGCCGCAGCCGCTGGTCGACGTCCGGCACCGGGAGTTCGTGCACGCCCAGGTCGCCGACGCGGTCACGGCGGGGGCACGGGCGCTGGTCGGTGGCGAGATCCCGTCCGGCCGCGGCGCGTTCTACCCCGCGACCGTGCTGACCGACTGCACGGCCGCGATGCGGATCATGTGCGAGGAGACGTTCGGCCCGGTGGCGCCGGTGCAGCTCGTGCCGACCTTCGACGAGGGCCTGGCCCAGGCGTGCTCGGGCGACTACGGGCTCGCGGCCACCGTGCTGACCGGTTCGATGGAGCACGCGGCCCGCGCGTGGCGGGCATTGCCGGTCGGCACGGTGAAGGTCAACAACGTGTTCGGCGGCGCACCCGGTGGCGCCGCACAGCCGCGCGGCGCCTCGGGCAGCGGGTTCGGCTACGGACCCGAGCTGCTGGACGAGATGACCACCGTGAAGGTGGTGCACCTCGGGGTCAGCGGCCGGTCGTGACCAGCAGGAACCCGGCCTCGGTCACCTTGTCGCGCGGCAGCACGTTGCGGGTGTCGAGGATGCGCGGGATGGCCGTGTGCTGCGCGAGCTCCGGCCAGTCCAGCTCGGCGAACTCCGGCCACTCCGTCAGCACCACCAGCATGTCCACGTCCCGTGCCGCGGCGGCCGCGCTGTCCACGACGGTGATCCCGTCGAGGTCGGCGCTGACGCACGGGTCGTAGGCCGTGAGCAGAGCGCCCTCCCCCGCGAGCAGCGCGGCGACGGCGAGCGCCGGTGAGTCGCGCAGGTCGTTCGTGCCGGCCTTGAACGTGAGCCCCAGCAGCCCGATCCTGGTGCCGCGCAAGGACCCGGTCTCGGCCCTGATCCGGTCCACGACCCGGTGCGGCTGGTGGCGGTTCGTGGTGATCGCCGCCTCCAGCGTGGGAAAGCCGACCCCGGCCTCGCGCGCGGTGGCCAGCAGCGCCAGCGTGTCCTTGGGCAGGCACGACCCGCCCCAGCCCGGTCCCGGCTCCAGGCAGGACCCGCCGATCCGGTCGTCGAGCCGCATGCCCTCGGTGACGCCGTCGATGTCGGCGTCGAGCCGCTCGCACAGCTCCGCCAGGGTGTTGACGTAGGAGAGCTTCAACGCCAGGAAGCAGTTGCTCGCGTACTTCACCAGCTCGGCACTCGTGTTGTCGGTGATCACCACCGGCGCGTTCGTCGCCGCGTAGAGCGCCGCCACCTCCCGCGCGTGCCGCTCGTCCCGTGCGCCGACGACGATCCGTTGCGGCCGCAGGAAGTCCTCGACCGCGTGCCCCTCGCGCAGGAACTCCGGGTTGGACACGATGCCGGGGTACCGCGCGGCCGTCCCGACCGGCACGGTGGATTTCAGCACGAGCCGGCACCCGTCCGGCGCCTCACCGATGACCGCCTCCACCGCCGTGAGGTCGGCGGCACCGTCGGTACCGGTCGGCGTCGGCACGCAGACGAACGCGAAGTCCACATCGGACAGCGCCTCGCGGTTGCCGACGACGAACCGCAACCGTTCGCCGTTCTGCTCGACCAGCTCGCGCAGCCCCGGCTCGTGCAGCCAGACCTCGCCCGCGTTGAGCGCCGCGACCTTGGTCTGGTCGACGTCCGCGCACACGACCTCGTGGCCGAGGTGCGCGAAGCACGCCGCCGTGGTCAGACCGACGTAACCCGCGCCGACGACGCCGATTCGCTTGGCTCGCACAACACACCTCCAGCAGCGTCCAGGACCTCGTCCACGGTGATCCGCAGCAGGCCTGGGTCGGGTTCCGCGGCGAACGTGTCGCCGGTCCGGCCGTGCCACAGCACCCGGTGCGGCCCGTGCCGCGGCCCCCACAGGCGGGGTGACATCGGGCCGAACAGCAGCACCGACGGCGTGCCGTAGGCGGTGGCCACGTGCGCGACGCCGGTGTCGCCGCAGATGAGCAGGCGTGCGGTGGCGACGAGGTCCAGGAGCTGGGCCAGGCTGCCGGAGAACGGGTGGGGGGAGATCCCGCGGGCGAGGTCGAGCTCGCCGGGCCCGGCGGTGACGACGACGGACCGGCCGGACGCCGCGCGCCGGGTGTGGTCGGACGGACCGGCGTCGGATGGGCCCTTGCCGGGCAGACCGGCGGCTGGGCCACCGTTGGGCGCGGCGGCGGCAGGCGGGCCGTCGTGGGGCGAGGCAAAGCCAGCCGGGCCGCTGTGAGGTGAGGCAGCGCCAGCCGAGGCAGCGGTAGGCGCGGATGCGGCAGCCAGGCGCGCACCGCGCGGATCGGCTGTGGGCCGACCGCCGTCGGACGAGGCAGCCCCAGACGAGGCAGCGCCGGGCAGGCACGCGTCGCGCAGACCGGCCGCAGGCCGACCGCCCTCAGGCGAAGCAGCGCCAGCCAAGCCCGCATCGCGCAGATCGCCGCCGGACAAGCCGCTGTCAGCCGCGGCAACGCCAACCAGACCAGCGCCAGCCGACGCGCCGGCGACCATGCCCGCGTCACCCAGGCCCCCATCCGGTGCACCCGCGTCCGGCAAGGCCCCGATCAGCGCACGAGCCACCGCCGCGTACCGCTCCGCCGGCCACCGCCGCGCCCCCGTGCTCGCACCCGGATGGATCACCACCCGGTTCGTGCGCGGTCCCACGGCGGGCAGCCGCAGGTCGTCCGGGTCGCACGGGATGCCGTTGCGCTCCAGCAGCTCACACCACCGGACCACCTCGTGCTGGTCCTCCTGCCACACCTCGTGCGTGATCAACCGGCGCGGGTTCGTCGCCCGCAGCAGTTCGACGCTCTGCGGTCCGCGGCCGTGCAGGTTCACCGCGAGGTCGGGCCGTTCGAACGCGATCGGCGCCAGCTCGGCGGTCGGCAGCAGCCGGTCGACGGCGTCGATCCGGTCGACCGCGTCGGCCAGCCAGGCCGGTGCGGCGAGGGTGATCTCGGCGTCCGGGAAGGCCGCCCGCAGGCCGCGCAACGCCGGCACGGCGGTCAGCAGGTCGCCCAGGCCGAGCGCCCGCAGCACGAGCACCCTCATCGGCTCGCCCGCCGGAGCCGCAGCTCGCCGCGCAGCCGGTGCCAGCAGGCCGCCGGTGGGATGACCGCGCTGGTGACCACCATCTGCGTGATCTCGCGGGCGTCACGCGGGCCCGGTGCGATCCGTTGTGCCGCGAAGCGCGCGGTCAGTCCGGCCCACACCGCCGCCGACGCCAGTGCGGCACGGCGGTGGCCGGTCAGTCCGCAGAGGACCGCGGCCAGTGCGGCGCCGGTGGTCAGCGCGTGCTCGTGCAGCCGGCCGCGGCGGCCGCCGATGCGCGTGCGCCACCCCGGGCCGAGCAGGTGGCGCATCAGGGCGTCGTCGGCGTTGCCGCGTTGCTGCTGGACGCTGGTGAAGAAGGTCGCGGGCTTGACCGGGTGCGTCGTGACCCGTGCGCCGCGCACGATCCGATATCCGAGGTCCTGCACCCGCAACGCCAGCTCGGCGTCCTCGCGGTAGGCGCGGGGGAACCGTTCGTCGAAGCCGCCGGTGCGGTGCAGGACCGACCGGCGGTACGCCATGTCCGCGGTGATCCACAGGGCGTCGGCCAGACCGGCGGTGCCGCGTTCGGCGTCGGTCGGCGGGCGGTCGGCCGGCAGTGGCACGACGATCTTCGCCTGGGTGGCGGCGACGTCGTCCTCCAGGCCCTCCAGGTCCTTGGCCAGCTGGACCTTCCAGTCCGGTGGCAGCACGACGTCGTCGTCGACGAAGGCCACCCAGTCGCCACGGGCCGCGCGCCACCCGGCGTTGCGCGCGGCGGCCGGTCCCCTGCGGGTGTCGCTGTCGTCGACGACGATGACCTCGACCGGCTCCGGGCCCGGGCCGTTGTTCAGCACGTCGAGCAGGTCGTTGAGGGCGTCCCGGCCGACGGTGGGGATCACGACCGAGTAGCTCATCGGCGCACCACGAACGGTCCGATGGCGAGCAGGTCGACCGGCGACGAGCCGAAGCACTCCAGAGCGTCGCGCGGGCTGTCGACCATCGGGCGGCCCGCCGTGTTGAGGCTGGTGTTGACGACCACCGGAACGCCGGTGAGCGCCTCGAAGCCGCGCAGCATCCGTTCCAGCAGCGGGTCGCCGGACACGGTCTGGGCGCGCGCGGTGCCGTCGACGTGCACCACGGCCGGGATGCGATCGGTCCACTCCGGACGGACGTCGTGCACGAACAGCATGTAGGGGCTCGGGATCGGGCCGCGGGAGAACACCGTGGCCGCGCGGTCCAGCAGCACCATCGGTGCCACCGGGCGGAACTGCTCGCGGCCCTTGACGTCGTTGAGGCGGGTCAGGTTCTCGGCGAAGCACGGGTTGGCGAGCAGCGACCGCTGCCCCAGCGCCCGCGGGCCGTACTCGCTGCGGCCCTGGAACCAGGCCACGATCTTGTTGTCCGCCAACGCCTGCGCGACCTCGGCGGCGACATCGGCCGGCCGTTCGTAAGGCACGGCGGCGGTCTTCAGCACGGACTCGATCTCGGCGTCGGAGAAGCCGCGGCCCAGCGCCGCGGACGGCATGGGCGCGACCGTGTCGGTGCTGGCGTGCAGGGCGGCACCCAGCGCGGTGCCGGAGTCACCGGCGGCGGGCTGGACCCACACCTCGTCGAACGGTCCCTCGGCGAAGATCCGGGTGTTGGCCACGCAGTTCAGCGCGACGCCACCGGCCATGGCCAGCCGCCGTTCGCCGGTGTGCTCGTGCAGCCACGTGACGAGCTCCAGCAGCACCTCTTCGAGCCGGACCTGCACCGACGCGGCCAGCTCCGCGTGCTCCGAGGTCAGCTCGCCGTCGGCGGCCCGCTGCTTGGCCAGCGTGTTCCAGTCGAACGGCGTGATCTCGAAGCCGCCGTCGCGGACCACCACGTGCTCGCGCATCAGGTCGAGGTGCACCGGCTTGGCGTGCGAGGCCAGCGCCATCACCTTGTACTCGTCGCTGGAGCGCAGGAAGCCCAGGTGCTCGGTCAGGTCTTCGTAGAACAGCCCGAGCGAGTGCGGCAGCCGCTGCGCCGCCAGCGTGGTCAGCTCCTGGTCGACGTAGCGGCCCGCGAGGTGCGAGCCGCACTCGCCGCGCCCGTCGGCGACCAGCACGGCGCAGTTGCCCGCGAACGGCGCGGCGAGGCCGGTGGACGCCGCGTGGGCGACGTGGTGCGGCACGAACTGGACGATGTCCGGGTCCAGGCCGGGCAGGACGGACGCCAGGAACTGCGGCGCACGGCGTGCGTACTGCGTGCGCAGGTCCTCCCACGGCGCGTACTGGGCGTCGACCAGGTCCGGGTCGTAGGAGTAGGCGACGACGTCCAGGTCCGCCGCCGTCAGCCCGGCCTGCTCCAGGCACCAGCGGGCGGAGAGCTCGGGCTGTTCCCACGCCGAGAACGGCACCGGGCGCTTGCCGTGCTTGCGGCGGGAGAAGCGTTCTTCTTCCGCCGCCGCGACGGTCTCACCATCGATCACGAGAGCTGCGGCCGGGTCGTGGAACACGGCGTTGATACCGAGAACTCGCATGATGAGCGGCTACCCTGCGAACTCGCGGGCAAACGAGCGCAGTCCCTCTTCCAGCGGCACGTGGGGCTGCCAGCCGAGCACCCGTTGCGCCAGCGCGATGTCTGGGCGGCGGCGCCGCGGGTCGTCGGTCATCGCCTCGACGTGGCAGATCTCCGACGAGCTGCCGGTGACCTCGATCGTCTTGCGGGCGACGTCCAGCACGGTCACCTCGGCCGGGTTGCCGAGGTTGATCGGGCCGGACTGGTCGGTGCGGGCCATCGCGAGCAGCCCGCGCACGAGGTCCGAGACGTAGCACAGCGACCGGGTCTGCCGGCCGTCCCCGTGCACGGTCAGCGGTTCGCCCGCCAGCGCCTGCCGCAGGAACGTCGGGATCATGCGGCCGTCGTGTGCGCGCATCCGCGGCCCGTAGGTGTTGAAGATCCGCACGATGCCCGCGTTCACGCCGTGTTCCTGCCGGAACGCCATTGTCATCGCCTCGCCGAACCGCTTGGCCTCGTCGTAGACGCTGCGCGGGCCGATCGGGTTCACGTGCCCCCAGTACGACTCGCGCTGCGGGTGCTCCAGCGGGTCGCCGTAGACCTCGCTCGTGGACGCCACGACGACGCGGGCGTCCTTGCGGCGCGCCAGGTCCAGCGCGTGATAGGTGCCGAAACCCCCGGCGCGCAACGTGTCCACCGGCATGCGCAGGTAGTCGGCCGGCGAGGCGGGGCACGCCAGGTGCAGCACCAGGTCGACGGGGCCGAGCAGGTCGAGCGGCCGGGAGACGTCGGCCGTGACCACGCCGACGCCGTCCGGCACGTTGGCGCGCGAGCCGGTGCGGAAGTCGTCCACGCACACGACCTGGGCGCCCTCCTCCAGCAGCGCCTCGCACACGTGCGAGCCGAGGAAGCCCGCACCGCCGGTGACGACCACCCGTTCAGGCGACATCGAGAACCGTCTTCAGCCAGCCGTCCTCGCGCAGGTCGAACGACTTGTACGCCTCGATCGCGGAGCTGGGCTTCTCGTGCTGGGTGATGAACGCCGTGGGGTCGACGACGCCGGAGACGACGAGGTCGAGCAGCCGCGGCAGGTAGCGGCGGTGGTTGCAGTTGCCCATCCGCAGGGTGAGGTTCTTGTTCATCGCCTCGCCGATCGGGAACTGCTCGAACCCCGGTGGGTAGACGCCGATGATGCCGATCGAGCCGGCCTTCGCGACCATCTCGACCGCCCACTTCAGGGCCTGCTCCGGCGCGTCACCCGGCTTCCACTGCTCGCCGGACGGCTTGTCGTCGGGCTTCTCGGCGTCGACACCGACCGCCTCGATCACGCGGTCCGGCCCGATGCCGCCGGTCAGCTCCTTCACGACCTCGGTGGGGTCCTCGGAGTTGAAGTTCACCGTCTCGGCGTTCTGCTCGCGGGCCTTGGCGAGCCGCGACTCGATGCCGTCGACGACGATCACCCGGCCGGCGCCCAGCCGTTTCGCCGACGCGATCGCGAACTGGCCGACCACGCCCGCTCCCAGCACGAGCACGGTGTCACCGGAGCCGACCTCGGCCAGCCGGGCACCGAACCACGCCGTCGGGAAGATGTCGGAGAGCAGGATCGCCTGGTCGTCGCTCACCGCGTCGGGCACCCGCACCAGCGCCGTCATGGCGTGCGGGATCCGCGCGTACTCGGCCTGCAGGCCGTCGACGGGACCGGTCGACTTCGGACCGCCGAAGAAGCAGGTACCCGCCTCCGGTCCGTTCGGGTTGGCGGTGTCGCACTGGGCGAAGTACCCGGCACGGCAGTAGGAACAGGTGCCGCACCCGATCGTGGAGGTGACCACGACCCGGTCACCGGGCGTGAAGCCGCGGACCTGCGCGCCGACCTCCTCGACCACGCCGACCGCCTCGTGGCCGAGGACGGTGCCCTCGACCATGTCCGGCATCGTGCCCCTGACCATGTGCAGGTCGGTGCCGCAGATCGCGCTGCGGGTGATGCGGATGACCGCGTCGGTCGGCTCCTGGATGCGCGGATCAGTCACCTCGTCCAGCCGGATGTCGCCCACGCCGTGCCACACAACAGCCTTCATCAGCCCTCCTCCTTTCCTGGCTGGTTCCCTGGTCGCAGCGGGACAAACACCCGAGGGTGTGGGTTTGCCGCACACCGGGTCCGGGTACTTCACGCCCGGTTTGTCAGCGATGTCCGCTGTTTCGGCCGGTCAGGGCCGGGTACCGCTGTGTCGTGAACCGGATCGCCGACGTTTGGGGACCACGCACTCCGCACGGACGTGGGTCCGACTGGCCGGCCAGGGTCGACCTGGAGCTCGCGGACGGTGTCACCGAGTCCGATGTGGACCGCTGGGTCCCGTCGGCGTGCGTGCTGTGCAGCAACGGTTGCGGCTGCGACATCGCGGTCAAGGACGGCCGGATGGTCGGGGTGCGCGGCCGGGCCGACGACCCGGTGAACCGTGGCCGGCTCGGCCCCAAGGGGCTGTACGGCTCGTGGCAGGCCCACCGCACCGACCGCCTCACGCGACCACGGATCCGCCGCGGCGGTGAGCTGGTCGAGACCGACTGGGACACCGCGATGGGCGAGGTCGTGCGCCGCTCGCGGGAGCTGCTGGCCGAGTCCGGGCCGCTGTCGCACGGTTTCTACACCAGCGGGCAGCTGTTCCTGGAGGAGTACTACACGCTCGGCGTGATCGGGAAGGCCGGGATCGGCACGCCGCACATGGACGGCAACACCCGGCTGTGCACGGCGACGGCCGCGGCGGCGCTCAAGGAGACCTTCGGCTCGGACGGCCAGCCCGCCTGCCACGCCGACGTGGACCTGACCGACGCGCTGTTCCTGTTCGGGCACAACATGGCCGCCACGCAGACGGTGCTGTGGGCACGGGTGCTGGACCGGCTGGACGGCCCCGACCGGCCGCGGCTGGTCGTCGTGGACCCGCGCCGCACGCCGGTGGCGGAACGGGCGGACGTGCACCTGGCGCCGTTGCCCGGTACCAACCAGGCGCTGTTGAACGGCCTGGTGCGCGCGGTGATCGAGCACGACTGGGTCGACCACGACTACGTGGCCGCGCACACGCTCGGGTTCGAGGAGCTCAAGGCGACCGTCGAGCCCTACACCCCGGAGCACGTGGCGCGGATCTGCGGGATCTCCCCAGCCGACCTGCTCAGGGCCGCCGAGATCTTCGGCACGACCGGCCGCGTGCTGTCGACCGTGCTGCAGGGCTTCTACCAGTCGCACCAGGCCACCGCAGCGTCGTGCCAGGTCAACAACCTGCACCTGCTGCGCGGCCTGATCGGGCGGCCGGGCAGCGGCGTGCTGCAGATGAACGGCCAGCCGACCGCGCAGAACACCCGCGAGTGCGGCGCGAACGGCGACCTGCCCGGCTTCCGCAACTGGGACAACCCCGAGCACGTCGAGCAGCTCGCCCGGCTGTGGAACGTCGACCCGCTGGTCATCCCGCACTGGGCGCCGCCGACGCACGCGATGCAGATCTGGCGCTATGCCGAGCAGGGCTCCATCAGGTTCCTGTGGATCTCCGCGACGAACCCGGCGGTGTCGTTGCCGGAACTGGCGCGGATCAGGGACATCCTGCGCAGGGACGACCTGTTCGTGGTGGTGCAGGACGGTTTCCCGACCGAGACGACCGAGCTGGCCGACGTGGTGCTGCCCGCCGCGCTGTGGGGCGAGAAGCAGGGCACGTTCACCAACGCCACCCGTGTCGTGCACCTGTCGGAGCAGGCCGTGCAGCCACCCGGCGAGGCGCGCAGCGACCTGGACATCTTCCTGGACTACGCGCGACGCATGGACTTCCGCGACCGCGACGGGGCGCCGTTGATCAAGTGGAAGGACGCGGAGGGCGCGTTCGACGCGTGGCGCGAGTGCAGCCGCGGCCGCCCGTGCGACTACACCGAGCTGTCCTACGCGAAGCTGCGCGAGGGCGGAATCCCGTGGGGTGGCAAGGAACGGCTCTACGCCGACAGCCACTTCCCCACCGCGGCCGACCACTGCGAGGACTTCGGCCACGACCTGCTGACCGGCGCGTCCGTGACGCCCGTCGAGTACCGGGCGCGGCGGCCCGACGGCCGCGCGTTCCTCAAGGCGGTCGAGTACACCCCCGCGCCGGAGCAGCTCAGCGACGACTACCCGTTGCTGTGCACGACCGGGCGTTCGGTCTACCACTTCCACACCCGCACCAAGACGGGCCGGGCACCGAAGCTGCAGCAGGCCGCGCCCGACCCTTGGGTCGAAGTCTCTTCCGCCGACGCCGACGCCCTCGGCTTGGCCGAGGGGGACCTCGTGTGCGTGGAGTCCGAGCGTGGTGCGATCGAGGTTCCGGTCCGGATCGGACGGTGCCGTCCCGGCGTCGTGTTCGTGCCGTTCCACTACGGGTTCCAGGCCGCGAACGAGCTGACCCGCACCACCTGGGACCCGGTGTCCAAGCAGCCGGTGTTCAAGATCAGCGCCGTGCGGATCAGGAAGGTGTGACCATGCACCTGGCGACCTACCTCGGCCTGCTCCACTCCTCGCTGCGCACGCTGGCCGGCGCGTTCCGCGAGGTCGCTGCCGGGCACGGCGAGGAACCCGACGTGCGGCAGATGTGCGAGGTGCTGGCCGGTCGTGCCGACGGCCAGGCCGAGCACCTGGCGCCGGTCGTCGAACGCTACGGCGAGCACCGCGAGGACGAACCGGAACGCCTGCACGCGGCGGAGTTCACGGACACCCGCACGGGTGGTGTCGGCCTGTTGCGCGACCTGCAGGACCTCTACGCGCTGGCGTCGTTCACCGACATCACCTGGACCGTCGTGAACCAGGCGGCGCAGGCGTTGCGCGACCGCGAGCTGCTCGACGTGGTCAGCTCGTGCGAGCCGGAGACCCAGCGGCAGCTGGCGTGGCTGACGACGCGGATCAAGCAGGCCGCACCGCAGGCGCTCGTCGCGGCGAAGGAGTAGCTCACCAGAAGTCCGGCAGGGAGGCGCGCACCAGTTCCCGGCGGGTGGTCCGCCAGCGGGCCGCGGCGGCGTCGTCGCCGAGCTTGGTCTCCAGCACGATCACCGCGTCGACCGCGGCGAGCGGGTCGCTGCCGTTCAGCAGCAGCTCGCGCACGCCGTCGGCGAGCGGTCCCGGCCCGGTCACCAGCTCCACGGCCAGGTCGCAGCCGTCCGGGCTCAGGTCGACCAGCCACGCGAGGTGGTCGAGCGCCAAGGCGGGCTGCCCTGCGCGGACCGCCAGCGCCGCGAGCTCACGGCGGGCCCGCGGGTCGCACGGGTCGACCTCCAGGGCGTTCCGCGGCGACGACACCCGCACCTCGACGCCGGCGGCCAGTTCGGCGAGTCGTTCCGGCACGTCGTCCGGCTCGCCGCCGGTCCAGGCGATCGCCCGGTGCACCAGGTCGTCGGGCAACGGGCCGCCCACCGCGCCGGGTTCTCGCAGCAGCGACTGGTACAGCACGAAACCGGCGTCGCCCAGTGCTGCGGGCAGGTACGCCACCAGGTGCGGCATCCGCATCGCCACGATCACGTCGGAGAACAGACCCTGCAGGGTCTTGCCGCCGTCGACCTGCAACGCGCGGCCCTCCACCGCTGCGGCACGGGCCGCGTCCTCGTCACCGGACACCGCGAACACGGCGGCGGCCGCCCTGAGCACCAGGCCACGGCACGCCGCGCAGTGCGAGTGGGCCCGCTGCCACACCGCCAGGCCCTCCACGAGCAACCGGGCCGCCCCGGCGGTCTGCCCGGCGAGCACCAGCACCTCGGCGCACCGGACCAGTGCCTCGACCTGGTCGCCCGACGGCCGCACCCGCGGGTGCGGCACCGGCGGTCCGAAGAGGTCGGGCTCGGGCTTCTGGACCGCGGCGGCGAGCCGCCGCCGAGCCGCGTGCACCGCCGTCAGCCCGTGCTCCAACGCTCCCGCGAGGTCGCCGCGGTGCACCGCGATCGCGGACCGCACGAGCAGCACGGCGTGGTCCAGCGGGTCGTCGGTGATCTCGTCCAGCTCGCGCGCGGCCTGTTCGACCCGCCCGATCATCAGCAGGTGGTGGGCCAGCGACGGCCGCAGCCGGTCCGGCGTGATCTCCCCCGGTTCGGCCGCCAGCCCGGCGACGAGCGCGCTCAGGAGCTCCACGGCCTCGAAGTTGGCCCCGAGCACCAGCCGCACGGGCGCGTCGAGCTGTTCCTCGTACAGCTCGGCCGCCGCCTGCCACTCGCCGAGTCGCACCAGCGCGCGGCACAACGCCATCGCCTCTGCCCGGTCCGACACGTCCGCCGTGGCGTACCACCCGGCGTACCCGGCACCCCACGCGTCGATCCCGGTGAACCGGCCGCGCAACGTGGAGCTGAGCGAGCGCACCAGCCCGGTGGTCGCGCCGGGCGTGAGCTGGGCGGTCGCGGCGGATCCGGTCAGCGGGTGGCAGCCGAGCTCGTCACCGGTCGTCACGGCGAGCCCGGAGGCGACGACCTCCCGCACCGCCCGGTGGAACTCGTCGTCGGTCAGCCCGGCCGGGCCGGCCGCCCGCAGGGTCGGCAGGTCGGCCGAACCGCCCAGCACGGCCGTGGCGGCGAGCAGCAGGCACGCGGGCGCCGACAGCGCCGTGGCCGCGCGCACGAACAGCCGGTCGCGGATCTGCCGCGGCCCGGCACCCTCCGCGGCCAGATAACCCTCCTGGGCCAGCCACTGCGGCAGCGTCTGCCGGGGTCGCAACGACCGGTGGACCTGGCGGGCGAGCAGCTGCAACGCGAGCGGGTGACCACCGAGCACCGACGCCGCCATGGCCGCGTCGGCGGGCGTGAGCGGGCTGCCGACCCGGTCGAGCAACGCGCTGCCGTCACCGGGCGGCAGCGGGCCGACGACGTGGCTCGTCACACCGGCCCGCAGGGCGCCGCCGCTCGCGAAGTACTCGGCGGGCACGACCCGCGAGGTCGCCACGACCCTGCCCGCGGGCAGGTCGGTCAGCTGCTGGAAGAACCGCAGCGCGTCGTCGGAGGCGAAGCCGAGCTCGGTGTCGTGCCACAGCCCGTCGCCACCGCCACCGCCACCGCCACCGCCATCGCCGGCGTCGTCGACCGCGCCGAGCGGGCGCTGGTAGCAGCGCAGGCAGCGTTCGATCCCGTCGAGGAAGAGCAGGACCTCCTCCTCCGCCACGGCGTCGAGGACGGCGTCGACACCGGCGGTGTCCGGCAGGTCCAGGAACCGGGCCAGCTCCGGCAGCATCGCGGCGAAGCTGCCGACGCCGCGGCCGTCGTAGAACGAGTACCAGAACTGCCGTGCGCCGGTGCCGCGGTGGCGTTTCCACGCGTCCCAGGCCAGTGCGCTCTTGCCGATGCCGGGGACACCGATCAGCAGCAGCACTCCCCCGCCGGGCCCGGTGAGGAACTCGTCGACGGCGTGGCGCAGCTCCGCCCGCCCGACCACCTCGCCGGTCTCCAGCAGGAGGTACGGCCGGGCCGCCGCGGCGTGCGGGCCGGGTCGTGCGGGAGCGCCGATGGTGATGTCGCCGTGGACGGACCCGCCCACCTGCACGACGTTGCCGGCATCACCGGTGAACGAGTTCAGCTCTCTCGGTTCCCGCACAAGTCGCATTGGTACCAGGTCAGCGTGCCGTCACGACCAGTTTTCCGCCATGCCGCACGAACGACTCCGGCAGCCACGGCCGGTCGACCGCGCGGCCGTTCCAGCGCACCGCGTCGATGTGGACACCGGACGGCCGCGGCGCCACGACCGTGATGCCGCGCGAGGCGATGCGCGCCCGCGGGAACATCGGGCTGGACAGGTGCAGCTCGGCGCTGCTGGGCGTGCGCGGGTACAGGCCGAGCGCGGCGAAGACGTACCAGGCCGACATCGTGCCGAGGTCGTCGTTGCCGGGCAGGCCGGCCGGGCCGGTGCGGTAGACCAGCGAGGCCATGGCGCGCACGGTCTCCTGCGTCTTCTCCGGCCGGCCGAACTCGTTGTAGAGCCACGGGGTGTGGATGCCCGGCTCGTTGGTCGGGTCGTAGCGCAGCGGGTCACCGCCGGTGGCCCACGAGCCGTCGGCGCGGTGGAAGAACGCGTCGAGGCGTGCGGTCGCGGCGTCGGCACCGCCCATCGCGGCCGCGAGACCGGCGGCGTCGTGCACCACCTGATCACCGACGCGGGCGGCGTCCCACTGGCCGTCACATCCACCGGTGAGCACCGCCACGACGTCACCCAGCTGATCCCACTCATCGACGCCATCCCACCGATCCGCGGGATGGTCGGCGAACCACGTCGCCGACCGCGACTACGACCACGACAAGCACCGCCGCCTGGTCCGAGCCCGCGGCATCACACCCGTCATCGCCCGCCGCGGCGTCGACCACGGCTCCGGCCTGGGCACAGTCCGCTGGCCAGTCGAACGCACCTTCGCCTGGCTCACAGGCTTCCGACGACTCCGCGTGCGCACCGAACGACGAGCCGACGTCCATCAGGCCATGCTCGGTCTTGCCTGCTCGATCATCTGCCTGCGCAAACTCGTTCTGATCTTGGCCTGGTCCTGACAGGCTCTGCTCCGTGCTCAACATTCGGATGAACGAGGTGGCGATCGAAGCACTGGGGCAGGCAGGGCTGGTGTGCGCCGTGCCAGCGGCAGAGTTGGCACCAGAACTGCGTGAGTTGGTTGCCGAAGGCATCGTTCGTCACGGCTCGGCTCTGGCCTTCGCCCGGCATGCCGCCCGTGTTCCGGCGCCCCGCTCGGGCGGACCGGATCTGACCGCATGGGAGTGCGCCACGAGCAGCTTCCACCTGGATGACGTAGTGCCCGTCGAGGTTGGATCACTGGAGGACGAGCCTGTGATCAGTGAGGCGGACCAGGTGGTGATGTTGCGCCACGGGTTGGGCTTTGCCTTGGAGGTCGTGCGGCTCGTCCGCGCGCTGCCCGAGCCTGTCGCGGTGCGGTGCATTGTGGGAGCGAACAGCACGAACGGCACGTTCAGGTTCCATCGTGCTCGGCGGGGTGAGTCGTGGATGAGCCCCGACGTGGACGACTTCTTGGGTGACAAGCTGATCGTCGTCGACAGCGGGCCTGCGAGCATTGGCGGGACACCGTGGTGACGGCGGTGCGGGCAGCACGGTGTCGTTGCGGTAGGCCCGGCCGATCTGTTTCACCGCAGACACAGAACAGGAAACACTCAAACCCGGGACTGATCCCGTGTTCCGCGGCAGCCTGGAGGCCCGCGACGGGTCGACCGAGCCGGTGTCGTCCCGCACCGCCGCGCTCGTGGGTGCCGCCAGCGCGACGGTGATGGCCACGACCAGGACTGCTGGGAACGCTCTCACGTCGCGGGAACGTACCCGGTTCCGATCACGCTGTCAGTAGACGCACGGTGGCCGGTAGCCGTCGACCCGCAGGCCCTTGACCACCAGGTCGTTCGGCGTCTTCCCGACGAACACCAGCCCGCGGGCGTCGTCCAGCGCCTCGGACAGCGGGTAGGAGGGCGCACCGAGCTCGGGCAGGGTCGTCCACCGGTCGGGGTGGAAGCTGAAGAAGCGCGACACGACCTTGCCGTGCGTGGACGGGATCCTGGTGAGCCACTTGGCGCCACCGCTCCAGTCCGACGCGGGCCGCAGCTGGACGTAGAGGTCGTCGGTGGCGCTGTAGGTCATCAGGAACCCTCGGGAGCGCAACAGGTCCGCCTGGGCCTCGAACCGGTTGCCCAGCCAGAGCACCATGACGTGCCACTCGGGGTTCACAAACTTGATCTTCGCCGCGTACCGGTGGCGCCCCTCGGGGACGAGGATGCTGCCGGTCGCGGGCACGGTCGTGCCCTCGCCGCTGGCCAGCCACTGCTGGTAGCGGTCGATGGACGGGGTGGCGCACTCGTGGCTCGCCGGAGCGGCCGCCGCCGCTGCTCCGGAGCCGAGCGAGACCGCCACCAGCGCGGACGCGATCACTGTTTTCAGGCGCATACGGGCACCGTAGTGGTTCAGACCACTTGTCGGTCGAGCTGAGCCGTGTTCGACCCTGGAAGGCGGAGTGCCGCACCGCCTCGCCGGAGGTCAGCCGATCCGCAGCAGCGCCTGCACCGGCAGGTGGTCGGACGGGTACTGGCCGTTCTCGGCGTAGGTGTTGATCGCGGCGGCCTCGGTCGTGGCGCCGCGGGTCATGATCCAGTCGATCCGCGGACCGTCCGGAACCGGCGGCTGGTAGCCGTGCCACGTGCCGTGGGCGGGCGTGATGCGGTGACCGTTCCAGGTGTCGTCGAGACCGAGGGTCTTGTAGGTCGGCGAGCCGGCGGCGTCGTTGAAGTCGCCGGTGAGGACGACCGGCAGCGTCTGGGCGTTGATCCGGTCGCGGATCAGCTCGGCGCTGCGCAGGCGTGCGTTCTCCGACTCGTGGTCGAGGTGCGTGTTCACGACGACGAACTGCGCGCCGGTGCGGACGTCGGCGAACCGGACCCACGTGACGATCCGGACGACGGTGTTGCCCCACGACCGCGAGCCGATCACGTTCGGCGTGTCCGACAGCCAGTGGTGGTCGAACGCCAGCGGGTCGAGCCGGGTGGTGTCGAAGAAGATCGCGACGAACTCGTCGTGGCTGCCGCCCGCCCGGCCGACGCCGATCCAGTCGTACCGGTCGGGCAGGTCGTGCGCGACGTCCTTGACCTGCCCGTACAGGCCCTCCTGGGTGCCGAGGACCGTGGGCTGCTCCTCGCCCAGCAGCCGTGCCACGACAGGCCGTCTGGCGGCCCACGAGTTCGGTTCGGCGTTCGAGGCGTAACGCAGGTTGAACGACATGACGTGCAGCCGGTCGTGCGGAGCCGGTCCGATCAACATTCGATCGAGCATAGGCCCGCCCGCGCCGGTGCGCGGGCGGGCCCGTTCCCGCTCAGGCCGGGGCATAGCCGGTGGGGCGGCTGGTGAACGTGCCGCGGCCCTGCGTCCGGCTGCGCAACCTCGTCACGTAGCCGAACATCTCCGCCAGCGGCACGCTCGCCGTCACCACCGCCATGCCGGCCCTGGTCGTGGAGCCCAGGACGTGGCCGCGCCGGGACGCCAGGTCCCCGAACACGCCGCCGACGAACTCCTCCGGAGTGGTGACCGTGACCTCGGCGACCGGTTCGAGCTTGGTCATGACGCCCTGGCGCAGCGCGTCGCGGAGCCCGAGGCGGCCCGCCGTGCGGAAGGCCAGCTCGCTGGAGTCCTTGACGTGCGTGGACCCGTCGGTGAGCGTCACGCGCACGCCCACCACCGGGAACCCGAGCGGTCCCTCGGCCAGCGCGTCCCGGCAGCCCTGCTCGACCGCCCTGACGAACTCCTGCGGCACCCGGCCGCCGGTCACCGCCGAGCGGAACTCGAAGGTGTCGGCGGGTTCGGTGTCGAGGACGACGTGCGCGAACTGCCCGGCACCCCCGTCCTGCTTCACGTGCCGGTAGACGAACCCGGCCACACCCCGTTCGACCGTCTCGCGGTAGGCGACCTTCGGCCGTCCCGTCACGACCTCGACGCGGTGGGTCCGGCGCACCTTCTCCACCGCCACCTCCAGGTGCAGCTCACCGAGGCCGGCGAGCAGCAGCTGATCGGTCTCCCGGTCGGTCGTGACCTTCAGCGACGGGTCCTCCTCGGTGAGGTGGGCCAGCGCCCGGGTCAGCCGTTCGGTGTCGGCGGCGGACCTGGCCTCCACCGCCACCGAGACGACCGGGTCCTGCGTGACCGGCTCTTCGAGCACCAACGGGGCGTCGGGCGCGCACAGGGTCGCCCCGGTACGCGTGTACTTCAGCCCCACCAGGGCCACGATGTCACCGGCGGTCGCGGTGTCGATCGGCGTGTGCAGGTCGGCGTGGACCCGCAGGATCCGTGCGACGCGTTCGGTCCGTCCGTTCACGAGCACCGTGTCTCCCTTGTGGAGGGTGCCCGAGTAGACGCGCACGGAGGTCAGCCGGCCCGTCGCGGTCGAGTTCACCTTGAACGCCAGCGCGGCGAACGGTTCCTCCGGATCCGCTCGTCGTCGTTGCCCGTCCACGCCCTCGATCGGCCGTACGTCCACAGGGGACGGCAGGTAGGCCACGACCGCGTCCAGCAACGGTTCGATGCCGCGGTTCCTGTACGCGCTACCGCACAGCACGACCGTCGCCTTGTTCGCGTGGGTCAGATCGCGCAGGGCGTTTCTGAGCGTCTCGTCGGTGAGCTCGTTCTTCGTGCAGAACTCCTCCAGTGCACCGGGGTGCAGCTCGGCGACGGTTTCCTCCAGCTGCCGCCGGTGGGCGTGGGCTTCTTGCGGCACAGGGATTTCCTCGCACCGGTCGGTCCAGACGTACGCGCGCATCCCGACCAGGTCGACGACCCCGCGGAAGCCGTCCTCCCGGCCGATCGGCAGCTGGACGACCAGCGGTGTGGTGCCCAGGCGCGTCCTGATCGACTCGACGGCCGCGTCCAGGTCCGCGCCCGCCCGGTCGAGCTTGTTGACGAACGCGATCCGCGGCACGCCGTACCGGTCGGCCTGCCACCACACCGACTCGCTCTGCGGCTCCACCCCGGCGACCCCGTCGAACGCCACGACCGCCCCGTCGAGCACGCGCAGCGCCCGTTCGACCTCGTCGGCGAAGTCGACGTGCCCCGGTGTGTCGATCAGGTTGATCCGGTGGTCGTCCCACGTGCAGCTCACGGCCGCGGCGAAGATCGTGATGCCGCGGTCGCGCTCCTGCGGGTCGAAGTCGGTGACGGTCGTGCCGTCGTGCACCTCGCCACGCCGGTAGGTGGTGCCGGTGACGAACAGGACGCGTTCGGTCAGCGTCGTCTTGCCGGCGTCGACGTGGGCCAGGATGCCGATGTTGCGGATGGCGCGCATGGCGCGGTGCCTTTCGGGTGGTCTCGGTCGTGCGGTCGGCGCGATGCGGCCGACGAGACCCCGGGCGGCACGAAGAGTCACGTGCCGTGGAGGAGGGTCGTCGCGGACTACCGGTGCCCGGCGCGCAGCGGGCAGCCGGGGCGCGAAGACACAAGGATCACGTCATAGCGGGGAGCGGTGCGGATGCGCACGGCCGTACTCCCCTCGCTCGGTGATGGTGATCGTGAGTGTAAGAGCCGTGTCACGGGCGTGAAACCGAATATTGCGATCACGGCGTCGGCGTCGTACGGTCAGCACTAAGTTCAAGCTTTGAACGAAAGGGTGCATCATGAGCACGCCCACCCCGGCGGACAAGTTCTCCTTCGGCCTGTGGACCATCGGCTGGCCGGGCCGTGACCCGTTCGGCGAGGCCACCCGACCGGCACTGGACGTGGTCGAGGCGGTGCACAAGCTGGCCGAGCTCGGCGCGTGGGGCATGTCGTTCCACGACGACGACCTGTTCGACTCCAGCAACCGCGACCAGCAGGTCGGCCGGCTGCAGACCGCCCTGAAGGACACCGGGCTGACCATCCCGATGGTCACCACGAACCTCTTCACCCACCCGGTCTTCAAGGACGGCGGCTTCACCAGCAACGACCGCGGCGTGCGCCGGTACGCCCTGCACAAGGTGCTGCGCAACGTCGAGCTGGCCGCGGAGCTCGGCGCGCAGACGTACGTGCTGTGGGGCGGCCGTGAGGGCTCCGAGTACGACACCGCGAAGGACGTGCGGGCCGCGCTCGACCGCTACCGCGAGGCGCTGAACCTGCTGACGCAGTTCGTCACCGACCGCGGCTACGACATCAAGTTCGCGATCGAGCCGAAGCCGAACGAGCCCCGCGGCGACATCCTGCTGCCGACGGTCGGGCACGCGCTGGCGTTCATCACGTCGCTGGACAAGCCGGAGCTGGTCGGGCTCAACCCCGAGGTCGGGCACGAGCAGATGGCGGGCCTGAACTTCGTGCACGGCATCGCGCAGGCGCTGTGGCACGGCAAGCTGTTCCACATCGACCTCAACGGTCAGCGCAGCATCAAGTACGACCAGGACCTCGTGTTCGGCCACGGCGACCTGATGAACGCGTTCGCGCTGGTGGACCTGCTGGAGACGGCCGGCTACGAGGGCCCGCGGCACTTCGACTACAAGCCGTCGCGCACCGAGGACTTCACCGGCGTGTGGGACTCGGTCAAGGCGAACATGCGGACCTACCTGCTGCTCAAGGAGCGTGCGGCGGCGTTCCGCAGCGACCCGGAGGTGCAGGAGGCGCTGGCCAAGGCCGGTGTCCCCGAGCTGAGCCAGCCGACGCTGAACGACGGCGAGGGCTACGACGAGCTGCTGGCCGAGTCGTTCGACCCGGACAAGGCCGCCGAGCGCGGGTTCGGCTTCGTGCAGCTCAACCAGCTGGCGCTGGAGCACCTCATGGGAGCGCGCTGACATGACGCTCGTGGCGGGGGTCGACTCGTCGACGCAGTCGTGCAAGGTCGTGGTCAGGGACGTGGAGACCGGGCGCCTCGTGCGCGAGGGCCGGGCCGCGCACCCCGACGGCACGTCGGTGCACCCGTCGCACTGGTGGCGGGCGTACGAGGAGGCCGTGGCGCAGGCCGGCGGTCTCGACGACGTGGCCGCGCTGAGCGTCGCGGGGCAGCAGCACGGGATGGTGTGCCTCGACGAGGACGGCGAGGTCGTGCGGGACGCCTTGCTGTGGAACGACACCAGGTCCGCCGCCGCGGCAGCGGACCTGACCGCCGAGCTGGGTGCGCAGCAGTGGGCGGCGCGGATCGGGCTGGTCCCGGTCGCGTCGTTCACGATCACGAAACTGCGCTGGCTCGCCCAGCACGAACCGGCCAACGCCAAGCGCACCGCCGCCGTCTGCCTGCCGCACGACTGGCTGACGTGGCGGCTGCGCGGCACCGGCGACCTCGCCGACCTGGTCACCGACCGCTCGGACGCCTCGGGCACCGGCTACTTCGACTCGACGGCGAACGAGTACGTGACGGACCTCCTCGAACGCGGCTTCGGCCGCGCTGACGTGCACCTCCCCCGCGTCCTCGCCCCCGCCGAGTCGGTCGCGGCCGGCCACCTGCGCGTCGGCGCGGGCGCCGGTGACAACGCCGCGGCGATGCTCGGCGTGTCCGCGGGCAACGACGTCGTGGTCTCGCTGGGCACCTCCGGCGTGGTGACGGCGACGAGCGACGTGCGCGCGGAGGACCCGTCCGGAATCGTGGCGGGCTTCGCCGACGCCACCGGCCGCTACCTGCCCCTGGCGTGCACGCTGAACGCCGCCCGCGTGCTGGACGCGACCGCCCGGATGCTGGGCGTCGACCTGGCCCGCCTCTCCGAGCTCGCACTGTCCGCCCCGGCGGGCGCGGAGGGCCTGGTGCTGGTGCCGTACCTGGAGGGCGAACGCACGCCGAACCTCCCGGACGCGACCGGCGCGTTGCACGGCCTGACCCTCGCGAACGCCACCCCGGCGAACATCGCGCGGGCAGCCGTCGAGGGCATGCTGTGCGGCCTGGCCGTCGGACTCGACGCCCTGGCCGCCCAGGGCGCGGACGTGACCGGCGTACGACTCGTGGGCGGCGCGGCCGCGTCACCGGCAGTGCGGGAGATCGCGCCGACGGTGTTCGGCGTGCCCGTCACCGTGCCCGAACCGGGCGAGTACGTGGCCGACGGTGCGGCCCGGCAGGCGGCGTGGGTCCTGACGGGTGGCGAGCAGCCGCCCGAGTGGTCGCACGGCGAGGCCCATGTGTACGAGACGGCGGCGGTTGGCGGGGTTCGGGAGCGGTATGCCGATGCCGCGCAGAAGTACGTGAGCCGGTGACGCCCGCCATAGGTGGGTGGTTTGCGGTGCGCGCACGGACTTCCGTGCGCGCACGGACCACCGCATGCTTGGGAGCCTCTGTGAGCGCGGGTACGGCAACGCCCGCGAGGAGCGCGATGCGCGCAAGCACCGACTCCCACGCTAGAACTGCGGCACGCGCATACACCGCAACCCGCGCAAACGACCCAACGCGCGCAAGCACCGCCGCGCGCGCAAGCGGCCCTACGCGCGCAAGCAGTACAACGCCCGCACGCACCGCCGTGTGCGCAAACGGCCCAACGCGCGCAAGCATCGCCGTGCGCGCAAGCAGCCCTACGCGCGCACGCACCGGCACACGCGTAAGCACCGACATGCGCGCACGGGCTGACATGCGTGCAAACACCGAAGTCGGCGCGAGGCTCGCCGTGCGGGCACGCACCACCACACGCCTGGGAATCGCCTCGCGCGCAAGCCGCGCGGGCGCCGACTCGCGCGCAAGCTTCGCCACGCGCGCACGGGTTAGCGTGCGCGCAAGCACTGGGGTCGGCGCACAGACCGCCGTGCGCGCAAGCACTGGGGTCAGCGCGCAGACCGCCGTGCGCGCACGCACCGCCACTCGCCCAAGAACCTCTGTATGCGCGGGCACCGCAACGCCCACAAGCAGCCCAACGCGCGCAAGCACCGCCGCGCGCGCGAGCAGCGCAGTCCGTGTAAGCACCGCCGTGCACGCAATCGGCCCAACGCGCGCAAGCACCGCACCGCCCCCAAACACCGCCGTGCGCGCAAGCACCGGGATGCGCCCAAGCACCGTCGTGCGCGCGCAGCGATACTGGTGCCGATGACCACCGTCGACCACCTGCGGCAGGTACGCCTCGGCAACCTGCGGACCGTCCTGCTCGCACTCGTCGACAAACCGGGTTCGCGGGCCGATCTCGCGGCCCGCACCGGGCTCACCAAGGCGACGTTGTCGAACCTCACGGAACCGTTGCTGGCCAACGGTGTCCTGGTCGAGGAGCCCGCGACGCTGACCGGCGTGGGCCGGCCGTCCAAGCCGTTGCGCTTCCACCCGGCGGGTCCGGTGGCGATCGGTGTGGAGGTCAACGTCGAGCACCTCGCGGTCGAGGTGCTCGGGCTCGACGGCGACACCGTGCACCGGCACCGCGTCCACGCCGACAACCGCAGGGCCACCGCGAACGAGGTGCTCGGTCGAGTCGTGGGGCTGGTCGAGCAGTTCACCGGGGACCGGGCGGTGCTCGGTGTCGGGCTCGCGGTGCCCGGTGTCGTGCACGACGGCACCGTCGTGAGGGCGCCGAACCTGCCCAACCTCGTCGGCGAGGACCTGGCCGCCCAGCTCAGCAGTCGGCTGGGTCGCGAGGTCGAGCTCGACAACGAGGCGAACCTCGCCGCCCTCGCCCACCTGTGGCCGAAGCACCTGGCGGGTGAGGACTTCGTGCACGTCACCGCCGACGTCGGCATTGGCGCCGGTGTGGTGCTGGCGGGCGAGGTGTACCGCGGTGTCAGCGGGTTCGCGGGCGAGCTCGGGCACGTCGTGATCGAACGCGACGGGGTCGAGTGCACCTGCGGCAGCCGTGGGTGCGTGGAGCGGTACGCCGGGCTCGACGTCATGTTGCGCGACGCCGGGCGCACGCACCTCGACGACCTCGCGGAAGCCCTCCGGACCGATGAACGCGCACGGACTGCGGTCCGCGAGGCCGGGCGGGCGCTCGGTGTGGGGCTGGCGACGCTGATGAACCTCTTCGACGTGCCGACCGTCGTGCTCGGCGGCAGCTATGCCGTGCTGCACGAGCACCTCAGCGTCGCGATCCGGTCCGAAATGGACATCCGCGTGCTCGCCGGCGGCGAGCGGCACACCCGGCTGATCGCCTCCCCGCTCGGCGAGTTCGCGGTGGTGCGCGGCGCGGCGGGGCTGGTCACCCGGCGGACGGTCCAGCAGCCCGAACGCCTCTACGCCTGAGCAGGCCGACGACCACCGCGGCCAGGCCCACCACCAGCGACACGTAGCCGCCGACGATGCCGTAGCCGGTGCCCGGACCGCCCTTCGCGAACGCCACCACGAGCGCACCGACCACCGCGCCCGCCAGGCCCGCGCCCACCGCGATCAGCGTGAACCGGCGGCCGACGAGTGCGAGCACCACACCGGCCAGACCGAGTGCGCTGCCGACGAGCGACCACGTGCGGCCCGCCGTCATGCCGTAGGTGTCGGCGATTTGTGCCAGGACCATGTCTGCCTCCCCTTGGTTCGGAAGCCAGAGCATGGACGCGGCGGCCACCGCGCGTCGTCCTCCGCGCACAGACACCCGACTACCACGTCCGCAGTAGCCGAGAAGTCCTCCCGGTGCGGGATCTACCAGCGCGAACACCCGGCTAGGGTGCACCCATGACCAGGCGGTGGACGGACTGGGCGATCGCGGCCGGGGTGGCGGCGAGCCTCGTGGTCGCGGGCGTCGGCCGGCCGGTCGCGACCCTCGAACCGCTCGGCTACGCGTTGCTGGCCGCGAGCGGGCTCGCCCTCGTGGCACGCCGCAGCCACCCGCGCGCCGTCCTGGCCGCCACCGGCCTGACCGCGCTCGGCTACCAGGCAGCCGGGTTCGACGTGCCGGTGATCGCGTTCCTGTTCGCCGTCTACGCCACGATGCGCGCGGGCCACCACGTCGTCACGATCGCCGGGTCGGTGCTGATGGTGGCCGCACTCCCCCTGGCCGTGCTGCTGTCGCCGCGGGACCTGTCGACCGCCGAGGCGTTCGCGCAGGGCCGTGACGTGCTGCAGATCGCCTGGCTGGTCGCGGCCGCCGCGGCGGGGGAAGCGTTGCGGCAGGCGGAGAAACGCGCCGACGAGGCCGAACGCACCCGCGAGGAGACCGCGCTGCGCCGGGCCGGCGAGGAACGCCTCCACATCGCCCGCGAGCTGCACGACTCGCTCACCCACCAGATCTCGGTGATCAAGCTGCAGGCCGAGGTCGCCGTCCACCTCGCCCGGAAACGCGGCGAGGACGTGCCCGACGCCCTGGTCGCCATCCGCGACGCCAGCCGCGAGGCCACGCGCGAGCTCCGCGCCACGCTGGAGGCCCTGCGCGACGACACCGACTACCACGGCCTGGACGACGTCCCCGACCTCGTGCACCGCGCCAAGACCGCCGGGCTCGACGCCCGCCTGACCGTCGAGGGCCGCTGCGACGACCTCCCGGCCGCCGTCGACCGGACCGCGTACCGGATCGTGCAGGAGTCGCTGACGAACGTCGCCCGCCACGCCCAGGCCGCGACCGCCACCGTCCACATCGACCACCGCCCCGACGCGCTCGTCATCCGCGTCGACGACGATGGCACCGCCACCCCGAGCGGCATCCCTGGCGTTGGCCTGCAAGGAATGCGCGAACGCGTCACCGCGCTGGGCGGCCGCCTGGACGCCGCACCGCGCACCGGCGGCGGCTTCCGCGTCCACGCCGAGCTCCCGGTGGTGCAACCGTGATCCGCGTGCTGCTGGCCGACGACCAGCCACTCATCCGCAGCGGCTTCCGCGCGTTGTTGCAGGCGGAGGACGACATCACGGTCGTGGCGGAGGCCGCCGACGGCGCCGCGTGCGTCGAGCAGGCGCGCACCCACCTGCCGGACATCGCGCTGGTGGACGTCCAGATGCCCGAGGTCGACGGCATCGAAGCCACCCGCCGCATCGCGGCCGACCCCGCGCTCACCGGCGTGCACGTCGTCATCCTCACCAACTACGGCCTCGACGAGTACGTGTTCGAGGCACTGCGGGCCGGTGCGGCCGGGTTCCTGGTGAAGGACGTACAACCCGAGGACTTCCTGCACTCGGTCAGGGTGGCCGCACGCGGCGACGCCCTGCTCGCGCCGTCGATCACGCGCAGGCTGATCGACCGGTACGTCAACCAGCCGCAGCTCAACCCGCACGGCCTGCGCGACCTCACCACCCGCGAGCAGGAAGCCGTGCTGCTGGTCGCGCAGGGCCTGTCGAACGACGAGATAGCCGCGCGGATGGTGATCAGCCCGCTGACCGCCAAGACCCACGTCAACCGCGCGATGACGAAGCTGCACGCCCGCGACCGCGCGCAGCTCGTGGTGATCGCCTACGAGTCCGGTCTGGTCACACCGCGCCGGTGACGCGGGCGGAACCGTCCCAGGTGGAGCGGTCGCGTGCGACTTTTGCGGCCAAGCGCCTCGGCCGCGGACTCGGCCCGTTGACCGCACGGACTGCCGGACTGCGGCGGCCTGCTCCTGCCCGTCAGCTCTTCAGGGCGTAGAACCGCAACGGCGAGTTCGCCTCGAAACCGATGCGGGGGTAGACCGGTGCTCCGGCGGCCGTGGCGTGCAACGTGGCACGGGTGATCCCCGTCGCGCGCCACGCCTCGTACAACGCCTTGCGGGTCACCGTCTCGCCGTAGCCCCTGCGCTCCCACCCCGGTTCGGTGGCCACCAGCACCACGAACAGCCGCCCGGCCGTCTCCACCGCGCCCGCGCACGTCACCGGCACACCGTCGCGGAGGCCCAGGTACGCGTGCACGCCGCTCTTCCACAGCGCCGACCCGCCGATGCCGTCACGGCCGGCCTCGATCTCGAACCCGTACGCGCGTGAGTTGATGTCCGCATACGCCAGCAGCTGGTCGTCGGTCGTCACCCGCTCGAACGTCAGCTCCGGATGCGAGGGCTCCGGGATCGGCAGCAGGTCGCCCGCCATCCCGGTACCGGAAAACGCGTACTCCAGGCCGGCGCGGCTGGCCAGCTCGTCGAGGTCGGCACCCTCGGCGAGGTCCTCGAACACCCACAGGAACCCGGCCTTCTCCTTGGCGCGCATGACGTCCGCGGCCTCGGCGAAGCGCCGCGCGAGCAGGTCGGCGTCGACTCCGGGTTCGGTCAGCGTGACGCAGTTCCAGAACGGGAACCGGCAGTCCGCCCACCGGACCGCGACGCCGGGCAGGTCGCGCACGTCGGCGTTCGCGTCCCGATCCAGCACCATGGCACGCCACCCCGCGGTGAGCTGCTCCACCGACTCCAGCGCCTGCGCCAAATCCGCCACGTACCACTCCTCGGCAAGAGATGAGACCAAGATCTACATCCGGAGCCTAGAACCTGTCGTGCTCTGCGTGGCGGCAAATGAGCCGTTGCCGCCTACGGGACGGCGGGACGACGGGCAGCGGTGGCGGCTCAGTGCGTCGTGCCCGCGTCGACGTCGGGTGCCGAGCAGCACGAACCGTTGCGGCACACGACACCGCCGACGCCGGGCCAGGCCGTAGCGGGTCAGGACCCGGTGCACGGCCGAGGGCACCAGGCACAGGCGGCCCGGTTGGGTCACCGGTGCGTCAGCGTGAGTAATCGAGCGCCTCCTGGTCGCTGGCGTCGATGTTGCAATCCACACCGAACCCGGAGGCCTCCCTCATTTCATTCCAGAATCAGCCGACTGCGTGTGGGACGTTCGCGACCTCTCAGGGCACCGCCGCTAGGCGATGCCCGCCGCGATCAGCTTCGCCCAGATCTCGCCCTGGTCCACGACCTCCACGCCGAGCTTCTCCGCCTTCGTCAGCTTGCTCGCGCCGACGTCCGCGCCCGTGATGAGCAGGTCGGTGTTCGCCGAGACCGAGGAGGCGGCGGTGGCGCCGGCCTTCTCGCACATGCGCTGGAAGGTGGGGCGGGCGACCTTCTCGCCGGAGCGGGGGTCGGAGAGGGAGCCGGTGATGACGACGGACTTGCCTTCGAGCGGGGCGCCGGCGGCGACCACGGGTGGGAGGTCCTCGTCGCGGACGTCGAGGTTCACGCCGCGGGCGCGGAGGCGTTCGATCTCGGGGCGCAGGCGGGTGAGGTGGTGGGTGAGAGACTCGGCGACCTTGGCGCCGATGTCGTCCACCGCGACCAGGTCGTCGACGCCCGCGTCGGCGACCTCCTCCAGGGAGGCGAAGCCCGCGCGGCACAGGCGGGCGGCGGTGCCCTCCGACGCCATCGGGATGGCCAGGCCGATGAGGGCGCGGCGCAGGCCGACGGTGCGGCTGCGGTCGATCGACTCGATCATGCGGGTGGCGGAGACCTCGCCCACCCGGTCGAACTCCAGGAGGCGTTCCTTGGTGAGGGTGTAGAAGTCGGACGGGTTGACCAGGTCGCCGGTCTCGGCGAGGCGTTCGATCCACACCTGGCCGATGGCGTCGATGTCGGCGGCGGCGCGGGAGGACCAGTGGATGAGGCGGCGGACGGTCTGCGCGGGGCAGGCGGAGTTCGTGCAGAACAGCTCACGGCTGTTGCCCTGCTCGGTCAGCGGCTGTGAGCACGACGGGCACTCGGTCGGGGGCACGATCTCGCGTTCGTCGCCGGTGCGCTTCGAGGCGTCGAGCACGCCCGCCACGAACGGGATCACGTCGCCCGCGCGGCGGATCAGGACCGTGTCACCGATCTTGATGTTGCGGGCGCGGATGACCTCCTGGTTGGCCAGGGTCGCGCGGGTGACGGTCGTGCCGCCGACGAACACCGGCTCCAGCCAGGCGACGGGGGCGATCTTGCCGGTTTTGCCGACGTCCCAGACGACGTCGGCGAGCACCGTCGTCTTCTCCTCGGCCGCGAACTTGTAGGCGATCGCGCCGCGCGGTGAGCTGGACCGGGTACCGGCGGCGGCGAACGCGTCGCGGTCGGACAGGCGCAGCACCGCGCCGTCGAGGTCGTAGTCGAGCTCGTTGCGCTGCCGTTCGATCGACTCGATGACCTCCTGCGCCTCGGCGGCCGTCTTGCAGTGCCGCATCTCGGCGACGCTGAAGCCGAGCTTGCGCAGACCGGCGTCCAGATCGGAGTCGGCGCTCTCCGGCTCGGTCGTCAGGTCGAACGCGAAGAACTGCATGCGCCGGCCCTCGACGGCCTTGGGGTCCTTGGCTCGCAACGTGCCCGCGGCCGCGTTGCGCGGGTTGATCAACGGCTTGTCGGGGTTCTTCTTGTTGTAAGCGTCGAAAGTGGACCGGAGCATGACGCACTCACCGCGCACCTCGACCCGGCCCGGCGCGTCCACCCGGTCCGGCACGCCGTCGGTCAGCGCCCGCGTCAGGTACGTGACGTCGTCGCCCGTCGTGCCGTCGCCCCGCGTGACCGCGCGCGCCAGCCGCCCGTTCTCGTACACCAGCGCCAGCGACAGCCCGTCCAGCTTCGGCATCACCACCACCGGCTGACCGGGGAACCGGCCGAAGAACGCCTCGACCTGCTCGGGCTTGTTCGCCTTCTCCAGCGACAGCATGGGCCGCGAGTGGCGCACCGGCGCGTGCAGCACCGCGGGCGCGCCGACCGAGTCGAGCGGGTTGTCCTCCGGCGTCAGCTCGGGGTGTTCGGCCAGCAGCCCGCGGAACTCGTCCTCCAGCGCGTCGTACTCGGCGTCGGCCACCAGCGGCTCGCCCTGGTAGTACGCGTCGCGCAGCTCGAAGAGGCGGGCGGCGAGCTCCTGAATCCGGTCCCCAGCGTTCATGGGTGGGACGTTACTAAACGGCACCGACAAAAACGCCCCGCTCCTGGTGGAGGCCGGGTCGAGTCGTCGTCGAGCCGCCGTGGAACCACCCGGACGGCTGGTTCCACGGCGGTCGCGCTCCCACGGCGGCCGCCGGTGACCTCCACTGTGGACACCGGGTCGCACGCACCCGCCCGGCCGACCACACGCTTGTTCGAAATTGTCGAGACCAATCGTTTTCCGCCGACCGGCCGGAAAAGTGGACAAATGCTGGCCAGACCGTCAGGGACCTGCCCACACCGCTACGCTCTCCGCTTTCCCCAGCGTGCTCAGGAGCGGAACGGATGCGGGGCCACGAAAACCGGGAACGAGACGGTCTCGAATCTCACGTGCGCAATGACTTCACCGGGCTGACGACCGGGCCGGTGCTCCAGGTCGGGCACATTGGTGGAAACGTCAACTTCCATTCCCGGGCCCGCCGCCACGACCTGCGCCCGTTCAGCAGCCCCGCACCGCCCGATCCCGCTGAGCTGCGCAGACAACCCAGCCAACTGCTGCTCGCGGGCAACCAGGTCGTGCCGTTCACCGGCCGGGAGAACGAACTGGCCCGGCTCGAGGAGTGGCGCCGCGGCGAGGGCCGGATCAGCGCGATGCTGGTGCACGGACCGGGCGGGCAGGGCAAGACCAGGCTCGCCACCGAATTCGCCACGGAATCGATGTGGGCGGGCTACTCCGTCCTGGTCGCGCACCACGGCGGCGATTCTTCCTGCGCCTTTGACGCGCAGTTCACCGTCACCGAGCCGAACGCGGGAATTCTCGTCATAGTGGACTACGCGGAAAGGTGGCCGCGCAGCGACCTGCTGGCGTTGTTCGAGGACCCGCTGATCCACCAGGCCGGGCGCACGAGGGTGCTGCTGCTGGCCCGCTCGGGTGCGCGGTGGTGGGACCTGCTGCGGTACCCGCTGCTCAAGCGCGGCGTGGCGGCCGAGTCGGAGCGGCTGACCGACCTCGCCGCGGACGTGTCCGCGCGGCAGGCGGTGTTCGAGTCGGCACGGGACAGCTTCAGCACCGTGCTGGGCACCGACGCGCGTGACGCGGTACCGGCGGGGTCGCTGTCGGACCCCGCCTACCGGTCGGTGCTGACGATCCTGATGGCCGCGCTCGCCGCCGTGGACGCGTGCGACCGCAACCGGGTGCCGCCCGGCCACCCCGGCGCGCTGGCCTGCTACCTGCTGGACCGGGAGACCGACCACTGGGCCGGGATGCGCAGCGGCGGCACCGTCGGGTCGAGCACGGACGTGCTGGCGCGGGTGGTGTTCCTCGCGACGCTGACCGGCCCGATGTCCTACCGCGACGGCTGCGAGGTGCTCCTGGCGACCGGGATCGCGCGGTCGGTGGAGGAGGCCGACCGGCTGCTCGACGACCACCAGGCGTGCTACCCGCCCTCCGACGACGGCACCGTCCTGACCCCGCTCGCCCCTGACCGGCTGGGCGAGGACCTCGTCGCACGGTGCCTGAAGACCGACCCGCGCTGCCACGGCCTGGTGCGCGCGCTGCTGTCGACGCCCGCCCTGAGCCGGGTGATCACCGTGCTCGCCGAGACGGGCAAGCGGTGGCCGCACGTCGGCGAGCACCTCGACGCACTCGTGCGCGAGGACCCGTGCCGCGTGATCGCCGCAGGTGGCGGGGCGTTGATGGCGGTCGTCGACTCGGCGGGCACCGACCTGCTGGCCGCGATCGAGCCACGCCTGCCGGAACGGCACGTCGACCTCGACTTCCCGGCGGCACGGCTGACGCAGCGGCTGACCGAGCACCGCCTGGAGCAGACCCACCACCCGGCCGAACGGGCGCGGCTGCTCACCGTGCTGGCGCGCCGGCTGGCCAACGCGGGCGCGTTCGACGAGGCGCTGAAGGCGAGCGAGCCGGCAGTGCGGATCTACGAGGGGCTGGTGCACCGGCAGCCGGACAAGTACTCGCTCGTGCTGGCCGAGGCGCTGCACCACCTGGGCACCCACCTGTCCGGGGCCGGGCTGGGCCGGCGCGCGCTGGACGCGACCGGGCGCGCGGTGCGGTTGCGGCAGCGGCTCGCACCGCTGTCGGCGGAGCTCGCGTCGTCGTTGAACAACCTGGCGATGGACCTGTCCGCGCTCGGGCTGCGCGGCCGGGCGCTGGACGCGACCCGCTCGTGCGTGGCGATCCTGCACCGGCTCCCGCAGCCGCACGAACCGGCGCTCGCCGTCGCGTTGAACAACCTCGGCATGCACCTCGCGGGCGTCGGCCGCAGGCACGAGGCGCTGGACGCGGCCAGGCACTCGGTCGACCTGCACCGCAGGCTCGCCGCGGTGAACCCGGCCGTGTTCGACCCGGACCTGGCGGGCGCGCTGCACAACTTCGGCCTGCACAGCTCGCACGTCGGCGACTGGGTGGAAGCGCTGGAGGCCACCGAACAGGCCGTGGCCATCCGCAGGCGGCTCGCGATCACGAACCCGGCGTTGTTCGAACCCGGTCTCGCGCTGTCGCTGCGCGAGCTGGCCGCGATCTGCCTGGAGCTGGGCCGTCAGGCGGAAGGGCTGGAGTGGATCACGCAGGCCGTGGACCTGCACCGCAACCTCGCGACCGTGAACCCGGCGGTCTACGACGCCGAGCTGGCCACCTCGCTGCACAACCACGGCGTGCACCTGGCCCGCGCCGGTGACCACGTCCGCGCGCTGGGTGCCACCCGCAAGGCGGTCGTGATCAGGTCCAGCGTCCTGGAGACCCACCTGCACGCCTACGAGCTGCGCCTCAACACCGTGCTGACCCAGCTCGGCGTCGCACTGCCCGGCGCACCGCGGCCGTCGTCGGGCGGCGAGCTGCAACGGCGCGTGGACGCGATCTTCTCCTTCCCGCGGCCCGGCATCATGCAGTCCACGGACAACCTCGCCGCGCGCTCTGCCACCGCGCACCGCCTCACCACCGCCGTGTGCTCGGTCCACCCGCGCTGGTCGGACCACCTCACCCCGTCGGCCGCCGCGCTGGTGACCATGGAGGCCCTGCTGGCGCGGTCGCTGGGCAACCTCAGCTCCCGCCACGCCGACCTCGGCAAGCAGGCGGAGGCCCTCACCGCCGCCGAACAGGCCGCCGACACCTACCAGCGGCTCACCGCCCTCGACCACACCCACCGCACCGACTTCGCCACGAGCCTCGCCCTGCTGGGCACCCGCCTGGCCGAGTTCGGCCGCCGCGACCAGGCCCTCGCCGCCACCCGCTACGCCGTGACCAGCACGGGCACCGCGCGCACCCTCCCGGTCGCCGCCGCGCTGCACGCCTTCGCCTGGGTCCGCATGCTGTCCCGCCTGGAACTGGACGACGCCGTCCGCGCCGCCGAGGCGGCCGTCGGCATCTACCGCGAGGTCAACCGCACCTCGCCGGTGGCGGTGGCGGCCGAGCTGCGGCTCGCGCTGAAGACCTGTTCGGCGCTGTTGAGCCAGGTCGGGCGCGGTGAGGAGTCGCTGGCGATCGCACGGGAGCTGCGGGCTCCCGCCGTGGAGGTGACGCTGCGGACGCCACGGCTGACGGAGCTGGGGACGCTCAGCCGGCGGGCGTTGACCCAGAACTCCTGACCGGTCAGTCGCGCGGGCCGCGCAACGTCAGCACCACGCGCAGCACGTGCTCCACGGCGGCCGGGAACACCGCTCCGCGCAGCTCGTCGCGGTGGGCGAGGGTCTGACCGGCGAACTCCAGCATGCGGTCGGGACCCACCCGGCGGACCACGAGGGCGGCGACCTCCTCCAGGTCGAGGCCGGGGTGGTCGAGACGGGTCAGGGCGAACTCGATCATCAGTTCCTCGTCGGTCACCGCACGCCTCCTCCCGTCGAGGTCCACCCTAGTGGAGGACGGGCCGGTGCAACGTGACGAGCACGTGTCGAAAACCGGCGTCGGACCGAATGACCGTCCATTCCGGACCCTTTCGGCGCACGAGGACCGATCTGTCCGGAGTGGACTGTGAGACGATCACCCGGTTCCACGCCTGACCGCGTCCCGTCGGGGCTACCTTGCTCCTACGCGAGGGCAGGGGGAATCGGATGCCACGCAGGGAACGTCCGCTCGACGCGGGCGACAGCGCGGTGCTCGCGTTCGCGCGCGAGCTGAGAGCGTTGCGGGAACGCGCCGGCCGCCCGACCTACCGCGAGCTCAGCGCGCTGACGCACTACTCGGAGGCGGCGCTGTCGCAGGCGGCGGCCGGGCGCAGGTTGCCGACGTTGCAGGTCACGCTCGCGTACGTGCGGGCGTGCGGCGGGAACGAGGAGGACTGGCGCCGCCGCTGGCAGGAGATCTCCGCGGCGGAGGACCCCGGCCGCGCGGACGGCCAGAGCGCGCCCTACGCGGGGCTCGCGGCGTTCCGGCAGGAGGACGCCGACCGCTTCTTCGGCCGTGAACGCCTCGTCGACCAGCTGACCGAACGGGTGAAGGAGCAGCGCGTCGTCGTGGTCGTCGGCGCGTCGGGCGCGGGCAAGTCGTCGTTGCTGCGGGCCGGGCTGATGCCACGGCTGGACAACGCCGTGCTCTTCACGCCGGGTGCGCGTCCGCTGAACGAGTACCGCGGGCACGCCACCGGGGACGCCGTGCTCGTCGTCGACCAGTTCGAGGAGGTCTTCACGCTCTGCGACGACCGCGAGACGCGGCGCCGGTTCGTGGAGGAGATCACCGCGCACCGGGTCGTGCTGGGTGTGCGTGCGGACTTCTACGGCCACTGCACGGACTTCCCCGTGCTCGTCGAGGCGATGGGCGCCGGTCAGGTCACCGTGGGGCCGATGTCCACCGACGAGCTGCGTGCCGCGATCATCCAGCCCGCGCGGCGCAGCGGGTACGCCGTCGAGACCGCGCTGGTCGCCGAGCTGGTGGCCAACGGCGTCGACCAGGCGGGCGCGCTGCCGCTGCTGTCCCACGCGCTGCTGGAGACGTGGCACCGCCGCAAGGGCAACACGCTGACGCTGCAGGGTTTCCGCGCCGCCGGTGGGTTCGAGGGCGCGCTGAGCAGGACGGCCGAGTCGGTGTTCGGCGGACTGACCGAGCCGCTGCGGGAACGTGCGCGGTCGCTGTTCATCCGGCTGGTCGCGGTCGGTGACGGCACCGAGGACATCAAACGGCGGATCGCCCGCGCCGAGCTCGACGACGAACCGGACACGCGGCTGGTGCTGGAGGCGTTCACCGCACAACGGCTGATCACGCTCGACCGCGACCGGGTGGAGATCACCCACGAGGCGCTGATCCGCTGCTGGCCCCGGTTGCGCGAGTGGCTCGCGGCCGACCGCGACGGCCTGCGGGCCCACCGCGACCTCGCCGAGTCGGCCGGTGTGTGGGAGGCGCTCGACCGCGATCCCGGCGCGCTGCTGCGGGGTGCGCGGCTCGCGTCGTTCCGCTCGTGGCTCGACCGGCCGCCGCACCCGCTGACCAGCCGTGAACGCGCGTTCCTCACCGCGAGCCTCACCGCCGAGTCCGCCGAGCTCGCGAGCGCCAGGCGGGGCCGGCGAAGGCTCGGCCTGCTCACCGCGCTGCTGTCCGTGCTGCTCGTGGCCACGACCGCCGTCACGATCGCGGCGGTGAGCGCGGGCTCCGAGGCCACCCGGCAGCGCAACAGCGCGCTCTCGCAGAAGGTCGCCCAGGACGTGCAACGGCTGCGCGGCACCGACCCCGCGCTCGCCGCCCAGCTCGGGCTCGCCGCGTTCCGCCTCTGGCCCACCACCGAGGCCCGCAGCGCGCTGCTGAGCTCGTTCACACCGTCCTACGCCACCCGGCTCACCGGCCACACCGACGCCGTCAACGCCGTCGCGCACAGCCCCTCCCGGCAGCTCCTGGCCAGCGCGAGCCACGACCGCACGGTCAGGCTCGCCGACGTCGCGGACCCGCACCACCCGCGGGAGGTGCGCACGCTGACCGCCCACACCGACAACGTGGCGGACCTCGCGTTCACTTCCAACGGAAACCTGCTCGCCACGGCCTCGTGGGACCGCACGGCGCGTTTGTGGGACACGACCACCGGCACGGTCCTCGCCACGCTGACCGGCCACACCGACACCGTCAACGCGGTCGCGTTCAGCCAGGACGACCGCCTGCTCGCGACCGCCGCTTCCGACCGCACCGTGCGGTTGTGGGACCTCACCGACCCGCGCCGGCCGCGTGAGGTCGCCGTGCTGCCCCACAGCGCACCGGTCGTCGCACTGGCGATGAGCGGCACGCACCTGGTGGCCGGGGCGTGGGACGGGTCGGTGCTGCTGTGGGACCTGGCCACCCGGATTCCGCGCGCGCTGACCGGGCACGCCGGTGCGGTGCACGCGGCGGCGTTCAGCCCCGACGGCACCCAGGTCGCGACGGCGGGCCAGGACCGCGTCATCCGGCTGTGGCCCGCCGGCGGCGGCGAACCCCGCACGTTCACCGGGCACACGGACGCCGTGCGCGGGCTGGCGTTCGACCGGTCCGGCCGGCTCGCGAGCACCGGCGTGGACCGGACGGCCCGCGTCTGGGACCTGGCCCGTCCCGGCGACCCGCTCGTGCTGACCGGCCACACCGCCGCCGTCGTGGGCGCGGTGTTCGCGGACGGCACCCTGGCGACGGCGAGCGACGACCACACCGTCCGGCTGTGGGACCTGCCGATGTCGTTGAGCCACACCGACTCCGTGTACTCGGTCGCCGCCTCGGGCACGCTTGTCGCGTCCGGCGGCTACGACCGCACGGTGCGGCTGCTGGAGAACGGTCGGCCGGTCGCGGTGCTCACCGGACCGGCCGACGCGGTGAACTCCGTGGCGTTCTCCCCCGACCGCCGCACCCTCTACGCCGCGAGCGCCGACCACCGCGTGCACCGCTGGGACATCACCGAACCGGTACGCCCGGTGCCGTTGCCGCCGCTGGCCGGGCACTCCGAGGCCGTGAACGCCATGGCCGTCAGCCCGGACGGCAGCGTGCTCGCCACCGGCAGCACCGACCGGGCCATCGTCCTGTGGGACACCGCGACCGGCACGTCGCTGGGCACGCTGTCCGGTCACGCGGAATCGGTGCAGGCACTGGCCTTCAGCCCGGACGGCCGCACGCTCGCCAGCGGGGCCGGTGACTTCGGCGTGCGGATCTGGGACGTCGCCAGGCGCCAGGTCGTGACCCACCTGCCCGGTCAGTCGCACGTGGTGAAGTCCGTCGCGTTCAGCCCCGACGGCACCCTGCTCGCCACCGGCACGACCGACTTCGCCGTCCGGGTCTGGGACGTCGCGACCGGCACCCGCACGGCCGAGCTGACCGGGCACACCGACACCGTGCACGCCGTCGCGTTCTCCCCGGACGGCACGACGCTGGCCAGTGCGAGCGCCGACCACGACGTGCGGCTGTGGCGGCTGTCCGACCACACCCCGTTCGCGGTGCTGAGCGGACACGCCGAACGGGTGTACGGGCTGGCGTACGCCGACGCGCACACGCTGCTCAGCGCGAGCGGTGACCACACCGTGCGGGCCTGGGAGGCCGACGAACAGCACGCCGCGCAACGGGTGTGCGCCACCGCGTCGCCGCCGTTGACCCGGCAGGACTGGGAACGGCACTTTCCGGACGTCGAGCACATCCCGCCCTGCGGGACCTGACCGGCCGCCCACGCGCTGATGTCCGGCTTCCGCGCCGCATCACCGGTTCCTCGACGTACCCTGGTTGCAACCGCGCGGTCCGGCCACGGACTGAGAGCCCGTTGTCTACACCTTGCTCGCCACCACCATGTAGTTCTCGGCCTCGAGGTTGAACGTGCTCATTTCCGTCTGGAGTCCGACCCGGTGCAACTCGGCTTCGAGTTCTCCGTATCGGTAGGGCCAGCTCGACAGCAGTTCCGAGCGCGCAAGAACCGACCCAGCCGCATCCACTTGCGCAATCGCAATCTCGATGTGGTGCTCGTCCTCCCAGTTCGGCGCGATGTCCCAGCGGTAGACCACGACGGCATCGCGACCGTTCCGGCGGACGAGCCGGTCACTGATGTCCAGCCGGGAACCTCGGGCCCTCACGAGTTCCCAAGTGCGGGACGTGAGTACCAGGCGCCCGCCACGGCGCAGAAGCCGTGACATCGACTCCAGAGCAGCAACTCTGCCTCGCGAGCCCTCGGCGTGGTGCAGCGAGTTGCCGACGCAGAACACCATGTCGAAGGTGTCGTCATCGAAATGGCCGGGCAACTCTTGCCAGTCCGCCCGCGCTGTCCGGACGGATGCCCCGAACTCCTCGGACAACTCCGCAGTCCGACGAACCATCGCTTCGCTGGCGTCGGTTGCGACAACGCGCATGCCAAGACCGGCGAGGCCAACCGCCAACTGTCCCGTCCCACACGAACAATCGAGGACGTGAGCGTTCGACGGCACAAGACCGAGGACGTCATCGAACGACGCAGCGAACTCGGCCGGAGCCAGCTTTGCATCTGAGATGAGCCACTCGTACACCTCGGCAAGCGCGTCATAGCCGATCACAACCACTACCTCCGTCACGCGGCAGACTCGCGGTGGCCATCAGTACATCAGCGGAGCAAGTCGGTCACCAATGGTTTTCGCGAGGGCAACGCGTCCGCGCCGGGCGGCAGCGCTGCGCCCGGCACGTCCACCGGTTGTGGCGGGCCCGTTGCACGGTCGCCGCCGAACTTGGGCAGACTGGCGACCGTGACCCAACACGTGAGGACGCGCTGACGTGCACGCCGCAGGACTGGTGCTGCACCCGCAACGGGACTCCGCCGCCGCTGTCGAGGCCGTGCTCGGCTGGGCGGCCAAGCGCGGTGTCGAGATCCTCGGCATCGACGACGAGATCCAGCGCCTGCGGTGCGCCGCCACCCCGGTGTCGGCGCAGGAGCTGGGCCGGCGGGCCGACCTGGTGGTGAGCCTCGGCGGCGACGGCACGATGCTGCGCGCGATGCGGCTCTCGGACGGCGAGAAGGCGCCGGTGCTCGGCGTGAACCTGGGCAAGCTCGGGTTCCTCGCCGAGGTCGACGTGCCGGACCTGCCCGCGGCGCTCTCCGCCATCGACGCCCACGAGTTCACCGTCGAGCCGCGGCTGGCGGTCGACGCGACGTTCGGTGAGCACGAGGTGACGGCGTTCAACGACATCGCCGTCGTGCGCACGCCGGGCCAGGGCAGTGCGCGGGTGGCGGTGCGGGTGGCGCGACAGCCGTTCGTCAGCTACGCGGCGGACGCCGTGATCGTGGCGACGCCGACCGGGTCGACCGCGTACAGCTTCTCGGCCGGTGGCCCGATCACCAGCCCGTCGGTGGAGGCGTTGCTGGTCACGCCCGCCGCTCCGCACTCCGCGTACAGCCGTGGGGTGGTGCTGTCGGTGCACGACGAGGTGGATCTTGACCTGCTGCCGTCCAGCGGGCGCCTGGCCGTCGAGGTGGACGGTCAGGTCGCGGGCTACGTCGAGCCGGGTGACCGGGTGTCGTTGCGCGGACGGCCGGCCGCCGCGCGGGTGGTGCGGCTGGGGATGACGACGTTCTACCAGCGGGCCCGGCGCAAGCTCCAGCTCACGGACTCGGCCGAGCTCACGTGATGTCCCGGCCCGTGGCGGGAAGGTCACGACGGCGCACCGCCGAGCAGGTTGGGCAGGAGGTCGGCCGGGCAGCACCTCAAACCGGTGGAGGGGCTGCCGGCACAGGTGACGCTGGAGGTCTACGACCTCGACCGGGAGCAGTACCAGAAGGTCGTGCTCCAGTGGCGCGCCGCCACTAGACCTCCGCCCTGCGCCGTGCGCGGTACTGCGCGGCCTTGATCCGGTTGCCGCACTCCTCCATGTCGCACCACCGCCGGTTCCCGGTGCGCGAGCGGTCGATGAAGATCCGGGTGCACTCGTCGCGTCCGCACTCCCGGATCACCAGTTCGTCCTTGTGCGCCAGCAGGTCCGCGGCGGCACGGGCGATCTCGCCGCCCAGCGCCCGGGCGGTGCCGTGCCTGCGCATCCCGGCGGCCGTCAGCGTGAACGACGGCGCCGGCGCGTCCGCGTAGGAGTTCACCCGCCGCAGGTCGTCCTCCGGCCAGCCGCTGTCCGCGAGCGTGGCCTTCACCAGGCGGTACACCGACTCCCGCAGGTCGACCAGCGCGGTGAACTGCGCGGCGGTCACCTTCGGCTCCTCGGTCACCACACCGGCCGCCACCGCCCACGCGCCGACGTCCCGCGGCGTGGCCAGCAGCTCCTCGGAGTCGCCGTCCCGCCACTTCAGGGTGCCCAGGAAGTCCAGCGCCAGGTCGCCGCTGACGAACGCGAAACTCACGTAACCATCTTGACAGGTGACACGACCGGGCGGCAACCTGACCGTCACCAGCTAAGAAGGTGACGCCACTGATGATCACTGTTGAGCAGTACCTCCACTTCACCGGCCAGGCACTCGACGGCATGGCCGACACCGTGCGCGACCTCGGTGCCGACCGCGCGTGCCGGACACCCATTCCCGGCGTGAGCAGCCCGTACGCGTTGCTCACGCACTGCCTGGGCGTGATCGACTACTGGGCGGGTGAACTGGTCGCCGGCCGTCCGGCGCACCGCGACCGCGAGTCGGAGTTCACCGCGGCCGGCCCGGTCGAGCCGCTGCTCGCCCGTGTCGAACGGACGAAGGCGGCACTGGAACGGGACGTGCGGCAGGCCGACCTCCGCGCACCGCTGCGCGCCGAGCCCGACTCGACGTTCCTCGGTCCGGGCATCCCGCTCGACCAAGGCGCCGCGCTGCTGCACGTCTACGAGGAGCTGGCGCAGCACCACGGGCACGTGGACATGCTCCGCGCCGTGATCGAGCGGGGCACCGCATGAGCTTCGACCGCATCGACGAGACCCGGCTGCGGTCGGGCTCCGGCGTGAAGTGGGGCTCGCTGCCCACGGGCACGATCGGCGCGTGGGTCGCGGACATGGACTTCGGTCTCCCGCCCGCGGTGAAGGCGCGGCTGTGGCAGGAGGTCGAACGCGAGGACTTCGGCTACCCGCACTGGCCCTCCGGTGACCCGGTCGTGACCGCGTTCGAGCAGCGCATGCACACGCGCTACGGCTGGACGCCGTCCTCGGGTCACACCAGGGTGTTCAGCGACCTCATCCAGGTGCTGCAGGTCGTCATCGAGCACACCACCTCGCCCGGTGACGGCGTGGCGCTGCACGTGCCGACGTACCCGCCGTTCCTCGCGAGCATCGTGCGGGCGGGACGCCGCGTCGTGCCGATCCCCATGCGGCACACCGCCGAGGGCTGGCGGTTCGACGCGGAGGTGGTGCGCGGGCAGGGGTGCAGGCTGCTGGTGCTGGTCAACCCGCAGAACCCGACCGGCCGGGTCTTCACCCGCGACGAGCTCACCGGCCTGGCGGCGCTGGCCGAGGAGCTCGACCTCGTGGTGCTGTCCGACGAGATCCACGCCGACCTCACCCACCCCGGCCACCGGCACGTCCCGTTCGCCTCGCTGAGCGGGGAGACGGCCCGGCGCACGGTCACCGCGACCTCGGCCACCAAGGCGTTCAACATCGCGGCACTGCGGTGCGCGGTCGCGCACGTCGGCGTCCCGGCACTGCGCAAGGCGCTCGACGCGGCGCCGCTGGACTACTTCGGTACGCCGAACACGCTGGGGCGCGCGGCGACGGTGGCGGCGTGGCAGGACGGCGACAGCTGGCTCACCGAGCTGCTGCTGACGTTGCAGCGCAACCGCGACACCGTGACGCGGTGGGTGGGGCCCGGTCGCGGCTACCACCCGCCGGAGGCCACGTACCTGGCGTGGTTCGAGGGCACGGCCGGTGACGGGGTGAAGCTCAGCGAGGGGTGGGAGTTCAGCGCGGGCACGGACGTGGACACCTCGGCGTTCGTGCGGCTGAACTTCGCGACGAGCCACGACACGCTGACCGAGGTCCTGCGGCGGCTGGCACCCGCGTAACGGTGCGCGCGCCGGGCCCGATGTTCTCCGGCACGGCCAGTCGCGGCGGGAGGTCAGGGCTTCGATGTCGCCCGAGGTCAGCAACGTCTTCACCGGCAGTGCGAACACGGTAGCCCAGACGGGCCACGTGTACGGGGACGTCCACTTCCACGGCGGCTGGCAGGCACCACAGGACTTCACCGGCATGCTCGAGCCCCGCGAGGTCGAGCTGCTCGGGCGGGAGCGGGAGCTGCGGCGGCTGCGGGACTTCTGCCACGGGCCCGACCCGTACCTGTGGGTGCGGGCGAAGAGCTGGAGCGGCAAGTCGGCGCTGCTGAAGGAGTTCGCGCGCAGGGAGCACGAGGGTCTGTCGCTCGTCTGGTACTTCGCGCGGCGCGGTCACTCGAACGACCGGGCCGACTTCGTCCGGGTGGTGTGGCACCAGCTCGCGGCGTTGCTCGGTGAGGGCGTGCCGGCCGACACCCGGCTCGACCGGTACGGGTTCCGGGCGTTGCTGGCACGGGCGGCGGAGCTGTGCGAGGGCACGCTGGTCCTCCTCGTCGACGGACTGGACGAGGAGGCGGACGACGAGGACGGCGGCATCGTGCACCTGTTGCCGGCGCGGCCCCCCGCCGGGCTGCGGGTGGTCCTGTCGTCGCGCTGGCAGCGGCCGTTGCCGGAGCGGGTGCTGGTCGACGAGCCCGGCCACCCCCTGCTCTCGCCGGACGTCGTGTGGCCGCTGCCGCCGTCGGAGCACGCGACGGTGATGCGGTCGGCCGCGCACAAGGACCTCCGGGCGCTGACCCGCGGCACGAAGGTGGAGAAGAGCCTGCTCGGGTACGTGACGGCGGCGGCCCGCGGCTTGACCGTGCGAGACCTGGCGGAGCTGCTCGACGTGTTCGACGACGAGGTGGCGGCGGTGCTGGAGGGTTTGACCGGCCGCAGCTTCGCGCAGGCGCAGAGCCTGTGGCGCCCTGGGCACGTCCGCTACTTCCTCGACCACCCGAGCCTCCAGGAGGAGGCCGAGGAGAAGATCGGCGACCAGCGGCTGGCCAAGTTCACGCGCAAGCTGCGGAAGTGGGCCCGGAAGTGGCGCGACCGCGGCTGGCCCGTTGACACGCCCGAGTACCTGCTGCTCGACCACCCCGCGGAGGACCGGGTCCGGCTCGCGCTCGACCCGGCCCGGCACGTCCGGCTGCGCGCGCTCACCGGCGCGAACGTCCTCGCGCTCAAGGAGATCGCGGCAGCGCAGGAGGAGCTCGCCGACGGCCGCGACCTCGCCGCGCTGGCCAAGCTCGCGGTGCTGCGCGACGACCTCGACCGGCACACCGCCGTGATCCCGCCCGAGCTTCCCGTCGTCTGGGCCGGCCTGGGGCACCTGGCACGGGCGGAGAGCCTGATCGCGGAGCTGCCCGCCCGTGACCGGGTCAAGGCGTGCGCGGCGGTGCTGGCCCGGGCGGAGGACACCGCCGTGGCCGGCAAGTTCCGCGCGCTCGCGGAGAGCTCCCTGGAGCTCATCGACGTCCCGGAGGTCCGCGGGACCGCGCGGGCCGACCTGGCGCTCGCGCTCATCGCGGCCGGCGACCTCGACGCGGCGCAGTCGCTCGCCGAGCAGGCGGGACCCGAGTTCCAGACCGTGATCCACGAGGAGCTCATCGCCGCCGCCTGGGCGGTGGGCGACCGGGCACGGGCGGAGGCGGTCTGTGCCGCCGCCACGACGCTCAAGCGGAAGGTCCGGCTGGTCACCGCCGCGGCGGTCGAGCTGGCCGCGCGCGGCCGGTACGCCGAGGCCGCCGAGTTCGTGAACGCGCGGATCGAGGACAAGTACGCGCACGCCGAGGCGATGGCCGGGGTGGTGTGCGCCGTGGCCGACCGCGATCCCGACCAGGCGCTGGAGATCGTGCGCGGCAGCCGGAAGTCCGTGCGCTACCGCCAGGTCAAGGGCGATGTCGCGATCGCGGTCGCGTTGCACCGCCGCGGGAGGTCCGCGCAGGCACGTGCCCGGCTCGAGCTGGCGGAGACGCGCATCTCCGGCAAGATCCTGCCCACGTGGTACGACGGCGCCGTCAACGAGATCGTGCGCGGCTGGGTCGTGCTGGGTGACCCCGGCCGTGCCGTCCGGCTCGGGAGGTCCCTGCGCGGACCCGACACCCGCGGCCGCAACCTCGTGTCGCTCGTCGACCTCCTGGTGCGCGCGGGTTTCCACGGCCACGCGAGCGAGCTGGCCAGGACCGCCTGCGCCGACCTCGCCACCGTCGTGCCGCTGTCCCGCCGCACGGAGGGGCACCTGGAGCTGGTCAGGGCGGTCGCCCACCTCGGCGACCCCGGCCTCACCTCGGCCATCGCGTCCAAGGCCCGTGCCGCCGTGGCCGCCCTCCACCCCGCCACCCAGCCGGCCGCACTGGCCGCGATCGCACTGGCCCGTGACGCCACCTCCTCCCCTGACCGGCGCGCCGGGCTGGTGGCCGAGCTGCCGGACCAGGGCCAGCGCCGCACCGCCCTCATCGATCTCGCGCTCGAGCTGGCCGAGGCCGACGACCTCGCGGGCGCGTTGCGCGTGGTCGCCCGGGTGCCCGACCCGGCCGCCCAGGCCGAGGTGCTCACCGTGCTCGCCGCCGGCGTTCCCGAGCAGGCGCAGCGCCTGGCGGAGGCCGCGGAGGCCGCCGCCCGCGCCACCACCGACGGGAGCCGGTCCAAGGTGCGCGCCCAGGTGGCCCGCGCACTGCTGCGCATCGGCAGGCCCACCGAGGCGCTGGCCGTCGCCCGCCCGATCACCGACCCTTACCTGCACGCCACCACGCTGTCGGCGATCGCCGACGCCGTCGCTCCCGCCGAGGCCGAGCGGATCGCGTGCGAGATCACCTACCCCTACTACCGGGTGCGCGCGCTCGCCGCCGTCATGAGCGCCACCACCGACCCCCGGCACGCCGACGCGCTGCTGGCCGAGGCCCGGTGCGCGCTGCCCTCCGTGGACGCCGACTGGCAGCTGGCCGCGCACACGTTCCTGGCCGTGGCCACGGCCCGTGCGCTGGGGGTGCCGGCGGCGGACGAGCTGGTCGGCGCGGCGGAGAAGCTGGTGGAGGACGCGGCCGCGGGCCAGGCGAACGGGGTGCGCGAGCTCGCCACCGCCGTCGCGGGCTTCGGCCAGCACCACCGCGCCGCCCGCATCGCCCGCTGCATCCACGACGTCGCCCTGCGGTGCCGGGCGTTGAGCGAGGTCGCGGTCATCACGGCGGCCCAGGGCGAGGTCACCACCGCTGCCGAGTTCGCCGGTGCCGTGCGGGTGATGGCCATCGCGATCGGCGACGCGGAGGAACGCGCACGCGCGCTGACGGCGGCCGACGAGGCGGACGCCGCGTGCTCCGCTCCCGCGACCGCTCACCGCTCACCGCAGGCCGATCCGCCTCCGGCGCCCTCCCGCCAGGAGCTCGCCGGGCAGCTCACCGGCAGCACGTGGACCGGCGCCCTGCCCGCGCTCGCCGACGTGGACCCGGACGCGTTGTGCGAGCTCGCCGACGCGTTGCCCCGCCTGTACCGCTGACGGTCCCACCACACGGGCGCCCTCGGGACGCGGTACGCCCGGCGCCGCACGTGATCCACTGCCGGGAATCCCCGGTCACCAGCTCTGCGAAACGCGAATGATCGTCGCGCTCATCCCTTGGTGGCACATCGAGCGCACCGGGTGGCCGGTCCGAACGTCCACATCAGATACTCCCGTGTGGACCGCGGAGCGGGCGGATTCTGCCACACCCGAGGAAAGGCAGCACGATGACCACTGCGGAGATGCTGCTGCGACTCGGCACGGGCGTGGGCCTGGGTGCGCTGATCGGCATCGAACGCCAGTACCGCGCCCGAATGGCCGGTCTGCGCACCAACGCGCTGGTCGCGGCCGGCGCCACCCTGTTCGTGCTGCTGTCCGCGCACGGCTTCACCGGCGCCACCGCGGACCCCACCAGGGTCGCGGCCCAGATCGTGTCCGGCATCGGTTTCCTCGGCGGTGGCGTCATCCTGCGCGAGGGCCTGACCGTGCGCGGGCTGAACACCGCCGCCACGCTCTGGTGCTCCGCCGCGGTCGGCGCGCTGGCGGGCGCGGGCCTCTACCTCGAAGCCGTCGCGGGAGCCGTCGTCGTGGTGGCGGTGCACCTCGTGCTCCGGCCGCTGGGCCGGGTCGTGGACCGGCGCCCCGACACCGGCGACGAGTCACCGGCCACCTACACATTCCTCGCCGTCACCAGGGACGACGCCGAAGCGCACGTGCGCACGCTGCTCGTGCAGGCGTTGTCGCGCACCGACTTCGCGTTGCAGTCGGTCGAGAGCACCAACGCCGGCCACGCCGGACTGGTCGAGGTGAAGGCGGCGCTGAGCGCGGAACACCGCGACGACAAGCAGATGGAGTCCGCGGTGAGCCGGCTGTCGCTGGAGCCGTCGGTCACCAGCGTGCGCTGGCGCGTCCACGCTCCCAGCGAGCGCGACGAGGACTAGGACGGCTGGTGGCACCGGCGGTGACGCGGTCATCCGATCAAGCGTCCGCTGCCCGGGGCGGACTCCCTCTTTCAGGTGCTGCCGACATCAGCGCAGGCGTAACGGATGTCGCCCATCCAGCTAGTACGTGGCCAGCATGTTTTTCGGGCCCCAACGCGGCTACTCCGGATCGCGGAGTCACGGCGTCCGCGTGAACGTGAATCCGTTGTCACACAAGGACATGCGACCTGAATTCATGTTCGAAGAACTTGCCGTCAAGAAAGGAAGACCATGCGCGAGAAAGTCAAAGGCGGCCTCCTGGCCGCTGCCATGGCTGGTGGCCTCGTCCTGACGAGCGGAGCGACTGCGACTGCCGTTGTCGCCGGGCACCACCCGCACTGGACCGGCGGGGCGGGCCACCCGGTGGCCGAAGCCCTTCTCGGCCACCACGCCTCGGCGCTCGCCCTGGCTGGCCATGGCGCTCCCTCCGGTGAGGGTGGCAACGCGGTGAGCCACAACACCGCGACGTCCGGGGACTCGGGCGACTCGGTCGACTGGAACGACGACGACTGGAACGACAACGACAACGACTGGGACGACGACGACTCGGACGGCGGTCCCACCGGTGACACCGGTGACGCCATCAACGTCAGCTCCACCAACGGCGGCAACACCGGCCATGGCGGCAACGGCGGCGACGCCGACGCCACTTCCGAAAGCCACGTCGCGGTCTACGAAGACGACGACGATGACGATGACGACAAGGACGGTGCGCACCAGCAGGAGGGTGCGCACCAGCAGGACGGCGTGCACCACCAGGACGGTGCGCACCACCAGGACGGCGTGCACCACGGCTCGGACGCCACGGCTGTCGCCGTCGGCGGCAACGGCGCGCCCTCCGGTGAGGGCGGCAACGCGCTCAGCCACAACACCGCGACGTCCGGCGAGTCGGGCGACTCGGGTGACTCCGGCGACACGGGCCACAACTCGGCGATCGTGATGTGCGTGAAGGCCACCTGCCTGACCGGCCTGTGGTCCGGCCACTCCGGTGACACGTCCACCGGCAACACCGGCGACGCCGTGAACGTCAGCTCCACCAACGGCGGCAACACCGGCAACGGCGGCAACGGCGGCAACGCCGACGCGGACGCCAACACGAACGGTCACGGTCACGCCACGGCGGTCGCAGCGGCCGGACACGGCAAGCCTTCCGGTGAGGGCGGCAACGCGCTCAGCCACAACTCCGCGACGTCCGGCGAGTCGGGCGACTCCGGTGACTCCGGCGACACCGGCCACAACTCGGCGATCGTGATGTGCGTGCAGGCCGACTGCTCGACCGGCGTCTGGTCCGGCGCCTCGGGCGACACCGGCACCGGCAACACCGGCGACGCCGTGAACGAGAGCACCACCACCGGTGGCAACACCGGCCACGGCGGCAACGGCGGCAACGCCGACGCATGGGCGACCAGCTGGCACGAGGGGGACCACAACTGACTGATCACCGACTGAGCTGACCGCCCCGCGGGTGCGGGCGGGATCGGAGGACCGGTCCCGCCCGCACCCGCCGACCACTTTCCGGGGAATTTATTGCACAGCAACACTTCTAGGTGAACACGGTGGTTCTCCAGCGCCGGGGCGGGCCTGTTCGTCGAACGCGGCTAACCGCGGAGCTCACACCGGCCGAGCAGCCGGTCGACCAGGTCGGGCAGCCGTTCGTCGGCGCCTTCGAGCCACAGCGCGATGCCGGTGCGGACCACCGCGAGGAACGTCGCCGCCATCAGCCGTGCGAGCTCGGGGTCCGGTCCGCGCGCGACGAGCACAGCCGCGAGGTCGCGCTCCACCGCCACCTGGTCACCCGCCTGCCGCGCGAGCAGCGACGGGTGCCTGCGCAGCATCCGCAGCTGGGCCATCCACTCCACGTCGGGCACCGGCCGGGTGTCGTACAGCTCGGCGGTGGCGGCGCGCAGGGCCGGCCACGGCTGTTCGTCCGCCGGACGTGCGGCGACCAGCCCGACCAGCGCCCTGGCCCGTTCGCGCTCGGCCTCCAGGACCGCGTCCTCCTTGCCGGCGAAGTAGTTGGAGAAGGTGCGGCGGGAGACCCCCGCCTCGTCCGCGATGTCCTCGACCGTCACCCCATCCAGACCGCGTTCCATCGCCAGGCGCAGCGCCGCGGTGGCCAGCGACCGCCTGGTCACCGCCTTCTTCTGAGCGCGGAGCGTGGTGAGGGTCTCCATGCGCTCAGCGTAGCCCTGGAGTAAGTTGCCCATTGTGCAAATTTGCACGACGCGCAATAATTGAGGGGACGAAGGGACTCGGGGTGAAGACGGAGAAGAACGGCGCGATGGGGCACCGGCAGGTGCTCGAGTCGTTGTCCGGACTGCTGCTCGCGTTGTTCGTGGCCATGGTCAGCTCGACGGTGGTCTCCACCGCGCTGCCGCGGATCATCGGCTCGCTGAACGGCACGCAGACGCAGTACACGTGGGTGGTCACGGCCACCCTGCTCACCGCGACGGCCACGACCCCGATCTGGGGCAAGCTCGCCGACCTGTTCAACAAGAAGACGCTGGTCCAGGCCGCGATCGTGATCTTCGTGATCGGCTCGCTGCTGTCCGGCTTCGCCCAGGACACCGGCCAGCTGATCGCCGCGCGCGCGTTCCAGGGCCTCGGCGTCGGCGGTCTGCAGGCGCTGGTCCAGGTCGTGATCGCCGCGATCATCCCGCCCCGTGAGCGCGGCCGCTACAACGGCTACCTCGGCGCGGTCATGGCCGTCGCCACCGTCGGCGGACCGCTGCTGGGCGGCCTGATCGTCGACGTGTCGTGGCTCGGCTGGCGCTGGTGCTTCTGGGTCGCCGTGCCGATCGCCGCGCTCGCGTTCGTCGTCCTGCAGGCCACGCTGAAGCTGGAGACCGTCCGCAGGCAGAACGTCAAGATCGACTACCTCGGTGCGGTGCTGATCGCCGCCGGTGTCAGCGTCCTGCTGGTCTGGGTGTCGTTCGTGGGCAACTCGTTCGACTGGCTCTCCTGGCAGACCGCGGCCATGGTCGGCGCCGGTCTGGTGCTGCTCGGTGCCGCCGTGGCGGTGGAGCTGCGCGTGCCGGAACCGGTGGTGCCACTGCACATCGTCGTCCAGCGCACGCCCGCGCTGGCGATCATCGCGAGCCTCTCGGTCGGCATGGCCATGTTCGGCGGCGCGGTGTTCCTGGGCCAGTACTTCCAGATCGGCCGCGGCTACTCCCCCACGGAGGCCGGCCTGCTGACCATCCCGCTGATGGCGGGCGTGCTCGTCTCGTCGACCGTCTCCGGCCGCATGATCAGCCGCACCGGCAAGATCAAGCCCTACATCGTGTCCGGCACGATCATCCTGGTGTTCGGCTTCCTCGGCCTCGGTTTCGTCGACCACGCGACCGCGCTGTGGATCGTGGGCATCGCGATGGCCGTGGTGGGCATCGGCGTCGGCATGACGATGCAGAACCTCGTGCTGGCCGTGCAGAACAGCGTGCCCCTGCGCGAACTGGGCGCCGCGAGCGCCACGGTCACGTTCTTCCGCTCGCTGGGCGGCACCATCGGCGTCTCGGTGCTCGGCGCCGTGCTGGCCAACCGCGTCACCGCCGACCTGTCCGCCGCGCTGCACGTCCCCGCGGGCCAGTCGACCGGCGAGACCAGCGCGCTGAACCTCCAGGCCCTGCCGCCGCAGGTGCAGACCGTCGTGCACACCGTCTACGGCGACGCCACCGCCCACATCTTCCTGATCTCCGCGGCGGTGGCCGTGGTGGGCGTGGTCGCGGCACTGCTGCTCAAGCCGATCACCTTGCGCACCACGATCGACCTCGAGAAGAAGGACACCGACTCCGCCGTGGTGAGGTGACCCGTGGACCCCTCCCCCAACGCCTTCGACGCCACCAAGGACGACTTCGGCCCCCACCCGGCGCCGTCCGCCCGCACCATCCTCGTCGGCGTGGACGGCTCCGACACGGCCATGCGGGCCGCTGCCTTCGCCTTCGGCACGGCCCGCCGCCAAGGCGCCCGCCTGGTCGTCACGTTCGTCGCCAGCCACTCCTCCCTGGCCGCGCTGAGCCCCGCCGTCGCGTCGGTCTTCGAACACGAGGCCACCGCGAACCTGCACGCCGAACTGCGCGCGCAGATGCAGGCGGCCGCGGAGGAACTGGACGTGCCGGTGACGTTCGTGAAGACCTTCGGCGACCCGTACACCACCCTGCGCGACGCCGCGGACCGCTGCCAGGCCGACATGGTGGTCGTCGGCGCCTCCCAACAGGCAGGCCACCGGTTCGCCGGCTCGGTGGCGACGAAGCTGATCCGCTCGGGCCACTGGCCGGTCCTGGTCGTGCCCTGACGTTTTTTGTCGGTGCTCGTCGCTACCGTGATTCCCATGCCTGAAGTGACGTTGCGAGAGATCGAAGAGTCCGATCTGGACACGCTGTTCGAGTTCATGCGTGACCCCGAATCGGTACACATGGCCGCCTTCACCGCCGCGGACCCCGACGACCGCGCGGCGTTCGACGCCCACATGCGCAAGGTGCTGTCCACACCGGACGTCACGAACCGCGCCGTCCTCGCCGACGGCCGGTTCGTGGGCACCATCGCGAGTTTCGTGGTGGAGGGCGACACGGAGGTCACGTACTGGATCGACCGCAGCGCCTGGGGACAGGGGGTGGCCAGCCGGGCTTTGGCGCTGTTACTGGAGATCGTGCCCGTCCGGCCGGTGTACGGGCGGGCGGCCAGTGACAACGCCGCGTCGCTGCGGGTGCTGCGGAAGGCCGGGTTCGAGGTGGTGGGGACCGACGTGGGGTATGCGAACGGGCGGAAGGGGGAGGTCGAGGAGACGATCCTGCGGCTGGGCTGACTCGGGGTTGGGCTGACTCCGGGCGAGCCGACTCCGCGGCGGGTTGACTCGGGGCCGGTTGGCTCCAGGTAGGCCGACTTCAGGCAGGTCGTCTCAGAGCGCCTGGGTCGTTCAGATGCGTGCGTTGCCAGGGACGCATTGCCTGCGGGCGCGGGCTGACCGGTGCTGCTGGCACGTGCGGCTTGGGCGCCGTCGCCGGATGCGGAACACGGCCGACAGCCAGCCCATCCTCACCCGCCGCACCCTCGATCTCGCTCCCACCGGCCGCACCCCGTAGACCGCACCCGACCGCCCACGCCTAACCAACCGCATCCCGACGTGCGGCAGCACCTATCGCGCAGCGGCACCCATCACTCCACCCCGACAACCCGGAGGAGGCCCGCCCTCGTCATCCGTCCACTCCCCGTCATCTCCCCACCCTGCCGCTAACGATAATCATTGTCATGTACCCTCTCCTTCATGGCAGCGAGGGTCGTAATGGTCGCCGGGTTCACGCAGCACGACGTCGCGGACGAGCTGTGGCGGGCGGCGCCGGAGTCGGTGCTGGTGCGGCACGACCTCACCGGCCTCGCCGAAGGCGTGGTGCGCAGGTGGGTCGACGGCAGGTTGACGGTGCTGGAGCTGGCGCACGGGTGTGTGTCGTGCACGTTGCGGCTCGACCTGGTGCCGTTGCTCGAAGGGCTGGACGCGCGGGTGGTCCTGCACCTCGACCCGATGCTGGAGCCCGAGGCCGTGTGCTTCGCGCTCAGCGGGACCGGGGTGCGGGTCGAGGCAGTGGTCACGGTGGTGGACCCGGCGACGTGGCTCGCCGACGCGACCGGTGGTGACACGCTGGCCGAGCGCGGGATGGGTGCGGCGGCCGAGGACGAGCGGACGGTGGCGCAGGTCGTCGTGGGGCAGGCGGAGTTCGCGGACGCGTTGGTGCTGACGAACGATCCCGACCCGGTGACGGCCGCGGTGCTGGACCGGCTCAACCCGGCGGCGCCGCGGCAGGTGCTCGACGGGCTGGACGCGGGTGCGTTGCTCGGCGCCGTTCCCGACGACGCGCGGCGGGGTGGGTTCGACGACGGGTTCGGGTCGTTGCTCTACGGGGCGCCGCCGCTCACGCCGGCGCACGGGGTGTCGGTGGTGCGGTTCACCGGCGTGCGGCCGTTCCACCCGATGCGGCTGCACCACGCGGTCGACGTGCTGCTCGACGGGGTGGTGCGCACGCGCGGGCGGGTGTGGGTGGTGAGCCAGCCGGATGAGGCGTTGTGGCTGGAGTCGGCGGGAGGTGGGTTGCGGGTCGGCAACCTCGGGCCGTGGCCGGGGGCGCGGGAGCAGGAGCTCGTGGTGATCACGACGAAGGACCCCGCGCAGATCACCGCGGCGCTCGACAACGCGGTGGTGACGGACGAAGAACTGGCGTTGGCGGCGGAGCTCGACTTCGTGGACCCGTTCGCCGAGTGGCACGAGGAGTCGGAGATCTGATGCGCACACCCGTGACGGTGCTGTCGGGGTTCCTCGGCGCCGGCAAGACGACGCTGCTCAACCACGTGCTCGCCAACCGCGAGGGGCGGCGGGTGGCGGTGGTCGTGAACGACATGAGCGAGGTCAACATCGACGCCGCGCTCGTGGCCGGGCAGGGCACGCTGGACCGCACGACCGAGCGGCTGGTCGAGCTCACGAACGGCTGCATCTGCTGCACGCTGCGGGAGGACCTGCTGGAGAGCGTCGGCGAGCTGGCGCGGTCGCGGCGGTTCGACACGATCCTCATCGAGTCCACCGGGATCTCCGAGCCGATGCCGGTGGCCGCGACGTTCGAGTGGACGTTCGACGACGGCACCAGCCTCTCCGACCACGCGCGCCTCGACACGATGGTCACCCTCGTGGACGCGGCCGGGTTCCTGCGCGAGCTCACGCGGGGCGACCGCCTCGCCGAACGCGAGCTGGCCGCCGCCGAGGAGGACGAGCGCACGATCTCGGACCTGCTGGTGGACCAGGCCGAGTTCGCGGACCTGCTCGTGGTCAACAAGACCGACCTGGTCACCGCCGACGAGCTCGCGGTCCTCGACGCGGTGCTGCGCCGCCTCAACCCCACCGCGCGCCTGCTGCACACCCGCCACGGCGTCGTGAACCTGGCCGAGGTGTTCGACACCGGCCGCTACGACCCGGTCACCGCCGCCCAGTCCCCCGGCTGGGCACTGGAGCTGGCCGGCACCCACACCCCGGAGACCGAGGAGTACGGCATCCGGTCGGTCACCTACCGCTCCGACCGGCCGTTCCACCCCGGCCGGTTGCTCGCCGCACTCGCCGACTGGGAGGGAGTGTTGCGCAGCAAGGGTTTCTGCCACCTCGCCAGTCGCCCCGACGTGCTCGCCGTGTGGTCGCAGGCCGGGCCCAACCTGACGCTGGAACCCGGCCAGCTGCTCGACGGCGAGGCACCGCGGCAGGAGCTGGTGTTCATCGGCGTGGACCTCGACCCCGGCGAACCACGCCGCCGCCTCGACCCCGCGCTGCTCACCGATGACGAGCTGGCCGACCCCTCCCGCTGGCCCGCGTTCGACGACCCGCTGCCGCCGTGGAGCACCGAGGACCTCCACATGCATTGAGCGCCAACAGTTCTGTCGCGTTCGTGGGACACGTGCACCAGCGGCGTGGCCGGGTGCACCGCAGCCTTCCCGAGGCCGCGTTCGCGGGCGTGCTGCGGCCTGGCCAGGGGGTCCTGGCGGGAATCGCCGGGGTGGGACGATCGTCCGGTGGAGCCGGAGATCGTGGTGGATCCGGGGGTGCGCCTTCCGGGCGTGGCGCCGGGTCAGGTGTGGGTGGTCGGCGCGGTGGTCCTCGACGTGGAGGGGCGCGCGTTCGTCCAGTTCCGCAGTGCCCGGCGGCGATTGTTCCCCTGCACCTGGGACGTCGTGGGCGGTCATGTCGAGCACGGCGAGACCGTGGTGCAGGCGTTGCGCCGGGAGATCGCCGAGGAGACGGGGTGGGTGTTGCGCCGGGTGGTCCGCGACCTGGGCACCAGCACGTGGGAGGCGGGCGACGGGATCGTCCGGCACGCGGCCGATTTCGTGGTGGAGGTCGAAGGCGACCTGAGTCGGCCCGAGCTGGAGTGGGAGAAGCACCCACGCTTCGCCTGGGTCGGTGCCGATGGGTTGTCACTGCTGATGGAGAACCGGGCGCCCGGCGACACGGCGGTCCACGACGTCGTGGCACGCGCCCTGGGACGACCCGGCTGGTCATGACCGCTGGCCTTCCCGGCAACCGGAGGCTTTCCCGGCAACGCCTCACCGGCCAGGCGCTGCGGGCGGCGTTCAGGCGTTGTCCCGCAACCGCCGCAGCAGCAACGCGAGGTGCAACCGGAACCGCCCGCCCGCCGAGTCGACCTCGAACCCGAGCACCGACTCGGCGCGGGCCAGGCGTGCGGTCATGGTGCTGTGGTGGCGGTGCAGCACCACGGCGGCCTTGCGCACGGAACCATTGGCGCACAACGCGTCCAGTGCCGCGACCGTGTCCGCGCCATGCGGTTCGGCGGCGAGCCGGTCGAGTGCGCGGACGTCGTCGAGCGCGGCGATGTCCGCCTGGTCGATCCGCTCGGCCACCAGCGCGAGGCCGCCGAGCCGTTCCCACCACACCACCGGCTCGACGTCCGCGGTGTAGCGCAACGCCTGCGCCGCGGCCTGCCACGACCGGTCCGCCTCGATCGCGGGCACCAGCGGCCCGACGCCGATGCGCACTCCCGGCACGTCCGGCACGTCCACCGTCAGCACCGCACGGACGTTTCCGAGCACCACCGACCGGCCCGGTACGTCCGCGGTCGTGGCCAGCACCCGCAGCCTGCTCGTCGCGCTGATGCCGAGCAGGTGCAGTGCGCGGGACCGTTCCGCCGCGCCGACACCCCCGGACAGCACCAGTTCCACCAGCGCCGGATCACCCAGCTCCGGCAACGGCACGCTCGAGTGGTTCAACAGCACGGCGGCGGCGATCGCGAACCGTTCCAGCAGCATGTCGTCCAACGGCACGGGCGCACCGGCGCGGGCCACCCACACCTCGGCGCCGCCCTCCAACACCCGCACCGCTGCCCGCGCGGGCACGGGTCCCGCCGTCACCGCCGAGCCGGGCGCGGCGCGCAACGACACGCCCTGCCCGGGAGCGCACAGGCCGACCGGGCAGCCGGCGAGCTCGGCGGTGGTGCGCACCAGGGTGTCCAGGCCCGCGCGGTCGGTGATCAGGCGGTCGAAGAACCCGATCACCCGCACGGCGTTCTCGGCATCGGCGTCCAACCCGGACAACCGCAGCAGCAGGCCCTTCATCCCGTCACGATAGCCCCGCCGGACGGCACGGCGGCCGGACCAGCGGGCCCGCCAACCGGCTGCCTCCGCGTCCCGATTCCGCGCCACCTGTCGGATGCCGGGGTCCGCGCCGCGCGACGATGATCGGTGCATGAGCTACGCCATCGACCCGGAGCTGCTCCCCTGGCTCGACATGCTGCCCATCGGCCCGATCACCGACCACGAGAAGCTGCTCGCCACGCGTGCCGGGCAGAGCGACCTCCTCAGCGCCATCCCGCCGTACGAACCGGTCAACCCGGTCGACGTCCGCGACACCACGGTCCCCGGCCCCGCCGACGCACCGGACGTGCCGGTGCGGATCTACACCCCGGCCGGCGCCGAACACCCCGCGCCCGGCCTGCTGTACATCCACGGCGGCGGCTTCATCATGGGCGACCTGGAGATGTTCCACTCCCCCGTGCTGCGCATGGCCGACGAGCTGGGCGTGGTCATCGTGTCGGTGGACTACCGGCTGGCGCCGGAGCACCCGTTCCCGGCCGGCGTCGAGGACTGCTACGCGGCACTGGTGTGGACCGCCGCCAAGGCCGACGAGCTGGGCATCGACCCCGACCGCATCGGCGTGGCCGGCGAGAGCGCGGGCGGCGGGCTCGCGGCCGGCGTCGCGCTGCTCGCCCGCGACCGGGGCGGACCGCGGCTGTGCTTCCAGCTGCTCGGCATCCCCGAGCTCGACGACCGCCTCGACACCGAGTCGATGCGCGACTACGTCGACACCCCGCTGTGGAACCGGCCCAACGCGATCTTCAGCTGGGCCAGCTACCTCGGCGGCGCCACGGACGTGTCGCCCTACGCGGCACCCGCGCGGGCCACCGACCTGTCCGGGCTGCCGCCGGCGTTCGTGACCGTCTGCCAGTTCGACCCGCTGCGCGACGAGGGCATCGAGTACGCCCGCCGGCTCTCGCACGCGGGCGTGCAGGCCGAGCTGCGGCTGTATCCGGGGACGTTCCACGGGTCGAGCCTCGTCGAGAACGCCGCGGTGTCCCGGCGGATGTTCGCCGACGAGATCGAGGCACTGCGCCGGGGGCTGCGGATCACCGGATAGCGGGCTCACCAGGCGGAGCGGGTTGTCGGAGTGCAGGCGGGCGGAGGGTGGGGCGGCGCGCACGCGGCGGGCGGGAGTGAGCGGCGCGCGGAAGCGAGCGGCTCGCGGAAGCGAGCGGCGCGCGGAAGCGAGCGGCGCGCGGAAGCGAGCGGCGCGCGGAAGCGAGCGGCGCGCGGAAGCGAGCGGCGCGCGGGAATGAACGGCGCGCGGGAATGAGCGGCGCGCGCGGCGTGCGGTACACACGCCGCGTGCGGTGCGCGCGACGTGCGGTGCGCGCTCGGCGTGTGCGCCATGGGCGGTAGGCACGCGCGGCGGGCATGCGCGGCGGGCGGGAGTGAACGGCGAGCGCAGGCGTGCGGCGGGCGCGGG
>NZ_LGDY01000114.1 GCF_001279525.1 Nocardia sp. NRRL S-836 | reverse complement strand
AAACACCCGGTCCCATTCCGAACCCGGTAGTTAAGCCCTTCTGCGCCGATGGTACTGCACTGGTTACGGTGTGGGAGAGTAGGTCGCCGCCGAACTTACTTCCCTGAAAGGGGCTTGTGATGCGGGGCACAAAAACAGTGCTCGCTCACAGGCCCCTTTCAGCGTGTCTACAGTAGGAGGATTTGGTGTCAAGGTTCGGGGATCGTCCCGGCGACCGTCAGCGTGGCCAGGGAGACCGACCGCGCCGCTCCGCCGATGGTGGCCGCTCAGCAGCAGGCGACCGCAAGTTCAGCAACAACAGCCGCGACGACCGCGGCAGCTACTCGCGTGGTGAAGGCTCCGGCGACCGCCCCCAGAGCGGTGACCGTCGAGACAACCGCGCCGGCAACTCGTCCGACCGCGGCAACTTCCGCTCGGACCGCTCCGGCGACCGTCCCGGTTACCGGGGCAGCAGCGACTCGAACGACCGCGGGGGCTACCGCAAGGAAGGCTCCAGCGACCGCGGCGGTTACCGGTCGAACGACCGTTCCTCCGACCGCGGCGGCTTCCGCAAGGAAGGCGACCGTCCGGGCTACCGCGGCAACAGCGACTCCGGCGATCGTGGCGGCTACCGCCGTGACGACCGCTCTTCGAGCGACCGCGGCTCGCGTCCCGGCTACCGGGGCGGCGACTCGAACGACCGCGGCGGTTACCGCGGCAGCGACTCGGGCGATCGCGGTGGCTACCGGGGCAACACTTCAAGTGACCGTGGTGGATATCGCGGCAACCGTTCCGACGACCGTCCCGGCTTCCGCAAGGACGGCGAGCGCGGCGGTTACCGGGGCAGTGACTCCGGCGACCGCGGCGGCTTCCGCAAGGAAGGTTCCAGCGACCGCGGCTCGCGTTCCGGCGACCGTCCCGGCTACCGGGGCAGCGACTCCAGCGACCGTGGCGGCTTCCGCAAGGACAACGACCGCGGCAGCTCCCGCACGGGTGACCGTCCCGGCTACCGGGGCGACAGCTCCGGCGACCGCGGCGGATACCGCAAGGAAGGCGACCGCGGCGGCTTCCGTCGGGATGACCGTTCCGGCGGCGGCGACCGCGGTGGTTTCCGCAGCGACCGCTCCAGCGACCGTGGCGGCGACCGTCCCGGCTACCGCGGCAACGACTCCGGTGACCGTGGCGGCTATCGGGGCAACCGCTCCGACGACCGTCCCGGCTTCCGCAAGGACGGCGACCGTCCGAGCTACCGCGGCAGCGACTCCGGTGATCGCGGTGGGTACCGCGGCACCCGTTCCGACGACCGCGGCAATGACCGCGGCAGCGACCGTGGTGGCGAGCGCGGCGGCTTCCGCAGGGACGACCGCTCCGGCGGCGACCGCGGCGGGTACCGCGGCCAGGGCTCCGGCGAGCGTGGCGGTTACCGCGGCGACCGTCGTGACGACCGCTCCAGCGACCGTGGCGGCGACCGTCCCGGCTACCGGGGCAGCGACTCCGGCGAGCGCGGTGGCTACCGGGGCAACACCTCCGGTGACCGCGGCGGGTATCGCGGCAACCGTTCCGACGACCGTCCCGGCTTCCGCAAGGACGGCGACCGTCCCGGTTACCGCTCGGACAACCGCTCGGAGACCTCCGGCAACCAGCGCGACGACCGCCGGGACGACCGTCGTGACGAGCGCAGCCGGGAACGTGCCGCGCGCTTCCAGGACCGCATCTCCGACCAGGAGTCCACGGGCCAGGAAAGCACCGCCACCCCGGACGTGACCTCCGACGGCGACGCCACCCCCGCGCGTGCCGGCTACCGCCTCGGTGACGGTGCGGCTGCCTCGCGTGCCGCGTCCCGTGGGCAGTCCGACGCCGACGACGCGGTCTCCGCCGACGCCGTGGACGGCGACGTCGAGGGTGACACCGACGCCGACGTTCGCGTCGACCAGGACACCGCCGACGCCGACAGCGACGTCCGCGCCGCTGAGGACGAGTCGGAGCGCGCCGAGAGCGACGAGGCTCGTGGCGGCAGCGAAGCACGCGACACCGACGGCCCCCGTGCCGGGAGCGACAACCGTGCCGAGGGCAACGACCGTGCCGAGGGCGACGACCGCGGCCAGAGCGACGAGCGGGTCACCCGCGACGAGCGTGCCGACGACCGCGACGAGGTGCCGAGCGGTCCCCGTGGCGGCCGGCCGGAGCTCCCGGAGGAGGCCGACCTCTCCCTGCTCGACCCGGAGATCAAGGCCGAGCTCCGCAGCCTCCCCAAGGGCCTCGCGGAGATCATCGGACGGCACCTGGCCGCGGCCGGGCTGCTGATCGACGAAGACCCGGAGCTGGCGCTGGAGCACGCCCGGTACGCGCGCAGCAAGGCGGCGCGGGTCGGCGTGGTCCGTGAGGCGGCGGGTCTCACCGCGTACTTCGCGGACGAGTGGGCCGAGGCGCTGAGCGAGCTGCGCGCCGCCCGCCGGATGATGGCCGGACCGGGCCACCTCGCGATCATGGCGGACTGCGAGCGGGCGCTGGGCCGTCCCGAGCGCGCGATCGACCTGGCGAAGGACCCGGCCGCGGCCGAGCTCAGCCAGGAGGACGCGATCGAGCTGCGGATCGTCGCGGCCGGTGCGCGCAGGGACATGGGTCAGCTGGACGCCGCCGTGGTGGCGTTGCAGGGTCCCGACCTCGACCCGGGACAGCGCAACCCGTACTCGGCGCGGCTCTTCTACGCTTACGCCGACAACCTGGCCGCGGCCGGCCGCACCGAGGAAGCCGTCAAGTGGTTCCTCAACGCCGCCGAGGCCGACGACGAGGGGGAGACGGACGCCGCCGAGCGCGCGTTCGAGCTGACCCAGGACGAGACCCCTGTAGAGGAAACCTCCCCGGAGGCGAACTCTTCGGAGGAGACCTCTCCGGCGAAGAACTCCCCAGAGGAGATTGGACAGGCGTGAGCGAGACGTTGGTCGACCGGTACGACGCGTTGCTGATCGATCTCGACGGCACCGTCTACCGCGGACAAGAGGCCGTGCCCGGTGCCGCCGAAGCGATTGCGGAGGCCAGGGGCAAGGGCGTCGGAATCCGGTACGTCACCAACAACGCCTCCCGCTCACCGCAGGCGGTAGCGGACCACCTCGTCGAGCTCGGGTTCGACACGAGCGTCGACGAGGTGAGCACGTCGGCGCAGGCGGGCGCGGCCATGCTGGCCGACCGCCTGCCTGCGCGCACGAACGTTCTCGTGCTCGGCACCGAGGCCCTGCAGGCCGAGGTGCTCAAGCGCGGCCTCACCCCGGTCGACACTGCGGCCGAGGCGCGCGCCGTCCTGCAGGGCCTCAGCATGGACCTCGGCTGGCGTGAGCTGGCCGAGGCCGCCGTGGCCATCCGCAACGGCGCGCTGTGGGTCGCGTGCAACGTCGACGCGACCCTGCCCACCGAGCGCGGTCTGCTGCCCGGCAACGGCAGCTTCGTCGCGGCGCTGCGCACGGCCACCGGCCAGGAGCCGCTCGTGGCCGGCAAGCCCGCCACGCCGCTGCTGCGGCAGGCGGCCAAGGACCTCGGCGCTCACCGCCCGCTGGTCATCGGCGACCGGCTTGATACGGACATCCTGGGCGCCGTCAACGCCGGCATGGACTCGTTGCTCGTGTGCACGGGTGTGTCGACGGCCGAGGAGGCGCAAGCGCTTCCGGAAGACCAGCGCCCCACGTATGTCGGCGCGGACCTGTCGGTACTGCATCGGCTACCGTAAGGGCGTGAGCTACCCCCTGCCCGGACCGCCGCCCAACCCGGCCGACGCCATCGACGGCGCGCTGGAACGGCTCGACGGGCTCGAGGACGTGCCGCTGGCCGAGCACGTGGCGCGGTTCGACGCCGTGCACGCCACGCTCACCGAAGCACTGTCGAGCATCGACAAGGTGTGATGCACAGTGCCACGCAGGGTGCGGCTCGACGCCGAACTCGTGCGCAGGGGGCTCGCCAGGTCCCGTGAGCACGCCAGCCAGCTCGTCGCGGACGGGCGCGTGACGGTGCGCGGCACCGTCGCCACCAAACCGGCCACCGCCGTGGAGACCTCCGACGCGGTGGTCGTCAAAGACCTCGACAACGACCCGAACTACGCCTCCAGGGGCGCGCACAAGCTGGTCGGCGCGCTGGCGGCGTTCAAGGTCGACCCGGTCGGGAAGCGTTGTCTCGACGCGGGCGCATCCACTGGCGGTTTCACCGACGTGCTGCTGCGCCACGGCGCCCGTCAGGTCGTCGCGGCCGACGTCGGACGCGGCCTGCTCGACTGGAAGCTGCAGACCGACGAGCGGGTCGTCGTGAAGGACAAGACCAACGTCCGTGCCCTCACCCCAGAGGACATCGGCGGCACAGTTGAACTCGTGGTAGCGGATCTTTCGTTCATCTCGTTGAGGCTTGTGCTCCCCGCACTCGCCGCGTGCCTCGACGAGGAAGGCGACCTGCTGCCGATGGTCAAGCCGCAGTTCGAGGTCGGCAAGGAACGCCTCGGCTCGGGTGGTGTCGTGCGCGAGCCCGAGCTGCGTGCCGAAGCCGTCCTGGACGTGGCCGGGGCCGCGGCGGAACTGGGCTTGGCCGTGCACGGGGTCGTCGCGAGCCCGTTGCCCGGCCCGTCCGGCAACGTCGAGTACTTCCTCTGGCTGCGCAAAGGCGAACCCGTCGATGCCGCAGAGATGGTGCGCACCGCCGTCGAAGAAGGGCCCTGATGAGGGAAGTCCTGCTGGTCGTCCACACCGGGCACCAGAGCAACATCGATCTCGCCCGTCAGGTCGCCGGCCGGCTCGCCGTCGGCGGCGTCACGACACGGGTGCTCGACGACGAGGCCCGTGACCTCGGGCCGTCGTGCTGCACCAAGGTCGTGCCCGCCGACGACCACGCGGCCGAGGGCACCGAGCTCGTGCTGGTGCTGGGCGGTGACGGCACGCTGTTGCGCGGCGCCGAGCTCGCCCGGCCGGCCGGGGTGCCGGTGCTGGGCGTCAACCTGGGCCGGGTCGGGTTCCTCGCGGAGGCCGACTCGGACGCGCTGCACGAGGCCGTCGGCCACGTGCTGGAACGCGACTACTTCGTGGAAGAGCGCATGACGCTCGACCTCGTCGCCACGGTCGCCGGCGAGGTCGTCGTCAAGACCTGGGCGCTCAACGAGATCAGCGTCGAGAAGCTGATCCGCGAACGCATCCTGGAGGTCGTCGTCGAGGTCGACGGGCGGCCGGTGTCGGCGTTCGGCTGCGACGGCGTGCTGTGCGCGACGCCGACGGGCTCGACGGCCTACGCGTTCTCCGCGGGCGGGCCGGTCGTGTGGCCGGACGTGCAGGCGATCCTGGTGGTGCCGAGCAACGCGCACGCGCTGTTCGCCCGGCCGCTGGTCGTCTCGCCGAAGTCGCACGTGGCGTTCGAGATCGAGGCGACCGGGCACCCGGCGGCGTTGTCCGCCGACGGGCGGCGCACGTTCGAACTGCCCGCCGGTGCTCGGATCGAGATCGTCGAGGGCGAGGTGCCGCTCAAGGTCGTGCGGCTGCGCCACGCCCCGTTCACCGACCGGCTGGTGGAGAAGTTCGACCTGCCGGTGAAGGGGTGGCGGGGACCATCGGGAGGTTGACCGCGCCGCTCGGTGCGTCCGCGCTGGCTCGTTATGGTGCCACCAGAGACACGCCCCATCCGGAAATGTCGGACCCGACAAGTAAGGTTCGCCCTGTGCTGGCCGAGATGCGCATCAATGGCCTTGGCGTGATTGACGAGGCCACTCTCGAACTCGATCCCGGATTCACCGTCGTGACCGGTGAGACGGGCGCGGGCAAAACCATGGTCGTGACCGGGTTGCACCTGCTCGGCGGAGGCCGGGCGGAGGCGTCCCGGGTCCGCACCGGAGCCGACAAAGCCGTGGTGGAGGGCCGTTTCCAGGCCCCGGCGGGCAGCCCGGCCGCCAAGGTCGCCGAGGAGGTCGGCGGCGAGGCGGACGAGGACGGCTCACTGATCGCCATCCGCACCGTGGGTGCGGACGGCCGTTCGCGCGCGCACGTCGGCGGCCGCTCCGTGCCCGTCGGCGTGCTCTCCGAACTGGCCGAGCAGCTGATCGCGGTGCACGGCCAGAACGACCAGCTGCGGCTCATGCGCCCGACGGAGCAGCGCGGTGTGCTGGACCGGTTCGCGGGCGACGACGTGGCCGCGCCGCTGCGCCAGTACCAGCGCATCCGCGAGGAGTGGCTGAAGGTCGCGACCGAGCTGCGCGAACGCACGGAGCGCTCCCGCGAGCTCGCCCGCGAGGCCGACCTGCTGCGGCACGGCCTCACCGAGATCGACGCCGTCGACCCGAAACTGGGCGAGGACGCCGAGCTGCACGACGAGGCCCGCCGGCTCGCCGACGCCGACCAGCTGCGCGAGGCGGCCCAGGGCGCGCAGTTCGCCGTGTCCGGTTCGCTGGAGGGCGACCCGGAGAACCCCGGTGCGCTGGGCCTGATCTCCGAGGCCGCCCGCCGCCTGGGCGCGTCGGAGGACCCGAAGCTGCGCGACATGGAACCCCGCCTCGTCGAGGCCGCGACGCTGCTGTCCGACGTCGCCGGCGAGATCTCCGGCTACCTCGACCACCTCGAAGCCGACCCCGGCCGGCTGGAGCAGGTGCTGCAGCGCCAGGCCGAGCTGAAGGCGCTGACCCGCAAGTACGCCGCCGACGTCGACGGCGTGATCGCGTGGGCCGCCGAGGCCCGCTCGCGGCTGGACGGCCTGGACACCTCCGAGGACGCGCTGGCCGGCCTGGCCAAGCGCCGCGACGAACTGGCCGTGGAGCTGGCGGCACTGGCCACGCAGGTCACCGCCGCACGCACCGAGGCCGCCCTGGAACTGGGCAAGGCCGTCACCGAGGAGCTCGACGGCCTCGCCATGCCGCACGCCACGGTCGAGATCGCGGTCCGCCCCCGCCACGCCGAGTCCGGCGACCCCAACGCACTCGCGGTGGGCCGCTCGATCCTGCACGCGGGCTCGTCCGGCGTCGACGACGTGGAACTGCGCCTGATCTCCCACCCCGGCGCCCCCGCACTGCCCGTGCACAAGGGCGCGTCCGGCGGCGAGCTGTCCCGCGTCATGCTGGCCCTGGAGGTCGTGCTGTCGCACTCCGACCCGGTCCCGACCCTCGTCTTCGACGAGGTCGACGCCGGCGTCGGCGGCCGAGCCGCGGTCGAGGTGGGCCGCCGCCTCGCCCGCCTGGCCCGCTCCCACCAGGTCATCGTGGTGACGCACCTGCCGCAGGTGGCGGCGTTCGCCGACCGGCACCTGGTGGTCGACAAGTCCGCTGACGGCCGCTTCACCCGCTCCGCGGTCCGCAAGCTCGACGAGACGCAGCGGGTGGTCGAACTGGCCCGCATGCTCGCCGGGATGGACTCGACCGACACCGGGCGGGCGCACGCGGAGGAGCTGCTGGCGGCGGCGAAGGCCGACAAGTCGGCGACGCCGGTGGTGCGGAGGCGGAAGAAGAAGGCCTGAGGGTTGGGTTTTGGGCGCCGCCTGGGGTGGTGGCTGGCCGTGGGGTTGGGCGCTGGCTGGAGTTGGCCGGTGGCGGTGATTGGCTGGCGCGGACGGCGGTTTGGCTCTGACGGGGCCGGTGGCCCGGCGGCTGGGGTTCGGCGCTGGCCTGAGGTTGAGCGTTGGCCTGGGGTTGAGTGCTGGCCGGAGGTTGGCGCGGGCTGGGTTGCCTGGACCGGTGGGCCACTGGATCGGCGCTGACCGCATGATCGCCGGCAATTGGTCGCAGGTGGGCTGGGTCTGCGCGCGCTGGTGAATCCCGTGGTGCGAGTTCGGCCGCCGAAGCCGAGGCTCGGACCGTCACGCCGCTGGACTGGCCACGCCGCTGGACTGGCCATGCTGCTTGGGCGATCGCGCCACTGTGGCCCTCGCGCAGCTGCGCCGCTTGGGCCGCCGCGCTACCCCTGACCGCCGCGTCACCTCATACCGCCCAGACCGCCGCGCCGCCCCGACCCCCGCGCCGCCCGACTCGCGCCGACCCGGTCCGCGCGCCGGCGCGACCGGCGCGTCGGTTCGTCCGCGCCCAACGTGCGCTGGTTGGGCATGATGGGGGGAACGTGACCGAAGCCCGGTCAGCGGACGCACACGGTGGTGCGGTGGAAGGTGGACCGGAGCTGTGACCACGCGCCGGGTGTTCGGGGCGGTGCTGGTGCTCGTGGCGGCGGGGTTGGCGGTGGCCGCGACGTTCCTGGTCGGGTATTCGGTCCAGACGCAGGTCGGCAACCGGAGGCTGCGGTTCGAGGCCACGACGTGGGGGGTCGAGCACGACGACTTCCGCGGGGCGTTGATGTTGGCGCCGATCGACTTCGGGTGGCCGGCGGTCGCGGCGGCGGTGCTGATGGCGGGGGCGGCGGTGCTGGCGTTTCGGCGGCCGGTGGCGCGGCTGGGGTCGTTGCTCGGGGCCGGGGTGCTGGTGGGGCTCGCCTGGTTGTCGCTCAACCAGGTGCAGCGGGTGGTGGAGCGGCTCGCGGAGCTGGAGCTGCCGGTGCCGGTGGAGGTGGTGCGGGGCAACGGGGTCACGGTCTTGCTCGTCGCCGCGGGGGTGGGGGTGGTGGCGGCGTTGTTGCACCAGGAGCTGCCGGGTGCGGGCGGTGTGGGGAACCACCAAGAAGAGGAGACGCCGCCCTACGGGTTTCCGGTGGTCGTGGAGCCGAAGCGTGAGTGAGCGCGTGCTGGTCGAACGATGGCGGATCGCTGCGGTGGTGCTGGTGCACCGGCCGCGGCAGCCGGTCGGCGAACCGGAGGAGGAGGCGGTGGTGGTGCACCGGTTCGTGGACGACGACACGCCGCCGTTCGGCATCGTGGTACCCGTCGAGGTAGGAGAGCACCGGCGTGACTGACCGGGGAAGACGGGCCGCGCTGCTCCTGGTGCTCGCCGGAGTGCTGGCGGGCGTCAGCAACCTGCTGCCCATGTACACCGTGATGCACACGAGCCCGGTCGACGCGTTCGCGTGGGACGGGTCGCTGTGGGTGCCCTCGTCGGCCACGCCCGCGGCGGAACGCGACGTGAGCCCGCTGCTCAACGCCGGCACCCCGGTGCTGGTCACCCTCGTCGTCGCGGTGGTGGCCGGGCTGCTCGCGCTGCGCCGCGACCGGATCGCGCCGCCCGCCCGCGTGGTGGCGCTGGCCGCGGCGGCCGCGTTCCTCGGTGCCGTGGTGGCGTATGGGGTCGGGGTGCTGCGCGACGAGGAGATGGTCAACGCGTTCGACGCCGGGGCGACACCGCCGTTCGCGTACCACTTCAACTCCGGCTTCTACCTGCTGGTGGCGGCCGCGGTGCTGGCTCTCACGGGCGCGGTGCTCGTGCAGCGGCCGCGACCGGCCGCACCGGAGCCTGACGACGACGCGGTGGTGGTGCACCAGATGACCGACGACGACACGCCGCCGTTCGGGCTGGCCATCCCGATGACCGGGGAGCCGCGCGGTGACTGACCGGAGGATCGCCGCGGGGGTCGTGCTGCTGGGCGGGGTGCTCACCGCGGTCAGCTGTTCCCTGGACATGTACGTCACGCGCTACAGCGGCACGTCGCCGGGCCTGAGCGTGTTCTTCTCGCTGTGGGGCGTGACGTCGGACGCGCCCGGCTACCCCGCGACCCGCACCACGATGTCCGCCGCGCTGCCCGTGCTGCTCGCCGCCGGGGTGATGGTCCTGGCCGCGGTGTGCGCGCTCGCCGGTGAGAAGATCGCCAGAACGGCGCGGATCGTCACGGTGGTCGGCGCGGGCGCCCTTTTCGGGGTCGTGCTGGCGTTCGTGGTCGAGGTCCGGTACTGGGACGCGGTGCTGGCGAAGGTCGAGCACGACCCGCAGTCCAGCTACGAGCAGACGAGCCTGCCCGGCCTGTACCTGCTGGCGGCGGGTGCGCTGGTCGGGCTGGCCGGTGCGGTGCTGGCCCACCGGTCGCGGCCTCCCGACGTGGGACCGGCCGCGGGCCGGACCGGAAACGCCGAGCCGGCCGGGAACGCGGACGACGCCACGCCGCCGTTCGGGATTCCGGTCGGGGAACAGGAGGCACGGTGATCGGGCGGCCGACGGCGATCGCGTTGATCGCGGTGGGGGTGGTGCTGACGGCGGGCGCGATGGTGCTGCCGTGGTACTCCACCGCGTACGCCGGTGACGTGGAGGTGGTCGTGCGGGCCTGGGGCACGCAGGTCGTGAACAAGCCCGGCGACTGGCCGGCCGGTGAGCTCTCGCCCTGGTACGGCATCCCGGTCGCGGCCACGATGGCGTTGCTGGTGGCCGGGGTGAAGGTGCGCTGGGCCGCGCTCGCCGGGGCGGTGGCGCAGGCGGGGGCGACCGCGGTCGTGGCGGCGCTGGTCGTCTCGGACCGCGGGCACGCCGCGGACCAGCAGGGCGACTTCGCGCTCGGGTACGGCCTGGTGTTCCTGGTCGTCGGCACGGTCGTGGCGCTGGTCGGTGCCGTTGCGGCACAACGGGAGGCGGCGTGAGGAAGCTCCTGCACGCCGGGCTGCTGGTGCTCGCTGCGGTGGCGGCGGCCGGTGCGACGTTCCTGCCGCTGTCCGAGCTGCGGATCCGCCTCGCGCCCGACCAGCCGCAGACGGAGTTCGTCACCACGGGCTGGCGCACGCACTTCGGTGACACGGTCGACCCGCACGGGCCGATGTTCGGCATTCCCGTCGTGGTCGCCGCGCTGGTGCTCGTCGCCGGGATCTTCCTCAGGAAGTTCGCGTTCGCCGGGGCGGCCGCGCTCGCCGGGACGACCGGGATGGTGTTCGTGTACCTGGTGAACGCCATCAACTTCCACAAAACCGGCAACATCACCATCGACCCGGCGCTGGAAGCGGGGTTCGGCGCCGGGATCTGGGTGCTGCTGGCCGCCGTGGTGGTCGCGTTCGGTGCCGTGGTGGTTCACCCCGACGACTGACCAGCACCAACCGCCCGGCGTGCCTCACCTGTCCCGTGCGCAGCGTCAGTCACTATCGGCACATGAAGCTTTCCGGGTTGCTGAGCCGCACCAACCACGAACTTCCCGGTGTGACGGGTGTCGCGCGGGTCGATCGGCGCGTGAGCGACCTGGTGCGGCGGATCAGTCCCGGGGACGTGGCCGTGTTCGACCTGGTCGACCTCGACCGGCGCACCGCGGAGGCGCTCGTCACCGCCGAGGTGGTGGGGGTGGTGAACGCCTCCCCGTCCATCTCCGGCCGCTTTCCCAACCTGGGGCCGGAACTGCTGATCGAGGCGGGCATCCCGCTCATCGACAACGTCGGCGCCACCGCGTTGCGCGAGATCAGGGAAGGCACGAAGATCCGCTTGCACGAGGGTGTCGTGTACGCGGGGGAACGCGAGCTCGCCAAGGGGGTCGAGCAGAACGCGGAGAGCGTCGCCGACGCCATGATCGAGGCGAAGGCCGGCATGTCGGCGCAGCTGGAGGCGTTCTCCGCCAACACCATCGAGTTCCTGCGCAGGGAACGCGCGCTCGTCCTCGACGGCGTCGGCGTGCCCGAGGTGTACGTGGCGATGCGCGACCGGCAGGTGCTCGTCGTCGCGGGCGGGCCGTCGCACGCGGAGGAGCTGCGCAAGCTCAGGAAGTACATCCGTGAGTACCGGCCGGTGCTGATCGGCGTCGACACCGGCGCGGACACGTTGCACGACGCGGGACTCAAGCCGGACATCGTCGTCGGCGACCCCGACGGCATCGGCACCGCGTCACTGCGCGCCGCCACCGAGGTGGTCGTCCCGGCGCAGACCGACGGCCACGCGCCCGGCCTGCAACGCATCCAGGACCTCGGCATCGGCGCGGTGACCTTCCCCGCGTCCGGCAACGCCGAGGACCTCGCGTTGCTGCTGGCCGAGGCGCACGGCGCGTCCCTCGTCGTCACGGTCGGGCTGCGCGCGACGCTGCGCGAGTTCCTCGACCGCGGGCACTCCGGTTCGAACCCCTCCACGTTCCTCACCCGGCTGAAGCTCGGCAGCTTGCTCGTGGACGGGGAGGCCGTCGCGACCCTGCACCGCAGCCGGGTCTCGCTGGGCGTGATCGTCCTGCTGGTGGCCGCCGCGATCGCCGCCATGGCCGCGGCACTCGCCGTGTCCGGCGTCGGTCACGTCTACGTCGACATCGTGGTCGACGGCTGGCAATCCGTCGTCAACTGGTTCAAGGGGTTCTTCTCGTGATCTCGCTGCGCTACCACATCGTCTCGATCACCGCGGTGTTCCTCGCACTGGCGGTGGGGGTCGTGCTCGGCTCGACCGCGATCAGCGGGCGGCTGCTGTCCGGGCTGAGCGACGAGAAGAACTCGTTGGCACAGCAGGTGAACGACCTGCAGAACGACCGCAACGGGCTGAACGCCAAGCTGACCGAGGCCGACAAGTTCGCCGCGTCCGTCGGCCCGCTCGCCGTGAAGGGCCGGCTGACGGACCGCACCGTGGTGCTCGTGACCACCTCGGACGCCCGGCCGTCCGACCGCGACGCCCTGTCCGGCCTGCTGAAGGCCGCGGGCGCCACGGTCACCGGCGAGCTCCAGCTGACCGACGCGTTCGCCGACCCGGCGCGCGGTGACCAGCTGCGCGAGCTCGTGGCCCGGTTGCAGCCCGCGGGAACGCAGCTGCCGACCGCCGCCGACCCCGGCACCCGCGCCGGTGGCCTGTTCGGCGCGTTGCTGCTGCTCAACCCCACCACCAACCAGCCGCAGGCCTCCCCCGACGAGACCGCGGCCGCCCTCGCCGGGCTCTCCAACGCCGGTTTCGTGAAGGCCACCTCCGGCATGAAGCCCGCGCAGCTCGCCATCGTGCTGACCGGCGGCGCGGCGCTCGGCGACTCGGCCGCGGACCGGGCCTCGACGGTCGCGCGGTTCGCCACCCAGCTCGACCGCGCCGGCGCGGGTGTCGTGCTGGCCGGTGCGAACGGCTCCGCGAACGGCACCGGCGCGATCGGTGTGGTGCGGGCGGACACGAACGCGACGTCGGTTCTGTCCACGGTGGACAACTCCGACACCTCGGCCGGTCAGGTCGTCGCGGTGCTGGCGCTGCACGAACAGCTCGAAGGCCGGTCCGGCCGGTACGGCGTCGCGGGCAACGCCGAGGCCTCGTCGCCGGGCACCGCCAGCTAGACCGGGGTCTCAGTACTCGGTCGTCCAGTCGCCCGGCAGCACCGCCAGCAGCTCCTCCAGCGCCTCCGGCGTGCGGGCACGGGCCCACAGCCACTGCCGGTCGTCCTCGCGGATGAGCACGTCGTCGGTGCCGAACCACCTGGAGTTCGGGCTGTGCAGCGGCAACGGCCGGAACTGGCTCTCCAGCAGGGAGATGTCCGCCTCGGACATCTCCCTGTCGGCCGTCTGGGCACCGTCGCGGAACAACGCCTCCGACAGCACCAGCTCCACGCACGCCTGGGACAGCCGCGGCAGCCACGGGTCCCACGTCTCCTCGGACTTGTCGACCAGGTCGAGCTTGATCAGCACCGCCGGGTCCTCGTCCCGCGCGGTCGTGCCCCAGGCCGCCACCCACTGGTTCTCGTGGCGGAACACCAGCACGTCGCCGTCCAGCCGCAGCTCGGCGGGCAGCAGCAACCGGTCCTGGTTGCTGGTCAGGTCGGGGCGCTTGCCGAACAGCGCGTAGGCCTCGCGCAACGCCGCCGGGATCCGCACACCCAGCCGTGCCTCGGCCGCGTCGAGGTCCGCGTTGCTCCAGCCGTCCTGCGCCTCGATCGGCTCGGCCCACCCGGCCGCGAACCCTTCGATGAACCGCCACGCGGCCGCGCGGTTCCGCACCGCCCTGGCCGCCGCTCCCACCACGTCGAAGGTCACGCGCCCACGATTCCCGATCGGGCGCCGGGCCGCGCGTGGTTCGGAGAATCCCGTACCGCGGCGGACTACGGTTGCCGGTCGTGACCGACACCGCCGACACCGCCGCCGCTTACGACGCCGTCGCTGTCCGCTACGCCGAGCTGTTCAGCGACGTGCTCGCGACCCTGCCGCTGGAACGCGCGCTGCTGGCCGCATTCGCCGAGCTCGTGCTGGCCCACGACGCCGGACCGGTCGCCGACATCGGTTGCGGGCCCGGACACGTCACGGCGCACGTGCGCGCGCTCGGGCTAGACGCGTTCGGCATCGACGTGTCCGCGGAGATGGTCGCGCTGGCCCGCGCGGCCCAGCCGCACGTGCGGTTCGACGTCGGGTCGATGCTGGAGCTGGACCTCGCCGACGGTTCGCTGGGCGGCGTGCTCGCGTTGTTCTCGACGATCCACCTGCCACCGCGGCAGCTGCCGATGGCGTTCGAGGAGTTCTATCGGGTGCTTTCGCCGGGCGGTCACCTGCTGCTCGGGTTCCTGGCCGGTGACGATCCGCTGCCGCGCGAGGTCGACCACCGGGTCGCCCCCGCCCACGAGTGGTCACCGGGCGTGCTCGCGGATCTGCTGGGGCGCAACGGGTTCGCCGAGGCCGGGCGGCTGACGCGGGAGCCGCACGAGGGTGAGCGGTTCCGCTCCGGCCTGCTGCTGGCGCGCAGGCAGGCGTGAGCCCGTTCCACCTGCTGGGCCGATCGGGTGATGTGATCTGCCGGGTCGTGGTGCGCTGAGTGACCGGCGGCGTGTTAGCGTTAGGGCCCGTGGACGGGGGACTTTCCCCCACGATTTTCACGGGAGCCCCGTTGGTGCAGCAGGCACGTACGACCAAGCACGTCTTCGTCACAGGGGGCGTCGCCTCCTCGCTGGGCAAGGGGCTCACCGCGTCGAGCCTCGGTCAGTTGCTGACCTCGCGCGGTCTGCGGGTGACGATGCAGAAGCTCGACCCGTACCTCAACGTGGACCCCGGCACGATGAACCCGTTCCAGCACGGCGAGGTCTTCGTGACCGACGACGGCGCGGAGACGGACCTCGACATCGGCCACTACGAGCGGTTCCTCGCGCGGGACCTGAGCGGCGACGCCAACGTCACCACCGGTCAGGTGTACTCCGAGGTGATCGCGAAGGAGCGGCGCGGCGAATACCTGGGCGACACGGTCCAGGTGATCCCGCACATCACCGACGAGATCAAGCGCCGCATCCGCGCGATGGCCGAGCCGGACGCCGACGGCGTCACCCCGGACGTGGTCATCACCGAGGTCGGCGGCACGGTCGGTGACATCGAGTCGCTGCCGTTCCTGGAGGCCTGCCGCCAGGTCCGCCACGACGTCGGCCGCGACAACGTCTTCTTCCTGCACGTCAGCCTGGTGCCGTACCTGGCGCCGTCCGGCGAGCTGAAGACCAAGCCGACCCAGCACTCGGTGGCGGCGCTGCGCAACATCGGCATCCAGCCGGACGCGATCGTGTGCCGCGCCGACCGGGAGATCCCGGACGCGTTGAAGCGCAAGATCGGCCTGATGTGCGACGTCGACACCGACGCCGTCGTGGCCGCCGTGGACGCGCCGTCGATCTACGACATCCCGAAGGTGCTGCACGCCGAGGGCTTGGACGCCTACGTCGTGCGCCGCCTCGACCTGCCGTTCCGCGACGTCGACTGGACGGTGTGGGGCGACCTGCTCGAGCGCGTGCACAACCCGTCGGAGACGGTGAAGATCGCGCTGGTCGGCAAGTACGTCGACCTGCCGGACGCCTACCTCTCGGTCACCGAGGCGCTGCGCGCCGGCGGGTTCGCCCACCACGCGAAGGTCGAGATCAAGTGGGTGCCGTCCGACGAGTGCCAGACGCCCGAGGGCGCGGCACGGGCGTTGTCCGGCATGGACGCGGTGCTGATCCCCGGTGGGTTCGGCGTGCGCGGCATCGAGGGCAAGATCGGCGCCCTGAAGCACACCCGCACCCGCGGTGTGCCGACGCTGGGCCTGTGCCTGGGCCTGCAGTGCATGGTCATCGAGGCCGCGCGCAACCTCGCGGGCATCGAGGACGCGATCTCGTCGGAGTTCGACGAGGGCGGTTCGCCGGTCATCTCCACGATGGCCGACCAGGAGGACGTCGTCTCCGGTCAGCGCGACATGGGCGGCACGATGCGGCTCGGCGCGTACCCCGCGCAGCTGACGCCGGGCTCGGTGGTCGCGAACGCCTACGGCGCCACCGAGGTGTCCGAGCGGCACCGGCACCGCTATGAGGTCAACAACGCCTACCGCGGCAAGCTGGCCGACGCCGGCCTGGTCTTCTCCGGCACCTCGCCGGACGGCCGCCTGGTCGAGTTCGTCGAGCTCCCCGCCGACGTGCACCCGTTCTACGCGGCCACGCAGGCGCACCCGGAGCTCAAGTCCCGCCCGACGAAGCCGCACCCGCTGTTCGCGGCGTTCGTGAAGGCCGCGATCGACTACCGGGTGGCCGACCGCCTCCCCCTCACCGCGGGAGCCGCGAAGTGACCACTCGGCACGACTTCCGCACCGTCTCCAGCGAGGACCTGCACGTCGGCAAGATCCTGGCGTTGCGCGTCGACGAGGTCGAGATGCCCGGCGGCGGCACCGCCAAGCGCGAGATCGTCGAGCACGCCGGCGCCGTCGCCGTGGTCGCGGTCGACGACGAGGGCCAGGTCACGCTGGTCCACCAGTACCGGCACGCGCTCGGCAGGCACCTGTGGGAGCTGCCCGCCGGTCTGCTCGACCACGACGGCGAACCGCCCGTGGCCGGCGCCCGGCGCGAGCTGGCCGAGGAGGTCGGCCTGGACGCCGCCACGTGGCACGTCCTGGTCGACGTCGCCGCCTCACCGGGGTTCACCGACGAGGTCGTGCGGGTCTTCCTCGCGCGGGAGCTCTCCGAGGTGGACCGCGACGTCCAGGGCGACGAGGAGGCGGACCTGGAGGTCCACCGCTTCCCGCTCGCCGAGGCGGTGCGCATGGTGCTCGCCGGTGACATCGTGAACGCGTCCTCCGTCGCCGGGCTGCTCGCCGCCCGCGAGGTGCTGGAGGGCCGCACCGAACCGCGTCCCGCCGACGCGCCGTTCCGGGACAAGCCCACGCGGTTCCCCGCGCGCAAGAAGTAGGGAAGAGCGATGAAGACGCTGAAGGGCGCCCTGTGGAGGTTGCGGGCGCCCCTCAGCGTGCTCGCGGCCGGCGGCGCCGGTGCCGTCGTGCTGCTGTTCGTCGACCCGAACCAGCCGGACAACCTGCTGCCCAGGTGCCCGTTCAACTGGCTCACCGGGCTGAACTGCCCCGGCTGCGGCATGACGCGCATGGCACACGCGTTGCTGCACGGTGATGTCGTTGCCGCGTGGCACTTCAACGCCGCGATGCTCGTGGTCGGCGTGCCTCTCGCCGCGTGGTTGTTCGCGCGGTGGGTCCGGACGGCGTGGACCGGGCAACGCCGGCAGTTGCCCAAGCAGGTGCCGTGGCTGGTGCTCGCCTTCGCGCTCGTGTGGGGCGTCGGGCGCAACCTGGCGGGGATCTAGCGGCGCAGGACCGTGGCCCCGCGCCGTCGAACCGGACTCAGCCGCGCAGCGGTCGTCCCTCGGCGTCCGTGCCGCCGTTGACCAGGATGATGATCCCGTCGACCAGCGCCCAGATGCCGCAGCCACCGCAGGTCAGCAGCTGCGCGACCGCGATCCCGGTGTCGCCCATGTAGAAGCGGCCGACACCGAAGTGGCCGAGGAACAGCTGCAGCACACCCGCGGCGACCTTCGACTTGTCCGAGTACGGGATGCCGGTGACCGGGTCGTAGCCGTAGGGCGCGCCGGGGTATCCCATGCCCGGTGCCATACCGGGAGGAGGCGGCGTGGCGTACTGCGGCTGCGCGTACTGCTGACCCGTGTACGGCTGCTGGCCGGTGTACTGCTGCTGCGGGCCCGTGTACTGCTGCGGCGGCACGTACGGCTGTGTGGCCTGCGGCGGCGGCACGGCGGCGAACGGCACCGACGGCGGCGCGAGGAACGGCGGGTGCGGCTGCGGCAGGTCGCGGAAGAGCTCGGCGAGCTCCGCGTACGACTGCGCGTTCGACGCGCGGTTGACCCGTTCCTGGTACTCGGTGATGTCGAGCCGCGCTTGCGCGAAGTGGTCGTTGAGCGCGGTGATCGCCTCTTCGCGCTGTTGGTTGCCGATGCGCTGCTGCTCTGGCCCGAAAGGTTGTGACACGGCTGCGCACGTTATCCGATGCAGGAGATCGAGTTGCGGAATACGCTGCGACGATGCTGGTCGGTGTCCCAAAGGAGATCAAGAACCACGAGTACCGCGTCGCCATCACCCCCGCCGGGGTGGTCGAGCTGGTCCGCCGCGGGCACGACGTCGTGATCGAGCACGAGGCAGGAGCGGGGTCGTCGTTCCCCGACCACGAGTACACAGCGGCCGGAGCGCGCATCGCCGCCACCGCCGACGAGGTGTGGGCGACGGCCGACCTGGTGCTGAAGGTCAAGGAACCGATCGAGCCCGAGCACCACCGGATGCGCCGGGACCAGGTCCTCTTCACCTACCTGCACCTGGCGGCCTCGCCGGCGTGCACCCAGGCGATCGCGGACTCCGGCATCACGGCCATCGCGTACGAGACCGTGCAGCTGCCGGACGGGTCGTTGCCGTTGCTGGCGCCGATGAGCGAGATCGCGGGCCGGATGGCCGCGCAGGTCGGCGCGCACTGCCTGGAACGCGCGCAGGGCGGCCGCGGCGTGCTGCTCGGCGGTGCTCCCGGTGTCGCGGCGGGCAAGGTCGTGGTGATCGGCGCGGGCGTGGCGGGCATGAACGCGGCGACGATGGCGGTCGGCATGCAGGCCGAGGTCGTCGTGCTCGACACCAACGTCAACCGGTTGCGGCAGATCGACTTCAGCTACCGCGGGCACCTGCAGACCATCGCGTCCAACGCCTACGAGGTCGAGAAGGCCTGCCGCTGGGCGGACCTGGTGATCGGCGCGGTGCTGGTGCCGGGGGCCCGCGCGCCGAAGCTCGTCAGCAACGAGCTGGTGGCGCGGATGCGGTCCGGGAGCGTGCTCGTGGACATCGCGATCGATCAAGGCGGCTGTTTCGAGGACTCGCGGCCGACGACACACGACGACCCGACCTACCGTGTGCACGACTCGGTGTTCTACTGCGTCGCGAACATGCCGGGCGCGGTGCCGAACACGTCGACGTACGCGCTGACGAACGTCACACTGCCGTACGTGATCGCGTTGGCGGACAAGGGTTTTGACCGTGCTGTCGCAGATGATCCGGCGTTGGCGAAGGGTGTCAACGCGCGCGCCGGAGAGATCGTGCTGGAAGGACTCGCGTGGTAGCGGACCTGGTGGCGAGCTACCTCCACCACCTGGCGGTCGAACGTGGTACCGCGCGCAACACACTGGACTCCTACACCCGCGACCTGCGCCGCTACACCGAGCACCTGGAGTCGCTCGGGATCACCGACCTGGCGGCGGTGACCGAGCTGCACGTCAGCGAGTTCCTGGCGGCGTTGCGGGAGAGCGGTTTGGCCGCTTCGTCCGCAGCGCGCACATTGGTTGCCGTGCGCGGACTTCATCGATTCGCACACCGTGAAGGCGTGGTGCCCCATGACGCCGCACGGGCCGTGCACCCGCCATCACCGCCGAAGAGACTGCCGAAAGCCTTACCCGTCAACGATGTCCTGACCTTGCTCAACACTGTGGGAAACCTCAGGGACAAAGCCCTGCTGGAGCTGCTGTACTCCACTGGAGCGCGAATTTCCGAGGTGGTCGGGCTCGACGTGGACGACATCGACGCGGCCGAGCGGACCGTGCTGCTCGACGGGAAGGGAGGCAAGCAACGGCTTGTGCCGGTGGGGCGTCCGGCGTTGGCGGCGGTGGACGCGTACCTGGTGCGCGCGCGTCCCGCTTTGGCGGCCAAGGGCCGTGGCACGCCGGCGTTGTTCTTGAACGCGCGCGGCGGGCGGCTTTCACGGCAGAGCGCGTGGACCGTGCTGAAGACGGCCGCGGAGGAAGCGGGCATCACCGCGGCGGTGTCCCCGCACACGTTGCGGCATTCGTTCGCCACCCATCTGCTCGAAGGGGGTGCGGACGTTCGGGTGGTGCAGGAACTGCTCGGGCACGCATCGGTTACGACCACTCAGGTGTACACACTGGTAACCGTTACGACTTTGAGGGAGGTCTACGCAACTGCACACCCTCGGGCCACTGGAACATGAGGCTTCCACGGGTACGGTGGGTGGGTGCCGAACTTGGACGAGCCGTCCCCACAGGCCATTGACCTAGCCGCTGTGCTGCACGCGCTGAGCGACCCGACCAGGCTCGCGGTCGTTCGCCAGATCCAGTCGAGCGGGGAGAGGCTGTGCGGGGCCTTCGAGGTTGACGTCGCGAAGTCGACCCTCTCGCAGCACCTGCGCGTGCTGCGGGAAGCGGGCATCACACGGACCCGGTGCCGCGGCAACCAGCGCTGGGTGTCGCTGCGCCGTGACGACCTGGACCTGCTGTTCCCGGGTCTGCTCGACGTGGTCCTGACAGCGGCCGACCGCCGTACACGTTCGGATGTTCCGGCGTGACCGAGGGTTGACAGCGGCGCCCCGACCCCCAACAGCACATTTTCCGACCTCCACCCGTCCGGCGAGGCGCGTTGCCGCTCGAACGGGTGCGGCCTAGGCTGCGCCCGAAGAGACGATTACGAGCAGTGAGGGAACGTCAGCCATGTCGACACCGGAGCACGCTTTCGCGCCCCGTGCCGACCTGAGCCTGGCCCCGCACGCCGCACCCGTGGACGACGTCGCTCACGAGCAGGTCGACGGCATCGGCCCGACCGGCCGCCAGCGCCGCCACATCTCCGACCCGCCGCCGTTGCTGCACCACGGCCCCGCGAAGATCCTCGCGATCTGCAACCAGAAGGGCGGCGTCGGCAAGACGACGACGACCATCAACCTGGGCGCCGCGCTGGCCGAGTACGGCAGACGGGTGCTGCTCGTCGACTTCGACCCGCAGGGCGCGCTGTCGGTGGGCCTCGGCGTGCACCCGCACCAGCTGGAAACCACGATCTACAACGTCATCATGGAGAACCACACCGCCGTTCCCGACGTGATCCGCAAGACCATGGTCGACGAGATGGACCTGCTGCCGAGCAACATCGACCTGTCGGCGGCCGAGATCCAGCTCGTGTCCGAGGTGGGCCGCGAACACACGCTCGTGCGCACCCTTCGCCCCGTCATCGACCACTACGACTACGTGCTGGTCGACTGCCAGCCCTCGCTCGGCCTGCTCACGGTGAACGCCCTCGCGGCCGCGGACGGAGTGCTGATCCCGCTGGAGTGCGAGTTCTTCTCGCTGCGCGGGGTCGCGCTGCTCATCGACACCATCGAGAAGGTCAAGGAACGGTTGAACCCCAAGCTCACCATCACCGGCATCCTCGCCACGATGTACGACCCCCGCACCCTGCACTCGCGCGAGGTCATGGCCCGCGTCGTGGAGGCGTTCGGCGACATCGTGTTCGACTCGGTCATCAACCGCACGGTGCGCTTCCCGGAGACCACCGTGGCCGGTGAGCCGATCACCCGGTGGGCCCCGCGCTCGTCCGGCGCCAACGCCTACCGCGCGCTGGCCCGAGAGGTGATCGCCCGGTGACCCGTCGCCCCTCACTGCCGGGCGCGGCCGAGCTGTTCCGGGTGACCGCTGCCGCCCCCGCGCCCGACGAGGTGCCCGGCACGGCCGACGCGCCGCAGCAACGCCGTGGCTCCGGCCGCACCAAGCACACCACGAAGATCACGGTGTACGTCTCCGACGAGGAGCTGCTCGCCCTGGAACAGGCCCGCCTGTCGCTGCGCGCCGCACACGGCCTGGCCGTCGACCGCGGCCGCGTGGTGCGCGAGGCGATCGCGATCGTGCTGGACGACCTCGAAACGCAGGGCGACGCCTCGTTGCTGGTACGCAGGTTGCGCGAGCGGTGACCGAGGAAGTACCGGCTGAGGTTGCTGTTCAGGACGATGGCAAGTTCAAGGTCAGGCTGACGAACTTCGAAGGTCCGTTCGACCTGCTGCTGCAGCTCATCTCGCAGCACACCCTGGACGTGACCGAGGTGGCCCTGCACCAGGTCACCGACGACTTCATCGCGCACATCCGCGCCATGGGCGACTCGTGGGACCTCGACGAGACCACCGAGTTCCTGGTGATCGCCGCGACCCTGCTCGACCTGAAGGCGGCCCGCCTGCTGCCCGCCGGTGACGTCGAGGACGAGGACGACCTGGCCCTGCTGGAGGCCCGCGACCTGCTGTTCGCGCGCCTGCTGCAGTACCGCGCCTACAAGCAGGTCGCCGCCCTGTTCGCCGAGCTGGAACAGGGCGCCTTCCGCCGCTACCCGCGCTCGGTGTCGCTGGAACCGCGCTTCGAGGGCCTGCTGCCCGAGGTGATGCTCGGCGTCACCCCCGACCGGTTCGCCCTGATCGCCGCGGCCTCGTTCCGCCCGAAACCCACACGCACCCTGTCGACCGCGCACGTCCACCAGCACCGCGTGTCGATCCGCGAGACCGCCGACGAGCTGCGCACGTTCCTGGTCGAGCGCGGCACGGCGACGTTCACCGAGATCGTCGCCGACTGCACCGAGACGATGCAGGTCGTCGCCCGCTTCCTGGCACTGCTGGAGCTGTACCGGGAGAAGTCGCTCGCCTTCGAGCAGGAGGACCCGCTCGGGCCGCTGCGGGTGACGTGGGTCGGCGGGACGTTGCAGGAAGCGCAGGCCGCGGTGCCGGTCGGCGACGAGGACGAGGACTACGCATGAGCGACCCAGTGGTCGGGCCGGACGCGGCGGAGGTCGAACGGCCGGGGCCGGCGTTCGACGGTGCCTCGGGAGACGTGGCCGGGGGAGATGTGGCCGGGGGAGATGTGGCCGGGGGAGATGTGGCCGGGGGAGATGTGGCCGGGGGAGACGCGGCCGGGGTTGCCGCAGCGGAGGGTGCCGCGCCCGGAGGTGCCGAGGGAGATGTGGCCGCCGGTGACGGTGCCGAAGGCGGCGCGGGCCAGGGTGCTGCGGCTGGTGCTGCCGTGCGAGACCTGGCTGATGGTGGCGCGGCTGACGTTGCCGAAGGCGAGGCAACGGAGGCCGCTGCCCGCACAATCAAGCCCAAGGCCGCGGGGGTCCCCCCGGTTTCCATTCTATCGGCCGGCACCGACGAAAACGGCACGTCAGCTGGCGCGCCTGTGGACAACCGCGGAGGCGCCGGCACCTCGGCCGGGCAGGAGGCCGCCGAGTACGACGCTGCCGCTGCCGCGCTGGCCGCCAAGTGGAGGACCGCGCCCGCCGAAGCGGCCGTGCCGACCCCCGCAGCCGAGACCGGGCCTGCCGAGACCGGGCCTGCCGGGGCCAAGCGTCCGGCCGCCACCAAGCGTGCCGCCGCCAAGCCCCGTGCCAAGGCGTCCAGGGCAACGATCGAGCCGGGCTCCGCGCCCGAGGCGGCCCCCGCGCCCCAGCCGGGCGCTGCTCCCGAGCCCGGAGCCGCACCCGCCGCCGAGGCCGGGCCCGGCGACTCCCAGGACGCCGCCACCCTCGAGACCCAGCTCCTCTCCACCACCCCCGAGGAGCAGATCGAGGACTCCGGTCTCCCCGACCTCACCGACGACGCCGAGCTGGACGGCGCGCTCGAGTCCGTGCTCCTCGTGGTCGACAGCCCGATCGCGGAGGACCAGCTCAGCAGTGCTCTCGAGCAGCCGATTAAGCGAATCAAGCAGGCGCTGCGTAGGATCAGCAGCCGGTACACCGAGTCCGGCAGTGGCATCGACCTGCGCAGGGCGGGAGACGGCTGGCGGTTCTACACGCGGGACCGGTTCGCCCCGTTCGTGGAGAAGCTGTTGCTCGACGGCCAGCGCGCGAAGCTCACGCGCGCGGCGCTGGAGACGCTTGCGGTGATCGCCTACCGGCAGCCTGTGACGAGGGCGCGGATTGCGGCGGTGCGTGGCGTCAACGTGGACGGTGTGATCCGCACCCTGGTCGCGCGGGGGCTCATCGAGGAGACGGGCACCGACAGCGACACGGGTGGGATCCTGTACCGGACGACCGAACTGTTCCTGGAGCGGTTGGGGCTGTCGTCGTTGCGCGACCTGCCGCCAATCGCCCCGCTGCTGCCCGAAGTGGATGCGATCGACGATGTCTGAGAACGAGGGCGTGCGCCTGCAGAAGGTGCTGGCGCAGGCGGGGATCGCCTCGCGCCGCGCTTCGGAGGAGCTGATCGACCAGGGCCGTGTGCAGGTCGACGGCAAGGTGGTGCGCGAGCAGGGGCGCCGGATCGACCCCGAGACGGCGATCGTGCACGTCGACGGCGTGCGGGTGCAGATCCGCGAGGACGTCGTCACGATCGCGCTGAACAAGCCCTACGGGATCCTCTCCACCATGGAGGACGACCTGGGCCGGCCGTGTGTCGGTGACCTGGTGCGCAACCGCAAGGAGCGGCTGTTCCACGTCGGCCGGCTCGACGCCGAGACCGAGGGGCTGCTGCTGCTCACCAACGACGGCGAGCTGGCGCACCGGCTGATGCACCCGAGCTACAACGTCAAGAAGACCTACCTCGCCGAGGTGCCCGGCCCGGTCGAGCGCGGCCTGGGCAAGAAGCTCAAGGCCGGGGTCGAGCTCGACGACGGGCCCGTCAAGGTCGACTCGTTCAAGCTGGTCACGGCGGTGCCGGGCAAGGCGCTGGTCGAGATCGTCGTGCACGAGGGGCGCAAGCACATCGTGCGCCGGCTGATGGAGCACGTCGGCTACCCGGTCGAGTCGCTGGTGCGCACCGCGGTCGGCGAGGTTCTGCTCGGCAACCAGCGGCCCGGCTCGATGCGGGTGCTGAACCGGCAGGAAGTCGGCAGCCTCTACAAGCTCGTCGGTCTCTGAGCGGAACAACGTCGGGAGTTCCGGTCTCCCCGGTGAACCACACGGTGTACACCTGTGGTCACAGGGGGAGACCACATGCCACGTGCGGAACGGCCCCTTGAGGCCGTCGACACCGAACTGGGCCGCTTCGCCGCCGACCTGCGCAGGCTGCGGGACGAGGCGGGCAAGCCGGCCTACCGCGCGCTCGCCGCGCGGGCGCACTACTCGGCCGCCACGCTGTCCGACGCGGCGGGCGGCCGGAAGCTGCCCTCGCTGGCCGTCGCCCTCGCCTACGTCAAGGCGTGCGGGGGTGACGTCGCCGAGTGGGAGCAGCGCTGGCGGACCATCGCCGCGCCGCCGAAACCGGCCGGGGTGGCGCCGTACGTGGGGCTGCAGGCGTTCCAGCGGGAGGACGCCGACCGGTTCTTCGGCCGCGAGCAGCTGACCGCGAAGCTCGCCGCCCTCGTCGCACGTCGCTCGTTCGTCGGCGTGTTCGGCGCGTCGGGCTCCGGCAAGTCGTCGCTGCTGCGCGCGGGCCTGCTGCCGCGGCTGGACCACGCGCTGGTGCTCACCCCCGGCGTGCGCCCGGTCGACGAGTGCGCGGTCCGGCTCGCCCGGCTCACCGGCGGGTCCGCGGTGGCCGTGCGCGCGGACCTGGCCGACCCGGCGGCGCTGGGGCTGCTGGTCGAGCAGCACGACCGGCGCCTCGTGCTCGTGGTCGACCAGTTCGAGGAGGTCTTCACCCTCGCCGGGCCGCAGGAGCGGGACTGGTTCGTCCAGGCCCTGGTCCGGGCGCCGCACGTCGTCATCGGCGTCCGCGCGGACTTCTACGGCCACGTCGGCCGCCACCCCGAGCTGGTCGAGGCGCTGGAGGGCGGTCAGTTCCTGGTCGGCCCGATGACCGCCGACGAGCTGCGCCGCGCCATCACCGAACCCGCGCGGCACGTCGGTGCCACCGTCGAGAACGCGCTGGTCACCCGGCTGATCGCGGACGTCGCGGGTGAGGCGGCCGCGTTGCCGCTCGTGCAGCACGCGCTGGCCGAGACGTGGCACCGGCGCCGCGGCATGACCCTCACGCTGGCCGGCTACGAGGAGGTCGGCGGCGTCGAGCACGCCATCGCCCGCACCGCCGAGTCGGTGTACGCGGAGCTCTCCCCGGCCCGGCAGCGGACCGCGCGGCAGATCTTCCTGCGGCTCATCGCGCCCGGCGAGGGCACCGAGGACACCAAGCGCAGAGCCCTGCGCGACGGCCTCGACGCCTCGGTGCTCGACCGGCTCGCCACCGCACGCCTGGTCACGCTGTCCGCGCAGCACGCCGAGCTCACCCACGAGGCGCTCATCCGCTCGTGGCCGCGGCTGCGCGACTGGGTCGCCGCCAGCCGCAACACCCTGCGCGTGCACCACCAGCTCACCGAGGCCGCCGCCGACTGGGACGGCCACGACCGCGACGTCCTCTACAAGGGCGCCCGGCTGGCCCAGGCCGCCGAGCTGGACGCGGACTCGCTCACCGCGCCCGAACGCGCGTTCCTGCGCGCGAGCCAGGCGGACGACCGGCGCCGCGGCCGGCTCGCGCGCATGGTCGTCATCGTGCTGGCGGTGCTGGTGGTGCTGCTCGCGGGCACGGTGGTGTTCGCGGTGAGCAAGTCGGAGGAGGCGGCGGACCGCAGCGAGGCCGCCGTCGCCGCGGCCGCCGCCGCCCAGGCCAGGTGGCTGCTCAACTCCGGCGACCTGGAACAGGGCCGCGCGATCCGCGTCGCCCTCGCCGCGTACCGGGTGGCGGCGACCGCCGAGAGCCGTGACGTCCTGCTCAGCGCCGACGCGCTCATGCGCCGCCGGGACCTGTCGGCCACACCGGGAGCCACGGCCCGCTTCGACAAGGTGGTCGGCGGCCGGTTCTACGTGCGCGGCACCGACGGCGCGGGCACGGAGCTGTGGGACGTGCGGGCGAACCGGACCGAGCCGGACCTGACCCTGCCCGGCCGTCCGCTGCGCATGAGCGACGACGACCAGCGCGTGATCGTGTCCGGTGGCCAGGGCGCCGAACTGCTCGACGTCACCGACCCCGCCCACCCGCGCAAGCTCGCCGACCTGCCCGTCTCCGGGTTCACCGCCACCGCGAACGGCAGCCTGGACGTGCTCGCCGACCTCGTGCCCGACGCCCGCAGGGGACGGGCGCCGAAGGTGTGGCTGCGCGACGGCGGCAGCTGGCGCGAGGTCGCCGTGCCCGGCGACCGGGAGGCGATCGGCGTGCGGCTGTCCCCGGACGGCCGCACGCTCGTCGTGAAGGGGCTCGACGGCTTCTGGGAGCTGTGGCGGCTCGACGGCGGTGAGGCACGGTTGATGAGCCAGACGGTGATGGGCGTCTGGCCGACCGCCTACGAGTTCAGCCGCGACGGCCGGTTCCTCGTCCAGGTCGGCTCGAACCTGGCCACCGCCCAGGTCTGGGACGTCTCCGACCCGGCCCGCCCGTCGCGGTGGGCGAACTTCCCGCTGCCGTCGGCCAACGACACGACCATGGTCGAGTTCTCCGCCGACAGCCGCCGCGTGCTGGTCGCGTCGGACCGCAGCGCGCACGTCTGGGACCTGACGCGGCAGTACCGGCCGGAGCGGATCGCCGCGTTCGAGGACTTCCCGGAGGACGTCACCGCCGTCGACCACTGGCCCGCGACGGACGAGTTCGCCGTGGTGGTCCGCGGCGAGACCGTCTGGCCGTTGCGCACCGACCTCGGCCAGGTGGTCAGGGACCAGTGCCGCGGCTACGCGGCGTTGTCCGCCCAGGAGTGGATGACCTACTTCCCGGACATCGCGCAACGGCCGGTGTGCTGAGCACGCCGGTGTGCCGGCGGCGGGTCAGTCGCCGCAGGGCAGGCCCAGGCAGCTCGCGTTCACGTGCATCGGCCTGGGGTCGTCGCGCAGCCGCCCGCGGTACCAGCCGTCGCCCACCCACGCCTCGACGAAGAAGCGGGTGCCCTCCGGGATGAAGCGCAGCGGTTCGCCCGGCCACGTCACGTGCACGCCGCGCGCCATCTCGCAGACCATCCTGGCCGGTGCGTCTGGTGCCGTCGTCGAGTCAATGGACACGTCAGGATCTCCCTCGTCGATGCCGGTTCCCCGCCCGGCACCCTCGAATCTAGGGACGATCTCGTTGTCCGGCTTCGTCCCGCGCCAGTGGACAACGTGGTGTTAACAAGGGTTTAGCGGTGGGCGGCGTTTTCGACCACCCACCGCAACGACCGTGAGCGGCTCACCAGAGGACAGCGGAACCGGGGCGCGCGGCGACCGGGAGCTACCCGGTGGTGACGGTCTGGAGTCTCGTTCGTGTGACGTTCGCGCGTCCGCGAACATCCGGTTCGCGAGCGGTTAGCGTGGTGTTGGACGCCAGGCGAACCGTTGGTGGACAATCCGGCCGGGAGGCGGCATGCCACGAGGGGAACGACCGCTGGGGCCGGAGGACACGGCCCTGCTGCGGTTCGCCGGTGACCTGCGCAGACTTCGCGACCAGGCGGGCAAACCGAGCTACCGCGAGCTCGCGCGCCTGGCGAACTACTCGCCCACGGCGCTGTCGGACGCGGCCGGTGGGCGCAAGCTGCCGTCACTCGCGCTGACGCTGGCGTTCGTGCGGGCCTGCGAGGGCGACCCCAGGGAGTGGACGAAGCGCTGGCGCGAGCTGGCCGCCGAGCAGGTCTCCCCGTTGCAGCCCAGCGCGCCGTACGTCGGCGCCGCGCCGTTCCACGAGAAGGACGCCAAGCGGTTCTTCGGTCGCGAGGCCGTCGTCGAACGGGTGCTGGCGACGCCGCGGCCGTTCACCGCGGTGGTCGGGCCCTCCGGTTCCGGCCGCACCTCCCTGCTCGAAGCCGGTCTGCTGCCCGCCCTCGGCCACGCCGTCGTCATCACCCCCGGCGACCGCCCGCTCGACGCGCTGGCCGCCGCGCTCGCCGGCCTCTTCGGCACCACCCGCGAGCAGCTCGCCGCCGAGCTCGCGGCCGACCCCGACCACCTGCGGCTGCGGGTCCGGCAGCACTGCCCGGAGCTCGTCCTGCTCGTCGACGACTTCGAGAAGGCGCTCGGGCACGACGACCTCGTCACCGCGCTGACCCGCTGCCCGCACGTCGTGGTCGCGGTCCGCGCCGACTTCCGGCAGCGCTGCCACGACCACCCCGTGCTCGCGCAGGTCCTGCCCGGCAACGAGGTCACCATCGAGCCGATGACCGCGGAGGAGCTGCGCCGCGCGGTCACCGAACCCGCCGCCCAGCTCGGCGTGTCGGTCGAGACGGCCCTCGTCGCGCGGCTGGTAGCGGACGCGGCCGGTCGGCCCGCGCTGCCGTTCGTGTCCCAGGCGCTGATCGAGACGTGGCGGCGCAAGCGCGGCATGACGCTGTCGCTCGCCGGTTACGAGGAGTCCGGCGGCGTCGAGCACGTCGTGGCGCAGGCCGCCGAGACGTTCTACGCGGCGCTGGGCGAGGACGACCGGCAGGCGGTCCGCAAGGTGTTCCTGCGGCTGGTCTCCGTGCAGCGCAACGGGGTCCCGCAGCGCAAGACGTGCGAGCTCGACCTCGAACCACGCCTGCTCGACCTGCTCGCAGCCACCCGGCTCGTCGTCCTCGGCGAGCACGGCGTCGAGCTCGTCCACGACGCGGTGCTGCGCTGGCCGCGGCTGCGCGGGTGGATCGAGGAGGAGCACGAGAACCTCCGCACGCACCAGCAGCTCGTCACCGCGATCGAGCTGTGGGAGTCGAGCGACCGCGACCCCGGCGCCCTCTACCGCGGTGCCCGGTTGCGCAAGGCCCGCGAGCTGGGCGACTTCCTCACGACGCCGGAACGCCGGTTCGTCGAGCTGAGCGCCCGGCGCGAGACCCGCCGCTCGGTGGCGCTGATCTCGGTCGCGGCCGTGCTCGCGGCGCTCGTGCCCGGCAGCGTCATCTACGCGCTCACCAACGAGCAGCGCATCACCCAGCTCACCGACGAGGCGTTCGGGCGGCAGGCGATGGCCGAGTCGACGGCGTTGATGGAGCAGGGCAAGCCGTTCGCCGACAAGTTCGCCCTGGTCGGGTACAAGGTCGCGCCGTCGCAGGACGCGGAGCGGATCCTGCGGCTGGCCAACGCCTGGACCCGCAGGATCGGGTTCACCGGCACGCCCGCCGACAACGCCAAGGTGCTCACCGCGCCGCGCGGCGAGCTGGCCGCGGTGCGCGACAGCGACGGCACCGACCGGATGTGGCGCCTCGGCGAGGTCGACCCGGTGCCGGGGGAGCGGTTCCCGGCCGGCCACCAGGTCACGCACCTCGCCGAACGCCGCGCGATCACGCAGGACCCCAGCGGCCGGCAGTACCTGTGGTCGGTCACCGACCACACCAGGATGACCCTCCTCTACCCGCTCCCGGCCGGCTTCCGCGCGCAGGACCTCAGCGCGGACGGCTCACGGGTCGTCGGCTACCACGACAACGCGGACCCCGGCCTGCTGAACCCGAACACGCGCGGCCGCGCCGTCCTGCTCGACCTCGCGAACGGCCAGGCGCCGGAGGAGGTCCAGATGCCGATGCGCAGCCCGGACGGCGTCGGGCTGAGCGCGGACGGCCGCGAGCTCGCCACCGCGTTGCAGGACAGGTCCGGCGGCACGACCACGATCAGCCAGTGGCGGATCGGCAGGACGCTGGAGCCGGCCGCGCAGCCGCTGGTGCGGCCCGGACTGGTCAACAAGCTCACCTACAGCCCCGACGGCCGCTGGCTCGCCGGCGAGCACACCCCGGAGTCGACCGTCGAGGTCTGGCAGCTGGTGCCCGGCGGGACCCCGGTGCCCACCGCCACGCTGTCGACCGCGGTGCCCAGCGGCGCGTGGGTCACGTTCGGCACCGACGACCGCGTCGCCGTCGTCCGCGGCCAGACCTTCGAGGTGTACCGGCTCTACCCCGGCGGCCGGCAACCCGACCGGCTCGCCTCGGTCACCGGGCACGGCGGCTCGGTCCACGCCACCTACCGGCCGGCGCACGACGACTTCCTCGTCCGCAGCGGCGGCACCGATCCGCAGCTGCTGACCTACGAGCTCGACGCCGGTCGCATCAGGCGTGAGATGTGCTCGGAAGGGCGCGCACGGCTCACGGACTCCGAATGGGCGAAGAGCTTCGGCGAAGCGGAGCGCGTGGAGGTCTGCTGACTGCCGCCCGTGTGCGGGAAACAACCCGGAGTTGAGCCGGTACGCATTGTGATTGGGTGATCCACTCTCTAGGGTGACCGAGTGCGTGCGTTCACAAGGGGACTCCTGGGCATCGCCGGGTTCCTCGCGCTCTGGGAGCTGTTAGGACGTTCCCCCCTCATCCCGGCCGAAGCGCTACCGCCACCGTCCGTCGTGTTCGGTGAACTCATCGCGCAGCTGATCGACCCGGTGTTCCTCGGCCACGTCGTCGCGACGGTGCTGGCGTTGCTGATCGCCGTCGTGCTGGCGATCGCCATCGCGGTGCCGAGTGGACTCGTGCTCGGCAGCATTCCCGCCGTGCGGCACGCGACCCGCGCCGTCATCGAGTTCCTGCGCCCGATCCCTTCCGTGGCACTGATTCCGCTCGCGCTGGTCATCCTGGGCTTCGGCCCGGAAACGAAGATCACGCTCGCGGTCTACGCGGCACTGTGGCCGATCCTGTTCAACACCATCTACGCGCTCGACGAGCTGGACCCGCTCCAGGTCGAGACGGCGCGGGTCTTCGGCACCGGCCGGGTCGGTGTGCTGTTCCGCGTGGCGCTGCCGAGCGCGCTGCCGTTCGTCCTCACCGGAATCCGGCTCGCGGCCACGACGGCGCTGGTCGTGATGGTGAGCGTGGAGCTCATGGCGGGCGGCGAGGTCGGCCTCGGCTACTTCATCATGGAAGCCCGCAGCGGGCCGGGCCGGATGGACCAGGTGCTGGTCGGCACGGTCGTGGCGGGCGTGATCGGTGTCCTGCTCAACAACGGTCTTGAGCGCGTGCGGCGCCGGTGGGTGGCCTGGTGAACCGATTTTTGCAGCGGTGGACCGTGTTCGCCGGTCTTGTCGCCGTGTGGCAGCTGCTGGGCTGGCTGGCCGACGACCCGTTCTTCCCGCCGCCCTCGCAGATCCTGGTCGCCGCCTACGAGTGGTGGGTGCTCGAACCGGAGAACTTCACCGGGCACGTCGTGCCGTCGGTGGTGCGGCTGCTGTCGGGCTGGGCGATCGCCAGCGTGATCGGCGTGTCGCTGGGACTGCTGCTCGGCCGGTCCGACCGGGCGATGGAGTACGCGGGGCCGCTGCTGGTGTTCCTGCGCTCGATCCCGCCGCCCGCGCTGGTGCCGGTGTTCCTGCTGCTGTTCAAGGCGGGCACGTCGATGCAGCTGGCGACGATCGTGTTCGGCGTGGTCTGGCCGGTGCTGCTCAACAGCGTGGACGGCGCGCGGTCGGTCGACGTGACCAAAGTGGACACTTCGGCGGTCTTCCGGATTCCGCGCTGGCAGTGGGTGCTGGGCGTCGTGCTGCCCGCGGCCTCTCCGAAGATCTTCGCGGGCCTGCGGGTCTCGCTCTCCCTTTCGCTGGTGCTGATGGTGATCTCCGAGCTGGTGGGCACCGACAACGGCATCGGATCGCAACTCATGCAGGCACAGCGCGAGTTCGACTACACGCGCATGTGGGCCGGCATCGTCCTGCTGGGCGTGCTCGGCTACGGACTCAACACCGCGTTGCTCGCGGTGGAACGCAGGGCGTTGGCGTGGCAACCGAGGAGTCGGGATGAGCAACATGCTTGAGGTGGCTGACCTAGGCCACACCTACGGCGACTACGAGGCCATCGGCGGCCTCTCGTTCACCGTGCGAGCCGGTGAGCTGGTGTGCGTGGTCGGACCTTCCGGCTGTGGCAAGTCGACCTTGCTGCGCACCATCTCCGGTCTCATCGCACCGTCGCGCGGTGACGTGTCCCTGAAGGGCTCGCACCTCGCGGTCGTGTTCCAGGACTACTCGCGGTCGCTGTTCCCGTGGCTGACCGTGCAGGGCAACGTCGAGTTCCCGCTGCGGACGCTGCCGCGCGCCGAGCGCAGGACGCGTGCGGCGGAGGCACTGGAGTGGGTCGGGCTGGGCAAGGCCGCGAAGAAGCGGCCGTGGCAGCTCTCCGGCGGCATGCAGCAGCGGGTGGCGATCGCACGGGCGCTGGCGTACCGGCCGTCACTGTTGCTGATGGACGAACCGTTCGCCTCCGTGGACGCGCAGACCCGGTTCGAGCTGGAGGACCTGCTGCTGCGCGTCCGGCGTGAGCACGACACGACCGTTCTGGTCGTCACGCACGACATCGACGAGTCGGTGTACCTGGGTGACCGCATCCTGGTCCTCTCCGGCTCTCCCGCACGCCTCGTGGCCGACCTGGAGGTTCCCTTGCCCGCCGAGCGCGACCAGGTGACGACGCGGACCGACGAGGCCTTCGTGGCGCTGCGTTCGCGCGTCGCGCGGCTGCTCAACGTCGGCAAGCCCGCGCTGGACGTGGACAAGTGGGCCGCCGCCGAGCGGGAGTCGCTGAGCGAGACCGTCAGCTCCTGACACACTTCGCCGCGTGAGCGACTGGAACCTGTTCCTCATCGTCGACGCGGAGCCGGAAGAGATCTCCTCCGCGCCACCGGACCGCGTGGTGGCGTTGCAGGGCAGAAGGCTGCTCCCGTTGCCCGACAACGGATATCAGCTCCTGCTGGCGTGGGTCGCCGGCCCGCGCCGGGTCGTGCGCACCCCGGCTCCGGTGCACCCCGACCAGGAGATCGCCGACGCCTTCGTGAACTCCTACCTCGTCGAGGCGGGCGCCCCACCGCGTCCGGCCGGGTTCTCGTGGTACCTGGACCTGCCGGCCGGAGTGGAACCGGCCGACGTGTGGCGCCTGGTGGACACCGGTGGTGAGCACGGGTCCCGAGTGGACCTCCGCGTTGTCCGCCAAGCGATGGAACGCGGACTGGACACTTTGTACCACCGGGCGTGAGTGCAGAGCCCGACTGGGAAAACCTGGGAAAAAGATCAAGCCGCCGCGAACCCGGTCGAAGACCGCGGTCGTCGACGCAGACGGACGAGCTCCGGACCGCCGCGGTCCGGAGCTCGTCCGCGTCTCACCCCGGACAAGCCGCTGTGCGGCCCGCCAGCCGCTGTGCGGCCGGTCCGGTGCGAGTACCGCGGGAGGGTGTTCCCGGGCTTCAGGGGACGAAGCAGGCGCCGCGCTCGGGGGCAGAGCAGCAGGCGCCCGCCGTCGTCCCACCCCGTGCACCGCCGGTGTGACTACCCGACGGCTCAGAAGTGGATGTTCAGGTCGTTGCCGTTGCCGACACCGCCGTCGAGCAGGTCCAGGTCACCGACGTTGAGGTCGCCCACGACCTGGCCGACGGAGTGGTGGATGTCGCCGACCTGCGCCACGTCCTGCACGACGTTGTCGGTCACGTCCACGACGTGCGTGGCGTCGAGGTTCGCGACGTCCTTGACCAGCACGTCGGTGTCCTTGACGAGCACGTCGGTGTCCACGACGTCCTTCACGAGCACGTCGGTGTCGAGGTCCTTGACCAGCACGTCCGTGTTCACGACGTCCTGCACGCCGGCGACGTCGGTCACCGAGGTGAGGACGGAGTTGTCCTGGGCCACGTCCGTGACGGTGGAGACCACGTCGAGGGTGTTGGCCACGTCGCCCACGTTGCCGAAGTCGCTGACCAGCGCGGTGACCGCGGTCGGCGCGGAGGCGACGTCGGTGATCGAGGTGATGCCACCGAGGTTGCCGGTCACGAACTTGAGCTGGTCGGCGGCGGTGATGTCACCGGTGTGCGCGAGCACGTCGTCGAGCGCGTCGACCTTCGCGACGGACGCGGTGTCGAGGACCAGCGGCAGGATCTCCTGGATCTCGCCGGGGGTGATGTCGCCCAGACCGGCGGCCTCGAGCACGCCCTGCGGGTCCAGCTGGAACGCCTCGCGGGCGTCCAGGTCGCTCAGCAGGTTGAGGGTGAAGTCGTGCAGGGTCTGGGTGCTCATCGGAAACGAGGCTCCTGTGTGATGTTCGGGGGATGTCGGGTTGAACCGTATGGATCAGCGACATCCCCCGGCATCGGGAGTTGGCCCCAGATTGTGACGAAACGAGGTCCCTAGGGGATCAGCTTCACTCGTTAGGGGTGCGGGGATTTCACCCGTTAGGGCCCCACGTAGTTCTCTGCGAACGTCGCCCGGTAGGCAGGCGACTCGGCCAGGTGCTCCAGCCGCGCCTGGGCCAACCGTCCGAAGAACGGGGAGCTCACGTCGGTGTGGATCATGTTGACCATCCACTGCGAGAACTCCTGGGCCCGCCACACCCTTTTGAGACAGTCGTCGGAGTACGTCTTCAGCCCCGTCTCCGAACCGGTGGCGTAGAAGTCGATCAGTGCACGTCCGAAGGTCGCGGCGTCGTTCATGGCCAGGTTCATGCCTTTGGCGCCCATCGGGGTGATGATGTGGGCTGCGTCACCCAGCAGGAACAGCCGTCCGTACGACATGGGCTCGACCACGTGGCTGCGCATGTCGAGCACGCGCTTTTCGACGATCTTCCCCTCGGTCAGCTCCCACGGGGAGTCGTGCAGCGCGAAGCGTTTGTGCAACGCCTCCCAGACCTGTTCGTCGGACCAATCCTCGGCTTTTGTGCCGACCGGCACCTGGAGGTAGAAGCGGGACACCGACGGGCTGCGCAACATGTGTCCGGCGAAACCGTCGGCGTGCAGCGCGTAAATGACGGCTTTAGTCGACGGAGGTGCCTCCGCGAGAATCGTGAGCCACTCGATCCCGTGCTGGTGGGTGAATTCCGTCAGCACTCCCGCGGGAATGCTCGGGCGGGACACGCCGTGGAATCCGTCGCACCCGGCGACGAAGTCACATGAAATTTCCTCACGTACCCCGTCTGTGCTGGTCCAGGCCACGGACGGGGTAGAGCTGGTCAGGTCGCGCAACTCGACGTCACTGACCGAGAACCGGATGTCACCCCCGGCGGCCAGAAATGCCCCGATCAGGTCTTTGACCACTTCCTGCTGGGGGTACACGTAGTGGTGCCGGCCGCCGTACAAGTCGGAGTAGGCGACCTGGAAGCTCCGGCCGTTGACCCGGAATTCACACGTTCCGTGACGATCTGCTTCCATCAGCAAACGATCGGCAAGACCGAGTGACTCCAGCATGGTCACGGAGCGGTGCTCCAGGACTCCGGCACGTGGCCGGGTTTCCACATGGGTTCGACTGGCTTTTTCCAGGACCACGCAGTCGATACCTGACTGCTGGATCAAGTTTGCCAAGGTCAGACCGGCCGGCCCGGCGCCGACGACGGCTACAGCGCGCTTCAACTGGGGTTCTCCTAGCGCTAGACCTGCTGTGCTTAGATGCTCACCGCAGGTAGTGGACTGGAACCTGCTCGTGTCGGTCAACTGGGGTCTTTTGGAGCAGCATCATTACTCTGAGTGGTTGACCGTCGCGACAAAACTCCCCGCAACGACGACACCGCTCCGACAGGAGAGTGCTCCCGATGACTCGAAGAGTCCGCCGTATGGCCGTCCGTGGCATCGCCCTCGCCACGTTGCTCGCCACCGTGGCGAGCTGTGGACTGCTCGGCGGCAAAGAGCAGGCACCCCCGGCTGACGCGAACAACAGCGGTCCGGTCGAGAAGGCCAAGATCACCCTGGGGGTCCTGCCGATCCTCGACGTGGCCTCCGTCCACGTGGCGATCAAGAAGGGTTACTTCAAGGCCGAGGGCCTCGACGTCGACCTCAAGGTCATCCAGGGTGGTGCGGCGGCCATCCCGGGCCTGGTCAGCAAGGACCTGGACTTCACGTTCGGCAACTGGGTCTCGTTCTTCGCCGCGCAGTCGAAGGACGCCGCCAAGGCCGTCGACGGCATCAAGCTCATCTCCGACGGCTACCAGGCCAAGCCCGACATGTTCCTGATCCTGGCGGCCGGTGACTCGGCCATCAAGAGTCCTGCCGACCTCGCCGGCAAGACCATCGCGATCAACACGTTCAAGAACATCGCGGAGCTCACCGCGAAGGCCACGCTCGAGGCCGCGAACGTCGACGTGAACTCGGTCAAGTTCAAGGAGATGCCGTTCCCGGACATGCAGGCGGCGGTCCAGAACAAGACCGTTGACGCTGCCTTCATGGTCGAGCCGTTCATCACCCGCGCCCAGCGCGCCGCCGGTCAGATCAAGGTGCTGGACGCCGCATCCGGCCCGACCGACAACATCCCGATCGCCGGTTACGCGACCACCGGCGCCTTCGCCAAGAACAACCCCAAGACCGTTGCCGCGTTCCAGCGCGCGATGGCCAAGGGCCAGGCCGACGCCACCGACCGTCCCACGGTCGAGCCGCTGCTCGTCGAGTACGCCAAGGTCGACAAGGAAACCGCAGGTCTCGTGCACTTCGGTGCCTTCCCGACCACGCTCGACGCGACCCGCCTGCAGCGCGTCGTCCAGCTGATGGTGCGGTACGGCATGCTGGACAAGGAGCTCGACGTCAAGCCGATGCTCATCCAGCCCTCCGGTAGTTGACGAACAGCGCGAGGGGCTGTGATCGCGCCGTGATCAAAGCCCCTCGCGCCGGTCGTTTCCGCCGTATGAATTATCGGCAAGGGGCCGTTTAGCCGCCCTGTGCAAAGTGGTTGATTCTCGAACCACCGATTTGTCGTCCGAACGGCGGTATGAGAACGGCGCTTTTTACTCCAAGATCCACCAGGTTTGCAGCTATTAAACGGGGCGGGGAGTGTTGACGGTGCGCGGTCGTGAGGACCAGCGAGGCATCGACCGGTTCCGCCTACGCAACTGGCGGTTGCGGAGCAAGCTCGCAGTGGTGTTGTTGGTTCCGGCCCTGAGCACCGCGACTCTCGCGGGCCTGCGGCTCAACACCCAGCTCGACGACGTCGAACTCTTCGGCAACGTCCAGCGCGAGCTCGCTGTGAGCCACCAGGCGGCGAAGGTGGAGAACGCGCTGCAGGTCGAGCGCGACTGGGCAGTGCAGTGTGTGGCCGCGGGCAGGCAGAACTCGTGCCCTGAGCACGCCGCCCGGACCGGTCTCACGGACACGGAGCTGGGCGAGTACCGGAATGCGGGCACGACGTCCACGGGTTTGAGCGCGTCCCTGCGGGAGGCGTTCACCAAGTCGTTGCAGTCCCTCGACGGACTGGCGAGCTTGCGCTTGACGGTGCTGGGCACGAGGTACCCGGACATCGCCGTCATCAGCGCGTACAACCAGATCATCGCGTCGGTCAGCCAGGTCCACCGCGCCGCGGTGTCGAGCCTGAGCGAGCCGGAGATCGTTCCGCTGGTCACCGCGGCGCAGGCGCTCTACAGCGCCCAGGAGCAGCTCGGCCAGCAGAACTCGATCCTGACGTCCACCGCGGTGCGCAAGAACTTCGCGCCCGGCGCCGCCGACGAGCTGCGGGCAGCGCAGTCCCGTCTGGACGCCGCGTTCACCGAGTTCAACGACGTGGCGTCGCCGGCGAACAGGCAGAGGTTCCAGGACGTCGTGTCCGGTGCGGCCGTGGACGGTCGCAACCGGCTCGTGCGGCTGGCGCTGGCGCAGGACTTCGAACGCAAGCCGGTGTCCATCACGGACATCGAGGTGCTCAAGATCGGCCAGGACACCGCGAAACTGGTTCGCGAGGTCGCGGCCGACCTGGAGGGCCAGGCCGACGCGACGACCACCCGCCTCGCCGACACGGCGCGGTCGGACGCCTGGCGTGACGCGGCCCTGGTCGCCATCTCGCTGCTGATCGCGTTCGGTCTGATGGCGATGGTCGCGCAGTCGATGCTGCGGCCACTGCGAGTGCTGCGCCGCAGCGCGCTCGACGTGGCCCGCAACCAGCTGCCGGAGGCCATCCGCCGCATCCGCTCGCACCGCGACCCCGAACGGGCCGCGGAGGAGGCGATCATCCCGGTGCCGCTGAACACGACCGAGGAGGTCGGTCAGGTCGCGCGGGCGTTCGACCTGGTGCAGCGCGAGGCCGTCCGCCTCGCCGTCGAGCAGGTGGCCCTGCGCGCGAACGTCAACGACATGTTCATCAACCTGTCGCGGCGCTCGCAGGCGCTCGTGGAGCGCCAGATCAGCGTGATCGACCGGCTCGAGCAGGACGAGCAGGACCCCGACCACCTGGCGTCGCTGTTCGAGCTCGACCACCTCGCGACGCAGATGCGCCGCAACAGCGAGAACCTGCTCGTGCTCTCCGGCACGACGGTCAACCGCCGCGTCACCCGCCCGGTCGCGATCGCCGAGGTGCTCGGCGCCGCGGTCTCCGAGGTCGAGAAGTACGCGCGCGTCCAGATCGCGCCGACGCCGGAGCTGATGGTGCAGGGCCGCGTGGTCAACGACCTAGCGCACCTCGTGGCCGAGCTGCTCGACAACGCGACGGCGTTCTCCAAGCCCACCACCAAGGTGACGGTGCGGACGATAGAGACCCGCAAGGGCGAGGTCGCGATCCGCATCCACGACCGCGGTGTCGGCATGCAGGAGCAGGACGTCGTCGAGTTCAACGCGAAGCTCGCCGAGCCGCCGGAGGTCGACGTCTCCGTGGCCCGCGAGATGGGCCTGTACGTGGTCGGCCAGCTCGCGAAGCGCCACGACATCCGCGTGACGCTGGCGAACAACGACGACATAGAGGGCGGCGTCACCGCCCAGGTCGTGCTGCCGGTCTCGTTGCTGCACAAGGGCCCGCCGCCCGCGCTGCCGCTGCCGGTGGCCACCGCGGTGGCCGCACCGGCCTCCGCGGCCGAGACCAGCGGCGAGGGCCTGTCCGGTGTTCCGAAGTGGACGCCGGAGTACCCGGTCGTCGTGTCGTCGCCCGCGGCGACGGAGACGCCGGAGGAGATCAGCGGCCGGCACCGCATCGAGCAGACGTCGGCGGACGGCCTGTTCACCGCGCGCATCGAGGCGGCGGAGCTCCCCGACGAGGAGCGCTACGCCTACGAGCCGCCCATCGAACGACCGTCCGAACCCGCCACCGAGATCTTCCCGGCGGTGCAGGACGACGAGGAGATCTCCGCGGACGCGTTGTCGCGGTGGTTCCAGACCCCGGCCGCCCCCGAGGCCGGGCCGGCACAGGACGTTGTTCCGGCAGCGGAGCCGGAGCTCGCGTCCAGTTCGGAAGACGGGGAACCGGGCACGGTGAACGGGCTGCCCAAGCGGCAGCGGTCAGCGGAGCCCACGAGGACCGAGGCACCAACGGCGGTGCCGCGCGCGGTCGCCGACTTCGCGTCCGACTGGGGCGCCGCCGACGAGGGCTGGCGTGCCGCGGGGGCGTTGGAGTCCAGCGTGCCCGCGCAGACGACGGAGAACGGCCTGCCCAAGCGCGTCCCCAAGGCGCGCCTGATCCCGGGCTCCACCCCCAAGCCGTCGTCACCGGTTCCCCAGCTGGCGACCGTCGCCGCGAGCGGCCGTTCCGCGGAACGGCTCCGGCAGCGGTTCGCCACGTACCAGAAGGGTGTGCAGATGGGCCGCGACTCGCTCTACGACTCGGCCGTCGGCAACATCCCCGTGATCGCAGAAAGGGAACACCAGTGACCACCGCGACTGAGGAACTGGACAACTTCAGCTGGCTGGTCGAGGACTTCGTCAGCAGGGTCGCCGGTGTCGCACACGCGATCGTCGTCTCGGCGGACGGCCTGCTGCTCGCTTCGTCGGACCGCCTCCCGCACGACCGCGCGGAACAGCTCGCCGCAGTCTCCTCCGGTCTCGTTTCGCTCAACCTCGGCGCGGCGCGCTGCTTCGAGGCAGGCGACGTGAAGCAGACTGTCGTCGAGATGGAACGCGGCTACCTGTTCCTGATGTCCATCAGCGACGGGTCCTGCCTCGCCGTTCTCGCCGCACCCAACTGCGACATCGGACTCATCGGCTACGCGATGACGCGGCTGGTGGAACGGGTCGGTCTCCAGCTCACCCCGGAGATCCGCGCCCAGCTGCACGTGTCCATGCGAGCCTGAGCTGTTCTGTTCTGAGTAGAGAGAAGTTCCCCATGAGCAACGGTGCTCCGGGCCGTCCGGGGTCACCTGGGGCCGACCTGTCCGCGACGTCGGCGAAGATCGTCGTCGCGGGCGGGTTCGGCGTCGGCAAGACGACTTTCGTCGGCTCGGTCTCCGAGATCACCCCGCTGACCACCGAGGCCGTCATGACCCAGGCCTCGGTCGGGGTGGACGACCTGTCGGCGGTGCCCGACAAGGTGACCACCACGGTGGCCATGGACTTCGGCCGCGTGTCGCTGGACAGGGACCTGATCCTGTACCTGTTCGGCACGCCGGGCCAGCACCGGTTCTGGTTCATGTGGGACGACCTGGTGCGCGGCGCGATCGGCGCCGTCGTCATGGTCGACACGCGCAGGATCGACGAGGCGTTCGCGCCCATCGACTTCTTCGAGGACCGCGACCTGCCGTACGTGATCGCGGTCAACTGCTTCGACGGGCTGATGCACCACCGCACCGAGGAGGTGCGCGACGCGCTGACGATCGCGTCGTCGGTGCCGATAATCCCGTGCGACGCGCGGAACCGGCAGTCCACCAAGCAGATCCTCATCGCGCTGGTGGAGCACGCGCTGCGGCAGCCGTCGTTCGCCTGACCGGCCGCGGCACTCCGGGGTGCCGCGGCCGTGAGCGCATCACAAAGCACCATCAGCGCGGCTTATGACGACCCGCTGCGCCCGGCGGCGAACCGGACGCGCCGGCGACGGGTTTCCTTGTAGCGCGGGATCTCCGGCCGTCACACGGCCGGATCGCCTTCGGGCGTCTTGACCGTTCCGGTGCCGGTTGACACTTGACTCTTCTTGTGCGGCAACGCTGCTTCGATACAGTCGGAGAGCAATTACCCTGCATTGCGAGGAGATTCCTGTGTTCCTGCGCAAAACAACCGCTGTGCTCGCCACCGTCGCCGCCCTGTCAATCGGCGTCGTCGGCACCGCACAGGCAGCACGCACCCTCACCTACAACCTGAGCGGTGCCGCCCAGTACACGGCGGACATCGACGCCGGGGCGAAGGTGTGGAACGACAACGTGCAGAACGTCAAGCTGGTCAAGACCACCTCGACCCGCGCGAACATCATCATCGTGGCGGACGACGGGTGGCCGCGGGCCCAGACGACCAGCCTCGGCAACGGCCGGGTGTGGATGGGCAAGCAGGCGATCGACCAGGGCTACAACAAGACCCGCATCGCGGCGCACGAGCTCGGCCACATCCTGGGCCTGCCGGACATCAAGCCGGGGCCGTGCTCCAGCCTGATGTCGGGTGCCAGCGCCGGTGTCCCGTGCACCAACCCGGTGCCGAACGCGGCGGAGAAGTCGCGCGTGGAGCGCAACTTCGCCGGCACCGCGGTGGTGCGGACGGCCACCTTCGAGGACGCGGCCTGAGTCACCGGTGGGCCTCCCGCACGGTCGGTGCGGGAGGCCCACCGCCAGGTCCACGCCCGGCGGCACACCGCGTTGCGGTCCAGAGTGGACAGACCGGCGATCCCACTGGCCTCGAAGGCCGCAGATGAAGGCCGCACGGGCGAACCGCGTGTCAGAGGATGAACCAATCGGTGCAGCCGCCGGTGAACCGGAACTTCACCGGTCCGCGCGGGCCGGGGCCCAGCACGAACGAGCCCAGCTCGTCCACCGCCGCCGTCTCCACGTCACCGGTGGGAGCCACCAGCGTCACGTCGCCGGCCGCGGGCACCAGCTGCCCGGTGACGCCCGCCGCCGACACCTCGACCTGCAGCGTCACGCCGTCCGCGTCGAACACCAGCTGCCGCGCCGTGGACGTCGACCGGGCGCGGGCGAACAGCGTGTCGTCCAGCACCGAGTCGTAGGAGGTGATCAGCAGCAGGTCCGCGTCGACGGTGCGCCACGTGTACGCCGCCTTGGCCGCCGCGACGAACTCCGGCGGGACGTCTTCGGAGGGAGGTGTGCTCACCGCGTCGCGCAAGGCGTCGAGCAACACGTCGTCACTGTCCCAGTCGTGCCGCACCCAGCACACCTCCTCTCACCTGCGTCTTCGCCGACGGCGATCCCAGGAACGCCGAGATCGCGGGGGTCTTGCGCAACTTCTCCAGGCACCGGATGCGGGTCGGCCCGATGCTGCCGACCGGCATCGCGAGCTCTTCGCTCACGACCTGGTAGCTCGGAGGGGGATCGGTCATCAGCTTGGTCAGCAACCGCTTGCACTGCTCGGTGAGCTCGGCGAACCCGTCGCGCAGCGCCTGCCGCCGCTCCACGACGAGCAGGTCCGCCTCCACCTCGGCGTCCTCGGCCGGCTCCAGCGCGTCGGACTCCGTCAGCGGGTCGTAGAGGTGCGTCCGCTGCTGCACGCGCAACACGCGCAGGCACTCGTTGCGGGTGGTCGTCATGATCCAGCCGGGCAGCGCCTCCGGCTCGCGGAGCCGGCCGATCTGCTCCACGAGCCGGAGCCACAGCGTCTGGTTCACGTCGGCCGCGTCCACGGGGCGCAGCCGGTGCTTGTAGATCACCGACACGACCAGCGGTGTGTAGCGGTCCACGATCTCGTTCCACGCACCCTGGTCGCCCTCGGCCGCCGCGCTGACGAGCGCGGCGATCGGGGATGCTGAGGTCACGTCGACTCCTTGCGGTCACGACTTGCGGAGGCCGAGGCTGCTCCCCAGATACAACTCGTCGCCGGTTATTTGACGAAGACCCCGTAGCCGGCGTGGTACTCCGGGTTCAACAGCAGTTTGTCACGTGCCTGAACCGCGGTGAGGCCGTCTTTCGCCATCGTGGCGGCGATCCGCCCGGTCACCCACGGCGCCGCGAACGACGTGCCGGACCAGTAGGCCCACAGCGCGAACGGGGTCGCGTCGGTCTCGCCGGGCAGCTTCCACTCGCCCTTGAGGTAGGTCGACGAGCGGTTGCCGATGGCGCAGGCGTCGACCCAGTGGCCGAAGCTCGAGTAGCAGGCGGGGACCATCGACCCGTCCCGGTTCTGCGCGAGCGCGGCGACGGCGGTGACGCGGGGGAACGCGGCCGGCCAGCTCGGGCGCTGGTCGCCGCGGTTGCCCGCGGAGGCCACCACGACCGTCTGCTGCGGCAGCGCGGTGATCGCGTTGCGCAGCGGCTCGGAGGCGACGTCGTCCTCGGTGTAGCAGCCGAGGGAGAGGTTGAGCAGGTCGACGTTCTTCTTGCCCATCTCGGTGATCTTGGCGACCAGCCGCTCCTCGTCGCCGAACCCGTTCACGTCGAGCGCGACCTCGGGGTCGAACGCGACACCGCACGCGGCGCTCTGGACGACGCCGGCGACGAACGTGCCGTGGCCGCCCTGCAGTCCGAACAGGACACCGCTGGTGTAGGCGGGGTCGACGTCGTCGGGTTCCTTGAAGAACCGGTTGGAGAACCAGTCGGGGTGCTCCAGCTGCGCGCCGGAGGAGATGCCGGTGTCGAGGATGCCGACCCGGATGCCGGAGAGCCGGTCGTCGGGCTTGGCCGGGTTCACCGGGTCGGTCGGCAGCGGCCGGTCGCCGGGGTTGCCCATCACGTTGCCGCCGTGGCCGACGACCACGTGGTGCGGCTGCACGAGCGGCACTCGTGCGTTCGGCCAGTTCCGTTGATCCCTCAACAACCGAACGATCCTGGGAATGTCTTCGAGGTTGTTCGGAAGGATCAAGCGGGCCATTCCACCGAATCCGTCGGCGGGGCGCGCCTCGACATTGTTTTCCCGCAGTTTCGCGATCACCCGGTCGCGGTCCGCCGGGGCGACCAGCAGCTGACCTGGGCGGTAGAGGAACTCGCGCCCGCGTTCAGCGTGGAAGCCGATGTTCTTGTCCTCGGCGATGAGCTGCTGAAAAGCTCTTTCGTAAAGATCGGAACGTTCCGGCGATTTCGACACCACGGCCTCACAAAGCAGCGTTTGACGGGGGCCCCGACCGAGCTTGATCAAGCTACCACAGCGGATAAAGTGACGCCGTGACCGACTTTTCCGCGGAGGACGCGCTGGCGGCCAGGCAGCGCAACCCGCGTGCGGCCGTCGAGATGGCCCGCGCGGTCCTCCGCACGACGCAGGACCGGTCGGAACGGGCCATCGCCGAACGCGCGATCGGTCTCGCGTTGCGCGAGCTGCACGACTACAGCGGCTCGATCCGCCACCTGCGCCGCTCGATCCGCGTCGCGACGGACGCCGCGCTGCCCCGGTTGTCCGCGCTGGCGCAGATGTCACTGGCCTGGGTGCTCGCCTACACCGGCCGCCACCGCGCCGCGCTGCGTGCGCTGGACGTGGCCATGCCGTCGTTGTCGGGCGCCGACGCGGTGGCGGCGTTGATGCAGCGCGGTGTCGTCTTCCACTACCTGACGCGGTACGACGACGCGCAGCGCGATTACACGGCAGCTATTGCGGGCGCACGACGCGTGGACGACAAACTGGTCGAGGCGCGCGCTCACAACAATCGCGGGCTCGTGCGCGCGTATGTCGGCAACATGCGTGAGGCGTCCGCCGACTTCGACGTGGCCGCGGCGCTGCTGGGCTCGCTGGGCCAGGAGCTCGGTGTCGCCGACGTGCACTGGAACGCGGGCATCATGGCCACCCGCTCGGGTGACGTGCCCGCCGCGCTGACGTTGTTCGACAAGGCCGACGAGGTCTACCGGCGGCTGGACGTGCCCCGCCCGGCGCTGCTGGTGAACCGGCTGGAGCTGCTGGTCTCCGTGCCGCTGGTCGACGAGGCCCGCGCCGCCGCCGACCGGGCGATCACCGAGCTGAAGGCGCTGAAGAACCCGTTCGCGACCTCGGAGGCGTTGTTCTTCCGCGCCCGCATCGCGCTGCTGGACGACGACCTGGACGCGGCCCACGTCTTCGCCGCGGAGGCCCGCCGCCGGTTCCGCCGCGAGCAGCGGCTGCTGTGGGCGGCCGGCGCGCGGTACCTGGAGCTGCACGCGGCCGTGCTGCGCGGCGACCGGACGCGGTCGTTGCGGGTGGCGTTGTCACGGGTGGCCGACGAGCTGGACGCGATGGACTGGCGGCTGCCCGCGCTGGAGGCGCGCATCGACGCCGGTCTCGTGGCCGCCGACCTCGGGCACCGGACCCGTGCGGTGGCCGAGCTCTCGGTGGCGGCCGCGGCACGCAGGCGCGGCCCCGCGGGGTTGCGCGTGCGCGGCTGGTACGCGGAGGCGTTGCGGCGCAAGCTCTCCGGCGACGTGCGGGGCACGTCCTCCGCGCTGCGGCGGGGCATCGGGCTGCTCGACGAGTACCGGGTGTCGCTGGGCGCGGCCGAGCTGCGGGCGCTGACCGGGGCGCAGGGCCAGGCGCTCGCGCTGGAGGGCCTGCGGCTCGCCGTCGCCTCCGGCAACGCGGCCCGCGTGCTGTCGTGGACCGAGAGCTGGCGCGCGGGCGCGTTGCGGATGAAGTCGGTGTCGCCACCGGACGACCCCCGGCTGGAGGACGCGCTGGCGTCCCTGCGCGCGGTCACCTCCGACGTCGAGTCCGCCGTGCTGGCCGGGAGACCCGCTCAGGCGCTGCGCGTGCAGCTGGTGCGCGCCGAGCAGCGCGTCCGCGACCTGACCCGGCAGATGTCCGGTGGGGGAGCGGTGTTCAAACCGCCGTCCATCGCGTCGCTGGCGGCGGCGTTGGGATCGTCTGCGCTGATCGAGTTCGTCGAGTACGACGGTGTGCTGCTGGCCGTGGTCCTGGCGGACGGCCGCACGTCACTGCACTCCCTGGGAGCGTTGGAGGGCGTGGTCCGCGAGATCCGGCTGTTGCGCTTCGGGTTGCACCGCCTGGTGACGCTGCCGCCGCAGCTGCCGAACCTCGCCGTGGCCCGTTCCTCCGCCACCCACGCGGCCGCGCTGCTGTCGGCGCGGCTGCTGTCGCCGCTGGCCTCGCGGATCGACGGGCGGCCGTTGGTGGTGGTGCCGACCGGTCCGTTGAACAGCCTGCCGTGGGCGGTGCTGGGCCGTGAGGTCACGGTCGCGCCGTCGGCTTCCGTGTGGCTGCGGGCGACGTCGGTGGCGGACGCGGTCGGGGAGGCGGTGCTGGCCGCCGGGCCGCGGATGGCCGCCGCGCCGGAGGAGATCAAGGCCATCTCCGCGCACGTGCCCGGTCGTGTGCTCGTCGACGACGATGCGACCGTGAGCGCTGTCGCGTCCGCAATGGACGGTGCCGCCCTCGCGCACGTTGCCGCGCACGGATCGTTCCGCGTGGACAACCCGTTGTTCAGTGCGCTGGAACTGGCCGATGGGCCGTTGACGGTCTACGACATCGAACGTCTCCGTACGCCACCCACGCGCGTGGTGCTGTCGGCGTGCGACACCGGGCAGTCCGCCGTGCGGCCAGGGGACGAGCTGATGGGGTTCACGGCGGCGCTGCTGGGGCTGGGGACGCGGACGTTGATCGCGCCTGTCGTGCCGGTGCCGACGGACGGGACGGCGCCGGTGATGGTGGAGCTGCACCGGAAGCTGGCGGCCGGGACGGCGCCGGCGAAGGCGTTGGCCGAGGTGCAGCGGGCGGCGGACGACGCCTCGTACGCGGCGGCCGTGGGGTTCGTCTGCTTCGGAGCCGGTTAGCCCTTACGAAACGTGTGCGTCTCGCTTACCGTTGCTCGCCATGACAACGAGGTCGTGGTGGGGCTGGGGCACCGTCGAGGACGCCGTCACGCCGGACGAACGACAGCACCTGGTCACCCGCGTTCGATCGGTGCTCCCGAACGCCGACCTGACCCTGCACACGCCGCCTGACCCGAAGACCCTCGCCCTTCCGGACCCGCGCATCTCGCCGTCGGAGCTGTACTCGACCGACCCGGTCGACCGCCTCGCCCACGCCCGCGGCCAGGCCTACCGCGACGTCGTCCGCAACCTGGCCGGTGACATCGGCACGGTCCCCGACGCCGTGGCACGGCCGCGCACCGAGCAGGACGTCGTGCGGATCCTCGACCACTGCGGCAGCAACGGCATCGCCGTGATCCCGTTCGGTGGCGGCACGTCCGTGGTCGGCGGGGTCGAGCCGCGCAACCTCGACGGACCCGTGGTGACGCTCGACCTCCAGCACCTGAACCGCGTTCTGGAGGTCGACCCGGTCAGCCGGGCCGCGCGGATCCAGGCCGGGGTGCTCGGGCCCGCGCTCGAAGCGCAGCTGAAGCCGCACGGGTTCACGCTGCGGCACTTCCCGCAGTCGTTCGAGTTCTCCACGCTGGGCGGGTGGCTCGCGACGCGCGCGGGCGGGCACTACGCGACGCTCGGGACGCACATCGACGACTTCGTCGAGTCGTTGCGCGTGGTCACGCCGGTCGGGATCAGCGAGTCGCGCCGGTTGCCGGGCAGTGGGGCGGGGCCGTCGCCGGACCGGTTGTTCCTGGGGTCGGAGGGGACGCTGGGGGTGATCACCGAGGCGTGGCTGAGGGTGCAGCGGCCGCCTGTGCACCGTGCGGGGGCGTCGGTGCGGTTCGCGTCGTGGGAACGGGCGGTCGAGGCGGTGCGGGTGATCGCGCAGTCCGGGCTGCACCCGGCGAACTGCCGGCTGCTCGACCCGGCGGAGGCGTTCCTGAACGCGGGCGAGCCGGGGTCGGTGCTGGTGCTGGGCTTCGAGTCGGCCGACCACCCGGTGGACGCGCACCTGAGGCGGGCGCTCGAACTCTGTGACGGCGAGGTCGTGGAGGGGGTGGCGCAGCGGTGGCGCGGGTCGTTTCTGCGCATGCCCTACCAGCGCGACGCGCTGGCGCAGCACGCGATGATCACCGAGACGTTCGAGACGGCCTGCACGTGGGACCGGTTCGCCGAGCTGCACGCGGCGGTCACCGAGGCGGCGACGGCGGTGCTCGCCGAGGTCTGCGGGGCCGGGATCGTCACGTGCCGCTTCACCCACGTCTACCCGGACGGGCCCGCGCCCTACTACGGGATCTACGCACCCGGCCGGTGGGGCAGCCTGCACCGGCAGTGGGACGAGATCAAGGCCGCCGTGTCCGAGGCGCTGATCAACGCGGGCGGCACCATCACCCACCACCACGCCGTGGGCCGCGACCACATGCCGTGGTACTCGCGGCAACGCCCGGACGTGTTCGGGGCGGCCCTGGCCGGTGCCAAAGCCGCCCTCGACCCCGCCGGGGTGCTCAACCCCGGCGTCCTCACCACACGAACGAGCGCAGGACCAGCGCCGCGATGAACACCACCGTGAACGCCAGGTCCAGCCCGAACCCGCCGAACCGCAGCGGTGGCAGCACCTTGCGCACGGGCGAGAGCACCGGTTCGGTGACCGCGTGCGTCACCCGCCGGGCCTTGAACACCCAGTCACCGCGCGCCTCCAGCGTCACCGCCCAGTCCACGATCATCCTGGCGACCAGCACCAGGATGAAGAGCGTCAGCAGCCAGCCGAGCACGAAGCCGATCACGATGTTTCTCCTCCACGTCCGGTATGTCCATCAAGCCACACGAACCTGAGAGGCGCCTGGCAACTCGCTGGGATGATGTGTGGCGTGGCGTACGACGAGGGCCTGGCACACCGGCTGGGCGACGCGCTGGGCGCGTTGCCCGGCATCAGCACGCGGAAGATGTTCGGCAGCCTGGTGTTCCTGTGGAACGGGAACATGCTGGTGGGGGTGCTCGGCGAGGACGTGATCGCCCGCGTCGGGCCGCAGGCGCAGCAGGACGCGCTCTCCCGGCCCGGCACGCGGGTGTTCGACTTCACCGGCCGGCCGATGAACGGGTGGGTGGTCGTGTCCGGTGAGGCGGTGAGCGAGGACGAGGCGCTCGACGAGTGGATCGCGCGGTGCCGCGACTTCGTGGCGGCGCTCCCGCCGAAGTGACACGTCCCGCGGGTTGCGTGCGCAACTACCCGACTTCCGGCCGTGTCGAGGCACCGGACGCCTACGTAGCGTCCCCTCTCGGATTCCGAGAGGGGAGAACGAACGTGCGAAGAACTCTGGCGGGTGCGGCGGCGCTCGCGGTGATCACGGCGGGCCTGGCCACGCCGGCCACCGCCACACCGGTCGACCAACCCGAGGCGCAGGTGCGGCAGCAGAGCGACGAGCAGCCGCACGAGCTGGAGCTCAAGCGCCGCGCACTGAAGCAGCAGGCGCTGGCCGAGGTGCTGACCGGCGAGGCGACGACGGAGAAGCGCGGTGCCAGCACCGTCGCGAAGATCGGCAAGAAGCAGTCGAAGGACCAGTACGTCGAGCTGAAGCGGGAGAAGACCGACAAGATCTTCGTGATCCTCGCGGAGTTCGGCAACGAGCGGCACCCCGACTTCCCCGACCGGGACACCAGCCCCGCCACGCCGGGCCCGCAGCGGTTCGACGGCCCGCTGCGCAACCAGATCCCCGAGCCGGACCGGGCCGTGGACAACACGACGATCTGGCGCCCGGACTTCAGCCGCCAGTACTTCCAGGACCTGTACTTCTCCCGTTCCCAGGGCGCCAACTCCGTCGCGAACTTCTACGACAAGCAGTCCTCCGGGCGCTACACGGTCGACGGCCTGATCACGGACTGGGTGAAGGTCCGCTACAACGAGGCCCGTTACGGCCGCAGCAACGGCTACCCGTGCGCCGACAACATCTGCAACAACTCCCGTGAGCTGATCAAGGACGCGGTCACCCAGTGGGTCGCCGACCGGAAGGCCGCGGGGCAGACCAGCGAGCAGATCACCGCGGCGCTGCGCGAGTACGACGTCTGGGACCGCTACGACTACGACTTCGACGGCGACTTCAACGAGCCCGACGGCTACATCGACCACTTCCAGATCGTGCACGCCGGTGGTGACCAGGCCGACGGCGACCCGTGGCAGGGCGAGGACGCCCTGTGGAGCCACCGCGGCTACGCCTTCAAGAACTACAACTCCGGTCCCGGCGCGAACAAGCTCGGCGGCGCGCCCATCGGCGACACCGGCCTGTGGGTCGGCGACTACACCGTGCAGCCCGAGAACGGCGGCGTCAGCGTGTTCGCGCACGAGTTCGGTCACGACCTCGGCCTGCCCGACCACTACGACACCAACGGCGGCTCGAACGGCGTCAACTGGTGGTCGATCATGGGCCAGAACCGGGTGAGCGCGCCCGGCGAGGCGACCGGTGAGCGGCCCAACGAGTTCTCCGCGTGGGACAAGCTGCAGCTCGGCTGGCTCGACTACGAGATCGCGGTCGCCGGCCAGGAGCGGACGTTCCAGCTCGGCCCGCACGAGTACAACAGCAAGAAGGCGCAGGGCCTCGTCGTCGTGCTGCCGGACATCGCCAAGTCGTTCGACTACGGAGCGCCGTTCGAGGGCAGCCGGATGTGGTGGAGCGAGAAGGGCAACGACCTCGACCACTCGATGACCGCCGCGCTGGACCTGCGCGGCAAGACCACGGCGGCGCTGTCGCTGAAGGCCCGCTACGACGTCGAGACCGACTACGACTACCTCTACGTCGAAGCGTCCAACGAGGACGGCAGCTGGACCCAGCTCGACGGCACCGCGAACGGTGTGCCGTTCGTGCGCGACTCCGGCAACGCACCGGCGATCAGCGGTTCGTCGGCCGGCCAGTGGGTCGACGTCGCCGTGCCGCTGGACGCCTACGCCGGCAAGAACACCAAGCTGCGGCTCGCCTACCGCACCGACGGGGCGTTCGCGCCGCAGGGCTTCTTCGCCGACGCGATCACGGTCGTCGCCGACGGCACGCCGGTGCTGACCGACGGCGCCGAGACGGCCGGCACGTGGACCACCCGCGGGTTCCGCACCACCGAGGGCAAGGAGACCAAGGCGTTCGACCAGTTCTACATCGCGTCGAACCGCACCTACGAGTCCTACGGCCAGTACAACCGCACCGGCCCGTACCGCTACGGCTTCCCGGACAAGCCCGACCTCGTGGAGCACTTCCCGTACCAGGACGGCCTGCTCGTCTCGCTGTGGAACACCTCGTACCTCGACAACAACGTGAGCGAGCACCCCGGCGAGGGCCTGATCCTGCCGATCGACGCCAACCCGGCCCCGCTCTACAACATCGAGGGCCAGCGCTGGTCACCCACGATCGGCGGCTACGACGCGCCGTTCTCGCTGCAGAAGTCGGACTCCTTCACGCTGCACGTCAACGGCAAGGCGTCCTACGTCCGCGGGCAGGCGGCCCAGCCGGTGTTCGACGACACCAGGCAGTTCTGGTTCGCCGAGCAGCCCAACGCCGGCGTCAAGCTGCCCGCGGTCGGCGTCGGCCTGCGGGTGACGAAGCAGTCCGGCACGTCGATGACGGTGAAACTGTTCAAGACGAAGTAGCTTGGGCGGTATGACCGCTGCTTCCGACATGCTGGCCGTCGCCGTCGAAGAGGCGCGGATGGGACTCGCCGAGGGCGGGATCCCCATCGGCGCGGCGCTCTTCGACGGCGACGGCCGTCTGCTGGGCCGTGGCCACAACCGCCGCGTCCAGGACGGCGACGCCTCGATGCACGCCGAGACCTCCGCCTTCCGCAACGCCGGTCGGCAGCGCGGCTACCGCGGCACGACGATGGTCACGACCCTGTCGCCGTGCTGGTACTGCAGCGGGCTGGTGCGGCAGTTCGGCATCTCGCACGTGCTGATCGGCGAGGCCACGACGTTCCACGGCGGCCACGACTGGCTGGCCGAGCACGGGGTCGGCATCACGGTCGTCGAGGACCCCGCGTGCATCGAGATGATGACGGCGTTCATCGCCGAGCGGCCCGAGCTGTGGTTCGAGGACATCGGGCAGGACTGACCTCGGGGAACACCTGTGCGCACGGCTCAGGCCGGGCCGACGGGCCCGGCCTGAGGTGCGTCCGATCACGTTCCGCGCAACGGGCCTGGATCAGCCCGAGTAGCGGTCGACCGCCTCGTCCATCGACCGCAGGATCGTGAAGACCGTGTCGAGGCCGGTCGCCTCGATCGGCCGCAGCGCCGCACGCGTCGACGCGACGAGGACGAACTCGACACCGGTGCGGCCGGCGCGCTGCTGGCCGAGCACGAGGGCCTCGAGACCGGCCGAGCCGAGGAAGCGGACTCCGCCGAGGTCGACGACGACGGCCCGGTTCGCCTCCACCACGTGCGTGTCGAGGGGTGCGGTCAGCTCGCTGGAACTGGTGGTGTCGAGCTCCCCGGACACGTGCAGCACGACGACGTCGGATGAGATCCGGTCGACGACCACGGTGGCGAGTGTGGTGGGGTCGGGCACGCTGGCTCCTTTCGCGGCGTTCAGCATCCCACGTTAACGCGGGCCTGGGTGACCAGCCACCGTCCCCTCAGCGAAGAGCGGCCTGCCTCACAGGCGGCGTGCACGTGCCGCACGAGCCGGGCGTGCAGTTCGTGGCAGACCGTGAAGCCCAGGCGCACGTCGTCCGGCGGGCACTGGACGGGCAGCAGCTGGGCGAACGGGTCGCCGCCGATCGTGTCGACGGCGGTCAGGAAGCCCACCAGGGCACCGACGAGCCGCTGGTGCATGCCGAACAGGCTCAGCGCGTTGGCCAGCGCCAGGGTCTGCGCGGGCATCTCGTCGACGCTCGTGGCGCAGTCCAGGTCGCGGAGGGTCACGGTGAACAGCACGGAGTGCGTGCGTTCGTCACGGGAACCGTAGGCGTCGCCGTGGATGTCGCGCAGCGCCGAGCGCATCTCCCGGCGCGGGTGCCAGAACGCCTGGTGCTCGCGCAGCTCGGCCCGGGCGGCGTCGTCCAGCGGCACCGCGGGCGTGGTCTCCTCCAGCGCGCGCAGCCCCTGCTCCCAGCGGGCTTCCAGCGCGCCCTGGAACTGGGCCAGCGCCGGGTGGTCGTCCCAGGCGGGGTGCACGTCGTCGAAGCCGCGCGTCCGCAGCCGGTAGCAGATCCACAGCGACAGCTGCAGGTCGTCGTCCGCGCAGGTCTCCCTGGTGCCGCCGCTGACGAGCAGCGCGGGCCGCGGCAGCGGTGCCGAGCGGAGCGCGGCGACCAGCGCGGCGCTCATGTGGCCGCGGGGAGCAGGCAGGCGCATCAGGTGTCCTCACGCGTTCGGGCGATCAGCATGTCCACAAGGGACTCGGGGTCCTGGCAGCGACGCTGACGTGCGGCACCGGAGCCGTTGTGGCGCAACCAGTCAATGTGCCGCTCCACAGTAGACAGGGTGCCGCGTTCGCGCAGCACGGGTGCCACGTGCTCGACGAGCGCCACCGCCCGGTCGAACGCGGGGGAGAGCTGTCCGGTGCACGGGTCGGCGGCCAGGCCGTCGATGCCGTCGCGTGACGCCCGCCAATATGCCGCCCTCAGCACGGCGTCGTCCACCCGCTGTTCGGAGGGCCCGGCCGCCACGAGGGCGCCGATCAGCTCCGCGAGCACGACGACTTCCGTTGCCAGCAGCGGGATGTCCGCCACGCGCACCTCGACGGTCGGATGACCGGCCGACGGGCGGACGTCCCAGTACACCATCGCCCGGTCGATCAGCGCCTCGGTCGCGATGACCGCCTCGACGGTCCGGTCGTAGTGCTCGGGCCCCTGCCACACCGGCGGCGGCCCGCTGATCGGCCACCGCGACCACACCATGGACCGCCAGCTCGCGTACCCGGTCTCCTCACCGTCCTGGTACGGGGAGTTCGCGCTCAGCGCGAGCAGCGTCGGCAGCCAGGTCCGCAGCCTGTTGGACGCCTCCAGCGCCGCCGCCTTCGACGGCACGCCCACGTGCACGTGCAGCCCGCACGCGCCCTGCCCGATCACCAGCCTGCGGTGGGAGTACTCGATCCGGTGATACCGGGGGTCGTCCGTTCCGGGTGGGGGACCGGCCTTGCCGATCGGCGGCATGCCCGTGGCCACCAGCCGGCACCCGGCCTCGTCGGCGGCCCGCACGAGGACCCGCCTGGCCGCGCGGACCTGCTCGTCGAGCTCGGCGGAGGTGTGGCACACGCCGGTCGCGACCTCGATCTGGAACGGCGTCAGCTCGCCCTGCACGTCGAGGTCCCCCGGCGCGCGGGACAGCTCCCTGACCTGGGGCGCGAGTGCCACGGGCCGCCGCGTCCCGGGGTCGACGAGGAGGAACTCCTGTTCCACACCGACCGTGTAGTCATCTTTCATCGGCGAGCGGGTACCCGCATCCCATGCTGATCAACCACGAGGTGTCCAGTTGAGACTCCGCCGCAGCAACACCGCAGGTCCGGGCTGGACGCGCCGCCGGCACGGCAAGGGTTTCCGCTACGCGACCACCGCCGGCGAGCCGCTCGGGCCGGACGAGATCGCGAGGGTGAAAGCCCTGGTCATCCCGCCCGCGTGGCGGGACGTGTGGATCAGCCCGCACCCCAACGGGCACATCCAGGCGATCGGTGTGGACGACGCGGGCCGGCGCCAGTACCTCTACCACGAGCAGTGGCGGACGAACCGGGACGCGGAGAAGTTCGACCGCGTCCTGCGGCTGGCGCCGAGGCTGCCGAAGTTCCGCGCGCAGATCGTCGCCGACATGAAGAAGCGCGGCCGCACCCGGTTGCTCGCCATCGCGCTGCGCATGCTCGACCTCGGCGTCTTCCGCGTCGGTCACGAGGAGTACGTGGAGGAGAACGGCAGCCACGGCGTGGCGACCCTGCTGTGCGAGCACCTGAGCGTGCGCGGCGACCGGGTCAGGTTCCGCTTCCCCGCGAAGCACGGCGTGCAGGTCGACGAGGAGATCACCGACCCGCAGCTGGCCCGTGCCGTCCGCACGCTGCTCAAGGACCGCACGCCGGACTGCCGGGTCTTCGACATGACCGCCTACGACGTGAACGAGCGGTTCCGCGAGCTGGTCGGCGACGAGTTCACGGTCAAGGACCTGCGGACCTGGCACGCCACGGTGGCCGCGGCGAAGGCGTTCTCCGCGGCGCTGCAAGAGCGCGGCAAGCCCACCAAGCGGGCGATCAGCGCGGTGATGAAGGACGTGGCCGAGCACCTGGGCAACACCCCGGCGGTGGCGCGGAAGTCCTACGTGGACCCGCGGCTGGTGGAGTCGTTCGAGAACGGCCGGGTGATCGGCGGCGGTGACCCGGAACGGGCGGTGCTGCGGTTGCTCAGGACGACTTGAGCGCTGAGGCGCGGTCGCACTGGCGGCACCAGACGGCGCCCTGCGCCACCGCCAGTGCGGCGAACCCGGCCAGCAGGTGCAGCACGTTGCTGCCGGGGTTGACGTTGAGCACGTTCACGACCTGGTCGTCGTAGCGCGCCATGCCCAGGCCGAACGTCACCAGCAGTGCCGCTGCCACCAGCAGCGCCACGTTGCCGAGCGCCCTGAGGTTGCCCAACGCGAGCAGCAGCGGGACGCCGAAGACGAGGTGCAGCACGTTCTGCAGCGGGTTGACCCGCAGCCAGAGCAGCCAGGTGTCCGACTCGGCCGCGAACCCGGAGAAGCCGGTGACGAGGAAGCCGGCCGCGCCCCAGAGCGCGAGCAACACCCCGGTGCCGATCGCGAGCTTCTGGGGCCACCGCAACCGGTTCATGCCCTCAGTATCACCAGTGCCGGGCGTTCCCGCTCGCTCACGTCACTCCTCGGCCAGCAGGCCGGTGCGCAGCTGCTCCAGCGACTTCGTCAGCAGCCGTGACACGTGCATCTGGGAGACGCCGACCCGGCGGGCGATCTCCGTCTGGGTGAGCCGGCCGAAGAACCGCAGCACCACGATCGTGCGTTCGCGACGGGGAAGGCCCCGCAGCATCGGCTGCAGGGCCTCGTGGATCTCGACGCCTTCGAGCGCCGGGTCGTCGACGGTGTTGTCCTCCAGCGCGTCGAGCGGCGCGAAGGCGACGTTCTTCTCGACCCGCAGGCCCTCGTAGACGTCGGTGAGCGCGATGCCCAGGTGCCGGGCGATCTCCGACGGGGTCGGAGACCGCCCGGAGCGGTGCGACAGCTCGGCGGTGGCACCGTCGATCGCGTCGCACAGCTCCTTCAGGCGCCTGGGCACGCGCACGGCCCAGCACTGGTCGCGGAAGTGGCGGCGGACCTCGCCGGTGATCGTGGGCACGGCGTAGGACAGGAAGTCCGTCTGCCGCTCCACGTCGAACCGGTCGATGGCGTTGATCAGTCCGACCGCCGCCACCTGGGCGAGGTCCTCCATCGGCTCGCCGCGTTCGCTGAAGCGGCGGGCGATGTGTCGTGCGAGCGGGAGGTACTCGCGCACCAAGCGGTCGCGCAGCGCGTGGTAGCGCGGCGAGTCACGTGCGGTGCGGGCGAGCTCCTCGAACGCCGCGTGCTGGTCCGGCGTCAACGGGCACCACGATCAGACCTGGGGCGGCGGCGTGACGTCGCCCCGCCACGCTCCGGTCTCGACACCGCGGTTCTCGATGAACTCCTTGAACCGCTTGAGGTCGCCCTCCACGCGGTGGCCGACGACGCCGAGTGCGGCGCCCGCCTTCTCGGTGATGGTCTCGGGCGTGAACTCCATCTGGACGTGCACCCGAGTCGTGTCGTTGTCGATCCGGTGGAACGTGACCACACCGGCCTGCGGCGTGCCCTCGACAGCGGTCCAGGCGACGCGCTCGTCGGGGTGCTGCTCGGTGATCTCCGCGTCGAACTCGCGGACGACACCACCGATCTTCGTGGTCCAGTGGGTCCTGGTCGGCGTGACCTGGTCGATCTTCTCGACGCCGTCCATGAACGCCGGGAAGGATTCGAACTGGGTCCACTGGTTGTACGCGGTGCTCACCGGCACGTGGACGTCCACCGACTTCTCAATGGTGGTCACGAAACCTCCTCATCATCGTTGTGATCACTTGTGGTCGACCAGTGGTTACCCGTCGAACGCGGACCTACACATCCGGATGAGTCCGCAATGGACAGTCACGCTGCGTGCTGGATCGCGCGCCTGGTACGCGCCGTGACTCACCCGCACCGACCGCGGTCCAGGTCCTGGGTGCCGCATACCGCTCGTATGCGGCCGCTCGTGGGGCATGCTTCGTTCGGGTGCAAGTGGTTTCTCCGCTTCTGCGCGGGATGCCCTGTTCCGCCGGATCCCCGCCCACCGGCCCGGCGACGCCGCTCCGGCCGCAGGTGCGCTGGTGGAGGGCTTGGTCGCCGGTGCGACGGCGGAGGAGCGCCCGTTCGGGAAGCCCTGCCGCCACTGAACCGAACGGGTGACAGCGGTCCTTTGCGCGCTGGAAGAATCGTTAATCTCGCCGTGAGCAGGGGTGCTAGGAGGTTGCGGCGGTGTTGACGTGCGTGGAGGTTCGCCGTGCTGCTGGAGGCCTCCGGTTGTTCGTCCGTCCCCCGGCCGCGCTGCGCTGGAGCGCGCGACTGGGGTACGAGCGGGTGTCGGAGCTGTTGGCCGCGATTCGCGAAGCCGAGTCGTGTTCGGTGCCGGACGTGGCGCTGACCTACGTGCCCGACCAGCGGACCGGAGAGGCCGAACTGGCGTGCGCGACGGGGTCGGTGCTGCTGGCCGCCGCCGAGGTGGCGCTGCTGCACGACGCGCTGCGGGCGCACATGCCGGACCGGATGAGGCCGCTGCCGGTCTGACCGCCCGCCGGGGCAGCCGATCGGGTCCGCGGGGCGGTCACCAGGGCGCGGGTGAGCCGGCCTAGGGCACCAGCACCTGCGCGGTACCGCTGCCGTCCGCGGGAACGGCCCACACGTCGTTGGTCCCGTCGTCGCGCTGGATGCCGTAGCCGACCGTGCGGTCGTCGAGCCAGGCCGGCTGGTCGTCGACGCTGCGGGTCTCCGCCAGCGGCGTGACCCGTCCGGTCGCGAGGTCGAGCACGGAGACGCGCCAGCCGCGTTGCGGGTCGCCGTCGACCGCGGCCTTGTGGGCGATCCGGGTGCCGTCGGGCGACAGCGACGGGCATTCGACGTTGTCCACCAGCGTGCGGGCCTTGCGGGCCGCGAGGTCGCCCTCGATGAGGTAGCGGTGGCCGCCGGTCGACATGGTGGCGTAGAAGCGGTTGTCGTCGGCGGCGAACGTGACGCCCCAGAAGTTCGCGTCCGGGGGCAGCGGGGCCATGCCCTCGATGGAGAGCTCCTCCAGCGACCGCACGAGCGTCCCGGTCTTCGTGTCCAGGATGCCCGTGCTCGTCGAGAACCCGTTGGCGGCGTAGGAGTGGCCGTCGACGAACAACGTCCAGGCCACCATCCGGCCGCTCGCTGAGACGCGGGTGCGGTTGGGGAACCCGGTCAGCGGGACGGTCCGCAGCTCGTTCAGGCCCGCGTCCAGCACCGCCAGCTCACCGGCCTTGAGCGCACCGACCGGCCGCAGGCAGGAGATCGTGCCACCGGCGCCGTAGACGCGGTCGCAACGCTGCGCCGTGACCTCCCTGGGCCCGGCCGGGTCGGCGCGCGACACGGTGGCGAGCCGGCCGTTGTCGAGCACCAGCAGCCGCGGACCACCACCGACCGGGACGGAGTCCGCCGCCTCACCGGTGGACGAGGACAGCGCGGTGTACCCGATCGCGACGCCGGCCAGCAGCACGGCGGCGACCACGGTGACGAGCAACCGGTGCTTCACGCGCGCACCTTCCTTCCGAGCAGGGCGGCGGTGGCGGCCAGTGCGAGCACCACGGCGAGGGCGGCGATCCTGGTGGCGGCCTCCGGTCCGAGGAACTGCCAGCCCAGGCCGAACAGCACCGACGAACCCAGGTAGGCCAGCGCCTGTCCACTTTGGATCAACGCGATACCGGTGGTGCGCAGCGACTCCGGCAGCACCGGACCGGCGAGCGCCATCAGCACGCCGTCGGTGGCCGCGTAGAAGACGCCGTACAGCAGCACGACCAGCACGAGCAGCGGCCAGCCGCCGAGCGGTCCGAAGAGCAGCAGGTAGACGACGGTCAGCGCGCCGTAGCCGGACAGCATCACCGGCAGCCGCCCGACCCGGTCGGCGAGCGCGCCCAGGGGAGCGGCGAGCAGCAGGTAGACCAGGCTGGTGCCGACCGCGAGCAGCGGGAACCAGCCGAACGCCAGCCCCTCCCGCTTCTGCAGCAACAGGTACACGAACCCGTCGCCGATGGTGACCAGACCGAGCAGCGCGGCTCCGGCGACGATCCTCCGCACGGCCGGGTCCCTCAGCAGGGCCAGCCGGAGGGGTTCCCTGCGCTGCACCGGTTCCGGCCGGTCGCGCACGTAGAGCACCAGCACCAGCACGCCGAACGCGGCCACGCAGAAGCTGGTCATGAACACCGCGTCGAACGACTGGGCCGACGCGGCGAGCACCGCCATGGCGACGAGCGGCCCGGCGAACGCGCCGATGCCGTCCATCGCCCGGTGCACGCCGAACGCCCGGCCGAGGTCGGCGCCGGTCGTGGACAACGTGATCAGGGCGTCACGCGGTGCCGTGCGCAGCCCCTTGCCCGCGCGGTCGGCGGTGATCACCAGCCCGAGCGCGGCCGTGGAGCTGCCCACGGCCAGCAGCCCGAGCTTCGCCACCGCGGAGAGCCCGTACCCGAGCCCCGCGACGGCCTTGCGCTTCCTGGTCCGGTCGGCGAGGTAGCCCCCGGCCAGCCGGAGCAGCGTGGTGGCGCCGGTGTAGACGCCGTCGACCAGCCCGTACGCCGCCGGGCTGAGCTGGAGGCCGACGACCAGGTACAGCGGCAGGACGGCGGCCACCATCTCCGACGAGACGTCGGTGATCAGGCTGACCGTGCCGAGCGCGAAGACGTTGCCGCTCAGCCCCTTCCAGCTCGCTGCCTTCGGTCGGTCTACTGTGGACAGGTACACGTCGGCCTCCAGCCGGTCAGCCCGTGGCGTGCGTCAGTGGCAGTTCGTGGTGCCGCTGTCGGCGTAGGTCTTGCCCGACTCGGGCACGAACTGCCAGTCGAAGCTGTTGCTGTGCAACGTCAGCTTCAGCACGCCGCGGGTACCGGTGTTGCGCGCCTCGCTGTTCGGCTTGATCGTGCCGAACCCGTAGGCCCCCGCACCGCCCATGCCCGCGACGAACGTCCTGATGCCGCGCGCCGTGTCCAGCCCGCCACTCGGGTTCTGCGGGGCGAACCGCTCGTACTGGTGGTTGTGGCCGAACAGCACCACGTCCGCGTTGTAGTCGTACAACGCCTGGAACAACGGCTTGGTCGCCGTCGACGGCGCGTGGTTGGCACCACTGGTGAACAGCGGGTGGTGCCAGTACGCCGCGGTGCACGGCTTCGTGCTCGCCGCCAGGTCCTGCCGCAGCCACTGCTCCTGCGCGCTGCCCGCGGACATGGTGATGTTGGAGTTGAGCGACACGATGTGCCAGTTGCCGATGTCGTAGGAGTAGTACCCCTGCCCCGACGGCCCGGCGAGCGACCCGAAGTAGCTGTAGTAGCCCGAGGCGCCACTGGTGTTGTAGTCGTGGTTGCCCGGCGAAGGCCGCGTGCGCGCCTTGTGTCGCCCCCACGTGGGCTCGTAGTAGGAGTTGAACTGCGACAACGTCCCGTCCGGGTACACGTTGTCCCCGGTCGTCCAGACGGTGCCCTGGATGGTGTCGAGCAACGCGGCGGTCGCGCTGTCCCCGGTACCGGAGTCCGCGATGTCACCGGCGCCGACGAACACCGGGTCCCCGGTGGCCGGCGGCGTGCCGGTGGTGACCACGAGCCGCGGCGCCGTGGTGGCACCGGACTCCCGCGAGTCGAAGTCGGCACCGTCGGAGCTGCTCGACGTGACCGCGACGGCGAACGTGCCGTTGCCCGTGACGAGACCGGTGACGTCGACCTCGTACCAGGCGTTGCGGCTGACCGAGCCGAGCGACCCGAGCGTGGCACCGTCGACACCCGGCTGGGCGTTCCAGGTGACACCGGTCTCGGACCAGCTGGTGTCGCTCATCGCCCGGACCGTGCCACCGCTCGGACTCTCCGCACCGGAGACGTCGTCGGTGTGGACGCGCAGCTTGACGCTGCTGACCGTCTCGGTGAGGCCGGACACCACGAACTTCAGGAACGTCCGCTTGACCGGCGCGTTGTCCACGCCGAGCTGACCGGACGTGCCGTAGTTCGTGCCGGTGGATCCGTTGTCCACGTACGTGTCCGCGGTGGCGGTGAACGTGGTGGTGGCTGCTTGCGCTGAGGTGGAGGCGGTGATCGTTGCCGCCGTGACGACGACCGTGGCGAGCACGGCCAGTGGAGCCCTGCGACGTGACATGCCGGCGCACTTCCTTGTTGGCGGACATGGGCCGTCGCGAAGGGTAGAGCGCGGTGCATCGGTGGCTGATGATCGTACGAGGGCCAAAGGGTGAACGCGGGAAGAACGACGTTGACGGTGACCTCACGGCCGCCCGCGCCGCGGCCCGCGTTGCCGATGTCGGGCAGTCACCACCACGTTCACCGAACCGGATGGCCCGCTGAGCCCTGCGGGTGTATCTCTCGTCCGAACGGCGGTTCCTTCCCGGTATGGGAGTCGAGGTCCGCGACCCTCGCTGGCTCGCCGCGGTGCCGGGAGCCGAGCTCGTGGTCGGGCTGGACGACGTGGGCCGCTGCGCTGCCGACGGCTACCGGGTGACGGTGCTGATCGACCTGGTGCCCGACAACGTGACATCGCTGCGCACGATGGCGGCCGAGGCCGTCGGCGCCGGAGCGCGCAAGGTGCGGGTGCGCCCGCACGGGCTGGACCGCGTCACCCTCGTCCACGCGGCCGTCGAGCTCAACCGGGTCGCCGAGGACGACGCGGTGGAGGTCCAGTTCGACGTGACGTCGGCCGCCCTGCTGCGCGCCGACCCGCAGGCGTTCGTGCGGGTGGACCCGCTGGTGGTGCTCGCGGACGGGACGGTCGTGCCGATCTGCACCGGCCTGGAGCGCTACGCGCTGGGCCGGCTGGGCGACCTGTCGGAACTTCTCCGCGCCTGGAACCCGGCCCCGGTCCGCGACCTGTGCCGGGCGGCCCTGGCCCGTGCACTGGCCGACACCGGCCCGCTGGTGTCGTGGTACGAACACCTCACCCGGCCAGCAGCCGAGCCGCCGGCCGGGTGTTGATCACCAGGTCGGCCGTCACCCCGCACTCCTCCGCCCGCGCGCAACCGTAGTTCAGCCAGTCCAGCTGACCGGGCGCGTGCGCGTCGCTGTCGATCGAGAACGTGCACCCGGCATCCACCGCCAACGACAGCAACCTGCGCGGCGGATCGAGGCGCTCAGGCCGTGAGTTGATCTCCACAGCGGTGCCGTACTCCGCACACGCCTCGAAAACCCGCTCCGCGTCGAACTGCGACTCGGGCCGCCCCTTGCCGACGACGAGCCGCCCGGTGCAGTGCCCGAGGATGTCGACGTGCGGGTTCGCCACCGCCGTGACCATGCGCTCGGTCATCTCGGCCCGCGGCATCTTCAACTTCGAGTGGACACTCGCGACCACGACGTCCAACCGCTCCAACAGGTCGTCGTCCTGGTCCAGCGACCCGTCGTCGAGGATGTCGACCTCGATGCCGGTGAGCACGAGGAACGGCGCCAGCTCCACGTTCAGCTCCGCCACGACGTCGAGCTGCTTCACCAACCGCTCCCGCGACAGCCCGTTGGCGACGGTCAACCGCGGCGAGTGGTCGGTCAGCACCATCCACTCGTGCCCGAGGTCCCGCGCCGCCTCCGCCATGTCCCTGATCGGACTGCCCCCGTCGGACCAGTCCGAATGCACGTGACAATCCCCTTTGAGCCGCGCGCGCAACTCCTCGCCCCCGGTGATCTCCACGTGCCGGAGCTTCGCGAGGTACTGCGGCTCCCGGTCAGCCAGCGCGTCCACGACCACACCGGCGGTCGACTTGCCGACTCCCTTGAGATCCGTCAACGTGCCGAGCTCGGCCCGCTTCTCGACGTCCTCCGGCGCCAACCCGGCGAGGACGGCGGCCGCGTTGCGGAAGGCCTGGACGCGGTAGGTCGGCTCGCCCGCTCGTTCGAGGTGGAACGCCACCTGCTTCAACGCCTTGACCGGATCCATACCTCTTCCTACCCCACCCGCCGACCACCCGCCTCCGTTGCGACGCGGCGCGTCGGGCGGGCGTGCTCGGTGCGAGGGAGGAGCCAGACAGGCAGGGAGGCGGAGCCGCACGTGGCCGGGCCAGGCCTCGTACCTCGCAGGGCAATGGAGCGAAGCGAGACGTCTCTCCCTGACCTCAGGCAGGTGCTCGCCTATCGAGCGAAGCGAGACGAATCTCCCTCACTTCAGGCTTTCCGCACCCGTCGAGCGAAGCGAGGCGTTTCTGCCTTCCCTTGACGGGTAGTGGTATCAAGCCCCAATCGCGATCGTCGCGAAGCGGCGATGAACCCCGAACGTCGTCACTGCCTGACCAACCCCGGTGTCAAGGTGATCGCTCACGGACGCAACCCAACCCCGGTGCCAAGGCGACAGGCAAACGGACCCACCCCACCCCCGTGGAACACTACTGCCCGGTACCACCAAAGCGAGGGAGGGCAGTCACCGTCGACACCCCACCCCGCTTCTTCGGCCGCACCCCAGAACTCCACACCGTCCTGACCTGCGTCGACCAAGCCCCCGCCACCGGCCTGATCTCCATCCAGATCACCGGCGAACCGGGCATCGGCAAAACCAGCCTCCTGACCGAAATCGCCCGCACCCTCCGCGCCCGTGACTGCGCGGTGCTGGAGTCGGCGTCGGACGTGCTGGGCAAGCGCATCCCGTACGGCGCGGTGGTGGCGGCGATCCGGAGTCTCCCGGCGCCGGTGGACCGGGTGCGCGCGGAGGCGTTGGCGGCGTTGGAGTTCTCCGGCAGCGACGACTCCGGTGCGTGGTTCGGGCGGGCGTGCGACCAGGTGGTGCGGTTGCTGACCGGGCTCACGGCGGCGCGGCCGGCGGCGTTGCTCGTCGATGACCTCGACCACGTGGACGACGACTCGCTCGCGTTGCTGGGGCTGGTGTTGCGGCGGGTGTCCGCGGCGCCGCTGGTGCTGGTCACCGCGAGCCGGTCCCCCGTCAGCGAACCGGGGGCCGAGCACCTGCTGGACCGGGTCGAGCAGCACGCGGAGGTCGTGCGCGTCGAGCTCGCGCCGCTGTCGGGTGCGGATGTCGCGCGGATCGTGGAGGCGGTGCTGCGGACGCCGGTCGACGAGGCGCTCGCCCGTGAGGTGCACCAGCGTTCCGACGGCAACCCGTTCTTCGTCACGGAGATCGCGCGTTCGCTGCGGGAGCTCGACCTGGTGACGCTCGACGGCGGGCGTGCGCGGCTCGCGGTGTCGCCGGACGCGATCCGGCTGACCCGCCGTGAAGCGGTGCTCCGCCGGGTGGCGCCGCTGGAGAACGACACGCGGCTGGTCGCGCGGGCCGTGTCGGTGTTCCGGCGCGTGCGGCTCGACCAGATCCCTTTGCTGGCACGGGTTGCGTCGCTGCCCGAGCACACGGTGGTCGAGGCGTTCGACGCGCTGCTGCGGGCGCACATCGTGGTGCACGACGACGAACGCGGCTACCGGTTCTCGCACGCGCTGGTCGGGGAGGCGCTCTACCACGAGGTCGGCCCCGCGCAGCGCCGTCACCTGCACAGCCTGATCTCCGCGCGGTTGCTGGACGACCGCGCGCAGGGGTTGCCCGTCGACCTGCTGCAGCTCGCCTGGCACCTGGCCGAGTCCGCGGCGCCGGGCGACCGGGTGGCGGTGGGCGTGCTCGCCGAGGCGGCCGCCCTCGCGCGGTCCACGGCGCCGGAGACCGCGGCCGCGTTGTGCGGCCGGGCGCTGCAGTTGTTGCCGCGCAACGCACCCGAACGCGCCGAGCTGCTCGCGCTGCAGTGCCGGGTGCTCGCGCGTGCCTCCCGCCCGGCGCTCGCGATCGAGCCCGGCCTGGCCGCGCTGCGGTGGCTGCCCGCCGGTCAGGAACGTGCCCGCGTCGTCACCGCCGTGATCTCCTCGCTGTTCTCGGTGGGGCGCACGGCCGAGGCGGTGGAGCTGGCCGACCGCGAGGTGGCCGGTGCGGACGTGCCCGCGTCGCTGCGGGCGCAACGCGCGGTGCTGCTCGTCTACACCGGCCGGCACGACGCGGCGGCGGCCGAGGTCGCGCGGGTCGAGGCGTTGCCGATGGGGTCGCCGAACGAGGGCGTGATCGTCAACGAGCACCTCGCGATGCTGACCTCGCTGCTGTTCCGCCACGACGAGAGCGTCGAGTACGCGAACCGCGCGCTGGCGTGCAGCGACGGCCAGCCGATGCTGGAGCTGCAGGCGTTGTCGGTGTGCGCGTCGATCAGCGCGCTGGCCGGGCTGGTGCACGACGCCGGGTGGCGGCTGCGGCGGGCGGAGGAGCTGGTCGACCAGGTGGGTTCGCACGGTTTCCGCGCCGAACGGGCCTCGTCGCGCGTGGTGCTGGACTGGCTGGGCGGCCGCTGGGATGCGGCACTGGACGGCATCGCCCGGTGGCGGCCCGACGTCGAGGCCGCCCAGGCCGACCAGGCGATCGGGGTCCTGCGGGCGGTCGAGCTGTCGATCCGCACGTGGCGCGGTGAGCTGGACGTGGCCGCGCGGCTGGCCGCGTTGCCCGCCCCGGCGTCGGTGAACATCTCCCGCCTGCACGCCCTCGCGCTCGCCGAGCACCTGATCGCCCGGGGTGCCGTCGACCAGGCGCACGACCTGCTCACGTCCGGCGTCGGCGACCGGCTGGAGGCCCCCTACTCCTGCGTCCTGGTCGCCCGCGCGATCGAGCTGGACCTCGACCGCGGCCGCGCGGCCGATGCGGAGGCGGCGCTCGACCGGCTCGCCGCGGTCTCGCCGGCACGGGTGTCGCCGTGGTCGCGCACGACGGTCCTGCGGGTCACCGGGCTGGTGCGCCGGGACGTGCACCCGGTGCGGGAGGCCGTGTCCGAGGCCGCGCTGGGCGGGCTGGAGTTCGAGAAGGCCCGCGCCCAGCTCGTGCTCGGCGAGCTGGCGGACGACGAGGTACCGGCGCTCGTCGAGGCCTACACGACCTTCCAGCGGCTCGGCGCCCACGGCCTGCGCCGCCAGGCGGGCAACCGGTTGCGCGCCCTGGGGGCCAAGGTGCCGCGGGCGCGGTCGAAGGCACCGGGCCTGCTGACCGAGGCCGAGGAGAACGTCGCCAGGCTCGTCCAGCAGGGCATGCGCAACCGGGACATCGCCGCCGCACTGCACTACAGCCCGCGCACGATCGAGGTCTACCTGTCCCGCATCTACGCGAAGCTGCACGTGTCGTCACGCCTGGAGCTCGCCCGCGTCCTCGACGCTATGCAACAGCGCTGAGCCAGCCGCCGCCGGGTACGGCGTCAGCCTGCTCTCCTCGCGGAACCGCCGGTAGAACCCCGTCATCACCTCGGCGACCGGGGCGTGCCGGGTCAGCACCGCCGCGACCCCCGGCGGCACCCCCGGCGGCGGCTCGCCCTGGGCACACGCGCGCAGGAACGCCCGGTGCTCGTCCCCGCGGTACCCGTACCGGGCGGCGATGAGCCAGAGCACGAGGTGCGTGACCGTGTAGCAGCGGTCGTAGGACCGGTGCCCGGCGAAGAATGAGGCCTCGTCCGCTGCCAGGTCGAACCGGGAGGAGATCGCCAGGCCGTAGTCCGCGAAGTACAGCCGGTCGCCGTCGGTGAGGATGTTCTGGAAGTGGCCGTCGAAGTGCAGGAGGCCGTGCGCGTTCATGAACGACGTGCCGGCGTGCAGCTGCGTCTCGACCATGGCGCACGCCCGGTCGAGGGCCTCGTCGCCCGCCGCGACCTGGGTGTCCAGCCAGTCGTGCAGGGTGTGCGGGAAGTGCTCCAGGAACACCGCGATGCTGGCCGTCGAGTCGCGCAACGCCTCGATCCGCCGCCGGATCCCCGCGCCGCCGCCCCAGTAGGCGATCGCGTGCTCCACGTCGGCCAGTTCCTCGGGCGGCGACTGGCCCGGATGCGGCAGCACCCGCCAGTGGTAGGTCAGCGGGAAGCCCGCGTGGTCACCGGCGAGCACCCAGTCCGTCGTCATCGCGTGCACCGCCAGCTCCCGCCACGCCCCGAAGCCCGGCCCGCCGACGAGCCCGACACCGAAGTGGCAGGGGGACGGCATCCCGAAGAGGTTCGCGGTGGACCGGACGTGCTCCGGCCGCAGCTCCAGCTCGGTCAGCGGCACCCGCTTGACGAACACCGGCGTGCCGCCGACGTGCACCAGCACGGCCGTCCCGCCGATCCCGGACCCCAGCCGCGTGCCCGCGCCGAGCAGGTCGCCGAGCTCCCGGTCGCTACACCCGGCCAGCGCCGCGGACACCGCACCGTGAACAGCCAGCCGTGTGCGCACCACCCCGACAGTACGGAAGAACGGCGATCACGCGGGCGGCACGACGCGGCCGAGCCGTTTGCGCACGCCCTCCTCCTGGTAGCGCGTCACGGTCTCGGCCAGCTGCTCGCACGCGCGTTCGATCGCCTGCCTGGCCTGGTTCCGCTCGCTCGTGATCGCGCTGAGGATCAGTCCGGTCAGTGCCACCGACCCGTTGAACGCCTGCAGCACGATCATCGTGGTCAGCAGGCCGGACTCGGCGAAGCTGCCGGACGCGGCGGACAGCACCGCCGCCACCGAGATGATCACCGCGCAGGGTGCCGCCACCGCGTGCTGGAACCGCAGCGCCGCCCAGATCAGCATCGGGAACACCAGGAACAGGAACCGCGCCTGGGAGGTGGTCACGAACAGCGACAGCCCAGCGGTGGCCACGAGGATCGCCGCGGCCTCGAGCGCTCGCACCCCCGGTGCCCGCCAGGTGCGGGGGAACGTCAGCAGCAGCGGCGTGAAGACGAGCACGCCCATCGCGTCGCCGGTCCACCACACGGAGAACACGGCCGCGACCTCGTGCCACCGGATGACGCCGAAGATCCGCAGCGCGAAGGCACCGACGAGCGCGCTGACCAGCATCGCGCCGAACGCCCCGACGAACACCAGCAGGACCGCGTCCCTGAGGCGGTCCAGCTCGGTGCGGAAGCCGCAGCGGGTCAGCAGGTACCAGGCGGCCAGCGGAGCCGCGGTGTTGCCCGCGGTGATCAGGATCGCGGGGCCGAGCCCGTTGAGGGTGACGTTCGCGGCGAGGGCGCCGAGCGCGATGCCGGGGGCGATGCGTCCCCCGAACAGGAACAGGGCGGCGACCGAGATGCCGGTCGGCAGCCACAGCGGGGTGACCTGACCTCCGACGAGGGCCAGGACCAGGCCCACCTGCGCGGTCGCGAAGTAGGCGAGCGCGACCGCGGCGATGGTCGCCACGCTGCGAAATGCGGCGTTCACGGGCACATGCTGCTCTTGTGGACGTGGGTTGACCAGTCCGCACGCCCCGGCACACCCGCATGGGCGCACTCGGTCGGTGACCGGTCCACGGCAGCCGACCGCTGAGCTGCGCTGATCCTTAGCTGTTGTGGAAGCCGCACTACAGCCCGCCGCCGCAGGCCCGGTGGGATGGGCCGCATGGGCACAGCCGGGGCGGTCGACGAGGTCAGGGTCGAGGACGGCGGGCGCCGCGTCGTCGTGGTCGCCGGCCGGCTGCACCTGCCCGTGTCCGCCGGTGTCACCGACGACGAAGCGCTGGCGTTGGCCAGAGCAGGCACCACGGCGTGGCACCTCCTCCGCACGTGCGCGCACCTCAGGCCCGATGAGTCGATCGTCGTGCACGACGCGGCGAGCGAGGTCGGCGCGATAGCTGTCCAACTCGCGCGCAGCTTCGCTGCGGGCCGTGTGATCGCCACGGAATCGAGCCAGGCCCGCCGGCGCACCGTGCTGAAGCTCGGCGCGGACGTCGCCGTCGACTCCGGCCGGAACGGTCTGGCCGAGCGACTGGTCGGGGCGAACGGGGGCAGGCAGGTCGACGTCGTGCTCGACGCGGGAGGCGCGCTGCAGGCCTCCCTGGACGCGCTCGCGCCGTTCGGGCGGATCGTCTGCTATGGCGCTGACCAGGACGAATCGGTCACGCTGACCGGTCTGCTGGGTGGGTCGCGGGCCGTGATCGGGTTCCGTTTCGAGCACACCCTGCAACGACCGGACATGATCGCGAGGGCGGTCAGTGAGCTGTTCGGGTTGACCTCGGCCGGGCGGTTGCGCCCGGTGGCCGCCGACTAGTACCCGTTGGTAACAACGGCCGGACAAGGGGACGCATGAGCACCGTGTTCACGACCTGCCCGCTGTGCGAGGCGACGTGCGGGCTGGAGCTGACGGTCGACGGCGACCGCATCACCAGCGTGCGCGGCGACCGCGACGACGAGTTCAGCAAGGGCTTCCTGTGCCCCAAGGGCGCCTCGCTGGGCACGCTGGACGCCGACCCGGACCGGCTGCGCGCGCCGCTGGTCAAACGGGACGGCGAGTTCGCGGAAACCACCTGGGCCGAGGCGTTCTCGTACATCGACGCACGGCTCAAGGACTTCCCCGACCGCGACACCGTCGCGATGTACCTGGGCAACCCGGTGGTGCACTCCCTCGCGGGCGGCCTCTACGCCGGTCCGCTGCGCAAGGCGCTCGGCAGCCGCAACGTCTTCACGGCGAGCACGGTCGACCAGATGCCCAAGCACGTCCAATGCGGCTACATGTACGGCAGCGTCTTCTCGATCCCGGTGCCCGACATCGACCGCACCGACTTCATGCTGGTGCTGGGCGCGGACCCGTTCTCCTCCAACGGCAGCCTGTGGACGGTCCCGGATGCGCCGGGCCGGTTCCGGGAGCTGCGCAGGCGCGGCGGGTCCTTCGTCGTGGTCGACCCGCGCCGCAGCCGCACCGCCCAGGCCGCCGACCGGCACGTGGTGATCTGGCCGGGCACCGACGTGTTCCTGCTGCTGGCGCTGATCCACGAGCTGTTCGCGCAGGACCTCGTGAACCTGAAGGACCTCGCCGGGCACGTCACCGACCACACGCCGATCCGCGCGCTCGTCGCCGGCTTCGGCCCCGACGCGGTGGCCGGGCGGACCGGCGTCGACGCCGCCACGATCCGCGACCTCGCCCGCCGCCTGGCGTCCGCCGACCGTGCGGCGGTCTACGGCCGCATCGGCACCACGACCGTCGAGTTCGGCACGGTCGCGTCGTGGGCCGTCGACACGCTCAACGTCCTCACCGGCAACCTCGACCGGCCCGGCGGCGTGATGTGGCCGCTGCCCGCGCACGCCCGGCGCGGTCCCGGGCGCGGCAAGGGTTTCGGCGTCGGCCGCTGGCACAGCCGGGTCAAGGGCCACCCCGAGGTGATGGGGGAGCTCCCGGCCGTCACGCTGGTGGACGAGATCGAGACGCCCGGCGAGGGTCAGGTGCGCGCGCTGGTCACGATCGGCGGCAACCCCGCGCTGTCGTTGCCGAACTCCGCGCGCGTGAGCGAAGCGCTGGCCGGCCTGGACTTCATGGTCAGCGTCGACCCGTACCTCAACGAGACCACCCGGCACGCCGACGTCATCCTGCCCACGCCGCCGCCGTCCCGCCGTGCGCACTACGACCTCGCGTTCTTCAACAACTCCGTGCGCAACGTCGTGAAGTACTCGCGCGCACCGATCGCGCTGGAGCCCGACCGCGTCGACGAGACCGACATCTTCTTCCGGCTGGCCACCATCTTCGGCGGCATGGGCCCGGACGCCGACCTCGACGCGATCGCCGCGGTCCAGCTCGCGGAGCTGGAGGAGAAGCTCGGTGCCGACTTCGAGCCGGAGGGCGAGACCCGCGAGGAACGCCTGCTGGACCTCAAGCTCCGCACCGGCGCGTACGGGATCTCGTTGCGGCAGCTGCTCGACCACCCGCACGGCATCGACCTCGGCGCGCTCACCCCGCGTCTGCCGGAGATCCTGCGCACCCCGTCGGGGAAGGTCGAGCTGACCCCGCGGGCCGTGGTGGACGACCTGCCGCGGGTGCTGGAGGCGTTGCGCACACCGGAGACCGAGCTGGTCCTCGTCGGCCGCCGGCACCTGCGCACCAACAACTCCTGGATGCACAACGTGCCCGCGCTGGTGAAGGGCAAGCCGTTGTGCACGCTGCTCGTCAACCCCGGCGACGCGCAGCGGATCGGGCTGACCGACGGCGCCACCGCCCGGGTGACCTCGCGGGTCGGCAAGGTCGAGGTGCTCGTCGAGGTCACCGCCGACATCGCACCCGGTGTCGTGTCGATGCCGCACGGCTGGGGCCACGACCAGCCGGGCACGCGGATGTCCGTGGCCCGCGAGCACGCCGGCGTGAACGTCAACCTCCTCACCGACGACCTCCGGATCGACCCGCTGTCCGGGACCGCCGTCCTCAACGGCACCCGCGTCCAGGTCGTTCCCGCGTGACCCTCCCCCCGATGCGCGTAGGAGCCGCAATGACCGCAGGAGTCGCCAGCCCGAACGCGGTGAAAGCCGTCCGCCGCATAGCCGACCTGCCGTTCCTCGCCGAGCAGGCCTACGGCGACGCGGTGGCGTGGCGGTTCAAGCAGGACGGCCGCTGGCACCGGCGCAGCTTCGCCGAGGTCGCCGAGCTGGTGCTGGACCTCGCCTCCGGGTTCGTCCACGCCGGACTGTCCACCGGGGACCGGGTGTGCGTGCTCGCCAAGACCCGGTGGGAGTGGGTGGCGGTCGAGCTGGCCGTGCTCGCGGCGGGCGGCATCGTCGTGCCGATCTACCCGTCCAGCACGCCGGAGGAGATCGCCTGGGTGGTCAGCGACTCCGGGGCGGTCGTCGTGGTGGCCGAGGACGAGGCGCAGTGCGCCAAGATCGACGCCGTGCGCGGCGAACTCCCTGAACTGCGAACAGTTTTCACGATCGATCCCGCCGGTGACCGGCCCGCGGTCGCGCAGCTGCAGGACACCGGCCGCACCGCGCCGCTGGCCGCCGAGCTCGACTCCCGCCGGGCCGCGATCAGGCCGGACGACCCGAGCCTGATCATCTACACCTCCGGCACCACCGGCCCGCCCAAGGGCTGCGTGCTGACCAACGCGAACTGGGTCGCGCTGTGCCGCGTGGCCGAGGAGACGCGCATCGACGCCATGCTGGGCACGACCTACCTGTTCCTGCCGCTGGCGCACGTCTTCGCGCAGATCGTCATGTTCGGCACGATGTACCGCGGCGGTGAGCTGGCGTACTTCGGCGGTGACATGAAGGCGATCGTGCCCGAGCTCGCCGAGGTCCAGCCCACCTACCTGCCCTCGGTGCCCAGGATCTTCGAGAAGATCTACACGGTCGTCACCGCGTCGGCGGACCCCGCGCAGCTGTCCCAGGCGGTCACCCTGGGCCTGGAGGTGCGGCGCCGCAGGGCGGCGGGCGAACCCGTCCCGCCCGCGATGGCGGCGGCGTTCGAGCAGGCCGACGCGCTGTTCGCCAACGTGCGCGCGGTGTTCGGCGGCCGGCTCCAGCAGGCGTTGTCCGGTGCCGCGCCGATCTCACCGGAGGTGCTGAGGTTCTTCCACGCGGCCGGTGTGCCGGTGCTGGAGGGCTACGGCATGACCGAGTCCACTGCCGTCGGCACGATCAACACCCTCGACCGCTTCAAGCTCGGTTCGGTGGGCGCCACGGGCATCGCGGGCCTGGAGATGTCGCTGGGGGAGGACGGCGAGCTGCTGATGCGCGGCCCGCACGTCTTCGCCGGCTACTGGCGCAACCCCGAGGCCACGGCGGAGACCATCCAGGACGGCTGGCTGCACACCGGCGACCTCGGCGAGATCGACGCCGACGGGTTCGTGACGATCACCGGGCGCAAGAAGGACATCATCATCACCGCGGGTGGCAAGAACATCGCGCCGGCCAACGTGGAGAACGCGCTGCGCCAGTCGCGGTGGATCTCCCACGCGGTGTTGTTCGGTGACCGCAAACCCTATTGTGTGGCACTGATCACACTGGATGCGGACGAGATCGTGCCCTGGGCCGCGTCACGTGGACTTCCCGCTGACATCGAGTCACTGGTGGCTCACCCGGACGTGCGCACGCTCGTGCAGGGAGTTGTCGACGAAGCGAACTCGCACTTCGCCAGTGTTTCCCAGGTGAAGAAGTTCGTGCTGCTGGCAAGGGACCTGTCACAGGAGGAAGGCGAGCTCACCCCGACGTTGAAGGTCAAGCGCACGGTCGTGCACCGTCTTCACGCTGGGTTGTACGAAGACCTCTACGCGTAACCCGTACGTACGAGAAATCCAAAAACAGGTACATCCACCCTGGCGGATTTCCCCAACCCAGTGCAGAGTAGGACCAGCGGCATTTGGCCCCCTCCCCCCTCGGGCCCGCCGCTTTCGCGGCCCCGGCTTTCAGCGCACTCCCCCCAGGCGCTGGCCGGGGCCGCCTTTTCACCTCCTGGGCGGTGTGGTGGTTCCGCGCACGATCAGCTGCGTCTCCAGCACGATCTGCGGCACCTCCGCGTTGTCGGAGTCCAGCCAGTCCAGCAACAGGTTCACCGCCGTCCGCCCCGCCTGGGCGACGGGCATCGCGACGGTGGTGAGCGCGGGGGAGCACAGCGCCGCGTACGTCAGGTCGTCGAAGCCGGTCACCGACACGTCTCCGGGTACCGAGATCCCGCGGTCCCGCAGCCGTGCCAGCACACCCAGCGCCATGATGTCGTTGTAGGCGATGATCGCGGTGGTGTCCGCCGCCACGGCCAGGTCCGCCGCCTGCAGACCGCCCTCGTAGCGCGGCGCGAACGGTCCCAGGTCGACCAGGTCCACGCCGTGGCGCGACACCGCCGACAGCAGGCCGCGGCGACGCTCCTGGTTGGACCACGACGTGCGCGGCCCGTTCAGGTAAGCGATCCGCCGGTGTCCCAACGCGACCAGGTGGTCGACCACGGCCCGCATGCCGCCCGCCGAGTCCATCAACGCCGCCGGCACGCCGGGCAGCCGCCGGTTCAGCAGCACCAGCGACGTCGCACCGGCCGCCTCGTACACCTGCTCGTCCTCCAGGCCGGGCGCGCACAGCACGACGCCGTCGACCTGCTTCGCCATCGCGTGCACCAGCTGCGCCTCGGCGACCGGGTCCTCGTCGCTGTCGGCCACGAACACCGCGTAGTCGGCCTGCACCGCCCGCGCCTGCACGGCCTTGAGCACGCCGGTGAAGAACGGGTTGTCGAGGTCGGGCACGACGATGCCGATGTTGCCGGTCTTGCCGGTGATGAGGCCGCGGGCCGCGCGGTTGGGCTGGTAGCCGAGCTCCGTGGCGGCGGCCAGCACCCGCGACCTGGTCTCCGGCCGCACCAGCTCCGGGGAGGTCAGCGCACGCGAAACGGTGGCGACCGACACGTGCGCCCTGCGTGCCACGTCGCGGATCGTGACTGCCACTGGTACCTCGCCCTCAGCTGCCGGTTCAACCAATCATGACGGGTCGGCCGGTGCGGATCACGCCGTCGGACCGGAAGACCGGTCCGGGCAAGGGTTCCCGGCCGGGAGCTTCACACGCGCAGGCCGTCCAGCAGCAGCGACACCAACCGGCGCGGGTTGTACCGCGCGTCGTCCTGCCCGATGCACAGGTTGCCGATGCCGCGCATCAGCTCGTACGGCTGCAGGTCACCGCGGATCTCCCCGGCCGCGGCCGCCGCGTCGAGCAGCTGCCGGCACACCGGTCCCAGCGTGTCGAGGAAGTACGCGTGCAGTGCCGCGAACCCGCTGTCGTCGGACTGCATCGCCTGCGCCAGCCCGTGCTTGGTCACCAGGAAGTCCACGAACAGGTCGACCCACCGGCGCAGCGCGACGAGCGGGGAGTCGTTGGCCGCCAGCAGTTCCGGGCCCGCCGATGCGCACGACTCGACCTGGTGCCGGTACACGGCCACGACCAGGTCCGCTCGGGTGGGGAAGTGCCGGTAGATCGTGCCCATGCCGACGCCGGCCTCGCCCGCGATCTCACGGATCGGGGCGTCGACACCGGACCGGACGAACACCGCGGCCGCGGCGGCGAGCAGGGTCTGCTCGTTGCGCACGGCGTCGGCCCGCTTGCGTGGAGGCACGGCACTCCCTTCGAGGGACGGTTGACAAAGCGGAACAGTGCTCCGTATCGTTCCGGAACGTCGCTCCACTTACGGAGCACAGCGTACTCGAAGGGAACCCCATGACCGTCTTCACGGTGAGCCCCGTCGTGCTCCACATCCCCGGACGGCCCGTCGACCTGCAGCTCAAGGTCTCCGCGCCGACCGAGGGCAGCGAGCTGCCGATCATCCTGCTGTCCCACGGACAGGGCTACTCGAACCACCTCTCCTCCCTGCACGGCTACGCGCCGCTCGCCGACTACTGGGCCGAGCAGGGCTTCGTCGTCCTCCAGCCGACGCACCTCAGCTCCCGCACGCTGAGCCTGCCCGCCGACACCCCCGGCGCGCCGCTGTTCTGGCGGTCGAGGGCCGAGGACCTCTCACACGTCGTCGACCGGCTCGACGAGGTCGTGAAAGCCGTGCCACAGCTGGAGAACCGCCTCGACACCACCAGGATCGCCGTCGTCGGCCACTCCATGGGCGGCCACACCGCGAGCCTGCTGCTGGGCATGACCACCGAGGGCGTCAGCCTGCGCGACGAGCGCATCAGGGCGGGCGTGCTGCTCGCCGCCACCGGCCGGGGTGACACCGTGACCGACTTCGCCAGGGACAACTACTCCTTCATGGCGACCTCGGACTTCACCGGCATGACCACGCCGGCGCTCGTGGTGGCCGGGGACAACGACGCCTCCGCGCACCTCACCGTCGCCGGACCGGCCTGGCACGCCGACCCGTACCACCTGGCGCCCGGACCGAAGGTGCTGCTCACGCTGGCCGGCGCGGAGCACGGGCTCGGCGGTGTCTCCGGCTACGACGTCGCGGAGACCACGGACGAGAACCTGGAACGCATGCACGCCGTCCGCTCGCTCGCGGCCGCGTACCTGCGCACCGAGCTCTACGGCACGAACGACTGGCAGGAAGCCGTCGAAGGGCTCCCCGCCACGATCGGCACCACCGAGTCGAAGGGCTAGTGCGCGTTGGGCTCGGGGTTGGTGCCGGGCCGGGACAGGAACTCGAAGTCGCAGCCCTCGTTGGCCTGGGTGATGTGCTCGTGGTAAAGCGCGCCGTACCCGCGTTCGAACTTCGGTTCCGGCTCGACCCAGGCGGCCCGCCGCCGGGCCAGCTCCTCGTCGGAGACCTCGACGCGCAGCACCCGCGCCTCGACGTCCAGCGTCACCAGGTCGCCGTCGCGCACCAACGCCAGCGGCCCGCCCACGTGCGCCTCCGGTGCCACGTGCAGAACGCAGGCACCGTAGGAAGTTCCGCTCATCCGGGCGTCCGACACCCGGACCAGGTCACGGACACCGGCCCGCAGCAGCCTGTCCGGGATCGGCAGCATCCCGTACTCCGGCATGCCGGGTCCGCCCTTGGGGCCGGCGCCCGCGAGCACGATCACCGAGTCCGCCGTGACCTCCAGCGCGGGGTCGTTGATGCGCGCCTGCAGGTCCCGGTAGCCGTGGAAGACCACGGCGGGCCCGGTGTGCTTCCACAGCGCGGGATCGGCTGCCACGTACTTGATCACCGCACCGTCCGGCGCGAGGTTGCCGCGCAGCACCGCGAGCCCGCCCTCGGCCGAGATCGGGTCGTCGAGCGGCCGGATCACCGAGGCGTCGTACACCTCGGCACCCGCCAGGTCCTCTCCGAACGTGCGGCCGGTGACGGTGATCCGGTCCAGGTGCAACGAGTCCGTCAACCGCGACAGCAGTCCGCGCAGCCCGCCGGCGTAGTAGAAGTCCTCCATGAGGTGCTCGCCGGCGGGCTGCACGGACGCCAGCACCGGCACCTCCCGTGAGAGCCGGTCGAAGTCGTTCAGCGACAACGGGATCTGCGACCGCCCGGCCATCGCGATCAGGTGGATGCACGAGTTCGTGGACCCGCCCAGCGCGAGCACGGTCCGGACCGCGTCCTCGTACGCCTCGGCGGACAGCACGTCGTTGATCGTGAGTCCCTCGCGGACCATCTCGACCACCCGCATGCCCGCCGCGGCCGCCATCCGGTGGTGCGCCGAGTCCACGGCCGGGATCGACGACGCACCGGGCAGCGTCAGGCCCAGCGCCTCAGCGGCGGCGGTCATCGTCGACGCGGTGCCCATCGTCATGCACGTGCCGGGGGAGCGGGCCAGCCCCGACCCGATCTCCGCCCAGTCGGTGTCCGTGATCGTCCCGGCGCGCTTCTCGTCCCAGAACCGCCACATGTCCGTGCCGGACGCGAGCTCCTGCCCACGCCAGTGCCCGCGCAACATCGGGCCCGCCGGCACGAAGACCGCGGGCAGGCCGGCGGAGGCGGCGCCCATCAGCAACGCGGGCGTGGTCTTGTCGCAGCCGCCCATCAGCACCGCGCCGTCGACCGGGTACGAGCGGAGGACCTCCTCCGCCTCCATCGACAGCATGTTGCGGTACAGCATGGGCGTCGGCTTCTGGAAGGTCTCCGACAGCGTCGACACCGGGAACTCCAGCGGATACCCGCCCGCCTCCCACACACCGCGCTCGACCTGTTGCGCGCGCTCGCGCAGATGCATGTGGCACGGGTTGATGCCGCTCCACGTGTTCAGGATCGCGATGACGGGTTTTCCCCGGTGCTCGGCCGGGTTCAGGCCGAGCTGCCGCATGCGGGCGTTGTGCGAGAACGCCCTCAGCCCCTCGCCGTCGAACCACTCGGCGCTGCGCAACCTCACAGCATGCTCCACGAGTCGAGCAGCACACCCACGGCGGAGCGGTCGGCCTCACTCAGCACGGAGGCGGGCGGGCGCACGTCGCGGCGGCACAAACCCAGCTGTGCCAAGGCTTCCTTCACCACGGACACGTTGTTCGCCGACTCGTTCGCCGCCCGCAGCTCCTCGAACCCCCGCACGAACTCCCACAGCTCCATCGCCGCACCAAACTCGCCTGCCTGCAGGCAGCGGAGGAGCTGCACCGACAGCTGCGGCGCCACGTTCGCGAGCCCGGAGGTGAAACCCGTTGCGCCGACGGCGAAGTAGCCGGGCGCGGACAGCTCGGCGAGGCCCGCGACCCACGTCAGCCGGTCGATGCCGGCGTCGCGTGCCACCGTGGCGAACCGCACCGGGTCCGGCACCGCGTACTTCACGCCCACGACGTTCGGGCACGCGTCGGCCAGCGCGGCGATCTGCGCGCCGCCGATCCGCGGGGTGCGCACGTAGAGGACGACGCTCAGCTCGGGCACGGCGGACGCGATCGCGCGGTGGTAGTCGACCCAGCCGTCCAGCGACACGTACGGGTGCACCGGCTGATGGATCATGACGCCCTGGGCGCCGTGCGCGTCGGCGAACCGTGCGGCCCTCACGGCGGTGTCGAGGTCGTGCCCGACCCCGGCGATGATCGACGCCCGCCCGCCGGCGGTGTCGACGGTGATCCGCAGCGCGCGCTCGGTCTCCGCCGCCGACAACGTGGAGAACTCGCTGGTGTTGCCGTTCGCCGTGACGACGGAGATCCCGCCCTCCACCATCCGGTCTACCACGGCGGCGTAGTTCTTCTCGTCGACGGCACCGTCGGCGTCGAACGGCGTCACGGTGATCGCCACGACGGAGGCGAGCTGGTCGGACAGGTCATCGAACGACATCGGGGAGCTCCTCGGCCAGTCGGTCGGCGAACGTCTGGATGTGGCGGTGCAGCAGGTCGGCGGCCACGTCGTGCGCGCCCTCGACGGCGGCGGCGAGGATGGCGCGGTGCTCCGCGTCCTCGGCCTCCCAGGTCGGGTGCAGGCCCCAGCCGGCGACCGCGACGAGCGCGGCCTGGTCGCGCAGGCCGTCGAGGATCTGGACCATCAGCGGGTTGCCGCACCCCGCGTACAGCGCGCGGTGGAACCGCCGGTTGGCCAGGCTGCGCCGCGCGAGGTCCTCGGTGTCCTCCAGCGCGTCCGCGGCCGCGTCGAACGAGGCCCCGCGCAGGACCGCGCGGCGCAGCGCCTCGGGTTCCAGCAGCATGCGCACGTCGTGGACCGCGGCGGCCATCGCGGCGTCGACGGTGCGGACGGCAGCGCCCCTGTACGGGCTCATCACGACCAGCCCGGAACCCGCGAGCGTCTTCAACGCCTCCCGCACCGGGGTCTTCGAGACACCCAGCCACGCGGCGAGATCTGTTTCCACGAGCGCCTGACCGGGCTTCAGCTTTCCGTTGAGAATCGCTTCTTTGATCGATTCCAGAACGAAGTCCGTTCGCGACGCAGGTGGCGCCTCCACCCGGTCATACATCATATATGAGACCTTAGAAGGCGCTGACGTCCCAGGTCAACCGCTTGACGCGAGTGCTTTGCGGGTTCCACAACCTCGGTGTGTCCACGTTGAACCAAGTTCCTCGCAGACCCGTTTTGAAGGTGTCGGTCACCGCACGAGCGCGGGACTGGAGAAGGAGAAGAAGAAGTGCAGTGTTCCCGCGTCACGTGTCCATTGCCGCGTCCGCCCGCGCACGGCACCGGTACGTCCCCGGGCACCTCGACGAGCTGAACGAGATCGACACATGCTGATGGAAGAGCTACCACCGGAGGCCGCACTCGACGGCCCACCACCGAACGCGGACCACGTCCTGCGGCGCACACTGGGCTCGGTCCGCCAAGAGAGACACCGCGCCGTGCGGCGGCGCGGCCGCATCACGGCGCTGACCTCGTCGTTCGTGGTCGCGGGCGTGCTCGCCGGAGGGGTGTGGCTCGGGCAGGGTCCCGATGCCGACGCGGTTCTGCAGGGCACCTCGCAGGCGGGCGCGCACCTGGCCGTGCGGGTCACCGACACCGAGGGCGGGCTGCGGCTCGTCGCGACGGTCGACGGCGTGCGGGACGGGGAGGCCTGCTGGCTGGTCGTGCACACGAAGGACGGCCGGACGCTCACCGCCGGGTCGTGGCGGGCGGACCCCGGCGAGGTGACGCTGGCCGGGTCCGCGATGGTGCGGGCGGCCGACGTCTCCGGCGTGAGCGTCGTGACCCACGACCGCCGGCCGCTGGTCACCGCGGCCTGACTTCGCGTCTCGACGAACCATCCCTGCACGTCAACGCACTGGGGGAGCGTTCGTGCGCTTCTGCCGTGCGAAAGCTCCCCGCGTGCGTCGACGCGACACCGGCCGGGCAGCGTGCGGAACGGAAGCGGTACCTCGGTCTGTCGCCGATCCGTCGCACAGGGCAAGCTGTGGCCGTGGCACGGACCAGACCGGCGACCGTCGTGGTCGCGGTGCTCGCGGTGGTCGTCGTCGTGACCGCCGGAATCGTCCTCCTGGGTGGCACGTCGAACGGCACGCCCGGCGCCGACATGTTCGTGAGCGAGCTCGACCGGACCGTTGACGAGCCGAGCACCCCCGGCGTCGTCATCCGCTGCGGGACGAACGAGCAGCGCCACCTCAACGCCGACAACCCCGTCGTGTCGCCGGGCATCCCGTTCGGTGCGCACCACACCCACGAGTACGTGGGCAACGAGTCGGCGAACGCGATGTCGACCAACACCTCTCTCGCGCAGGCGACGTCGACGTGCGAGAAGGACGACCGCTCGACCTACTACTGGCCGGTGCTGCGCCTGACCGACGGCACGGGCCACGACGCGCACGCCGACGGCGGCGGTCTGCACGGCAACACCGGCGAGGTGCTGGCGCCGGCCAGCGTGGAGATCCGCTACGACGGCAGCCCGGTCAGCGACGTGCTGCCGATGCCGAGGTTCCTGCGCCTGATCACCGGCGACCCCAGCGCGTTCACCGACGGCTACGGCCCCCACACCCGCGCCAGGTGGGGCTGCGCCGACCAGCCGGACCGGTACACGGTGAAGTACCCGCTGTGCCCGGCCGGGGTGCGGACCCTGCGCGGCTACGACTTCCCGAGCTGCTGGGACGGCAACAACACCGACAGCGCCTCGCACCGCACCCACGTCGTGTTCGCGCTGCCCGGCGGCACCTGCCCGCCGAAGACGTTCCCCATCCCGCGCCTGCACGTCACCGTCGGCTACGACGTCCCGCCCGGCCGCCCGTTCGCGATCGACAGCTTCGCCGAGGAGCTGCGCGACCCGGCGACCGACCACGCCATGTTCATCAACGTCATGCCCGCCGCCGTGATGAACGAGCTGGTCGCGCACCTGAACCGCACGCGCTGAGCCGCGGTCCCGCACCGGGGACCAGCCCGGCTAGCATCCGCCTCACTTTCGCTGGAACTTCGTTGAACCGAAGCCACCGCCCGCTCGTGTGTCGGCTGAGGTCTTGGAACAGGACGCCCACAAGAGGTGTTCGTGGGCGGGGAGGAGTGGGTGGATGGCGGCTTTGTTCTCCCGCAAACGGGAGACAGCGGCCGACGAGGCACTGATCCGGTCGCTCTACGAGGAGCACGGTCGCGCGCTGCTGGCGTACGCGACGCGGTTGACCGGCGACCGGGCGGCGGCCGAGGACGTGGTCCAGGAGACCCTCGTCCGCGCGTGGCGCCACCCCGACGCCCTCGTGAACGGCAAGGGATCGGTGCGCGGCTGGCTGTTGACCGTCGCGCGCAACATCGTCACCGACCGGTTCCGCGCGAAGGCGGCGCGCCCGCAGGAGGTGGCCGAGTCGCCCGCGACGCCCCCGGTCGAGCGCGACCACGCGGACCAGGTGGTCGACTCGGTGGTGGTGCTCGAGGCCCTCGACCGGTTGTCGTCGGACCACCGGGACGTGCTGATGGAGATCTACTTCCGCGGCCGCAGCGTCACGGAGGCGGCAGAGGCCCTGGGGGTGCCACCGGGAACGGTGAAGTCGAGATCGTATTACGCGTTGCGAGCCCTGAGGGAGACGTTCGTCGGTCAACAGGTCGCACTGAAGGGGGTGGCCGGATGACCACGCAGCACGACCCGCAGCTGCTGGGTGCCTATGTCCTGGGAGCGCTCGACGAGCAGGAGGTGCGCGCGATGGACGAGCACCTGGCGTCCTGCCCTGACTGCACCCGTGAGCTGGACGACCTGCGCGCCATGGAGGCCTACCTCGGTGAGGTGCCGCCGGAGGCGGTGCTCGACGGCCCGCCCGAGGGCGGAGACCTGGTGCTGCAGCGCACGTTGCGCCAGGTGCGCGCGGAACGCGGCGGCGTGGCCCGTCGCCGCCAGTTCGCACTGGGCGCCGCCGCCGCGGTGGTGGCCGCCCTGGTGCTGGGCGCCGGCGTCTTCGTCGGCAAGGTCACCTCACCCGACGGCACCATCGCCCAGCCGACGCCGCCGACCGTCGCCCCCGACCCGGCGGGCACCAGGTTCGCCACGGCCACCGACCCGGCGACCGGCGCGTCGATGACCGTGAAGATCGTCCCGGCCGCCGGCTGGGTGCGGACCAACCTCGCGATCAACGGCATCCCCGAGGGCGAGAAGTGCCGGATCTTCGTGGTGGCCAAGGACGGCAGCCGCCAGGAGGCCGGTTCGTGGCTGGTGTCGAAGAAGGGCGCCGCCGAGGGCACGAACCTCGACGGCTCCGCGCTGGTAGCGCCGAACGACGTCAAGTCCGTCGTCGTCGAGAACACCGCGGGCAAGAAGTTCGTCGAGGTCCCGGTCCAGGCCTGACGCCGACCGAGAGGGGCCGTTCCCGGTGCGGGAACGGCCCTCCTCTCACGGCCTGAGCACGACCTTGCCGACGGTCCCCCTGGCCTCCAGCGCCTCGTGCGCCTTGCCCGCGTCGCGCAACGCGAACGCCGGGTTCACCAACGGCACGAACCGCCCGCTCGCCAGCCCCGCCATCGACTCCTCCTCCAACACCCGCAGCCCCCGCCGCATCAGCCCCGGCCCCAGCGCGACCGTCGCGGTCAGACTCTTCGGGAACAGGTTCTCGGCACGGGTGTCCGCCGCCTCCCCGGACGCCCACCCGTAGATGATCGTGCGCCCACCCGTCCCGAGCGTCCGCAACGCGGCCGTGCCGACCTCCCCGCCAACCCCGTCGAGCACCACGGTCAGGTCCTTGAGCCCGTCGGACCAGCCGGGCAGGGTGTAGTCGATGGCAGCGTCGGCACCGTTGTCCATCACGTGACCGAGCTTCGCCCCCGACGCGAGCCCGACCACCCGCGCCCCGACGTTGCGCGCCTCCTGCACGAGAAGCGCCCCCATCCCACCCGCCGCCGACGTCACGAGCACCACGTCGTCCGCCGTCAGCTTCGCCGCGTCGAGCACCCCCACAACCGTGCGCCCGGTGCCGATCATGGCCACGGCCGCCTCGAACGACACGTCGTCCGGCACCGCGTGCAACGCCCCCACACCGGCCACGGCCAGCTCCGCGTACCCGCCACTGGCCTGCCCCAGGTGCGCCACCACCCGCCGCCCGAGCCACTCGCCCTCGACACCGTCCCCCAGCGCCGTGACGACACCGGCCACCTCCCGTCCCGGCGTCATGGGGAACTCGACGGGCCCGAACCGCCCCTGCCGGATGGTCGTGTCGACCAGGTGCACACCGGCGGCCGCCACGGTGACGCGCACCTGACCCGGTTCTGGGATGGGATCGGGCACCTCCTCGAAGCGCAGGGTCGAGGCCGGGCCGAACTCGTACTGCCGAATCGCGAACATGCGGGTGACGCTAGGAGCTCCAGTTAAATGGAGGTCAACGGCCGTTGTCCCGAAATTGCAGCGCGCGCGAAGGTCCACTGCGAGATTATGAAGACATGGGGGTGTCCAGCGTTGCGCTGCTCGACCAGTGGGAACAGGTCATCGACTTCGTCGAGGACTCGTACCACGACAACATCGACGAGTACATGTACGACCTCTCGGTGCGTGACGGGATCGAGCGCCGTCTCGCCAGAGGCGCCGAACCGCCGTGGGTGGCGGAACGGCTCGCCGAGCTCGACGCCCGGTTCCGCGCGCTGCTGCTGCCCGAGCCGGTGCGCGACGACAGGCCGTGGTGGCAGGCGCACATCCCCGCCTACGCCGGCGCGGACCTGGCCGCGTCGCTGCAGGTCTGGTACGGCGTGACCGTCGAGGTCCGCTGATCGTCTACGCGGCCGAGCGGGAGTGGAAACCGAGGATGAACAGCAGGTATGAGATGGGTGGGGAGCCATAACCGTGGAAGCCGAGATCGTCGGGCGGGAAGCCAGGCTGACCTTGAGCCGGTCCGAACTCGTGATGCTGCTCAGCGTCATCACGACGCTGGACAGCAGCATGCCGTCCGACCTCGCTTATGTAGACATGGTCGGACGTCCGCGCGAAGCGGTTTGGGAGTACGCCCTGCAGTTCAGCGAGCTCGCCAAGGCGATCCCGTCCGAGCTGCACCACGGCTGACCGGCGAGGCAGGTCAGTCCGCGGTCGGCACCAACTGGAAGAGTTGGAGCCGTGGAAGCTGAAATCACCGGGCAGGAAGCCAAGCTGACGATGAGCCGATCCGAGCTCGTGCTGATGCTCAGCGTGATCACCGTGCTGAACAACATCGCACCGACCGACGAGGGCTATCTCGACATGGTCGGCCGACCGCGGGAAGAGGTGTGGGAGTACGCCAAGCAGTTCAGCGAGCTGGCGAAGGCGATCCCGTACGAGAAACCCGCGCGGTTGGACTGAGACGGGTCAGGCCCGGTTCTGCCCGGAACCGGGCCGGTTTCCGCGCTAGGGCCCGTCCTCGAAGCAGGTTGCTCTGACCATGCTGGTGTCGAAGGTGCGGGTGATCGCGGAGGCGATCGACGAGCTGGACCGGGAGGTCTCGGTCGACTCCAGCATCGTGCGTGCCCATCAGCACGCGGCCGGTGCCCGTCGCCGCGCGGCGGCGCACACAGGGGGCGGGCGGGTCGGGTAGCGGGCAGCCCGAACCAGATGATCATGCCATCGGCCGGTCCCGAGGCGGTCCCTCGACCAAGATCCACCTGGCCTGTGACGGACACGGCCGCCCACTGATGACCGTCCTGACCAAGGGTGCGGAAATCGTCCGGGTGATCCTCGGTCCGTTGCGCGATGCACTGCTGGAGGAACACCCGCACGTACAGGCCGAGGTGGGGAGTTGATCGCGATGGCGGAGGGCTGGGTTGACGCGACCGACGTGTTCCGGGTCTTCCTGCCGTGGAAGTTCACGCGTGAGGAGAGCGGTGAGACGGTGAGGTACCGCTCGGAGGACCCGGCTCTGGACATCAGCTTCACCGGAGCGCGCGAAGCCGATCTGCCCGGCGACCTGTTGCACCCGGAGATCGGGCTGGCCGCACCCGACCAACGGGCCCCTTGAGCATCGCTGTCCGGACCCAAGGCGGTGACGCTTTGGAACGTGATCAGTGGGCGATCATCACGTGCTTCACGCGCGTGTAGTCCTCCAACCCGTGCATCGACAGGTCCTTCCCGTACCCCGACGCCCCAAATCCACCGTGCGGCATCTCCGACGCCACCAGCCCGTGCGTGTTCACCCACACGATCCCGAAATCCAACCGCGCGCTCAAAGCCGCCGCACGCCCGGCATCACGCGTCCAAATCGACGACGCCAACCCCTGCGGCACCCCGTTGGCCAACGCCACGGCCTCCTCATCCGAGCCGAACGCCTGCAGGGTGATCACCGGCGCGAACGCCTCCTCCTGCACCAGCTCGTCGTCCTGCGACAGCCCGGAAACCACCGTGGGCTCCAGGAAGAACCCGGCCGACCCGTACCGCTTCCCTCCACAGTGGACCACCGCAGAGGACCGGGACAGCAACCCCAGCACACGGTCCAGCTGCGCCTGCGAGTTGAGCGGTCCGAAGTCGACCCCGGGAACCTGTGCCGACGCCACCTCCACCACCGCCTCGACGAACGAGTCGAAGATCGACGCGTGCACCAGGACCCGGGACGCGGCCGTGCAGTCCTGGCCCGCGTTGTAGAACGCGGCACCGACGACACCCGAAGCGGCGGCGGCCACGTCCACGTCGTCGAACACCAGGACCGGCGCGTTGCCGCCGAGTTCGAGGTGCGTGCGCTTCACGGTTGCGGCGGCGGAGCGCGCGACCTCCACGCCGGCACGTGTCGAGCCGGTCAGCGACACCATGGCGGGCACCGGGTGTTCCACGAGCAGGCGGCCCGTGTCGCGGTCGCCCAGCACGACGTTGAACGCTCCGGCGGGAAGGACCTGAGAGGCCAGCGATGCGAGCAGCACCGAGGACGACGGGGTGGTGTCCGCGGGCTTCAGCACGACCGTGTTGCCGGCGGCCAGAGCTGGGGCGATCTTCCACACGGCCATCATCAGCGGGTAGTTCCACGGCGTGATCTGCGCGATCACGCCGACGGGCTCACGGCGCTGGTACGAGGTGTGGCCCGGCAGGTACTCACCGGCGGAGGCGGACGACAGGGCACGCGCCGCGCCCGCGAAGAAGCGGAGCTGGTCGGCGCACTGGGGGATCTCCTCCTCCAGCACCACTGAGCGGATCTTGCCGGTTTCGCGGACCTCGGCGTCGGCGAGGTCCGACGCGTGCGCCTCGACCAGGTCGGCGAGCCTCAGCAACGCCTGCTGGCGTTCCGAAGGGGTGGTGCGCGACCACGGGACGAAGGCGTCGGCGGCCGCGGCAACGGCCGCGTCGACTTCACCGGCACGGGAGACGACGGCACGGCCGAACTCGGAACCTGTTGCAGGATCGACGAGCGGCGAGGTGTCGGTGGCGGCCGAAGAGGTGCCGTTGATGAAGTTCGCGACGATCACGGGTGCTCCAGGTGCGTGGGGGCGAACATGCGCAGCACGGCGGGCAGGACCACCACGTGCGGGCCGGGTCCGGCGAAGGCCTTGGCGAGGTCCTCGCGCAGGGACTCGGGCGAGCTGAGGGTGGCCGGGACGCCGAACGACGCGGCGAGGGCCACGAAGTCCGGGCGGGTCAGCTCGGTTCCGGTGGCCTGGCCGAACGCGTCGGTCATGTACTCGCGCAGGATGCCGTAGCCGCCGTCGTCCACGATCAGCCACACCACGCGCGAGCCGTGCTGGGCGGCGACGGCCAGTTCCGAGATGCCGTACATGGCGCCGCCGTCGCCGGAGACCGCGAGCACCGGGCCGTCGTGCGCCGCCGCAACGCCCAGTGCCGCCGGGAAGCCGTAGCCGAGGCCGCCCGCGCCCTGGGCGGAGAACTGCGCGCCGCCGCGCGGGTCCCAGGCCGACCAGGCCCAGTAGGCGAGGATCGTCATGTCCCAGCAGGTCGGCGTGCCGTCGGGCACGGCGGCGCGCAACGCCCGCAGCACCCCGAGCTCCAGGTCGAGGTCCTGGCCGCGCAGGCGGTCGCCCACCGACGACAACAGCTCCGCGACCCGCCGCTCGGCGACGCCGTCGGCATCCCTTGCCGTGACACCGGAAACCAGCGCGCGCAACGCGTGCCGGGCGTCGGCGTGGATGCCCAGGGCGGGGTAGTTCGACTCCAGCTTGCCGAGGTCCGCCTCGATCTGGACCACGGTGCCGCGCGGCCGGAACGTCCGGTAGTTGCTGGACAGCTCGCCCAAGCCGGACCCCACGACGAGCAGCACGTCGGCGTCGGCGAGGAACTCCGTGGTGTGCCGGTCCTCCAGCCACGACTGCGCGGACAGCGGGTGCTCCCACGGGAAGTTGCCCTTGCCGCCGAACGTGCTCACCACCGGCGCGCGCAGCTTCTCGGCCAGCTCGGCCAGTTCGGGCCCGGACGCACCGCCACCGGCGAGGATCACGGGGCGTCGCGCGCCGTCCAGCAACCGCACGGCCTCCGCGACCAGTTCCGGCCGCGGGTGCAGCTCGCGCGGTGAGCACGACACGGTCGTCACGGGCGGCACGCCGGCCGGGCCGAGCAGCACGTCCTGCGGGATCTCCAGCCACACCGGCCCGTGGGGCGCGGTCAGCGCGATCTCCCACGCCTCGGTCAGCGCCGACGGGATCTGCGACGCGTGCCGGACAACGCGCGCGTGCTTCACGATGTCGCGGAACGACGCCAGCTGGTCCGTCAGCTCGTGCAGATATCCGCCGCGCACGCCGCCAAGACCGGCCTTGGGGATCTGCGACGAGATCCCCAGCACGGGCGCCGAAGCAGCGGCCGACTCCTGCAACCCGGCCAGCGTCTGCAACGCACCCGGCCCGGTCGACACGAGCAACGGCGTCACCGAACCGGTGATCCGCGCGTGCCCGTCGGCGGCGAAGGCGGCGTTGACCTCGGTCCGCGAACCCACGTACCGCAGTTCCGACCGCCGCAACGCGTCGAACAGGCCCAGGGCGTGCTGGCCGGGAATGCCGAACACGGTGGTCGCGCCGAGTGCTTCCAGCGTCTCGACCACGAGGTCACCGCCGGTGCGGGACACGGTCACGCGTCCTCCTCCTTCAACGCCATCAAGCTCACCAGGTCGTACGCCACCATGGGCGCTGTCTGCCACAGAGGTGATGGCGCCGTGGTCATCACGTCTCCTCCTTCAACGCCATCAAGCTCACCAGGTCGTACGCCACGTGCGAGGCTGCCACAGAGGTGATGTCCGCGTGGTCGTAGGCCGGTGCCACCTCCACCACGTCCGCTCCGACCAGGTTCAGCCCCCGCAGCCCGCGCAGGATCTCCAGCAGCTCCCGCGACGTCATGCCCCCGGCCTCCGGTGTCCCGGTTCCGGGCGCGTGCGCGGGGTCCAGCACGTCGATGTCGACCGACACGTACACCGGCCGGGCCCCGATCCGCTGCCGCAGCGCGTCGACCGTCTCGTCGACCCCTCGGCGCAGGACGTCAGCCGAGGTCACGATCCCGAACCCGAGCCGCCGGTCGTCCTCCAGGTCCTTCTTGCCGTACAACGGTCCGCGCGTGCCGACGTGGGAGATCGCCGAGGTGTCGAGGACGCCTTCCTCGACCGCGCGGCGGAACGGCGTCCCGTGCGTGTACGGCTCGCCGAAGTACGTGTCCCACGTGTCGAGGTGCGCGTCGAAGTGCAGCAGCGCAACGGGTCCGTGGATCTGCGACACGGCCCGCAGCAGCGGCAGCGCGATCGTGTGGTCGCCGCCGATCGTCACCAGGCGGGTGCCGCCGGACTGCAGGCCGGTGGCCGCGGCCTCGATCGTCTCGATCGCCTCGCCGATGTGGAACGGGTTGACCGCGATGTCCCCGCCGTCCACGACCTGCACCCGGTCGAACGGCGACACGTCCAGCGCCGGGTGGTACGGGCGGAGCAGCCGGGACGCCTCGCGCACCGCCGCGGGCGCGAACCGCGCGCCCGGCCGGTACGAGACGCCGGTGTCGAACGGGACGCCCACCACCGCGACGTCCGCGTGCGGCACCTGGTCCAGGCGCGGCAGCCGGGCGAAGGTCGCGGGGCCCGCGTAGCGCGGCACCCGCGAGGAGTCGACGGGGCCGATCACGAGCTCACCAGCTCCTCTTCGGTCGCACCGCCGGCCACGCGCCGGTTCCAGGCGGCCAGCACGGCCGGGTCGGTGGGCGGGGTGGCGAGGCTGACCACGACGTACGTCACGAGCGACGCGCCGAGGCTGTAGTAGATGGGGGAGTCGGCGAGCACGCCGTCCAGCACCATGAACGTGATCGCCGTCAGCGAGCCCATCGCCATCGACGCCATCGCGCCGATCTGCGTGCCGCGCTTCCACACCAGCCCGCCGAGGATCGCCACCAGCAGGCCGCCCACGAGGATGTTGTAGGCCACGGTCAGCGCGGCCACGACGTCGTTCAGCGCCACCGCGATGCCGATCGCGACGACACCGAGCACGAGCGTGAACATCCGGTTCGAGTGCACGTCGCCGTCACCCTTGTTGCCGCGCTTCCAGATGTCGTTGGACGCCACGGTCGCGCACGCGATCAGCGCACCGGACGACGTGGACATCATGGCCGCCAGCGCGGCGGCGAGCACGAGCCCGCGCACACCGGTCGGCAGCAGGTTCTCCACGATCGTCGCGAACGCCTCGTCGGAGTTGGCGATGCCGGGGTAGAGCGCCCTGCCCGCGGTGCCGATCAACGCACCGGCCACGGCGTAGACCAGGCAGTACAGCCCGGAGGTCACGCCACCGGCCACGGCCACCTCCGGCGACCGCGCGGTGAACACCCGCTGCCAGATGTCCTGCCCGATCAACAGGCCGAACACGTAGATCAGCAGGTAGGTGACGATCGTGCCGACGCCGATGTTGCCGACGTCGAACACCGCCGGGTCGTTCAGGCGTTCCCGGATGCCGTCGAAACCGCCCGCCGCGGACAGCGAGATCGGCAGCAGCAGGAACAGGATCCCGATCGTCTTCACGACGAACTGCACGATGTCGGTCAGCGTGATCGACCACATGCCGCCGAGAACGCTGTACAGCACCACGATGCTGCCGCCGACGACCACGCCGACGGCCTTCGGCAGTCCGAAGAGGACGGTGAAGATCGTGGAGTACGCGATCGTGGACGTGACGGTCAGCATCAGCGTGTACGCCCACATCACCGCGCCGGACACCCGCGACGAGCTGCCGCCGTAGCGCAGGTCGAGCATCTGGGAGACGGTGTAGACCTTGAGCCGCACGATCCGGCGCGCGAACAGGGCGCTCAGCAGCAGGATGCCGAGCCCGATGGCAAACACCATCCACGCGCCGGAGATGCCGTATTTGTAACCGAGTCCGACGCCACCGATGGTCGACGCGCCGCCGAGCACGACGGCGGACATGGTGCCGGAGTACATCGCGAAGCCGAGCCTGCGTCCGGCGACCAGGTACTCGCTCCTGCTGGTGGCGCGGCGCAGGCCCCACCAGCCCATGCCGATCATGCCGAGCACGTAGGCGGCGATCACCGCGTAGTCGAGAGCCACTCCTCGGACCTCCTCAGGTTGCAGGTCACAGTAGGAACGCGGGCTGGCGCCGGTAAGCGGTTGTTCTGCACAATCCTGGGCTTGTGGCTGAGCAAACCGTCCCGCTGCGCGCGCTGGTCGCCCGAGCCGACCTCGGGCTGACCGTGCTCAGTGGAGCGTCGGGACTGGACCGGCCGGTCCGCTGGGCCCACGTGTCCGAGCTCGCCGACCCGACGCCGTACCTGGTTGGCGAGGAGCTCCTGCTCACGGCCGGGGTGCGGTTCCCGGACGACGTGCCGGGCTACGTGGCCGGGCTGGTGTCGTCAGGCGTGTCGGCGATCGGGTTCGGGGTCGAGCCGGAGTTCCCCGCGGTGCCGCCGTCGCTGGTGCGAGCCTGCGCGGAGCAGGGGATGCCGCTGCTGGTCGTGCCACCGTCCACGCCGTTCCTGGCCGTGTCGCAGGCGTTGGGCGCGTTGCTCGCGGAGATCGCCGTGAGGGAGCAGCGGATGCTCGCGGACAGCCAGCGCGCGCTCACCCGTGCCGCGACCCGCGTCCGGCCGGTGGAGTCGGTGCTGACCACGCTGGCGGTCGTGCTGGACTGCCGCGCGGAGCTCGTCGAACCCGCCTCGGCACCGGCGGACGTCGCGTCCCTCGTGGACCGGGTCGCGTCCGGAACCGGCCCCCGTTCGGCCTCCGCCCGGGTGGGTGATGAGCACGTGACGCTCGACCCGGTCGAGTCCTCTGTGCTCGTGGTGCGGCGGGCGGCCGCGCTGTCGCCGGCCGAACGGGCCGTGGTCGCGGTCGCGCTGGCGTTGCTGGGACTGCTGCGCAGGGACGTCGAGAGCGAACGCGGCCGGCTCGCGCGGCTCGCGGCCTCGGTGCTGCTGCGGTCGCGGGTGCCGGACCTGGCGGCCGTGCTGGGGCCCGGCCCGTACCGGGTGGTGGCGGGGGAGTCGCGGGTGGAGTACGACGTGCTGGCCCGGCGGTACGGGCCGCTGGTGTCCAAGGCGGCGGACGGGTTCCTCGCGCTGGTCTCGGCGGGGGTCGCGGTGACGGGCCCGGTCGGCGTGTCCGCGCCGGTGGCCGCCGACGAGTCGGGAACCCTGCCCGCTCCCGAGATCGGCGCCGCCGTGGCGGAGGCCGCCGCCCTGCTGCCACGCGCACTGGCGACCGGCGCGCCCGCGTTCGCCTCGTCCGACCTGACCTCGCTGCTGGACCCGGCGGTGGCGTCCGCGTTCGCCCGCAGGGAGCTGGCCGGACTGGTCGGAAGGCCGGAGCTGGTCGAGACGCTGAGGGCCTGGCTGGGCCAGCACGGCAGCTGGGACCGGGCCGCCGCGGTGCTCGGGGTGCACCGCAACAGCGTCCGGCACCGGATCGCCCACGCCGAACGGCTGCTCGGCCGCGACCTCGGTTCCGCCGACGCGCGAGCCGCGCTCTGGCTCGCCCTGATGTGGCTCGATTAATTCCTTTGCGGCCTTCTCGGGTGGTCGGTCATGATTGTTGCATGATCCGAGCAGATGAATGGACCGGAGCTCCGGCCAAGCTGTGACCAGCTGAAAGCATGTCCAACCATTTTCTTCGAGCATTTCTCTTAATGCTCGTTCTCGGCGCGTTCGTCCAGTGGTCAGGACGTCGGATTCTCACTCCGGAAACACGGGTTCGATTCCCGTACGTGCTACGTGGCCCGGTCTCTGTGGGGTGGACCGGGCCCGCCGTCAACCGGGTGAATGTCAGACGGCCCCAAAGAATCTTCGAAAACTTCGCCCGAATGGTCTAGGCGCCAGTTACGCTCTGCGAATGGCTGCGGTCCCCGCCTTCGCCCGGTACGAGGTCGACGTACGTCGGCCGAACGCCGCGCGGATCCACGACTACTACCTGGGCGGCGCCCACAACTACGCCGCCGACCGCGCGTTCGCCAAACAGGCCGTCCGGATCGACCCGGAGCTGCCGCTCGTCACCCGAGCTCACCGGCTCTTCCTGCGCCACGCCGTCCGGCACTGCTGGGAGTCGGGCGTGCGCCAGTTCCTCGACCTCGGCTCCGGCATCCCGACGTGCGGTGCGACGCACCAGACGCTGCCCGACGCCCGCGTCGTCTACGTGGACTCCGACCCGGTGACCGCCGCGTTCTCCCGCGGTCTGCTGCGCGGTGAGCCGCGGACGTGCGCGATCCAGGCGGACCTGCGCCGGCCGGAGCAGGTGCTGCGGCATCCGGGGGTGCTGTCCCACCTGGACCTGCGCGCGCCCTACGCCGTACTCATGGTGGACGTGCTGCGGTACATCGACGACGCCACCGGTCCCGGCCGCGTCGTCCGCCGCTACCGGCACGCGCTGCCCGCGGGCGGTTTCCTCGTGCTCTCCCACCCGCAGCCGGTCGAGCAGCTGCTGGAGGGCCTGGAGATCGAGGCGCCGTGCGTGGTTCCCGGTGCGTACGCCGGGATCGGGCGCAAACCGCAGGCGATGCCCGGCCGTATCTGACACCCCGCACCGTCCTCTTTGAGTACGGGCGGGGTGTGCGTGGCGTTCCCAGGTGACGTCGACGAAGGCGTTGCCGCGGTGGAAGATGCGCGTGCGCCCGCCCACCGCGGCGGCGACGTGCGGGGAGCGCGTCAGGGCCGACGCGGTGCAGTGCAACGAACCTGGCCGCAAGCCGAGCACCGCCCGGCGCCGGACCGGTTCGTCCCAGGCCCGCGAGGAGACCGCCGCATGAACCCGACCGACCCACCCACCGGCACCGAGCTGTGGGCCGTCCTGCACGTCGACGAGTTCGAGTTCCGGCTCGTCAAACCGTGGAACCTGGACACGTTGTCCGCTGCCCTGCGCAACGCCGCCGCCTGTGGCACCCAGGTCGAGGTCCGCGTCCACGCCGAGCTCAACGCCGAGGTGACCGTGCTGGTCAACCCGTCTCGTGCGCGCGTGGTGCACATCGCCAAGCGCAACGTCGTCGTGGCGCGCAATGGCATGCCCGATGTGTCCGTGCACGGTTTGGCCGGAGCGGCCGCAGGGTAGTACTCCGGCGACCAAGTACGGAGCCTGGAGGGCGTCATGACCCACCACCGCGTCACTGTCAAGGTCGCCGGTCTGCAACCAGTGCAGCTGCTGGCCGCCTTGGCCGGCATCGCGTTCATCGTGTTCGGCGTCGTGGGCTTCACCCGCACGGGGGTGAACGACTGGGCCACGCACTCGTTCGTGCTCGGGTTCTCCGTCAACGCGCTGCACAACCTGGTGCACGTGATCGTCGGCGTGCTCGGCCTGGTGATGGCTCTCGGTTCGGGCCTCGCCCGGCTGTACGGGTGGCTGCTGTTCCTCGGTTTCGGCGCCCTGTTCGTCTGGGGCCTGATGATCACGGGAATCGTCGCCCAGAACCCGGTGTCGGCGATCGGCAACCCGTTGGCGCTCAACACGAACGACAACTGGCTGCACCTCGGCATCGCCCTCTTCGGCCTGCTGCTCGCGGTTCTGCCCGCGCGCCGCAAGCTGATCGAGGAGGACCCCGACCTGCCGGAGCCGCGCGATGCGTACGACGAGCGGCACGACCACGTCGGCCCGCACGACCGCGTGACCCACGACGGCATGACCCACGACCACATCGGTCGCGGCGACGACCGCACGATCGAGCACGTGGACCCGGCGGTCAGCCCGCGCGCCCAGGAGCCCATCACGAAGGAACAGGCCGTGGTGGACCCCAAGACCGACCGCGTGGACCGCGACAAGATCGACCACCGGATCAAGCACTAGTCGCTTCACCCGGACAACCGAAGACCCCTGTCCGGAGCAGACGCGCCGTGAGAGGCCCACATGCGGCTCTCACGGCGCGTCTGCTTCCATGTCGCGATGCTTCCGGACGAACTGCTCTCGCACGAGGTCCTGATCACGTGGGGCACCGCGCTCGCCGCCTTCCTGGCCGTGGCCCTGTCCGCGGTCTGGCGCCTCACCCGCAACGTCATCACCATCGCCCACGAGGGCGGCCACGCCCTGCTCGCGGTGCTGACCGGCCGCCGCCTCAGCGGCATCAAGCTGCACTCCGACACCAGCGGCCTCACCGTCTCCCGCGGCAAACCCCGCGGCCCCGGCATGGTCTTCACCGCGCTGGCCGGCTACATCGCACCCTCACTGCTCGGCTTCGGCGCCGCACTGCTCATCACCACCGACCAGATCCGCCTGATGCTCTGGATCACCATCGGCTTCCTCGCGGCCATGCTGATCATGATCCGCAACGTGTTCGGCGTCCTCTCCATCATCGTGACCGGCGCCGCGTTCTTCTTCATCTCGTTCTACGCCGCACCGGAGGTCAGGGACGCGGCCGCGTACGTGTTCGCCTGGTTCCTGCTCCTCGGCGGCGTCCGGCCGGTGTGGGAGCTGCAGGTCAAGCGGTGGCGCCGGCAGGCACCGCAGTCCGACGCCGACCAGTTGGCCCGGCTGACCGGCTTTCCGGCGTTCGGGTGGGTGACGCTGTTCGGGCTGGTGAGCGTGGCGGCACTCGTCGGGGGCGGTGCGTTGTTGCTCGGGCGGTGGTGACGGGCTGGTGAGACGGCGCGGACCCGGCTGAGGGGTTCGGTCCGTTCGTTCGGCACACGGGCGCGGGTTCGGAGGTGGCGCTTCGGGGCATCGGTTCGCCCACGTGGGCTTCTTGCACTCCGCACCTCCTGCGCGCGTTGCCCGGCCGCTCGCCTACGGGACGCCGTGCGCGCTGCCGCCTCGCCAACGCTCGTGTTCGCGCACGAACGCCGCGCCTCCCGTGCGCGCGGTGTGCCGCCGCTGGCGTGTGGCGTTGCAACGCGCGCCATGCCCGCAACGCGCGTCACGCCTCCCACACACGCCGTGCCTGCCCACACCCGCGCGCCCCTAACGCGCGCTATGGCCTCCCACACGCCGCGCTCCCGTGCGCACATTGCGCGACCGCTCGCCGCGGTCTGACCGTGCGTGTCACCTCAACCCGCGCACGCCCACCTCCGGCACCGCCCCATCCGCCTCCCGCGCGCCCCCCCTCCGCGCCGCCCCCTCACCCCACGTCCACCACCTCCGCGCCGCCAGCCCGCCCACCCAGCCCGCCCACCCGGAACGCCGCCCGATCCAGCCGCGGTGCCATTCGGTTTGCGGCTGGTGAAATACTGGGCAGCAAAGCCGCGGTCGAAAGGTGGGTTCAGTGCTGCGTGGGGATGTCGGGCTCGAGCTGGGCCAGCGGGTCGCGCGGGCGTTGCGCGCCGCACTGGATGTCGACATCACCGCGGAGGAAGCGCTGATCCGACCGTCCAACCGAGACGGTGTGGACTACCAGTGCAACGTGGCGATGAGCCTGGCCAAGAAGGTCGGCAAGAACCCGCGCGAGGTGGCCCAGCTGATCGTCGAGCACCTCGGCTCGGCGGACGTCGTGGAGGCGCCGGAGGTCGCGGGGCCGGGGTTCATCAACCTCCGGCTGACCCGCGGGTGGCTGGAGGAGCAGGTCGCGCGGCTGGGGACCGACGACCGGCTCGGGGTGCCGACGACGGACGAGCCGCGCCGGATCGCGATCGACTACAGCAGCCCGAACGTCGCGAAGGAGATGCACGTCGGGCACGTCCGGTCGACGGTCATCGGTGACGCGTTGTCGCGGCTGCTGGCGTTCGCGGGGCACGAGGTGATCCCGCACAACCACCTGGGCGACTGGGGCACGCCGTTCGGCATGCTCATCGAGCACCTCACCGACCTCGGGCACGGTGACGAGTTCCGGATCAGCGACCTCAACGGCTTCTACCAGGCGGCGCGGGCCAAGTTCGACAGCGACCCGGCGTTCGCCGACCGGGCGCGGCGGCGGGTCGTGCTGCTGCAGGGTGGTGACGAGGCGACGCTGAGGTTGTGGCGGGAGCTGGTCGCGGAGTCGCAGCGGCACTTCGACCACATCTACGACGTGCTGGGCATCAAGCTCACCGCCGAGGACACCTACGGCGAGAGCTTCTACAACCCGTTCCTCGCGGACACGATCACCGAGCTGCAGCAGAAGGGGCTGGTCGAGGAGTCCGACGGCGCGCTGTGCGTGTTCCCGCCCGGTTTCAAGGGGCGTGAGGGCGACCGGCAGCCGTTGATCGTGCGCAAGAGCGACGGCGGCTACGGGTACGCGACCACGGACTTCGCGACCGTGCGGTACTGGGTGCGCGAGCGCGCGGTCGACCAGCTGATCTACGTGGTCGGCGCGCCGCAGACGCTGCACTTCCAGATGGTCTTCGCGACGTCGAAGCAGGCCGGCTGGCTCGACGACGCGCACACGGCGGTCCACACGCCGTTCGGCACGATCCTGGGGGAGGACGGCAAGACCATCCGCACCCGCGCCGGCGGCACGATCAAGCTGGTCGACCTGCTCACCGAGGCCGTGGAGCACGCCGAGAAGGCGATCCCGGAGACGTCCGAAGTGGAGGGTGCCGAGCGCGAGGAGCTCGCCCGCGTCCTCGGCATCGGCGCGGTGAAGTACGCCGACCTGCACAACGACCGCGAGAAGGACTACGTCTTCTCGTGGGACAAGATGCTCGCGAAGACCGGCGACACGTCCGTCTACGTGCAGTACGCCAACGCGCGCACGCACTCCATCGCGCGCAAGGTCGGTCGTACGGTCCCGGAAGACGCCCCCGTCACCCTCGCCGAGCAGGCCGAACGGGACCTCGCGCTGAAGCTGCTCCAGCTGCCCTCGGCGGTCCAGGCGGCCATCGACGACCTGGCCCCGCACAAGCTGACCGCCTACCTGTTCGACACCGCGACGGCCCTCTCCACGTTCTACGAGAACTGCCCGGTGAAGAAGGCCGAGACGCAGGAGCTGCAGGACTCCCGCCTGCACCTGCTCCGCCTCACGGGCCGGGTGCTGACCCTGGGACTCGGCCTGCTCGGAATCTCCGCGCCCGAGCGGCTGTAAGACCGCCCGCACAGGTTTATCCCCGGCCGAACCACGGGTACGCAGTGATCGCAACTCTTCCGCCCCAGTCCTAGGGAGTCGCGATGACCTGCACGACCCGTCTGCCCAAACCCGTCACCGAGGTGTGGGACTGGCAAATGGAAGGGCTGTGCCGCGGCCAGAACAGCGCCATCTTCTTCCACCCGGACAACGAGCGCGGCTACGCCAGGGCCGCGCGCGAGGAGAAGGCCAAGGCGATCTGCTCGCAGTGCCCGGTGCTCGCGCAGTGCCGTGCGCACGCCCTCGAGTCCCAGGAGCCCTACGGCGTGTGGGGTGGCATGGGTGAAGACGAACGGCGCCAGATCATCTCGGCGGCACGCCGCCGCGTGCGTGCCGCGTAAGAGCAACCCGCATTGCGCACTCCGGGGCACATGAAGAAACCCCGCGTCCTCGTTCCGGAACGAGGACGCGGGGTCGTGGGAACGTTCACCGTTCGGGAACGGGTCACTCCTCCAGGACGTCGCGCAGCTGACGCAACGTCTTCGCGAGCAGCCGCGACACGTGCATCTGCGAAATGCCGACCTTCTGCGCGATCTGCGTCTGCGTCATGTTGCCGAAGAACCGCATGATCACGATCTTGCGCTCGCGTTCCGGCAGCTTCTGCAGCAGCGGGTGCAACGCCTCCCGCTGCTCGATCATCGCGATCTCCGGGTCTTCCTCGCCGATCGTGGAACCGAGCGAGATCGACGAGTCCTCCGACATCAGCATGTCGTCCAGGGACGCGCTCTGGTAGGCGTTGCCCGCCGCGAGTCCCTCGTGGACCTCTTCCCTGCTCAGACCCAGGTGCTCGGCCAGCTCCGACGGTGTCGGCGCGCGGCCCAGCGACTGCGAGAGCCGCGAGGTGCCGGCGTTGATCGCGAGGTGCAGCTCCTTGAGCCGCCGCGGCATCCGCACCGACCACGACGAGTCGCGGAAGTACTTCCGCACCTCACCCATGATCGTCGGCACCGCGAACGACAGGAAGTCGCTGCCGCGGTCGGGGTCGAACCGGTCGACCGCGTTGATCAGTCCGACCGTCGCCACCTGGACGAGGTCCTCGTGCGGCTCACCGCGGTGGCCGAAGCGCCGCGCGATGTGCTGGGCGACCGGCAGGTGCTCGGTGACGAGCCGGTCCCGCAACGTCTCCCGCTGCGGCCCCGGCGGCGTCACGGCCAGCTCGGCGAACAGCGGTGCCAGGTGGTCGTAGTCACCGCCCTTCGAGGTCGTCGAGGTCGTCGTGGTCGCCTCTTCGGACCCGGTCACTCATCCACCGCCCCAGCGGAGGACTTCACGAGGTCGATGCGGACCACGAACCCCTCGGTCTCGGCGACAGAGGTCTCCACCGAGTCCACCAGCGCGGTCAGCACCCGCCAGCCGAAGCTGCCTTCGTCCGGCCCGGCCGCGGCCTTGGCGGCGACCTTCGCGCTCACCCTGACCGCACCCGCGGCGTCGACCGCGAAGTGGGCGCTCAGGACCGCGTCGTCGGCGGCGAGCGTGATCAGCGTCGAGCACGTCTCGTCGACCGCGAGCTTGAGGTCCTCGATCGCGTCGAGGTCGAAGTCCTGCCGCATCGCGATGTCCGCCGCGACGGCGCGCGCGATGGAGAGCTGCGTCGGGTCCGCTGCCATGCGCAGTTCGACCCCTGACAATTGCGTCACACCCACCTCGTAGTCCGTTCTGCTGTAGGCCGGCACATCAATGCCGTACCCGAAACGATCTCATTTCACACGTGTATCGGCTCGGTGCCCAGGGAAATCCCCTGCTGGAGGCAAGAGATCAAGGGGAGGAGCGTTGTGCTGGTGCACGAGGACTTCCTGGCCCTCCGTTTTCCGGCAGACGCGCACGAGACCGGGCGTGTGCGCCATCAGCTGCGTGAGTGGCTGCAGGGCGGCGGTGTCACCGGGGACGAGGCGGAAGACCTCGTCCTCGCAGTCAGCGAGGCGGTGAACAACTCGATCGAGCACGCCTACCCCGGACCTGTGCGCGGCACCATCGAGGTGCACGCCAGTGCCGTCCACGACGGCGGCATCACCGTGGACGTGGTCGACCACGGCCGGTGGCGCGTGCCGCCGCCCGCTCTCACCACACGGGGCAGGGGACTCCTGCTCATGAGGGAGAGCGTGGACGACGTCGAGATCCACCGCTCGGCGAACGGCACGACCGTGCGGCTGCACAGGGCCCGTACCCCGTCGCCCACGACGGCGGACGCCGCACCCGACTGCCACGTGCATGCCTACGAGACCTCCTCGGGCGTGGTGGCGGTGGTGCGCGGCGACGCGCCCGCCTCGGCGGGACCGTCGTTGCGGCGGTCGCTGATCACCGCGGCGCGCGGCGGCGCCGTGCCGCTGACCGTCGACCTGACCGGCCTCGGCGCGCACCGCGAGGGTGTCGCGCACGCGCTGGCAGAGGTCGCGTCGGCGCTGGCGGCAGCGGGCAACCGGCTCACCGTCGTGCCGGAGGGGATCAGCTGAGCGCGGCGTCCACCGACTCGTGCACGCTGAACACCTCACCCAGGCCGGTGGCCTCCAGGGGCCGCGTCACGGCCCGTTTGGTCGCCACGACCTTCAGCGCCGCGTTGTGCTGCGGCGCCAGTCGCGCCGCCTCCACGAGCACGGCCAGGCCGGCGGAACCGAGGAACGTCACGCCGGTCATGTCCACCACGAACGTCCCGCCGTCGGTGAGACCGTTCACCAGGGCTTCGCGCAACGTCGGCGCGGACACCATGTCGACCTCGCCGGACACGGCGAGCACCGTGACGCCCTCGGCCGGCTGCCGGGCCGACAGCTCAATGGTCTGCGGGTCCTGCACAGTCACCGATGTTCTCCCTACTCGCACACAACTAGGAGGCCGCCACAGCAGCGGCCCCCCACGCGGCTGCTGGCTCAACCGCTGCGCCCTCACCGTACGGGAGAGGCCGCTCGACAGGACAGATCGTGGGGTCCGTACCCGAGTGGGGGAACCGCTAAACATGCAATGCTCCCCAAAGCCTGCGAGCGGTGTCATAGGCGATCTGCGGCGGCAACGTCACCTCGTCGCCGTTGTCCTCCAGTTCACCACCCACCACGAGCACCAGGGCGATCGCCACGTCGCGCAGCTTCGCGTTCGCGTGCTGGCTCGCCCGCACGAGCAGCTCGAACGCCTCACCGGGCGTGCACAGCCGCGAAGCCATCAGCAGTCCCTTGGCCTGCTCGATGTAGCGCCGGTGCTGCACCATCCGCACCATCTGGTCGGCCCGCAGCACCTCGCCCGAGCAGAACTCGACCACCGCGGCCGCCGTCGCGACCAGCGGCTCGGTCTCCTCGATCGCCTTCAGGTCCTCCGCGTGCGGTTCGTGGTCGAGGTACACCGTCAGCACCACCGGGCCGCCGTCACCCCAGCTGCCCGGCACCGCCACGACGTGGCAGCCCCCGACCTCGCCGGTGACCTGCCGCTCGTCGCGCGAGGCGTCGACGAGCGGTCCGCACGCACCGTCCACCTGGGCCTGGTCCAGCTGCTCCGCGACCCCCACGGCGCTGAGCAACGCTCCGTCCGGCCACACCGACAGCCCCACCCCGCGGCAGCCGTGCAGCTGCGAGCAGAGGTGCTCCATCAACCGGGACAGGAGCTCCGGCCCGAACTTCACGTGGTCCACGCGCTCACGTTAGGCCGAGCCGATCGAACTGACGAGACGTGTGGTCATCGGTGCGCGACGAACGGTTGCGCAGGCAACGACCCGGACATCCGCCGCGCTTCGGGCCCGAACAGCTCGGCGCGGTGTTCCGCCCAGTTAACGCTTCGGACCCGAATCGGACACGTGTCCTGAACCACAGTCGGACAGAATCCGTTCACAGGGATAACGCCGGAACCCCGGAGCACGACATCCCTGATGTCACGGAGGGATTGAGATGAGAACCGCCACGGAGACCCAGCCGCAGCCGACCGCAGAGCTGCCCACCGCGCCGTGCAGCGTCGTGTGGAGCAGGGGTCACGCCTACGTGCTTGAGGGTTTCCGCGCCCGTTGGGTGGGGCGTGACGACCGCGGCCGCCCGCACGCGCTCACCGGGGCCGAGCTGAACCGCCGCGGCTGGACCCTCACCAGGTCCGCCTGAACCACCCCGCACCACCGGACCCGGCACCACGAGAACAGCACCGACCACGCACCACCCGCAACCAGTCGCACCGCGTGCCGTGACGCCATCCGGCAGCCCCTGCGCAGCCACTCGTTTAGAGTGCGGGTGTGCGTGACCCGGCTGATCGCCTGCTGACGATTCCGAACCTGCTCAGCGTGTTGCGGCTGGCCGGTGTTCCGCTCTTCCTGTACCTGTTGCTCGGACCCCGCGCCGACGGCTGGGCGCTGCTCGTCCTCGTCTTCGCGGGCCTGTCCGACTGGCTGGACGGCAAGCTCGCCCGCTGGCTCGACCAGATGAGCCGGCTGGGCGCGCTGCTCGACCCGGCCGCCGACCGCCTGTACGTGTTCTGCACGCTGCTCGCGTTCGTGATCAGGGACATCGTGCCGCTGTGGATCGCCCTCGTGCTGGTCGCGCGCGAGGTCGTCGTCGGCCTCTGCCTGCTGGTCCTGCGCCACCGCGGCTGGGGCCCGTTCGAGGTCACCTACCTGGGCAAGGCCGCGACGTTCAACCTGCTGTACGCGTTCCCCCTGCTGCTGCTCGCGCAGGGCGACTGGACGTGGGCGCACATCGCCCAGCCGTTCGCCTACGCGTTCACGGCGTGGGGCGGGGCGTTATACCTGTGGTCGGCGCTTTTGTACGTCTACCAGTTCTTCTCGGCCCTGCGGGTCACTCCCGGAAAGGCCGCGTGAAAAGATCACCCCATACAGGTTCAGCACGAGGAGCGCAGTCAGTTGATTCCCGAGGAGCTTCGCTACACCGAGGAACACGAGTGGGTCGTCCGCACAGGTGAGAACACCGTGCGGGTCGGCATCACCGACTACGCCCAGGAACAGCTCGGTGACGTGGTCTTCGTCCAGCTGCCCGAGGTGGGCCACACGGTCTCGGCCGGCGACACGTTCGGCGAGGTCGAGTCCACCAAGAGCGTGTCCGACCTCTACGCGCCGCTCGACGGCGAGGTCGTGGCCATCAACGACGCCCTGGTCCAGTCGCCGGAGTCCATCAACACGGACCCGTACGGCGAGGGCTGGATGGTCGAGCTGCGCCTGAACGACCCCGAGGCGGTCGAGGGACTGCTGGACGCCGACGGGTACAAGGCGTTGGTGGAGAAGGAGTGACGTCGATCTTTCGCCGGATCTTCGGCCGGAAGGGGAGCCGCTCCTCGGGCAGCGACCCGAACGCGATAGGTTTTACCGGAAACGACGGACCCAGCAGCAGGAGGAGAGCTCAGGTGAGCACGAACGACGGCCCAGGCGTTCCGCCGGAGCAGTCCCCGGAGCGGACCTCCGTCTTCCGGGCGGACTTCCTCCAGGAGATGGAGGGCGGCACCGAGGCACCCGCGCAGGAGCCGGCCGTTGCCGGTGTCGACGCCCTTCCCGCCGGTTCCGCGCTGCTCGTGGTGAAGCGCGGCCCGAACGCCGGTTCGCGGTTCCTGCTGGACCGCGACACGACGAGCGCGGGGCGCCACCCCGACAGCGACATCTTCCTCGACGACGTGACGGTCTCGCGCCGCCACGCCGAGTTCCGCAGGGAGAGCGGCGAGTTCGTCGTCATCGACGTGGGCAGCCTGAACGGCACCTACGTCAACCGCGAGCCGGTCGACCAGGCCGTCCTCGCGAACGGTGACGAGGTGCAGATCGGCAAGTTCCGCCTGGTCTTCCTGACGGGTCCCGGTTCCGCGGGAGCCTGATCGCGTACCGGCCGGGCGGCCCTTCAGCCGTGGGGTCATGAGCACCGGGGCGGTGCTCGCGCAGCTCCGCCCCGTGTTCCCCGAGGTGACCACCTCCGAGATCCGCTTCCCGGAAGCGGAGGGGGTGGTCCGCCCGGCGCACCGCCTCCGGTTCGACCGGGCGGATGTCGAGAGGCCGCGGTTCGTGCTGTCCGTGCAACGCGACAGGCACCTGCCGCCACACCATGATCCGCGAGGAACCCGGCCGGACTCCACTTCGGTGTCCCGCGGTGATGTGCCGCCCCAGGCCGGAACCAGCGCCGCCCGGCTGTCCCAGCTGGAGCGTGCCGGTCTGCCGCGCCCTTGCCCCGGCGGTCGTTCCACCGCGGATGACGTCACCGCGCTCCGCACGATCCGGGCGATGACCGGACTTTGGCGTCGAGCGCGGGCACCTGCGCGCGGTCCGCGCTGTGGCGAGCCACGAGGTGGTCGTGCCGCAGTCCTTCTCAGCTCCCGGGACGGTCCGGGAATCAGCCGGCCTCCCCGCCTCGTTGCACACGGTGCCGGTGCGAGCGGGTCTGCCGCGATTGTCTTGATCACGTTCCGCCCGCAACGATTGAGCACACGGCCCGCTTGGCGGGTAGCGTCGAACGCATACGCCGGGGGATGCTCGGAGACGAACCGGGTACTCCCCAACGAGTCAGAGGGAGGCGAGACCCGATGAGCGAGATGCGCGTCGTGGGCGTCCGGGTGGAGCTGCCCCAGAACCAGCCGATCCTCCTGCTGCGGGAAACCGAGGGTGAGCGCTACCTGCCGATCTGGATCGGCTCGGTCGAGGCCACCGCGATCGCGCTGGAGCAGCAGGGTGTCCGTCCGGCCCGCCCGCTGACCCACGACCTGCTCAAGGACGTCATCGGAGCGCTGGGCCGCAACCTCGAGCAGGTCCGCATCACCGACCTGCAGGAGGGCACGTTCTTCGCCGAGCTCGTGTTCGACGGCGACGTGCGGGTGTCCGCGCGGCCCTCGGACTCGGTGGCGCTGGCGTTGCGCGTCGGTGTGCCGATCCACGCGGAGGAGTCCGTGCTGGCGGAGGCCGGTCTGATCATCCCGGACGAGCAGGAGGACGAGGTCGAGAAGTTCCGCGAGTTCCTCGACTCTGTCTCGCCGGAGGACTTCCGGGGCGCCGACACCTGAGTTCGCCCCGGGTTGTCGCGCTCCGCTTCACGCGGCGCCGTAGCCGTCCGTTCGGACGTCCCTCGGACGGACTACGTTCCGCGCACCTTGGCCGCTAAACAATCACTAAACGTCACCTGAACGTCCTAGTTCGGGTGACGGTGTGAGGGTCGACCTCAGGTTGGGGGCCGACACTCCCCGCGCGTCGCGTTGACCTGCCCTCGGACCGGTCTTACCGTCGAACTCGAGTGGATGTCGCCGGTCCGCGCGAGTGGATCCGGCGGCTTGACGGCCCCGACTTTCGTGGCCGTTGGCGAGGGGAGGCAGGCGTGGTCGAGGAAGCGCCCTTGTGGGCCGGATCCGGGCAGCAGGGTGAGCTGTTCCCGGACTCCTCGCTGCCGGACGAACTCGTCGGTTACCGGGGTCCGGCGGCGTGTCAGATCGCGGGGATCACCTACCGGCAGCTCGACTACTGGGCCAGGACCGGCCTGGTCGCGCCGACCGTGCGGATGGCGCACGGCTCCGGCAGCCAGCGGCTGTACTCCTTCAAGGACATCCTGGTGCTGAAGGTCGTGAAGCGGCTGCTCGACACCGGCGTCTCGTTGCAGAACATCAGGGTCGCCGTCGACCACCTGCGCCGCCGCGGCGTGCAGGACCTGGCGCGCATCACGTTGTTCTCCGACGGCACGACCGTCTACGAGTGCACCTCGCCGGAGGAGGTCGTCGACCTGCTGCAGGGCGGCCAGGGCGTGTTCGGCATCGCGGTGAGCGGGGCGATGCGCGAGATCAGCGGGACGATCCACGAGTTCCCGGCCGAACGTGCGGACGGCGTCGAGATCGCTCCCCTGACCGAGGACGAGCTGGCCCGCCGCCGCAGGGAGCGGGCGACCGGCTGACCGGCGTTGCGGCCATCACGCACCCGTTGACGACCCGTCAGCGGGTGCGCCGCCGTTTTCGGTGCTGAGACGTAGGTCGCGTCCTGGGGGACTGGCGGGGCTGCCTGCGGGTATTCTTCTCGGGTAGTCGCTGAACTCAGGCGGGAGAGACCGGGGTTGTCGCACCCGGCGCCGAAGGAGCAAGTTCCTCCCCGGGAACCTCTCAGGCATCCAGGACCGCGTGAGCGAGACGCCTCTGGAAAGTGGATTCCCCAGGGATCCCGCCGACGGTGAAAGCCCATCCTCGTGGTGGGTGAACCTCTCAGGCGCCCGATGTCGGGTACGGACAGAGCGGGGAGGGCCCAGGACACGTGTGCCCTCAGGCCCCCGGAGGCGTTAGATGACGCAGGACCGCATTCCGCTCGCAGCTCTCGAGCACGGCACCCCGTTCGCCGACCGCCACGTCGGTCCGCGCCCGGCCGAGCTCGCGCGCATCCTCGACGTGATCGGCGTCGGGTCGCTGGAGGAGCTGGCGCAGCACGCGGTGCCCTCGTCCATCCACGAGCGCGACCTGGTGCTGGACCTGCCGGCGCCCGCGACGGAGACCGAGGCGCTCGCCGAGCTGCGTGAGCTCGCCGCCCAGAACCGGCCGATGACCCAGATGATCGGCCTGGGCTACTACGACACCGTGACGCCGGGCGTGATCCTGCGCAACGTCCTGGAGTCGCCCGCCTGGTACACCGCGTACACGCCGTACCAGCCGGAGATCTCGCAGGGCCGCCTGGAGGCGTTGCTGAACTTCCAGACGATGGTCGGCGACCTGACCGGCCTGCCGACGGCCAACGCGTCCATGCTGGACGAGTCGACCGCCGCGGCCGAGGCGATGACGCTGGTGCGCCGCGCCGGCCGGTCGAAGTCGGCGAAGTTCGTCGTGGATGCCGACACGCTGCCGCAGACGCTGGCCGTGATCGAGACGCGCGCCGAGCCGCTGGGCATCGAGATCGTCGTCGCCGACCTGTCGCAGGGCATCGAGGGCCTCGGCCTGGGCGGTGACTTCTTCGGCGTGCTGCTGTCCTACCCCGGTGCGTCCGGTGTGGTGCGCGACCAGGCCGCGCTGGTCGAGGAGATCCACGCCGCCGGTGCGCAGGCCGTGGTCGTCGCCGACCTGCTGGCGCTGACGCTGCTGCGCCCGCCCGGTGAGATCGGCGCGGACGTCGTGGTGGGCACGACGCAGCGCTTCGGCGTGCCGATCGGCTTCGGCGGCCCGCACGCCGGGTACATGGCCGTCCGCTCCGGCCTGGAGCGCCAGCTGCCCGGCCGTCTCGTGGGCGTCTCCGTCGACGCCGACGGCTCGCTGGCCTACCGCCTGGCGCTGCAGACCCGCGAGCAGCACATCCGCCGCGAGAAGGCCACCTCGAACATCTGCACCGCCCAGGTGCTGCTCGCCGTGATCGCGTCGATGTACGCGGTCTACCACGGCCCTGAGGGCCTGCGCGCGATCGCGACCAGGGTGCACCGCCTGGCCACCGTGCTCGCGACGGGTCTGTGCGAGGGCGGCCTCGACGTCGTGCACGGCGAGTTCTTCGACACCGTCCAGGTTCGCGTCGAGGGCCGGGCCGCCGAGGTCGTCGCGAAGGCGCGCGAGGCGGGCATCAACCTGCGGCTCGTGGACGCCGACGTCGTCGCAATCGCTTGCGACGAGAAGACCACGCGTGCGCACGTCCTCGCCGTGTGGGAGGCGTTCGGCGTGACCGGGTCCGATGTGGACGCCATCGACGCCGACACCGCCGACGGCATCCCGACCGACCTGCGCCGCACGTCGGACTACCTGACGCACCCGGTCTTCCACGCGCACCGCTCGGAGACGGCGCTGCTGCGCTACCTGCGCGCGCTGTCCGACAAGGACGTCGCGCTGGACCGCAGCATGATCCCGCTCGGCTCCTGCACGATGAAGCTGAACGCGACCGCGGAGATGGAGTCCATCACCTGGCCGGAGTTCTCGACGCTGCACCCGTTCGCGCCCGTCGAGGACGCGAAGGGCCTGCTGAAGATCGTCTCCGACCTGGAGGCGTGGCTCGCCGAGGTCACCGGCTACGACGCGGTGTCCCTGCAGCCCAACGCCGGGTCGCAGGGTGAGTTCGCCGGTCTGCTGGCCATCCGCGCCTACCACCGCGCGAACGGCAACGCCGACCGCGACGTGTGCCTGATCCCGTCGTCCGCGCACGGCACGAACGCCGCGTCCGCCGTCATGGCCGGTATGCGCGTCGTCGTCGTGAAGTGCGACGACAAGGGCAACATCGACATGGGCCACCTGCGGCAGACCGTGGCGGAGCACGCCGACGACCTCGCCGCCATCATGATCACCTACCCGTCGACGCACGGCGTCTACGAGGACACCGTCCGCGAGGTCTGCGGCCTGGTCCACGAGGCGGGCGGCCAGGTGTACGTCGACGGCGCGAACCTCAACGCGTTGATCGGCCTGGCCCGCTACGGCAAGTTCGGCTCCGACGTCTCACACCTGAACCTGCACAAGACGTTCTGCATCCCGCACGGCGGTGGCGGCCCCGGCGTCGGCCCGATCGGTGTGAAGTCCCACCTCGCCCCGTTCCTGCCGAACCACCCGCTGCAGCCCACCGCGGGCCCGGCCACGGGCGTCGGCCCGATCTCCGGTGCCCCGTGGGGTTCCGCGTCGATCCTGCCGATCTCGTGGGCCTACGTGCGCATGATGGGCGGCGACGGCCTGCGCCGCGCCACCCTGACCGCCGTGGCCGCCGCGAACTACGTGGCCCGCCGCCTCGACGAGCACTACCCGGTCCTCTACACCGGTGAGGGCGGCTTCGTGGCCCACGAGTGCATCCTCGACCTGCGCCCGATCACCAAGGCCACCGGCGTGACGGTGGACGACGTGGCCAAGCGCCTCGCCGACTACGGCCTGCACGCCCCGACCATGTCGTTCCCGGTCGCCGGCACGCTGATGGTCGAGCCCACCGAGTCCGAGGACCTCGCCGAGATCGACCGCTTCATCGACGCCATGATCGCCATCAAGGCCGAGATCGACCGCGTCGGCGCCGGCGAGTGGCCCGTCGAGGACAACCCGCTGCGCAACGCCCCGCACACCGCGGCGTGCGTGACCGTCGGCGAGTGGAACCACCCGTACACCCGCGAGGAGGCCGTCCACCCGGCCGGCACGTCGGCCCCGAAGATCTGGCCGCCGGTCCGCCGCATCGACGGCGCGAAGGGCGACCGCAACCTCGTCTGCTCCTGCCCGCCGCTCTCGGCGTACAGCGGCTGATCCGGTCGTGAGACAGGGGCGCGTCCGCTTCGGCGGGCGCGCCCCTTCGCGTTGCTAGGCGCCGGACGGGCAGGCCGGGTCGCCGCAGTCCTCGTCCACGCCCAGCCCCGGCCTGTCCAGGTCGTGCTCGAACGCGTAGTGGAAGCAGTCGGGGTGCATCCGCTCGAACAGCTCGTAGTCCTCCCGCTCCAGCTCCACCGGCTCACCACAACGCTGACACGTCTGCTCGTTCACATCGGACACCCGCGGATCGTCTCACCCGCGCCGGGCGAACAGGATCCCCGCCGGCACCTCGGCGTCCGGCTCCAGCACCCACTGCGCCTCGATCCGGAACCCCGCCTCCCGCAGCCACGCCGCCACGGTCGCGGGCTGTCGCAGGTGGACGTCCACCCGCATCGGGTGCCCGCCGTAGCCCTGCGTCTTGCGGTTCGTCCGGTTCCCGACGTGGAAGCCGAGCGCCAGCAACCCGTCCGGCAGCAGCGCCGAGCGGAAGTGCGCGAAGACCTCCGGCACCACCGCGTCCGGCACGTGGATCAGCGACCACCACGCGATCACCCCGCCCACCGGGCCGGGCAGCGGGTCGGTCATCGACCCCACCTCGAACCGCAGGCCGGGGTACGTCCGCCGGGCCAGCGCGATCATCTCCGGTGACAGGTCGATCCCGGACACGTCGGCTCCGAGGTCGTGCAGGTGTGCCGTGACGGCGCCCGGCCCGCACCCGACGTCCGCCACCGGCCCGCTCACCTCCGCCGCGAACAACCCCAGCGCGGCACGCATGTGCGGCAGCTCCGCCAGCAGGTCACGTGTGTAGTCCGCGTAGCTCGAAGCGACCGTGTCGTACGAGGTCCGCGTGTCCGCCAGCCAGTCCACGCCGGACAAGCTACTCGGAGAACGGTTCCGGCCGGTGCCGTCCGAACAACGCCAGCGCCGCGATCCACGTGTCCGGGTCGCCGTCCCAGTCCATCGCCTTGATCTGGTCGGCCGACCGCCGCCCGCCGACCGCCCGCATCAGCTCGAACGACGACGTCCGCAGCGTCCCGGCGGGCTCGCCGTGGCCGAGCACGCGCTCGCCGTGCTCCAGCACGATCCGCAGCGCCGGCACCTCGTTCTCCCGCATCCGCTGGTCGAGCTGCTGCAACGGCCTGGTCAGCGCCGCCCGCACCGCCGCCGAGTCGCGGTCGCCGGGAACGCCCAGCGCCGCACGGAGGTCGTGCTCGTGCGCGACGACCTCCGCGACCAGCACGGAGCCCATGGGCGTGTCGAACAGCGGGGTGGCCAGCTCCCGGTTCGCGTCCCACTCGGCGAAGGCGTCGTCCAGCGAGTTGCCGCGACGGTCGCGCACCTGCCGTTCGCCCCACTCGCCGGACTCCACGCCGTCGTACCGGCGGTCCACGAAGTCGCGCAGACCGCCGGCCAGGTGCGCCACCACGTCCTTGACCGACCAGCCCGGGGTCGCCGCGACGGGTGTCTGCGGGTCCCGGCCGCGCACCAGCTCGGTGATCCGCAGCTTGGCCGCGTCGTAGACGGGGGCGCCGGTCATGGGCTCAGACCTCGTACTCCAGCGTGTAGGTGCCGCTGCCATCCTCCGCCCAGTCGACCTTCGCCGCACCTTTCGCGCCCGCGTACACGCCGGTGCCGTCGAGGATCTCGATCTCGCCCTCGACCGCCTTCCGGTAGGCGCCCACGTGCCGCAGGACCAGCGTGCCGGCGTCCGTGACGATCTCCTCGACGGCGGTCGTCCACGCCACGTCGTCGCAGTAGGACATGAGGTACCGGCACTGCGACACACCGACGACGTCGCCGGTGTAGGCGAACGAGACGTGCGCCTCGGTCAGCTTGCGGCCCTCGACCTCGGCGTACGGGCGGCCGTCCCAGGTCTTCTCGTCCCAGCTCTTCACTTCGATGGTTCCGGTTGCCTTCATGGGTGCCACTCTGCTGGCAGATCCTGACAGTTTGTGTCAGGTTTGCGGACATGAAGTCCAGCCGGTTGATCCAGGTGCTCCTGCTGCTGCAGTCACGCGGCCGCATGACCGCCGACGAGCTGGCGACCCGCCTGGAGGTCTCGCCCCGCACGATCTACCGCGACATCGACGCCCTCAGCGCCTCCGGCATCCCGATCTACGCCGACCGCGGCCCCGCCGGTGGCTACCGGCTCGTCGACGGCTACCGGACCCGCCTGACCGGGCTCACCACCGACGAGGCGCAGTCGCTGTTCCTCGCCGGACTGCCCGGTCCCGCGGAGGAGCTGGGGCTGCGCGAGTTCGCCGCCGCGGCCCAGCTCAAGCTCCTCGCCGCGCTGCCCACCGAGCTGCGCGCGAAGGCCGAGCAGATCCGGCAGCGCTTCCACCTCGACACGCCGTCGTGGTTCCGCGGCGACGAGCCCACCGCCCACCTCGCCACGATCGCCGACGCCGTGTGGGAGCAGCGCCGCGTCCGCATGACCTACCGGCGGTGGGGCAACCGGACCGTCACCCGCGAGGTCGACCCGCTCGGGCTCGTCCTGAAGGCGGGCACCTGGTACTTCGTCGGCAGTCTGCGCACCTACCGGGTGTCGCGGGTGCTGGAGCTGGAGGTCACGAACGACACGTTCGACCGCCCGGCCGGCTTCGACCTCGCGGCGTTCTGGGCGCGGTGGTCGGAGGAGTTCGAGGCGCGCATGTACGGCGAACGCGTCACCGTCCGCATGACCCGCGCGGGCCTCGACAAGGCCCGCTACCTGCTCAGCGGCCACCAGGCGCGGGTGATCGCCGAGCTCGACCCGGAGCCGGGCGCCGAGTTCGGCTTCCCGACCGAGTCGACCCGGCACGCGGTCGCCGACCTGCTCAAGTTCGGCGCCGACGTCGAGGTCGTGGCACCGGCCGAGCTCAGGCACGAGATCGTGGCCGCCGTCGAGGCGATGCGGGAGCTCTACAACGGTGCGAAGCTACCCGCATGGTTCCGCTGATCTCGTTGAACAACGGAGTACGGATCCCCCAACTCGGCTTCGGCGTCTTCCAGGTGCCGGAGGACCAGGTGGCCGGTGCGGTCACGACCGCGATCGAGGCCGGCTACCGCAGCATCGACACGGCGGCCGCCTACCGCAACGAGTCCGGCGTCGGCGACGCGATCGCGGGCGTGCCGGACCTGTTCATCACCACCAAGCTGTGGAACTCCGACCAGGGCTACGACTCGACGCTGCGCGCGTTCGACGCGAGCATGCGCCGGCTGCGCCTCGACGTGCTCGACCTCTACCTCATCCACTGGCCCATGCCACAACGCGAGCTGTATCCCGAGACGTGGCGTGCGCTGGAACAGCTCTACGCCGACGGCCGGGTGCGGGCGATCGGCGTCTCGAACTTCCAGACCCGCCACCTGCAGCGCCTCTTCGACGAGTTCCCGACCACCCCGGCGGTGAACCAGATCGAGCTGCACCCGTTGCTGCAGCAGGAAGAGATGCGCAAGGTCCACGTGACCCACCGCATCGTCACCGAGGCGTGGTCGCCGCTCGCCCAGGGCGCGCTGCTGGGCCGTCCGGAGATCACCGGGCTGGCCGAGAAGTACGCCAAGACACCGGCCCAGATCGTGCTGCGCTGGCACGTCCAGCTCGGCAACGTCGTGATCCCCAAGTCCGTCACGCCGTACCGGATCAAGGAGAACATCGACATCTTCGACTTCGAGCTCGCCCAGGACGACATGACCGTGATCGCCGAACTGGACAACGGCACCCGCACCGGCCCCGACCCGGACCGGTTCAACGTCGCGTGAGCCACCGCCTCAGGCCGGTCCGCCGTCCCCGGTGCCCCGCAGCCCGTCCAGGTAGAACCGCAGGAACCGCCGCCACCGGTCCGGCTCGGTGTCGATCGACTCCCTGATCACCTGCGACATCGCCCACGTCAGCGTGGCCAGGTCGGCCGGCTCGAAGTCCGCGCGCAACCGGCCCGCGTCCTTGGCGCGCTGGATGACCAGCACGGCGTGCCCCATGCCCCGCTGACACACCTGTACGGCCTCCGACGAGGGTTGCAGGCGCCGCGCGATCGCGTCGTTGAGGCCGTGGTCCTGCGCCTGCAGCCCGACCGTGCCCTCGACGAAGCGCACGAAGCCCTGCCACGGGTCCGGCTCGGCCAGCGCCGCCGCGCCGATGTCGTCGAGCACCGCCAGCCGCTCCGGGAAGATCGCGTCGATGAACGCCTGGCGCGTGGGGAAGTGGGCGTAGAGCGTGCCGATGCTGACCTCGGCCTTGCGCGCGATGTGCTCCAGCGGCGCGTCGAGGCCCTGCCTGCCGAACACGTCGACGGCCGCGGCCAGCAGCTTGTCGCGGTTGCGCGCGGCGTCGGCGCGCAGGGGCCTGGGTGCCATGCGGAGCATTCTACAAACCTGAGGGTGCCCTCGACTTCCTGTGGTAGCGTCGCGAACACGAAGTCGAGGGCACCCTCGAATTAAGTGGAAGGCGGAGCTCATGTCCGTTGCAGTCGTCGTAGGCGCCGGTCCCGGCCTCGGTATGGCCATCGCGCACCGGTTCGGCAGGGAAGGCCACGACGTCGCGTTGATCTCCCGCACCGACACGCGGCACGCGGGTTACGTGGCCGAGCTGGCGCGGGCCGGCGTGACGGCGGAGGCGTTCACCGCTGACGTCCGCGACCGCGACCAGTTGCTGGCCGCGCTGGACCGCGTCGGCGGCGAGGTGGAGGTGCTGTACTACGGGCCGGGCGCGGCCGACGAGGACGCGCCGATGAAGTCGATCACCGAGATCACCGCCGCGGACGCCGAGAGGGCGTTGACCTGGCTCTACCCCGCTGTGGACGCCGTCGGGCACGTGCTGCCGGGCATGCTCGGACGGGGCGGGGGAGCATTGCTGTTCGCGGGCGGCCTCAGCTCGGTCGTGCCGATGCCCGGTCTCGGTGCGCTGGCGCTCAACGCGGCGGCCCTGCGCAACTACGCCGTGACGCTCAACGCGGCACTGGCGGACAAGGGGATCTACGCGGGCACGCTCACCATCGGCGGCCTGGTCGAACGCGGCGACATCCACCGGATGCTCACCGCCGACCCCGCCAGGTACGGCCGGATCCCGACGCTGAACCCCGACGACATCGCCGAGACGGCGTGGCGGCTCACCGCCGACCGCGACCGCGCGGAAGCGGTGTTCAACGCGCTGGGCTAGTGCTCAGGCCGAGGTCGACAGCACCTGACCGAGCGCGGCCTCGACGCCGCCCTCGTTCTCCACGACGGACACGCTGCCACCGGTGGTCTCCGCGATGTCGGTCAGCGCGGCCCGGTCCACCTCGCCGCCGATCGCGATGAAGCTGACCGGCAGGTCCTTGCCCTTGAGCCGGGACTTGAGGGCCGCCAGGTCGATGCCGCCGTCCGAGGTGCCGTCGGTGATCACCACGACCCGGTTGACCCGCCCGGCCACGAACCCGTCGTGCGCCGCCTCGTAGCAGGCACCCAGCGCCGTGTAGAGCTGGGAGCCGTCGAACGTCTTGAGCCCGTCGACCGCCCTGCGCAGCGCATCGCGCTTGTCCGCGACGGGCCCGGTGGCCACGAGCTGCTTGTAGGGCTTGGCGCCGTCCACGGACCGTGCGAACTCCCACAACCCGAACGACCCGGACACCGACCTGTCCACCTGCCCGCGCAGGGCCGCCTTCACCTTGTCCAGCCTGGGTTTCATCGACGTGGACACGTCCGCGAGCACGGTCACGACCTGGCCGCCGCGGTCCGCCGACGCCCACGCGGCCGACAGCTGCTGCGTGGTCGTCGCGTCGGCGGCGACGAGGTTCTCCGTCACGGGCGCCCACGACACGCCGGGGGAGGGCGACGGCCGGTCCTGAGTGGACTCGACGCGCAAACCGCCGTGCGCCAGGATCTTCTGCTGGTCGGGCTCGGTCATGAACTCGCGGAACGCCTGCGCCGCGCGTTCCTCGGCCTCACCGACCTCGGGGCCGGACAGCGACACGTACGGGAAGTCCGCCACCGGTGCCGGACCGACCGGCAGCACGCCGACGAGCGGCTTGGACGGCGCCTCCTTGCCGGTGTTGTGCTTGTAGAGGTCCACTTCGGACACCGGCGTGACGCTGAAGCCGGCCGCGTTCACCGTCGCGCTGTCCCCGAGCCGCCGCAACGCCTCGCGCGTCGTCGTGGGCACCTGGGGCGGCACGGTGGCCGCGAGCTTCGTCAGGGTCGCCCTGGCGGCGTCGGAGCTGAGCGTCTCGGCGGTCACCGGCCCCCTGCCCCCGGCGAGCGCGGACTGGATCGCGAGCGCGGACGCCGTGTTCGTCGCGGGGTCGGGCATCGCGACGCTGAACCGGCCCCAGTTCGGGCCGTACCGCTGCCAGTCGGTGACCTCGGGCATGTCCGTCCAGCGGAAGTCCTTGAGCACCGGCGCACCCGCCTCCGGCACCGCCAGCAGCACCGGCGACGTGCCGATCGACTTCGGCGTGCCGCCGACCAGCTTGGCGTTCAGCGCCGACAGCCGGTTCGCCCACAGCGTCGAGTCCGGCACCCACGCGTGCGGCCGCTCGCCGAGCTTGGCGGCGTCCCAGGTGCCGGTCAGGCCGTCCAGCACGGCGGAGGAGTCGGCCGAGGTGACCTCGATGGTGATGCAGTGGTCGTACACGACGGGCCGCGTGGCGCTCCAGGCCCGCGCGACCTCCGCGACCGACTCGGCCACGCTCGGGGTCGCGGACACCCGCAGCACCGAGTCGCCCTCGTTGCAGTCCTGCGCCTGGGCCAGCGAGCGCCGCTCCAGCACGCCGCCGACGTACGACCAGGCACCCCAGCCGAGTCCGATCAGCACGACGACGACCACGATGGCGACGGGCCACTTGGCGATCCCGCGCCGCACCTTCGCGCGCAGCGAGCGGTGTCGAGACATCGATCCCTCACAACTACTCAGCGGCCCCCGACGACCGCCGGTCACGCTAACAGGTGGGTGCGGTCAGCGAGGTGAAGTCACGGCAAGTACCGACTGGCACACGGAGACGAGTCGTTCCCGCAGCGGCCGCGCCCGGTCGGCGAACTCCGCCTGCCTGCGCGCGTACTCCGCACGCCCCTCCGGCGTCTCGATCCGCACCGGCTCGTACCCGAGCCCGGCCAGGTCGTACGGCGAGGCCCGCATGTCGAGCTCCCGCACGTCGACGGCCAGTTCGAAGCAGTCGGCGACCAGGTCGGACGGCGTGGCGGGCTCCAGCTTGTAGGCCCACTTGAACAGGTCCATGTTCGCGTGCAGGCATCCCGGCTGCTCGTTCTCGACCTGCCCTTCCCGCGTGGGCCGCAGGGTGTTGCGCGGCCGTGCGGGCTCGGTGAAGAACCGGAAGGCGTCGAAGTGCCCGCACTGGATGCGGCTCGTCTCGACCACCTGGTCCGTGCCGCCGCTGCCCAGCCGCAACGGCCACGCGTTGTGCCGGACCTCCTCCGGCCGCTGCCGGTAGACCATGGCCCACTCGTGCAGCCCGAAGCAGCCCAGCCGCGGCGGCCTGCCGAGCGTGGCCGTGAGCAGCCGTTCGACGAAGTCCAGGGTCTTGGCGCGCTGCCCGGTGAAGCTCTCGACGTCGAGCGTCACGCCGTCCGCCGTGGCCCGGTAGTGCGGGAACTCCAGGTACTCGGCCGCGTCCTCCAGTACGACGCCCGGCCCCGGATGCCACCGTTCGAGGCGCACGGGCCGATGGCTGTAGTACGTGAAGAGGAAGTCCATCACCGGGTGCTTCTCTTTGCCGGCTTTCCGCTCCAGGTGCGGGCCGGTGTACCGGCGCATGCGCGCGACGTGCCTGTCACGCAGCTCGTGCCATTCGGCTCGGGTGAGGACCTCCACGAGCGATTACCGTACGCGCGTGCCGCACGGCGAGGCCGCGCCAGCCCGTTAGAGGGGTGGCACCAGCCCGTTGAACGTCCGCGCGCCGTTGCAGTGCGGGCACTCCCGCCCGTTGTCCACGGTCCGCGGCGCACCGCCGATGATCGCCAGCGTCGGCGCCGCGATGTAGCTCGCACCCCCGCACAGGTGACACACCGTGCGCGGTTCCGGCGTGACGGCGAAGAGGTCGTCCTCGTCTTCCTCGTCCTCGAACTCGTCGTCCTCGGCGAACTCGTCCTCGTCGTCCTCACTCATGGCCGCAAAACTACACGGACAGCGACCGGCCACGCGGGACGCTCCGCTCAGCCCGCACCGGCCGGATCCGCCGCGGTCACGACGCCACCGAGATGGGGTCACCCGGCGTTGCGGCGGAGCGCGTCAACGACTCCGGAGTCGCCTCCTCGCCGCAGTGCGCGCACACGACACGGGGCTCCAGGACGTTGCCGCACGAGTGCTCCCACACGAGCGGGAGGGGCCCCTCGGTCACGTACGCGTCACCCCATTCCTTGAGCATCAGCATCACGTTGTGCAACGAACGCCCCGAGTCGGTGAGCACGTACTCGTGCCGCGGCGGGTGCTCGGAGTACTGGCACCTCTCCAGCACCCCGGCCGCGACGAGCTTCTTCAGCCGGGCGGCCAGCACGTCACGCGAGGCGCCGGTGTTCGCGGCGATCTGGTCGAAGCGGTGGTTGCCGAAGAACACCTCGCGCAACGCCAGCAGCGACCAGCGTTCGCCGATGACCTCCAGCGCGTTCGCGATGGAACAGGTTCGAGGGGCCATGTGACCAGCGTATCAGTGGGTTGGGAAATCAAACCTGGTTGCCCTGAGTTGGTTTGAAATACCAACTCAGGAGGTAGTGATGGACTTCAAGGGTCAGACGGTGCTCGTGACCGGCGCCAACCGCGGCCTCGGCCGGGTGTTCGCCGCAGAGCTCGTCCAGCGCGGCGCGAAGGTCTACGGCGGCGCGCGCAGGGCCGAGTCGATCGTGGACGAGGGCGTCGTGCCGGTCCAGCTGGACGTCACCGACGACGCGTCGGTCGCGGCCGCCGCCAAGGAGCTCGGCGACACCACGATCGTCATCAACAACGCCGGTGTGCTGGTCGCGGGCGACGACGTCGACAGCATCAAGGCGGAGTTCGAGGTCAACTTCTACGGCCTGGTGCGCACGACGGACGCGTTCGCGCCCGTGCTGAAGACCAACGGCGGCGGCGTGATCGTCAACGTGCTGAGCATCCTGTCGTTCGTCGGCAGGGCGCAGTGGCGCGGCTACGCGGCCTCGAAGGCGGCCGGCTGGTCGTTCACCAAGTCCGCGCGCGAGGCGTTGCGGGAACAGGGGACCCGCGTCATCGCCGTGCACGCCGGCTTCATCGACACCGACATGGTCAGCGAGATCGACGCACCCAAGATCACCCCGCAGGACGTGGTCTCACAGGTGCTGCGGGCGATCGAGAACGGCGACGACGAGGTCCTGGCCGACGAGCGCACCCGCGCGGTGAAGGCCGCGCTGTCCGCGTGAGACGACCTCGTGCGCGCGACGGCGTGCGGCGGCGACTCGGGCTCACCAAGGCTGCCGCACGCCGTGTCGTCCTCACCCGGCGTACCGCACCTTGTAGCGCAGGTGCGTGACCTCGACACCCTCGACGATCGACAGCGGCCCTTCGAGCTGATATCCCTTGCCGGGCGCGAAGAACGGCGTGCCACCGCCGAGCAGCACCGGCACCAGGTCGAGGCAGATCTCGTCGACCAGCCCGGCGTCGATGGCCTGCCGCGCCACCTCGCCGGAGTTGAGCCCAACCCCCTTGTCGCCGGCGTGCGACCGTGCGATCTCGACCGCCTTCTCGATGCCATCGCTGCAGAACGTGAAGTGCTCGTTGTCCTCCAACGGCCGATGGGTGAGCACGACGGTGTGCACGCCCATCGGGTGCTGGCCACCCCACCCGTTGGTCATGTCGTAGAGCTTGCGCCCCACCACCAACGCGCCGGTCGCCTGCACCATGCCGCTGAAGTACGCGGCGCTGGCGGGCGTGAGGTGCACGGTCATGGCGCCCGTGGGCACCGTGTACGCGACGTCGCCCGACTTGTACCAGCGGAACAGCTTGTCGAAGCCGGAGAACTCCGGGCCCGAGACGTAGCCGTCGATCGAGGTGCTGGCGCCGGTGTAGACCTTGCCCATTTCGGGTGCCTCCCTTGTGTTGGTCCGTCACCCCTGCGTCGAGCGCGCGGCGGGGATTTCGACGGGTTTTTGGAGGCACATACCGGCGTGCCCGCCCGGCCGATGCGGGCAGGTGGGAGGGGCGGGTGGCCCAGCCGATCGCCGCTGGTGGCAGGGCTGTTTGCCCAGTCGACCGGTGCCCTTGCCGGGCTGCGGCGGTGGCGGGCTCCCACTCAGTTGACCAGCGCTGGCGGCGGCCTGCACGTTCACCTGACCGGCGTCGGCGGCGGACTGCCCCGCCCAGTTCGCCCTCCCGCCCTGCTGACCGGCGTCGGTGGCGGCCTGCCCGTTCAGCCGACCGGCGCCGACGGCGGCCCGCCCTGGTCGGCGGCCTGCCCTGGTCAGCGCCCCGGCGCTGGTGGCGCGGCCACCCGCTCAGCCGATCGGCGCCGGCAGCGGTGCCACCTCGTAGGCGCAGTCGAGCACGTCACCGGTGGCGGGATCGCGCAGCTCGACGCGCCACTTCGACGCGAACTGCTCCACCCCGTGGTGCATCGGGATCGTGCCGGACAGCAGCACGGTCCCAGGCCGCAGCAACCCCAGCTCCCGCAGCCGCTCCACCCAGTAGGCCGGCGTCAGCAGCTCGGCCAGCGTGCCGCGCTGGATCTCCACGCCGTCGGCCCACGCCGTGAGCTCGATCGAGTCGATCCGGTCCGCCACGTCCGACAGCCGCCACGCCTTGCCGCCCAGCACGTCCAGGCTCGCGTTCTTGCTCCATGCGACGCCGTGCACTTCCAGCGCACGGTCCGTGTGATCGCACGCGACGGTCAGCAGCACGTCGTCGTCGGTCACCACCAACGCCCACTCGGCCTCACCGGAGGTCCGTGCGTGCTGCACGGGCACCACGGACGTCTGCTGCGCGAGATACGGCGCGACGGGATAGAGGCTCGGCGTCACCGACGGTGCCGGAACGCCGAGCTCGGCCAGTTCGCGCACGTGAGCGGCCACGTCGTCCTGGCTGCGGCCCGCGTAGCCGCCGTTGAGCAAGGTCGTCACCGCGACCTCGGTGACGGTGCCGTCGGACAGTTCGAAAGACAGTGTGCAAGCGGTGGACATCCGGTACTCCTTGCGCATACGAGTTGTATACAGGCAGTATTACCGCATGCCGCCTGCTCCAGCAACGACAGACGTACCGAGGTCCGCGCTCGTCCGCGCGTTCGTGGCCTCGCTCTCCGGTACCGCGCTCGAGTGGTACGACTTCGCCATCTACAACGTGGCCGCCGCCGTGGTGCTCGGCCCGTTGTTCTTCCCGAGCTCCGAGCCGTTGACGGCGACGCTGCTCGCGTTCTCCACCTACGCCGTCGGCTACCTGTCGCGGCCGCTCGGAGGGTTCCTGTTCGGCCGGCTCGGCGACAAGATCGGCCGCAAACGCGTGCTGGTCACGACGCTGCTGATCACGGGCATCGCGACGTTGCTCATCGGCCTGTTGCCCACGCACGCCGCGATCGGTCCCGCGGCCGGTGTGCTGCTCGTGCTGCTGCGGTTCGCACAAGGCGTCGGCCTCGGCGGCGAGTGGGGCGGCGCGGTGCTGCTGTCCAGTGAGTACGGCGACCCGGCGAAACGCGGCTTCTGGGCGTCGGCCGCGCAGATCGGCCCGCCCGCCGGCAACCTGATGGCCAACGGCGTGCTCGCGCTGCTCGGCGTGACCCTGTCCGACGCGGCGTTCATGTCGTGGGGCTGGCGCGTGGCGTTCCTGCTGTCCGCGGTGCTGGTCGTGTTCGGCCTGTGGATCCGCGTGAAGCTGGAGGAGACGCCGGTCTTCAAGGCGATCGAGGAACGCGGCGACCGCCCGTCCGCGCCCGTCAGCGAGGTGTTCCGCACGCAGACCCGCCCGCTGATCGCCGCCGTGCTCTCTCGCGTCGGCCCAGACGTGCTGTACGCGCTGCACACCGTTTTCGTGCTCACGTACATCACGACGCAGCTGGGCATGCCGCGCAACGTCGGTCTCATCGCCGTGCTGATCGCGTCCGGTTTCCAGCTGTTCCTGATGCCGCTCGCGGGCTGGCTGTCCGACCGGGTCAACCGGCGCGGCCTCTACGCGGTCGCCGCGGTGTGCGGTGCGGTGTGGCCGTTCGTGCTGTTCCCGTTGGTGGACACCGGTTCCGTCCCGCTGATCGTCGTCGGGGTGGTCGTCGGGCTCGCGTTCCACGCGTTCATGTACGGCCCGCAGGCCGCGTTCATCGCCGAGCAGTTCACCGAACGCCTGCGCTACACCGGCAGCTCGCTCGCCTACACCCTGGCCGGCGTGATCGGCGGTGCCGTGGCGCCGTTGCTGTTCACCTGGCTGTTGGCGGAGTTCCGCACGTGGGTCGTCGTCGGCGTGTACGTGTCCATCGCATGCGTGGTCACGCTGATCGGCCTGCGCCTGGGCCGCGACCCGGAAGCCGCGGACGCTCAGCCGTTGAGCAGCACCTTCAGCGTCGTGTCCAAGTGAGCGGTGATCGCCGCGGTGGCCGCGCCGACGTCCCCGGACTCGAGCGCGGCCACGATCGCGTTGTGCTCGTCGATCACGGCCTGCTGCCGGTTGTTCGCACGGAACAACGCCACCACACCCGCGCGCACCTGCCGTGCGCGCAACCCCTCGTAGGTCTTCGTCAACAGCTCGTTGCCGGTCGCCGACACGAGAACGGCGTGGAACTGCCGGTCGACGTCGATGAACTCGCGCGGGTCGTGCTGCTGCACCCGCTGCTCCTCGATGTACGCCTTCATCGTCTCCAACGGAACCGTGCCCTCGGTCATCGTGCGTTCAGCCGCATACCGCTCGATAACCCCCCTCAGCTCCATCAGCTCCGTGATCTGCCGCGACGACAACGGCGCGACGTACGCACCCTTCTTCGGCACGAGCTGCACCAGGTCTTCGGCCGCGAGAAGAAGGAGCGCCTCACGGATCGGCGTGCGCGACACCCCGATCTGGTTGGCCACGTCCTGCTCGCTGATGAACCGCCCCTGCATCTCCGGGGCGGCGAGGATCGTGTCCTTGATGAACTCGTAGGCCTTCTCCCGGCCTGACAAGCTGTCCGCGACCTGCATACAACATGTATACCAGAGGAGGATCATGCGCATCGCCCTGTGCCAAATCAGCTCGACCGCCGACCCGGCCACCAACCTGGAGACCGTCCGCACCCACGTCGCCCAGGCGGCAGCGTCCGGCGCCCGCATCGTCCAGTTCCCGGAAGCCACCCAATGCCGCTTCGGCGTGCCCCTGGCCCCGATCGCCGAACCCCTCGACGGCCCGTGGGCAACCGCCGTCCAGGAAATCGCCGTCCAGCACAACGTCGTCGTGGTCGCCGGCATGTTCACCCCCGGCACCGACGGCCGCGTCACGAACACGACCCTCGTCACCGGCCCCGGCCTGCACCTGGGCTACGCCAAGATCCACCTGTTCGACGCGTTCGGCTTCCGCGAGTCCGACACCGTGACCCCCGGCGACAAGCCGGTGACGTTCGAGGTCGACGGCACCACCTTCGGCCTCGCGACCTGCTACGACGTCCGCTTTCCCGAACTCTTCCGCACCCTCGCCGACACCGCGCCGGTCATCCTCCTCGGCGCCTCGTGGGGAGCCGGCCCCGGCAAAGCCGACCAGTGGGACCTCCTGGTCCGCGCCCGAGCCCTGGACTCGACCTCGTGGATCCTCGCCTGCGGCCAAGCCCTTCCCGCCACCGACCACGGCTCGGCCCCAACGGGAATCGGCCGCAGCACCGTCGTCGACCCCCTGGGCACCGTGCTCGACCGCCTCTCCGACACCCCGGGCACCCTGCTGTCCGATGTGGACACTTTCCTGGTCGACACCGCCCGCCGCACCCTGCCCGTGCTGGCGAACCGGAGGCTGTGATGCGCTCGCAGCACGAGTTCTTCCCCGTGTCCGCCGTCGACTGGCGCCAAGCCGAACCGGGCGTCACCGAACGCGTCCTCAGCCACGACCCGGCCACCACGACCCTGACCCGCCTCGCCCGCTGGGAACCGGGCCTGACGACGTCCGGCGTGATCCGCCACGACTACCACGAGGAGGTGTACCTGCTGGAGGGCGACCTCACCGACCTGACCCTCGGCACGACGTTCACCGCGGGCCACTTCACCAGCCGCCGCCCCGGCATGCCGCACGGTCCATATCGGACAGACGGCGGCTGCCTCATGCTGGAGATCCGCACGGCATCCGCCTGAGCCGGGCGCACGCCGCTTGGGCTCGTGTCGATCACCGCGACCGGCGCCTTCGGCGGGTTCCGCGGCGTGGAACGGGACGACGTTTTCGGCTGGGTTCCGCGGCGTGGAGCGGTGCGGCGTTCTCGACGTTCCTGGCCGATGGCGCCGCAGCCCACCCGCGGCCATCTCCTGGGCTCGCGGCTGCCTGGCACCGTGACCGGTGACCGGTGACCGGTGGCGTGTGGCAGCCGACCGGCCACGACGCCCGGACCTTGCGCTCCGGCGCCCTCGCCGGTGGTGCGGCGACCCCACTGCCGCGGCGCCCTGGGTTTGCGGCCGTACGGCGCCCTGGCCGGTGGTGCGGCGATCCCACTGCCGCGACGTCCTGGGCTTTGCGGCTGTCCGGCACCCTGGGCGGTGTCGCGGCAGCTCAACCCGCTGCCACGTCCCGAGGTTGCAACTCTCCCGGCACCCGCCCTCGGCCCAGGCGCCGCCTTCCCGGCTCGCCCTGGCCAAGCCTCAGCGAGACCTTGGCCGAAGCCTCGGCCTGGGTCCTCGGCTCAGGTCCTGAGCCGAGCCTGGCGCAGGTGTCCGGTCCAGACCCTCGGGCCTGGACCCCCACACTCAACCCGCGTCCGCATCCCCGTGCACCTCCGCCCCGCGCGCTTCCTCATACGCAGGACGACCGAGCGACCAGATCCGGACACCCCGATCGGGTGAATCCGCGCCGCTCAACCCGAGCCGGGCCAACCGAGCCGAGCCAACCGAGCCGCACCGCTCGACCCGAGCCGCTCACCCAACCCCACTACACCCACCGCACGTGCGTCCCATCCCGCACAGTCCCCACATACTCCTCCACCAAATCCTCCAACGCCACCACACCGAGCACAGTCCCATCGGCGCCGACAGCCCGAGCCAGATGCGACTGCGCCCGGCGCAACGCCGTCAACGCCTCGTCCAACCGCGCGTCCACCGGCACCTCCGGCAGCCCACGCACCCGCGACCGCGGTACCGGCGTCGAAGCCCCGTCCAGGTCCAGGATGTCCTTGACGTGCAGATACCCGATCAACCGGGAGTCGGACAGCACCGGGAACCGCGAGAACCCGGTCTCCGCCACCACCGCCTCGATCTCCCCGACGGTCGGCGTGGCCGACACGGTCGTCAGGCGGTCGAGCGGGACCAGCACGTCCGCCACGGTGCGGGAAGCCGACGTCAGGGTCTGGGCCAGGCGGCGGTGTTCGGAGTCTTCCAAAAGACCCTCGGAACGCGACTGGCCGATCAGCAACGCCAGCTCGTCGGGGGTGTAGGCCGACTCCAGCTCGTCGACCGGTTCGACGTCGAAGCGGCGCAGCACCCAGCGGCCGAACGTGGTGAACAGGGCCAGGACCGGGGCGATCATCCGGCTGAAGCCGTAGTGCACCGGCACCAGCCACAGTGCGGCCTGTTCGGGGCCGGCGATGGCGAGGTTCTTCGGCACCATCTCGCCGAGGATCGTGTGCAGTGCGACCACGATGACCAACGCCGCCGCGAACGCCACACCGTGCACCACGGCAGACGGCAGGCCCACGGCACCGAGGGGGCCCTCCAGCACGGACGCCAACGCCGGTTCGGCGATGGCGCCCAGGCCCAGGGAGCACAGGGTGATGCCGAGCTGTGCGCCCGCGATCAGCAACGGCAGCTGCTGCGACGCCTTGATGGCCGTGCGGGCGCGGGAGGAACCCTTGTCGGCCAACGCCTCCAAGCGGTCGCGCCGGGCGGTGATGACCGCGAACTCGGCGGCGACGAAGAAGGCGTTGCCGGCCAGGAGAAGAACGATGATCAGGAAGTTCACGCCGACACCACCCGTAGTTCGGCCACGCGGTGGCGGTCCATTCTCATCACCGTCACCCGCCAGCCGTCGACCCTGATCTCGTCACCGACGTCCGGGATGCGGCCGAGGCGGGTCAGCACCAGGCCGGCCAGCGTCTCGTAGTCGCCCTCCGGCATGCGGAAACCGGTTGCCTCGGCCACCTCGTCGTCGCGCAGCAGGCCGGAGACCAGCCAGCTGTCCTTGCCCAGCGAGCGCACCGGGGGTGCCTCGCTGCGGTCGTGCTCGTCGCGGACGTCGCCGACGATCTCCTCGACCACGTCCTCCAGCGTCACCATGCCGGCGGTGCCGCCGTACTCGTCGACCACCAGCGCCGTCTGCAGGCCAGAAGCCCGCAGCCGGTCGAGCAGGGCGTCGCCCTCCAGGGTTTCCGGGACGGAGGTCACCGGGCGCGTCAGCGCGGACAGAGGAGTCGTCCCGCGCAGAGCGGCGGGCACGGCGAACGCCTGCTTCACGTGCACCATGCCGCGCACCTCGTCCAGCGAACCGTCGTGCACCGGGAACCGCGAGAAGCCGGTGTCGCGGGCTTTCTGCACGAGGTCGAGCACGGTCGCGTCGGCGCGAAGGGCCTCCACCCGCACACGGGGGGTCATCAGCTCGCCGGCCGTCCGGTCGCCGAAGCGCAGGGAACGGTCCAGCAGCACCGCTGTGCCCTGGTCGAGGGTGCCGTGTTCGGCGGACGTGCGGACCAGCGCGCCGAGCTCCTCCGGGGAACGGGCGGACGCCAGCTCCTCGACCGGTTCCACGCCCAGGCGGCGCACGAGCCAGTTCGCGGAGCCGTTCATCGCGGTGATCAGCCACCGGAACACGGTCGAGAAACCGGCCTGGAACCCGGCCACCGCACGGGCCGTTTCCAGCGGTTTCGCTATCGCGAGGTTCTTCGGGACCAGCTCGCCGAACACCATGGACAACGCCGTGGCCACCGCCAGCGCCAGTGCCAGCGACAACCAGTCGGCCACCGACGCCGGTACGCCCAGCGCGGTGAGTCCTGGCTCGATCAGCGAGGCGATCGCGGGCTCCGCGATGTACCCGGTGATCAGCGTGGTCAGCGTGATGGCGAGCTGCGCGCCGGAGAGCTGGAACGACAGCGTGCGGTGCGCGCGGTCGATGACGTGCGACTTGGCGTCGCCGACCTCGGCGACGTGCCGCTCGACGGTGCTGCGTTCCAGCGCGGTCAGCGAGAACTCCGCCGCCACCGCTACGAAGGTGCCCGCGGTCAGCGCCACGACGGCGAGCAGACCGAGCACGCTCAACAAGATTCCGGTCACCGGCGTGCTCCACGCGATCGGCGCGAGCAGGGGACCGGGTTGGTATGCCAGCCGGGGCCAGACCCCATGGGGACGGCTCAACTCCTCATGACTAAGTACGTGAACAGCCAGACGAGTCTAATTGTGGGCAGTCGACGCCCTGAGCACCACCTCGCCGGCGACCCGGACGGTGCGGGCCTCGTCACCACCGGCGTCCAGCACGAGACCTGCGGCGATCTCGCCCATCCGCTCCAGCGGCAGCCGCACGGTCGACAGCGCGGGCACCGTGTCGCGCAGCGTCGGGATGTCGTCGAACCCGGCGATCGACATGTCCTCCGGCACCCGCACGCCCCGTTCGCGCAGCGCGGCCATCGCCCCCATCGCCATCACGTCGGTGACGGCGAAGACGCAGGTCGCACGGGCTGACCTGCGCGCGTTCAGCAGCTCCATGGCGGCCTCGTAGCCGCCGTCGCGGGTGAACGCGCCGTTGATCACGACGGGGGGCGCGACACCGGCGTCGGCCAGTCCGGCCTTGAACCCGGCGAGCCGGTCGCGGGCCACCACGAGCTCCGAAGGACCACCCAGAACGGCGAACCTCCGGTGCCCGAGCGCCGCCAGCTCACGGGCCAGCGCACGTCCGCCCGCCCGGTTGCCCGGCACGACCGTGTCGGTCCCGAGCTTGGCCTGCGACACGCACGCCACCCGGCCGCCCTGCTCGGCGAACGCGTCGATCTCCGCCGCCAGCCGCGCCTGCGCCGCCCGGTCCGTGGTCCGCGAGCCCGCCAGCACCACCGCACGCGCCCGGTGCGCGCGCAGCGTGGACAGCAGCTCCACCTCGCGGTCCGGCGAGCGGTTGGTCGTGCCGAGGACGACGACGAGCCCGTTCTCCTCGGCCACCCGCGTCACGCCGGCGGCGATGCAGGAGAAGTACGGGTCGGTGATGTCGTGCACGACCAGGCCGACCAGCGAGCTGGAGTTGCGGGCCAGCGCCTGCGCCGAGGCGTTCGGCACGTAGCCGAGCTGCTCCGCGGTGCGCAGGACGCGGTCGCTCAGCTCGCCGCTCACCTGCCGCGTGCTGCCGTTGAGCACGCGCGAGGCGGTCGCCAGCGACACACCCGCCTGCCTCGCCACCTCGGCGAGCGTCACCTGTCGGGCGGACACGACCACCTCCGTCTAGTGCATGTGTGGACGGGAGACTAGCTCCCGCGGAGGTTGACGGCCCCGAAGCACCGCTATTAGCGTGGCGGGAAAGCGCTTTCCAGCGCTGTTACCAGGGAGGTGCGATGGCGGTTCGGACCATCGGAGTGGCGGTCAACGGCGTCACCGGGAGGATGGGATATCGCCAGCACCTGGTCAGGTCCCTGCTCCCGCTGCGGGACGAGGGCGTGCGGCTGCCGGACGGCACCGTGCTGAAGGTCGAGCCCGTGCTGGTCGGCCGCAACGCCGACAAGCTCAAGGAGATCGCGCAGCGCCACGACCTCGCGCGCTGGACCACGGACCTCGACAGCGCGCTCGCCGACCCGGACGTGGAGATCTACTTCGACTCGCAGGTGACCTCGAAGCACGTCGAGTCGATCACCAGTGCGCTCCAGGCCGGCAAGCACGTCTACACCGAGAAGCCGGTCAGCGAGACCGTCGAGGAGGCGCTGCGGCTGGCCGCGCTCGCCGACGAGAAGGGCCTGCGGCACGGCGTCGTCGCGGACAAGCTCTACCTGCCCGGCATCCGCAAGCTCAAGCGGCTGCTCGACGGCGGCTTCTTCGGCCGCGTCCTCAGCGTGCGCGGCGAGTTCGGCTACTGGGTCTTCGAGGGCGACTGGCAGCCCGCGCAACGCCCGAGCTGGAACTACCGGGCGCAGGACGGCGGCGGCATCGTCTCGGACATGTTCTGCCACTGGAGCTACCTGCTGCACAACCTCTTCGGCCGCGTCGAGGCCGTCACCGCGCGCGCCGTCACGCACATTCCAACCCGCTGGGACGAGCAGGGCGCCGAGTACGCCGCCACCGCCGACGACGCCGCGTACGGCATCTTCGAGATCGAGAACGGGGTCATCGCGCAGATCAACTCGTCCTGGTGCGTGCGGGTGCGCCGCGACGAGCTCGTGGAGTTCCAAGTGGACGGCACCGAGGGCAGCGCGGTCGCCGGTCTGCGCGAGTGCTTCGTGCAGCCGCGCGCCGTCACGCCGAAACCGGTCTGGAACCCGGACCTGCCGGTCACGCACCCGTTCCGCGAGCAGTGGCAGCCGGTGCCCGACAACGACGAGTTCGACAACGGCTTCAAGGTGCAGTGGGCGGAGTTCCTGCGGCACGTCTACCAGGGCACGCCGTTCCCGCACGACTTCCGCGCCGGTGCGCGCGGTGTCGCGCTGGCCGCGGCCGGGCTGCGGTCCTCTTCGGAGGGTCGCAGGGTGGAGCTGACCGATGTCTGACCCCCACGAGCGCGTCGTGTTCGCGGCAGCGCACGTCGTCGCGGCCGACGAGCGCACGGTCGACTGGGACGCGACGCTGGCGTTCCGGCACCACCTGTGGTCGCACGGCCTGGGCGTCGCGGAGGCCATGGACACCGCGCAACGCGGCATGGGCCTGGACTGGCCGGCCGCCGCCGAGCTGATCCGCCGCAGCGCCGCCGAGAAGGCCGGTCGGATCTGCGCGGGCGTCGCCACCGACCACCTGACCGGTGAGGCGAGCCTCGACGACGTGCTCAAGGCCTACCTGCGGCAGCTGGAGGTCGTGCAGGAGGCGGGCGCGCAGCCGGTGCTGATGTGCTCACGCCAGCTGGCGGCGTGCGCGCGCGGACCGGAGGACTACGCGAAGGTCTACGACACCCTGCTGGACAACGTCAGCGAGCCGGTCGTCCTGCACTGGCTCGGCACCGCGTTCGACCCCGCGCTGGCGGGCTACTGGGGCGCCGACGACGTCCCGCAGGCCACCCGCAACTTCCTGGAGATCATCCACTCCCGCCCGGACAAGGTCGACGGCGTGAAGGTCTCGCTGCTCGACGCCGGCCACGAGATCGGGCTGCGGCGCGCGCTCCCGGCCGGCGTCCGCTGCTACACCGGCGACGACTTCAACTACCCGGAGCTGATCGCGGGCGACGAGCACGGCCACAGCGACGCGCTGCTCGGCATCTTCGACCCGATCGCCCCGGTGGCCGCGCGGGCGTTGCGCGCGTTGGCCGCGGGCGACACCGACGGGTTCCACCGGATCATGGCGCCCACGGTCCCGTTGTCGCGTCACCTGTTCAGCGCGCCGACCTACTACTACAAGACCGGCGTGGTGTTCCTGGCGTGGCTGGCCGGGCACCAGGAGCGGTTCCTGCTGCTCGACGGCCTGCAGACCGCCCGCAGCGCCGAGCACCTGGCCGAGGCCAAACGGCTCGCGGTCGCCGCCGGCGTGGTCGAGCCCGAGCTCGCGGAACGGCGGTGGCAGCAGTGGCTCGCCTCTCGCTGAACCAGGCCACGATCAAGCGCGCCACCGCGGCCGAGGCGGTCGAAGGCTGTGTGCGGCACGGCATCGAGTCGATCGGGCTGTGGCGCGAACCGGTCGCCGACCACGGCCTGGAGCGCACCGCGAAGCTCGTCGCGGACGCCGGGCTGCGCGTGTCGTCGTTGTGCCGCGGCGGGTTCCTCACCGCCGTGGACAACCGTGCCGCGTTGGACGACAACCGCCGTGCGATCGACGAAGCGGCGGCGTTGCGCACGGACACGCTGGTCATGGTCGTCGGGGGAGTGGCGGCCGACAAGGACCTCGTCGGCGCACGTCACCGGGCCGCCGACGCGATCGCGGAGCTGTCCGGCCACGCGGCCGCGGCGGGCGTGACGCTGGCGCTGGAACCGATGCACCCGGTGTTCTGCGCCGACCGCGGCGTGCTGTCGACGCTGGCGCAGGCGCTCGACATCGCCGAGCAGCACGAGTCGGTGGGGGTCGTCGTCGACGCGCTGCACGTCTGGTGGGACCCGGACGTGGACGCGCAGATCGCACGCGCGGGCTCGCTCATCGCGTCGTACCAGGTGTGCGACTGGCTCACGCCGGTGCCGGCGGACGTGCTGCTGGGCCGCGGTTATCCGGGCGACGGCGCGATCGACCTCGACCGGCTGACCAGGCAGGTCGCGGCCACGGGGTACGCGGGGGACGTCGAGGTGGAAATCTTCAACGCCGACATCTGGGCGGCGGACTTCGACGAGGTGATCGCGGAGGTGGCGCGGCGGTACCACTCCATTGTGGAACCGGCGCTCTGAGCGACGCGGGGAAGCCGGTCGTCGACGGCGGCGACGACCGACCCCGGCGTTGGTACGTGTATAGCGAAGAAGCAGTGCCCCGCGGCGCGAATTCAGAGAAATCTCAGGAATCAGCCGCCGTTGAAGAACCTGTAAACCTTTGCACGATGTTTCGGCTTGGTGGTCGTGATCTTGATGACCGCGTCGAACATGGACCGGCCGAGCTCCGCGCGCGCCGCGACGGCCGGGTGCGTGGTGCTGAAGTCCTGGTCGTTCTGCGCCTTGTCCCCGGTGAACGTGCCGGAGGCGAACATCGAGTAGACCAGGATCGCCCGGTTGTCCTCGCTGAACATGATCCCGGCCTCGTTGCGGCCGTCCTCGTACCAGCCGGCCTTCGTCGCGACGCGCAGCCGCTCGTTGGTGGTGAGGTTCAGCCGGACGCCGTCGGTGAAGCTCGCCGTGGCCCGCAGGATGTTGAGCAGGTAGGCCGTCGACGCGGGCGAGAGCAGCTCGCCGTCGACCAGTTTCTGCAGCAGCGTGTGCGTCTCGCGCGCCGTCGTCGTGCCGAGGAAGAACCGGTTCGGGTTGGCGACCGGCACGACCTGCGTGTGCACGAAGCCCTTGGACCGCAGGATCTCGTTGAGCTCCAGCGCCGGGACGACCAGGCCGCACAGCCGGACGGCGGTGTTGTCCGAGACCGTGAGCAGGTTCGCGAGCGCGTGGCCCACGGTGACCTCGCTCGGGTAGGCCCCGTCGAGCGCGAAGATGCCGTCGGTGTCCTGGATGACGATCGCGGCCGACACGGTGACCGTCTGGTCCAGCCTGACCAGCCCGCGGTCCACCTTGTCCAGCACCGCGACGGCCACGGCGATCTTGTTGACGCTGTAGGCCTCGACGACCGCGTCCGCGTTCTCGTCCACCGCGGGCCTGGTGTTGCCGTCGAGGTCGGCGACCGTGATGTACGACGACCAGGTGCCGCGTGCCTTCCTCACCTGCCTGCGGTAGATCTGCGCCACGCGCTTGCGCGACCGTTCGGCGGTGGTCGGGAAGCGTTCGATCTCCACCTCCGCCTCCTCCTGGGCCTGCGCTGCGCCGGTGGACCCGAGCACGGCCGTCGCGGCCGCGACGGTTCCCAGCCCGAACACGGACCTGCGGTTCAAAGTCATGCGCGCCATCAAAACAGGCGGCACTGACATATCCCTGACTAGGGTTCCGATCATGGAACGGGTCTTCGTGGTCACCGGCGCGTCACGCGGCATCGGAGCGGCCACCGCCGCGCTCGCGCTGGAAGCGGGCTATCGCGTCGTGCGGGCCTCACGTTCGGCTGAAGAATCTGTCGGGGATCGCGGCTGGGACGCCAAATGTGACGTTTCCTCGTGGGATTCCGTGCAGGACCTCGTGTCGCGAGTGGAGTCACGCTGGGGCCGCGTCGACGTCGTCTTCGCGAACGCCGGCGTCTCGGTGGACACGTCGTTCACCACCTCCGCCGGTGCGCGGCCGGAGGAGTGGACCGGCATGGTCGTCACGAACGTCTGCGGCCCCGCCTTCACCGCGCGGGCGGCGATGCCGGCGCTGATCCGCTCCGGCGGTCACCTGGTGCTGACCGGGTCCGCCGCCGGGCGCGGGGTGCGGCCGGGAAACCTGTACTCCGCGACCAAGTGGGCGATCACCGGCCTGGCGCAGGCGATCAGGGCGGAGGCGGTCGGCACGGGCGTGCGGGTCACGGTCGTGCAGCCCGGGCTCGTGGACACCGACGCGATCCCGGCCTCGCGGGTGGACGATCCGAAGCTCGAACCCGCCGACGTCGGCAGGGCGGTGCTGTACGCGGTGTCCCAGCCGTCCACTGTGGACGTCAACGAGATCCTGATCCGGCCTACCGGCCAGGCTGCTCATCGCTGAGCACCGCTGAGCACCGCTGCAGGAGCGCGCGCAGCTGCGTGCGCTCCTCCGGCGTGAACGCGTCCGCCAGCCTCTGCTCCACCGCGACCGCGCCCTTGTCCGCCTCGCGGAACTTCGCGTAGCCCGCCTCGGTCAGCCGGTTCTCCAGCACGTTGCGCTGCCACTGGTGCGGCGTGCGCTCCACGAGCCCGAGCGCGACCAGGTTCTGCAGGATCGTCGTCATCGTCTGCGGTGTGACCAGGCACAACCGCGCCAGCTCCGCGGCGGGCGCGCCGGGGTGGTCGCTCAGCGCCAGCAACGCCGAGTACTGCGGCACGGTCAGCCCCGCCGGCCGCACCGCCGCCGACTTCGCGGCCATCAGGTCCTGCTCGGCGCGCTTGATGTCGCCGCCGATCCGATCGCCGCTGCGCATCCGTTCATCGTAGGAGTGTGGTAAGAGTATGGATAGTTATCAGAACTCTGATAGCTATCAGTGCTCTTACTGGAGGACCGTCATGCGCGTCGCGCTCGCCGTAATGGCAGCGTTGTTGCTGGTCACGGGCACGGCCACGGCCACGCCCGGCTCTGTGGTGGCGTCCGCGCCGTCCCTGCACCCCGAGGGCGTGCAGTGGGACCCGACCCGCGGCCAGTTCCTGGTCAGCTCACTGCGGCACGGCACCGTGTCGCTGGTCAGCCCGTCCGGCCGGGTCCGCCCGCTGGTCACGGGCACGAAGATGGTGTCCACGTTCGGCCTCCAGGTCGACCACGGCCGCCTGCTCGTCGCGTACGGCGACATCGGCTTCGGCGACCGCTCCGCACCCGGCCAGTCCGGTCTCGGCGTGTTCGACCTGCGCACCGGCCGCGCCCTGCGGTTCGTCGACGTCCCCGGCGGCGCCAACGACATCGCCGTCGACCCGCACGGCAACGCCTACGTCACCGGCACCTCGGGCGACACCATCTGGCAGGTCACCCCGTCCGGCCGGCTCACCGCGTTCGCCCGTGACCCGCGCCTGGGCGGCGCGTCGTTCGGCAACAACGGCATCGTCTGGGACCCCAGGGGGTTCCTCGTGACCGGCCACTACACGAACGGCACGCTGTTCAAGGTCACCGCGGGCCACGTGGAGGAGCTGCCCGCGCCGAAGCTGCCCGGCGCGGACGGGCTCACGCTCACCCCGCAGGGGCTCGTCGTGGTGACGAACTCGCTGAGCGCGCCCGGCAAGAACGCCGTGACCGTGCTCGACACCCGCACGTGGCAGATCCGCTCGCAGCGCGACTGGAAGACCGCGCCGACCACGGCCGCGCGCACGCCGTTCGGCACGTACGTGCTCAGCGGCTACGTCGACGTGCTGGTGGGCGGGGCGACGACGGACGAGTTCAGGCTGGACCGCTAGCGGAGAGGCGGATGCGGCGCCGTTCGCGGTCGACCTCGGTGATCACGACGGTGATCTCGTCGCCGACCTCGGACGGGCCCGGCGCGTCGTCGTGGCGCAGAAGTCCCTCCAGGCCGTCCGCGAGCGCGACGAACACGCCGAAGGGGACCACTTTGGTGACCCGGCCGCGCACGGGCCCCGCGGTCGCGGTGAACGTCTGGAACGGGTCGGGCAGCGTTGCCTTCAGCGACAGCCTGGCCTGCAGGTTCCAGGTGTCGAACTGGAGGAACTCGCAGGTGATGCGCTGACCGGCCTGGACCACGTCGGTCAGCGCGTCGAACGGCCGCCACGACAGCTCCGCGGCCGAGACGAACCCGGCGCCGGGGAAGACCGGATGAGCGGGCCCGGCGTCCAGCGCAACGAACACGCCGAACCGCTCGACCGCCGCGACCGTCCCCGGCAGCAGCTCACCCGGCCGCAGCGCGGCGAGGAACGCGGACAGCTCCGGCGACCTCACGCGCCGCGGAGGAACTCGACGAGCAGCCGGTTCACCTCGTCCGGCCGTTCCAGGTACCCGATGTGCCCGCAGTCGGCCACCTCGACGTAGCGGGCACCGGGGATCGCGTCCGCCACCTCGCGCGACAGCCGGGGCGGCAGGACGCGGTCCTCGGCGAACCCCATGACCAGCGACCGCACCGTGATCGCGCGGTAGGCGGCGGCCCGCGGCTCGAACGCGCCCAGCGCCAGCTGCGCCCGTTCGCCCGCGCTGGGCATGGAGTTCGCGAACTCGTACATCTGCAGCCAGTCCTGTGCCACGACCGGGTCCGCCAGCGTGGCCGCCGCGACGTTGCGGGTCAGCGACGCCGCCGCGAAGAACGACGCGGGCAGCTCGATGCCCTTGTCGTGCAGCTCCAGCATCCCGCGCGACCACATCTGCTGCACCGGGTCGGGCCGCGCGCACGTCGCCATCATCACCGCGCTGCGCACCAGGTCCGGCCGGGCCAGCGCCAGCTCCTGCACCACGCGTGCGCCCAGCGACGTGCCGACGACGTGGGCGGGACCGCCCAGGTGGGTGATCACCGCCGCGGTGTCGGCGGCCATGTCGTCGATCGTGAAGCCGTCCGCGCACTCCGACGACGGCTTGATGCCGCGGTTGTCGAAGTACGCGACCCGGTAGCCGGCCTTGACCAGCGCGGGCACCTGGTAGGTGCGCCAGACGCGGCCGGGGCTGCCGGTGCCCATCACGAGCACGACGAGGTCGCCGGACCCCTCGGTCAGGACGTTCAGCTCGATGCCGTTGAGCGGGACAAGCGCCATTCCGCCGATCTTAGGAGGCTAGAAGCGGCACAACGGCCGGATCTCCGAAGCATGAGACGGATAACGCGCACACAGCTCGTCCGCATGGCCGAACGACACGATGTCGTCGGTGTAGGGCGGCACCACCACCGTGCCGACCAGCGACCACTCACCGGCGGGCGCGCTGCCCTGCCACACCCCGGCGGGCACCACGACCTGGGGGTTCGACTCCGACAGCAACGGCTGCCGCACGCTGCCGTCCGGGTACAGCAGCAGCATCCGCAACGGAGAACCCGCGTGGAAGCTGTAGATCTCGACGTGCTCCAACGCGTGCATGCCGGAGAAGTCCGGCTGCCGCAACAGGTACGCGATAGCGGACACCTCCTCCGAGCGGTGCGTCTGCGCGAAGTAGCCGCCCTCGACCGGAAGCTCCTGCATGCCGAGGTCCTGGATCAACTGCTCTGGGGTCACGTCATCTCCGGAAGCGGGGAACCGTGCACGACGACCATGCCCTTGCCGAGCCGTTTCGCCGTGTACATCGCGGCGTCCGCGGCTCCGAGCACGTCGTCGGCGGTCACCGACGGGTCGTAGGTGAGGCGTTGTGCCACACCGATGCTGGCACGCACCTCGTGGACGCGGCCGTGCACCTCGTGCGGGTGCGCCAGCGCCGACAGCAGCCGTTCGCCGATCTCCTCCGCGTCGCCGCCGTCGACCAGCACGCCGAACTCGTCACCGCCGAGCCGCGCCACCGTGTCTCCCGGCCGCACGCTGTGCTCCAGCCGTGCCGCGACGTTGCGCAGCACGACGTCACCCTCGGCGTGGCCGTAGTTGTCGTTGACCGCCTTGAAGCCGTCGACGTCGATGAACAACAGGATCAACGGCGTGACACGGCCGCGCACGGCCAACGCGCGTTCGAGACGCTCACGGAACAACGCACGGTTCGCAACACCGGTCAACGGGTCGTGCGACGCCTCGTGCCGCAGCTGCTCCCTGCTGAGCCGTAGCTGGTCCATCAGCCTGACGTTGTCCATCATCGTGAGCAGCTGCCGCACGATCACGAGACACACGACCGCGAGCCCGACGTAGATCTCCACCGGGTTGAGCCGCCCGCCGGTCGCCGTGTTCCACAGGACGAACAGCCCGGTGACCGCGAGCGGCACGTACGGCACCAGCAGGTGCAGCATGTCCGCCATCCGGATGCGGCCGGGCGTCGGCATCGCGTCGCGCGCCGGTGCCAGCGCGCTCAGGAAGAACAACGCCGGGCAGAACATGAACCCGATGTCGACCGCCGCCGGGATCACCGTGACGCCCTTGGCGATGTAGAACGCGAACACCCACCCCGACGACGACTGCGCGATACCGGCCAACGCCACGAACACCATCGACCACTGCCGCACGGACTGATGCGTCCACGACATCACGACGATCGTCACGAGCAGCACGAGATACGCGGCCGGGTGCGCGACGACGGTGATGAACCCCGGCCCCTGCGTCGCCCACGGCCGGGTCAGCGACTCCAGCGCCGACACCCACGTGAGCACGAACAGCGACCCGATGACGATCAGCCCGTCGAGCACCACGACCGTGCGGCTGCGGTAGTTCGGCAACAGGTCATCGGCCCTGCGCGCGGCTTGGGCCCGTGCGATCACCGCGGCCAGGCACAGCACCGGCACCATCGTGAAGCCCAGCGGCGCGATGGTGGTCGTCGGCAGCTGCACGCCCAGGATCTGCTGCCCCCAGATCCACGCGGACAACCCGACCGTGAGGCTGGCCATCGCCGCCGTCATCCACCGGTTGCGAGCGCGCGCGTAGGCCAGCAACGCCGCCACGGCGAACAAGAGCTGCACGACCTTGTCGATCGCGACCCCGACATCGCGCGGCGCGGCCAGAACGGTGACGACGGTGACCGCCATGGAGGTGCCGACGCACCCCGCGACGAGCCAGAACCGCTTCACCGCTACTCCCGGAGATCAGAAACCTGACCACCGTAGTAACGGCGGCGGTGGTTGTCGAACCGTGTCGGTGCGCGTCACCCCGCAGCGCACCGGATATGGTTCGAACGAGTGTTCGTCCAGGTTTCGCCAGGCCGGGTTCTGCAAGGGGAGTGGGCTGTCGTGCGGGTGTTCGGGGTCGACCCCGGTCTGACCAGGTGCGGCTTCGGCGTCGTCGACGGCGGACCCGGCCGAACCGTGCGCGCCGTGGCCGTCGACGTCCTCCGCACGCCCGTGGACGCTGCTCTTTCCGTGCGACTCAACGAGCTGTACGACGGCGTGTGCGAGTGGATGGACCGTTACGAACCCAACGTCGTCGCCATCGAGCGGGTGTTCGCACAACACAACGTGCGCACCGCCATGGGCGTCGCGCAGGCGTCGGGCGTGGTGGCCCTGGCCGCGGCACAGCGGAACGTGCCCGTCGAGTTCCACACCCCGTCCGAGGTGAAGGCGGCGGTCACCGGTTCGGGCCGCGCCGACAAGGCACAGGTGACGATGATGGTCACCAAGCTGCTCGGGCTGAAGGTCGCGCCGAAGCCCGCCGACGCCGCCGACGCGCTGGCCATCGCCATCTGCCACCACTGGCGCGCGCCGATGCGGTCGCGGATGGAGGAGGCGCAGGCGAAAGCCGCCGAGCTGGCGCGCGTGCACAAGGCACGGCTGGCGGAGGCGGCCCGCCGAGGCACGTCGTGACCCGGCTGTTCCCTTCACACGTGGGGCGCTTTCGTGCGCTGCTGGCGTACGCGGGGAGCTTTCGTACGATCCCGCGACCGCCCGCGTGGATTCCGCGTGCGTCTGGCCCGTTTTGCGTGGGCGGCGTGCCGGGGTACGCCGTGGCTTCGTCGGCTGCGTCGTACGTGGGGCGCTTTCGTGCGCTGCTGGCGCACGCGGGGAGTCTTCGTACGATCCTGCGACCGCCTGCGGCAAGTCCGCGTGCAGCAGGCCCGCCTCGCGCGGGCCGCACGCCGGGGCGGATCATGACGACTTCAGTGCGCGCCGAAACTGTCGGTGCCGGCTGGAAGAATGAAAGCAAGGGGTCCCCCTTGCGAGGGGACGCCTGCGCGAGCGTGCAGGTCACAATCGGAGGAACCAGGTGATCTCGTCACTGCGCGGCCAGGTGCAGCACGTCGGCCTCGACCACGCCGTCGTCGAGGTGGGCGGTGTCGGGTTCGCCGTCCAGGCCACCCCGACCACCCTCGCGAGCCTGCGCCGCGGCGAGGAGGCGCAGCTCGCCACCACGCTGGTCGTGCGTGAGGACAGCCTGACGCTGTTCGGGTTCGCCGACGCCGAGGCCCGCGAGCTGTTCACGCTGCTGCAGACGGTCAGCGGCATCGGGCCGAGGATCGCGCTGGCCACGCTGGCCGTGCTCGAACCGGACAAGCTCCGCCACGCGCTCGCCGAAGGCAACATCACGGTGCTGACCCAGGTGCCCGGCATCGGCAAGAAGGGCGCGGAGCGGCTCATCATCGAGCTGCGCGACAAGGTCGGGCAGCTGCCCAGCGCCGCCGCGCCCGCGCAGCACAGCCAGACCCGCGACCACGTCGTCGAGGCGCTGCTCGGGCTCGGCTTCCCGGCCAAGGCGGCCGAGAGCACGGTCGACGCCGTCCTCGCCGACAACCCCGACCAGTCCACGGCCGCGGTCCTGCGGCGCGCGCTCTCCACGCTGGGGCGCAAGTGACCGAGGACGAGCTCAGCCCCTACGCCGTTCCCGCCGAACGCGACCTGGAGACCAGCCTCCGGCCGAGCGACCTCAGCGAGTTCGTCGGCCAGCACCGGGTCCGCGAGCAGCTGGAGCTCGTCCTGCACGGTGCGATGCGCCGCGGCACCGCACCCGACCACGTGCTGCTCAGCGGGCCGCCGGGACTCGGCAAGACCAGCCTCGCGATGATCATCGCGAAGGAGCTCGGCAGCCAGATCCGCATCACCAGCGGGCCCGCGCTCGAACGGGCCGGCGACCTCGCGGCCATGCTCAGCAACCTCGTCGAGGGCGACGTCCTGTTCATCGACGAGATCCACCGCATGGCCCGGCCCGCCGAGGAGATGCTGTACCTGGCCATGGAGGACTTCCGCGTCGACGTGGTCGTCGGCAAGGGGCCCGGGGCGACCAGCATCCCGCTCGACATCGCCCCGTTCACGCTGGTCGGGGCCACGACCCGGTCGGGTGCGCTGACCGGGCCGCTGCGGGACCGCTTCGGCTTCACCGGCCACATGGAGTTCTACCACCCGGAGGACCTCGACCAGATCGTGCGGCGCAGCGCCAAGATCCTCGGCGTCGAGCTGCACGACGACGGCGCGAAGGAGATCGCCGGGCGCTCCCGCGGCACGCCCCGCATCGCGAACCGGCTGCTGCGCCGGGTGCGCGACTTCGCCGAGGTCAGGGCGGACGGCCGGGTCACGGAGGAGATCGCCAAGCAGGCCCTGGAGGTCTACGACGTCGACCACCTCGGGCTCGACCGGCTCGACCGCGCGGTGCTCAACGCGCTGGTCAGGAGCTTCAATGGGGGACCGGTCGGGGTGTCCACGCTCGCGGTCGCCGTGGGTGAGGAACCGACCACGGTGGAAGAGGTGTGCGAACCGTATTTGGTGCGGGCTGGCATGCTGGCCCGGACACCGCGCGGTCGAGTGGCGACGCCCGCCGCGTGGCACCACCTGGGGCTGGAGCCGCCCGCCGGAGATCAACTGTGGTGACCTGGCACAATCGGTGAAAGCACCTGGACATATCGGACGTGCGCGAAGGCATGTCCACCTGATCGGAGAATGATGGGCAACCTTTCGTCTTTGATGTTCCCGTTGCTGCTGGTGCTGCTGGCCGTGCCGCTGTTCCTCAGCGCGCGCAAGCAGAAGCGCGCGATGGCCGAACAGCAGAAGCTGCAGAACGACCTGGCACCCGGCGACAAGGTGATGACGACGTCGGGCCTGTACGGCACGGTGGCCGACGCGAGCCACGACACCACCATCGACATCGAGATCTCCGAGGGCGTCGTCACGCGCTGGCTGCGCGCCGCCATCCGCGAGAAGGTCGTGGACGTCGAGGAGACCGCGGTCGAGAAGGCGGACGACCACGAGCTGGAGGCCGAGCCGGCCACCACCACCACCACCACGGTCGCCGAGCCGGCCACCGCTCAGGTCGCCGAGCCGCTGGACCACAACGCCAAGAAGTAGTACTCGGGCGCATAGACATGAATCGCCCGTGTCCGGCGAAAACCGGGCACGGGCGTGGCAGTCAGCTGTGCCGCATCGGCACAACGGCGTAGTCGGCGCGGAAGTGCGCGAGATCGCCCGGAGTGCGTCAGCGGAGAAAGCGGCTCGGCCGCTCAGCAGGAACAAACCCCAGCTTGCCCCTCGGTCCGCAATTGTGTCAGTCTCCGCTCAGCGGCGTCAACGAAGCACTGGTGACGGTGCTGGCAAGTGTGAACGGCGCAGTCCGGTGCCGGGGAGTGACGCTCAGCTCACAACCCGCACGGTAATCTGCGCCTCCGCCCTGACATGTCAACTGAGGAGACGGACGGACCGTGGCACCTCCGGCCGGGCAAATTCGCCCCGCGAAATATCTGGCGAGTTTCGCCATCGTCGTCGTCGCGCTTTACGCCCTGGTGTTCTTCACGGGCAACGGTTCCGCCAAACCGAAGCTCGGCATCGACCTGCAGGGCGGCACGATCGTCACGCTGACCGCGCGTCAGGAAGACGGCGCGCAGCCGAGCGAGGAAGCGCTGAACCGCGCGCGTGACCTCATCGAGGTGCGCGTCAACGGTCTCGGTGTCTCCGGCGCCGAGGTCGTCCGCGACGGCAACAACCTGACGATCACCGTGCCCGGCGCGGACAGCGAGGGCGCGAAGGGCCTGGGCCAGACCGCCCGCCTCGCGTTCCGCAAGGTCGTGGGCCAGCCGATCCCGGCGTCCACCGGCATGCAGACCGAGACGTCGTCCGCTCCCTCGTCGGGCAACGCGCCGGCCAGCAGCACGCCGGCCCCGCCGAGCGCGTCGGCCGGTCAGCCCTCGTCGAGCAACTCCCCGCAGGGCCGCCCCGCGCCGAACCTGGCCGCGCAGCCGTCCAGCACGCCGCCGTCGGCCAGCACCGCTCCGTCGACGCCGAGCACCGCGCCGTCCACGCCCGCCGGCAACTCCGCCGTCGACCCGAAGGTCGCGAAGGAGATCCAGGAGGCCAAGGCGCTGCGCCAGAGCAGCGACCAGCAGACGCTGCAGCAGGCGGCGCTCCTGCTCGACTGCTCCAAGCCGGACCCGCTGCGCGGCAACGACGACCTGGACAAGCCGCTCGTCACCTGCGACGAGAAGGGCGAGTTCAAGTACATCCTCGCCCCGGTCAACCCGGCTCCCGGCGACACCACGGTCAAGCCGGACGACTACACCACGTACTCGCGCCTGTCCGGTGAGGACATCAGCAACGCCGCCGCGAACGCCAACCCGAACGGCACCGGCTACGTCGTGAACCTCGAGTTCAAGAGCGAGGGCGGCGACAAGTGGTCGAAGTTCACCGCGGCCAACGTGCAGCAGGCCGTCGCCGTCGTCCTCGACGGTGAGGTCATGTCCGCGCCGACCATCCAGTCGGCCATCTCCGGCGGCTCGACCGAGATCAGCGGCAAGTTCACGCTGAAGCAGGCGCAGGCGCTCGCGGACACGCTGAAGTACGGCGCGCTGCCGCTGTCGTTCGACGCCTCCGAGGCGCAGACGATCTCCCCGACGCTCGGCCTCCAGTCGCTCAAGGCGGGTCTCATCGCCGGCGGCATCGGCCTCGCGCTGGTCTTCGTCTACTGCATGTTCTACTACCGCCTCCTGGGCATCATGACGATCCTGTCGCTGGTGCTGTCCGGCGTGATCGTCTACGGCGTGCTGGTGCTGCTGGGCCGCTGGATCGGGTTCACCCTCGACCTGGCCGGCATCGCCGGTTTCATCGTCGCGATCGGTATCACCGCCGACTCGTTCATCGTCTTCTTCGAACGACTGAAAGACGAGGTGCGTGAAGGCCGGTCGTTCCGTTCGGCCGTCCCGCGCGCATGGGTCCGTTCCCGCCGCACGATCCTCTCGGCCGACGCGGTCAGCTTCATCGCCGCCGCCGTGCTGTACGTGATCGCCGTCGGCCAGGTGAAGGGCTTCGCGTTCACGCTGGGCATGTCGACGGTCCTCGACCTCGTGGTCGTGTTCCTCGTGACGCACCCGCTGGTCGCGATGGCCTCGAAGTCCAAGCTCCTGTCCAACCCGAAGCTGTCCGGCCTGGGTGGTGCCCTGCGCGAGGGCGCGTCGCACCGCGCCGCGTCCGGCAACCCCGCTGCCGTGAAGGAGGCCTGACATGAGCAACGTGTTCACGCGCCTCTACGTGGGCAACGGCGCTTTCGACATCGTCGGCAAGCGCACCCGCTGGTACATCATCTCCGGCATCATCCTGCTGGTCTGCCTCGGCTCGATGGTGTTCAGGGGCTTCAACCTCGGCATCGACTTCGAGGGCGGCACCAAGATCTCGCTGCCGTCGGTCTCGCAGTCGGGCCAGCCGATCACCACGAACGCCGTCGAGGACTCGTTCGCGAAGGCGGTGCCCGGCAAGAAGCCGAACGCCGTGCAGGCCGTCGGCACCGGTGCCAGCGCCTCGATCCAGATCAAGTCGCCCGCGCTGAGCATCGCCGAGGTCTCGAGCCTCAAGGCGGCGCTGGCGGCGGACACCAACCCGCGCGGCGGCGCGGGGACGATCTCCGACAGCGCCGTCTCCGCGTCCTGGGGCGGTGAGATCAGCGGCAAGGCGCTGTGGGCGCTGTTCTGGTTCTTCGTGGTGGTGACGCTGTTCCTGGCGTTCTACTTCGAGTGGCGGATGGCCGTCGGCGCGCTCGTCGCGGTGTTCCACGACGTCGTCATCACCGCGGGCGTGTACTCGCTCGTCGGCTTCGAGGTGACGCCGGCGACGGTCATCGGTCTGCTCACGATCCTCGGCTTCTCGCTGTACGACACGGTCGTCGTGTTCGACAAGGTCAAGGAGAACACCCGAGGCCTGCTGGGCCTGACCCGCCGCACCTACGCGGAGGCGGCGAACCTGGCGCTGAACCAGACGCTGATGCGCTCGATCAACACCTCGCTGATCGCGCTGCTGCCGGTCATCGGCCTGCTGGTCGTCGGCGTCGGCATCCTGGGCGTCGGCACGCTGCAGGACCTGGCGCTGGTGCAGCTCGTCGGCATGTTCGTCGGTGCCCTGTCGTCGATCTTCATCGCGACCCCGGTCCTGGTGGACCTGAAGATGCGCGACCCGAAGTACGTCACGCAGGCCAAGCGCGTGGCCGCCCGCCGCGCCAAGGCCACGTCGGCGGGTGCCTCCCCGGAGGTCGCCGAGGGCATCGAGTCGGTCGACGACGAGACGCTGTCCGCCGACCTGCGCAAGGAAGAAGCGATGGCCGCCGCCGCGTCGGTGCCGCACCGCACCGCCAAGGCCGCCGACAACCGTCGTGGCCGCCCGACCGGAAAGCGCCAGCGTTGAAGCTAGATCGTGCTCTGGGACTGCTGCGTGAGGTCCCCGACTTCCCCCGGCCGGGGGTCGTCTTCCGGGACTTCACGCCCGTCCTCGCCGACCCGGACGCCCTGCGCGCCGTGGTCGACGCCCTGCAGGACAAGATCGACGACAGCACCCAGGTGATCGCCGCCATCGAGTCGCGCGGCTTCCTCCTGGGCGCCGCGCTCGGCTACGGCTGGCGCTACGGCGTCGTGCCGCTGCGCAAGCCCGGCAAGCTCCCCGCCGTGGCCGACTCGGTGTCCTACGACCTCGAGTACGGCACGGCGTCGCTGGAACTGCCCGCCGACGCCATCCAGCCAGGACAGCGCGTGGTCGTCGTGGACGACGTGCTGGCCACCGGAGGCACCGCGGAGGCCGCCTGCACGCTCGTGGAGCGCGCGGGCGGCATCGTGACGGGTGTGTCGGTGGTGTTGGAGATCCCGGCGCTGGGCGGCCGCTCACGGCTCGCGGGCCGTGAGGTCAACGCCCTGCTCGCCGTCTAGAACCCGCGACCCGCTGAAGACCGGCAACGCCCCACGTTGCCGGTCTTCGTCGTTTCACACCGACAACGGTGCGCTCCGAAGCCGGATCCTGCGTCGCCACCCGTTCACTCACGGCTTCGAGGCGGGTCAGGAGAGCGGGCGGACCGGTCCCGGCGGCGACACGAACCACGCGCCGGTCGTGACCAGCACGAGCGCCACCAACGCGGCGGGCGCCGTCACCACGGCGTACTCCCACACGGCGTGCCTGCGCGTCGAGCGCCGCAGCAACGACCAGCTCGCCGCCGTCGCCAGCACCCACGCCGTTGCCGTGCCGAGCATCGCGCGCAGGTCGACGTGGCCCGCCTCCTGCAGGGCGCCGTAGGCCATCGCGAGCAGCCAGGCGACGTTCATCGCGCCACACCACAGGAACGTCCTCATGCTCGGCTCAGTCAAGCGGGATCGGATGCAGTGCGGGGAAGTTCGCGGGAAGCACACCGTCGTGTCCCAGGTAAGCCTCGAGCACTTCGCGCACGATTTCCATCGGTACCTGCTGCACAGCAGGTACCTCGGTGCCGTTGCCCTGGAGGTCGTAGATCACGGTCCCGGTTGCTCCCTGATCGCCGATCGTCGACCTGGAGGGATTCCAATATTCCTGCACGAACCCGTTCTCCGCGCCGATTCCTGCGTACAGGGTGGGGAAGCTGTACGGATCAGCCGCAACGGAGATCTCCACGATCGACGCGTGCGGGTGCCGTGCGGAGTAAGCACTCACCCGCTCCACCAGCGCGGTCAGCTCGTCGACGGTGCTGATCATGACCGGAGAGTCGCCCGTCGCGAGGTCGTAGATCGCTTTCAGCGTTGCCACGGCGGTCGTCTCCCTCCTGTGAATGTCCGGTGGTAACCGTTCGTTCCGTGGACGGTGAGTGAAAAACCCTCGGGCAGAACCACTCCGAGCAAAGCTTCACACCCGAAGTCGAGCTTACAAGGAACGTTGTTGATGACGATCTCGGCGTGCCGGACGTCGTTGGCGCGCATGTGCGCCGCCAGTTTCATCTCTGCGTGGGACGCTGTGAACGGGCGTCCTGGGCGTGGCAACCCCGCTTCGCGAAGCAGCCGCCACACGTCGTCGGCTGTCGGGTCGTCACCGCTGCTGATTTCACCGCCGATGCGGCCTTCGGCGAACCAGCGGCCGTGCGTCTTGCTCCCGCTGCCCGGTTGGACCGGTGGCGGAAGCGTCTTCCGCAAAGCCTCGACACGGCTCGTCGTGGTACTCGTCGAGGACGTGGCGAACGGTGTCGTGTTGCTGACGCCCAGATCACCCAGGTACGTGCGGGTCAGGTCCGCGGCGGTCGCAAGGCTGGACACCTGGCCTTCCGGCTCGGTGATCCTTCGACTACGCGTGTGAACAGGGCACACACGTCCGCGACGTCATCCTGGTCGCTGCCCGTTCCCGCGTCGGTGATGAGCACTCGCGCCTCGTTGGCAAGATCTGCTGCGCGATGGTGCGCCGCGATCGACTGCTCGATCTTTTCCAGGACGCGGCGCAGCGCGTTGCCCACTTCCTCCAGCGAAGTCACGCCGTGCCCCTCGCGTCACCTGGCGCGAATGATGCCACGGGCTGACGAAGCCTCGATGGTTTTCACCCTTATGAGCAAGTTCGTGGAGAATCTCCAATGCGTAATTTGCCCAGGTATGACTGCGCTTACCTCCACCGCGTACAGCAGGGACCTCGGCGATGAGCTGCGCCGGCTGCGCGAACACCACTCCGGCATGACCGGCGCCGCGTTCGCGGACCGGCTCGGCTGGGACGCGAGCAAGGTGTCCAACATCGAGAAGGGCAAGGCGAGGGCGAGCGAGATCGACCTCGTGCAGTACGTGATGTTGTGTGGGAAGGGGTCGGAGTTCTTCGAGGAGTTCCGGACTCGGTACCGGTACGCGTTCGACCTCAACGTGGTGCAGGTCCACGACAACATCCGCACGCTTGCGATGGCCGAGGCGATGGCCACGAAAATCGTCACCTACGACGTCCTGACGTTCCCCGGCCTCATTCAAACGGAGAGCTACGCGCATTCCCTGTTCACCGAGCACGGCCAGCCGCCAGAGCTGGTCGAACGAAACCTTCGAGCGCGTATGGACCGACAGGCGACCATGAGGCGTCCGGATCGTCCGGAATGTCTGTTCTTTGTGCACGAGCTCGCCTTGCAGTTGCGTGTGGGCGACGACCGGGTCATGGAGGACCAGTACCTGCAGCTGCTGTTCAACACGCACGTTCTGCGGATCGTGCCGATCTCGGCAGGCGTAGCGCTCGCCACGCGGTCGGCGCGCATGTTGTTCAGCTTCGCCAAGGCCGAACCGCTGGTCTACACCGAGAACGAGGTCGCGATGGTGTTCTCCCAGGACCCTGCCGTCGTGCGCGAGAACAAGGAGTTCTTCGCGTGGCTGGAGAGGCACGCGTTGGATGCGGAACAATCGCGGAGCATGCTGGCGAACTACGTCAGCGGACCGCGAAGGGACCCGCATGAGCCACGAACGGACCTGGCGTAAGAGCACCTACAGCGGAGGACAGGACGGCCAGGCGTGCGTCGAGGTGTCGTTGGCCGCCGACGCGCTCGTGCGTGACTCGAAGAACGCGAGCGGTGACCGGCTCGTGTTCACGGTCCACGCCTGGCGTGCGTTCGTGGCCCACGTCGCCTGATCGGCTCAGCGGAACTTCCGGGAGCGTTCACCGTGTGAGCTGTGCCGCTCAGCGCGCCACCGGAAGTTTCCTCAGCGTGAACGCGTTATCCTCGGTACTCGCGAGACCCGAGGAGCGTGGGGTTGAGTCAAGACACCGAACCCGCTGCGACGGCTGTTCAACCGTCGGCTACCCGGCGTGTGCGCGCCCGCCTGGCGCGGCGCATCACCGCCCAACGTGCGGCCCCGGTGAAGCAGGTCCTCGAACCTCTCGCCGCCGCGCACTACGACCTCCATCCCAAGGCCGATCTGGCGCTTCTGCAGCACGCGTACGACGTCGCCGAGGAGAAGCACCGACCGCAGCGCCGCAAGTCCGGCGACCCGTACATCACCCACCCGCTCGCCGTGGCGACGATCCTCGCCGAGCTGGGCATGGACACCACGACGCTGGTGGCGGCGCTGCTGCACGACACCGTGGAGGACACCGACTACTCGCTCAGCCAGCTGAAGGAGGACTTCGGCGAGGAGGTCGCCCGGCTGGTCGACGGCGTCACGAAGCTCGACAAGGTGAAGCTGGGGGCCGCGGCCGAGGCGGAGACCATCCGCAAGATGGTCATCGCGATGGCCAAGGACCCGCGGGTCCTGGTCATCAAGCTCGCCGACCGGCTGCACAACATGCGCACGATGCGGTTCCTGCCGCCGGAGAAGCAGGCCCGCAAGGCCCGCGAGACGCTCGAAGTGCTCGCGCCGCTCGCGCACCGGCTGGGCATGGCGACCGTGAAGTGGGAGCTGGAGGACCTCGCGTTCGCGATCCTCCAGCCGAAGAAGTACGACGAGATCGTGCGGCTGGTCGCCAAGCGCGCGCCGAGTCGTGACACGTACCTGCGGACGGTCGTCGAGGAGCTCAACGGCCAGCTGGAGGGCGCGCGGATCGTTGCCAAGGTCGAGGGGCGGCCGAAGCACTACTACTCGATCAACCAGAAGATGATCGTCCGCGGACGCGAGTTCGACGACATCCACGACCTGGTGGGCGTGCGGATCCTGGTCGACGAGGTGCGTGACTGCTACGCCGCCATGGGTGTCGTGCACGCCGCGTGGCAGCCGATGCCGGGCCGGTTCAAGGACTACATCGCGCAGCCGCGGTTCGGCGTGTACCAGTCGCTGCACACGACCGTGATCGGGCCGGACGGCAAGCCCCTTGAGGTGCAGATCCGCACCCACGAGATGCACCAGCGGGCCGAGTACGGCATCGCCGCGCACTGGCGGTACAAGGAGACCAAGGGCACGCACAACGGCAAGTCCGTCGAGATCGACGAGATGGCGTGGATGCGCCAGCTCCTCGACTGGCAGCGGGAAGCCGCGGACCCCGGTGAGTTCCTCGAAGGGCTGCGCTGGGACCTCGCCGCGCGGGAGATCTTCGTGTTCACCCCGAAGGGTGACGTGCAGACGCTCCCGGTGGGCTCCTGCCCGGTCGACTTCGCCTACGCCGTGCACACCGAGGTGGGTCACCGCTGCATCGGTGCCCGCGTCAACGGCCGCCTGGTCGCCCTGGAGCGCAAGCTCGAGAACGGCGAGGTCGTCGAGATCTTCACGTCGAAGGCCGAGGGTGCGGGCCCGTCCCGTGACTGGCTGTCGTTCGTGGCCTCCCCGCGCGCCAAGGCGAAGATCAAGCAGTGGTTCGCCAAGGAGCGCAAGGAAGAGGCGATCGAGCAGGGCAAGGAGGCGATCACCAAGGAGGTGCGGCGCGTCGGCCTGCCGATCCAGCGCCTGGTCTCCGTCGACTCCATGCAGGCCCTCGCCAAGGAGCTGCACTACCCGGACATGAGCGCGCTGTACGCGGCGGTGGGCGAGGGCCACACCTCGGCCCGCCACGTCGTGCAACGGCTCGTGGCCCAGCTCGGCGGTGTCGAGCACGCCGAGGAGGAGCTCGCCGACCGAGCCACCCCGTCCACGGTCACCCGCCGCCGTCCCACGGGCGACGCGGGCGTGATCGTCAAGGACGCGGGCGACGTCTGGGTGAAGCTCGCCCGCTGCTGCACCCCGGTGCCCGGCGACGACATCCTCGGGTTCGTGACCCGCGGTGGCGGTGTCTCCGTGCACCGGACCGACTGCACGAACGCCGACGAGCTGCTGAAGTCGCCGGAACGCCTGCTCGACGTCGAGTGGGCGCCGTCGGCCTCCAGCGTGTTCCTGGTGGCCATCCAGGTGGAGGCGCTCGACCGGCACCGGCTGCTGTCCGACGTCACGAAGGTGCTGGCGGACGAACGGGTGAACATCCTGTCGGCGTCGGTGACGACGTCACGCGACCGGGTCGCGGTCAGCCGGTTCTCGTTCGAGATGGGCGACCCGAAGCACCTGGGCCACGTCCTGAAGGCCGTGCGCAGCGTGGAGGGCGTCTACGACGTCTACCGCGTCACGTCCGCGTCCTGACGGTCCCGACCCCTGAGGGTTCCGGCCCTGACGGTCCCGAGCACGGCGGACTCCCGCACGTAACCGAACGTGCGGGAGTCGCTGCTGCCGGGGTTGTCGCCGCGCACCAGCAGGTGGCCGGGCGGGACCACGGCGTCGGGCACGGCGGCGCGGCAGTCCGCCGGCACCGGTTCACCGGCGCGGGCCGCCACCCGTTTGACCATCAGCTGCACGAACTCGGACTCGCGCCGGAACACCACGACCGATCCCGTGCGGTACCGGCCGCCCAGCCGGGCCAGCACCCGCGTGTCCGGTCGCAACGCCGGCATCATGCTGTCGCCGCGCACCGTGACCAGCAGGTACCGGCCGCGCAGCCACCACAGGGCCGCGCCGGCCACGACCGGCAGCACCAGCAGCGACCTCACGGCAGCGCCACCCGCTCGTCCTGGTAGCTGCTCGCCTGCAGTCGGAACAGGCGTGCGTACTCGCCGTCGGCGACCATCAGCTCGTCGTGCGAGCCGTGCTCCGCGACCACGCCGCCGGCCAGCACGACGATCCGGTCCGCGTCGCGCAGGGCGTTGAGGCGGTGCGAGATCAGCAAGCTCGTCCGGCCCGCGCGCAACGTCCGCAGCGTCGTGCCGAGCTGGTGCTCGGCGTCGGCGTCCAGGCCGGAGCTCGGCTCGTCCATGATCATGAAGTCGGCGTCGGCACGCATCAGCGACCGGGCGATCGCCAGCCGCTGCCACTGGCCGCCCGAGAAGTTCACGCCCGAGGAGCCCGCACCGGCCGCGAACGCGGCGAAGTCGACGAAGGACTGGCTGAGCAGCGTCTGGTAGCCCTGCGGCAGCGAGCGGATCTTCTCGTCGATCTCCGCGACCCCGGCGGCCCGCTCGATCCTGGCCTGGTCGGCCAGGCCGGGCAGGTCGCCGACGCCGATGTTCTCGGCGGCCGTGAGGTCGTAGTTCATGAAGTCCTGGAACACCGCGGCGGTGCGGCGGCGCACCGTCGCCGCGCTCAGCTCGCGCAGGTCCGTGCCGTCCCAGTGGATCGAGCCCCGCACCGGGTCGTACATGCGGCACAGCAGCTTCACGAGGGTGCTCTTGCCCGCGCCGTTCACGCCGACCAGCCCGACCGCCGTGCCCGCGGGGATCGTGCACGTGACGCCCCGCAGCACCCACGGTGAGCTCTCGTCGTAGCGGAACCACACGTCGCGCAGCTCGATGCCCTGGCGCAGCGGTGGGGCCTCGACGGTGCCGTCGACCAGGTCCGGCTCGCCGCCGATGAGGTCGACGAAGTGCCGGAACAGCTTGAGCGACTCGGTCACCTGACCGAACTGCATGATCAACGACGTGAACGCGCCCTGCAGCGACGCCACGGCCGCGATGAACAGCGACACGTCACCGATCGACACCGTGCCGCGCACCGCGCTCGCGACGACGACGGCGGTGCCGATCGCCGCGACCGCCGCGTTGAGGACGCTGAACCCCGACTCCACGACGAGGTTCCGGCGCCGCACGGCGAGCTCGGCGCCGGAGGAGGACGCGAGCGCCTCCCGTGACCGCGCGCGGAACAGGTCGCCCAGCCCGAACAGCCGGATCTCCTTGGCCGCCTGGCTCTCCGTGATCAGCGAGCGGTAGTAGAACTGCCTGCGGACGGTGTTCATCATCGTCTCGACCGTCGCCGCGTGCCGTTTCGACATCGCCAGCTGCGCGAGGAACGCGGGCACCGCGGCGACCACCAGCAGGACGCCCATGAGCGGCCAGACTGCGAGCAGCGCGCCGACGAAACCCGCGATCGTCAGCACCTTGCGCACCAGTTCGATGCTGAGCTCGGTGAGCACGGACGGGGCGCTCTGCGCGCCCTGGGCGGCCAGCCGCAGCCGGTCGTGGAACACCGGGTTCTCGAAGTTGCGCAGGCCGACCAGGTCGTTCACCGAGCGGTTCAGCTCGTCCTCGACGTGCAGGTTCACCGACCGTTGCACGCGCACGCCCACGTACGTGCCCACGTAGGTGAGCACGGCCGCGCCGCTGCCGACGAGCGCCGCACCGAGCGCGAGGCCCACCGCGAGGCGTTCGTCGGCGGCCCGGCCGCGGGCGATCTCGTCGATCAGCAGCTTGCCCAGCCACGCCGCCACCGGAACGGCCGCGCCGCCCAGCGCGGCGATGACCAGCAGCAGCACGGTGCCCGCGCGGGCGGCCCGCCAGGTGAGCCGCAGCCCGGCGACGGCGGCGCGGCCCATCAGCTCGCCACCGGTTCGAGCACGTCGGTGAGCTTGCTGCCGCTGCTGACGACGAGCCGGCCGTCCAGCCGCGCCACGGTCGGGAAGCTCGACACACCGAACGCGCTGGTCAAGGCGTTGCTCTCGGTGTCGGCGACGACGGTGACGCCGTCCACCCCGGCCACGGCGGCCCTGGTGGCGTCGTCCAGCTCCTCCACCACGACGAGCAGCAGCGGCTCACCGAGCCGCGGCACCGTCTGCCTGATCGACGCGACCAGGTCGCGGCACGGCGCGCACGACGGTGACACGAACGCCACGACCATCGAGGTCAGGCTCTCCTCGGTGATCGTCGCACCGGTCGTGGTCTTGGCCTCGAACCGGCGCACCGCACTGCCCGGGGTGAGGGTCTGCGGGACGAACTCCGGCTGCTGGGGCTGGTCGCGCAGCTTGCGGATGACCGCGAACAGCAGCACCAGGTTGAGCACTGTGAGCGTGACGCACACCGCGACGGCGGCGGTCAGTACGGCGAGCATGTCGTCCCCCGGTCAGTGGTGGTGGTCGTGGGCGGGCCGGGCGGCGGGCCCGGCGCGCAGGACGAACCGCAGGTCGTCCCAGTGGGCCAGGGCGACCGCCGCGAGCACGGCGGCGCTCGTCGTCGCGGCGAGCAGGCCGAGGTGCGGGGTGGCCGCGGAGGTGGCCGGGACGAGCCCGGTCAACGCGACCGCGACGAGCACCCCGTTGCGGATCAGGTGCTTGCGCCCCATCAGGCCGCCGTCCGCGCCGAAGCAGCGGCAGCGCACCTCGCGGCCGGTCGCCTTCGCCGCCAGCACGGCGCCGCTGAACGCCACGAGCACCAGCGCGGCGAACCCGAGGCCGAGCCGCGGCGCGACGGCCAGCAGCACCACCGCGACGGCCTCGACCGCGATCACGGTGGTGGCGAGCGCGGAGCGCAGGCGGGCCGGCCGCAGGCCGAAGCTGCCCAGCGACTCCGTGAAGGCGGTCAGCTCCGCGCGGCCGCGCAGCTTGCCCGCGACGGCGAGCAGGAACACCAGGCCGACCACCACGCGGCAGCAGACTTCCAGGTACAGCACGGGAACCTCCCGCTGTGTCAGGCCGGGGCCGCCACGAGGGCGGCCCCGGTGTCCGGCTCGGACGTCAGCAGGAGCGGGTGGTCCGGACCGTCCAGCAGTTGTTGAGGTTGACCACGCAGCCGCAGTCGCACGTGTAGAAGGCCGAGCACCACAGCTCCTCCACGCGGCTGCCGGAGCAGCGCGTGCTCACGAGGCGGTTGGCGCACGGGCCGGGGCACGTGGTGCAGGCGCCGGCCTCTTCCCTCTTGAGGAACGTTCCCAGCAGGCGGTCGCCGAGTCGGCTGATCGTCTTGGTCATCTGTTCGTCTCCCTTGCGCGTCGAGGAGGTGACACGCGAGGGCACGGCTGACAACACCGTTCCCCCATCGGACGGTGTTCCGCGATCCCCCTTGGTACCCCCTGGTGCACCTCAACCTAGAGCCGTTCTTCAGCTCTGCAACAGAGGTGTGCAACTGCGCCGGTGGCAGGCGGCGGTGACAGCGGAGACGTCAGCGAAACGACAGCGGGCTCTGACATCGTCATGCGCGTGGGGAAGACGCAGGAGCCCCCGGCCGATCCCGGCCGGGGGCTCCTGCGTTCGAACCGGTCGGACGGACCCCGGTTGCACGGGTCCGGCGCCGCCTCGGTTACTTGACGACCGTCGCGGTCTCGATCTTGACTTCCTTCTTCGGCTTGCCGCCACCGGGGGACGGGTCGAGCGAGCCGTCGTCACCGGCGCGCGCGATGTCGTCCACGATCTTCAGGCCGGCCTCGCCGATGCTGCCGAAGACCGAGTAGTCGGGGGACAGCTGCGCGTCGCCGTAGACGATGAAGAACTGGCTGCCGTTCGTGCCCTTGGCCGGGTCGGCCTTGTCCGGGCCCGCGTTCGCCATCGCGAGGTAGCCGCGGCCGTAGGTCAGCTCGGGCCACACCTCGTTGTCGAACTTGTAGCCGGGGTGGCCGGAGCCCGTGCCGCTGGGGTCACCGCACTGCAGCATCTGCAGGCCCTTGGTGGACAGGCGGTGGCACGGCGTACCGTTGTAGTAGCCCTGCTGCACGAGGCTCTCGAAGCTGTTCGCGGCGCACGGCGCGAGCGTGCGGTCCAGCGTGATCGGCAGGTCGCCCTGGTTCGTCTTCAACGTGACCGCCACCGTGCCCGTGGCCGGGACGTCGGCCGCGGTCGGCGTGTTGACCTGCTTGGCGGCCGGGGTCGAGTCGTCCTTGCGGTAGTCGCAGGACACCTTCGCCGGCAGCGCCTGCGGCCGCTTGGGCATCGCCTTGATCTCGGTGGGGATCTCGACCTTCGGCGTCTCGGTCGGGGTCTCCGACGCCGCGGCGTCACCGTTGCCGAAGTCGTGCGTGGAGAGGAACCACACGCCGGCGCCGACGAGCGCAACAACGACGACCGTCGAGATGACGGCGATGATGCGACGCTTCTTGGCCCGCTCCTGGCGGTAGACCATCTGACGCTCAAGCTTGCGCTTGGCTGCCGCGCGTCGCTGCTCGTTGGTGGGCACGTGCTCCCTCCCCAGGGACTCATGCGAAAAGGGCGGTCGGCTCGGCAGTCTAGGGCCTGGGCATATGACCTTTGTGTAGTGGTTAGGCTGTCGGGGAACAGGGAGGTCATTGTCGTGCTCGTGATCGGGTTCCCGACCGGTGCGCTCCAGGCGAACTGCTACGTCCTGGCGGCCGGTGAGGGCGAGCCCTGCGTGATCGTCGACCCCGGTCAGGACGCTGTCGAGCCGGTCGAGCAGGCACTGCGCAAGCACCGGCTCGCGCCGGTCGCCGTGCTGCTCACACACGGTCATTTCGACCACACGTTCTCCGTCACGCCCGTCTGCGACGGCAACGACATCCCGGCGTGGATCCACCCCGACGACGTCGCGATGCTCTCCGACCCGCTCAAGGGCGTGAGCGCCGAGTCGCGGGTCTTCTTCGGCGGCAACCTCGAGATGCGCGAGCCCTCCGAGGTCCGCGAGCTCGCCGACGGCGCCGACCTCGACCTCGCCGGGCTGAAGATCACCGTCGACCACACGCCGGGCCATACCGGCGGGTCGGTGATGTTCCGGTCCGGCGCGCAGGAAGGCGGTCGCCTCGTGATCTCGGGTGACACGCTCTTCGCCGGTTCCATCGGACGCACCGACCTGCCGGGTGGCGACCACTCGCGCATGCTGTCGTCTCTGCAGAACAAGGTCCTGACCTTGCCCGACGACACCGTGGTGCTGCCCGGCCACGGACCGACGACGACCATTGGCCGCGAGCGCGCGACGAACCCCTACCTGGTTCAGCTGCAGGACGCTCCGGCCGCCCCGCACCGAGGACTCTGAGAAACGTGTTTTCCGCTCCCAAAGGCGTTCCCGACTACATCCCGCCGACCTCCGCCGCGTTCGCGCACGTCCGGTCGACGCTGACCCGTGCCGCCGAGCTCGCGGGCTACGGCTACATCGAGCTGCCCGTCTTCGAGGACACCGCGCTGTTCGCGCGGGGCGTCGGCGAGTCGACCGATGTCGTGTCGAAGGAGATGTACACCTTCGCCGACCGCGGCGACCGGTCCATCACACTGCGCCCGGAAGGCACCGCGGGCGTGATGCGGGCCGTGATCGAGCACAGCCTCGACCGCGGCCAGCTGCCGGTGAAGCTCTACTACGCGGGCCAGTTCTTCCGCGCCGAGGCCCCGCAGGCCGGCCGGTACCGGCAGTTCCACCAGGTCGGCATCGAGGCGATCGGCGTGGACGACCCGGCGCTGGACGCCGAGGTCATCGCCGTCGGCGACGCGGGTTTCCGCGCGCTCGGCCTGACCGGGTACCGCCTGGAGCTCACCTCGCTGGGCGACTCGAACTGCCGCCCGGCCTACCGGACGCTGCTGCAGGAGTTCCTGGCGGAGCTGCCGCTGGACGAGGCGACCCGCCAGCGCGCGGAGCTGAACCCGTTGCGCGTGCTCGACGACAAACGGCCCGAGGTGCGCGCTCTGGTCGCCGAGGCGCCGCTGATGGTGGACCACCTGTGCGACGCGTGCCGTGAGCACTACGAGCTCGTCAAGGGGTACCTGACCGAGCTGGGCGTGAAGTTCGTCGAGAACCCGCGCATGGTCCGCGGCCTCGACTACTACACGAAGACGACGTTCGAGTTCGTGCACGACGGCCTGGGCGCGCAGTCGGGCATCGGCGGCGGCGGCCGTTACGACGGCCTGATGGCGCAGCTCGGCGGCCAGGAGCTGTCCGGTGTCGGCTTCGGTCTCGGCGTCGACCGCGCGCTGCTGGCGGCCACCGCCGAGGGCGTCCTGCCGTCGTTCAGCCGCATCGACGTGATCGGCGTGCCGCTCGGTGAGGCCGCGCGGGCCCGCCTGGTCGCCGTCGCGGGCGAGCTGCGGGCGGCCGGTGTGCGCGTGGACCTGGTCTACGGCGGCAAGTCGATGAAGGCGGGCTTCAAGGCCGCCGACAGGTCGGGTGCACGCCTGGCGCTGGTGCTGGGCGAGCGCGACCTGGAGGCGGGCACCATCGGCGTGAAGACGCTGGCGACGGGCGAGCAGGTGTCCGTGGCGCTGACCGACGTGGTCGAGGCGGTGCGGGCAGCCCTGTGAGCTCCGACGACAAGCTCTCCCTGGACCTGCTGGACGAGGCGACCGTCCGCAAGCGCGCCCGCATGGTCGCGATCGGCGGCCTGATGGTGGCGCTGGCGTTCGGCGCGGTCGTCGGTTTCATCGGCGGCCGCTGGGCGGGCGTGATCACGTTCCTGATCGTGTCGCTGCCGGTGGTCCTGCTGGCCCTGTCCGAGGCCCGCCGCACGGTGTGGCTGGAGGGCACGTCGGTGCACGTGCGCGCGTTCGGCACCCGCACCGTCGACCTCAACACGGCCGACGGCCTGGACCTGCTCGTCACCGACCTGCGCGGCGCCAGGACCGTCGGGCTGTTCGTGCGCGGCGGCAAGAAGGCCATCAACATCGCCCTGTCGATCTACTCGGGCACGGGCGGCCGCGAGCTGGGCATCTACCAGCTGCGGCGGCTCGCGGACACGCTGGCCGGCCGCGGCGACACGCCGGGGCTGGTGTTCTCGGAGCTGCTCGTGGCCCAGCTGCGTGCGGAGGCACGTGGCGTCGCCCCGGCCGACCGGCCGCTGTACCGGCTGGGGTCGCTGGCACCGTCGGGCCGGATGGCGCAGAAGCTCCACCCGGACGCCGTGTCGAAGTTCGTCACCTCACTCGACTGACGCGGCTCAGGTACCCCACAGACCGGACGGCGGCGCTGGCGACAGCGTCGCCGTTTCGTCTGTCGTGACGGGTGCGCCGCCGATGAACTTCGTCAGGCCCGTGCCGTGCTCCACGCGTCCCGGGAACGGATCGCTCGCCGTGGCACGGGTGAGCTGCTGCATCGGCAACCCGGTGTGCGACGCGAGGATCACGAAGTTCCCGAACCGCCGCCCGCGGAACACGCCCGGTTCGGCCAGCACGCACACATGCTCGAACACCGCGCGCACGGTCGCGCACTGCGAACGTGCGAACTGCAGCCCGTTGCCGTCGCCGATGTTCGCGGCGTAGACGCCGTCCTCGGCCAGCGCCGCCGACGCCTGCCGCACGTACTCCACGGACGTCAGGTGCGCCGGCGTGCGGGCTCCCGCGAAGCAGTCCGACACGACCAGGTCGAACGAACCGGGACGCGACCGCGCCAGCACCGCCCGCGCGTCCCCGGTCGTGATCTTCACCCGTGGCGGTGGCGGCAGCTCGCGGCGGATGAACGCGATCAGCCCCGCGTCGATCTCCGCCACCTGCTGGGTCGAGCGCGGCACGGTCGCCGCGACGTAGCGGGCGAGCGTGAGAGCGCCGCCACCGAGGTGCAGGACGCGGGCCGGCGCGATGAAATCGATCACATGCCCGAGCCGCCGGACGTACTCGAACTCCAGGTACGTCGGGTCGTCCAGGTCCACATGCGACTGTGGGGTTCCGTTGACCCGCAACGTCCACGAGCTCCGTCCACCCACCTCGGGCACCAGCTCCGCCACACCGGAGTCGATGGACTCGGTGAGCGCGTCGGTCTCGGGCCGCTGTCTTCCCACTGCTCTATCCTCTCAGTGCCCATCTCCTTTTGGGGTGCGCGCCGCTAAGAGGAGGACGTAAGTGCAGCTTATCGCGAACATCCTGATCGCCCTGGTGGCGCTCATCCACGTCTACATCGTGGTGCTGGAGATGTTCCTCTGGACGACCCCGCGCGCCCAGAAGGCGTTCGGCATCACCGCCGAGTTCGCGCAGGAGTCCAAGGCGCTCGCGGCGAACCAGGGCCTCTACAACGGGTTCCTGGCCGCCGGTCTGGTCTACGCGCTGGTCCGGCAGGACTTCGGCGCCTCCGTGCTGTTCACGGTGTTCGTGATCGTGGCGGGCATCTACGGCACGTTCACGGCGAGCCGGAAGATCTTCTTCGTGCAGGTGGTGCCGGGCGCCCTGGCGCTGCTCTTCGTGCTGCTCGCTCACTAGGGCCCGGTCGTTCCCACGGCCCCTTGCCGGGGTCGTAGCCGTAGAGGTCGCCCTCGATCCGGCTCCGTGCGGGCTGCACCGCCGGTTTCGGTGCCGGTTTCGGGCGCTTGACGGTCCTGGGCTCGGGTTCCGGCTCGGGCCCAGGACCGGCGGGTTCGGGATCGGCGGGCCCAGGATCGGCGGGTTCGGGATCGGCGGGCTTCGCGGGCGTGGGATCGACCTCCTGGCGCACCGCGACCAGGGCGGCCAGCGCCGTCGTGACCGGCACCGCCGCGACCAGGCCGATGCTGCCGACCAGCGTGCGCACGATCTCCTGGGCGATCTGCTGGGCGGTCAGGATCTCGCCCATCGACCGCCCGGCCAGCGAGATCGCGAGCAGCAACGGCAGCGCCGCGCCCGCGTACGCCATCACGAGCGTGTTCACGACCGACGACATGTGGTCGCGCCCGATCCGGGAGCCGGCGGCGAAGAGCTCCCGCCAGCCCAGCTTGTCGTTGGCGCGCCGCAGCTCCCACACCGCGCTGGTCTGCGTCACGGTCACGTCGTCCAGCACGCCCAGCGCGCCGATGATCGTGCCCGCGAGCAGCAGCCCGCGCGTGTCGATGTCGGTGCCCAGCACCGTGACGAGGTTGATCGTGTCCTCGTCGAGGCCGGTCAGCTTGGCGGCCAACGAGAACACCGCGCCCAGCACGCCGATCAGCACGAGGCTGACGAGCGTGCCCAGCACCGCCGTCGAGGTGCGTGCCGAGACGCCGTGCGACAGGTACAGCACCACGAACATGATCAGCCCGGCGCCGACCACCGCCACCAGCAGCGGGCTCTCGCCGGCCAGGATCGACGGCAGCACGAACAGCACCAGCACCACGAAGCTCAGCAGCAACGCGCCGAGCGCCGCGAGGCCCTGCCACCTGCCCAGCAGCAGCACGGCCGCCGCGAACAGCACCGCCAGCAGCACGAGCGACCAGCCGCGCTGGTAGTCGACGATCTGGTACGACTCCGCGGCCTGCGGCTGACTGCCCGAATAGGACAGCACGACCTCGTCGCCGGTCTGGTAGCTCGGCGCGCCCGGCCCGCGCAGGTTGGGGATGGTGACGCTCTGGCCGCTCGCGTCGCCGTCGGACATCTTCACGGTGACGGCGGTGCACTTCTCGCCGCACACGCCGTCCTGCACGCCCGTGACGACCGCGTCGACCGGCTTCTGGTGCAGGCCGATCTGCGCGCCGGTGCGCTGTTCGTGCCCGAACGGGTACAGCAGCACGGCACCGGCCACGGTCGCCAGCACCAACGGCACCAGCAACCACGTCAGCAACGTCTTCACGCGCTGCGAGGCCGGTTCCGCCCGATGACTATGCCCGTGACCGTGACCCACGCGTGACATCCTGCCCCATCAGCCGTTCGACCTCCGCCACGGCGGTCGCGAACCGGTCCTCGGTGACCTTGACCCAGGGCACGCCGCGCCGCGCCAGCTCGCGTTCGAACACGCCGGTCATCCACTCCCGGAGGTGCTCGCCGTCGCGCCAGCCGTCCTGTTCGAACGGAACGCCCACGTGGTCGGTCAGCAGGTACAGGTGCGGCCGCGTGCCCTGGTGGACCTCCGGGCGGAAGCCGAGGTAGCGCTCGCCCCAGACGGTCGCGGCGAACGCGTCGTTGTCGGCGATGACCAGCGGCGCGGTTTCGGCCCAGAGGTGGCGTTCCTGTTCGCGCGCGACGTCCTCGAAGTCGCCGAGCGTCCACACCAGACTGTCCACAGTGGCGTCCGGGTCGAACGCCCGCGCGGCCCTGAGCTTGTGCTCGGTGTGCTCACGGCCGTACTCGGGAACCCACGGCGCCTGGAAGTGGGCCGCGAGCTGCTTGGACAGCGTGGTTGTGCCGGTGCTCTCGGCGCCGAGCACGACGACCCGGCGGGCCAGACCGCGCTGCGTGGCGGGGGAGAGGTGGTGCCAGTTGCGCACCGGGTCCGTGCGCACCGCGGTGCCGGAGACGGCGTGCGTGGTGCGGTCGAGGTCGACCAGGACGTGCCGGGCACCCAGCCTGCGGGCCAGCTCGTCGCCATACTTCTCGCTGGAGAACACGACGTCGACCGGCGCCCCGCCCGGATCGCCGTCGGCGATCGCGCGCCGGGCCAGCACCGCCTTGGTGAGCTCGACGTGCAGCGACCACACGTGGTCGTCGTCGAAGTCCATGGGGTGGTCGTCCAGGTCGCCGACCACGCGTACACCGTCGGTATACCGGTGGTGTTCCGCGAGCCACTCGACGCGGTGCGCGAGCGGTATGGCCTCTGTGGACGCCGCGAGCACCGTGACCGTGGTGCGTTCGCTGCGGGCGGCGGCCGTCTCGATCAGGTGGTGGTGGCCGTTGTGCGGTGGGTAGAACTTGCCCAGCACCAGCGCGTGGCGGAACTCCTTCACACGCTCACCTCGCTCTTGAGGTCCTTGCTCCAGTTGCGCAACCCCAGCACGCACAGCCCCATGAACCCCACGTACAACACGGCGGTCAGGTACAGCTCCTTGTAGGCGTAGAGCGGCACGTAGATGACGTCGGCGGCGATCCACAGCCACCAGCTCTCGACCTTCTTGCGCGCCTGGCCCCAGGTGGCCAGCAGGGACAGCACCGTCGTCACGGCGTCCCAGAACGGCACCGTCGACTGCGTGAAACTGGTGAGGATCCAGTGCAGCAAAGCGGTTCCTGTGACTCCTGCGACGAGAAGGGCGATCCACTGGCTCGTGGTCGTGCGACTGACTTTCAACGCGCTGTGCTGCTCGCCGCCGCGCACCCACGCCCACCACCCGTAGAGCGCCAGGACGATGTAGACGACCTGCAGCCCGGAGTCCGCGTAGAGCCCGCTTCCCCAGAACAGCACCAGAAACGCGATGTTGTTGGCGATGCCGATCGGCCAGTTCCACGGGTTCTGCCGGGCGACCAGCCACACGCACAGTGCGCCGGTGACGAAGCCTGCAACCTCAATGGGTGACACGTGCTCTCCTTGACCGCTGTTCGAACATGTGTTCGAATCGAGGTGTGCGATGGGACGGACAGAAACTCGAGGCAGAGCCGCAGCAGGCACTACCGGGGCTACCGGGACTGGTGCGCAGCGTACGAACTCCTGAGTTCGCGGACGTGGTGTTCCACGAGGTCCGCGCCAAATCCGTGCTCAACGGGGTACCGGGTTCGGCGCTGCCGTTCTCGTGGACGGTCAACCCGTACCGGGGCTGCTCACACGCCTGCACGTACTGCATGGCCGGCGACACCCCGGTCCTCATGGGCGACGGCCGCACCAAGCCGTTGTCCGAACTCCGCGTCGGCGACCAGATCTACGGCACCGAGCTCGTCGGCAACTACCGCCGCTACAAGCTCACCACCGTGCTGGCGCACTGGGAGACGCACAAGGTCGCGCACCGGCTGACGTTGTCGGACGGCACCACGGTCGTCGCCTCCGGTGACCACCGCTTCCTGACCGACCGCGGCTGGAAGCACGTGACCGGCGAGACCGCCGGCACCGGCCGCCGCCCGCACCTCACGACCGGCAACAAACTCATGGGCACGGGGGCTTTCGTCGAGCAGCCCACCGTCACCGACGACTACCGCCGCGGCTACCTGCGCGGCATGGTCGAGGACGAGCACGAGTTCCGCATCCCCCTGGCCGACATCGAGGCCATGGACCGCACCCGCGAGTACCTCGACTACTTCGGTGTGCGAGAAGGGAGGGGATTTCTGCACCAGGTGCGCGAGCTAGCGCACTGGCAGATAGCGCCGAACCCCGACTGGCTCAAGGGATTCCTCGCGGGTGCGTTCGACTACCTCGGCACCTGCTCGCGCAGCATCCTGCGCATGTCCACCCGCAACGCCACCGTGGTCGAGGCGATCGTCCTGGCGTTGAAGCACTTCCACTTCGACTTCGCGATCGAGGAGCTGCGCCGCCGCCGTGGCGTGCGGGTCGTGCGACTGCGTGGCGGCCTGCGTGAGAACCTGCGGTTCTTCCACCTCGTCGACCCGGCGATCACCCGCAAGCGCGACATCGACGGCGTGGCGATCAAGTCGCAGCAGCCGCTCGGCGTGGTGTCCGTGGAGGAGGTCGGCGAGATGCCGCTCTACGACATCACGACCGGCACCGGTGACTTCATCGCGAACGGCGTGGTGTCGCACAACTGCTTCGCCCGCAAGACGCACTCCTACCTGGACCTCGACACCGGCCAGGACTTCGACAACCAGCTGGTCGTCAAGGTCAACGCCCCCGAGGTGCTGTCCCGCCAGCTGCGTTCGCCGAAGTGGAAGCAGGAGCACGTGGCGCTGGGCACCAACACCGACCCGTACCAGCGGGCGGAGGGCCGGTACGCCCTGATGCCAGGGATCATCGAGGCGCTGACCGCCTCCCGCACGCCCTTCTCGATCCTGACGAAGGGCACCCTCCTGGCCCGCGACCTCCCCCTGCTGGTGGCGGCCTCGGAGGTGGTGCCGGTCGGCATCGGCGTGTCGCTCGCGTTGCTGGACCGCGACCTGCACCGGTCACTGGAACCCGGCACGCCGACGCCGGCCGCGCGCCTCGACCTGGTGCGCAAGGTCCGGGAGGCCGGACTGCCCTGCGGTGTGTTCGTGGCACCGGTGCTGCCCGAGCTGACGGACTCCGTGGAACAGCTGGACTTCCTGCTGGAGCAGATCGCGGACGCCGGCGCCACCGGCGTGACCGTGCTGCCGTTGCACCTGCGGCCAGGCGCTCGCGAGTGGTTCGCCGCGTGGCTGCGCCGTGAGCACCCGGACCTCATCGAGACCTACCGGCACCTGTACGGCAACGGGTCCTATGTGGACCGCGGCTACCGCAGGCGCCTGACCGCGCGCGTGACCCCGTTGATAGAGAAGCACGGCCTGGCCCCGCGCGGCCGCGGCACCGACGCCGTCACCGGTGTCCCCGGCGACGACGACGGCGTGTGGCCCGACGGCAGCCTCCCGGTCGGGGTGCCGACACCACGCGTCGACCAGGAACAGCTCACCTTGCTCTGATGTCCCCGAGCTCCGGCTCGGACAGGTGGAGGACCTCGTAGACACCCTCTTCCCCGGGGTGTTCCTCCCACAGCTCGAACCGCACGACCTCCCACGAGCGCGGATCGACGCCGACGGCCACCGAGTGCAGGCCCTCCGCGAGCCCGACGCCCGCCTCGGCCTCGCCGACCACCTCGATCGGGTTCGCCTCCGGAGCGAGCCGCGTGATCTTGCGGGTCGCGTACCTCGCGTGCGTCGCCTGCCCCCTGAGGAACGCCACTCCCGGCCAGTGCAGGACCGCGGGCCGGCCGAAGTCCCGGATGATGTTCTGGAAACCTCCGCCGCGGTACAGGAAGTTCGCCATCCCCGCCGACGTGTTCCACACGTAGAACGGCGCGTACTGGGTGTCCCTGACCAGGTAGGCCTTGAAGCCCAGACCCTCGAAGTCGTCCAGCGCGTGCCCGCGCGTGCGGACGCGTTCGCGGATGACCTCCATGTCGTAGCCGGTCGGCAGCGTGATCTCGTACTGCATCGCGATCATGCGTTCTTTCTACCGCCCGCTGCTCGTGCCGGCTCGTGGTTTTCGCCGCTCACCCGCCCGTTTCGCGCGTAGGGCCCAGGCCGCGGCCTGGGCCCTTTCGTCCCGCTAGCTCCAGCCGCCCTGGACCATCGTCTGGAACTTCCACTCGTCCCCGACCTTCACCAGCAGGTCGCCGTACCGCACCGCCATCCCGTTGATCGTGCCGTCGGTGATCACGAAGACCAGGTTGTCGTTGATGAAGTGCGGCGTCCGCGTCGACTCCATCTGCACCTCACCGCCCAGCTGCGCACCCATCTCCTGGATGAAGCGCTCGCGGTCCCACGACGTCGCCGATCCGTCCGTCACCGTGTTGATCGGGAACAGGGCCATGTCGGCCATCTTCTCGACCTCACCCCTCACGGCCAGGTCGTCCCACCGCTTGAACCAGTCCATCACGTCGTCGTACGCCATACCGTACATTGTACGGAGTTTGCGCCTCGCCGTCGAACCCGTTGCTTTTGCTGTTTGGTTCTTGGCTGTTTGCGCTGCTCAGCGCTTCGGACGTCACTCACACGAGTGAAGCTTGTCCGCATCCACGCCTGTCCTCGTCTTTTCTCTGTCTCGATCGTCAGGTCGTCCCCGCCCCGCAAAGAGGAAACGCGGGAAGGGGCGGACGGGTGAGTGGAGGAGGTGAGGGGTGAGGACATTTACAAGCAGGCTTGACTGTTTGTTTGTGCACCGGAACACTCGGATACGTGGAGACCAGGCAACGGCAAGCCGACCGCACCCGCGAGACCAAGCGCAAACTCATGGAGGCCACCGTCGAGTGCCTGGTCGAGCACGGCTGGTCCGGCACCACGACGACGGTGGTGGCCGAACGCGCCGGCGTGTCCCGCGGCGCCCAGCTGCACCACTTCCGGACCCGCGGCGAACTGGTGGCGGCGGCGGTGGAGTACGTGGGCGCGGAGAGCGTCGAGGTGCTGAGGCGGCGGGCGGCGGTTGCCGAGAAGAGCACACGTGCGGTAGTGGAGCTGATCGCGGACTTCCACGCGAGCGACCTGTTCACCGCGGCCCTGGAACTGTGGGTCGCGGCCCGGACGGACCCGGAACTGCGCGAGCAGGTGCTGGAACTGCAGGCGCGGCTCGGCCGGGAGGTGTACGGCCTGGCGCTGGAACTGCTCGACGCTGATGACACCAGGCCGGGCGTGAAGGACGCGGTGCAGGCGACGCTGGACCTGGTGCGCGGCCTGGCGCTGGCCAACCAGCTGTCCGACGACGGCAAGCGACGCGCGCACGTGGTGCGGTACTGGGCGAGGATCCTGGAGGAGCAGCTGTGATCACGGAACTGCTGGCCGACCTCGACGCCGAGTCGTGGGAGCTCGACGAGCTCGTGACGAGGCACGCGGACTGGACGGTGCCGACACCGGCCGAGGGCTGGACGGTCGGCCACCAGATCGGCCATCTCATGTGGACGGACAAGGCCGCGATCCTGGCGATCACGGACCCGGAGGCGTTCCAGGCGCAGCCGTTGACGCCGGACATCGTGGACCGCACGGCGGAGGAGGCGGCGGCGCTGCCGGACCTGCTGGAGCTGTGGCGCGACAGCCGCCGCGCGTTGCAGGAGCACCTCGCCCAGGCGAGCGGCAAGATCGTGTGGTTCGGCCCGCCGATGAGCCCCGCGTCGATGACGACCGCGCGGATCATGGAGACCTGGGCGCACGGCCAGGACGTGGCGGACGCGTTCGGCGTCACGCGCAAGCCGACCGCGCGGCTCCGGCACGTGTGCCACATCGGGGTGCGGACGATGGGCTTCGCGTTCCTGCTCAACGGGAAGGCCGCGCCGGATCAGGAGGTGCGGGTCGAGCTCGAAGGGCCGCAGGGCGAGGTGTGGACGTGGGGGCCGGAGGACGCGGAGAACCGCGTGACGGGGCCGGCGCTGGACTTCGCGTTCCTGGTGACGCAGCGGCGCAACCGCGGGGAGCTGAAGATCGAGGCGACCGGGGCGGTGGCGCAGGAGTGGGTGCCGATCGCGCAGGCGTTCGCGGGGCCGCCCGGAGGTGGGCGATGAGCGCGCGGACGCGGGTGGGGCGTCCGATGGCGGGCATGCGGTCGGGTGCGTTGGCGCGTGGGCGTGAGGCGGCTGGGGCGTCGGCGGGTGTGCGGTGATCAGGATCGGCAACGCCTCGGGGTTCTACGGGGATCGGCTGTCCGCGGTCCGCGAGCAGCTCGAAGGTGGTCACCTCGACGTGCTCACCGGGGACTACCTCGCTGAGCTCACCATGCTGATCCTCGGGCGCGACCGGATGAAGGACCCGGGGCTGGGGTACGCCAAGACGTTCCTGCGGCAGATGGAGGACTGCCTGGGGCTCGCGCTCGACAAGGGCGTCAAGATCGTCACCAATGCGGGCGGCCTCAACCCCGAAGGGCTGGCGCGCAAGCTCGGCACCACCGTCGGGTACGCCGGCGGCACCGGAGCGAGTCGCGCCAACGCCACGGACATCAACGCCGAGCGGGCCGAAACCCGCCACGCCGACGCGAAGCACGGCAACGCCAGCCACGGCAACGCAAACCACGACAACGCCAGCCACGGCAACGGCAACGGCAACGGCAACGCCAACCAGGGCAACGGCAACGGCGGAAGCCCGAGGATCGGCTACGTCACCGGCGACGACCTCAAAGACCGCTTCCCCCAGGCCCTCACCGCCAACGCCTACCTGGGCGCGTGGGAGATCGCCGACTGCCTGAACCAGGGCGCCCAGGTGGTCGTCACCGGCCGGGTCACCGACGCGAGCCTCGTCGTCGGACCGGCCGCCGCGCACTTCGGCTGGAAGCGGGACGACTGGGACCGGCTCGCGGGTGCGACGGTCGCGGGGCACGTGCTGGAGTGCGGGACACAGGCCACCGGCGGGAACTACTCGTTCTTCACCGAGATCGACGTGACCCGGCCCGGCTTCCCGATCGCCGAGATCCGGGAGGACGGCAGCAGCCTCATCACCAAGCACAAGGGCACCGGGGGACAGGTCACGGTCGACACCGTCACGGCACAGCTGCTCTACGAGATCGGTGACCCGGCGTACCTCGGCCCGGACGTCACCACGCACTTCGACACGATCCGGCTCAGCAGCTACGAGCGCGGCGTCGAGATCAGTGGTACGAAAGGAAGTCCGCCGCCGGACACGCTGAAGGTCTGCCTGAACACGTTGGGCGGCTTCCGCAACGGGACCACGTTCGTCCTCACCGGACTGGACGTCGACCGCAAAGCCGCACTGGTCCAGCAGCAGCTGCGGGACGCGATCGGCGACGAGGGGCTGACCTGGACGCTGGCCAGGACCGACCAGCCGGACGCGCCGACGGAGGAGCAGGCGAGCGCGCTGCTGCACGTCACCATCAAGACACCGGACCCCAAGCGGGCCAAGGCGTTCTCCCGTGCGGCCATCGAGTTGGCGCTCGCGAGCTACCCCGGTTTCCACGTCACGGCGCCGCCGAGCGATGGCACGCCGTTCGGGGTCTACCGGGCCGCGTACGTCCACCGCGACGAGGTCAGCGCGAAGGCGGTGCTGCTGTGAGGAAACCGCTGGGCACGATCGCCGGGGCACGCAGCGGGGACAAAGGGGGCGACGCGAACCTCGGCGTGTGGGTGCGCACGCCGGAGCAGTACGAGTGGCTGGAGCGGACGCTCACCGTCGAGAAGCTCAAGGAGCTGCTGCCGGAGGCGGCGGAGGTCACCAGGTACGAGCTGAAGAACCTCAGGGCGCTCAACTTCGTCCTGCACGGCCTGCTCGGCGAGGGCGTGGCGAGCAGCACCAGGTTCGACCCGCAGGCGAAGGCGCTCGGCGAGTGGGTGCGCAGCCGAGAGATCGACATCCCGGAGGCGCTGCTGTGATCACCAGAGACCTGTTCGACGAACGCGGGGAGCTGCGTGAGCTCGTCGGCGACTTCACCCGCAGGGAGATCGTCCCGCACCTCGCCGACTGGGAGCGCGCCGGTGAGGTGCCGCGCGAGCTGCACCGGAAGGCCGCGGCGATCGGGTTGCTGGGCATCGGTTTCGAGCACGGCGACCTGATCGACTCGGTCGTCGTCGCCGAGGAGATCATCCAGGCCGGCGGGTCGTCCGGGGTGATCGCGGCGCTGCTCACGCTCGGCATCGCGGTCCCGCACATCTGGCAGTCCGGTGACCAGGGGCTGATCGAGCGGTTCGCGAAGCCGGCGATCAACGGTGAGAAGATCGGCAGTCTCGCGGTGACCGAACCCGGTGCGGGGTCCGACGTCGCGGCGATCACCACGCGGGCGGTCAGGGAGGGTGACCACTACGTCGTCAACGGCACGAAGACGTTCATCACCTCCGGGTGCCGCGCGGACTTCGTGACCACCGCGGTCAGGACCGGCGAGCCCGGCTACCAGGGCATCTCGCTGCTCGTCGTCGAGGACGGGTTCACCCGCAGGAAGCTCGACAAGATGGGCTGGCACTGCAGCGACACCGCCGAGCTCCACTTCGACGACGTCCGGGTGCCGGTGGAGAACCTGGTGGGCGAGGAGAACCAGGGCTTCGTCCAGATCATGCGCCAGTTCCAGGTCGAGCGCGTCACCATGGCGGTGCAGGCCTACGCGACGGCGCAACGGGCACTCGACCTCACCGTCGAGTGGACCCGCAACCGGGCGACGTTCGGCAAACCGCTGATCAAACGCCAGGTGGTCGGCCACCGGCTGGCCGAGATGGCGCAGAAGATCGACGTCGCCCGCACCTACACCCGTGAGACGGCCGCGCGGATCAACCGCGGCGAGGACTGCGTCACGGAGGTCTGCTTCGCCAAGAACACCGCCGTCGAGGTCTGCTCGGAGGTGGTCGACGCGGCCGTGCAGCTGCACGGCGGCATGGGGTACATGCGGGAGTCCGAAGTGGAGCGTCACTACCGGGACGCGCGCATCCTCGGCATCGGGGGAGGTGCGAGCGAGGTGATGACCGAGCTCGCGGCACGACGATTGGGGTTCGCCTGATGGGCAACAGGGAGGCGCTGCTCGCGAAGATCGCGCAGCTCGACGCCGAGCACGCCAAAGCGCTCGCCGGGGGTGGGCCGAAGTACGTCGAACGGCACCACCGGCGCGGCAAGCTCCTCGCACGGGAACGGGTGGAGCTGCTGGTCGACGAGGACAGCCCGTTCCTGGAGCTGTCCCCGCTCGCCGCCTGGGGCACCGACTTCCCGGTCGGCGCCAGCGTCGTCACCGGCATCGGCCGGGTCGAGGGCGTCGAGTGCGTGATCGTCGCGAACGACCCGACCGTGCGCGGCGGGTCGAGCAACCCGTACACGTTGCGCAAGAGCTTGCGGGCCAACGACATCGCGTTGCAGAACCGGCTTCCGCTGATCAGCCTGGTCGAGTCCGGCGGCGCCGACCTGCCGACGCAGAGCGAGATCTTCATCCCCGGCGGCCGGGCGTTCCGCGACCTCACCCGGCTGTCCGCGGCCGGTGTTCCGACGGTCACCGCGGTGTTCGGCAACGCCACGGCCGGCGGCGCGTACGTGCCGGGCATGTCCGACTACGTGATCATGATCAAGGACCGCTCGAAGGTGTTCCTCGGTGGTCCGCCGCTGGTCAAGATGGCGACCGGTGAGGACGCCGACGACGAGTCGCTCGGCGGCGCCACCATGCACGGCGCCACGTCCGGGCTCGCCGACTTCGTGGCCGAGGACGAGACCGACGCGATCCGGCTGGCCCGCCGCGTCGTCGCCCGCCTCAACTGGCGCAAGCAGGGGCCGCGACCGCACGAGGTCGTGGAACCGCTCTTCGACGCCGACAGCATCCTGGACCTCGTCTCCGAGGACCAGCGCGTCCCGTTCGACCCGCGCGACGTGATCGCCCGGCTCGTCGACGGGTCGGTGTTCGACGAGTTCAAACCGTTGTACGGCAGCAGCCTCGTCACCGGCTGGGCGCGCGTCCACGGCTACCCGGTCGGCATCCTCGCCAACGCCCGCGGCGTGCTGTTCAGCGAGGAGTCCCAGAAAGCCACCCAGTTCATCCAGCTCGCCAACCAAAGCGACACCCCGCTGGTCTTCCTGCAGAACACCACGGGCTACATGGTCGGCGCACAGTACGAGCAGGGCGGCATCGTCAAGCACGGCTCGATGATGATCAACGCGGTCTCCAACAGCACGGTCCCGCACCTCACGATCACCATGGGCGCGAGCTACGGCGCGGGCAACTACGGCATGTGCGGCCGCGCCTACGACCCGCGGTTCCTGTTCACCTGGCCCAACGCCAAGTCCGCCGTCATGGGCCCCGCGCAGCTCGCCGGTGTGCTGTCGATCGTCGGCAGGCAGGCCGCGATGGCCAAGGGCCAGGAGTACAACGAGGAGCACGACGCGGCCATGCGCAAGATGGTGGAGGCGCAGATCGAGGAGCAGTCGCTCGCGCCGTTCCTGTCCGGCAAGCTCTACGACGACGGCGTCATCGACCCGCGCGACACCAGGACCGTGCTCGGCATCTGCCTCTCCGCTGTCCACAGCGGACCGATCAGGGGCGCCGACGGCTTCGGCGTCTTCCGGATGTGAGTGCGACGTGATCAAGACACTGCTCATCGCCAACCGCGGCGAGATCGCCCGCCGCGTCATCCGCACCTGCCGGGCCAACGGCATCCGCACCGTCGCGGTGTTCTCCGACCCCGACGCGGACTCGCCGCACGTCCGGGAGGCCGACTACGCGGTCCGCCTGCCCGGTGCGGCACCGGCCGACACTTACCTGCGCGCCGACCTGCTCGTCGAGGCCGCGCGCAAAGCCGGTGCCGACGCCGTCCACCCCGGCTACGGCTTCCTGAGCGAGAACGCCGGGTTCGCCAGGCTGGTCCAGGGGGCCGGGCTGACCTGGGTGGGCCCGGAACCCGACTCGATCGAGGCCATGGGCTCGAAGGTCGCGGCCAAGAAGCGGATGGCCGCCGCGGGCGTGCCGACCCTGCCCGAGCTCGACCCCGACACCGTCACCGAGTTCCCGGTGCTGATCAAGGCCTCGGCCGGTGGCGGCGGCCGCGGCATGCGGATCGTCCGTGACCGCACGGAGTTCCCGGACGCGCTCGCCGGCGCGCGCCGGGAGGCCGAGTCCGCGTTCGGCGACCCGACGGTGTTCTGCGAGCCACTCCTGGAACACGCGCGGCACGTCGAGGTGCAGATCCTCGCCGATCGCCACGGCACGGTCTGGGCGCTGGGCGAACGCGAGTGCTCGATCCAGCGCCGCCACCAGAAGATCGTCGAGGAGTCACCCAGCCCCGCGGTCGGCGACGAGCTCCGCGAACGGCTGTTCGCGGCGGCCACGGCGGCCGCCGAGTCGATCGGGTACGTCGGCGCGGGCACGGTCGAGTTCATGCTGAAGGGCGCGGACTTCCACTTCCTGGAGGTCAACACCCGGTTGCAGGTCGAGCACCCGGTCACCGAGCTGGTGCACGGGGTCGACCTGGTCGAGTGGCAGCTCAGGATCGCCGAGGGCGCCGCGCTGCCCGCACGACCGCCACAACCACGGGGCCACGCCATCGAGGTCCGCCTCTACGCCGAGGACCCCGACCACGACTGGCGCCCGGCGAGCGGCACCCTGCACCGGTTCGAGGTGCCCGGCGACGTCCGGCTCGACAGCGGTGTCGAGAACGGGTCGGTCGTCTCCGTGCACTACGACCCCATGCTGGCCAAGGTGATCGCGCACGCGCCGACCCGCCGGGCCGCGGCCCGCAAGCTCGCGGCGGCGCTGGCGGACGCGCGGATCCACGGCCTGGTCACGAACCGCCGGCTGCTGGTGGACGTACTCGAACACGACGCGTTCCTGCGCGGCGACACGCACACCGGGTTCCTGACCGAGCACGACCTCACCGCCACCGTCGACCCGCGGCCGTTCGCGCTCGCCGCCGCGCTCGCCAGGGCGGCCACCCGCAGGACCGGCGCGCTGCCGCTGGGCTGGCGCAACGTGCGCTCGCAACAGCCCAGGGCGCGTTTCCTGTTCGGCGAAGAGCAGATCGAGGTCGAGTACGACCCGGAGCAGGCCACCCCGGACGTCGTCACCCTCGACCTCGACGGCGTGCGGACCCCGTTCCACGTCGCCCGCTACGGCGACCTGGTCGAGGTCGACTCACCGCGCGGCTCGGCGTCGTTGCGGGTCGTGCCGCGCTTCCCGGAACCCGAGAGCAGGCTCGCACCGGGCGCGACCGTCGCACCGATGCCCGGCACGGTCGTCCGGGTGAGCGTCGAACAGGGCCAGCGGGTCGAGGCGGGCACCGAGCTGCTCGTCTTGGAAGCCATGAAGATGGAACACCGCGTCCTCGCGAGCGGCGCGGGCACGGTCACCGAGCTGCTCGTCACGGAGGCGCAGCAGGTCAACGCCGGCGACGTCCTCGCCGTGGTCGCCGGAACGAGTGGAGACGAGCAGTGAACTTCGTCGAGTCGCAGGAGCGGACCGCGCTGCGCAGGGCGGTCGCCGAGCTGGGTGCCAAGTACGGCAACGAGTACTTCGTCGCCAAGGCCCGCGCGGGGGAGAAGACCACCGAGCTGTGGGAGGAGGCCGGCAAGCTCGGTTACCTCGGCGTCGCGGTGCCGGAGGAGTACGGCGGCGGGGGCGGCGGCATCGGCGACCTCGCGGCCGTGTGCGAGGAGCTGGCCGCGGCGGGCTGTCCGTTGCTGCTCATGGTGGTCTCGCCGGCGATCTGCGCCACGGTGATCGCCCGGTTCGGCACCGGCGAGCAGAGGTCGAAGTGGCTGCCCGGTTTCGCCGACGGCACGCTGAAGATGGCGTTCGCGATCACCGAGCCCGACGCCGGGTCGAACTCGCACCGGCTCAGGACCCACGTGCGGCGCGACGGCGACGGCTGGGTGCTCAACGGCAGCAAGACCTACATCTCCGGCATCGACGAGGTCGACGCCGTGCTCGTCGTCTCGGTCCTGGAGACCGGCCCGGTGCTCGTGGTCGTGCCGACGAACGCCGAAGGCCTCACCCACCACCGGATCGAGATGGACCTGCTGTCACCGGAGAAGCAGTTCACGCTGTTCTTCGACGACGTCAGGCTGCCCGCGGACGCCGTCGTCGGCGCGCCGGACCAGGGGCTGCTGCAGGTCTTCGCCGGCCTCAACCCCGAACGGATCATGGGTGCGAGCATGGCCACCGGCTCGGCCAGGCTCGCGATGAGCAAGGCCGTCGCCTACGCCCGGCAACGCCAGGTGTGGGACACGCCGATCGGTGCCCACCAAGGGTTGTCGCACCCGCTGGCGAAGATCCACATCGAGATCGAGCTCGCCAGGCTGATGACGCAGAAGGCGGCCGCGCTCTACGACGGCGGGCGTGACAGGGAAGCGGGCGAGGCAGCGAACATGGCCAAGTACGCGGCGGGCGAGGCGATCGCGGCGGCGGTCGACCAGGCGATCCAGGTCCACGGCGGCAACGGCCTGACCGCCGAGTTCGGCCTCGCGTCGATGCTCGGCATGTCCCGGCTCTCGCGGATCGCACCGGTCTCCCGCGAGATGGTGCTGAACTTCGTCGCTCAAAACTCGCTCAAACTTCCGCGCTCCTACTGACACACTGCGCCGTCATGGGGACCTTCACCGCACGAGACGGCACCACGCTCGCGTACCACCCGGCAGGTGGTGACGACCCGCTGATCTGCCTGCCGGGCGGTCCGATGCAGGACTCCTCCTACCTCGGCGACCTGGGCGGGCTCGGCACCACGCTGATCCTCGACCTGCGCGGCACCGGCCGGTCGCAGGAGGCACCGGGGGAGAGCTACCGCGCCGACCGGCAGGTCGAGGACGTCGAGGCGCTGCGCGAGCACCTCGGCCTCGACCGGATCCGGCTGCTCGGCCACTCCGCCGGCGGCACCCTCGCCGTCCTCTACGCCCAGCGCTACCCGCGGCACGTCAAGCAGCTCGTCCTCGTCACGCCCAGCCCGCGCGTGGTCGGCATCGACGTCACCGACGCCGACCGCAGGGAGGTCGCCCTGCTGCGCAGCGGGGAACCCTGGTTCGCCGAGGCGTTCGCCGGCTTCGAGGCCATCTGGGCCGGCCACCCGACGCCGGAGAACTTCGCGCGGATCGCCCCGTTCTCCTACGGCCGCTGGGACGACGAGGCCCGCGCGCTCGACGACCACCCGAGCAACCCCGAGGGCGCGCGACAGTTCTACGCCGAGGGCGCGCTCGACCCCGCGCAGACCCGCGAGGTGCTCGCAACCCTCGACGTGCCAACGCTGATCATCGCGGGCGAGTACGACGTCGCACTGCCGCCTGGGTGTGCGCGCGAGTACGCGGCGCTGTTCCCGGACGCCGAGCTGGTCGTGCAGCCCGGTGCCGGTCACTTCCCGTTCGTCGACGACCCCGCCGCGTTCACCGCGGTCGTCACCGGCGCGGTCCAGCGCATCCCGTAGAGACCGGGCCCGAAGTCGAGTGCGGCGGCGTGCGCGTAGCCCCACGTGTCCACGGGCGCGGGGCGCGCGCCGCCGAACAACTCCGTGCCCGCCGGACCCGACGCGAACTGCTCGCACGAACCGGGTGGCGCGTCGACCGGGAACTTGACCTCCAGCACGTAGTCCCGCACCCGTTCGCCGAAACGGCGGAAATGCGTGCGCTCGGCCGTGGGATGCGGATAGGTCAGTTCGTACTCGATCGCGGTGGTCTGGTCGGTCGACAGAGGTTCGTCGAACAACAGCTCGGCGACGAGCACGCCGTTCGTGCGTTCCCGCGCCACCCGGCCGACCCGGCACGACCGGATCGCGGTCAGCGCGGGCTGCGCCGAACCTGTTTCCTGGCACAGGATCCACCGGTCCACGCCGGCCGTCGTCGCCCGCATGACCTGGCGGGACCGGACCCCGCGCACACCGCCGCAGGGCGCGACCTCGACCCGGTCCTGCTGCGCGGTCAGCACCAGCCCCGACCCGTCCCACGGCGCTCGCGGCGGCAGGTCCCGCCTGCGGGAACGGCCGCGCGGCCGGGGTGGTCCGAGCAGCCGGGAAAGCGCGGTCCGCGGCAGGCCCAGCACGTCTTCGAGGTGGGCGAGCGCCCTCAGCGAGTCCGGCCGCTCGGGTCTGCGGCGACCCGACTGCCAGTAGCTCAGCGCCGTCACGCTGATCGGCGCGCCGCGCACCCGCAACCGGTGCTGCAGACGTTCGAGGCTGAGGCCCCGCACCTGGATCGCCACCCGCAACGCGTCCGCGAACGGACCCGTCACCAACAGGTCGGCGAGCTCGTCGCGCGGTGGGTAGATCGTGAGCATCACCCCTCCGTTTCACGGAGTCAAGCACGAGAGGCTATCGGCAGCAAAGGTGCTGCGGTACAGCCGATCGGCGGTTTCGCGGTCGTGGGAAACTCGGCAGGTTCAGAGGTCGGGCCATCACACCGCCGCCGACGACCCCGGTCCACCAGGTCCCGCTCACCCCCTGCGACGAAGACGGCTACGGCCCCGTGGACGGCCCCGGTTCCTCGCGAGCCGGGGCCGTTTCCCTGCCGAAGGAACGACACCCCTGCAGTGAAAGGAAGTTCGCCTGTGAGAGCCCTGCTGGCAGTCGCCGCCCTCGCGGCAGCGGTCGTGGTCGCCCCGGCGGCCGCGGCCACGACCTCCTACATCGTCGTGCTCAAGGACGGCGCCGTGTCGTCGTTCTCGGGCGTGGTGGAGCACCGCTACACCAGTGTCTTCACCGGCTACAGCGCCCGCATGACCGCCCGGCAGCTGCGGGCGGTGAAGGCCGATCCCAACGTGTCCTATGTGGAGCGTGACGGGCTGGTGCACGCCAACACCACGCAGCTCGACCCGCCGTGGGGCCTGGACCGCGTCGACCAGCGCGCCCTGCCGCTGGACCGGCGCTACGAGTACACCAGCACCGGTTCCGGCGTGAACATCTACGTGATCGACACCGGCCTGCGGGTGACGCACACCGACTTCGGCGGGCGCGCGCGCAACGGCTGGGACACCGTCGACAACGACGCCGTCGCCCAGGACGACAACGGCCACGGCACGCACGTCGCCGGCATCGCCGCGGGCACGACGTACGGCATCGCCAAGCGCGCCACCGTGTGGGGCGTGCGGGTGCTCAACGGTTCGGGCTCCGGCACGATCTCCGGTGTGATCGCGGGCGTGGACTGGGTGACGCGCAACGCCGTCAAGCCCGCGGTGGCGAACATGTCGTTGGGCGGCAGCGCATCCGCGGCGCTGGACGACGCCGTGCGGCGCTCGATCGCGTCCGGTGTCTCGTACACGGTCGCGGCCGGCGGCAGCAACACCGACCCGAGCGGCTCCTCACCGCAACGGGTCTCCGAGGCGATCTGCGTGGGCGCGTTGACGCAGACCGACACCAGGTCCTCTTCGTCGAACTACGGTCCGCTGGTGGACATCTGGGCCGCGGGCGTGAGTGTCCCGTCGGCGTGGAACACCAGCGACACGGCGACCGCGACGTTGTCCGGCTCGTCCATGGCGGCGCCGCACGCGGCCGGTGTCGCGGCCAGGTACCTGCAGCTCAACCCAGCCGCGACGGCCGCGCAGGTCCACAGCGCGCTGGTTACCACGGGCACCCCCGCGACGCCACCCGTCACTCGTATCCTCTACTGGCCGCCAACGCTGTGAACCGTGAATTGTTCGGCAATGCAAGCGCGTCTTAATCTTTAGGACACCCTTGGCAGGAACCGGATCTCTCCCTAGCGTCGAAAGCGCTTCGTTCCCCTGCAAAGAACGGAATGCACATGACGCGAAAGATCCGGTTCCTCGCCGGCGCCGGGGCCGCCACCCTCGCCATGTCGGTTCTCATGATCCCCTCGGCGTCCGCGGCCGAGGGCGAGGTCCTCTCCCTCAACGCACCCGAGAAGATCTCCGGCAGCTTCATCGTGAAGCTGAAGGAGGGCAAGGGCAACTCGCACGCGCTGGCCTCGCGCTTCGGCGCGAAGGTGGAGCGCGACTACACGAGCTTCGGCGGCTTCAACGTGAAGCTGACGGAGAAGCAGGCCAAGCGCCTGGCCGCCGACCCGTCCGTCGAGTTCGTCGAGGCCGACCAGGTCGTGCACGCGGAGGCCACGCAGACGAACCCGCCGTCGTGGGGTCTCGACCGCATCGACCAGCGCAACCTGCCGCTCGACTCGGCCTACAGCTACACCTCGACCGGATCGGGCGTCACCGCGTACGTCATCGACACCGGCGTGCGCATCAGCCACTCCACGTTCGGGGGCCGCGCCTCGAACGGCCGTGACTTCGTCGACAACGACAACGTGGCGCAGGACGGCAACGGCCACGGCACGCACGTCGCCGGCACCATCGCCGGCTCGCAGTACGGCGTCGCGAAGAACGCGCGGATCGTTGCCGTCCGCGTGCTCGACAACAACGGCTCCGGCACCCTCGCCGGTGTCGCCGCGGGCATCGACTGGGTCGGCAACAACGCCGCCAAGCCGGCGGTCGCGAACCTGTCGCTCGGCGGCAGCGCCAACGCCACCCTCGACACGGCCGTGCGCAACGCGATCGCCAAGGGCGTGACCTTCGCGGTGGCGGCGGGCAACTCCAACGCGAACGCCTCGACCTTCTCCCCGGCCCGCGTGACCGAGGCGATCACCGTCGGCTCCACGGACCGCAACGACGCCCGTTCGTCGTTCTCGAACTTCGGCTCCGTGCTCGACATCTTCGCGCCGGGCCGCGACATCACGTCGGCCTGGAACACCTCCGACACCGCCACCAACACCATCTCGGGCACCTCGATGGCCACCCCGCACGTCGCGGGTGCCGCCGCCAGGTACCTGTCCACCAACCCGTCGGCCACGCCCGCCCAGGTCGCCTCGTACCTGGTCGCGCAGTCGACGCCGAACAAGGTGACGAACCCGGGCTCGGGTTCGCCGAACCGCCTGCTGTACCTCGCGCCGAGCGCGTGAGCTGAGCTCTGAGGGAAGGGCCGCGACTCGAGTCGCGGCCCTTTTCGTCGTTCGGGCCGGGGCGACCCGGTGCACGGGGCCGCCCCCGCGGTTAGAGAACGCGCTCCGCCACCGACAACGCCACCGCGTACGTGCCGACGATCAGCGCGGCACCGAGCCACGGCCAGTACGCGCGCGGCCGGTGCACCGCGTGGAACCACGTCGCGAACACCGCCACGAGCCCGATCAGCACCGGCGCGACGAGCGACAGCACCAGCGGGACCTGGCACGCGCCGCTGCACGGGCGGGTCGGTGTGAAACCGAAGACGGCGAAGAACATCACGGACACGGCGGCACCGAACAGCACGAGCATGCCCAGCAGGGTGACGACTATCCGCATGCGGCCAGAACCTAGCGGAGGAAGATCAGTTCCGCAGGCGGAAAGCCCTGCGTGAAAATCTGTCGGTGGGGCCAGCTAGCCTTGACGGAAAAGCTGACTTCGTCTACAAGGAGCCACCACCGTGTTGCGCACGCACGAGGCCGGATCACTCCGGGCCGAGCACGCCGGGCAGTCCGTCACCCTCACCGGGTGGGTCGCTCGCCGGCGGGACCACGGCGGTGTCATCTTCATCGACCTGCGCGACGCGAGCGGTGTGGCCCAGGTCGTGTTCCGCGAGGGCGAGATGGCCGAGCGCGCGCACCGGCTGCGCAGCGAGTACGTCATCAAGGTCACCGGCGACGTGAGCAGGCGGCCGGAGGGCAGCGAGAACCCCGACCTCGCCACCGGCGCCATCGAGGTCTACGTGACCGACCTCGAGGTGCTCAACGAGGCCGCGCCGCTGCCGTTCCAGGTCGAGGCCGAGGGCGAGATCGGCGAGGAGGCGCGCCTGCGCCACCGCTACCTCGACCTGCGCCGCAGCGGCCCGGCCAAGGCCATCCGGCTGCGCAGCGAGGTCAGCCGCATCGCCCGCGAGGTGCTGCACGGCGAGAAGTTCGTCGAGGTCGAGACGCCGACCCTGACCCGGTCGACGCCCGAGGGCGCGCGCGACTTCCTGGTGCCGGCCCGCCTGCGGCCCGGTTCCTGGTACGCGCTGCCGCAGTCGCCGCAGCTGTTCAAGCAGCTGCTCATGGTCGGTGGCCTGGAGCGGTACTACCAGATCGCGCGCTGCTACCGCGACGAGGACTTCCGCGCCGACCGCCAGCCCGAGTTCACCCAGCTCGACATCGAGATGAGCTTCGTCGAGCAGGACGACGTCATCGCGCTCACCGAGAAGCTGCTGACCGCCATCTGGAAGGAGACGAAGGGCGTCGAGCTGCCGCTGCCGTTCCGCCGCATCTCCTACGCCGAGGCGATGTCGAAGTACGGCTCCGACAAGCCGGACCTGCGCTTCGACCTGGAGCTGACCGAGCTCACCGAGTACTTCAAGGACACGACGTTCCGCGTGTTCCAGGCGCCCTACGTCGGTGCCGTCGTCATGCCCGGCGGTGCCTCGCAGCCCCGCCGCACGCTCGACGCGTGGCAGGAGTTCGCGAAGCAGCGCGGCCACAAGGGTCTCGCGTACGTGCTGCTGGCCGAGGACGGCACCCTCGGTGGCCCGGTCGCGAAGAACCTGACCGACGCCGAACGCGACGGGCTGGCCAAGGCCGTCGGCGCCAACCCCGGTGACTGCATCTTCTTCGCCGCCGGTGAGGCCCGCGACGCCCGCGCCCTGCTCGGTGCCGCCCGCGTCGAGATCGCCCACCGCGTCGGCCTGGTCGACGAGAACGCCTGGGCCTTCGCCTGGGTCGTCGACTTCCCGATGTTCGAGGCCGTCGACAAGCTCGAAGCCGGCGACGTGGCGGTCGGTGGCGGCAAGTGGACCGCCCTGCACCACGCGTTCACCTCGCCGACCCCGGAGTGGATCGACAACTTCGAGACCGACCCGGGCAACGCGCTGGCCTACGCCTACGACGTGATCCTCAACGGCAACGAGCTCGGCGGTGGCTCGATCCGTATCCACCGCGCCGACGTGCAGCAGCGCGCGTTCAACGTCATGGGCATCGGCGCCGAGGAGGCGCAGGAGAAGTTCGGCTTCCTGCTCGACGCGTTCAAGTTCGGCGCCCCGCCCCACGGCGGCATCGCGCTGGGCTGGGACCGCCTGTGCATGCTGCTCGCCGGTGTCGACTCGATCCGCGAGGTCATCGCGTTCCCGAAGAGCGGCGGCGGCTACGACCCGCTGACCGCGGCTCCGGCGCCGATCACCGCGCAGCAGCGCAAGGAAGCCGGCGTCGACGCCAAGCCGGACCAGAAGGCCTGAGGTGCGCCGGGGGCTGTGCGGTCCGCGCAGCCCCCGGTCACGTCCCGCCGGCGCGGGGTCGTTCGGGACCGCCGCGAAGGAAGATCGGCGCGCGGGCAACTCACCGCCGCCCGCGCGCGTTTCTCACAGCATGGGAGCGGTTCGCCCGATCGAGCAGCTACTTGATCGGTATTGACGCAAGCGGTCCGCGCGCTGGTGTTGATCCACGCCCACCGGGCAACGGATGGTGTTTCCACACGTCCACAGCTCGCCGGGGTGATCGGGACGCGGTGTGAGCCGTTATCAACCGGTGGTGGTGGTCGCAGCCTGGCCGGATTAGCGTCGGTCGGGCTCACGGACATGGGGAGTAGGGTCGGAGGGGATGAGCGTGGAGATCACCGCGGGCCCTCCCGACACGACTTCACCGGAGATCGCCGAAGCTGTCGAGGCTGCCGAGCGGGTACTGACCAGGCGTTTGGGCGCGACGGTGCGTCTCGCGGACCCCGAGGCTCTCGGGGGTACCGGTCGTTCCGTCGTCATCCGGGTCCGGGTGGCCGCCTCACCGTTCTCGATGCCCCGCACGCTGGTGGTGAAGCGCTATCCGCCGGCGTCCGGTGACCGCGACCCGTGGGCGCACGAGGCGGTCAGCCACCAGCTGCTCACCGCGCTGCCCTCCGAGGAGCGCGCCACCCCGGAGCTGTTCGCCCACGACGGCACCGCACGCCTCGTCGTGCTGGAGGACCTCGGCCGGGCGCCACGGCTGTCCGAGAAGCTGCACGGCAAGGACGCGCGGGTGGCCGAACGCGGCCTGCTGTCCTGGGCGCACGCCATGGGGCGGCTGCACGCCACCACGGCGGGCCGGGACGCCGACTTCGACGCGTTGATGCGCAGGGCGGGCGCGCAGTGCTGCCAGGACCCGATCGCGGTCGACGTGCACGCGGCGATCGCCGGGTTACCGGGGCTGCTCGGCACCGAGCTGAGCGTCGAGACGTCCACCCAGGCCGTGGAGTTCGCGGTCGCCGCCGCGAGGTCGTTCAGCACGTCACGGCGCAGGGCGTTCAGCCCGTCGACGTCGTGCCCGGACAACCACCTGGTCACCTCGCGCGGGGTGCGGTTCGTCGACTTCGAGGGCGGCTGCGTCCGCGACATCGTGTTCGACGCGGCCAGCCTGCGGGTGCCGTTCCCGTCGTGCTGGTGCGGGTGGGGCCTGCCGCCGGGCATGTCCGAGGCGATGGTCGCCGCGTGGCGGGCCGAGGTCGGGTCGGTGTGGCCGGAGATGGACGACGACGCGGTGCTCTTACCGCGGCTGCTGGAGGCCCAGCTGCTGTGGGTGTGGCTCGCGACGTGGCGGGCGCTGTCCAAGCCGATGCCGAGCGTCGACAACGCGCCGCCGCGCAGCGTCGTGCTCGCGGGCCGGTGGGTGCGCCTGAGGGCCGACGCGCTCGTCCTGGGCGAGAAGACCGTCGCCACGCACGCCGACGCGGTGATCGGCGCGCTGACCGACCGCTACGGGCCTGAGGTGCTCGAACTCCCGCTTTACCCAGCATTTCGCTGAACGGTTCCCACGAGGTCATTCCGAGATCACCGGGCCAGCAGATCCTGGGGTACGTGCTGGTGCTACTCGGTGACTCGACAGCGGTCGGGATCGGCGACCTCGTGCCCGGCGGCTGGCGCGGCTTCGGCCCGATCCTGTCGGCCGCGTACGAGGACAACGGCTATCGCAACCTCGCCGTCTCCGGTGCGCGGCTCGCGGACGTGCGGCGCCTGCAGCTGCCGCAGGCCCTGCGGCTGCGACCGACGGCCGCGGTCGTCATCGCCGGCGTCAACGACACGCTGCGCTCGGACTTCTCGGCGCGCCGGATGCACGACGACCTCGACCACATCTGCCGTGAGCTGACGGCGATCGGCTGTTCCGTCGTCACCGTGCGGTTCCACGACCAGGGCCGCGTGTTCAAGCTGCCCGGCCGGCTGCGGCGGGTGCTGCGCGGCCGCATCGACGAGCTGAACGACGTCGTCGACGTCGTCGTGGCACGGCACGGGATCCGCTGCGTCGACCTGCACACGCTGCCCGGCGCGTACGAGCTGGACACGTGGGCGGTCGACCGGCTGCACCCCTCCGAGCTGGGGCACCGCATGCTGGCCAGGGCGTTCGCGGGCGAGCTGCGCGCGTGCGGTCACGCGGTCGGCGAGGTCAGCCTCGACTGCTCCGGCGGGCGCGAGCTGACCGTGTGGCACCACGTGGCGTGGCTGCTGGTCAAGGGCGTCCCGTGGCTGTTCCGACGTGGCGCGGACCTGCTGCCGCTGCTGTGGGACGAGGACTCAGACCCGCAGCGAGACGGTGAACGTGGTCTGTCCTGGGACGCTCTGCACGGACACCTGGCCGTCATGGGCGCCGACGACGGCGGCCACGATGGCCAGCCCCAGCCCCGTGCTGCCGGCGGCGCGTGACCGCGAGCTGTCGCCGCGCGCGAACCGTTCGAACACCTCCAGCCCCTCCGGGATGCCCGGTCCGTCGTCGGTGACGGTCAGCTCCACCTGTCCGTTGTGGACGGACAGGCCGGTGGTGACCGTGGTGCCCGGCGGGGTGTGCGTGCGGGCGTTGGACAGCAGGTTGCCCAGCACCTGGTGCAGCCGCTGCACGTCACCGGTGACGTGCACGGGCTCCTCGGGCACCGCGATCCGCCAGTGGTGGTCCGGCGCGGAGATCCGGGCGTCGCCGACCACGTCCAGCACGAGCCGGGTCAGGTCGACCTCGGCGCGCTCCAGCGGCCGGCCGTCGTCGAGCCTGGCCAGCAGCAGCATGTCCGCCACCAGCGCCGTCATCCGCACCGCCTCGGACTCCACCCGGCCCATCGCGTGCGCGACCTGTGGCGGGAGCTCCTCGCCGGACCGCCGGGTGAGCTCGGCGTAGCCGCGGATGGCGGCCAGCGGCGTGCGCAGCTCGTGCGAGGCGTCGGCGACGAACCGGCGGACGCGCGTCTCGCTGTCGTGGCGGGCCTTCAGCGCGTCGCCGATGTGGCCGAGCATCCGGTTCAGCGCGAGCCCGACCTTGCCGACCTCGGTGTCCGGGTCGGTCTCCGGCACGCGCTCGGCCAGCGCGACCTCGCCCTCGTGCAACGGCAGCGCGGCGACGCGGGCCGCGGTGTCGGCGACCCGGTCGAGCGGGACGAGGGCCCGCCGGACGATCCGCTGACCGGCCAGCGCCGCCACCGCCACACCGGCCGCGGTCAGCGCCACCAGCAGCCACACCATCCGCCACACGAGCTCGTCGACCGGGCCGGACGGCAGCCCCTTGACCTGCGACCGGCTGACGTTGACGCGGAAGCTGCCCTTCTCGCCCATGTCCACGGTGTGGTTGCCGGGGCTGAGGCCGGTCAGCTGCCGCAGCTGGTGCTCGGTCATCGGTTGCGTCCTCGTGCCCGGCAGCTCGATCGTGCCCTCCGCCGCACCGCCGGTGATGCGCGCGTTGATGCCCCGCGCGCGCTGGCCGACCGGGGGCTGGGCCATCTCGCCGACCTGGCGGTCGAGGTCGTGCGTCAGGAACCCGTGCAACGCCAGTACGGCGACCAGACCCGTGCCGACGGACAACGCCAGCAGCACGGCGATCTGACCGGCGATCAGCTTGGCCCGCAACGTCTTCGGGCGCAGCTGCCGGGGGCGCAATGTTTTCGGGCGCGGTGCGCCGCGCCGCAAAGTCTCCGGGGTGCTAGGCCGCGGGCTTGAGGACATACCCGGCGCCCCGCATCGTGTGGATCATCGGCGCACGCCCGGCGTCGATCTTCTTGCGCAGGTAGGAGATGTACAGCTCGACGATGTTCGCCTGGCCGCCGAAGTCGTAGCTCCACACCCGGTCGAGGATCTGCGCCTTGCTGAGCACCCGCCGCGGGTTGCTCATCAGGTAGCGCAACAGGTCGAACTCCGTCACCGTCAGGGAGATCTGCTCGCCCGCACGCGTCACCTCGCGCGTGTCCTCGTTCAACGTCAGATCGCCGACCACGAGCCGTGCGCCCGCGTCCTCCTCCGTGACCCCTGTGCGCCGCATGAGTGCACGCAGTCGGAGCACGACCTCTTCGAGGGAGAACGGCTTCGTCACGTAGTCGTCGCCACCGGCGGTGAGGCCGGCGATGCGGTCCTCCACGGCGTCGCGCGCGGTCAGGAACAGCACCGGCAGGTTCGGCTGCTCGCCGCGCATCCGCCGCAGCACCTCGAAACCGTCGAAATCGGGCAGCATCACGTCCAGCACGACCGCGTCCGGCCGGAACTCCCGCGCGGTGCGGACCGCCGTCCGGCCGTCGAGCGCGGTGCGGACGTCCCACTTCTCCATGCGCAGCGCCATCGTCATCAGCTCGGCCAGTGTGGACTCGTCGTCCACCACGAGCACCCGGACGGGCTGCCCGTCCGGGCGGCGGAGTTCGGCTTTCGTCGCGCGCATGGCCTCCATGGTGGCGGGCCAACCTGTGCGTCGCCTGTGAGACCCGTCCACCGTTCGGGCACTTGGTGGTTACGTCAATTGTGAGCAGCTATGTTCGTTTGGGGACCCGACGACCGCGGAGGTGAGCGTCCTGCGCACGTTCACGCTGACGGTGATGGGCACGACGGATCTGCACGGCAACCTGTTCAACTGGGACTACTACCGCAACCGGGAGTTCGACGACTTCGCGCACAACGACGTCGGGCTCGCGAAGATCTCGACGCTGGTGCGCTCCGTGCGTGCCGAGGTGGGCCGGCACCACACGTTGTTGCTGGACGCCGGAGACACGATCCAGGGCACGCCGCTGGCCTACTACTACGCGAAGGTCGAGCCGATCACGCGGGCACACGTGCACCCGATGGCGGCCGCGATGAACGCCATCGGCTACACGGCCGCGGCGCTGGGCAACCACGAGTTCAACTACGGGCTCGACGTGCTGCGCATGTTCGAACGGCAGCTGGACTTCCCGCTGCTCGGGGCGAACGCCGTGGACGTCGCGACCGGGCAGCCCGCGTTCCCGCCGTACGTGGTGAAGACGCTGTGGCGCACGGGCGGGCCACCGTTGCGCGTGGGCATCCTCGGGCTGACCAACCCCGGCATCGCGGTGTGGGACAAGGCGCACGTCGAGGGCGTGCTGACGTTCCCCGGCCTGGTCGAGCAGGCGCTGCACTGGGTGCCGGAGCTGCGCGGCCAGTCCGACCTGGTGATCGTGGCGGCGCACTCGGGTGCCGACCTGTCGTCGTCGCTGGGCGACCAGGTGCCGTTCCCGGAGAACTGCGCGGAGCTGGTCGCGGAGACCGTGCCGGGCATCGACGCGATCCTGGTGGGGCACGCGCACGTGGAGATCGCGCAGCGGTTCGTGACGAACAAGGTGACCGGGCGGCCGGTGCTGCTGACCGAGCCCCTGTACTGGGGCAAGCGGTTGTCGGTGCTGGAGTTCGACCTGCGGTTCAACGGCGGCTGGGAGCTGACCGGCTCGCGCTCGTCGGTGCTGTCGTCCGCGACGGCCGAGGAGGACCCGCGGATCGTGCGGCTGCTGCGGCACGACCACGAGAAGGTCGTGCACTACGTGAACGGCCGGATCGGCACGTGCCGCGGCGCGATGTCGGCGCAGCGGTCGCGGTTCGAGGACACGCCGGCGCTGTGCCTCATCAACCACGTGCAGGCGCTGGAGGTCAAGAAGTCGACGTCGCTGCCCGTGCTGTCGCTGTGCGCGCCGTTCAACCGCAACGCGGCGATCCCGGCCGGTGAGGTGTCCATTCGCGACGTCGCCGGGTTGTACATCTTCGACAACACGCTGGTGGGCGTGCGGCTGACGGGTGCGCAGCTGCGCGACTTCCTGGAGGAGTCGGCGCGCTACTTCGTGCAGGTGTCCTCGCCGGGCCCGTTCACGCCCGACGAGGTGTCCGCCGACGTGCCGGACTACAACTTCGACATCGCCTACGGCCTGGACGCGCCGCTGACCTACGACGTCGACATCGCCCGGCCGGTCGGGTCGCGGATCACCGGGCTGTCCTACGGCGGGGTGCCGGTGGCCGGCGACCAGGAGTTCGCCGTGGCCGTGAACAACTACCGGCAGGCGGGCGGCGGCGACTTCCCGCACGTGGCGACGGCACCGGTGCTGCACAACCAGCACCAGGAGATCCGGCAGCTGCTGATCGACTGGGTGAGGGCCGCCGGGGTGCTCGACCCGGCCGACTTCGTGCGCTCGGACTGGCGACTGGTGGCCGACGGTGTTCCGGTGGAGATTTCCCCGATCGAGTGAATTGGGACGCGGTGTCCTGGGCGTTCGGCTCAAGCCGGTGGCACGCGATCGGCCGGATGAGATAATCCAGGCGGGTGCAACTTCCGCAGCGCGTCCTCCTCGGCGCGATCGCCGTGCCGCTGCTGCTCGCCTCGGTGGGCGTCGCGGTGCACGCCGGATCGGCCACCGAGCCCCAGCCGGCCCAGCTGGTGCTCGCCGTGCGCTCGGCCGAGGTCGTGCTGGCCGGTGCCGCCACCCCGGCCGAACGCCAGGAGGTGGTCGACGCCGTGCGCTCGGTCACCGCGGCGCACCGCATCACCGACATGATCACCCCGTCGGCCGGCGCGCACCTGCCCGTCGCGCCCGCGGTGGCGGCCTCGGTGCTGCGGGCGGCGCTCGGCGCGGAGGTCATCGACTTCACCGCCGTCGTCCAGCCGGGCCACCTCATCGCCTCGGCACACGTCACCGACCACTCGCGCGCGGGCGCCCTGAGCGACGCCCTGCGCGCCGCCGCCCCCGATCTGCGGGTCGACGAGGACTTCACGACTACGGGCTAGGAGCCTTTCGTTGTTCGGGTTCTTCATGCAGATGTTCCTGCTGTGCGCGGGTGCCTTCCTCGCGGGCGTCCTGCTGACCTGGCTCACCATGCGCTCCCGCGGCGCGGCGGAGCAGGAGTCACGCCTCTCGATCATGGAGGAGCCCGCCCTGCCCGCGATCAAGGCCAACTCGCGGACGATGGTGTTCCACACGCCCGAGTCGCCCTACTACCGGCGGATGAAGGGTGACGTGTTCTTCCACTCGCCGGAGGACGCGCTCCGGGCCGGCTACACGATGTGGACCCCTCGCCCGCGCGTACCCGCGACGACCTGACCGCCGCCCCGCCGGGAGCGGTGACGGGAGGCGGGCCGTGCCGCGCGGGGTGGTGCTCGTAGGCTCGGCGGCGTGATCGGTGACGTGCTCAAGCCCAACCTGGACGTGCTCTTCTGCGGCATCAACCCCGGCCTGGTGTCCGAGGCGACGGGCCACCACTTCGCGCGGCCGGGAAACCGGTTCTGGCCCGCGTTGTATTTGTCCGGGTTCACGCCGCGGCAGTTCGCGCCCGCCGAGCAGGAGGGGCTGCTCGAACTCGGGCTCGGCATCACGAACGTCGTCGCGCGCCCGTCGGCCAGGGCCGACGAATTAACAATTGACGAGATGAAAGCCGGTGCGGCCGAGCTGACCGAAAAAGTCAGGGCCTATTCACCGAGGGTTCTCGCGGTGCTCGGCGTGACGATCTACCGCGCGGCCTTCGGTCGCAAGAAAGCGCAGGTCGGGCCGCAGGAGGAGACCGTGGGCGGTGCCAGGGTGTGGCTGTTGCCCAATCCGAGCGGCTTGAACGCGCACTGGCAGCTGCCCGCGCTCGCCGAGGAGTTCGGCCGGTTGAAAGCGAGCCTGCACGAACAAGAAGGATAGTTCATATTTAGAAGCACTCGCGGTACGTGGACGTGGACAACCTTCGTCTGGTTGCATCGACTTCTGCGTCCATTCGAGTGGCCTTCACCTGGAAGTGGAACCACGTGCACGAGGCTCACGTCAGAATTTGACAATGCCGCGCAGAACATGGTGAATCTTCAACACTGGTGGGGGCACAGTGGAAGTCAGGATTCTCGGGCCGGTCGAGCCGCCGGTGCCGCCCAAGCCCGCGCAGATACTAGCGGTGCTGGCGGTCGAGTGCGGGAAGATCGTGCCCGTCGACCGGCTGATCGACCTCATCTGGGGTGAGCAACCGCCGCCGCAGGCCCGCAAGTCGCTGCAGGTGCACATCTCCAGCCTGCGCAGGGCCGGGCTGCCGGTGGAGCACCGGGCGGCCGGGTACGTGCTGGCCGCCGAGCCGGGGCACGTCGACCTGCACGCCTTCCGCCGGCTCGTCGCCACCGCGCAGGACACCGCGGACCTCAAGGTCAAGGCCGAGCTGCTCGCGCAGGCGCTGAAGCTGTGGCGCGGCACGCCGGCGGTGTTCGCGCAGACCCTGGAGGTGCAACGGCTCGCGGCGGCCGAGGCGTGGGTGGACGTGGAGCTGGCGCTGGGGCGGCACGCCGAGCTGATCGACCCGGTGGGCGCGTTCGTGGCCGAGTACCCGCTCGCGGAACGGCTCCGGGGGCAGCTGATGACCGCGCTGGCGCGGGCCGGGCGGCGGGCGGACGCGATGCGGGTGTTCCGCGAGACGCGCCGGGTGCTCGTCGACGAGCTGGGCGTCGAGCCGGGGGAGCAGCTGCAGCAGCTGTACCGCGACGTGCTGGAGGGTGCGCGTGACACGCGGCGCAACTACCTGCCGCGCGACGCGGGCGACTTCACCGGGCGGGCCGCGGAGCTGGACCGGCTGCTGCACAACGACGGCGGCGTGTGGTGGATCGAGGGGCCCGCGGGCGTGGGCAAGACGGCGCTCGCGGTGCACGCCGCGCACCGGCTGGCCGAGCGGTACCCGGACGGGCAGCTGTTCGTGGACCTGCACTCGCCGTCGGGTGCGCTGGACGCGTTGCTGCGCGCGATGGACGTGCCGAGCGAGCGGATCCCGGAGAGCCCGGAGGAACGCGCGGCGCTGTGGCGGGCGCAGGTCGGCGGGCGGCGCGTGGTGATCGTGCTGGACGGCGTCACGAGCGTGTCGCAGGTGCGGCCGCTGCTGCCCGGTAGTCCCGGCTGCCTCACGCTGATCACCAGCCGCAGCCGGCTGTGCGGGCTGGAGGGCGTGCACCGGGTTCCGCTCGACGTGCTGGGCGACGAGGAGGCGGTCACGCTGCTGGCGCGCATCCTCGGTGACGACCGGGTCGCGGCCGAGCCCGACCAGGCCACCGAGGTCGCGCGGCTGTGCGGATACCTGCCGCTGGCCGTGCGCATCACCGGTGCGCGACTGGCCGGGCGCGCGCACTGGCCCGTGTCGAAGCTCGTGCGGCGTCTGGCGGACGAACGCAGCAGGCTCGATGAGCTCGTGGCCGACGATCTGGCCGTGCGGTCGAGCCTGGAGCTCACCTACCGCGCCCTGGACGACAACGTGCGCGCGGCGTACCGGGTGCTCGGCTTCCTCGGCCTGCCCGAGGTGCCCAGCTACCTGTGGGTGCACCTGCTCGACGAGGACGTGCTCGACCAGCTCGTGGACGCGCGGCTGCTCGACGTCATCGGCAGCGCCCGCTACCGCATGCACGAGCTGGTCCGCCTGCACGCCAGGGAGCTCGCCGAGGCCGAGGACCCGCGGCACGAGCGCGAGGACCTGGTGCGCAGGGCCGTGATCGCCGCGCTCTCCACCGTGGACGGACTGACCGAGCAGCTCTTCCTGGCCGTGCCGCGGATGCAGGACTCGCTGGGCGTGGTCACGACCGCGGCCCGGCCGGCCGACAAGGACGCCTGGTTCGCGCGCGAGGAGTCGGTGCTGGTCAGGCTGGTGGAACGCGCGGCGGAGCTGGGGCTCGCGGACACCGCCTCGCGGCTGGCCGAGGTGCTGGTGTTCGCGTGGTTCGGGCTGCGCAACCGGTACGAGGCCTGGGAACGAACACACACGGCCGCACTGGAGGCGGTGTGGCGTGCCGGGGACGTGCGGCTGGAAGCGGTGCTGAGGTGCAGCCTCGGTCAGATGCACTACAAGCGGGACAACCTGGTCGAGGCGCGCTCGTGGTTCGACACCGCGCAGACGTTGTTCGTGGGGCTGAACGACACGCACGGCGAGGCCGTGGCGATGAACGGCATCGGCATGGTCTGCCGTGACCTCGGCGAGTACCCGTGCGCGCTCGAAGCACTCGGCCGCGCGCGGGAGCTGCTGGCGGGCAACGACCACGAGGGCGTGGCGCACGCGTTGTACGGAATCGGCTCGGTGCAGCGGGAGCTGGGCCGCGACGAGCAGGCGCTCGACACGTTGCACGAGGCCGAAACCGCCTACCGCAAGGCGAACAGCCGCCGGGGTGAGGCGCTCGCCGCCCGCGGGGTCGGGCTCGTGCACCGGGCCCGCGGCGAGCTGGACCTGGCCGAGGAGCACGTCGTGCGCGCTCACGAGATGGTCGCGGGCACCGGTGACGAGCTGCTCGGCTGCTACACCGCCCAGGCGTGGGCGAAGGTGTTGCTGCGCAAGGGCGAGTTCGGCCCGGCGCGGGAGCTGCTGGCCACCGCGCTGGAGGGCTGCCGCGACGTCGGCGACCGGTTCGGCGAGGCGCTGGTGCGCCGCACGCTGGGGGAGTGGCGGCTGGCCCGGGGCGACCACGCCGGCGCGGTGCCGGTGCTGACCGAGGCGCTCACGGCGTGGACCGACCTGGGCCTGCACCTGTGGCGCGCCAGGACGTTGCGGGACCTGGGTGCGGCCCACGCCTGCCGGGGGGACGCCGCAGGCGCGGACCGCTGCTGGGACGAGGCGGCCGCACTGTTCCGGCGACTGGGCACCCGCGAGTCGGGCGAGGTGCGCCAGTGGCCTGCTCAGTGGTCGCTCGCGATCAGCTGATCTTCTTGTACTTCCACGGGGCGTAGCCGCCGGACTTGAGCGTCGCGATCGTCACGGTCTCGTGGTCCATGTCGGTGGCGGTGCTGCCCTCCTCGTAGATCCACACGGAGGTGTGGGCGGTGTTCGCCCACTTCTCGAACAGTTTCACGTGGCCGTTGCGCAGGATCATGTCGCCGGGCTTGAGGTTGGCCCAGGCGATCTTCGTGGCGACCTCGTCCAAAGTGGACGTGGTGCGGCTGGTCGTCAGCTTCCACGCCATGGACACGAAGCCGGAGCAGTCCGTGCGGTACTTCTTGCCCTTGTTGATGTCGTAGGCGTAGGCGGACTGCGAGTACGGGATCTTGCGGTCCCACCAGTCCTTGGCGCGCTTGACGACCTCGGCACGGGTGATCGTGCCGCCGTAGCTCGCGTCGAGGGCCTCGACCTGCTCGACGCCGACGGACTCGCTGCCCTCCGGCGCGGCCTGGGCGATACCGCTCAGGCCACCCAGCAGCCCCAGCGAGAGTGCGGTCGCCGCGACGGCGTGGCGAATGCGCATGGTTGTCGCTCCGATCTTGCTCGACGTTGACCGGACTGTCGCGCACCCCGCCAAAGAACGGCCAAACGCCGGTTTAGGCGTGCCTTTACCGCTCCTGCCTAGCTTCGCCGCATTCTCGGGCATAAGGAGAGAGCATGTTCGTACGCACGATCGCCGCGGTGGTCGCGATGTTCGCCGCACTCCTGATGGGCACGTCGGTCGCATCGGCGGCCCCGGCCAAGTACACGCACTCGCAGGCGACCGCGCAGCTGCGCGCGGCCGGGATCACGTGGTCCTCCAGCGGTGGCTGCAGTGACCGCAACCGTTCGAACTGCACCTCGTTCGAGCAGGTCAACCAGGCGACCATCGCCGGTGCCAAGACGTTCAAGAGCGCGTCGGGCTGTGCGCTGAACATCAGCGGCGGCACGGAGACCGGGCACGCGTCCGGCACCTACTCGCACTGGAACGGCTACAAGCTGGACTACTCGCTGTCGAGCTGCGTCACCAACTACATCAAGTCCCGGTTCTCGTCCATCGGCGGGAACAAGTGGAAGTCGAACGCGGGCAACGTCTACTACCTCGAGTCGAACCACTGGGACGTGACCTACTACAACTGCGGCTGCTGACCAGGGCCGGTTGAGCGCGGCGGCCGGGACCGGTAGTACTTGTCGGGTGATCACACTCGGCGCCGTCTACCGGCCCCAGCTCCCGCCCGAACGCCTGCGCCCGGTGGTCCTCGCCGCCGAGGAGTCCGGGTTGGACTCGCTGTGGCTGTGGGAGGACTGCTTCCTGGAGAGCGGCATCGCGGCCGCCTCCGCCGCCCTGGCCTGGACCGAGCGGCTCAAGGTCGGTGTCGGCCTGCTGCCGGTGCCGTTGCGCAACGTCGCGCTGACCGCGATGGAGACCGCGACGCTGGAGCGGATGTTCCCCGGCCGCGTCACGATCGGCGTCGGCCACGGCGTGCAGGACTGGATGGGCCAGGTCGGCGCACGGGTGTCGTCGCCGCTGACGTTGCTGCGCGAGTACACCGGCGCGCTGAAGGCCCTGCTGGCGGGCGAACGGGTCACCGTGGCCGGCCGGTACGTCACCCTGACCGACGTCGCACTGGACTGGCCGCCCGCCGCTCCGGTGCCGGTCCACGTCGGCGGGCTCGGGCTCAAGACGCTGGAACTGGCCGGTGAGATCGGCGACGGCACGATCCTGGACTCCACGGCCGACCTGGAGCGGATCCGGCTGGTCCGGTCCTCCCGCGAGCACCCGGTGGTCGTCTACGTGGAGACGGACTCGCGTGACCGCGCGTTCGTCACGGACCTCGTGGCGTCGGTGGCCGAGGCGGGCGCGACGAGCGTGGTCCTGCAGCAGTCCGCGTCCTGCGAGGACCCGGAGGGGTTCGTCAGGTTCGTGGCGTCGCTGGCCGGATCCCACTCGGCGGGGTGAGCGGCTCACCGCCGGCCACCTCCGGGGCGCCCGGCGCATCGCTTCCCGATTTGGGGGTACCTGGTCTGCGTGGCTGAAGTTTCCCTGGACGTTGAAGCCCCCATCGACACGGTGTGGGCACTGCTCGCCGACGGCTGGTCCTACGCGGCGTGGGTCGTCGGCGCCTCGCACATCCGTGACGTCGACGCCGGCTGGCCGTCGCCCGGCACGCGCATCCACCACAGCGTCGGGCCGTGGCCGCTGACCATCTCCGACACCACCGGGGTGGTCACCTGCGAGCCCAGGCGGCTGCTGGAGCTGGACGCGCGGCTGTGGCCCGCCGGTGCCGCCCGCATCACGTTCACGCTCCTCGCGCGCTCGGAGTCGGTGACGGAGGTGCGGATGACGGAGAACGTGGTGCGCGGCCCGTCGGCGTTCATGCCGGCCTTCGTGCAGGACGCGCTGCTGACCCCGCGCAACCGCGAGACGCTGCAACGGCTCGGCGCGCTGGCGAAGGGCAAGAGCTGACACCGCGCTGACCAGCACCGACGACACCTCAGCACCCTTTCACTAGGTAACTAGTGAAAGGGTGCTATGGTCGTCCACATGGGAGAGAGGCAGCATCCGCCCGTCGTGGCGGAGGACCTGGGGAAGAAGTACCCGCGGGGCTGGGCGTTGCGCGACTGCACGCTCACGGTCCCCGCGGGCCGAGTGGTGGCGCTCGTCGGGCCGAACGGGGCCGGCAAGAGCACGCTGATGAGCATGGTCACCGGGCTGCTCCGGCCGACGACGGGGCGGATCAGCGTCTTCGGCGACGTGCCGAACGGGCGTGGCATGCACCCCGCCGTGGCGTTCCTGACGCAGGCGAAGCCGTTGTACCCGCAGTTCACGGTCACCGAGATGCTCAGGTACGGCCGCACCGCCAACCCCACGTGGGACCAGGCGTACGCCGAGGAGCTGGTCGAACGGGCACAGGTGCCGTTCCACGCGAAGGTCGGCACGTTGTCGGGCGGGCAGCGCACGCGGGTCGCGCTGGCGCTGGCGCTGGGCAAGCGGCCGCGGTTGCTGGTGCTGGACGAACCGCTCGCCGACCTCGACCCGCTGGCGCGCGAGACCGTGCTGGACACCCTCGTGCGGGAGTGCCGGGGGCAGGGGATCACGGTGGTGCTGTCGTCCCACGTGCTGGCGGAGCTCGAAGACGTGTGCGACCACCTGGTGCTGCTGACCGACGGCCGGGTCAGGCTCGCCGGTGACGTGGACGAGCTGCTGCGCGCGCACGCCGGGCAGCCGGGGCTGGAACGGCTCAGCAAGCTCGCGCTGGCGTACATGCGGGAAGAGGTGGCGGCATGACCTGGATCGTGTGGCGGCAGCAGCGCCCGATGTTCCTCACGCTCGCCATCGGGCTGCTCGTCGGGGTGGTGGCGGTCGTGTTGCTGAGGGCGGGCATGGTCGCCGACCTCACCGCGCGCAACCTCGCGGACTGCGTCACCGCAGGCGTGAAGTCCTGTCGCGGGAACGCGCTCAGCGAGTTCCAGCGCACCTGGTACGACCGGATGCAACTGGCTCAGGTGGGGGTGATCGCACTGCCAGTGCTGATCGGTGTCTTCATCGGCGCGCCGCTGTTCGCGCGGGAGTTCGAGCAGGGCACCCACGCGCTCGCGTTCACGCAGTCGGTCAGCAGGACCCGGTGGACGGCGACCAAGCTCCTCGTCGCGGCGGTGCCCGCGCTGGTCTTCGTCGGCGGGTTCCAGTTCGCCGTGCACAGCTGGCTGGACGCGGCGGGTGAGCTGGGGCCGCTCGGGTTGGGGCCGTACTACTTCACCACGTTCGAGTCCGCCGGGGTGTCGCCGATCGCGTACACGCTCTTCGCCTACACCTTCGGCGTGTTCGCGGGCGCGGTGTTCCGGCGGACGCTCGTGGCGATGACGCTCACGCTCGGGCTCTTCGTCGTGGTGCGGTTCGCGCTCAACCGGTCGCGCGAGCTCATGATCACGCCGACCCGCGTCACGAGCGATGACCCGACCAAGCCCCAGCTCGCCGAACCTGGCCCGTTGCAGGTCGACGGCGGTTACCTGGACGCGTCCGGCGCGGTGGTGGTCGACGCGGGGTCGAAGATGAACTGCTCTTCGGCCGCCGGGAACGACGTGGACCTGCTGGCCTGCTACCGCCGCAACGGCATCGCGCAGTCGTTCATGGACGTCATCCCGGTCGACCAGGCGACGACGCTGCACCTGCTCGAAGCGTCGGTGTTCGCGGGGCTCGCGGTGGTGTTCGTGCTCGGCTCGGTGTGGGCCGTGCGCAGGCAGGCGTGACGGAAGGCGATCAGGGGGCCGGGTGGGCACCTATGCTGAGCGGCGTGATCGAGTTTCGCATCGATCGGCACTCCGGGGTGTCCACCTATCTCCAGATCGCCGCGCAGGTCAAGCAGGCCATGCGGATGGGGTTGCTGGGACCGGGGGACAAGCTGCCGACGGCACGGGAGGTGGTGGAGGCCACCAGGGTCAACCCCAACACCGTGCTGAAGGCGTACCGGGAGCTCGAGCACGAGGGACTTGTCGAGGGCCGCAGGGGGATGGGCACGTTCGTCACGGCCTCGCTCGCCACCGACGCGGCGAAGGCCGGTGCGCCGCTGCGGCAGGACCTGGAGCGCTGGATGGACCGCGCGGTGGGCGAGGGGCTGTCCGGTGACGAGGTCGACGCGCTCTACACGGACGTGCGCGCGACGCACTTCTAGCGTCCACTGGGGACGTCTACTTTGGAGAGTGGGATGAACGGTGCGCCGGTGTGCGCGGAGGGTGTGGCGAAGCACTTCGGCCGCACGCGAGCGCTGGACGACTGCTCGTTCACGGTGCCGGAGGGCAGCGTGACCGGGCTGGTCGGGCCGAACGGCGCGGGCAAGAGCACGCTGCTGGCGCTGATCGCCGGGCTCGCGAGGCCCACCCGTGGCACCGTGCGCGTCCACGGCACGGAGGTGCGGGGCCGGATGCACCCCGACGTCTCGCTGCTGACCCAGCGCCGTCCGCTCTACGACCGGTTCACGGTGCGCGAGATGATGCGGGCGGGCGCGGCGATGAACGCGCGCTGGTCGGCGGAGCGCGCGTTCGAGGTGCTCGACCTGCTGGCGGGCGTGGACAAGGACGCTCAGGTGCGCACGTTGTCCGCCGGCGCGCGCACGCAGGTCGCGATCGCGCTGGCGCTCGGCCGGTTGCCGAAGGTGCTGCTGCTGGACGAACCGTTGTCGGACCTCGACCCGCTGGCCCGCGACGAGACGTTGCGCATCGTCATGACCGACGTCGCCGAACGCGGCACGACGGTGCTGCTGTCGTCGCACCTGCTCACCGACCTCGGCGACGTCTGCGACCACCTGCTGCTGCTCGACGGCGGCCGGATGCAGGTCGCGGGCGACATCGAGCACGTGCTGCACGAGCACCGCGTCCTCGTCGGACCCGCCGGGCGGCCGCTGCCCGCCGGTGGTGTCGTCGTCGACTCGTCGCAGACGGCCCGCCAGACCACCGCGCTGGTGCGCGGCGGCACCGTGCCCGACGGCTGGGAGGCCACCCACCCGGACCTGGAGGCGCTGGTGATGGGCTACCTGCGGGCCTCACGCGCCCGCAGGACCGCCCGTCAGTAGATCGCCCTGTGCGCGGCCTGGACCACGGTCCGGTACAGCCCACCGGCCGCACCGTGCCGCGCCAGCGCCGCCCGTGCCGCGTTCGCCCCGGCCGCACCGTGCACGCCACCGCCGGGCCACGCCGACGAGCCCGCCAGGTAGAGGCGGTCGAACGGGGTGTCCGCGCGGCCGAGTCCCGGCACCGGCCGGAACACCAGCTGCTGGTGGATCGCCGCCGTGCCGCCGTTGACCGTGCCGATGTCCTGCGGGCCCAGCACCGACCGCCCGATGATCCGCTCGCGGAAACCGGGCGCGCGTTCCTCGATCACCTGCTCGATGCGGTCGGCCCGGCGCTTCAACCGCTCCGGCGTCCAGCCGCCGCCCAGCGGCACGTGGGTGTACGCCCACGCGGCCTCCGTGCCGGCGGGGGAGCGGGACGGGTCGGTCGTCGTCATCTGACCCATGATCGTGAACGGCGTCCGCGGCACCTTCCCGCACGCGAGCTCGTGCGCGAAGTTCGCCATGCCGTTGACGTCACCGCCGATGTGGACCGTCCCGGCCTGCGCGGCCTCGGGGTTCGTCCACGGGATCGGGCCGGACAACGCCCAGTCGACCTTGATCGTGTCGCCGTCCCACTGGAACTTCTTGAGGTCCGCGGCGAGCTTGCCGGGCAGGGCGTCCGCGCCGATCAGGTCGAGGTACAGGTTCGGCGCGGGCACGTCTGCGAGAACGGCCTTCCGCGCGCGCACGGCCGTTCCGTCTTCGAGTCGCACACCCACGGCCACACCGCGTGCGTGCAGCACCTCGGTCACCCGCGCGCCGGTCTCGATGCGCCCGCTGAACCGGCGCACGAGCGACGCGCTCAGCTCACCGGCACCGCCCTGGGGCACCGGGTTGCCGACCTCTTGGCCGAGCATGGCCAGCAGCCAGCCGAACCCCGCGCCACCGGCCTGGTCCGGGCCGAGGTCCGTGTGCATGGCGTTGCCCGCCAGCAACACCCGCGCGCCCTCGCCCTCGAACAGCTCCTCGCCCAGGCGGCGCACCGGCAGCGTGAGCATCCGCACCAGCCGCAGCGCGTCACCGAGCCCGGCCGAGCGCAGCAGCGACGCACCCCCGCGCACCGGGGGGAACGGCCGCAGCAAGGACTCGATCACCGCGTCACGCACCTTGCGCCACTGCTCGTAGGCCGCCAGCCACGCGTCCGCGTCGGCGTGGGCGAACGCGCCCACCGACTTCGCCGTGGTCTGCACGTCCCGCGACAGCAGCGCCACCCGGTCGTCCGGCAGCACGTGCGCGAGGACGGCCGGCGCGTGCTGCCACCGCACGTCCAGGTCGAGCGCCTGGAGGACCGGCGACCCGAGCCCGAGCGGGTAGAACGCGCTGTAGACGTCGTTGGTGAACCCCGGCGCGGTGATCTCGGCCGACCTGACGGCGCCGCCGGGTGTGGCCCGCTGCTCCAGCACCAGCACGTCCCAGCCCGCGTCCGCCAGCAGCGTCGCGGCGACCAGCCCGTTCGGACCGGACCCGATGACGACCGCGTCCACCTCGTTCACGCACGCCTCCCCATTGCCGTGACCACCTCGCGCAGCACGTCGCGAGCGTCGTGTTCCGGCCACCATTCCAGATCTTCCTGCGCGCGGGTGCTGCGCACGAGAGGAGCCTGGTCCGCCATTCGGACCCACTCCGGCGACAGCGGCTGCAACCGCAGTGCGGACGTGAGCCCCGCCAGCTTCTCCACCACCGGGTACGGCAGCGCGAGCCGGCCCAGCCCGACCAGGTCGGCGATCATCGGCGCGGTCAGCACGGGTTCGGCGGCGAGGTTGAACGCGCCCACCGCCTTGCGTTCGATGATCGCCACGATCGCGCGCGCCACGTCGTCGGAGTGCACGAGCTGCATCCGCATGCCGTTCCACAACGGCAACGGCAGCAGCGGCAACAACTTCGGCGACAGCAACGGGCCCATCACCCAGCGCCGCACCTGTTGCGCCGCAGACGCCTGCCCGATGCCGCACGGTCTGATGACCGCGCACGGCAACGGATAGCGCTTGATCATCTCCTCGAACCTGACCTTGTGCGCGCTGTAGGTGTTGCCCGGGATGCCGGTCAGCGCCCACGACTCGTCGATGCGCGACCAGCGCGGTGCCGGTGCGTAGGCAGCGACCGACGAGGCGCAGACCAGGTGCCCGACACCCTCCATCTTGCAGGCGGCCAGCACGTGCTCGCTGCCGTCGACGTTCGTCTGCTCGTCGGCCGGTTTGATCGCCCACGCCAGGTGCACCACGACGTCCGCGCCGCGGATGGCGTCGCGCAACGCCGACAACGTCCGCACGTCCACGCCGACGTCCTCGTAGTCGAGGTGCCGGCGCAGCGCCGTGCCGACGTTGCCGGAGCCGCCGGTGACGACGATCCTCACCCGAGGACCTTGCGGATCGCGTCACGGGCGCGGTCCACGACGGCCACGACCGGCCCGAGCGCCAGGTTCGCGACCGGCCCCTCGACGCCGGGGTGCGGCCGGGTCGGCGCGATCGCCTCCGCCGCGAGCACCGCCCGTGCCATGCGTTCGAGCCGTTCCTGGTCGTGGACCTCGCGCAGCAGCGGGAACTCGATCTGCTCCTCGTGCTCGGCGTGGGCCAGCACGTCGTCGCGCAGCTGCACCAGCAGCGTGTCGAAGCCCTCCGCCTCCGGGCCGATGCCGGTCATCGTGCTGAGCAGCTCCTTGGCCCGCCGCTCCTCCGCGACCCGTGCGTCCACGATCGGCTCGCCGCCGTCGATCCGCTTGATCGCCGGGTGGACGATCTCCTCCTCCGCGGTCTCGTGGACCGAAAGCAGTCGCACGAGCCGATGCCACGCCTCTTTGCGTTCGTCCCCGGAAGCCACCTCGACCTCGGCGAAGAGCGCCCGGATTTCCTCGTGCTGCCGGTGCAGCAGCGTGATCACGTCAGCCATGCCGCTCGGATACCCGGACGGGCGTCGCCGAAGCGTGTCTCATTTCGTTCGGAACCGAAGGGCTAGCACACTCCGTAGTCAGGTGGAAGTCACGTGAACCTTACGTATCTGTGTTCCGTACCACTTAGAGAGGCGTTATGAGACAACAAAACGAATACTGAGCTACCGCTTAGTACGTTCTGGCCCCCTGACAAGGACTGCCGCATGCCCTTCCGTCGCGCACTGCCCACCGCCCTGGCGCTCGCCGTGCTCGCAGCCGGCTGTGGCGCGGGGGACGACGCGAAGGCCCAGGTGAAGACCGGGCCGGGAGTCACGGACGACACGATCTCGCTCGGCATCCTGTCCGACATGACGGGGCCGTTCAAAGCCTCCGCGCTGACCCGGATCAAGGGCTACGAGCTGTACCTCGACCAGGTGAACGAGCGCGGTGGCATCTGCGGCCGCCGGGTGCAGCTCAAGCAGAAGGACCACGCCTACGACGTGCAGAAGGCGCTCGACGGCTACTTCGAGCTCGAACCGCAGGTGCTCGGCCTGCTGGAGCTCGCGGGCACCCCGATGACCACGGCCATCGAGCCGGACATCATGCAGACCCGCACGCTGACCGCCCCCGCCTCCTGGTCGGCGCAGCTGCTCGGCAACCCGCACATGATGATCGTCGGCACGACCTACGACCTCGACGTCATCAACGGCCTCGACCACTACAAGCGCCGCGGTGTCATCAAAGACGGCGACACCATCGGCCACGTCTACGTGCAGGGCAGCTACGGCGACAACGCGCTCGAAGGCTCCGAGTTCGTCGGCAAGCAGTGGAACATGCCGGTCGTCAAGCAGCCCATCGGCGAGACGACCGCCGACCTCTCGGCCCAGGTCGCCGCGCTGAAGGCCGCGGGCGCCAAGGCCGTCGTGCTGAGCACCACCCCCGCGCAGACCGCCGCCGCCGTGGGTGTCGCGGCCGCGCTGAAGTGGGACGTGCCGTTCATGGTGAACGTCGTCGGCTTCGACCCGGCGATCCTGAAGTCGCCCGTCGCGGCCGCCGTGCAGAAGCAGGTCTCGGTGGTGACGTCGGTGGCCCCGTTCACCGGCACGCAGGCCGGGCCGCGCGAGGTGGCGGCCGCGTTCGGCAAGCGCTTCCCGAACGACGAGCCCGCCATCTACGTCGACCACGGCTACACGGTCGCGATGGTGTTCCTCGCGGTCGTGGAGAAGGCGTGCAAGAACGGCGACCTCACGCGGGACGGGCTGCTGAAGGCGTTCCACGACACGAACGGCCTGGACACCAGGGGGCTGACCAGCCCGCTGCACTACTCGCTGGTGGGACGGCCGTCGTCCACCCAGTCGTACATCACGAAGGTCGACGCGAACGCGCCCGGCGGTCTGACGACCGTGGAGGAGCTGTTCGAGTCGGACCTGGTGAAGGCGAAGGGCACCCGCGCCAGGTAGACCTCCGGACGTGAGAGGGCCCCTCCCGGCGATCCGGGAGGGGCCCTCTCACGTTCTCGTGCCTACTTGCCGAAACCGGCCTTGCGCAGCGCCTCGGCCATCGAGCCGCTCGCCGGCGGCGGGGTGCCGCGGCGGTCGTTGTCGCCGCCACCACCGCCACCGCGCTGCGGACGACGGTCACGCCCGCCGCCACCGCCGCCCTGCTGCTTCGGCGCCGGCTTGCCCGGCTCGTCGGTCAGCCGCAGCGTCAGCCCGATGCGCTTGCGGGCCTCGTCGACCTCCAGCACCTTCACCCGCACCACGTCACCGGACTTCACGACGTCGCGCGGGTCCTTGACGTAGTTGTTCGACAGCGCGGAGATGTGCACGAGGCCGTCCTGGTGCACGCCGACGTCGACGAACGCGCCGAACGCGGCGACGTTCGTGACGACACCCTCCAGCACCATGCCGGGCTTGAGGTCGGCGATCTTCTCCACGCCGTCGGCGAAGGTCGCCGTCTTGAACGCCGGTCGCGGGTCGCGGCCGGGCTTCTCCAGCTCCTTCAGGATGTCCGTGACCGTGGGCAGACCGAACTGCTCGTCCACGAACTTCTCCGGCCGCAGCTTCGTGAGCACCGCGGTGTTGCCGATGAGCTCGGTGCCCGCCGCCTGCTGCATCTTGCGCACGACCGGGTACGCCTCGGGGTGCACCGAGGAGGCGTCCAGCGGCTCGTCGCCGCCGCGGATCTTGAGGAAGCCCGCGCACTGCTCGAACGCCTTCGGGCCCAGGCGCGGAACGTTCTTCAACGCCGTGCGGGTCTGGAACGGGCCGTTCTGGTCGCGGTGCAGCACGATGTTCTCGGCGAGCGAGGCCGTGATGCCCGAGACGCGGGCCAGCAGCGGCACGGACGCGGTGTTGAGGTCGACGCCGACCGCGTTCACGCAGTCCTCGACCACCGCGTCCAGCGAGCGCGAGAGCTTCGACTCGGCCAGGTCGTGCTGGTACTGGCCGACGCCGATCGACTTCGGGTCGATCTTCACGAGCTCGGCCAGCGGGTCCTGCAGCCGGCGCGCGATCGACACCGCGCCGCGGATCGACACGTCGAGGCCGGGCAGCTCGGACGACGCGTACGCCGACGCCGAGTAGACCGACGCGCCCGCCTCGGACACCACGATCTTGGTGAGGTTGAGCTCCGGGTGGCGCTTGATCAGGTCGGCGGCGAGCTTGTCGGTCTCGCGCGACGCCGTGCCGTTGCCGATCGCGATCAGGTCGACCTTGTGCTGCTTGGCCCACGCGGCGAGCTTCGCGATCGACTCGTCCCAGCGGTTCGCGGGCACGTGCGGCTGGATGACGCCGTGGGCGACGACCTTGCCGGTCGGGTCGACGATCGCGACCTTCACGCCGGTGCGGTAACCGGGGTCGAGGCCCATGGTGGCGCGGGTACCCGCGGGAGCGGCCAGCAGCAGGTCGCGCAGGTTCGACGCGAACACCTTCACGGCCTCGTCCTCGGCGAACGCCCGCAGGCGGCCGCGCAGGTCGATGCCCAGGTGCACGAGGATCCGCGTCCGCCACGCCCAGCGCACCGTGTCGGTGAGCCACCTGTCGCCGGGACGGCCGCGGTCGTCGATGCCGAAGCGGGCGGCGATGCGCACCTCGAACGACGACGGACCGTCCTCGACCGGCTCCTCCGGCTCCAGGACGAGGTCGAGGACCTCCTCCTTCTCGCCGCGGAACAGCGCCAGGATGCGGTGCGACGGCAGCTTGGTGAACGGCTCGTCGAAGTCGAAGTAGTCCGCGAACTTCGCGCCCTCGGTCTCCTTGCCCTCGCGGACCTTGGAGACGACCCGCCCGCGCGTCCACATGCGCTCGCGCAGCTCGCCGATCAGGTCGCCGTCCTCGCCGAACCGTTCGACCAGGATGGACCGTGCGCCCTGCAGGGCGGCCGCCGCGTCGGCGACCTCCTTGTCCGGGTCGACGTACTTCGCGGCTTCTTCCTGGGGGTTGAGCGAAGGATCACCCAGAAGTGCGTCGGCCAGCGGTTCGAGACCGGCCTCCCGCGCGATCTGGGCCTTGGTGCGCCGCTTCGGCTTGTACGGCAGGTAGAGGTCCTCGAGCCGGGCCTTGGAGTCCGCGGCGAGGACCTGCGCTTCGAGTGCCTCGTCGAGCTTGCCCTGCGAGCGGATCGAGTCGAGAACCGCCGCGCGGCGCTCCTCCAGCTCGCGCAGGTAGCCGAGCCGCTCCTCGAGCGTGCGCAGCTGCGCGTCGTCGAGACCGCCGGTCGCCTCCTTGCGGTAGCGGGCGACGAACGGGACGGTCGCGCCACCGTCGAGCAGTTCGACAGCAGAGCTGACCTGGCCCGAGGCCACACCGAGCTCGTCAGCGATCTTCTGGTGGATGAGCGTTGTCACAGCGGGTCATTGTGCCCCTCTCCGGATCGGACGTGGCACGGTGGCCCGATGAGCACCGCCGCGACCATCGCCGAGGTTGTTCCCTCGCTGCTGTCCGGGCTGGACGTGCCGGGCTGCGACAACACGCTCGACCTGCCCCGCTCCCGCCGCGTCTGCCTGCTGCTCGTCGACGGCCTGGGCCACCACCTGCTGCGCGCGCACGCCGGTCACGCGCCGTTCCTGAGCAGCCTGGCCGCGCGCGACGTCGACGCCGGTTTCCCGTCGAGCACCGCCACGAGCCTCGCCTCCATCGGCACCGGGCTGCTCGCGGGCGAGCACGGCATCGTCGGCTACACGTTCGAGACGGGCGGCGAGGTGCTCAACGCGCTGACCTGGACGCGCCACGGCGACCACCACCACGACCTGCGCAGGACGCTCGTGCCCGAGGTCGTGCAGCCGCACCCGACGACGTTCGAACGCGCGGCCGCCGCCGGTGTCGCGGTCAGCACGGTGGCGCCGATGGTGCAGCGCGCGAGCGGCCTGACCCGCGCGGTGCTGCGCGGGTCGTGGTTCGTCGGCGCCGCCGGGTTCGGCGACCTGGCGCTGGCGGCCGCCGGGGCACTCAGCCGCGACCGCGCGTTCTGCTACGCCTACCACGCCGATCTTGACACGATCGGGCACATCTACGGCCCCGGTTCCGAGCAGTGGTTGCTGCAGCTGGAGTTCATCGACTCGCTGGCCGAACGCATCGCCGCCCGGCTGCCCGCGGGTGCCGTGCTCGCCGTGACCGCCGACCACGGCATGATCACCGCGGGGGAGCGGGTCGACTTCGACACCGAACCCCTGCTGTGGGAGGGCGTCCGGGTGATCACCGGCGAGCCGCGGGTGCGGTACCTGCACGTCGAGAGCACCGAGGTGGTGGACGTGTGGCGCTCGTTCCTCGGCAACCGCGCGGACGTGCTGACCCGCGAGGAGGCGGTCGCGGCCGGGTGGTTCGGGCCGGTGGCACCGATCGCCGCCGACCGCATCGGTGACGTCGTCGTCGCCATGAAGGGCGACGCGGTGCTGGTGCGCAGCCAGGCCGAGCGGCGGTTCTCGGCGTTGACCGGGTTCCACGGGTCGCGCACGCGGGAGGAGATGGCGATCCCGTTGCTCTGGCAGGTGGTCTGACCGTCCCGGATGGACTTCGGCGGTGTTCGTGGCTTCAGTGCAGGTCGAAACCAACCCTTCCCGGTTGCCCGGCCTAGGATCCCGGTCGTGACGATCGCACTGCCAGGACCGGTCGGTTTCGTGCTCGGTGGCGGCGGAAGCCTGGGGGCGGCCCAGGTCGGCATGCTCCGCGCCCTGCGCGAGCACGGCGTGCGCCCCGACCTGGTCGTCGGCACGTCGGTGGGCTCGGTCAACGGCTCGCTGCTGGCGCTCGACCCGGACAGGGCCGCGGAACGGCTCGCCGCCATGTGGCAGGGCATGACCCGCCAGCGGGTCTTCCCCGGCGGCCCGCTCGCGCAGCTGAGGTCGTTGCGCACCAACAAGACCTACCTCTTCCCCAGCACCGGCCTGGCCGGTGTGCTCGCCGAGGGCCTCGACGGCACCACGTCGTTCGCGGACCTGGCCCTGCCGTTCGGCGCGGTGTCGGTGGACTGCGTGACCGGTGAGGCGGTCACCATCACCGAGGGCGAACTGGTGCCGGCGATCCTGGCGAGCGCCGCGATCCCCGGCGTCTACCCGCCCGTGAAGATCGGCGACCGGGTGCTCTACGACGGCGGCGTGCTGGCGAACGTGCCGATCCGCCAGGCGCTCGCGATGGGTGCGCGGTCGCTGGTGGTGCTGGACTGCGCGTTCCCCGGCCACCTGCCGACGGTGCCGCAGACGCTGGCCGAGACCCTGCTGTTCTGGGCCACGCTCGGCATGCGCAACCAGGCCGTGCTGGAGGTGGAGCTGGCCTCGCAGCGGGTGCCGGTGCTGTACCTGCCGGGCCCGCCGGTGCAGGCCGTGACGCCGCTGGACTTCTCGCACACCGCGGAGCTGGTCGACGCCTCCCACCTGGCCTCGACCACGTTCCTCACGACGCTGGAGATCGCCGGAGCGGGGCTGTACGGCCACCCGTCACACGGGTAGCGCCACCGAGCTGGTGCGGGCTTGGGGGGTCAGCCCCGGGGAGCTGCTCGGCCCGCGCGAGTGCCCTCGGGTGCGCCTCGACCCGGACTGCGGTGTCGAGCGCGGTGGTCAGGAGCCCCGTGGTCTGCACGGGAGCGCGGATGCCGCGGCCATGTCATCGATGCTGACAGCCGGCCGTGTCCCGGCCAAGGACGCCCAGGTGGTGAGACGACGGGGAACATCGGCTCATCCGGGGTATTCCGCTGATGTCGAAGGCGCGCGCTCAGCGAGCGTTGAGCCGTGCGGCCTGCCGGGTCAGGTGGTGGCGTTCGGCGAGGTTGGTGGCCAGCTCGGCGGCCTCGGCGTACAGCCGGGCCGCCGTGGCCAGGTCGCCGTCGCGTTCGTGCAGGTACGCCGCGACCGCCGCGTGGCGCGGCAGTGACGGGTCCACAGTGGACAACGCGGCCAGCCCGGCGCGTGGGCCGTCGGCCTCGCCCACGGCCACCGCGCGGTTCAGCAGCACGACCGGGCTGTCGGTGAGACGCGCCAGCTCGTCGTACCACTCGACGATCTGCACCCAGTCGGTCTCGGCGGCGGTCCGGGCGTCGGCGTGCAGCGCGGCGATAGCGGCCTGGGCCTGGAACTCGCCGAGCCGGTCGCGGGCCAGTGCCGCCTGGAGGACCGCGATGCCCTCCGCGATCATCGTTGTGTTCCAGCGGGACCGGTCCTGCTCCGCCAGCGGGACCAGGCCGTCGGGGCCGGTCCGGGAGGCGCGCCGCGCGTGGTGCAGCAGCATGAGGGCGAGCAGGCCCGCGACCTCGGGGTGGTCGAACGCGACGAAGAGCTGCCGGGTCAGCCGGATGGCCTCGGAGGCCAGGTCGACGTCACCGGAGTAGCCCTCGTTGAAGACCAGGTAGAGCACGCGCAGCACGGTCGCGACGTCGCCGGGCCGGTCGAAGCGGACGTCGGCGACGGTGCGCTTGGCGCGGCTGATGCGCTGCGCCATCGTGGCCTCCGGCACCAGGTACGCGGCGGCGATCTGGCGCGTGGTCAGGCCGCCGACCGCGCGCAACGTCAGCGCCACCGCCGACGCCGCCGACAGCGACGGGTGCGCGCACAGGAAGTACAGCCGCAGCGTGTCGTCCGCGGCCGGCACCTCACCCGGTGCCGGCTCCTCGAACACCGCGTCCTCCCGGCGGCGCCGCGCCGTCTCCGAGCGCGCGGCGTCGAGGAACTTGCGCCACGCCACCGTCACCAGCCAGCCCCTGGGGTCGCGCGGCGGGTCGGCCGGCCACGACCGGACGGCTTCGAGCAGCGCGTCCTGCACGGCGTCCTCGGCCGCCGCGAAGTCGGCGCCGCGGCGGACGAGGATGCCGAGCACACCGGGCGTGAGGCCGCGGAGCTGGGAGAAGTCCAACGCCTACTCCGTGATCGTCGGCGTCACGCCGTAGAACGGGCGCAGCTCCAGCCACTCGTGGATCGTCCGCCCGCCCGCTCCCGGCGCCGCCGACAGCTCCCCGGCCAGCTCCAGCGCGCGCTCGTAGCTGTCGACGTCGATCACCATCCAGCCCGCGATGAGGTCCTTGGTCTCGGCGAACGGGCCGTCGGTGACCGGCGGGCGGCCCTCGCCGTCGTAGCGGACCCACGTGCCCTCCGGGGACAGGGCGTTCTCGTCGACGAACTCACCGGTCTCCCGCAGCCGGTCGGCGAAGTCGTTCATGTACCGCACGTGCGCGGTGATCTCCTCGGGCGTCCACTGCGACATGGGGACGTCGTTCACCGCCGCCGGCGCGCCGCGGTAGTGCTTGAGCAGCAGGTACTTGGCCATGGGGTCCTCCTTCAGCGACTCTGTCGGCACGGGGACGGAGCCGGCCGGGCGTTCTCGACATCATCCCCGGAAAATTTCTGCCAACACCTCCGGCCCCGGCGGACACGAGTAGGCATGACGACCGAAGACCCCGACGACCGAGCGCTGTGGTCGCAGGCCGCCGGGGGCAGTGCGCACGCCTTCGGGGTGCTGTTCGACCGGCACGCCAGGGCGGTCTACAACCACTGCTTCCGGCTGACCGCGTCCTGGGCGGCGGCCGAGGACCACCTGCAGGCCACGTTCCTGACGGCCTGGCGCAAACGCGACCAGGTGCGCCTGGAACGCGAGTCCGCGCTGCCGTGGCTGCTGACCGTCGCGACCAACGTGGTCCGCAACGACCGGCGCTCGCTGGCGCGGCGGCTGCGGCTGTTCTCCCGCGTCCCGGACCCCGGCCACGTGCCCGACCACGCAGACCAGGTCGCCGGCCGCGTCGACGACCAGCGGCGGATGGCCGAGCTGCTCAAGGCCGTCGGGAAGCTGCCGCGCAACGAACGCGAAGCGCTCGCCCTGTGCGTGTGGTCCGGCGTGTCCTACGCCGACGCCGCCGCCGTCCTGGGGATCACCGAGGGCAGCGTCCGGGCCCGCGTCAGCAAGGCCAGGTCCCGGCTCAAGCAGAACGACCTCGTGACCGTAGGGGAGGACCGATGACGAACGTGCCGCCACCCACCCGCGACCTGCCGCCCGGCCGCCAGGCGCAGCTCCGCGCCGAGGTCGAGCGCGCGGTCACCGGACGGAGCACCAGGCGGGTGCTGGTCCCGGTCCTCGCCGGTGCCGCCGCCGTGGCCGCCGCCGTGACCGGCGTGGTCGTGCTCCAGCCGAACACCGACCCGCGGCCCGCCGTGCACATCACCACGTCACCCACGCCGGAACCGCGGGTGCGGGACACCTTCGGGCTGAGCCCCGAGAAGCTCGCGGCGATCGAGGAGGGCTGCGCCCGGTCCGAGAGGGTGCCCGGCAAGCTGACGGTGCACCAGTTCGGCCGCGACGACGCCGGTGAGTGGGCGTTGCTCCACGGCGACCGGGTCGTCGTGGCGTGCAACCTCGGCCGCGGTGGCGAGGAGTATGACACGGATCGTCCGAGCGACGTTGCCCTCCACTGGCTGCCGGGACGGTTCTCCCTGGACGTCGACCTCGCCCGTCTCGGCGGCGACCTCCACCCGACCATCCCCGCGATGGCGGGTGTCCCGGGCCTGCGCTTCGTCGCGGGCCGCGTCGACCCGTCCGTCGTACGGCTGACGTACCGGGCGTACGACGGCAGGACGGTGGACGCCAAGATCGCCAACGGCACGTACGTCGTCCGCATCGCCTACCCGGCGACCTGGAACCCCAACGACGTGACCGGCGCCGTGGAGCTGCGGGCCTACGACGCGGCCGGCGGCCTGCTCGGGACCAGCGCCGAGATCACCGGCAGCTGCTACTACGCCCCGGACAGCGGGGAGGTCGTCCACGGTCGGCGAGGTGTCACGGCGGAGAACTGCAAGCCCGCGACACCGTGGCGCTGAGAACGCTACCCATCGGTAGGTCCAAGCGACATACTGGTTGGTATGACGACGGTGGCCAACTTCGGCGGCACCAGCCGCTACGCGGATCTGGACGGGCCCGTGCACTGGGTCGACTTCGGCGGACCGGAGGACGGTCCCCGGATCGTCCTCGTGCACGGGCTCGGCGGCTCCCACCTCAACTGGGCGCTGCTGGCGCCGTTGCTCGCCGAGAAGGCGAGGGTCTGCGCGGTCGACCTGGCCGGGCACGGCCTCACCAACCCGGAGGGCCGCGGGACCACCGTCCAGGCCAACACGCGGCTGCTGGGCCGGTTCCTGCGCCAGGTCGCCGGGGAACCGGTCGTGCTCGTCGGCAACTCGATGGGCGGCATGATCTCGTTGCTGCACACCGCGCAGGACCCCGACCTGGTCAGCGGGCTGGTGCTGGTCGACCCGGCGCTGCCGATGGTGTTCGGCACCCGCCCCGACCCGATGATGCTCAGCACGTTCTTCATGTACTCGGTGCCCGGCCTCGGTGAACGGTTCCTCGCCAGGTCGAGGACCGTGCCGGCCCGGCGGCAGGTCGACCGCCTGCTGGAGCTGGTGTGCGCGGACCCGTCCGGCATCCCGGAGGAGCTCAAGCTCGCCAGCGAGCACCTCATCGGCGAACGCGCGAAGGTCGAGGGCCTGGACGCGGCGTTCCTCGCGGCCGCGCGCAGCACCGTGTTCACCACGTCCAAGCGCGGCGCCTACTTCGCGGCGATGGACCGGATCCGCGTGCCGGTGTTCCTCATGAGCGGCGACCGCGACCGGCTCGTCAACGTCGCCGCCGCCCGGTACGTGGCGCGCAGGAAGCCGCACTGGCGCTACGACGAGTTCGCCGGTGTCGGTCACGTGCCCCAGATGGAGATCCCCGGCGTCGTGTCCGAGCGGGTGCTGGCGTGGATGGACGCCAACCGCCTGAGCACCCCGGCGAGCTGACCGGGACGAGCCGCTCGTCTCAGGCGTCCCGCGCGGCCGCGAGCGCCACCAGCTCGTCAAAACCGGTGCGGATGCCGTCGGCGAGCAGCTGCACGTCCGGCACGCCGTCGAAGTCGGCGTTGATGCCGAACGTGAACCGGTCCAGGTAGGAGAAGATGCCGACGGTGATGCGGATCGTCGAGGCGATCGGCACGTACGGGAACATCTCCACGAGCGGGCGGCCGAGCAGGTAGAGCGGGATGCGCGGGCCGGGAACGTTGGTGGTGACGGTCTGGAGGATCTGCTGCGGGAACCGCATCGCGGTCCGCGAGCCCAGCGCCATCAGCGTCGGCGCGGCGAAGCCGCTGAGGTTCGTGATGACGTCGGCACCCGCTGCCTGGCGGGAGCTCTTCAGGTCGTCCATCTGCGCGCGGATCGACGCCAGCCGCTCGACCGGGTCCGCCTCGCCGACCGGCAGGTTCACCAGCACCGCGCTCACCCGGTTGTTGAGCTCGTTGTGCTGGTTCGGTTTGCGCATCGACACCGGCACCATCGTGCGCACGACCATGCCGTCGGTCAGCTCGCCGCGCTTCTCCAGCAGGTCGCGGAAACCACGCGTGACCGCGGTGAGGATGACGTCGTTGACCGTGCCGCCGGCGGCCCTGCGGATCTGCTTGATCTCGGCCAGGTTCGCGCGCGCCCACACCCAGCGGCGGTGCGGCCCGATCGGACCGTTGAGCGAGGTGGCCGCGCTGGTGAGCAGCCGGCGCGCGGTGGCGGGCAGACTGCCGAGCACCGACCTGCCGAAGTCGACGATCTCGGTGAGGGAACGCAGGTTCCGCGCGAACGCGGGTAACGCGGCGAGGTGCTGCACCGGGGTGACCACGGCGTCACGCACACCGTCGACCACCAGGTCGAGGGTCGACGGCTGCGGCCGCGGCTCCCATTCCGCCGCCTCCGGAAGCGCGGTCTCCTTCCGGAAGTCCAGGATCAGCTGCAGCATGTCCGAACCGGACACCCCGTCGATCATGCAGTGGTGGACCTTCGAGATGATCGCCCAGCGACCGCCTTCGAGCCCCTCGACGAGCCAGGCCTCCCACAGCGGCTTCGAGTCGTCGAGCTTCTGCGCGAAGATCCGGCCCGCGAGGTTGCGCAGCTGGTCCTCGCCGCCCGGCGACGGGACCGCGGTGTGCCGCACGTGGTACAGGACGTTGAAGTGGTCGTCGTCGACCCAGACCGGGCGGCCGACGTGGAACGGCAGCGCCTTCACCTTCTGCCGGTAGCGCGGCACCTGGTCCATCCGCGCCAGGAACAGGCGGATCACGTCTCCGTAGGACGGCGCCGGACCGTCGAAGACCAGTACGGAACCGACGTGCATGGGCACGTTCTCGTCCTCGATGAAGTAGAAGCCCGCGTCCAAGCTGCTCATCCGGTCCACTCGGAAAACACTAGAGGAGCGGCAGATCCGAATCGACGTCCATGCAGGTGAGAGGCACTGCCCACGGCTGAGGTCACCACCGTGTCACGCGCACGTGGCGAATCGAGACTCGAAAGTGCTGGCCAAGAGATCGTTCACGAAACATCATGGAGACACCGGGCGACGAGGCCCGGGACGCCGGCTCGGGGTTGTCGACGTGTGGGGAGGCGCCGATGTCTGCCGTACCTCCGGACGAGGTCTTCGACGTTCCTCCCGTTCCGCTGCACGTGGTCAGGAGCAGCGCCCCCAGCCTGTTCTGGTACCTCACCGAGCCCACCCGCTGCGCGCTCGACGTCGGCGAGTTCGTCGCCACCCGGTCGATGCTGCGCGGTGCCCCGGCCGGTGACGGCCACCCGGTGCTCGTGTTCCCCGGCCTCGGCGCCGCCGACTCCTCCACGGTGATGCTGCGCAGGTTCCTGTCCGGTCTGGGTTACCGGGTCAACCCGTGGGGACTGGGGCGCAACATCGGGCCGACGCGCCGTGCCGTCGACGGCATGCACGCGCTGGTGAAGAAGGTTTCCTCCGAGCACGGCCCGGTGTCCATCGTGGGCTGGTCGCTCGGCGGGATCTTCGCGCGCGAGATGGGACGCGACCACCCGCACCGGGTGCGCCAGGTGATCACGATGGGCTCGCCGTACAACATGTCGGATCCCGTGCAGTCACGGGCGATGCCCGCGTTCTCGTTGTTCTCGCGCCTGCACATCCCGAAGGACGAGTTCCCGCCGCCGGAGTCGACCAGGCCGCCCATCCCGGTGCCCGCCACGTCGATCTACTCCAGGACCGACGGGATCGTGTCGTGGGAGTCGTGCGTCGAGGAACCCGGACCGCGGCGGGAGAACGTCCAGGTGGCGTCCTCGCACCTGGGGTACGGGTTCAACGCCAGCGTGCTGTGGGTCGTGGCCGACCGGCTGGCGCAGCCGGAGGGCACGTGGACGCCGTTCGCCGTGCCGCCGGGGATGGCGCGCATGTACCCGCGGGCGGCCTGAGCCGTCAGCAGGGCCGGCCGTCCGCATAGATCACCAGCGTCTGGTCGGGCTCGTCGGCGAGGTGGAACGCGGTGTAGGCGTAGTCGACGGCCCCCAACCGCGGGTGGCGCAACCGTTTCCGGCCGCTGTGCTGGGCCTGCACCTCGTGGTGCGGCCACCAGGAGCGCACCTCCGGGCTGGCCTCGTGCAGCTCGTCGATCAGCCGCGTGAACCGCTCGTCGGCGGGGTGGCGGCCGGCCAGCGTGCGCAGCCGGGCGAGCAGGCCGCGCGCCTCCCGTTCCCAGTCGATCACGACGTGCCGCGCGCGTTCGTCGGTGAACGTCCAGCGCGCGAAGTTCGGCTTGTCCGCCTTGAGGTTCACGAACAGCTCGCCCGCCGCCTCGTTGTGGCTGAGCACGTCGTAGGTCGCGCCGATCACGTAGGCCGGGTGCGGCTGCAGCAGTCCCGGCACGGCGGCCACCTCCGCGCTCACCGTCTCCGCCTCCCGCGCCTGCGCCGCCGTGTGACCGGCGAGGCGGAACAGGTGGTCCACTTCGGACCGGTCGAGTCCGAGCGCGGTGGCGAGCGCACCGAGCACCTGGTCGGACGCCCGCACGTCACGGCCCTGCTCCAGGTACGTGTACCAGGTGGCGCTGATCCCGGCGAGCACGGCGAGCTCCTCGCGGCGCAGCCCCGGCGTGCGCCGCCGGGACGTGCTCGGCAGCCCCGCCTCCGCGGGCGTGATCCGTTCGCGGCGGCTGCGCAGGAACGCGCCCAGCTCGCGGCGCTGGTCGGCTGTTCTGCCCATGCTGGTACCTCCTGTTCCAGCATAAACGCGCTCTGGATACCAGTTTGTGGGCACCACAGGCTGGTCGCATGGATGAGATCAACGGCAAGGTCGTCGCGATCACCGGCGCCGGCAGCGGCATCGGCGAGGCGACCGCACTACTGCTCGCACAACGGGGAGCGCGCCTCGTGCTCGGCGCCCGGCGCGAGGACCGGCTCGCGGACCTCGTGGCCAGGATCGAGGAAGCCGGCGGCACGGCCGTGCACACGCGCACCGACGTGACCCGCCGCGAGGACATGCACGCGTTGGTGGCGTTGGCCCGTGACCGGTTCGGCCGCCTCGACGTGCTGGTCGGCAACGCGGGCGCGGGCCCGATCTCGCCGCTCGACGACCTGCGCGTCGACGAGTGGGACGAGATGGTCGACGTCAACATCAAGGGCGTGCTGCACGGCATCGCGGCCGCGCTGCCGGTGTTCCGCGAACAACGGTCCGGCCACTTCGTCACCACCGCCTCCACGGCGGCGTTCCGCGTCGTGCCGGCCATGGCGGTCTACGCGGGCACCAAGGTCGCCGTCCGCGCGATCTGCGAGGGCCTGCGCCAGGAGGCCGGTCCCGAGGTGCGCGTGACGACCGTGTTCCCCGGCGTCGTGCACACGGCGTTCGCCGAGGCGTCGAGCAATCCCGGCGTGCGGGCGAGCATCGCGGCGATGCGCGACGAGATCGCGATCGCCCCGGACGCCATCGCCCGCGCCGTCGCGTTCGCGCTGGAGCAGCCGGCCGACGTCGACGTGAACGAGATCGTCGTGCGGCCGACCGCCCAGAGCTGACGCCCTGGCGCAGCTGGGTTTCCGCGCGCGGTGATGGCATCCCGGTTGCCGTCATGCGGCAGTTGACGACGACGTTCTGCTGTGGACGGTTGCCTAGTCGAGCAACCGGAAAGCGGCCAGTGCGAGCTTCACCCTGGCCGGGTCGGTGATCTCAAGGACCCGACCGACCTGGTCGAGGCGGCGGGCGACGCTGCTGTGGTGCAGGTGCAGCAGGTCTGCGGCGCGGCGCAGGGAACCGGTGGCGCAGTAGGCGTCGAGGGTGTCGCGGTCCTCGTCGGACAGGCCTTGCAGTGCGATCACGTCGGCGTTGGCGCGCAGTGCCGCGGCGGGCACCTCCGCGAGCAACGCCACCGCACCCAGCCGCGCGTACTCCACCACCGGCTCACGCGGGGTCGTGAACCGGAGGGCCGTCCGCGCTTCCGTCCAGGCCCGCGCGGGGCAGGAGGAGGTGCCGATGCCCGCCCGCACACCATCCGGAAACGGGCCGAGGTGCCCGGCCAGTACGACGCCGACACCGTTCACCGACGCGGCCTTCACCGGGCGGCCGGGGCAGACGGCGGCGCCCACCCGGTCCAGCGGCAGCGCGGTCGTCACGGCGGCCACCCGCAGCGGCAGGTCGGCCGGGAAACCGAGCAGCCGCAACGCCCGCGCCCGCCCGGCCTCGTCGCTGTCGGTGCTGATGACCAGTTCGACGAGGGCGGGGTCCGCCATGGTGGTGCGGGCCGGGCCGTAGCGCTCGACCACGGCGGCCGCGGCGATGGCGAGGCGGTCGAGGAGCACCTCGTCGAGGGCGAGGGAGGGGCCGGACGGGCTGGAGTGGGCGCTGTCGGGGGAGGGACCGGCGTGGTGCGGCTGGGCGGTGTGGTCGGACGGCCCGGCGTCGTGCGGTGGGGTGGCGTCGTGCGGTGGGGTGGCGTCGTGTCGTGGGGCCGCGCTGTGTCGCGAGGCGCCATGGTGCCGCGGGTGGTCGTTGTGCCGTGAGGCGGCCGGATGCGGCGGTGACGCGGGGTGCGGCGCCGAGGCGGCGTAGTGGAACGGGTCTGCGTCGCGCGGCTGGGCAGGCTGGAACTCGGCAGCGTCGTGCGGCTCGCTGCCGGGGCGGGGCTTGACGCCGTCGTGCCGGAGGCTCGCGGGGTGCGGCACGACAGCGTCAGGTACCTGGGCGGGGTACGGCTGCGCGGCCTGACGCGGTGGTCCGGCGTCGTGCGGCTGCCGGGCGTTGTGCGGCTGCGTGGCCTGGTGCGGCCGGGCGGCGTCATGCGGCTGCGCGGCCTGGTCTGGTGGTCGGGAGTCGTGCGCCTGCGCGGTCTGGCGTGGTGGTTCGGCGTCGTGCGCCTGCGCGGCGTTGTGCGGCTGCGCGGCGTGGCTCGGCCGGGCGGCGTCGTGCGGCTGGACTGCGCGGCTCGACCGGTCGGCGGCGTGGCTCGGCCCCGCGGCGGGGTGCGGCTCGGCGCCGTTGTGCGGCTGTGCGGCCCGCGCCACGGCGGGCCGTTCCAGCCACACCTGTCCGATCTCCTCGTCGTCCAGCACGATCGCCGCCACCGCCGACGGCGGGCACGTGGGCTCGGGTGCCGGGCCGCCGCCGGGTGACATGCGGATCACCTTGCCGGTGCTGTGCAGGCGGATGCCCGCCACGCACTCGGCCAGGCCCGCCGAGGCTCGTGCGAGGGCGGGCAGGTCGACGCGGCGGCGCATCAGCGTGTCGTAGAAGATCACGACCCGGATCGCGCCCTCGACGTGTGAGTCCAGGGTCGACAGACGGGTTGCCAGCGCCTCCATGCGGCCGACGATAGCGACGATCGGCGCGTGGGCGTGGAGGATCGTGCGACAAGTGTCGGCTGAAGTCCGGCGGCGAGCGGCAGAGGATTGCGGGCATGGATCCCGAACTCGAAGCGTTCGTGCCGCTCTTCCCGAAGGCCGAGCTGACCGACGTCGTGAAGGAGCGCCGGGTGCTCGCCGAGCTCGCGGCCGGCATTCCCGCGGAGACCGGCGGCATGGACGTCGAGGACCTCGTCGTCCCGGCCGACCCCGCGGTGCCGGTGCGCGTCTACCGGCCGCACGACGCCCAAGGTGCCGTCATCTGGTTGCACGGTGGGGGCTGGGTCGTCGGCGACGTCGTCACCGAACACCCGTGGGCCTCGCGGGTCGCGGCGCGCTCGCAGGCCGTGGTGATCTCCGTCGGCTACCGGCTGGCGCCGGAGAACCCGTTCCCCGCCGCGTTCGACGACGCCTGGGCCGTGCTCACGTGGGCGTACGACCACGCCGCCGAGCTGGGCATCGACCCCGAGCGGATCGCGGTCGGCGGGCACAGCGCGGGTGGCGGGCTGGCGGCGGCGCTGGCGTTGAAGGCGCGGGACGAACAGGGGCCGCCGATCCGGTTCCAGCTGCTGCACCAGCCGGGGCTCGACGACCGGCTCACCACGTGGTCGGCCCGGCACTTCACCGAGACGCCCTGGTACAACCGCTCCAAGGCGGTCCAGGCGTGGCGGCACTACCTCGGCGGCAACCCGGCCGGGCCGTACGCGGCGCCCGCCCGCGCCGACGACCTGTCGGACCTGCCGCCCGCCTACGTCGCCACCGCCGAGCTCTGCCCCAACCGCGACGAGGACATCGCCTACGCCGTGCGGCTGCTGCAGGCGGGCGTGCGGGTCGAGCTGCACCAGTGGCCGGGAACGTTCCACGGCTCGCAGGCGTTGCTGTCCGCCGACGTGTCGCAGCGCCAGTTCACCGAGATCGGCGCCGTGCTGCGCCGCGCGTTGGCCGGGTGAGCGAGATGCGCACCGAGTTGCAGCACGCGGTCGACAACCTGCATACAGCCGGTGTACCGGCGGTGTGGGCGGAGTTCCGCGTCGATGGACAGGTGTGGCGCAGCGCGGCCGGCGAGGCCACGCCCGGCATGCGGCACCGGGTCGGCAGCGTCACCAAGACGTTCACGGCCGCTGCCGTGCTGCTGCTGGCCGAGCAGGGCCGCATCCGGCTCGACGACCCGATCAGCCGCCACCTGGGCCTGGTGCCGGCCGAGCGCGAGATCACCGTGCGGATGCTGCTGAACATGACCAGCGGCCTCGCCGACTACCGGTTCCTCGCGTTCCCGTCGATCCTCGAGGGGTCACCGCAGAGCCTGGCGGACAACCAGTTCCGGCACTTCTACCCGCGCGAGCTGATCAAGCTCGGCGTCGAGGCACCCGCGGTCGCGCCCGGCACCTACTCCAACACCGGCTACCTGCTGCTGGGCCGCCTGCTGGAGAAGGTCACCGGCACGACGGCGGAACGGTTCATCACCCGGCACGTCATCGAACGCGCCGGCCTGCGCAACACCATGTTCCCCACCGGAACCCGCATCGCGGGACCGCACCCGAAGATGTACGAGGCGTTGTTCGGCCTGCTCGACCCGCCCCGCGACTACAGCGTCTACGACATGTCGTGGGTCGGCGTGTCCGCGTCGCTGATCTCGACGCTGGAGGACCTCAACCTGTTCTTCGCCGACCTGCTCGCCGGCAAGATCGTGTCGCGGGAGTCGCTGGCGCAGATGCAGGAGACCGGACCGGTCACGGCGTTCGACGGGTCCACGGTCTCCTACGGCCTGGGCCTGCACCGGCACGGCGACGGCTTCTGGGGCCACGACGGCTCCGTGTGGGGCGCCGGCACGTGGTCGTTCAGCAGTGCGGACGGCAAGCGGCAGCTGTCGCTCGCCGTCAACCTCCAGCGGTGGACCGACAACGCGATCACCGAGGCGCTCGCCGCCCTCCAGCACCTGCTGACTCAGCCGCGGTAGGCGTTGCGCACGTACGTCAGGCTGAACGTGCCCTTGTTGGAGAAGTACGAGCTCACCAGCTCGGCCGGGTGCGTGGCGAGGTAGCCGCGGTAGAACGCGCCGTCGTTCTGGTCGTCCCAGCCCCACGGCGCGTTCGCCGCGTTGTCCTTGCCGTTGTCACCGCGGAACGTGCCGAACGACGCGAAGGTCTCCGAGTTGTTGCGCCGCGCCCACATCCCGTTCGCGGCGAACGTGTCCACGAGCCGGTACTTCACGTCCCGGTCGTTGCCGCCTGATGGCACCTCACCGGTGGCGGCGGGGTAGTAGACCACGCCGTCGCCGCCGGGGAAGTCGTTGCCGTCCCAGCGGTAGAGGCCGTGGCCCTTGGCCTCCTGACGGGTCGTGGGCCGGCCGCCGGAGAGCAGCAGCGTGCCGTCGATCGTCTCCGACCCGTTGCGGTACGGCGACCCGGCCGGTACGTACGAGTAGAAGTCGCTGTGCGCCACCGTGACGGCGGCTTCGAGCTGACCGTAGCCCGCGTCCTTGCGCACCACGAACAGCGCGCCCTCCAGGTCGTTCTCGTGCGTGGTCAGGCCGAACGGGTCGGGCTGGTCGTCCCAGTCGCGCGGGTGGAAGAACGAGTACACCAGGAACCAGTGCGTCTGCGTCTCGACCACCGAGTAGTAGGCCGCACCGGTCAGCTTGGCCAGCTGGGTCTGGTTCTCCCAGTTGTTCAGCCCGTTCCAGTCGCCATCGAAGTCCACAGTGGACAGGTAGTCGGCGTCGTGGTCGGACGAGTCGGTGTCCTGGTGGTGGACCGGCGCCCAGTGCAGCGCGAGGTCGTAGTCGGAGACGGCAGCCCGGGCCGGGGTCACGGTGACGGTGGCGGCGAGCAGCACCGCGGTGGCGAGGATTCGTTTCACGCGCCGCAAACTAGAGGTGCCGGACCCACCGGCACCACGGTCCGCGGTTGACCGTTCACGGACTGTTCAGCTGTAGATCGTCACCGTCAACCGGGGGTTCGAACGGAAGTCGGGCGCCTCGTACGCCACCCGCGCCAGCGGCATCGTCCCTGCCGCCGCGGTCAGCGCCGTCTCGATCTCGTGCCGCTCGTCCTCGGTCAGGTACGACCAGAACGAGCTGTGCCAGACCACCGTGCACGTGTCGGGCTCCGCCGGTGCCACCAGGTTCTCCCGCAGCCACCGCCCGGCCGGTGCCCGCGCGACCCGCACGCCCACCGCCGCCGCGAGCTCGATCGCGTCGTCGAGATCCCAGCGCAGCGCGTCGTGCTCGGGCGGGATGAACGAGTGCAGGATCAGCGCGTGCCTCGGGTCGGCCGGGTCGCGCGGCTGCAGGTCGCAGCCCGCCCGTGCGACGATCTCGAACTCCGGCGGCCGCGGGCCCGCCGCCGTGAGCCGGACCGGCGAGTTCCGCTCGCCCCACTCCCAGCCGAGGCCGAACCACCGGTAGCGGTCCAGGATCAGGTTCAGCCCCGCGCACGCGCCCAGTTCGAGCAACCTGACCTTGGGCGCGCCGATCATCGTGAGGCCGCGCAACAGGAAGCCCGCGGTCCTCGGCTGGTGTTGCTGCACGGTCCGGTCGAGCGCCGCGAGGATCTCGCCGGGGTTGTCCACGATCGCCCGCCGCGCCGCGAGCCACGCCAGCAACGCGGCCGAGTCCGACTCACCGGCCATCGCCGCCGCGTGCGCGCTCGCGAACCGCTGCGACAGCTCGGGAGCCCGCCCCGACAGCATCAGCAGCCGCACCCCGGCCAGTGCCTGGATGCCGAACAACGGGCTGCGCACCGCGCTGTGCGAGCAGAGCAGGTCCGCCACCGGGCCGCCCCTGTCCAGCTCGCCCGCGAGCTCGGACAGGATGCGCGAGGAGACCGGCGCGCTGCCGCGCAGCCGGGCCGCGAACGTGCGGAGGGTGGCAGCACCGGTTCCGGCCGCGCTCACGCGGTCCTCCCGTCCTCGACGAATGACCCCGTGTGAGCGCGTTCCTGCGGCAACGTGACCAGGCCGTTCGCCGGAACCAGCGCTGTATCGTGCGGCGCGTGAGTGATTTCCTCGAGCTGTCCTCGGCCGGACCGGTCGCCACGCTGACGATCAACCGCCCGGCCAAGCGCAACGCGATGAGCTACGAGATGTGGTCGGCGCTGCCCGGCCTGATGGCCCGCGTGTCCGCCGACGACAGCGTCCGCGTGCTGGTCATCCGGGGTGGCGAGCACTTCTCGGCCGGCGCGGACATCGCGGAGTTCTCGACCCTGCGGCGGGGTGCGGAGGGTGCCGCGCACTACGGGGAAGCCGTCCACAACGGTGAGCGTGCCATTGTCGGGCTGGAGAAGCCCACCATTGCCGCGATTTCCGGTTTCTGCGTGGGCGGCGGCTGTGAGATCGCTCTCGACTGTGACCTCCGGGTGGCGGCCACCGGCGCGCGGTTCGGGATCACCCCCGCGAAGCTGGGCATCGTCTACAACTTCACGTCCACGAAGCAGCTCGTCGACGTGGTCGGCCCGGCGTGGGCGAAGCAGATCCTGTTCTCCGCCGACCTGATCGACGCGCCGACGGCGTTGCGGATCGGGCTCGTCAACGAGGTCGTCACGGACCTCGACACCCGCGTGGAGGAGCTGTCGCAGCAGATCGCCGCGCGGGCGCGGGTGAGCGTGCGGGGTGCGAAGAAGATCGTCAACGCGATCAGCGACGGCGGCCACGAGGACGACGCCGTGCGGGCGCTGTACGCGGAGGCCGCCTCCAGCGCCGACTACGCGGAAGGCGTGTCGGCGTTCCTGGAGAAGCGGCCCCCGCGGTTCTAGCGGTGCACGCCGCCGAGGTCAGAAGCGTTCGGCGTCGATCGTGGTGTCCGGGCCGTGGCCCGTGTGCACCACCGTCTCGCCGGGCAGCGCCAGCAGCTTCTCCCTGATCGACCGCTCGATCGTCGGCCGGTCCGAGAACGACCGCCCGGTCGCGCCCGGCCCGCCCTGGAACAGCGTGTCGCCGGTGAACACCGCGCCGAGCGACGGCACGTGGAAGCACACCGCACCGGGCGAGTGGCCCGGCGTGTGCAGCACGTGGACCTCCTCGCCGGCCACCGTGAGCACCTGGCCGTCCTCCAGCGCCTGGTGCGGGATGACGCCCGTGTGCGTCAGCTCCCACACGATCCGGTCGGCCTGGTGCAGCGCCAGCGGAGCACCCGTGGCGTGCGCGAGGTCCGGCGCGACCCGCACGTGGTCGTCGTGCGCGTGCGTCAGCAGGATCGCGACGACGCGGCGCCCGTTCACGAGCTTGAGGATCGCGTCCACGTCGTGCGGTGCGTCGATCACGACGCACTCGGAGTCGTCGCCGATCACCCAGACGTTGTTGTCGACGTCGAACGTCTCGCCGTCCAGCGAGAACGTCCCGGACGTGACGATGTGGTCGACCCGCAGCGCCATCAGAAGACCACGACCGATCGCAGCACGTCGCCGTGGTGCATCTTCTCGAACGCGCCCTCCACGCCGTCCAGCGCGATCTCCTCGGTGACGAACGCGTCGAGGTCGAACCGGCCCTGCTGGTACAGGTCGACCAGCATCGGGAAGTCGCGCGTGGGCAGGCAGTCGCCGTACCACGAGGACTTCAGTGACCCGCCGCGCGCGAAGAAGTCGATCAGCGGCATCTCCAGCCGCATGTCCGGCGTCGGAACACCCACCAGGACCACGGTGCCGGCCAGGTCGCGGGCGTAGAACGCCTGCTTCCACGTCTCCGGGCGGCCGACCGCGTCGATCACCACGTCCGCGCCGAACGAGTCGGTCAGGTCCTGGATCGCGGTCACCACGTCGTCGACCTCGCGGGCGTTGATCGTGTGCGTGGCACCGAAACCCTTGGCCCACTCCAGCTTCCGCGGGTCGGTGTCCACCGCGATGATCTTCGCCGCACCCGCGAGGCGAGCGCCCGCGATCGCGCCGTCACCGACACCACCGCAGCCGATCACGGCCACCGAGTCGCCGCGCGTGACACCACCGGTGTTCACCGCCGCGCCCACACCGGCCATCACGCCGCAGCCCAGCAGGCCCACGGCAGCCGCACGCGCCGACGGATCGACCTTTGTGCACTGTCCGGAGTGGACCAGCGTCTTCTCCGCGAACGCGCCGATGCCGAGGGCCGGCGACAGCTTCGTGCCGTCCGTCAGCGTCATCGGCTGCGAGGCGTTGAACGTCGAGAAGCAGTACCACGGCTTGCCACGCCTGCAGGCACGGCACGTGCCGCACACCGCACGCCAGTTCAGCACCACGAAGTCGCCCGGCGCCAGGTCGGTGACGCCCTCGCCGACGGACTCGACGACACCCGCCGCCTCGTGTCCCAGCAGGAACGGGAAGTCGTCGTTGATGCCGCCCTCGCGGTAGTGCAGGTCGGTGTGGCAGACCCCGCAGGCCTGCACCTTCACCACGGCCTCGCCGGGTCCGGGGTCGGGCACCAGCACCGAGGTCAGTTCGACCGGTTGTCCTTTGCCCCGGGCGACGATGCCCTTGACCTCTTGCGCCACGCTTCGACTCCTTAGTTGACCAACGTCGAGCCTTCGAACTTCCCGAGCTCTTCCCGGTAGAACTCAATCCCTACACCGTTGGGGTCGCGGATGTACAGGCTGTCCTCGACGCCGCGGTCGGGCCCCAGGTACTCGACGCCGCCCTCGTCCAGCTTGGCCTTGATCTCGTCGAACCGCTCCGGCGAGATGGACAGCGCGAGGTGCTGCACGGCACCGATCGTCTCGGAGAACGGCGGGTGGTCGTGACCGGGGAAGTCGAAGAACCCCAGCAGGTTCTTGCTGCCGAGGTCGAAGAAGAAGTGGCTGGAGCCGCGGTAGTCGCGGTTCTCCACGAGCTCCACCAGCGGGAAGCCGAGGAACTCCTGGTAGAAGCGGATGGTCTCCTCGACATCGCGGCAGATCAGCGCGATGTGGTGGACCCCGCGGGTCGGCGACCCGCCGCGCTCGGCCAACGGCCGCACGTGTCGTTCGCGCAGCTCGTCGCGCTTGGCCCTGATCGCGTCCAGCTCGGCACCCTCTGGCTGTGGCATGCTCGCCAGGGTAGTTGAGGGTTCAAGCTCCCGCAGGACCGCGAAGAGCCGGCCCGCCGGTGGTCGCGGACCGGCTCGTGGTGAGTCGGCTCAGTCTTCCTCGTCGCCGGGCCACTTGCCGGTGGCCTTCTGGAACCCGACGGCGCCACCGCGGTCGATCGCGGCCTTGACCAGGCCGAAGATCGCTCCCTGCAGGGCGGCGGCCAGCAGCACCTCACGCCAGCGACGGTCGCGCATGGTCGCGCTGGGGGCCTCCTTGTCCCCGGCGACGACCTTCCAGATCTGCCCGAAGATCGCCGTGGCGGCCATGCCGCCCAGCGCGCCGAGCAGCATGCCCAACGGGCGGTACAGCAGCTTCATCCGTTCCTCCTGGAGAGTTTCCAGATCAGGAGCACGAGTGCCATCAGCACCGCCCCGATCGCCAGCGGGTGCTGACGCGCCTTCTGCACCTGCTGCGCCACCGGCTCCGGCAGCGACGCCACGGCCTGGTCGGTCGCGGCGGTCATCCTGACGACCGTCTCGTGCGCCTGCTCCTTCACGCGACCCGGCACGTCCACCTTGTGCGCCAACGCCTCCACGGTCTCACCGAGCTCACGCCGGGTGCGTTCGACGTCGCGCTGCAGCTCCTCTTTGGGATCGGTCACCGGTGCGCACTCTCCTTGATCGTGGCGATGTCGCGCTGCACGTTCTCCACGGCCTGGCGCGGCACCGGGGGAGTGGCCTGCTTGACCTGCGAGCGCCCCACGAGCGCCATGACACCGGCGATCAGCAGGAGCCCCGCGGCAACGATGAAGGCGGCCGCCCAGCCGGGCAGCACCAGCGACAGGGCGAGGATCACGCCGGCGACGACGCTCAGCCCGCCCCACCACGCGAACACGCCGGCCGCGCCGAACATCCCGGCGCCGACACCGGCGTGTTTGCCCTTCTCCTTGAGCTCGGCGACCGCGAGGCGAATCTCATCGCGCGCGAGCCTGCTCACCTGCTCAGACAGCTGGCTGACCAGCTGTGCGGTCGACGTGTCGGTGTTCATGCTGGTCGGCTACCCGGAGCAGCCCCGCGTGAATCACCGATGTGGCTCTCAGCCCTGCTGCTGGGCCTGCTTCACCTTGGCGTGGACCTCGTCCATGTCCACCGCGCGCGCCTGCTCGATCAGGTCGTCCAGCGCGTTGCCCGGCAGCGCCCCCGGCTGGGCGAACAGCACGACACCCTCGCGCACGATCATGAGCGTCGGGATCGACCGGATCCCGAACGTCGCCGCCAGCTCCTGCTGCGCCTCGGTGTCGACCTTGCCGAAGACCAGGTCCTCGTGCTTCTGCGACGCCGCCTCGAACGTCGGCGCGAACGCACGGCACGGCCCGCACCACTCGGCCCAGAAGTCGACCAGGACGATGTCGGAACCGCCGACCACCTCGTCGAAGTTGTCCGTGGTCAGCTCGACCGTCGCCATGTGGTCCTCCTCGTAGTTGGCTTCCCGGTTCAACGATCCCACGGCCTCCGGAATTCCCCGCCTCTCACGGCCACGCGGGGCCCCTGCGTCCCCTTTCGGGTCACGCGGGGGCCTCACGTTCCCCTGTGCGGTGTGCGGCGGCCCCGCGTGACCTGCGAAGCGGCGGGTTTTCAACTTTTTGTAGACGTCTTCAACTCAGCGTTGTACGGTTCCCGGCCATGAAGCCCCGCCTCCTCCTGACCACGCTGCTCGTCGCCACGCTCACCGCGTGTGGCGGCACGTCTGACACCACGCAGACGTCCACCCCGCCGTCGTCGGACCTGTCGCAGGTCAAGAAGGACGACGCGCTCGCCGCGCTGGTGCCGGCCGCGATCGCGCAGACGGGCAAGCTGCGGGTCGGGTCGAACATCCAGAACCCGCCGAACAACTTCTACAAGGAAGACGGCAAGACGCCGCAGGGGTCCGAGGTCGACCTGATCAACGCGATGGCCGCCAAGGTCGGGTTGAAGGCCGAGCACAGCGACATGGCGTTCAGCTCGCTGATCACCAGTTTGGAGACCGGTCGGGTCGACGTCACTATGGCGGCGATGAACGACACCGCCGAGCGGCAGCAGAAGATCGACTTCGTGGACTACTTCACGTCCGGCATCACGATCATGGTGCAGAAGGGCAACCCGCAGGGGGTCAAGGGGCCCGACGACCTGTGCGGCAAGGGGGTGGCGGTCAACCTCGGCAGCTCGCAGGAGACGTTCGCCAAGGAGCAGAGCCAGAAGTGCCTCGGCCAGGGCAAGCCCGAGGTGCAGCTCAGCGTCACCGACAGCGACACCGGCAACCAGAACCAGCTGCGCACCGGGCGCGTCGCCGCGATCCTCAACGACCTGCCGACCGCCGTCTACATCGCCAAGACCGCGGGTGACGGCAAGTTCTTCGAGGTCGTCGAGCTCGCCCCGATCAACGGCGGGCCGTACGGCATCGGCGTCAACAAGCAGAACGCCAAGCTCAGCGAGGCACTCAAGGGTGCGTTGCAGGCGCTGATCGACGACGGCACGTACGCCAAGATCCTCGGCAACTGGGACATCAAGCAGGGTGCGATCAGCAAGGCCGCGATCAATGGCAAGTGAGGCCGAGGAACGCGAACTGGTCGTTGTCCCGCTGAGCCACCCGTGGCGGTGGGTCAGCGCGGCGGTCATCCTCGTCGTCCTCGCCGGGCTCGGCTGGGCGATGGCGGAGGCGCAGATCCAGTGGGAGGACGTGCCGGGGTTCTTCGCGCACCCCGTCATGCTCGAAGGGCTGCTCAACACGATCGTGCTCGCCATCGCGGCACAGGGTGGCGCGGTCGTGCTGGGCGTGGTGATCGCCCTGATGCGGCTGTCGGCCAACCCGGTCGCCCGCTGGTTCGCCGTCGGCTACATCTGGCTGTTCCGCGGGTTGCCGGTGCTGTTGCAGATCCTGATCTGGTTCAACCTCGCGCTGGTCTTCCAGAACATCAGCGTGCCGATGCTGTTCAGCGTGCCGACGAACGTCGTCATGACCGCGTTCGTGGCCGCGTTGCTGGGGCTGGGGCTCAACGAGAGCGCCTACATGGCCGAGATCGTCCGCGCCGGGCTGTCCAGTGTGGACCCCGGCCAGACCGAGGCGGCCAAGTCGATCGGCATGACGCCGGCGGTGACGCTGCGCAGGGTCGTGCTGCCGCAGGCGATGCGGGTGATCATCCCGCCGACCGGCAACAACTTCATCAACATGATCAAGGGCACGTCGATGGCGTCGGTGATCGCGTTCCTGGAGCTCATCCACGCCGCGAACAACATTGCCTCGCGCAACCTGGAGATCATGGAGACCCTGTTCGCCGCCGCGGCCTGGTACCTGGTGATGGTGTCGCTGGCGTCGGTCGGGCAGCACTACCTGGAGCGTGCGTATGGCCCTCGTTGAGGCGGTCGGTGTCCGCAAGTCGTTCGGGCACACCGAGGTGCTCAAGGGCATCGACATGCAGGTCGAGCGCGGGGAGGTGGTCTGCCTGCTCGGGCCGTCCGGTGCGGGCAAGTCGACGTTCCTGCGCTGCGTCAACCACCTGGAGACCATCGACGCCGGACGGATCCGGGTCGACGGCGTGCCGGTCGGGTTCCGCGCGGCGAACGGCAAGCTGTACGAGCTGAAGGAACGTGACGTCGCCCGCCAGCGCCGCGACGTCGGCATGGTGTTCCAGCGGTTCAACCTCTTCCCGCACCGCACGGCGCTGGAGAACGTCTTCGAGGGCCCCGTGCAGGTGCTCGGCGTCGACCGGGCCACCGCGGTCAAGGAGGCACGTGACCTGCTGGAACGCGTCGGGCTCGCGGAGAAGGCCGGTGCCTACCCCGCGCAGCTGTCGGGCGGGCAGCAGCAACGTGTTGCGATCGCCCGCGCGCTGGCGATGAAACCCAAGCTGATGCTGTTCGACGAGCCCACATCGGCACTCGACCCTGAGCTCGTCGGCGAGGTGCTCGACGTGATGACCGGACTGGCCCGCGACGGCATGACGATGATCGTCGTCACCCACGAGATCGGCTTCGCGCGTTCGGTCGCCGACCGCGTGGTGTTCCTCGTCGACGGCGCCGTCGTCGAGTCCGGCACGCCCGCCGACGTGCTCGACAACCCGCAGCAGCCGCGCACGCGGCAGTTCCTCGCAAAGGTGCTCTAGGTGACCAACTCCGCGTACCTCGCCCAGTTCCGCGAACCGGAGGGGTACCTCGACTTCGCCCGCTTCGGCCCGCCGTCGCTCCCGGTGGTGGCGGCCACGGCCCGGCTGATGGAGCAGGCGTCGCTCGCCGGTCCCTCCACAGTGGACACGCTGATGCGCGAGGAGCAACGCGTCAAGGCCGCCGCCGCGCGGTTGTGCCGCACCGACACCGACCACGTGGCGCTCGTGCCCAACACCTCGACCGGGCTGTTCCAGGCGGCGTTCGGCCTGTCCGGCACGGTCATGTACTCCGCGGCGGAGTTCCCCGCCAACACCTACCCGTGGGTGCGCGCGGGCCTGCCGTCGGTCGTGCTGGACGGCCCGGTGACCGCCGCGTCGGTGTCCGGAAGCCTGACACCACAGGTTTCCGCGCTCTCGGTGTCCGCTGTGGACTTCCGCACCGGCTACCGCGCGGACCTGGCGGCGTTGCGCGAGGCCGTCGGCGACCGGCTGCTGATCGTGGACGGCATCCAGGGCTTCGGCGTGGTGGACGAACCGTGGGAGCTCGCCGACGTCCTGGTCGTCGGCGGCCAGAAGTGGCTGCGGGCGGGGTGGAGCACCGGGTTCGTGGTGCTGTCCGACCGGGCGTTGGAACGGCTCCAACCCGTGCTGTCGGGTTGGACCGGCGCGGTGGACGCGGGCCTGTTCGACGACTCGGTTCACGCCGCCGCCCCCGACGCCGCCGCGTGGAACGTCACCAACCTCTCCCCGGTCGTCTCCGGCGCGTTCGCGGAGGCCCTGGAGCTGGTCGAGCTGGCGGGCGTGGCGGAGCTGGACGCCGCGGTCGGCGACCTGGTCGCGGAGCTGGAGGAGGTCGTGCTGTCGTGCGGCGGCGAGATCGTCTCCGCCCGCGACCGCCGCGCCGGGATCCTCGCGTTCACGATGGCCGAGGCCGCACCGGTCGTGGGGGAGGCGCTGAAGGCCCTCGGCGTGACCGCCACCGTCCGCCCGGAGCACGTCCGGCTGTCGCCGCACGCCACGACCACCCGAGGCACCCTGGAACGCGTCCGGGCAGCGCTGAGGTCGTTGTCCGGCTCGTCGGTGCCGACCATGCCGGCCGCGCTGTCGGCGCTGGTACCGACGGTCGACAGCCTCGCCTCGGCGCTGGGACCGGACACCGAGGTCGTGGTGCACGACCTGTCCCGCCTGCCGAACTCGATCATCGCGATCGCCGGCTCGCTCACCGGACGGCAGGTCGGCGGGCCGATGACGGACCTGCTGCTGGGCCTGGTCCGGCGCGGCACCACCACCGACATGCCCGGCTACGAGACCTATGCACCGGACGGCCGCGCGATCTGGTCCTCGACCACCTTCGTGCGCGACGCGTCCGGTGTCGCCGTGGGGTGCCTGTGCGTCAACAAGCTCGCCGCGCACGAGGCGTCGGGACCGGTCGAGTCGTTCCCGCAGGACGTGGACACGCTCCAACGGGTGCTGGTCGAGAAGGCCGTCGCCGACGTCGGCGTGCCGGTCGAGCTGATGAAGAAGGTGCACAAGTCGCAGGTCGTGCGGGTGCTGGACGAGGCGGGGTTCTTCCTGATCCGCGACTCGGTCGACCACCTGGCGAGCGTGCTGGGGGTCACCCGCTACACGATCTACAACTACCTCAACGAGAACCGAGGTACGTGAGCAGCGACTGCCAGGCGGGGGCCGAGAACGTGAGCACGTCGCCGCTCACGTTCTTCGAGTCCCGCACGAGCACGTCCCGGGTCAGCGACACCTCGACGCACGCACTGGCCTCGCCGCCAGTGCTGTAGCTGCTCTTACGCCAGATCCGTTCCTGCGCCATTGGAGTCCCCTCGAAGTCGGCTGATGTACTCCATCAGCTTGCGCTTCGATTGTTCCTGATCCAAGGCGAGCGCATCCAGTCGCTGGAACAGCCTAGTGACCTGCCCGACCGCAGCGCTGTCTTGTGCAAAGACCTGTGCGAGTTCACTGTCGGTGTAGGCGACCGAGTGCGCCTTCTCGAACTCCAGCAGTGCACAGCCCGCCGTCAGGATGATCGAATCGTCAGGAACGATCCGCAGGACGTGCGTGTGGAAGAGCATGCGGAGGTACTGCTCCTCCATGATCTTGTTGTCGCCGACGTAGGTCTGAAGGGCACGTTCGAGGACGTAGATCCGAATGTCTGGTCGGCGGGGACGAAGCAGAATGGATTGCCGGTCCATGCGGCACTGGACGCACGCCGCGATCTTCTCCGGCGCGACTAGCCCTGCTTTGCGGTACAACGCATCGGCGTATTCAGCGGTCTGGACGAGTCCGGGAGCTGTGGTGGTCTCGACCCAGGTGATCTTCGTGGCCATCGCCTCGGCCATCATCAGGGTGCGCAGGTTTTCCGGCATCTGCGCGAGGTAGGGGTCGAAGGCGTGCCGGTACCGGGCCTGGAACGCGTCGATGTAGTCCAGGTTCTTGCCGCACACGCTGAGGTACTGGATGATGTCGCCCGCGCTCGCACGGGCCTTGCCGTGTTCGAGGTTGGAGACCTTGCTGGGGTCCCAGCCGAGCTGAACCGCCATGGCGCGGCCGTGGAGTGACGTGCTGGTCTCCCGGATGAGCCGCAGCTCGTCCCCCAGGTCCCGGCTGTACGCGGTGGAGTAGGTCATGCCCTCCAACGCTATTGCTTGAAACCGGTTCAAGGTACGGACCCGTTCGGGTGGAAACGGCGCTTGTCCCGCGGACCTGCGGCGTTTACCGTCATGCGGTGTGAGAGCGCTCTCAAAGACGAGATTGCAGGCCGGCTTCGCCGCCGTCGCCGTTGTGCTGGCTTCATTAGCCGCGTCCGCCCCCGCTTCGGCGGCGGAGGACTACACGCAGAACGTGACGTCCGTGAGCACGTCCGAGGCGAGGATCAACTTCACGCCGACGACCCCCGCTCTGTACGTGGACGTGCACTACCTGATCACCAACACGCCGCAGCAGAACTTCCGGATGACGAACAACGCCGGGACGTGGCAGAAGACCGTCGGCTCGTTGTCGGCGGGCACGGTGGTCGAGTACTGGTTCACCTACGAGAAGAGCGGCCCCCAGTACGACACGCCGCACTTCACCTACACGCACGGCACCACGCAGGCACCTGTCGCCACCCCCACGTTCAGCCCGCCGGGCGGTGCGTACACGTCGGCGCAGACGGTGACGATCTCCACCGCGACCTCCGGCGCGACGATCCGGTACACAGTGGACGGTTCGACGCCCACGGCGTCCTCGCCGCTGTACAGCGGGCCGATCTCCGTGCCCTCGTCGCGGACGGTCAACGCGGTCGCCTTCAAGTCCGGCCTCGCGAACTCGTCGGTGGGCAGCGCCACCTACACCATCGGCACGCAGCAGGGTTGCGTGCAGTCCAACACGCCGAACTTCGGTCCGAACACGCGGATCTTCGACCCGGGCATGTCGGCCGCCTCCATCCAGACGCAGCTGGACGCGGACTTCACCATGCAAAAGGACACGCTGACGGCGCAGATGGCGCCACGGCGGGTCGCGCACCTGTTCAAGCCGGGCACGTACAACATCCATGACGACGTGGGCTACTACACGTCCGTCGCGGGTCTCGGGCGCAACCCCGGTGACGTGGTCATCAACGGCGACATCACCGTGGACGCGTTCAACGAGTCTGACAAGGGCGTGGCGCTGCAGAACTTCTGGCGTTCGGCGGAGAACATGGCCGTCAACCCCAGCAATGGCACCAACCGCTGGGCCGTCGCGCAGGCCGCGCCGTTCCGCCGCATGGACGTCCGCGGCAACCTGGCGCTGTACCCGGCCTCCTACGGCTTCGCCTCCGGCGGCTACACGGCCGACACGCGGGTGTCCGGCCAGACGGCGTCGGTGTCGCAGCAGCAGTGGTACACGCGCGATTCCAACTACGGCAGTTGGAACGGCGGCGTGTGGAACATGGTGTTCTCCGGAACGCCCGGCGCGCCGGCGACCACGTTCCCGAACCCGCCGACGACGAACCTGGCGACCACGCCGGTCTCGCGCGACGTGCCGTATCTGTACTTCGAGAACGGCGCGTACCGGGTGTTCTTGCCTTCGTTGCGCACCAACGCCTCCGGTGCGTCGTGGATCAACGGCGGCACGCCGGGCACGTCGTTGCCGATGAGCCAGTTCTACGTCGTGAAGTCGGGTGACACCGCCTCGACGATCAACGCGGCGCTGGCCCAGGGTTGCAACCTCTTCTTCACGCCCGGCATCTACAACGTCAACCAGACGCTGCAGATCACGCGCCCGAACACGGTCGTGCTCGGCATCGGCTACGCGACCATCGTGCCGGTGAACGGCGTCAACGCCATGCAGGTCGCCGACGTCGACGGCGTGCGCATCAAGGGCATCCTGTTCGACGCGGGCACCACGCGTTCCAACGCGCTGCTGACCGTCGGCCCGTCCGGCTCGTCGGCCTCGCACGCCTCGAACCCGACGACGTTGCAGGACGTGTTCTTCCGCGTCGGCGGCGCCATCGCGGGCAAGGCGACCAACAGCCTGGTCGTCAACAGCCACAACACGATCATCGACCACACCTGGGCCTGGCGCGCCGACCACGGCAACGCCGGGACGTGGGGGTGGACCGAGGCGGTCGGTGACACCGGTGTCGTGGTGAACGGCAACAACGTGCTCGCGACCGGGTTGTTCGTGGAGCACTACCAGAAGTACCAGGTGATGTGGAACGGGCAGGGCGGCCGGACCATCTTCTTCCAGAACGAGATGCCGTACGACGTGCCGAACCAGGCCACGTGGATGGCGCCGAACGGGCTGGCCGGGTACGCGGCCTACAAGGTCGGCGACAACGTGACCTCGCACGAGGCGTGGGGGCTGGGGAGCTACTGCTTCTTCAACGTCAACCCGTCCGTGCGGGCGCATCACGCGTTCGAGGTGCCCAACCAGTCCGGTGTGCGGCTGCACAACCTGCTGACCGTGTCGCTGAACTACCAGGGGACCATCACGCACGTGGTGAACGAGGTGGGGGCGGTGACGCCGCCGGGGACCGTGCCGGTGAACGTCGTCAGCTATCCGTAGCGGTTGATCGTGGGAACGGCCCGTCACCTTGGTGGCGGGCCGTTTGCCGTTGAGATTCACGCGAAAGAAGTAGGAATCAATTCCTGATTCCCGAACAGCCGATGCTACTCTCGAATTCCTGTCCGTTTGGGGAGAAAGGACATGGTCACCATGTCCACAAAGGTATGGCAACCGAATCCCGCTGCCGACTTTTCCAGGCGCTTGGGAATCGCACCTCAGGAACCGGGAAGCGGTGGTGGGTCCGGTGACCCCGCCACCAGCGGCGAGGGCGAATGCCCCGACATCTGGGAGCTCGACAACGGCGACGTCGCGGTGATCGGCCGCGACCTCACGCCGCAGTACGCGGGGCGCTTGCCGGACGGCGTCAGCGTCGGCGCCGGCGAGCGACTCGTGGTGCTGCCGCGCGGAATGGTGATGGCGGCGAAGGCGGACATCCCCGATGCGTGAACTGTTCGGTGGTGCGGAAGGCAAGCTGCTGCCCAGGGACGAGTACCGGGAAGACTTCGAGCGGCGCTTCTGGAGGAGCGGCCGGTCCGGCTTCTGGAAGCTCGAACGGCTGCAGCACTTCGAGGAACCGGGGAACGACAGCTGGAACGCGTTCGACGAGGGGGACTGGGACCGGTCGCTCGCTCTCCTCGAAGAACGCGGGCCGGCCCTGCGCACGCACTACGCGAAGATCGCGAACGCGGGTTTCGAAACATCCCGGGTGCGAATAGTTGAACATCCGCTGACGGACTACCTGCGGTGGGAGTTGCACCTGCTCCTCGCCAGGGACCAGCTCGGTGGCCACACGCGAATCCTCCCCGTGCGGGAGATCGCGCGGTTCGAGGAAAAGAACCCGCTGCCCGAACTCGTCACCTTGGGCGATGACGTGATGTACGAGATCCTCTACGACGAGAACGGACGTCTCCGGGGCGGGGTGCTGTACACGGGCACTTCTCCGGTGGTCCGCTGCCGCGAGTTCATCAAGCGGCTGTACGAGAAGGCAGAACCGATCAGCACGTACTTCACGCGTGAGGTCGAGTCGTTGGGACCACCGCTCAGGAGCCGGTGATGCGGCCGGACGACCGGTCTCGGAGCAGTGCCGAGGTGTCCGGATCCGCCTTCGACGTGGTGCAGGCGAGAGACGTCGAAGGCGGCATCCACTTCCACGGTGCGCGCGAACAAGGGCAGCGGTTGCCACGACCGAACCAGCTGCCCGGCGGCACGAGCGGGTTCGTGAACCGGCTGCACGAGCTCGCCCGGCTCAACGAGGTGCTGGAGCAGGCCGGCGAGGAGCCGGTGGCCGTCTACCTGATCACCGGGACGGCGGGGGTCGGGAAGACGTCACTGGCGTTGCACTGGGCGCACAGCGTCCGGCACCGCTTCCCGGACGGTCAGCTCTACGTCAACCTCCGCGGCTACGACCCCGGCGCCCCGGTGACGGCGGAGCAGGCGCTGCACCAGTTCCTGCGGGTGCTGGGCGTACCGGCCACCGGAATTCCCGTCGCGTTGGAAGACCGGTCGGCGTTGTTCCGTTCCCTGCTCGCCGACCGGCGTGTGCTCGTGATCCTCGACAACGCGGCGAGCCCCGGCCAGGTGCGGCCGTTGCTGCCCGGCAGTTCGACCTGTCTGGTCCTGGTCACCAGCAGGAACCGCTTCTCCGGCCTGGTGGCGAGGGACGGTGCCCGGCGGCTCGTGCTCGACATGCTCACCGAGGACGAGGCGGTCCGGCTGCTGCGCACGGTCACCGCCGGCTACCGGGACGACGACGACACGGCCGACCTGGTCGAGCTGGCCCGGCTGTGCGCACGGTTGCCGCTCGCGTTGCGCATCGCCGCCGAACGAGCGTCGAGCCGTCCCTTGATGATGCTGCGCGAGCTGATCGACGACCTGCGGGACGAATCGGGGTTGTGGGACGCACTCACCGCCGACCACGACGACGAGTCGGATGCCGTGAGGACCGTCTTCGCCTGGTCCTACCGCACTTTGCCCGCGGCCGCGGCGCGGTTGTTCCGGCTGCTCGGCCTGCACCCCGGTGCGGAGTTCTGCGTCACCGCGGCGGCAGCGCTCGGCGGTCTCGGCCTGTCGGAGACCAGGAAGCTGCTCGACGCGCTGATCGGTGCGCACATGCTCGAACAACACGCGCCGAACCGGTTCCAGTTCCACGACCTGTTGCGGATCTACGCGGCGCAGCAAGCACTTCAGCACGAGAACGCCGCCGCGCGGAGGGACGCCGTGGACCGAGGACTGAGCTGGTACCTGCACACGTTGTCGAACGCGACTGCGGTCATCGCGCCATTCGAACGGCGTGTCGTCCTGACGCCGTTGCCCGCCAACACGACGCCGTGGCACTTCGAGGACCGGGCAGAGGCGTTCGAGTGGTACGAAAGCGAAAGGGCGAACCTCGTCGCCGCCGTCCGCACCGCCACCTCGGCCGGCCGGGACGACATCGCGTGGCGGCTGCCGGTGCTGTTGCGCAGCATTTACGTCCACCAAAACCCGTTCGAGGACTGGATCGAGACCAGCTCAGCCGGGCTGGAGGCTGCGGAACGGATCGGTGACCTGGCGGCACAGGGCGAGGTGCTCGACAGCCTCGGCAAGGCCTACCTCCAGTCACAGCGACTGGATCACGCCGAGGAGTGCCACGCGAGGGCACGGGCGCTCCGCGCGGAGGTCGGCGACCGGTACGGGGAGATGGTGTCGGTCAACGCGCTCGGGTTGCTCGAATGGCGCCGCCGCAGGCTCACCTCCGCCGTCGATCGCTTCCAGCAGTGCCTGGAGATCGCTCACGAGCTCGCTGACCGCCGCTGGCAGGCACTGGCGATGACGAACCTCGGTGGTGTCAGGTACGACCTCACGGAGCTCGAGACCGCGATCGACAGCCTCAGCCGTTCCGTGCTGACCTACCAGGAGATCGGTGATCGCGCCTACGAGGGCAACGCGTTGTTCTGCCTGGCCAGGGCACGGCGGGAGAACGGCGACCTCGACGTGGCGGCGGAGCTGGTCGGACGAGCGCTCGCGATAGCCGAGGAGGAACGCCACGCCGTCGGCGAGGCGTACTGGCTGATCGAGTGGGGCCGGATCCAACGGGCCAGGGGAGACGTGGCCGAGTCGCTGCTCTCCTACCAGCGGTCCGCGGTGGCGCAGCGGCGGCTCGGTGACCGGAACAGGGAGGCACAGGCGCTGGACGGTACGGGCGAGGCGTACCGGGAACTGGGCAGGCCCGAAGAGGCGGAGAAGTTCCACCGGACCGCCGTGACCGCCTTCCACGAGACCGGTGACCGGTGGCTGCTCGCGCACGCACTCACCAACCTGACACTGGCGCTGAGGGAGTCCGAACGGCCGGAACAAGCCGCCGCGACCGAGCAGGAGGCGATCGCTGTCCTCGCTGAGTTCGACGAACCGCGAGCGCGTCAGCTCGTCGCGTTGCTGCGGAGGACGAACGGATGAGCTGACTTCGCGTGACCGTGCTCTCCCCCGATTTCGTCGGACGGCCCCGCGCGGGGATGATGCGTGCCATGTCGATCGAGCGCGGCCCCGAGTTCACCGAGTTCTGGACGGAGCGGCACCTGTGCACGCTGTCCACTGTGCGCGCGAACGGCACGCCACACGTGGTGCCCGTGGGGGTTACGCTCGATCGGGTGACCGGTGTCGCGCGGGTGATCACGGACGGCGCGTCGTGGAAGGTGCGGCACGTCCGGAACGCCGGGTACGCGTCGGTGTGCCAGGTGGACGGTCGGCGGTGGTCTTCGCTCGAAGGGCCCGCGGTGGTGCGTGAGGACGCCGAGTCCGTTGCTCGCGCCGAAGAGCTCTACGCGCAGCGTTATCGTCAGCCGCGGGTGAACCCCACACGGGTAGTGATCGAGATTCAGGTGCAGCGTGTCGCCGGAACAGTCTGACGTCGTCGTGGTCGGCATCGGCGCCGACGGGTGGGACGGGCTGTCGCCCGCCGCCCAGGCCGCCGTGTCGCGGTCGAAGGTGCTGATGGGGTCGCAGCGGCAGCTCGACCTCGTGCCGGGCGAGTTCGAACGGGTCGCGTGGCCCTCGCCGCTGGTGCCGGCGTTGCCCGCGTTGTTCGAGAAGTACCGCGACGTGTGCGTGCTCGCGTCCGGCGATCCGATGTTCCACGGCATCGGCACGACCCTGGTCCGCATGCTGGGGCCGCGCGTCACCGTCATCCCGCACCCGTCGTCGGTGTCGCTGGCGTGCGCGCGGCTCGGGTGGGCGTTGAACGAGGTCGAGGTCGTCTCGCTGGTGGGGCGGTCGGTGGATCTGCTGCGGCCCGCCCTGACGGCCGGGCGGCGGGTGCTGGTGCTCGGTGGCGACCCGGAGGCGGTGGCGGCGCTGGCGGGGCCGATCACGGTGCTGGAGCAGCTCGGCGGGCCCGGTGAACGGGTGTACGCCTGGTCGGGGCAGCTCGCCGACCCGCTGTCGGTGATCGCCGTCGAGTTCACCGGGCCCGGATATCCGCGGGTGCCGGGATTACCCGACGACGCCTACGAGAGCGACGGCCAGCTGACCAAACGCGAGGTGCGGGCGGTGTCGGTGGCGTCGCTGGCGCCGTTGCCGGGGCAGTTGCTGTGGGACGTCGGCGCGGGGTCGGGTTCGATCGCGATCGAGTGGGCGCGGACGCATCCGACGTGCCGGGCCATCGCCGTCGAGCAGGACGTCGTGCGGGCCGGGCGGATCGAGCGCAACGCCGCCGCGCTGGGCGTGCCGGGTGTGCGGGTCGTGGTCGGGCGCTCGCCGGTCGCGTTGGAGGGGCTGGAGAAGCCCGACGCGATCTTCATCGGTGGCGGGCTGACGGTGCCGGGTGTGGTCCAGTTCTGCTGGGACGCCCTGGGTTCCGGTGGGCGGCTCGTGGTCAACGCGGTGACGCTGGAGTCGGAAGCCGTTGTCGCGCAGTGGTATGCGCGCCTCGGTGGTGACCTGGTGCGGATCGCGGTCAACCGCGGGTCGGCCGTCGGCGGGTTCACCGGGTGGCGGCCGCACATGCCCGTGACGACGTGGAGCGTGACCAAGTGACCGTGCACTTCATCGGCGCCGGGCCCGGTGCCGCCGACCTGATCACGGTGCGGGGGCGGGACCTGATCGCCTCCTCGCCCGTGTGCCTGTACGCGGGTGCGCTCGTTCCGGTCGAGCTGCTGTCGTTCTGCCCGCCTGACGCGCGTTTGGTCGACACCGCGTCGCTGACGCTCGACGAGATCGTCGCGGAGCTGGTCGCGGCCGACGAGGCCGGGCTGGACGTGGCGCGGCTGCACTCCGGTGACCCGGCGGTGTTCAGCGCGATGGCCGAGCAGATGCGGCGGCTGGACGCGCTGGGCATCGCCTACGACGTGACGCCGGGGGTTCCGGCGTTCGCGGCCGCGGCGGCGTCGTTGCAGCGGGAGCTGACGGTGCCGGGCGTGGGGCAGACGGTGATCCTGACCCGTACCTCGCAACGGGCGACACCGATGCCCGACGGCGAGGACCTGGACACGCTGGGGCGGTCGCGGGCGACGATGGTGCTCCACCTGGCCGTGCAGCGGATCGCGGACGTGGTCGCGGAGCTGGTGCCGAACTACGGCGCGGACTGCCCGGTCGCGGTCGTCGCGTACGCCTCGCGCGAGGACGAGGTGGTGCTGCGGGGGACGCTGGACGACATCGCCGCGCAGGTGGCCGCGGCAGGCATCAAGCGGACCGCGGTGATCATCGTGGGGCGCGTGCTCGGGGCGACGCAGTTCCCCGACAGCCACCTGTACTCGGCCCTGCGCGTGCGATGATCCTCATCCTCGGTGGCACGGGGGAAGCACGCGCGCTGGCCGAGCGGGTGCCCGCCGTGTCGTCGCTCGCGGGGCGGGTGCGGGAGCCCCGGCTGCCGGTCGGCGAGGTGCGCATCGGCGGGTTCGGCGGTGTCTCCGGGCTGGCGCAGTGGTTGCGGGACAACGACATCCACGCCGTGGTCGACGCCACGCACCCGTTCGCCGCGCAGATCACCGCGAACGCTTTCGAGGCGTGCCAACGGGTCGGCGTGCCGTTCCTGGTGCTGCGACGGCCCGGTTTCGCGCCGCGGGACGGCTGGACCTGGGTCGGCAGCGTGGCCGAGGCCGCCGCGGCGTTGCCCGGCTCGCGGGTGTTCCTCACGACCGGGCGGCAGGACCTGTCCGCGTTCGCCGGCTGCCCGCAGTGGTTCCTGGCGCGGATGGTCGAACCACCGGAACCGCCGATGCCGCACCGGATCGAGGTGCTGCTGTCGCGCGGGCCGTTCACCGTCGAGAGCGAACTGTCATTGATGCGCGCGCATCGGATCGACGTGCTCGTCACCAAGGACAGCGGTGGTGCCATGACGTCGGCCAAGCTCGACGCGGCACAGGAGCTCGCGCTCCCGGTCGTGGTCGTGCGGCGGCCACCGCTCCCCGCCGGCGCGGAGGCGGTGGCCACCGTGGACGAGGCCGTCAGCTGGTTGGGTACCGCCGGGGCGTGAACACGACGCCCTGATCGGTCACCACGGTCTGCGACGAGCCGATGATCAGCAGGCAGCGCATGTCGATCGTGGCCGGGTCGAGGCCGCCGAGCGTGAGGACGCGGATCTCCTCCTCCGGACCACCGACGTCCCGGCCGACGATCAAAGGCGTGTCCGGCGAACGGTGCTTGAGCAAGAGGTCGCGCATGTCCGCCACCTGGTGCGTGCGGGCCTTCGACGCCGGGTTGTAGATCGCGATCACCAGGTCCGCCTTGGCGGTGGCCTCCAGGCGTTCGGCGATGACGTCCCACGGCTTGAGGCGGTCGCTCAGCGAGATGACCGCGTAGTCGTGGCCCAGCGGCGCACCGGCCTTCGCGGCGACGGCGTTCGCGGCCGTGACACCGGGGAGCACCCGCACCGGGATGTCCGGGTGTTCTGCGGCCACTTCGAGGAGCGCGGTGGCCATCGCGAACACACCGGGATCACCGGAGGAGACGACCGCGACGCGCGACCCGCGGCGGGCCAGGTCGAGGGCGAAGGCGGCGCGTTCGGACTCGACCTGGTTGTGCGAGGCGTGCTTCGTCTGACCGGGGCGCTCGGGCACCCGGTTCAGGTAGGTGGTGTAGCCGACGAGGTCGTCGGCGGACTCCAGCGCCCGCTTCGCCTCCGGGGTGAGCCAGGAGTGGTGACCGGGGCCGAGACCGACGACCACGACCTCGCCACCCGGCTGCGCCGGCCGGGAGTTGCTGGGCAGCAACGCCAGCGAGAAGTACGGCACCGACTCGGGGTCCACGTCGGCGAGCTTCGCCGTGCGCTCCCGGCCGGTGGTCGCCCGCTCCACGTACCAGGCGCCGTCGAGCCGCCCTGCCTCCTCCAGCGCCTGCCGGACGTTGCCGAAGGTGCGGCCCAGCTTGAGGATCGCGGCGCAGTCGGTGTCCGCGATCCGCGCGGCGAGCTCGGCCGGCGGCAGCGTGCCGGGCAGGACCGTGAGCACCTCGTCCCGTTCGACGAGCGGGGTGCCCAGGACCGCGGAGGCACCGCTGACGGACGTGACGCCGGGGACGACCTCCGCCTCGTAGCGGTGGGCGAGACGTTTGTGCATGTGCATGTAGGAGCCGTAGAAGAACGGGTCTCCCGCGGCGAGGACGACCACCGTGCGGCCGGCGTCGAGGTGCGCGGCCAGCGTGGCGGCGGCCTCCTCGTAGAACGCGTCGATCTCGCCCTGGTAGTCGTCGGTGTCCTCGGTGGTGACCGGGTAGACGAGCTGCTCCATGATCTGACCGTCGCGGAAGTACGGCGCCGCGATGCTCTTCGCGTTGCTGCGACCGTGCCGGGCGCTGTGGTAGGCGATGACGTCGGCTTCCCGGATGAGCCGTGCGGCCTTGACCGTCACGAGTTCGGGGTCACCGGGACCCACACCGACGCCGTAGAGCTTGCCCGTCATTCTTCCTCACTCGCGATCGCGTTGATGGCGGCCGCCGTCATGGCGCTGCCGCCGCGTCGGCCGCGGACCACGAGGTGTTCGAGATCCGTTGCGGCCAAAGCTTCCTTGGACTCCGCGGCACCGATGAACCCGACCGGGATGCCGAGGACGGCCGCCGGTCGCGGGGCTCCGGCCGCGATGAGGTCCAGGAGGTGGAAGAGGGCGGTGGGCGCGTTGCCGATGGCGACCACGGCACCGTCGAACCGGTCGGCGAGCAGCTCGAGGGCGGCGGCACTGCGGGTGTTGCCGATTTCCGTTGCCAGCGCGGGGGTTCTGGGATCCTGGAGGTAGCAGAGGACCTCGTTGTCCGCGGGCAGGCGGCGGCGGGTGACACCGGAGGCGACCATGTTGGCGTCGCAGAGGATGGGGGCGCCTGACCGCAGGGCGGCGCGGGCGTCTTTGACGACGTTCGCCGAGAACGCGACGTCCTGCGGCAGGTCCGTCATGCCGCAGGCGTGGATCATGCGGACCACGACCTGGGCGACGTCGGCGGGGAAGCGGGTGAGATCCGCTTCCGCGCGGATGGTGGCGAAGGACTGGCGGTAGATCTCCGCGCCGTCCTTGATGTACTGCGTCACCTGAACTCCTCGTAGCCGTCGCCGGTCGCGACGAACTCGATCACATCACCGGCCGGACGACCACATCGACGTGAGCAACCCGACCAGTGCACCGGCACGCGGCGCGACGGAATCGATTCGGACTGAAGGGCCCCCTGGGGGGATCGGGTCCCCACTCCAATCGTCCCAAAGGGGTCTGACATTTCCGGCTCGCCCAGCCAGCGGTGCACGTCGGCGCGCACGTCGGACAGCGACTTCGCGCACCCCGGCCGTCCGGTGCACGCGCTGACCCCGTGCCAGGGCGAGGAAGGGTCGGTGATCAGCCCGGACGTGTCCGTACCCGCGGGCACGACCAGCGACCGCCACGGCGTCAGCCGCAGGGCCACGCCGGGGAGCTGCGCGGCGTCCAGCCGGCCCAGCGGCACGCCCGGTGTCACGGCGGAAGGTGCGACCGGAGTCACAGCCGGGGTGATGCGCGGGGCGTCCGAGGTGCCGAAGTGCTCGGTGATCTTGCGCACACCGCCGTCCACTTCGGACAGGCGCCAGGCCGTGCCGCGCATCGACGCGAACAGGCGGGCGGCGGTCACCACGGCGTCCACGGGGTCGCTGACACGGATGCCGGTGTCAGTGCCGGCGAGCAGCAGGGCGTCGTCCACCAGGCCGATGTCGCCGCCCAGGCCGCTCACCGAAGCGCCCACCGTCACCAGGAAACGGCCTGGTAGGGCGGCGAGTGACGGGTCCGCGCACAGGGCGGCGTCCAGAGCGTCGACCAGTGCCTGGTTGTCCTCCAACGGAGCCGCGATGATGTTGCGGATGCGTTCGTGGGTGTCGGAGGGCAGCAGGCCGCACGCGCGCAGGCGGGCACCCAGCTCGATGCCCGAGGTGAGGCCCCTGATCTGGAGGTTCGCCCGCGAGGTCAGCTCGATCGATCCGGAGCCCAGTTCCAGCGCGGCGAGGCGCACGACGTCCCACTGGGCTGCGGAGAGGGTGCCTCCCGGGACACGGATGCGCGCCAGGCCGCCGTCGGCCGCTTGGTGCAGCTCGACGGCACCGGGGCAGGCGTCCGGGTGACGCCGGTCAATCCCACTGGGCATAGGTCGGACTGTAACCCGCCGGTTAGGGTGAGCCCGAACGGCGAAGCGCAGGAGGAAGCCGGTGTGAGTCCGGCGCGGTCCCGCCACTGTGACCAGGTGCGAGAGCGCCCGGGAGTCAGGAACTCTGCTTCGGCTGTGACCCGTGACCTGGGGCGAGGACCCCACGAGGGATGGAGCCCGCGTGATTCTGCTGCTGTCGACCTCTGACACCGACCTGTTGTCGGCGCGTGCGAGTGGGGCCGGGTACCGGCTCGGCAACCCGGCGCGCACGACCGTCGACGACCTGCCCGCGCTCACGGAGGGGGTCGACCTGGTCGTCGTCCGCATCCTGGGCGGGCGCCGGATGTGGGAGGAAGGGCTCGACTGGCTGCTCGCGCAGCACCTGCCCGTCGTGGTGCTCGGCGGTGAGCAGCAGCCGGACGCGGCGCTCATGGAGCTGTCCACGGTGCCGGGCGGGGTGTGCGCGGAGGCGCACCTGTACCTCGCGCACGGCGGGCCGGTGAACCTCGCTGAGCTGCACAAGTTCCTCGAAGACACGATCTTGCTGACCGGGCACGGGTTCGCGCCGCCCACGGCCACGCCCACGTGGGGGGTGCTGGAGCGCGAGAATGCCGCGGAGGGGCCCACGGTCGCGGTGCTCTACTACCGGGCGCACCACGTGGCGGGGAACACGGCGTTCGTGCACGCGTTGTGCGACGCGATCGAGGCCAAGGGTGGCCGGCCGTTGCCGGTGTACTGCTCGTCGCTGCGCACCGCGGAGCCCGAGCTGCTCGACACGCTCAGGCAGGCCGACGCGCTGGTCGTGACGGTGCTCGCCGCCGGTGGCACGAACCCGGCGAACGCGAGTGCCGGTGGTGACGACGACGCGTGGGACGTGGGTGCGCTGGCCGCGCTCGACGTGCCGATCCTGCAGGGGCTGTGCCTCACGTCGAGCCGCGAGCAGTGGGACTCCAACGACGACGGGCTGTCGCCGCTCGACACCGCCACGCAGGTGGCGATCCCCGAGTTCGACGGACGGATCATCACGGTCCCGTTCTCGTTCAAGGAGATCGACGCCGACGGCCTCACCGTCTACGTCGCCGACCCCGAGCGGGCGCTGCGGGTCGCGGGCATCGCGACCAGGCACGCGCGGCTGCGGCACATCCCGGTCGCCGAGCGCCGGATCGTCGTGATGCTGTCGGCGTACCCGACCAAGCATTCCCGCATCGGCAACGCGGTCGGTCTCGACACGCCCGCCTCCACGGTCCGGCTGCTCAAGGCCATGCAGGACCACGGCTACGACATCGGCGACGCGCTGCCGGGGGTCGCGGAGCTCGACGGTGACGCGCTGATCCACGCGTTGATCGCCGCGGGCGGCCAGGACGTGGACTGGCTCACGCAGGAGCAGTTCGAGAGCAACCCGGTGCGCATCGCGGCCGCGGACTACCGCCGGTTCTTCGAGACGCTGCCCGAGGACTTCCGCGAGTCGCTGCGGGAGCACTGGGGCGAGGCACCCGGTGAGCTGTTCGTCGACCGCAGCAAGGACGAAGACGGCGAGATCGTCCTGGCGGCGTTGCAGAGCGGCAACGTCACCGTGATGGTCCAGCCGCCGCGCGGGTTCGGCGAGAACCCGATCGCGATCTACCACGACCCGGACCTGCCGCCGTCGCACCACTACCTCGGCGCCTACCACTGGATCGAGTCGAGCTTCAAGGCCGACGCGGTGGTGCACGTGGGCAAGCACGGCAACCTGGAGTGGCTGCCGGGCAAGACGGTCGGCATGTCGGCGTCGTGCGGCACGGACGCGGCGCTGGGCGACCTGCCGCTGGTGTACCCGTTCCTGGTCAACGACCCCGGCGAGGGCACGCAGGCCAAGCGGCGCGCGCACGCCACGCTGGTCGACCACCTGGTGCCGCCGATGGCCCGCGCGGACAGCTACGGCGACATCGCGCGGCTGGAGCAGTTGCTCGACGAGTACGGCAACATCGCCGCGATGGACCCGGCCAAGCTGCCGGCGATCCGCGCGCAGATCTGGACGTTGATCCAGGCCGCGAAGCTCGACCACGATCTCGGCCTGGACGACCGGCCGCACGACGCGGAGTTCGACGAGTTCCTGCTGCACGTCGACGGCTGGCTGTGCGAGGTCAAGGACGTGCAGATCCGTGACGGCCTGCACGTCCTGGGCGCGGCGCCGACGGGGGAGACCCGCGTCAACCTGGTGCTCGCGATGCTGCAGGCGCGGCAGATGTGGGGCGGTCAGGTCGCCGCGCTGCCGGGGCTGCGGGAGGCGCTCGGCCTCACCACGACCACCCGCGAGGACGTCGACGCGGTCGAGGAACAGGCCCGCGCGCTCGTCCAGGCGATGGAGGACGCGGACTGGGACGTCGACACCGCGCGCACCCTGCACGAGAACACCGACGTGCAGCGGATCCTGGAGTTCGCGGCGCTGGAGGTCGTGCCACGCCTCGCGCGCACGACCGACGAGATGACGCACGTGCTGCACGCGCTGGACGGCGGCTACATCCCGGCCGGTCCGTCCGGCTCACCGTTGCGCGGCCTGGTGAACGTGCTGCCGACCGGCCGCAACTTCTACTCGGTCGACCCGAAGGCCATCCCGTCGCGGCTGGCGTGGGAGACCGGCCAGGCGATGGCCGACTCGCTGCTGGCGCGCTATCGCGACGACAACGACGGCGAGTGGCCGCCGTCGGTCGGTCTGTCGGTCTGGGGCACGTCCGCGATGCGCACGGCCGGTGACGACATCGCCGAGGTGTTCGCGCTGATGGGCGTGCGGCCGGTGTGGGACGACCAGTCCCGGCGCGTCACCGGCCTGGAGGTCGTCCCGCTCGCCGAGCTCGGCCGGCCGCGCATCGACGTCACGGTGCGGATCTCCGGGTTCTTCCGCGACGCCTTCCCGCACGTGGTGGCCCTGCTGGACGACGCCGTGCAGCTCGTCGCGGCGCTCGACGAGCCCGCGGAGCAGAACTTCGTGCGGGCGCACACGGAGAAGGACCTGGAGGAGCACGGCGACCACCGCCGGGCGACGCTGCGGATCTTCGGTTCCAAGCCGGGTGCGTACGGCGCTGGCGTGCTGCCGTTGATCGACAGCCGCAACTGGCGCGACTCGCAGGACATCGCCGAGGTCTACGCGGTGTGGGGCGGCTACGCCTACGGCCGCGGTGTCGACGGTGTCGCGGCGCGCGCGGACATGGAGTCGGCGTACCGGCGGATCGCCGTGGCGGCCAAGAACATCGACACCCGCGAGCACGACATCGCCGACTCGGACGACTACTTCCAGTACCACGGCGGCATGGTCACGATGGTCAAGGCGCTGACCGGCAAGGCACCCGCCGCGTACGTCGGCGACAGCACGCGGCCGGAGGCGGTGCGGACGCGCACGCTGACCGAGGAGACCTCGCGGATCTTCCGGGCCCGCGTGGTGAACCCGCGCTGGGTCAACGCCATGCGGCAGCACGGCTACAAGGGCGCGTTCGAGCTCCAGGCCACGGTCGAGTACCTGTTCGGCTACGACGCCACGACCGGCGTGGTCGCCGACTGGATGTACGAGAAGCTCACCGAGAGCTACGTGCTCGACCCGGAGACGCGGAAGTTCCTGCAGACCTCGAACCCGTGGGCGTTGCACGGCATCGCGGAGCGCCTGCTCGAAGCCGCTGACCGCAAGATGTGGGAGCACCCGGAGGAGTCCACTTTGGACGCCCTGAGGGCGGCCTACCTGGAGACCGAGGGCGACCTGGAGGACGGCGCCTGATCGAGGCGCACGCAGCAGTGGCCCGGTGACGGGTCGAGGCGGGCGGACACCCCGCTCGCCTCGATCCCGTCCAGGAGTCCGCTGACCAGGCACAGGTTCATGCCGCAGACCAGTTCGGTGTGCCGCTGCGCCAGGCTGTGGAACGGGCAGTTGCCCAGCAGGATCGCGCCGTCCTGCTGCCGTGGTTCGAAACCGAAGTCCTCCAACGCTTCCGTGAGCACACCGGAAGCCTGCGCCGCCAGGTCCGCGCCCCACTCGTAGGCACGCCGGTTCAGGATCTCGCGCGGCGCCTCGCCCGTCGCCTGCGCCTCCAGCAACGCGTCGGTGAGCAGGTGGCTCGCCGCCTCGTAGCGCCGGTCGGGCAGTGACACCTCGATCTGGGAGTCCGAGCGCCGGTAGAGCTTCGCCGGCCGGCCCGCTCCCGGACCCGACCGCCCGGTGCGCCGTTCGTGGACGACGTCCAGCAACCCCATCTCGACCAGCTTGTCGAGGTGGAACCCGGCGGTGGTGCGCGGCACGGCCACCGCGGCGGCCGCCTCGTCCTTGCCCGTGGGCGTGCTCTGGCGGACCACGAAGTCGTACAGCCTGCGCCGGGTCGGTTCGTCGAGCGCCGCGACGGCGGCCACGGGATCGTCCATCTCTAAAACCTACTTCGGTTGACGAAATTTGGCGACCGGTTCTAAAGTCAGCACAACTTGTTTTTAGAAGGAGGAGCCATGGCACTGCTGACGCGCACCGATCCCACCCAGCAGGCGTACCTCGCCCTGAAGACCGTCTTCACGGTGGCGCCGGTCCTGTTCGGGCTGGACAAGTTCTTCAACGTGCTCGTCGACTGGCCCGTCTACCTGGCGCCGTGGATCGACTCGATCGTCCCCGGCACCGCCCAGACCGCCATGTACGCCGTGGGCGTGATCGAGATCGTGGCCGGTGTGCTCGTGGCGCTGCGGCCGAAGTGGGGCGGGCTCGTGGTCGCCGCGTGGCTCGCCGGGATCATCCTCAACCTGCTGACCCTGTCCGGCTACTACGACATCGCGCTGCGCGACTTCGGCCTGCTGGTCGGCGCGCTCGCCCTGTCCCGGCTGGCTGCCCGATGACCGGCCCGATCGACACCGAGGCGGCCCGGCAGGCGGTCGCCGACCTGCTGAAGGCGCTGGGCAAGGACCCGTTCTCCGAGCACCTGGCCGACACGCCGCGCCGCGTCGCGCAGGCCTACGAGGAGATGCTCACGCCGCGGACGTTCAACCTCACGACGTTCCCCAACGACGAGGGCTACGACGAGCTCGTGCTGGCCCGCGGGATCCCGGTGCAGTCGTTGTGCGAGCACCACATGCTGCCGTTCCACGGGGTCGCGCACGTCGGGTACCTGCCGGGCGAGCGCATCCTGGGGCTGTCGAAGCTCGCGCGGGTGGTGGAGATGTTCGCCCGCGACCTGCAGGTGCAGGAGCGGCTGACCAAGCAGGTCGCCGACTGGCTGCAGGAACACCTGCGGCCCAAGGGCGTCGGGGTGGTCATCGAGGCCGAGCACATGTGCATGGCGCTGCGGGGCGTCCGGGTCAGCGGAGCCAGCACGGTCACGTCGGCGTTGCAGGGCGTGCTGCGGCAGAACCCCGCGTCACGGCAGGAGTTCTTCACGCTGGTGCACGCGTAGCCTGCGGGTATGGTGCACCCCGGGGCCACGCTCACACCGCACTTCCGCGACTTCCTGCCCGCCTGGGTCGCGCGACAGGACTGGTACGCGGGACAGGGCCCGCTGCGCCCGGCCGGGTTCTTCCGGTTCGAGGACCCGGCGGGCGAGGTCGGGGTGGAAACCCACCTGCTGCAAGCAGGACAGGCGGTGTACCAGGTCCCGTTGACCTACCGGCCCGCGCCACTGGCCGGTGCTGCGCTCGTCGCGACCGCCGAGCACAGCGTGCTGGGCCCGCGGTGGATCTACGACGCCACCACCGACCCGGTCTGGCGGGCCGCGGTGCTGGACCTGGTCGCCACCAACGGGGTCTCCCAGCCGAGCGGCCGCGCCCTGGACGCGCGGGCGCGCGGTGAGCTGCGGCGTCCGGCGCTCCCGGAGGCGGTCACGATCCACCTCGACCGGCTGGTGGTCGCCGGCCACGCGGACGAGGACGCCGTCGGCGTGGTCACCGGGACGTGGAACGGTGGTTCCGGCCGGCTCGCCGTCCTGCGCGACCGCTAACCGTTCACGGCAAGGCGTTTCCGGCCCGGCGTCCACCACGTGAGGTCGCCGAGCGCCGCCATCGTCGCCGGCACGAGCAGGCACCGCACGACCGTCGCGTCCACGGCGATCGCGACGGCCAGTCCGACGCCGAACATCTTGATCGTCGGGTCCGTGCTGGGCACGAACGCGAGGAACACCCCGACCATGATCGCCGCCGCCGCGGTGATCACGCGGCCGGTGCCGAGCAGGCCCTCGCGGACCGAGCGCAGGTTGTCGCCGGTCTCGTGCCAGCGGCGCTGGACGTCGCTCAGCAGGAACACCTCGTAGTCCATCGACAGGCCGAACAACAGCGCGAAGAGCATCAGCGGCACGAAGCTCGGGATCGGCACCGGGCCGGACAGGCCGATCCACGTCACGCCCCAGCCCCACGTGAACACCGCCACCAAGACGCCGTAGGCCGCGCCGATCGAGATGAGGTCCATCACCGCCGCCTTCAGCGCGAGCAGCGGTGCCCGGAAGGCCAGCAGCAGCACCAGGACCGAGAGCAGCAGCACGGCGGCGATGACGAGCGGCAGCCGCTCGGTCACCCGGTCGGCGAGGTCCACCCGTGCCGCGGTGTTGCCGCCGACGTGCACGGTCGTGCCCGGCACCGGCAGGTCGCGCAGGCGGTGCACGAGGTCCGCCGTCGCCGGGTCGCCGCCCGCGGTCGTGGCGATCACCTGCACCGTGACGAGCTGCCCGGACACGGTCGGCGGCCCGACCGCCGCCACGCCCGGTTGTGCCGCCACCGCCGCCACGAGCGGGGCCGGGTCCACAGTGCCGCTCGCCTGGCCCAGCACCACGAGCGGCGTTCCCGCGCCCGGTCCGAACGCGGCGGACACGGCGTCGTCGGCCTGCCGGACGGCGGTGGCCTCCGGGGCGGAACCGGCGTCGAGCTGACCGAACCGCAGGCCCGCGGCGGGGGCGGCGAGCAGCGCCAGCAGCACGACCGCGACGCCTCCCGCGAGCCACGGCCGGCGCGTCACCCGGTCGGCCTGCCGGGCCCAGAAACCCCCGGAGCCGGTACGGGTCAGCCGGCGGTGCAGTGACCCGCCGCGGGCGAGGCGGTGACCGGCCAGCGAGAGCAGCGCGGGCACCAGCGTGAGGGCGGCCAGAACGGCGGAGAACACGGCGATGCCGCACGTCCAGGCGAGCGTGTGCAGCAGCGGCACCCCGGTCAGGGCCAGACCGGCGAGCGCCACCGCGACCGTCACCCCGGCGACCACCACCGCGGTGCCCGAGTCGCCGGCCGCGCGGGCGATGGCGTCCGGCACGTCCAGGCCGGAACGGGCCAGCGCGCGGAACCTGGTGAGCAGGAACAGGGAGTAGTCGATGCCGACGCCCAGGCCGATCATCAGCGCCAGCGTCGAGGCCTGGGCCGGGATCGCGGTCAGGTGGCCCGCGAGACCGACGACCTCGACCGTCGCGACCACCGACAACGCCGCGGACACCAGGGCCAGCACCGCGCCGGTGACGCCGCCCAGCGCGAGGAACAGCACCACCGCCGCCAGCGCCAGGCCGAAGAGCTCGGTGCCGGTCGTGCCGGACCCGTCGAGGACCTGCGCGAACGCCCCACCCGGCAGGACCCGCACACCCGCGTCGGCAGCGGGACCGGCGGCGTCGACGACCGCGCGGGCCACCGGCTTCGTGAGCTCCGCGCGGCGGACGTCCAGGCCCACGGTGAACCAGCCGGTGCGCTCGTCGCCCGACAGCGATCCGTCCTTTCGCGACGGTGGCCGCACCGACGTCACGTGAGCGGACCGCCGCAGGGAGTCCGCCGTCGCCGCCAGGACGTCGCCGCCGATCCGGTCGGGCGCCACCACGACCACGGTGCCCGCGGTGAGCGGTGCCTCCGGTGCGGCGGTCAGGTCGCGCACGAGCTGCGCGTCCGTGCCGGGCAGCCGCACGTCGTTGTCCGTCGGCGTGCCGAACATCCGCGCGCCGGCCACCAGCGCCAGCACCACCAGGACCCACGCGCCGACCACCGCGAGCCGGTGCCGCGCGCACGCCCGGCCCACCGCCGTGATGACCCTGGCGCGCAACGGAATCGGCTCGTCCCCCGGAACCACCGCGCCAGGGTAGACCCCGCCGCCGTGATCCTCCGGTGAAGTGGCTACACCGGCCCGAAGACGCGGGTGCCCGCGGCCTCCGCGTCGTCACCGGCCCAGAACTCCAGCCACAGCCCGGCGAACTCCTCGCGCGACAGCATGCCGTCACCGTCGGAGTCCAGCGCCGCGAAGTCCGCGTCGCGGTCGTGACCGAGCCACGCGGTGATCATCGCGTGGTACTCCTCGCGCGAGACGTAGTCGTCGCGGTTCTCGTCCACGGCACCGAACATCGCGTTCGCCGTCGCCGTGACCGCCTCGGGTGACCGGGGCAGCGCGTCCACGATGGACAGCACGTCGTCCACCGTCACCCGGTCCTGCCCCGCAGCGGCCGCGAGGGTCGCCCACCAGCCCATCATCACGCCGGACAGCAGTTCCTCGTCACCGCCGCGCAACGACACCCAGCGCGCCGTGAGCGCGCGGAAGTCGCTCTCGTCCAGGTAGCCGTCGCTGTTGGCGTCCATCGCGCCGAACACCACCGACACCTTGCGTCTCTGCAGATCGCTCGCCATGAGCAGGACCCTAGGCCGAATGCCGCAACGCCACCTATCGGCCGAACGGGTCCGAACGCGTGGCGTCCGGGGGATGCCGCACCCGGCACGCGGACGCACTCGTCACTCCACGTCAAGCGCCTCGGAGAGCTGCAACCGGCTGGAGACACTGAGCTTGCGGTACACGGCGGTGAGGACGTCCTCGACCGCCGCGGCGGGCATCAGCAGCAGCCCGCCGATCTCCTCGTTGCACCGGCCACGCGCGGCCAGCGTCGCGACCTGGTGCTCCACCGGCGTCAGCGCGGTCGGCCCGGTCTGCCGCATCCGCCGCGGCCCGGCACCCGTCGCCACCAGCTCGGAGTAGGCACGTGCCGCCATCGCCGTGGAACCGCACTTCTGCGCCAGGTCCACCGCCTCGCGCAGGCACGCCCGTGCGGCCGCGGTGTCACCCTGCCGCCGCGCCACCACACCGAGGTCGACCAGCGCGCGGCCCAGTTCGAGCCGGGCGGGGGAGCCGCGCAGCACCCGCACGGCCTCCTCCAGGTGCGCGCGCCCGGCGGCTCCGGCGGTGACCCGGCCGAGCGCGCGCAACGCCATGCCCAACGCCCGTGGCGCGCCCCAGCTCCTGGCCAGCTCGACCTCCTCCAGCGCGAACCGGCGCGCGCGTTCGCCGTCGCCCAGCGCGGCGCACGCCACCGCAGCACCCGAACGCCAGGCCAGCGCGGCGGGGTTGCGGTAGGGCCACAGCGCGCAGTGCCGGGAGGCGGCCAGGAACGCCTCCAGCGCCTCGTGGTCGTCGCCCTGCACGATCAACGCCCGGCCGCGGACGGTCAACATCCCGCCATAGGTCCACATCCGGCGCACCTCGTCGGTCGTGGTGGCCTCGATCAACGCCAGCGCCTCGTCCGGACGGCCCTCCTCCAGCAGGATGTCCGCGAGCAACGCCGCGTGCCACGCCGTCACCGCGTGCCAGCGCGGGTCCTGCCGCAGCTCGTCGGCGGCCACCGCCAGGTCGGCCCGCGCGCAGCCGAGATCTCCCTTGCGCCGCTGGACGTTCGCACGCATCACGGACACCAAGGCTCGCAACGCCGGTGCTTGCGAGCGGTCCACGTCGTCGAGGACGTCGAGCGCCGCGTCGAGCTGGTCGGCCAGGTTCAGCACCATCGCGGAGGCCAGCGCCGGCATCGCGCCGTCGGTCGACAACCCCGCCACGGCGTCGGAAGCGCTGATCGAGCCGGTCATCACGTGGTGCAGCACTCCGGCCGGGGTGTCGAGCGGCACCGACGACGGCACAGCCTCCTGCCACACCAGCCCGTGCACCACCAGGTGCGGGAACGCCGGGCTCGCCCGCAGCACGTCCACCAGCTCGCCGGGCCTTCCCTCGGCGTGCAAGGCGTAGGACAACGCGATCGCGGACTCCACGTCGTCCCGGTCGGACTCGTGGGCCTCGCGCAACCGGGCGGTGGCCCCCGGCAGGTTCCCGACCAGCTCCGCGATCCCCAGCAGCCGCAACGCCCGCGCCGGGTTCGCGACCGGTTCGCGCAGCGCCCGCCACAGCAACCGCGCCGCACCGGCGGAGTCGCCGTGGCGCACCGCCTCCCGCGCCGCCCGGTCCAGCACCCCGCCCGCCCACGGCTCCAGGCCCGGCGAGGTCTCCAGCAGGTGCTCGGCCACCACCCGGTCGGACGCACCGTGCGCCCGCAACGACCGTGCGGCCCGCAGGTGCAACGCGGCCCGCGCCGCGGCCGGCACGTCCGCCAGCACCGCCGGCCCGGCCACGCCCAGCAGCTCCACCGTGCGCACCGCCTCGGCCAGCTCGCCGGGGCTCAGCCCGGCCAGCTCCGCCAGCACCCCGGGATGCGGCGCCGGCCCGAGCACCGCCAGGCAGTGCGCCACCGCCACGACCGGGGGCGGGCGCCGCCGCACCCGCGCCACCACGACCTCGCCGGCCACCTCGGCACCCCGTTGCGCGACCAGCCACGCCGCGTCCGCGACGGCCGGCACGTCGTCCTCGGCCAGCACGCGCAGCAGCCGCACGGTCAGCAACGGGTTCCCGCCGGTTGCGTCCTGGCACGCGGCCACGAACTCCGGTGCCGGGGCGGGGAAAGCGGCCGAGACCAGCCGCGACACCTCGGCCGCCGACAGGTTCCCGAGCACCACCCGCCGACACCCCGCGGCGATCTCGGCGAACGACGGGTCGTCCACCCGTTCACCGGCGCCCACGGCCAGCACGACCGCGATCGGCAGCCGTTGCAGCCGCAGGGACAGGTAGGCGAGCCACCGCAACGACGCCGCGTCCGCCCAGTGCACGTCGTCCACCGCAATGAGCAAACCGGATGAAGCGGCCAAAGCCGTCGCAAGTCGATAAACGCCCTGCAACACCGGGAAGTCGGCACCGGACGCCGTCGACCGGAGGGCCGGCATGGCCTCCGCGGGCACCACCGCGGGATCCACCAAATCGAACAGCTGCGCCACGACGCCGAACGGTAAATCGATTTCCAGAGCACTTCCACGCGCCCGCACGACGTGTCTGCCGGAGGCTTCCCAGCGCGCGGCGACGTCGTCCAGCACCGCGGTCTTGCCCGTACCCGGAGCGCCTTCCACGACCGTGGTCGTACCCGGCGTCACCCGGTCGCTGATTCCGGCACACCACGCTTTCAGCCGGTTTTCCAAGATCTCTCCACAATCCGTGGGTGAAAGATCAGCAGAATTGACTCTAGGAGAAAGCGCGCCACTTGCCCAGGTAAAGGTAGGTGCGCTGGGGCCGTCTCAACAGGGTGGTCACCCGTATGATCCGCCGGGCAACTACTCGGACGGGTAGCGGCGGCACGGAGGCGGGCCCCAACGGACCAGTCGCGCCGGGCCCGCTCGCCGCGCGGGTCGTTGTGGCCGAACAGGGTTCTCCGCCACCGCGGAGCGAGGGGACAACGGGTGTCGGGGAGTCAGGACGGGGTGTTCCGCGGCCGTGCCGGCGAACGGGAGCTCCTCGACGGCGTGCTGGCCGCGGGCACCGGCGTGGTCCTGGTCGACGGCGCGGCGGGCACCGGCAAGACCCGGCTGCTGACCGAGGCCACCGCTGTGGCCGCACGGCGCGGCTTCGCGGTCGCGACCGCCCGCGACGAGCTGGACCAGCCGTTCCTGCTGGCCCGCCTGGCCGAACGCGAACCGGATGGCCCCACGCTGGTCGTCCTGGACGACCTCCACCTGGCCGAGCCGGGCACCCTGGCCGCGTTGCGCGCGCTCCTGCCCGCCACCACGCGGCAGCGGGTCGTCTGGCTGCTGGCCCGGCGCGCGGGCGAAGGCACCGACCGGTTGTTCGCCGGCCTCGCCCGCAACGCCGTGCGCATCGAGCTGCGACCGCTGCCCGACGACGTGGTGGCGGAGCTCGTCGGCGACCTCACCGGCGGAGCTCCCGACGACGACCTGCTGGCGCTCGCCGCGACCGCGCAGGGCAACCCCGCCGCGCTGCTCGGACTCGTCACGGCACTGTGCGAGGACGGGCACGTCGTCGTCGGCTCCGGCCGTTCCTCGTTGCGCACCGACTGCCCGCCGCACCGGACGGAGGCGCTGATCCGCGGCCGCCTCACCGCGTTGAGCGGCCACGCCCGGCACGTCCTGCAGGTCGCTTCGGTGCTGGGGCAGCGGTTCGAGCCCGGCGACGTCGCGGAGCTGCTCGGCTCCAGCACGGCGGTCCTGCTGCCCGCGCTGGACGAGGTGATCGGTGCCGGCGTGGTCGCCGCCACCGAGGACCGGCTGGAGTTCCGGCACGAGCTGGTGTGGCGGCTGGTCGCGGACTCGGTGCCCGCACCCGTGCGGCGCGCGGTGCACCGCGAGGCCGGTGAGATGCTGCTGCGGCGCGGTGACGGCGCGGTCGTCGCCGCCGGGCACCTGCTGCACGGTGCCCAGCGCGGTGACGCGCGGTCGGTCGACGGTCTGGTCGCGGCGGCGAAAGCCGTGCTGTGGCAGGCACCGCAGGCCGCGGCCGAGCTCGCCGTGCGGGCGCTGGAGCTCACCGACGAGAGCTCGCCCTCGCTGGCGCACCGCACGGTGACCGCTGTCCGCGCGCTGGTCGCGGCGGGCCGGCCGGCGGCGGGACAGGCGCTGGCGAAGGATCTGCTGACCCGGCAGGTGCCCGCCCCGGCGGCGGCCGGGCTGCGGCACTGCGTCGCGGTCACGGCGGTGCTCGCCACCCGCCACGCCGAAGCCGTGGAGATCACCGACGCGCTGCTCGGCGACCCCGACCTGGCTGCCGACCTCGTGCCGTGGGTGGAGATCACCAGGCTGATGGCGTTGCTCGCCCACGACCGGCGGCGGGCGGAGGAGCTGGCCGAGGCGGTCGTGGGCACCCGCAAGAGTGCGCCGGACGACGTGCTGGCCACCGCGCTGGCCGTGCTGGCGGTGATCGCGCGGGACACCGGACAACCCGGCACGGCACTGGAACTGGCGCGCGCTGCCGCGCGATCCGTGTCGTCACACGACCTGTGCGCCTACCCGCAGCTGCTGCTGGCGACCCTGCATTCCGGGCTGCGCGAGTTCGGCGAGGCCGACGGCGTGCTGCACCGGGTGCGCAGCGGCCCGTCCGCCGTGGTCACCCGGCAGCTGCTGACCGCGGTCGTGCAGGCGCGGATGTCGTTGCAGGCCGGGAGGATCGAGGAGGCGGCAGCCGAGGCGCGCACCGTGCTGGCCACCGCGGAGGACACCGGGCACACCGCGGTGGTGGCGCCCGCGCTGGCGGTGCTCGCCGTGGTCGCGCTGCACACCGGCGACCTGCCGGCGGCGGTGGAGCACGTCGAGCGGTACCGCGGTCTCGCGCCGGTCGACGGCATCGTCTTCTCCCGCGCCTACTACCACTGGGCCGACGTGCTCGTCACGTACGTGGGCCGCGGCCTCGACCCGGCGCTGGGGCTGCTGAACGGCGAGTACCCGGCGCTCGTGTCGTCCGGGCTGTTCGCCGAAGAGCCCCGTGCGGCCGGGTGGTTCGTGCGCCGTGCCGTGGAGGCCGGGGACGAGCGGCTGGCCAAGGCCGTGGTCGACCGGGCCGAGCAGCTGGCGGAGGAGAACCCGGACCTGCGGGCCGTGGCCGCCGCCGCACTGCACGCACGGGGCCTGCTCGACGGGGACGCCGCGTTGCTGGAACTGGCCTCGGCACAGCACCGCGACCCGTGGGCGCGGGCCAACGCCGCCGAAGACCTGGGCGCGCTGCTGGCATCGGCACCCGACCGCACGGCATCGGTGAAGGCGCTGGAGGACGCGCTCGCCCGCTACCGGGAGATCGGCGCGTCCCGCGACAGCGCCCGCGTGCTGGGCCGGCTGCGGAAACTGGGCCGGCGCAGACGGGCCGAGCCGGTCAGGCCCTCGTCCGGATGGTCCAGTCTGGACGACACCGAACGGGCGATCGCGAACCTCGTGGCGAAGGGTCAGACGAACCGGCAGATCTCCACGCAGCTGTTCATGTCACCGCACACGGTGAACTTCCACCTGCGCAAGATCTTCCGCAAGCTCGGGATCAGCTCTCGCGTCGAGCTGGTGCTGAGGTCCCGGGACGACCGGTAGGCAGCACGCGGTCGGCCTCGACGCGCTTGGCCTGCCTGCGCAGCTGCATGATCCGGGCCGCGCCCACGACCGCGACGAGCACCGCGCCGCCGATCGCCGCGAACAGCAGCGCCACCCCGAGCGGCAGGGTGCTCTGCCCCCACAGGAAGTGGATGGTCGAGTCGTTGCCGTTCTGCAGGATGAAGATCAGCAGGAAGATCAGCACGACGATCGCGACCAGGATCGCCACCCAGGTGCCGCTGATCCTGGTCGGTCGCAGCTTCTTCGGCGCGGCCGGGGTCGTGGTCACCGGCGGGGTCTTGATCGGGGTCGTCGGTGGAGCCGTCGGTGGGAGCTGCTGCGGGGTCTGCTGACGGGTCGGTTCGGTCTCGCCGCTGGGGGTCGCCACGGTCACCATTATCGGTGACCCGACCTCGTTCCGCGCGCTGGCCGAGCGTGCGTCAAAGCCGCCGCAGACCCGACAGAACCCGTTCGAGCAGCGCCATGTTCGGCTTGTCGCCCGGCTCGTGCACGGCGACGAGGTCGAGCGTGATCAGGTCGCTCAGCAGCACCCGCGTCACACCGAGCGGGATCTTCATGAGGGCGGAGATCTCCGCGACCGAACGCGGTTGCAGGCACAGTCTCATCATCTGGGACTGGTCCGCGGTCGCGCGGTAGAGCCGTTCCTCGTCGGTCGAGAGCAGCGTCTCCAGACGCAGGTCGTGGCGGGCCGAGGTGCGGCCGCCGGTGCGGGCGTAGGGACGTACCAGCGCGCTGTCCCGCGCGGATACCTGCGGTTCGTCTTCCAGCATCGGCCACTCCGGATGCGGTTCCGGCGGTCGTCGGCGCAACGGCTGCTGACGGGGTAGCTGTTGCGTCTCCACGCCGTTCGAGTCTTCCGTTCCATCGGCACGCAGTCGTCTGCGGGTTGCCGGCGACCCGAAACGTGCCCCCGTGTAACCGATTTCCGTCGCTCCCTCGTCGTGCACGTGCTCAAGCTATAACGAGATCGGCCAAATGTATGTCGATCACGTTGCCTTTTTGTTCCCCAGGTCGAATCTGACCTGGATCGCAGTGCCCGACGACGTCGTTTGGGTGCGCACGAGGTCCGCCAAACGGTTGACCAGCAACAGTCCGCGACCACCTGGATCGTTTGCGTGAACGGGTGTGCGTCCGGCCAGAACATCGGTGATGTGGCCGTTGTCGTTGACTTGGCAAACAATGCTTTCGCTTTCGGCCCAGACCCGGACGGTGCTCTCGCCGCCGCCGTGCCTGACGCTGTTGGTCGCCAGTTCGGTGACCGCGAGCGTGAAGTCATGGACGCGGTCCGGCGTGAGACCCAGCTTCGTGGCCTGCTCACGCGCGAACGCCCGCACCGCCGCCATCGCCCCGGCGCCGACACTGGTGCTGACGGCGTTCTCGGGGATGGGCAGCGGCATCGTGTGCGCTGCGACGACGACCCGTGCGGGGTGGAAGTGGTCACTGGGGCGGTGACCGCCGGCGTCGATCACGACCGGGTGGGTCTTCTCGGCGTCGGCGAGCACGTCGTGGCTGAGGGTGGTGGTGTTGTACGGGCAGAGGATGCTGAGGTCACGGCCGCTGAACGCGTAGTTCACCAGCGCCTCGTGCAGCGCGCACGCCGGGTACTCGACGTCGCTGCGCCCCTCCCACACCGGTTCGGCGATGATCCGCAACGGCCCGCGGTGCCGGTCGGCGAACGCGCGGAGGTCGGGGATGATCCGGCCGGGGTTGCGGCCGGAGTCCGCCATGTCGATGAAGGTGACGAGGTGGGCGAACCCGCTCAGCGCGTCCCTGAGCAGCACCAGGCTGTGGCTGGGCACCGCGACGACCACGGGTTCGGCGTTGGCGAGGCCCTCCATGACGAACGGGACGATGCCGTCGATGTAGGACTCCTCGTCGGAGTAGAACAACGCCGGATGGGCGAACGTCATGTGCCACCTCTCGTCAACATCCAAGGATGCGCACCCCGCGCGTTGCTCAAACCATCATTTCTTGACCCTGACACCGTGTCAGCCCCTACACAGGAGCAGTCATGTTCACCATCGGAGACTTCGCCCGTCTGGGGCGGGTGTCAGTGCGGATGCTGCGCCATTACGACGCGGTGGGGTTGCTCCCACCGGCCCACGTCGACCCCGGCACCGGCTACCGCTCCTACACCGCGGCCCAGCTGCACCGGCTCAACCGGCTCGTCGCGCTGAAGGACCTCGGTCTGACGCTCGAACAGGTCCGCGTGGTGCTCGACGAGGAGCTGTCCGCGGAGCAGCTGCACGGCATGCTGTCGTTGCGGCGGGCCGAGCTGCGGCAGCAGATCCTCGCGGACACCGCGCGGTTGCGCCGGGTCGAGGCACGTCTCCACGCCATCGAGAGGGAGGGCGCCATGCCCACCGACGACGTTGTCGTGAAGTCCGTTCCGTCAGCGCGGGTCGCCCGGCTGACCGCCACCGCCGCGTCCTACGGCCCCGAGGACGTCGGCCCGGTCATCCAGCCGCTGTACCCGGAGCTGATGGCGCGGGTCGAACGCGCGGGTGTGCCGATCACCGGGTACGGCATCGCGACCTACGAGCCTGCCGAGGGGGACGCGGTGCTGGTGCGGGCCGGTTTCACCGTGTCGGCGGAGCCGTCGGACGCCCACGACTTCGAGGTCGTGGACCTGCCGGCGCTGCCGCAGGCGGCGACCATCGTGCACCGCGGCCCGATGGACGACGTCGACGCCACCTACCAGGCGGTCGCGCAGTGGATCGAGGCCAACGGGTACCGGCAGAACGGGTACGCGCGGGAGGTGTACCTGCACTACGGCCACGGTGACCCGGCGGACTGGGTCACCGAGCTGCAGCTGGAGATCACGAAGCCGTAGGACCCGGCCGCGGGGTCCGGGATCAGCCGGAACGGCCGCCGAGCAGCTGGGCCACGGCCCGGTGCAGGCGGTCCGACCGGTCGTGCAGGCTGAGCGACCGCAGCGTCGCCAGCTCACCGCGGTACCAGGCCCGGCGGTCCGATGTGGACCGTCGCTGGTCCACCAGCGTCACGTAGTGCTCGACGACGCGGGAGATCGCGGCCGAGGCGTCCCCGTCCTGGCGTTCCCGCGCGAACAACCGGACCAGGTCGGGGACCCGGTAGCGGTCCATCGTCAGGCTTTCGAGCAGTCCGGCGTCGATCAGGCGCTCGGCGACGAGCGACGCCTCGGCCTCCGAGCGCCCGATCAGCGCGCCGATCGTGTCGGCCGCGACCACCGGCAGGTCCAGCGCGCCCAGCAGCCGCAACGCCGACCGCCCGGCCGCGGTGAGGCCGTCCCAGGCGGTTGAGAGGCGTTCGCGGACGCTGTTGTCCTGCCACGACAACAGGTCCAGCCGCCGTCGCGGGTCGGCCAGCCGCGCGGCGAAGTCGGCCGGCGACCAGTCGGGGCGGGTCGCGAGGCGGTCACCGGCGATCCGCAGTGCCAGCGGCAGGTGCTCGCACAGCCGGGCGATCTCGGCGGTGGGCCCTTCGCGGTCACCGATGTGCGCCTTCAGCAGCTCCACCGCCGCCGCGCCGGGCAACCGTCCCAGGTGGACGTGCGACCGGCCGGGCACACCGCGCACCGGCCCGCGGGACGTGGCCAGCACACCGACACCGGCCGGAACCGTGCCGACGTCGGGCACGTCGTCGAGCACCGCCAACACCCCCGGCGGCAACGAGTGCAGCGCCTCGGCGGACGAGAAGTGCAGCACGCCGACGGGGAAGTGGGCGGCGACGGAGAACGCGGCGTGCGCGGCCAGCGCGGTTTTGCCCACGCCGACCGCGCCGTGCACCGCGCAGATCTGTTCGGAGGCGAGCAGTCCGGCCACCGCGGCGATCTCGCGGGACCGGCCGATCAGCACGCCGCGCGGGGGCGGGGTGCGCGGCCGGACCCGCACGGGTGCTGCGCCGAGCAGCGACGGGTCCTCCTGGAGGATGCGTTGTTGCAGGTCCCGCAACGGTTTCGACGGCTCGATGCCCAGCTCGTTGACCAGCAGCCTGCGCAGGTCCCGGTAGGTGCCCAGCGCGTCGGCCTGGTGGCCGCACTTGTAGAGCACGAGCATCAGGTGGGCGTGCAGCCGTTCGCGCAACGGGAACTGCGACACCAGCAGCTTCAGCTCGGGCAGCAACGCCTCGTGCCGGTCGAGCTTGATCTCGGCGTCGATCCGCGCCTCCACGACCGACAGCTGCGACTCCTCCAGCCGCGCCCGTTCGGCCAGCACCGACGGCGTCAGCGGCACGTCCGCGTACGGCACGTCCCGGAACACCGCCAGCGCGCGGGTGAACGCCGACACCGCCTCCTCCAGGTCGGAGGCCGCACGTCCCTGGGACACCAGGGTTTCGTAGTAGTGCACGTCCATCGCGCCGGACGGCACGGCCAGCTGGTAGCCGGGCGCGCGGGTCAGCAGCACGCCGTCGTCGCGCAGGGTGTGCCGCAGCCGCCACACGTACCCGGCGAGCAACCCGGAGGCGGAGGCGGGCGGACCGTCGGGCCACAGGTCGGAGATCAGCCGGTCCGCCGGCACCACCTGGTTGGCGTTGAGCAGCAACGACGCCAGCAGCGCGCGTTGTTTCGCCGACCCGATGGTGCGCCACGACGAACCGTCGAAGACCTCAACCGCGCCGAGGATCCGGAACCGCACCCGCCACCTCCCCGAGGTCGGCGGCGAGCCGGCGCCGGTCGATCTTCCCGTTGCCGTTCAACGGGAAGCCGGTGACGGGCGAGAACGTGCGCGGCACCATGTACGCGGGCAGCTCCGCGCCGACCAGCGCCTCCAGCTCGGCGGGGGAGGCGGTGCCGGTGTAGACGGCGTGCAGCTCACCGGGCGCGAGCACGACGACGTCCTGCACCAGCGGGTGGCGGCGCAGCACCGACTCGATCTCGCCGAGCTCGACCCGGTAGCCGTGCACCTTCACCTGGTCGTCGAGGCGGCCGTGGTGCACCAGCACGCCGTCCTCCCAGCGCACCCGGTCGCCGGTGCGGTAGCGGCCGCCGAGGAACCGGCCCACGTTCTGCTCCGGGTCGAGGTATCCGGAGAAGCACTGCGAGCCGCCGACGCACAGCTCGCCGTCCTCGGTGATCTCGAACGACAGGTGCGGGTAGACCTCGCCGATCGGCACGGTCCCGTTCGACGTCACCGGCCAGACGCCGGGCAGCCGGTAGCCGGTGCAGGTGACGGTCAGCTCCGTTGGCCCGTAGAGGTTCTCGATGGTCGAGGCGGGCGCGGCGGTCGACCACGCCCGTGCCGCGTCCAGCGTCAGCTGCTCGCCCGCGAACAGGCTCCACCGCAGCGTCGGCATCGCATTGGGCCGCAGCTGGCGCAGCCGCCTGGCCAGCGAGATGACCGACGGCACCGAGAACCAGTGCGTGATCTCATGGGTGTTCACGAACCGGACCGGCGCCATCTTGTCGTCCGGCCGTGCGACGACCACGGACGCACCCGCCGACCAGGCCACGAACATGTCGAACACGGACGGGTCAAAGGTGAGCTCGAACGTCTGCGACAGCCGGGACTCCGGTGAGACGCCGTAGCGGGCCACGTTGTAGTCCAGGTACTCCAGCACGTTGCGGTGCCGGATCGGCACGCCCTTCGGCGTTCCGGTGGAGCCGGACGTGAACAGCGTGTAGGCCACGTCGTCCGCCTCGCCGGTGTACGGCTCGTCCCACGGCGTTCCGCTGCCCGCGGCCGACACGACGTGCGTGACCGAGGCGGCGGAGCAGATCGCCGCGACCCGTGCGGCCGGCCAGTCCGGGCTGATCGGCACGACGGCCGCGCCCAGCCGCAACCCGGCCAGATAACCCGCGTAGGCGTCGACGGTCCGGGTGGCGACGACGCCGACCGCCGCGGGCACCCCGCCCGCGTCCCGCACGACCTGACCGGCCGTGCGCAGCACCAGGTCGTGCAGGTCCGCGTAGGTCCACGCCGACTCGGCGACCAGCGCCACCGCGTCCGGGTGCCGCTCGGTGGTCGCGGCGAAGCGTTGCCACAGGGTCACGCCTTCGCCTCCTCCGGCTTGTCCTTCTGGTCAGCGGCCTGGTCCTCTGCCGCCTCGTCCTCGGGCTCGTCCGGCTGGTCGACCGCGGCCACCGCCTCGGGCGTGACGACCCGGAAGAACGGGATCACGATCGCCAGGCACAGCGCGGCGAACAGGCCGAACGCCCAGCGGTAGCCGGCGAACTGCGCGATCACACCGGACAGGAAGGCCGCGATCGGCGAGGCACCCCAGGCGACCACCCGTGCGGCGGCGCTGTAGCGGCCCATCATCTCGGCGGGCACGAACGTCTGCGTGATCACGCGCGAGTTGGCCGTCCACATGACACCACCGGCACCCGCGACGAACGCCGCGGCGCCGATCACGTACGCGCTGCTCGGCTCCGCCGGCAGGAACGCGGGCGCGGCGACGAGCGCGAACGAGCCGATGATGTCCACGAACATCGACCAGCGGCGGCCCAGCAGCCTGTTGATCCACCCGACCAGCAGGGAGCCGACCACACCACCGGCGCCCAGCCAGGTGAGCAGCAGGCCGTACTGCTGGGCGGACAGCCCGAGCGGCCCGCCGACCGCGTACACCGGGATCAGCGCGAGCCAGGCACCCCAGCAGGCCGCCATCGCCGTGATCATCAACGACATCGTGCGCAGGAGCTTGTTGCCGAACAGGAACCCCAGGCCGTCCTTGATCTCCGCGTGCACGGACTTGCGCTCGGTCGTCGGCTCCACCTTGAACTTGCCGACCAGCGAGAGCAGCAGCAGGGCACCGACGGCGTAGACGAGCCCGGAGACACCGAACGCGACCGCGAAGCCCGCCGCCGTCAGGAAACCGCCGATCGGCGTGCCCAGGAAGCCGTTCGCGAGGTACTCGAGGCCGGTGACCCGTTCGCTGACCTTCTGCCAGCGCTTCTTCGGGATGGCGTTGGGCAGGATCGCCGCGCCGGACACCCCCGCGAGCACGTCGGCGAGACCGAGCACCAGTGCGACGAGGTAGATCAACGGCAGGCTGACCGCGTCCGCGAAGTACGCCAGCAGGATCACCGCGACCGAGGCGGTGCGGGCGATCTCGGCGCTCATCATGAGCGTGCGGCGGTCCATGCGGTCGACGAAGACACCGATGTGCAACGCGGTCAGCAGCCACGGCAACGTCATCAGCGAGGCCACCGCGGTCACCACGATCGGCGACGTCGTGATGCCGACCGTGAGCAGCGGCAGGGCGACCCGCGTGACCGCGTCCGCGATGTTCGTGGTGCCGGTGAACGTTACCAGCAACCATTCGTTGCGGCGCGCCGTGGCAGGACGCAGCTCGTCGGGTGAATTCACGGCAGTTCCCCGTCCGTTCGGCCATTTGGTTTGTGAATGGGCAGCTCCGAAAACGCGATGCCTGGGGCTGTGAACCGGTGTTTCCGCAGGTGAAATCCGGTACAGCGAGCGCGCACGAGCTGCCTCTCCATTCCAGGGTGACCCACTATTACCCGGCCTGCGAGGCCTGTCCAGCCCGTACAGCGACATTCCATCGCGCGAACATCGAGAAAACATCGGCGGCGCTGAAGCTTGCGCTCATGTCCGACCTGGATTCGGTGATTGCCCGGTACGCGTCGACCGACTTCGACGACTCGACCCCGTTGCTGGAAGCGGGCATCGAGTCGCTCGCGCTGCTGCGGCTCGCGGTCGAGGTCGCGACGGACGACGACGCGGAGATCGACGCCACGCGGCTGGTCGAGCTCCGCACGGTGGGGGACCTGAAGGGCTGGTTGCGCGACTTGGAGGGAGCGGCATGAGGCTGCCCATGACGGAGTCCCAGAAGGGACTGCTGGTCGTCGACGCGGGTGCGCCGGCCGACTCCGTGCTGTACAACCAGCTCGTCCGCTTCGACATCGACCCCGCGCTGAGCGACGAGGCGGTGTCGCGGGCGTTGCTGACGCTGGTCACGATCCAGCCGGCGATGCGCGAGGTGTTCGCCGCGCTGCCGCAGATGCACGCCTCGCTCACGCCACCGCCGGTCGTGGTGCCGATGGAGCGCGTGACCGTGCAGGCGTGGGAGTTCGAGCAGGCGATCACCGATGTCGCGCAACGGATCGGCCGGCCGACGTTCGACCTGTCGCGCGGCCCGGCGTACCGGTTCGCGCTCGTGCGGGCGGCGGACCTGAGCGCGGCGGCGGTGCTGCTGGCCGACCACCACATCATCCTCGACGGCATCTCGCTCGGCCCGTTCGTGCGCGACCTCGAAGCCGCGCTGGCCCATCCGCTGTCCCGCGAGGAGCTGGCGGCCAAGCGGGAGGCGCGCGAGATCGCGTTCCGCAAGGAGCTCGAGGCGCAGACCCGCAGCGCCAGCCCGGAACGCGTCGCGGAGCGGGCCAAGGAGTGGGCCGAGCAGCTGCGCGAGGTGCCACCGCTGGTGCTCTCGCCGCGGCCGGGCCGCCCGTCCTACACCTCGTTCACCGGCGCGCGGATCAGCTGGACGATGTCCGACGCCGAGGGCAAGGCGCTCACCGAGCTGTGCCGCCGCCTGGACGTGACGCCGTTCGTGGTGTTCAGCGGCATGTACGGCCTGGTGCTCGCGCGGCACGGCAACGTGGGCAGCGTGCTGATCGGCAGCCCGTTCATGGCGCGGCGCACGATCGGCGCGTTCGACCTGTGCGGGTTCTTCGTCAACACCCTGCCGGTCACCGTCGAGGCCGAGTGGTCGCGCACGGTCGACGAGCACCTCGGCAAGGTGGTCAAGGGCGCGGTCGACCACTGCCGGTCCAACGTGGACATCACGTTCAACCAGCTGGTCGCGCACGCCCGGCCGGAGCGGTCGAGCAACCGCAACCCGTTGTTCAGCGCGATGCTCGCCATGCAGGACACGTTCTCGGAGTCCAAGGGCTCCGTGCTGCGCATGCACGAGCTGGGCAACGGCAACGCGAAGTTCGACCTGTGGCTGGGCGCGACGCCGGTCGACGGGCGCTGGCAGTTCGAGCTGGAGTACGACCGCGAGCTGATCTCGCCGCCCACCGCGGACGGCCTGCTCACGTCGCTGCGCTCGGCGATGCGCCGCGCGCTGGCCGACTCGTCGGTCGCGCTGGCGGACCTGTTCACCGACTGGCCGGTGCCGCGCAACGACGGCTGGCACCGCGCGATCGCGGACGGCTCGTTCGCCTCGATCGTCGACGACGTGGCGGCCGGTGCGCCGGACGCCGTCGCGATCGAGACGCCGGACCGCACGTTCACCTACCGCGAGCTGGTCGCCGCCGCCCGCAGGGTCGCGAACGGCCTGGCGGCCAAGGGGATCGGCCCCGGTGACGTCGTCGGCCTGGTGAACCAGGACCTCGCCGACACCACGGTCGCCATCCTCGCGATCCTCCGCCGCGGCGCCGCCTACCTGCCGCTCGACCCGTCGCTGCCGGACGAGCGGCTCGCGTACATGATCGAGAAGGCCGGTTGCGGGTTCGTCATCGGCCGCGACGCCGAGGTGTCCACGTTGGACGGTCCGGGCGCCGCGCTGGTGGAGGGCACCGGGTTCCCGGTCTACGTCATGTACACCTCGGGTTCGACCGGTAAGCCCAAGGGTGTCGAGATGGGTCACGGCCCGCTCGCGAACCTGACGGCGTGGCAGCTCGCGGCCATGCACATGGACGCCGACACGAGGTTCCTGCAGTACGCGCCGCTCGGGTTCGACGTGTCGTTCCAGGAGATCATCCCGACGCTGGTCGCGGGCGGCACGATCGTGTCGCGCGAGCCGGCCGACCGCCGGATGTTCCCGGCCGTGCTGACCCGGATCGCCTCGACCGAGGTCACGCACGTGTACCTGCCGGTCGCGGCGCTGCGGCCGTTGGTGCAGCTGGCGAACGCGCGCGGGGTCGTGTTGCCGCACCTGCGCTACCTGTGCGTCTCCGGCGAGCAGCTGATGGTCGACGACGAGGTGCGGATGTTCTTCGAACGGCACCGGCACTGCGTTCTCGTGAACCTGTACGGGCCGACGGAAACGCACGCCGTGACCTCGCACCGGCTGTCGTACCGCGAGAACGACTGGGCCGCGCACGTGCCGATCGGCCTGCCGTACCCCGGGGTCGAGGCCTACGTCGTGGACTCGACCGGGCACCTCGCGCCGCCCGGGGTGGTCGGCGAGCTGTACCTGGGCGGGCTGTGCCCGGCCACCGGGTACGTCAACGACCCGGAGATCACCGCCCAGCGGTTCGTGCCGGACCGGTTCGCCGGCGACGGGACCATGTACCGCACCGGCGACCTGGTCGTGCGCGATGACGACGACGTGCTGACGTTCCTCGGGCGGGCCGACGACCAGGTCAAGATCCGCGGCTACCGGATCGAGCTGGGCGAGATCGAGACCGTCGCGAACCGGTGCCCCTCGGTGCACCAGGCGGTCGCGGTCGTGCGCGGCGAGGGCGTGGACCGCGAGCTGGTGCTGTTCGTGGTGCCCTCCGGTGAGCTGGACAACGACGCGATCAAGGCGGAGATGTCCCGGTCGCTGCCGTCGTACATGGTGCCGGTCTGGGTGTTCGAGCTGGACACCGTGCCGACCACGCCGACCGGCAAGACCGACCGGGACGCGCTGGTGGCCCGCAGCGACGAACTGCTGGTGGTGCCCGAGGAACCGGCGGCGGTCGAGTACGAGGACGAGCTGGAGCGCGACCTGGCCGGCATCTGGGCCGGTGTGCTCAACGTCGAGCCGATCGTGCGCGACCGGCCGGTGCTGGAGTACGGCGCGCATTCGCTGACCATCTTCACCGTCCTGGCCGAGGTGCAGGAGCGTTACGGCGTCCCGGTGCCGATGATCGACTTCTTCGGTTCGCCGACCGTCGCGACGCTGGCCGGCCTCGTCCGTGCCGGGAAGGCGGGCTGATGCTCGGCCGACTGATCACGCTCGTGCGGCGCGGCGACCGGCCGTCCGCCGTGCTGCTGCCCGGAGCCGGCGGTGGCCTCAACCCGTACCTGCGGCTGGCCACGCACCTGGGCGCGCGGTACAACGTCCACGCCGTCCGCGCGGCCGGCCTGGTTCCCGACGAGGAGCCGGAGCGCACGATCGCGGAGATGGCGGACTCGGCGCGGCACGCGCTGGCCGAGGCCGGCGTGGAGCCCGAGCTGGTGTTCGGGTGGTCGCTGGGCGGCACGATCGGCTGGGAGCTGTGCCAGCGGCTGCCGGGCGCGCCGGACCTCGTGCTGGTGGACAGCTCGCCGTTGCCGCGTGTGTCCACTGTGGAGGACGACACCGAGCTGCGGGAGTTCATCGTCGGCATGCTCGGCCCGCGACCGGACCCGGCCACCGCCGACCGGGTGCGGGCGACGTTCGACACGCAGGTCGCGGCGCTCGCCGACTACCGCGGCACCGGCAGCTACGCCGGGCGCGTGCTGATGCTGATGTGCCTGGACGACGACTTCCGCGACCGCGAGGCAGCCGCGGACCGCTGGTGCGAGCTGGCACCCGACCTGGTCACCGGCACGCTGGCGGCCTCGCACTACAGCGTTTTCGACCCTGAGCACCTGCCGGAGCTCACGGCACAACTCGACGCGTTCCTGGGGGTGCGGGCATGAGCCTCGCGGTGGTGAGCGGTGGCACGCGCGGGATCGGGCTGGCGTTGAGCCGGCGCCTGGTCAAGCTCGGCTACGAGGTCGTGGCGCTGTACCGGTCGGACCGGGCAGCGGCGGAGGCGTCCGGCCTGCGCACGTACCAGGTCGACGTGGCCGACGCGGACGCGGTCGAGAAGGTGGCCGCGGAGATCGGCGCGGTGTCGGTGCTGGTGAACAACGCCGGGGTCAACATCGACCGGCCGTTCCTGGACATGTCCGTCGAGGACTGGCGGACCGTGGTCGACACCAACCTGTCCGGCGCGTTCTACCTGACGAAGGCGTTCGTGCCCAGGATGGACGAGGGCACCGTGATCAACGTCGGTGCCACGACCGGCATGCGGGCCAGGACGAACGGCGCCAACTACTGCGCGTCCAAGGCCGGGCTGCTGCACCTGACCAAGTGCCTGGCGCTGGAGCTGGCGCCGCGGATCCGGGTGAACTGCCTGATCCCCGGCATGACCGAGACCGACGAGCTGGTCACCCGGTTCCGGCTGGACGACCCGGTCGCGCGGGCCCAGGTGATCTCCGAGATCCCGGTGGGGCGCATGGGAACCGTCGAGGACGTCGCGGACGGGCTGGAGTTCCTCGTCAACGGCACGTACGTGACCGGGCAGAAGCTGATCGTGGACGGTGGCCAGTGGATGTGGTGACGCGTGCGGGGCAGGCCAGAGCAGCCGCCCCGCCACCGGGAGACCCGCGGTACGCCGACTACTGCTCCGAGCTCGCGATCGGCCTCGCGAAGGACTGGTCGCGGGTGCTCGACGCGAACGCCGCCGACGTCGCCGACTCCGGTCTGGAGGGCGAGCTGCTGGACCGGCTCACGCTGGCCCAGCGCCACCTCGACGTGCTGCTGAAGCTGGCCGACGACGTGCGCGGCGAGCTGCCCCGCGTGACCGCGCGGGCCGGCAACCGGATCGCCAAGCCGCTCGGCGTCGTGCTGATGATCTACGAGGCGCGGCCGACGGTCACGATCGAGGGCGCGCTGCTGCCGGTCGCGGTCGGCAACGCGGTGATCCTGCGCGGTGGCAAGGAGATGGCGCAGACCAACGCCGAGCTCGGCCGGATCGCGGCCGAGGCGGCGGCGAGGGCCGGGCTGCCCGACGGGATGGTGCAGGTCGTCACCGACCACGACCGCCGCGTGGTGCGGGAGCTGTTGAAGCGCCACGACGTCATCGACGCGCTGATCCCGCGCGGCAGCCCCTCGTTGATCGACTACTGCCTGTCGGCCTCGACGATCCCGGTGATCGCCTCCGGCGGCGGGGTGAACCACCTGTACGTCGACGCCAGCGCCGACGTCGCGCTCGCGGTGGCGATCGCGCTGGACAGCAAGCTGCCGGAGCCGACCGCGTGCAACACGCTGGAGATGGTGCTGGCGCACGAGGACATCGCGCCCGCGCTGATCGAGGCGCTGGAGGCGGCGCGGGACGGGTGGGCGCTGAAGCTCGACCTCGACGCGCACGACCACGGCCGCGAGTTCCTGGACCGCACGATCGCGCTGCACCGCGTGTCCTCTGTGGACGACGCGGTCGCGCACATCCGCCGGTACGGGTCCGGTCACACCGAGGGCATCGTCGCCTCGGACCGTGCGGTGGTGACCCGGTTCCTCAACACCGTGGACGCGGCCGCGCTCGTCGTGAACGGCTCGCTGCGGCTGCACGACGGCCCGACCATGGCGCTCGGCCCGGAGCTGTCGATCAGCACCGGCCGGCTGCACGTGCGCGGACCGGTGGGCCTGTCGGCGTTGCTGACCTACAGCTGGGTGATCGAGGGGGAGGGGGCGTTGCGTGGCTGAGATCGGGCACGTCGTGAAGAAGCTGGTCATCCGCGAGTCCCGGCTGGCGCTCGACCCCGCGGACCTCGCCGACGACGAACCGCTGAACGGCTCGCTGCTGCGGATCAACTCGCTGGGGTTCCTCGGCATGCTGGTCAAGCTGGAGGACGAGCTGGACGTGACGCTGCCGGACGACCTGTTCGCCGGCCGCAAGTTCACGACGGTCGCGGACATCGTCGACGTGGTCAGCGCGGCGGTCGAGTCATGACCGCGCCCACAATGATCACGCACTGGCAGAGCGTGCTGCCGCACCTGGGGTACGACCTGCCGCCGGACCTGACCCCGGAGACCTCGTCCGGCGCGGTCACGGCCGGGCTGCCGCTGGAGCTGGTGCGGCAGTCGGTGTCGGCGAGGGAGTTCTGGGAGATCCCGGAGCCGGTGCTGGAGCGCTACCGGTCGTACCGGCCGTCGCCGCTGTGGCGGGCGCGGCGGTTCGAGGAGGAGGTCGGCGCCCGCGTCCCGATCTACGTGAAGTACGAGGGCGGCAACATCTCCGGCAGCCACAAGCTGAACACCGCGCTGGCGCAGGCGTTCTACTACCACCGCGCCGGTTTCCGCGAGCTGGTCACGGGCACCGGCGCCGGCCAGTGGGGCACGGCGCTGGCGGCGGCGTGCGCGGCGTTCGGCATGACCTGCACGGTGTTCATGGTCGGCGGTTCGCTGCGGGACAAGCCCTACCGGGGCAGCCTGATGCGGTTGTTCGGCGCGGAGGTGCACGCGTCGCCGAGCACGCTGACGTCGGTCGGTCAGTCGGGGCAGCAGGCGAACAGCCTGTCGCTCGCGATCGGCGAGGCCGTCGAGTACGCGGCGGCGGACCCGAAGCGGGCGTTCTGCATCGGCTCCGGCGAGACGTACTCGATCCTGCACCAGACCGTGATCGGCCTGGAGGCGGCCGAACAGCTGCCGGAACCGGTGGACGTCGTGGTGGGCTCGGTCGGCGCCGGGTCGAACTTCGGCGGCATCGCGCTGCCGTTCTTCGCGCGCGGCTCCGGCGAACGGCTGCTGGCGGTCGAGTCGTCGGCCACGCCGAAGCTCACCCGCGGCGTCTACGCCTACGACCACACGGACGCGACGGGCACCGGACCGGTCGAGGCGATGTACACGATCGGCTCCTCGTACGGCATCCCGCCGTCGCACTCGGCGGGGCTGCGGTTCCACGGCGCGGCGAAGGTGATCTCGGCGATGCGGCACCACGGCCAGGTGGACGCGGTGGCCGTGGGACAGCGCACGGCGCTGGAGGCGGCGCGGGCGTTCGCGATGACCGAGCTGGTGCTCCCGGCGCCGGAGTCGGGGCACGCGCTCGCCGCGGCGATCACGTGCGCGACGAGCGGGGTGCCGGGCGGTGCGACGGGTGACGGTGTGGGCGGCGTGGCGCGCAAGGGCGTGCTGGTGTGCGTGAGCGGACACGGCCTGCTCGACCTCTCGGCGTACGACCGGCTGCTCGCCGGCCTGCCCGAGGACGCGCCCGCCGACGAGGAAGCGCTGCGTGCCGCCGTGGCCGGACTGAGGAGGGTCTGACATGACGAGCGACTCCAGCGACCTGACCGAATCGGGCGTCCACGCCGACTCCGGCGAGCGTGCCGACTCGGGCGACCGCGTTGGCTCCGGCGTCCGCGCCGACGTACACGGTTCCGCCGACGCCTCGGATTCCGCCGATTCCCGGGGCCCCGCCGATTCCCGCGGTCCCGCCGTCGCCCATAGTCCCGCCGATCCCAACGGCCCCGCCGACTTCACCGGCCTGCGCGCCGACCTCATGGACTGCCTCCAGGTCAACCTGGCGATCCTCGCCGACCGCCACCACGGCCCCGGCACGCACCTGGCGCTGGGCGCCGAGCTGACCGGCGAGTCCACGCTGGACTCCCGGCTCGCCCAGGCCGCCCGCCTGCTCGGCCTGCGGGTGGTGGAGCGGCACGACGACGCCGCGCTGCGGGACCGCGCGACCGGTGAGCTCCAGTACGCGGTGGCGGACGCGTTCGACCTGAGCTGGGTGCCGTACGCCGGCCACCAGCACATGGACCACAGCTTCCTGTTCCGCGACGGCGGCGACGCCTGCGAGGTCGTCGACGGCTACCACAACGGCACGCCCTGGGGCGATGCGCGGCCGGGTGTGTGGCGGGTGCCGTGGGACGAGCTGCCGAGGGCCACCGTGGTCGAGCTGGCGTTCGGCGAGCTGCCTGCGCCGCAAGCGATTGCGCCGTTCGTGAGCACGGTCGACGTGTCCGCCATGTGCGCCGACGTCGAACGGATGGTGCTCGACATCTGGCTGCTGGCACGGTCACGCGGCCTGCACGCGGCGTGGCTCGACTCGGCGACGTTCGAGGAGCACGCCCGCGAGTGGAACGCACTGGCCGCGCACAGCTACGTGGCGATGCGCCGGGTGCTGCGCGGCGGGGTGCTGGTGCCGAGCGTGCCCGGTGAACTGGCCCGGCTGCTGAAACGCGATGAAGAGCTGACACACGTGCGTTCCGTGGTGTCGGCCGAAGCGAGCGAAGTGCTTGTGAACCGGGTTCACAGCGGTCGGACGCCGTTGCGCGAGTTGCCGGGGTTCAGCTCGTTCCGGCTGGTCGACGTGATCGAACGGGTCGAGGCGCGGCTCGGTGTGGAGATCGAGGCCGAGGCGCTCACGCCGGACAGCCTGCGGGACCTGGACTCGCTGTGCGGGCTGTTCGCCGGCGCGGCCGTGGTGGGGAGCACGAGATGACGCTGCTGCACGAGTTCCTCGACCGCGCGGCCCGGTCCCGGCCGGACTCGCTCGCCGTCGGGCACGGCGACACGACGCTCACCTACCGCGAGCTGCACCAGGCCAGCCGCCGCATCGCGACCTGGCTGCACCGGCAGGGCGTGCGGCGCGGTGACCGGGTCGTCATCGTCGTCCCGGTCGACCTGCTCATGCCCGCCCTGCTGTACGGCTGCTCACGGGCCGGTGCGGTGTTCAGCGTGCTCAACCCGCAGTCGCCGGAGGTCGCGATCACCCACGTGGTCGAGGACTGCGAGCCGGTGCTGGTGCTGCGCGACCTCGACGAGGTGCGCAGGGCCGTGGCGGACGGCGACGAGGAGACCGTGCCGGGACCGATCGCGGTCGACCCGGTGTGCCTGGTCTACACCTCGGGCAGCACCGGGATGCCGAAGGCGGTCGTCTCCACGCACGCGCAGGTCGTGTTCGCCGCGCGGGCCATCCAGTCGCAGCTGGAGTACCTGCCGAACGACACGGTGTTCTGCGCGTTGCCGCTGGCGTTCGACTACGGGCTCTACCAGGTGTTCCTGAGCACGCTGGCGGGTGCGCGGCTTCAGCTCGGCAGTGCGGCGGACGCCGGCCCGCAGCTGGTGCGCCACCTCAGGGCGTGCGGTGCGACCGTGCTGCCCGCGGTGCCGGCGATGGCGGCCGGGCTCGCGCGGATGCTCGCCAGGCCGGGCACGCAGCCACCGGCGTTGCGGCTGCTCACGAACACCGGCGCGGCCATGCAGCCCGAGGTGATCGCCGACCTGCGGCACCAGATCCTGGGCCTGCAGGTGCAGCTGATGTTCGGGCTGACCGAGTGCAAACGCGCGGCGATCATGCCGAAGGACGAGGACCTGCGCAGGCCGGGCGCGTGCGGGAAGGCGTTGCCGGGCACCGAGATCCTCGTCGTCGACCCGGACGGCACACCGGTGCCGGTCGGTGAGGTCGGCGAGATCGTGGTGCGCGGCCCGAACGTGATGAGCGGCTACTGGCGGCGTCCCGAGCTGACCGCGCAACGGTTTCCGCGCGACGAGGGCCTGTTCCCGAAGCTGCGCACCGGCGACTACGGGCGGCTCGACTCCGACGGCTACCTGTACTTCGTGGGGCGGCGCGACGACATCTACAAGGAGCACGGGTCGCGGGTCAGCGTCACCGAGGTCGAGGCCGCGGCGCACCGCGTGCCGGGCGTCGACGCGGCCGCGGTGCTGCCGCCGGTGAGCGGGCAGCACGGGGCGACGTTGTTCGCGGTCACCTCGTTGAGCGCCGAGCAGGTGCTGGCGCTGCTGCGCGACCAGATCGAGGACGCGAAGGCGCCGCGGGTGTGCGTGGTCGTGACCGAGATCCCGTTGACCCCCAACGGGAAGGTCGACCGGAAGAGGCTGCAGCATGCCTAGGGGGACACGTGGCTGAGTACGTCTACGACCTCGACGAGGTGCGGCGGTGCCACGCGCTGCTGCGCTCGTCGCTGCCGCGGCCCAGCGAGATCTACTACTCGCTCAAGGCGAACCCGCACCCGTTCGTCGTGCGGACGTTGCGGGAGCTGGGCTGCCTGGCCGAGGTGTGCTCGCCGGGCGAGCTGCAGGTGGCGCTGGACGCCGGGTACTCCGGCGAGCAGCTGCTGTACACGGGGCCGGGCAAGCGGGACGAGGACCTGCGGGAGGCGGTGAAGGAGGGCGTCACCGAGTTCTCCGTCGACTCGCCGTTCGGGCTCGACCAGCTGAACGCGCTCGGCGTGCCCGTGCGGGCGATCGTGCGGATCAACGACGAGCAACCGGTGCCCGGTCACGGACTGACGATGACCGGTGTGCCGTCACAGTTCGGTGCCGACCTGACCTGGGTGCTCGCCGACCCGGCCGCGTTCGCGTCGCGCGAGAACGTGTCGGTGGCCGGCTTCCACCTGTACATGGGCACGAACATCAGCGACGAGGACGCGTTGCTGAACCAGTTCCGCCAGGCCGCGGGAACCGCTCGCCGGCTCGTCGACGAGACCGGCCTCGCCGTGGAGCTCCTCGACCTCGGCGGCGGGTTCGGCGCACCGTTCGCCAGGGCGGGCGACCTGCCCGTCTTCCCCGGCCTGGCGGACGGTCTCGCCGCCCTGCTGGACGAGACGTTCCCCGGCTGGCGTTCCGGCGCGCCGGTGGTGGCGTTCGAGACGGGCCGCTACCTGACGGCGACCTGCGGGACGTTGCGGACGCGGGTGCTCGACGTGAAGCGCTCGCAGGACCGGCCCGTGGTCGTGCTGGAGTCCGGGGTGAACCACCTCGGCGGCATGTCGGGGCTGCGCCGGCTGCCGCCGATCGTGCCGGACGTGGTCGCGTCCGGAGAGCCGGTGCCGGACACGATCGTCGCCGGTCCGCTGTGCACGCCGGTCGACACGTGGGCGCGGGCCGCGGCCGTCGCGCCGGTGTCGCCGGGGGACGTGGTGAGCGTTCCCAATGTTGGCGCATATGGACTTTACGCCTCGCTTGTCGCGTTCCTCGGACATCCGCTGGCGCATGAAGTGGTCGTGGACGGTGGCGTGGTCGTCGACGAGTCGCGGCTGGAACTCAGACGAGAGAGGGGTTTGTAGTGGACGCGGAATTCCCGGCCGTGCTGCGGCCGTTCCTGAAGTACGCGGGGGCGCGGACCATCACGCCCGAGTCGTCGTTGCGCGACCTCGGGCTGGACTCGATGCGCGCCATCGAGCTGTTGTTCGCCATCGAGGACAACTACCGGGTGTCGCTGCCCGACGAGCTGCTGACCGACGCGACCTTCGCGACGGCGGGCAGTCTCTGGGCGGCCGTGGACTCGTTGCGGATAGCGTCGTGAACCCCGCACTGGAGAAGGTGCTGGCGGTCACCGCCGAACACGCCGGCCGCTGCGACGCCGAGGCGGCGTTCCCTGTGGAGGCGCTGGAAGCGTTGCGGGACAGCGGTTTGCTGGCACTGCCGGTGGCGGGGTCGGTGCGTGACGTCGTGGACGTGACGCTGCGGCTGGGCCGTGAGGACATGTCCGTCGCGATGATCTACGCGATGCACTGCCAGCAGGCCTTCGCACTGGTGCGGCACGCGCCGGCACTGGTGGACCGGATCCGGTCCGGCCGCGTGTACCTGGCCTCCGTGACCACGGAGAAGGGCAAGGGCGGTCACCTGCTGTCGTCCGAGTCCACTGTGGACTGGGTGGACGGTTCGCTGCGCATCGACCGGGACGCGCCGATCGTGACCGGCGGCGTGCACGCGGACGCGTTCCTGGTGACGGTGCTGGCCCCGGACGCCACCTCGCCGACCCAGGTGTCGCTGGTGTACGCGGACCGGTCGCAGCTCGACGTGGTCGAGGTGCTCGGCGGCTGGGACCCGCTGGGCATGCGGGCCACCCACAGCGTGCCGATGCGGCTTGCCGGGACCGTGCCCGCGGCCCAGGTCGTGGGCGAGCCCGGCGGTTTCCGCGACGTGGTGGCCACGACCTTCGGCCCGCTGGCGCACCTCGGCTGGGCTGCGGCGTGGCTGGGGGCGGCTTCCGGAGCGTTCTCCCGCGTCCTGGGCCTGGTGCGCGGCTCACGGCAGTTCGACCCGTCGTCCGAGCTGCTGCTGACCCGGATCGCCCAGGTGCGCGGCCGGCTGGAGGTCGTGCACGCGCTGCTGCGGCACACGCTCGACGCCGACTTCTCGACCGGCGCGGGCCAGATGCTGGTGAACACGCTGAAGGTGCGGGCCGCCTCGGAGTGCTTCGCCGCCGTCGACGAGCTGGTCGAGCTCGTCGGCCTGCGCCACGGCTACCTGCGGTCGTCGGACCTGGCGCTGGAGCGCACGTTCCGCGACCTGCGCTCGGCGTCGCTGAACTACTCGAACGACCGCCTGCTGCTGGCCAACGGCGCACTGGCGCTGCTCGATCGGCAGGTGCGCCTTGCGTGAAGCCTGGCTGGAGCTGGACCCGGCCGTCGCCGACGTGTCCATTCTGGACGGACGCCACCCCGTCGGGGTGGTGCTCGGCTGCTGTGTCCAGCTCGCCACGGCCTTGCCCCTGTTGCGCGGCAACGGACACCCGCTGACCGCCGCGGTCGAGTCCGGCGACGCGATCGTGGCCCTGGCGGCGACCGACGACGTGGGCGCCGGGTCGGACCTGATGTCGATGGGCACCACGGCACGTTTGACGGACACCTCGGTGGTCGTGTCGGGCACCAAGCGGTGGATCACGAACGCCTGCCACGCCTCCCACGCCCTGGTCCTGGCGCGGCACAAGCCGGTGCGGCACTTCACGAGCTTCTGCTGGGTCCTGGTCCCGCTCGACGCCCCCGGCGTCCGCGTGACACCGGAACCGACCTCGCTCTTCGAGGGCGCCGGCATCGGCGCGATCACCCTGGACGAGGTGACCCTGGACCGCTCGGCGCTGGTCGGCCCACCCGGCCGCGGCCTGGCCTCCTTCGCACTGCACGTGGCCGCGGAACGCCGAGCCGGCGCGCTGTGGGCGGTGGCGCTGTGCCGCCGCGTGCTGCGCGACGTGCGCTCGCGCCTGGAGAAACAGCCGCTCGGCGAGGGCGTGCTGTGGGACAACGCGGCCGTGCGCGAACGCTTCGCGCGCTGCGTGGTGGAGACGTGGCGCCTGGCGGCGGTCTGCTCGGCCGCCGTGGACCTGGCCTCGGCGATGGCGTTGAAGGTGGCCGTCGCGGACGGGCTGGACCTCGTTTTGCGGGAGTGCACGCAGCTGCTGGGGGCCGAGGCGTTCGTGGACGGTGGGATCGCGGAGCTGCGGGCGGCGGTGGCGATGTTCGGGGTGGCCGGCGGGGCCGTGGGGGCGATGCTGGCGGGGGTTGCGGAGCACGCGGACGAGTTGCTGGGGGTGCGGTGAGGGGCGGGGCTGTTGCGGTGCCGGTCGGCGCGGTGGGGG
>NZ_LGDY01000113.1 GCF_001279525.1 Nocardia sp. NRRL S-836 | reverse complement strand
AAACACCCGGTCCCATTCCGAACCCGGTAGTTAAGCCCTTCTGCGCCGATGGTACTGCACTGGTTACGGTGTGGGAGAGTAGGTCGCCGCCGAACTTACGTACAGAAGCCCCTGAGGGTCGAGCGCCACAAGCGCTCCCCTCGGGGGCTTTCTGCATTCCGCTCCTCGCGCACTTCCGCCGGCGCTTCTTCTCACACCGCTGCCTGTCACCTCGCCCCACGCCTTGACGGCCGCACCGCCCTACCTGCCTACCGCCTCGCCAGCCCGCACATCACCCGCCAGCCCGCACGTCACCCAGCAGCCAGCCGATCACCAGTCGCCTGTTGCACGTTGCCCGCGCCGACCGACCCCCACAGCCGGCCACCCGCAGCACCCTGGCCAAGTCTCACCCGATCCGGTGAACGTTGTCCGGATCCCGTCCTCTCCTCGTCTCTTCTCTGTCCGACCACCAACGACCGTCCGAAACCCATGGTCATCTCCGCCGCCGTACAAGGAATCGCGAGAGGGGGCACAGGAGTCGGTGCAGACGAACCCGGAGTCGAGCAGGAGAGCCCACCCACCCCCGGTACCTTCTGCACATGCACAACGAGCAGCGCATCGCCCGCCGGTCCGGTGGCACGGGCCGGACCGCCGACCTCGCGACCAGCCCCTTCCGGGTGGACCGCGACCGCGTGGCGAGCTCCCCGTTCTTCGCGCGGCTCGGCGGTGTGACGCAGGTGGTGAGCTCCACCGGCTCGGGCCTGCTCGTCCACAACCGCCTGACCCACAGCCTCAAGGTCGCGCAAGCCGCCCGCGCCATCGCCGAGCGCCTCACCACCCGGCCGGAGCTCACCGCGGTGCTGGAGAAGCTCGGCGGCTGCGACCCCGACGTGGTGGAAGCCGCTGCCCTCGCCCACGACCTGGGCCACCCGCCCTTCGGGCACCTGGGCGAGCAGGTGCTCGACCGCCTGGCCCGCCACCGCTTCGGTCTGCCCGACGGCTTCGAGGGCAACGCGCAGTCGTTCCGCATCGTCACGACCACCGATGTCCGCGGGCCCAAGGCGCTCGGCCTGGACCTGACCGTTGCCGTGCGGGCCGCGATGCTCAAGTACCCGTGGACCCGCCACCAGGACCTTGGTCTGCCGATCGCGCCCCGCGGCGCGGCCGAGCCGGCGGAGATGCCGGGCACCGGCAGCTCGAAGTTCTCGGCGTACGTCACGGAGATCGGCGATCTGCGGCAGGCGCGCGAGCCGTTCGACGGGCGGGTCGAGGCGTGGCAGCAGACGGTGGAGGCGAGTGTCATGGACACCGCGGACGACATCGCCTACGCCATCCACGACCTGGAGGACTTCCACCGGGTCGGTGTGCTGCAGCACGCGACGGTCGCGGCCGAGTTCGGCACGTGGCAGGCGCAGGCGTTGGAGCTCGCCGGGTTGAGCGACGCGGAGCTCGAAGCGGAGATCAGGATGCCGGGGCGGTCGCTGGAGACGTTGCGGCGGCGCATGCACCTCAAGGACTCCTGGGTGATGAGCGACGAGGCGTTCGCGCTGGCGGTGCGCAAGGTCAGCAAGGAGTTGGTGGACGGGTTGCTGGCGGTGCCGTTCGACGGGTCGGTCGAGGCGGAGCAGCAGGTTGCCGGATTCAGTGCGCGGTGGACGCGGCGGCTCGTGGACGCGGTCGGGGTGATCGAGGAGCCGACGCCGAGGTCCGGGCACGTGGTGCTGGCGGTGGCGCAGTGGCACGAGGTGCAGGTGCTGAAGTTCGTGCACCGGCGGTTCGTGTTGTTGCGGCCGGACCTGGCGTTGCACCAGCGGGGGCAGGCGCGGTTGCTGAGCTCGCTGGTCGACGCGTTGGAGCAGTGGGTCACGGACCGGAGTGAGGCGGACCGGTTGCCGCGGCGGCTGCACGACCTCGTGGAGCTGGCCGAAACGGAGTACGCGGCGCTCGCCCGGACGGAGCCGTCCACATTGGTCGGTCCGACCGGGGAGATGCCGGCCGGGCCGGACATGATCCGCGGCCTGGCGAGGGGGAGGGCCGTGGTGGACTTCGTCGCGTCGCTCACCGACAACCAGGCGGCGGCGCTCCTGGAGGCTCTGTCCGGGCGAACCGGTCAGCTGTGGACTGACGCGTTTGTTCTGTGAAGTGTGATTGCGCCTGCTAAGTGAGAAGTAGTCCAAAAGGATGCTGACTGTGATCAGTCGTGCACCATACGTTGGCGCCTCGACCGGGATCATCCGGTCGTAGGCCGCGTGTTCTCGGGGGCACGCCAACGGCGGGGGAGAAGACCCTGTGCGACGATCTCGAAGAGGCACGAGACTGGTCACGGCGGGTACCGCGGTTCTGCTGGCCGCGCTGACCGCGGTCACGCCGGCGAACGCGGATCCGGTCAAGGCGTCGAAGTCCATCAACGACCGCACGGCGGCGCAGATCGCCGCGTTGCAGAGCATCAAGAAGTCGCTCACCCCGGCTGAGTCCAAAGTGGACAGCGCGCTGGTCGTCGAGTCGCGCAAGCGCGTCCAGGTCGGCGTCACGGGTGCCCTTCCGCAGGTCCAGACCGGTGTCGCGGTGTCGTCGAACAGCACGACGCTCGTGGACGTCCGGGCCAAGCAGTTCTCCGACGACCTGGTCAACGCCGTCCGTGCCGCGGGCGGGCAGATCCGGGCGGTGTCCTCCGAGAACCGCACGGTGCGCGCCGAGGTTCCGCTCGCCAGGCTCGCCGACATCGCCGGCCGCGCCGACGTCGCCCGCGTCGAGCAGGGCAGCGACGCGATGACGCAGGGCGTGGAGAACAAGCGGGACAAGAAGAGCAAGAAGCCCGCTGTGTCCAAAGAGGACAAGGCGAAGCAGATCGAGCGCCGGCTCGCCGAGAAGCAGGTCGCGGTGCAGGCCGCCAAGGTCAGTGAGAGCGACAAGACCCACAACGCCGAGGCCGCGCGTGGCTCGTTCCACGTCACCGGCGTCGGCGTGAAGCTCTGCGCCCTGTCGGACGGCATCTCGTCGCTGGCCGTGTCGCAGGCCGCGGGTGAGCTGCCCGCCGTCGACGTCGTCCCGGGCCAGGAGGGCTCCGGCGACGAGGGCACGGCGATGCTCGAGATCCTGCACGACCTCGCGCCCAACGCGGAGCTCGGCTTCGCCACGGCGTTCAACGGTGACGCGAGCTTCGCCGACAACATCAAGAAGCTGCGCTTCCAGCTCGGCTGCGACGTCATCGTCGACGACGTCATCTACTTCAACGAGTCGCCGTTCCAGGACGGCATCATCGCGCGCGCGGTCGACGCGGTCGCCGCCGACGGCGCGGTGTTCTTCTCCAGCGCCGGCAACCAGGGCAACGTCGCCGACGGCACGGCCGGCCACTGGGAGGGCCAGTTCGTCGACTCCGGTGTCGGCGTCGGCAAGTTCGCGGGCACCGCCCACGACTTCAACCCCGACCCCAACGCCAAGCAGCTGTTCAACCCGCTGTCGAACTACTCCGGCGACACCCCGGTGACGCTGCACTGGGCCGACCCGCTGGGCCAGTCGTTCAACGACTACGACCTGTACCTGGTCAACGCCCAAGGCAACGTTGTCACCTTCAGTCAGAACAACCAGGACGGCGCCCAGGACCCCTACGAGCGCCTGACCACGCCGACGAGCTCCACCGGCACGCGGCTCGCGGTCGTGAAGTTCCGCGGTGAGGACCGGCACTTCGCGCTCTCGCTGTTCGGCGGCCGCTTCGCCGACTCGAACGACGGCCTGAAGAAGTTCGTCACGCCCGGCATGACCCGCGGCCACTCCGCCGCGAAGGGCGCGATCTCGGTCGCGGCCGCGCCCGCCGCACAGGCGCTGCCGTTCGACCTGGAGCCCGGTGATCCGGCCAACCCGAAGGGCCCGTACCCCGGCGCCTTCGACAGCGCGCAGAAGCCGGAGCGCTTCACCTCCGACGGCCCGCGCAAGACGTTCTTCGCCCCCGACGGCACGCCCCTCGCCGAGACGCGCCAGAAGCCGGACATCACCGCGGCCGACGGCGTGACCACCTCGGTCAGCGGCTTCAGCCCGTTCTTCGGCACCTCGGCCGCCGCGCCGAACGCCGCCGCCATCGCCGGTCTGATCCTGTCCGGCAACCCGACGCTCACCCCCGCCGAGGTCAAGGAAGCCCTTGTCACCACGGCGATCGACATCGTCGAGTCCGGTGTGGACAACCGCACCGGTGCCGGCATCGTGATGGCCGACCGCGCACTCGCGCACACCGGCGCCTCGCCGCAGGCACTGGCCCGCGCGCAGAAGCCGACCATCGTGAACGACAACGACGGAAGCGCTTTCCTCAAGCCCGGCACCACCTCCACGGTGACCGTCCCGGTGACCAACGGCGGCGACGGCACTGCCGCGTCGACCTCGCTCGTGCTGACCACGCCGACCGCCGGCGTGACCATCGCGCCGCGTTCGAAGTACTACGGCAACATCGACGTCGGCCAGACGGTGTCCAACACCTTCAAGGTGACCGTGCCGGCCACCGCGGGCCTCGGCTCCGCGGTCCGTCTCGACGCACGCGTGACCTTCGCGGGATCGACCTCGCCGACCACGGCGACGTTCAGCCTCCGCGTCGGCGAGCCGTCGCGTGAGTTCAAGACGTTCGCCTACACCGGTCAGCCGATCGCCATCCCGGACAACGACCCGACGGGCGCCACGGTGTCCCTGCCGGTCACGGGCGTCGGTGCGGCGTCGAACCTGAAGTTCTCCATCGACGGGGCGACCTGCTCGACGGCGGACGGCGCCACGACGGTCGGCATCGACCACACCTTCGTCGGCGACCTGGTCGGCACGCTCACGGCGCCCTCGGGCAAGTCGGTCACGCTGTTCTCGCGCAGCGGCAGCCTGGGCAACAACATCTGCCAGGCCGTGTTCGACGACTCGGCCGCGCGGGCGTTCTCGTCCGTGACCTCGGCCGATCAGCCCTTCACGGGGACCTGGCGGCCGGCGGGGACGTTGTCCTCGCTGCTCGGTGAGGCCGCCGACGGCACCTGGACGTTCAAGGTGGCCGACGTGGTCAACTCCGACAAGGGGTCGATCCGCGCGGTGACGTTGCACGTCGCCGGATGGGTGTGAGGTCTGAGGTAGAACAGTGGTGGGTGAGACGGGCTCCGGTGCACAAGCGCCGGGGCCCGTTTCGTCATCAGGGACTTCGGCTGTCGCCCTGGCGCCGGGGTGATGCCCTGGCTCCGGTGACGCCTCGCTTCGCTCGACACGGCCGGGAACAGCAAGAAGGCCGCCTCCCCGACGGGAAGCGGCCCTCCTGGACAGCTGGAACGACTAGCGGTTCGGCCACTCCCACCGGATCCCGAACACGCCGGGTCCGAAACCGAGCGCCACCGCGTGCACGCCGCCACCCGAGTCGAGGGTGAGGTTGCGGCGGCGGGACGGGGTCTCGTCGCCCGCGGGCACGCTGTACTGCTGGACGCGCGACGGGAGGTTCGTCTCGTCGAACCGGACCTCGATGACGTACTCGCGGACCGGCAGGCGGAACTTGCGGGCGAACGTGTTGTTGCCCTTCGGGGCGTGGCCCTCGGGGAACACCAGCTGGTACTCCATGATGAGGGTCTCGCCGCGGGTGAGCGGGCGTTCGAACATCATCTCCGCGACCATGATGTTGGCCTCGTGGTCGCGGGCGATGCGGCCCAGGTGGCAGTTGCGCACGTTCACGATCTCGGGGAGCACGTCGGACTCCTCGGTCTCGAACACGAGCGCCCACCGGTCGGGGCCGTCCTGTTCTGCGCGCAGGATCTGGCGCACCCACACGGACTTCTGCCCGCCGTCGGCAGAGATCTCGATGCGGTCGTGCTGGCTGATTCGGCCCAGCTTCAGGTCGGAGGTGGTGTCGACCTTCGACAGCAGGTTCGCCACGCGTTCGCGGCGGGCCCACAGAGCGTCGATGGGCATCATGGTCGTCGGGCGGCAACGGCGTCCTCGGGGTCGAGGTGGGCCGAGCAGCGCCGAGAGACCGGACTGAGGTACGCCGAGGACCGACTCGAGGTGACGAAGTGCTTCCAGCGACTCCGGCCGCTCGGGCCTTCGCCGTCCGGACTGCCAGTAGCTGAGCGTCGCGACACTGATGGTCACTCCGCGCAGCGCCAACCGGTGCTGGATGCGGTCGAGGCTGAGGCGGCTGGCCTTGATCGCAGCTCGAAGAGCCTCCGGGAACGGTCCCGTGGTCAAGAGTTGCGTAAGGCTGCCGTGGGCCGTTGAGTCGCTGTCGTCAACGGTCAGTGTTGGTCGACCGGCAGCAGTGGTCATGGTGACTCCCCGCTGTCATAAGATCACGCCCCAGTGACCCTACCCGCCCGTGAACTGCGCTGGTCGGAGCCGGATGGAGTCAATGGTTAATCCATACGGTTGACGAGTTCACGCTTTGGAGACTCATCTGTCAAGCGTTTCAAACCGATCAGTAACATCCGCGCGCTGCTCACGCCTCGTGTCGGGGTGGTTCTAATGTGTGCACGGTGACCCCGCTTCCACGGGACCGCGCCGACGCCGGCTCCCGGTGCGGGCCGGCGGTCCAGACGGCCCCTCCGAGTGCCAACGGGTGGGAAATGGCCAGGAAACGCCGCATGTCGCGCAGGGTGTCGCGGCCGTGAGCCGGGTCCGGCCGGTGCCCGGCGGGCGGGCCGTCGAGGTCGAGCCCGAGCGGCTGCACGGGTGGATCGCCCGGTTCGCGGAGCGTCACGGACCTGTCGAAGCTCACATCGCTGCCAACGTCGTCATCACCGCCGCAGACGGAGCAACGGCGACGTTCGTCACTCGCGGCGGCGCGACGGTGGAAGAGGTCGTGGAGAGGCTGGCCGAACCGCGGCGGGTCGGGCTGGTGCTCGTCCGGCTCGGCGGTCACAGCGTCGGTGTGGCGTTCGGTGACCGGGTCGAGGTGTCCGCGACCGACCGCAAACAGGTGCACGGCCGCATCCGGGCCGGCGGCTGGTCGCAACAGCGGTTCGCCCGCCGCAGGGAGGGGCAGGCGCGGGTCGCGTTGCAGGCCGCCGCCGACGACGTGGTCCGGGTGCTCGTGCCCAGGCTCGCCCAGCTGGAGAGCGTCGTGCTGGGCGGTGACCGGCAGGCGCTCGACGTGCTGCGCAACGACCGCAGGCTCACGGGCGTCTTCGACATCGCCGAGGACAGGGTCCTCGACGTGCCCGAGCCGCGGCGCGCGGTGCTCGACGAGGCCGCGCACCGGGCCCGCTGCGTCGAGGTCGTGATCCAGGACACACGGGCAACCGGGCCGGGGGCCGGCCGCATGGAGACGGGTGAGGGTGCCTGAAGGGGCGCCACTGACCTGCTGGAGCCGCAAGTGCGCAAACGAATGGTGATCGTGGCGGGTGCCGTCGCCCTGGGAGCCGTGGGCATCGCCGTGCCCGCACTCGCCCTGAGCGGTGGTGGCGGCACGCCGGAGCACCCGCCGACGACCTCGGCGCCGGCCCCGACCTCCTCCACGGCACAGCACCCGCCGACCACGCCACCGCCCACGTCGCTGCCGACCACCCCGCAGTACCCGCCGACCACGGTGCAGCCGCCGGTCTCCACGACGCCGGGCCTGCCGTCGACCCCGCCGCGGCCGACGACGATCCTGCCGACGCCGCTGCCCACCACCTCGCAGCCGCCGGCGGCCACCACCCCCCGACCTGCGCTGCCGCCGACGACCTGGACGCAGCCCGCGACGACGCCGCCGGTCTCGTCGACGCCGGCCGGGTGAGGAGCCACCGCTGAACTGGGAGGCCGAGTTCACCGACTGCTTCGACCGCTGCGCCGGCTCGATGCGCTTCACCGCGTTCTTGCTGTGCGGCAACTGGCACGAGGCGGAGGACGTCATGCAGTCGGCGTTCTTGAAGCTCTACCTGGCCGGTCCGAAGCTCGCGGACCGGTCGGGGCTCGAACCGTACCTGCGGCAGATCGTCGTGCGGACGTTCCTCGCCGAACGCCGCAAGGTCCGCTGGCGCAGGGAGAAACTCACCGACGCGCCTCCCGAGGGCCTGTCCTCCGTCGCAGGGGCGGAGGACAGGCTCGTCGTGTGGCAGGCGCTGTCCGCCGTGCCCGCACGGCAACGTGCCGTCCTCGTGCTGCGCTATTGGCACGATCTCAGCGTCGAGGACACCGCCGCCGCGCTGAAGTGCTCGACGGGCACGGTGAAGTCGCAGAGCAGCAAGGGGCTGGAGACCCTGCGGCGCAAGCTCGGTCCGGAGTTCGACCACCTGAGGCTGGAGGTGTGATGGTTCGCGAAGACGACCTGCGGGCGACTTTCTCCGCTCTGCACGCGGAAGGGGCGCCGCCGCCCGCCGTCACCGCCGCCGACCTGGTTCAGCGCGGCCGGGCCGTGCGGTCCCGCCGGCGCGCGGTCGCCGTGGCCGGAACCGGGCTCGCGACCGTCGGTGTCGTGGCCGTGGCGCTGGCCGTGCTGCCGGGCGCCACCCCACCGGAACCGCTGACGCCGGGCCCCTCCTCCACCTCGGTGCCGGCCCCGCCGACCACGGCGCCTTCCCCGACCTCGGTCGAGCGGACGCCGCTCTCGACGACACCGCTGTCGACGACATCGCTGTCGACGACATCGCTGCCCGGCGGACCGCCGCGGTCCAGCACGCCGGGAACGGTCCCGCAGACGCCGCCGCCCGCGACGTGGCCGCCCGGCACGACGCAGCAGCCGCCGACGGTACCGAACACGACGTCCACGCCACCCGGCTCGGTCCTGGACCTCCCCGCGACAACCGCGCCCTCGGCGACGCGCTGAGCGGCACAATCCGGGCATGAGCAACCGAGTCCGCCTGGTCGAGGTCACCGACGCCAACCGTGCCGCCGTCACGGCCGTGCGCGTGCTCCCCGGTCAGGAACGTTTCGTCGCCTCCGTGGAGAGGTCGTTCCAGGACGCCGAGGAGCACCCGGAGGGCAACCCCTGGTACCGCGCGGCATACGCCGGTGACGTGCCGGTCGGGTTCGTCATGCTCAGCTGGGACGTGCCGCCCGCGCCCGGCCTGCTCGGGCCGTACTTCCTGTGGCGCCTGCTCATCGGCGCCGGGCACCAGGGCCGCGGCTACGGCACGGCGGTCCTGGACGAGGTCGTGGCACTGCTGCGCGCGGACGGCGTCACCGAGCTGCTCACCAGCTACGTTCCCGGCGAGGGCTGTCCGGAGCCGTTCTACCGCGGATACGGCTTCGTGCCGACCGGTGCGGTGGACGACGGCGAGGTCGTGCTGCGGCTGGACCTCAGCTCGCGACCGTGAAGTGCCGGTCCACGCCGGGGTTCTCCAGCTCGTCGAGCACCGCGACCGCCAGGTCCGCGGCCGAGATCGCGGACGGGCCGGTGAGCAGCTCGTCCACGCCGCGGCGGTAGGTGCCGGTGCGCTCGCCGGGTTCGAGCAGCGCGGGCGGGCTCAGGTAGACCCAGTCCGCCGCGTGCGCCCGGCACGCCTCCAGCTGGCGCACGCTCGCCGCCGCGATCGGACGGATGTGCGGTGGCACGAAACGGGTGTCGTCGAGCACCAGTCCCGTTCCGCCCGGCGACCGCAGCGGCGCGGCACCGCCCACGACGATCATGCGCGTTGCGGCGGCGAGTGCGGCGTCCAGCAACGCCGTGGTGGTCGGCCCGACGGTCGCCTCCTGTCCCGGTCGTGGCCGGGTGGCGGCGACCGCACCGTCCACTCCGGACAGAACGGCGGTGGTGAACGCGTGGTCCGCCGCGTCACCGCGCACGACCCGCACACCGGCGGGCACCTCGGTGACCGTGCCGCGGAACACCGCCGTGACGTCGTGCCCGCGCCGCACCGCCTCGGTGACGACCTCCGCGCCGACCATGCCCGCGGCGCCGATGACAGCGATCTTCACCGGAGAGCTCCCTCGGCGAGCACGGGTGCGGGGCGCTGGCTCGCGACGATCGCGGCCAGTGCGAGGGCGAAACCGGTGAGCTGCACGGGACCGAGCGTCTGGCCGAGCACCACGACCCCGAGCAGCGCGGCGACCATGGGGGAGAGCAGGCCGAGCACCGAGACCGACGTGACCGGCAGCGTGGTGATCGCGCGGAACCACAGCACGTAGGCGAGCAGCCCGCCGACCCCGCCGAGCCACAGGTACCCGAGCGCCGCCGCGGGACCGATCGCGGGCGGCGGCCCCTCGACCAGGAACGTCACCGGCACCAGGAACAGCCCGCCCGCGCTCAGCTGCCACCCGGCGAACGCGGTCGGGCTCACCCCGGCCGGCCGTCCCCACTTCTTCGTCAGCGTCACGCCGAGCGCCATCGTGGCCGCCCCGCCCAGCCCGGCCAGCACCCCGATCAGGTCGAACCCGGCTGCCGGCCCCAGCACCACCAGGCCCACGCCGACGACGCCGACCACGCCCCACGCGAGCTTCCACGCCGACGGGCTCTCCTTGAGCACGCCGACCGCGAGCAACGCCACCACGAGCGGCTGAGCGGCCCCCAGCGTGGCCGCGACGCCACCCGGCAGGCGTTCCGCCGCGACGAACAGGAACGGGAAGAACAGGCCGATGTTGAGCACGCCGAGCACGGCGGCCCGCCACCACCACGACCCGCGCGGCAGCGTCCTGGTGAACGCCAGCGCGACCAGGCCCGCCGGCAGCGCGCGGAGCAACCCGGCGAACAGCGGGTGCCCCGCGGGCAGCAGCTCGGTGGTGACCACGTAGGTCGAGCCCCACACCACCGGCGCGAAAGCCGCCAGCGCGATGCGGGGGAAGTCGTTGTTCTGCACGTGATCCAGTCTTGGTGAACAGGGTCGATGAGTCCAACGCATGTTTGTCACGTGATCCATCGTGATTCAAGATGGACGGGTGGAACTCCAGCAAATGCGGTACGTGGTGGCGGTCGCCGAGACCGGCAGCTTCACGAGGGCGGCGCAGCGCTGCCTGGTCGTGCAGTCGGCGCTGAGCCACCAGATCGCCCGCCTCGAACGCGAGCTCGGCGCCCGCCTGTTCGACCGCACCAGCCGCAGCGTCCGGCTGACCCCGGCGGGTGCGGCGTTCCTGCCGGCCGCGCGGCAGTGCCTCGACTTCGCGCAACGCGCCGTCGCCGAGGTCGCGGCCGCCGTGGGGGAGGTGCGCGGCCGGGTCGTGGTCGGCGTGATCCCCACCGTCGCCGCCGTGGACCTGCCCGCCGCCCTCCGGGTGTTCCGCGAGCGGTATCCGCAGGTCCAGGTCGCGCTGCGGATGCTGCCCAGCCACGAGCTGGTCGAGCAGGTCCGGCAGGGCGCGCTCGACCTCGCGTTCCTCGGGCTGCCGCCGACCACGCGTCCCGAGGGCGTGCGCGGACACGAACTGGCCCGCGACGAGCACGTGGCCGTGGTCGCGCCCGAGCACCGCCTGGCGGGGCGGGACGAGGTGGACCTGCGGACGCTCGCCGAGGAGCTGTTCGTGGACTTCCCGGCCGGTTCGCCCGGCCGCACGCAGTCCGACCAGGCGTTCGCGGCGGCGGGGCTGACCCGTGGGGTGGCGTTCGAGGTGACGACCGCGGAGCTGATGGCCGGGCTGATCCGGGAGGGCCTCGCGATCGCCGTGCTGCCGTCGCGGTACGCGCCGCGGCTGGGCGGTGTGGTGACCGTGCCGGTGGTGGACGGGCCGTCGCGGGTGGAGCATCTCGTGTGGAGCACGGCCGGGCTGACGCCGGCTGCGGCGGCGTTCCTGGCGGTGCTCGGTGTGCCCGGAAATGTCGGTGGTGTCTGAGAGGATGAAAGCAGGGGGCCCCCGGGAGGGGACCCCTGCGTGAGCGTGTCGTTCAGCTGCGGGCGTGTCGTGAGGGCGAACGCTTGCCTGGGTCTGCGGATCGGCTCATGGGCGAGGTGTTCGCCTGCCGTCGCGGGCGCGGCTCGCCGCACCCAGCCGCCCGCTTCGGTTGCGCGGCCACCCGCGTGCGGCTTAGCGCGCCGTCGCAGGCGGGTGATCCGGCTCGCCGCACTCGGTTACCCGCTCCGGCTGCGCGGCCACCTGGGTGTGGCTCAAGCCCGCCGTCGCGGGTGTGTGACCAGGCTTGCCGCACTCAGTTGTCCGCTCCGGCTGCGCGGCTACCTGGGTGTGGCTCAATCCCGCCATCGCGGGTGTGTGACCAGGCTCGCCGCCTCCAGCCTCGCTTCAGCCGCGCGGACCGCTTGCGTGCGACTCAGCCCCCGTCACAGGCGCGACCCCGGCTCGCCGCATGCACCCGCCGCCCGCTCTGGTCGTGCGCCACGCGCGTGCGGCTTAGCCCGCCGTCGCGGGCGTGCGACCAAGCTCGTCGCATCCAGCCGCTCGGGCCGCTTGCGTGCGGTTCAGCCCACCCGTCACAGACGTGCGACCCGGCTCGCCACACCCGGCCGCCCGCTGCGGCCACGCGAGGTGCACGTCGACGTCGCCGGTCCCACCGGGCGGCCGGTGCGGGCCGCGTTCGCGGGCTGCCTGCGTGCGGCTCAGCCCGCCGTCAGAGACGTGCGACCCGGCTCCCCGCATTCAGCCGCCGTTCCAGCCGCGCGGGCCGTCTGCGTGCGGTTCAGCCACTGCTGCGGGCGACCCGACCCGCCGCACCCAAGCCGCCCGTTCCAGCCGCGCAAGCCACGCGTGCGGCTCAGCCCTCCCGTCGCAGGCGCACGCCCCAGCACCCCAGCCGCGCAGGCCCCTGCGTGCGCTTCAGCCCGCCCGTCTCAAGCACGCCCCAGCACCCAGCCGCCCGCCCCAGCCGCGCAGGCCACCGCGAACGTGCGGCTCAGCCTGCCGTGCCCGTCGCGAGCAGCCCGCCGTCCACCCGCACGGTCTCCCCGGTGATCCACGAAGCCCCGTCCGAGCACAGGAACGCCACCAGCGCGGCAACGTCCTCCGGCGTGCCGAGGCGCTTCATCGGGTACTGCTGCTGCGCCTCCTCCTCGCGGCCGCTCCACAACGCCTCGGCGAACTTCGTCTTCACCACCGCCGGTGCGACGGCGTTGACCCTCACCTTGGGCCCGAGCTGCCACGCCAGCTCCTCGGTCAGGCGGATCAGCGCCGCCTTCGACGCCCCGTACGCGCCGATCACGCCGGTGGAGCGGATGCCGCCGACGGACGCGACGTTCACGACCGCGCCGCCGTGCTCGCTCATCCACGCCTTCCACGCGAGCTGCACGAAACCCAGGGCCGCCACCACGTTGACGTCGAAGATCTTGCGCACGGCCGCGAGGTCGGCGTCCATCAGGAACCCGAACTGCGGGTTGATGCCGGTGTTGTTGACCAGCACGTCCAGGCTGCCGAACTCCGCGACCGTGCGGGACACGGCCTCCTCGCGCGCGGCGTCGTCGCCCGCGTTGCCGGCGACCGTGAGGACGCGGCCGCCCGTGTCGGCTTCGAGCTGCGCGGCGGCCTCCGCCAGCTGGTCGGCCTTGCGGCCGGTGATCGTCACGGCGGCGCCGCGGGAGAGCAGCTCGCGCGCGATGCCGAGGCCGATGCCGCGGGAAGCGCCGGTGACCAGCGCGGTCTTGCCCGAGAAGTCGTCGCTCATGGCCGGTGAATCTATGCGTCCGGCCACACGTGGGAAATTCGGTGGGCGACAACCCGTAGAATGGTCCGCGTGATCCTCCTCGAGTAGGCCGAACCGGACGTGCCGACCTTTTGCCGTATCCGGATTTTCTCGACTGCTCGGAGTTTCTCTTGATCACCGCAACCGACATGGAGTTGCGCGCGGGCTCACGCATTCTCGTGAGCGGCGCCAACCTGCGCGTCCAGCCCGGCGACCGGATCGGCCTCGTGGGCCGCAACGGCGCGGGCAAGACCACCTCGCTGCGCGTTCTCGCCGGTGAGGGCCAGCCCTACGGCGGTTCCGTCACGCGCAAGGGCGAGCTCGGCTACCTGCCGCAGGACCCGCGTGAGGGCGACCTGTCGGTCATCGCCAAGGACCGCGTGCTGTCCGCGCGCGGCCTCGACCAGCTGCTCCGCGAGATGGAGAAGGCCCAGACGAAGATGGCCGAGCTGGTCGACCCCGGCGAGCTCGACGTGGCCGTCACCCGCTACGGCAAGCTCGAAGAGCGCTTCGCCGCGCTCGGCGGGTACGCCGCCGAGTCCGAGGCCGCGCGCATCTGCTCGAACCTCGGCCTGCCGGACCGGGTGCTCGCGCAGCCGCTGAGCACGCTGTCGGGTGGTCAGCGCCGCCGCGTCGAGCTGGCCCGCATCCTGTTCGCCGCCTCGGAGGCGGGCATCGGTGCCAAGTCGAGCACGATCCTGCTGATCGACGAGCCGACCAACCACCTCGACGCCGACTCGATCACGTGGCTGCGCGGGTTCCTCAAGTCGCACGACGGCGGTCTCGTCGTGATCTCGCACGACGTGGAGCTGCTCGACGACGTCGTGAACAAGGTGTGGTTCCTCGACGCCATCCGCGGCGAGGTCGACATCTACAACCTCGGCTGGAAGAAGTACCTCGAAGCCCGTGCGACGGACGAGAAGCGCCGCCGCCGTGAGCGCGCCAACGCCGAGAAGAAGGCCGGCGCGCTGATGACGCAGGCCGCCAAGATGGGCGCGAAGGCCACGAAGGCCGTTGCGGCGCAGAACATGGCGAAGCGCGCGCAGAAGCTGCTCGACGGTCTCGACGACGTGCGCCAGAGCGACAAGGTCGCGAAGATCAGCTTCCCGGCGCCCGCCCCGTGCGGCAAAACCCCTTTGATGGCAGAGGGTCTGAGCAAGTCCTACGGCTCGCTGGAGATCTTCACCGGCGTCGACCTCGCCATCGACAAGGGTTCCCGCGTCGTCGTGCTCGGGTTCAACGGCGCCGGCAAGACGACGCTGCTGCGGTTGCTGGGCGGCGGCGAGAAGGCCGACGCGGGCAAGGTCGTCCCCGGCCACGGCCTGAAGATCGGCTACTTCGCGCAGGAGCACGAGACGCTCGACCACGGCGCGTCGGTGTGGGAGAACATCCGGCACATGGCGCCGGACGAGCAGGAGCAGCGGCTGCGGTCGTTGCTCGGCACGTTCCTGTTCACCGGCGAGCAGCTGGACCAGCCCGCGGGCACGTTGTCCGGTGGCGAGAAGACCCGGCTGGCACTGGCCGGTCTGGTGTCCTCCGCCGCGAACGTGCTGCTGCTCGACGAGCCCACCAACAACCTCGACCCGGCCTCGCGCGAGCAGGTGCTCGACGCGTTGCGGCGCTACGAGGGCGCGGTCGTCCTCGTGACGCACGACCCCGGCGCGGTCGAGGCGCTGGAGCCCGAGCGGGTGATCCTGCTGCCCGACGGCACAGAGGACCACTGGTCGGAGGACTACCTCGAGCTCGTGCAGCTCGCGTGATCTCCACCCACCAAAGGACTACCGAGCGCACCCTTTGATCAACTGAGCGTGATCGAATCGACCGTTCGGCGATCTCTTGGCTTGATCACCTGGCGTTCTGCGTGAACCTGTTCGATCATTGCGACGACAGGGGCCGTAGAACGGCCCGACCTGCTCGTACGGAAGGCGGGACGAGGTGGCTGACCTGAAGAAGGGTGCCCGGATCACCGGCGCCACGCGGGACAAGCTGGCCGCTGACCTGAAGAAGAAGTACGAAAAGGGCGCGAGCATCCGGGCTCTGGCCGAGAGCACCGGGCGTTCCTACGGCTTCGTGCACCGGGTTCTGTCGGAATCCGGCGTCACGCTGCGCGGCCGCGGTGGCGCCACCCGGACGAAGAAGAAGTAGCCACAACCCAGACTGCTACTCTCCGGTAACTAGCTTCTAGTCCGCCGGAGGTAACGCCATGCCAGTGCCCGCAGTCGACGCTGGTGTGCTCGAGCGCGGTGGCGTTCGGCTCGCGCTGACCGGACCGGTCGCCACCATCACGCTCGATCGTCCCGACGTGCTCAACGCGCAGACGCCCGCCACCTGGCAGGCGTTGCGGCACATCGGTGAGCAGCTGGACCCGGACGTCCGCGTCGTGGTCGTCCGGGGTGCCGGCCGTGCCTTCTCGGCAGGGCTGGACCGGCGCATGTTCACCGGTGAGCCGGTCGACGGAGAACCCGGTGGCCTGCCGGGGATGCTCGCGCTGCCGCCCGCCGAGGCGGACGCGCGGATCGCCTCGTACCAGGCCGGGTTCACCTGGCTGAGCGACCCGGCACGCGTGACGATCGCCGCCGTGCAGGGGCATGCCATCGGCGCGGGCTTCCAGCTGGCGCTGGCGTGCGACTTCCGCGTGCTCACCGAGGACGCGCAGTTCTGCATGGCCGAGACCGGGCTGGGCCTGGTGCCCGACCTCGGCGGCACGCTGCCATTGGTGCGCCTCGTGGGCTACTCGCGCGCGGCCGAGATCTGCGTGACCTCCCGGCGGGTGCCCGCCGACGAGTCGCTGCGGATCGGCCTCGCGAACTCCGTCGTGCCCGCGGCCGACCTCGACACGGCGGTCGAGGCGCTGGTCGCGTCCGTGCTCAAGCCGATGGCGGGCGCGGTGACCGAGACGCTGGCGCTGGTGGCGTCGGCGGCCTCCGGCGTGCCGCTCGCCGACCAGCTGGCCGCCGAGCGCGCCGCGCAGCTGCGCCGGATCCGCTCGCTCGCCGAACTGATGTCCGCCCAGGGCTGACGGCCCGGAACCGACGGTTCGGGCGGGTGTCCGCTCAGAGCTGAACGAGCTCTCCAGGCGTTCTGTTCAGGAATTGTCGGACCGCTGTGCTGTTCTTAGAGGCGTGGACGGCTACAGCTCCTGGCGATTCATGATGGGGGTGACCGCGGACGCGCCGACGAAGGTGCGCCGCGGCACCTTCCGGCGCGTACTGGCCTTCGCCCGGCCGCATCGGGCGAAGCTCGTGGTGTTCCTCCTGCTCACGGTGGTGTCCTCGGTCCTCGCCGTGTCGACCCCGCTGCTCGCCGGTCGCGTGGTCGACGCGATCGTGGGCGGCGCCGTGCCCTCGGTGGTGGTGTGGCTGGCCGTCGTGATCGCCGTGATCGCGCTGGTCGACGCCGGGCTGGGGGTCGTGGAGCGGTGGCAGTCCACGCGCATCGGCGAGGGACTGATCTACGACCTGCGCCGGGCCGTGTTCGGCCATGTGCAGAAGATGCCGGTCGCGTTCTTCACCCGCACGCGCACCGGTGCGCTGGTGTCGCGGCTGAACAACGACGTGATCGGCGCCCAGCGCGCCTTCACCTCGACGCTGTCGGGCTTCGTCACGAACATCATCCAGCTGGCCCTGTCGCTGGGCGTGATGTTCACCCTGTCGTGGCAGGTCACCGCGCTGGCGCTGGTGCTGCTGCCGGTGTTCGTGCTGCCCGCCAAGCGGATGGGCCGGCGGATGGCCGACATGCAGCGCGAGGCCTCCGCGCTCAACGCCTCGATGGTCACCCAGTCGACCGAGCGGTTCTCCGCTCCCGGCGCGACCCTGGTGAAGCTCTTCGGCCGCCCCGACCGCGAGGAGCAGGAGTTCTCGGACAAGGCCGCGCAGGTCCGCGACATCGGCATCCGCACCGCCATGGCCACGCGCTGGTTCATGACCGGCCTCACGCTGGTGTCGGCGCTCGCGCAGGCCCTGGTCTACGGCCTCGGCGGCTACCTGGCGCTGACCGGTCACCTGGCCGCCGGCACCGTGGTGTCGCTGGCGCTGCTGCTGACCCGCCTCTACGCGCCGCTCACCGCGCTGGCCAACGCCCGTGTCGACGTGATGACGGCGCTGGTGTCGTTCGAGCGGGTCTTCGAGGTCCTGGACCTGGAGCCGATGATCCAGGAACGGCCCGGCGCCCGCTCGGTGCCCGACGGCCCGGTGTCGGTCGAGTTCGACGACGTCCGGTTCGCCTACCCGTCCGCGGCGAAGGTGTCGCTGGCGTCGCTGGAGTCGGTGGCCACATTGGACACCCGCGGCGGCGAGGAAGTGCTGCACGGCATCAGCTTCAAGGCCGAAGCCGGTCAGCTGGTCGCGGTGGTCGGCTCGTCCGGCGCCGGCAAGTCGACACTGGCCTCCCTGGTCCCGCGCCTGTACGACATCGACTCCGGTGCCGTCCGGCTGTCCGATGTGGACGTACGAGACCTCACGTTCGACTCGCTGCGCTCCACGGTCGGCGTGGTCACGCAGGACGGCCACCTGTTCCACGACACGATCCGCGCGAACCTGGAGTACGCGTCGCCGGGCGCGTCCGACGACGAGCTCTGGGACGCGCTGCGGCGGGCCCGGCTGCTCGACCTGGTCACCTCGCTGCCCGACCAGCTCGACACGGTGGTCGGCGAGCGCGGCTACCGCCTCTCCGGCGGTGAACGGCAGCGGCTGACGATCGCGCGCCTGCTGCTGGCGAAGCCGCGCGTGGTGATCCTGGACGAGGCGACCGCGCACCTCGACTCCGAGTCGGAGGCGGCCGTGCAGGCGGCGCTCACGGAGGCGTTGCTGGGCCGGACGGCGCTGGTCATCGCGCACCGGCTGTCCACGATCCGCAACGCCGACCAGATCCTCGTGCTGGAGCACGGGGACATCGTGGAACGCGGCACGCACACCGAGCTGATGGCGGCGGAGGGCCGGTACGCGGACCTGTACAACACGCAGTTCGCCGAGCCGCCCGTGGTCGAGGTCTTACCGACGCGGAAGTTCAGCGCGCGTGCGGAGGCCGCGACGTCCTGACCGGCGCCGCCTGCGCACGCGGCGGCCGGTGGCCAGGGGTTGGCGGTTGGACCGGGCGAGGTGGCCTGGGCGGGGTGGCTGGATTTCGGTGCCGCGCAACGGCTGGGCGCCGCGGTGCTGTGGACGCCGAGTGCCGTGGCGCTGGAGCGGAAACGGCTGTGCGGACCGGGCCGCGGGGTTGCCGTGCTCAGGCCCGTGGGCGATCCGTTCCGCCCGCCGGGCTCTCGGCTGCGAAGAGCGGCCGGAGCGCGGCACCGACGAGCATCCCCTCCACGTACCCGATCACCGCCGCGATCCCCAGGCACGCCCAGAGCGACAGGCCCGGGTGCTTGGCTGCCACCAGCGGCACCGCGGCCGTGTACACCGCCGTCCCCGTCAACCCCGCCAGCAACGACACGGTGAACGACGGTGTGAGCATGTCCGCAGTCGCCACCACGGCGCGGAACAGCAGGAACGGCGCCGCGCCCGGCACGATCGCCTCCAGCGTCGAGCCCGTTCCCGCGGGGGTCGCCACGACCGAGCCGACCGTGGCGGCGAGGAGCAGTCCTGAGGTGAGGCCGGCGACGAACCGCGCTGAGGCGCCGGGGATGGTGTTCACGCCGAAGCTGATCAGCAGCGTGCTCACGGTCGCCACGCCGGTGCACAGCAGCGGTGACAGCCACCAGGCGGAGCCGGGAATCAGCGGGTCGGCGAGCAGCAGGACGGTGATGCCGAGCAGAACACCGGTGAACGGGACGTTCCACGTACCCCTCATGACGGCGACCGTATCGATCGCCGAAGCGTCGCGCGGCCGAAGAGGCGCGTCTGGCCGCAAGCTGCCGCCCCGTCAGCCATAGGGCGGACATCAGGGTCAGTGGGCGATCGGTTGACGTGGTGGGTGCGCGTCGCAGGACGGTGCACACCGGACCGGCACGGACGCCGGGCGTCCGTCGCACCGGGGGAGCCGGCGGGCGGTCGCGGTCACCGCGGCACTCCGCCCGAGGTGTCTCGCCCGAGGTGTCTCGCCCGAGGTGTTTCACCTGGGGCGTTCCGCCGGGGACGGCGCGTCCCCGGCGGACACCGCGGGATCAGCCCTTGAGGAACGCGGCGGTCGCGTTCAGGGCGCTCTGCGACGAACCGGCGTTCTCCACGAACACCGCGAACGCCACGTTGCCCTGGTAGCCGACGAACCAGCCGTGCGCGGTGCCGCCACCGGCCTCGGCGGTGCCGGTCTTGCCCGCCAGGCCGCGGAACCCGGCGAGCTGCTTCGCCGTGCCGCTGGTCACGACCTCGGTCATCATCTGCCGCAACGCGGGCAGTGCCGCGCGGGGTGGCGCCGCGCCGACGTCGCCGGGTGTGCCGACCCGGCCGCGCAGCAGGGTCGGGGTCGGCGTGCGGCCGGACGCGACGGTCGCGGCGACCAGGGCCATGCCGAACGGGCTGGCCTGGACGTTGCCCTGGCCGAAGCTGTTCTCCACCTGCTGGTCACCGGTCGCGGGCGGCACCTTGCCGGTGTTGGTGGACGCACCGGCCATGTCCCAGTCGGCGCCGAGACCGAAGCGCTTGGCCATGTCCGGCAACGCCGTGGCGGGCAGCTTCAGGCCGAGCTCGCCGAAGGTCGTGTTGCAGGACAGGGCGAACGCGGTGTGGAACGGCAGCGACTCGTGACCGAAACCGGCGTTGTTCACCGTGCGCGTGCCGATGGTGGCGCGGGCGGGGCAGGGCACCGCGGTGCCGGACTGGACCAGTCCGGCCTCCATCGCCGCGGCGGCGGTCACGATCTTCATCGTCGAACCGGGCGCGTAGCGGCCGACGAACGGGTTGGTGCCGGCCAGCGCCTTGTTCTGGGCCACCGCGAGGACCTCGGTCGTGGCCGGGTCGACGGCGACGATCGCGGCACCCTGCGGCAGCGCGTCGACGGCGGCCTGCGCGGCGGCCTGGCGGGCCGGGTCGATCGTGACGGTGAGCTTCTCGCCCATCTCCGGCTTCTTGCCGTCGAGCGCCACGAATGCGGTGCCGTTCGAGAGACCGACCTCCCAGCCGTCGGTGCCCTTCAGGTCACCCGCCGCGCCCGTGATCGTCGTGTAGAGGCCTTCCGGCAGCGAGCCCTGCACCAGCGGCTTGCCGTCCCGGCCGAGCAGGGCGCCGTCCGCGAGGGCCTTGCGGTAGACGAGCGAGCCGCCCTCGGTGAGCTGCGGGTGCACCAGCGCGGGCGTCCAGTGGACCTTCCACGTCGTGCCCGAGAGCTGCAGGCCGATCTTCACGTCGTACTTCAGCGCGGCCGAGTTCGGCATCGTCCACGTCACCGAGGCCGGGATCTCGGTCGTGGTCGCGCCCTCCGCGAGGGTCGGCACGACGAGCAGCCGGGCCTGGTAGGCCGAGGTGCCCATGCCCGACCGCGTCGCGGCGAACGCCTTGGCGGCCGGCTCCGGCGCGTCGGTCAGCGCTGCCGCGGCCGTGGCGTCGGCGCTGAACAGCTTGTTCACGAACGACTGCGCCACCGAGCTCGGCGAGTCCACCACCGGCTCGACCGGCTGCTCGGTGGAGCCGGCCGCGCCGCCGCCCCACACCAGCACGCCCGCCACGCCCACGATGGTGGCCGTGACGAGCGCCCCGCCGATCAGCACGAATCTGCGTGTCTTCCGTTCCACGGGTGAAGCTCCCCCCAGGTAGGTCATTCCCCGGTGGGAGGTTAACCACAAGATGTGGAGGTGCTGTGTACATCTCCAGCAGATCCGGGCAGTCCGGCCCGAAGGACTAGCCCAGCTGCGGGATGCGCGTCTGGTAGTGCCGGAGCATCTCGGCGTTGGCCGCGTCGCCGCCCTCGACGTTCGCGCTGCGCCACAACGGCAGCGGCACGCCCGTCTCGGTCGCCTTGTCGAACAGCCGCACCATCAGCAGGTTCCACAGGAACGTCGTCGCGAGCGTCGAGACGGCCGCGGTCACCGGTGCCTGCACCGGGTAGGTGGCGTCGCCGGGCGGCACGAGGTTGTCCAGCACGACGGTCGCGACCTCGGCCAGCGTGGTGCCGGCCCGGCGCGGTGCCTGCGCGCTCGCGGACACCGACGTGACGGCGACGACCGGGCAGCCCGCTTCGGCCGCCTGGAGGGCGAGCTCCACCGGGTAGTGGTTGACGCCGGAGGTGGAGAACACGAACAGCACGTCGTGCGGGGCGAGACCGGCGTCGCGCAGCACCTCGCCCGCGAGACCGGAGCGGCGTTCGGCGGACGTGCTGCTGATCGCGCCGTGCATCGGCAGCAGCTCGGGGTGGTAGATCGGGCGCACGCAGGCCAGGCCGCCCGCGCGGTAGAAGGTCTCGGCGACGGCCGCCAGCGAGTGGCCCGCGCCCGCGGTGAGGATCATGCCGTCGGCCTGCACCGCGGCGAGCACGAGCTCGGCCACGTCGTCCAGCGCGCTGGCGTTGTGCTGCTCGACGCGGGTCAGGTGCGAGCGCACGAGGTTGCCGTAGTCGGACCCGGTCACGGTGTCGGTCGTCATGCGGCCCAGTAGTACCGGATTGCCGATGGCACCACCAGTAACCCGCACGCCACAAACCCCGATACGCGCGTTGACGGCAGTGGCTGTGGACGGGGGTGGGTGGGCATCAGGCGGTACTTCTACATCTGGGTCGTGCTGACGGTGGTCTTCGCCGCCGCGGCCGCCACCCACATCGCGCTGGCGGTCACCTACTCCGAGCTCTGGCCGGTGTGGGTGGCGCTGGCGCAGCTCGTCGTGGCCGGCGGCTGCGCGCGGGCGGCGGTTTTCGCACGTCCCTAGCGACCGTCAGCCGCTGCGCGGCCGGAGATCGGCCGGCCGGTCCACGTCCGCGCCGTCCGCCACGTCCGAGCACTCGACGTGGCGCACGGTGCCGGCCCTGAGGTACTCCCGCGCGCCCTGGTCGCCGGCCGCCGACGACATCACGCCCGCGAAGTGGTCGCTGCCGATCAGCACCGGGTGCCCGATCTCACCCTCGTACACCGCCCGTGCCAGCGCTTTCGGCTCGGCCAGCGCCATCAACCGGTGCAGCGCGGCGACCGTGACACCGGGGGTGTCCACCGGCAGCACCACGACGGCGTCGGCGGCGCCGACCGCGCGCAGGCCCGTGCGCAGCGACGAGCCCATCCCGGACTCCCAGTCCGGGTTGTCGACCACGGTCACACCGGTCAGCGCGGCCTTCGCCCGCACCTCGTCCGCCGCGGCGCCCAGGACCACGACCACGGGCGCGCACCCGGCGGCCCGCAGCAGCTCGGCCGCGGAGTCGACGAACAGCTTGCCGTCCAACGGGACGAGCGCCTTCGGGGAGCCGAACCGGCGACCGGCCCCCGCGGCGAGCAACAGACCGGCCACGCGCATACCTCGAATCTAGTGGCGCGACGCGGAACGGTGGCGGGTGATCCACGCTCGGGCACCGCCCCCGTACGGTGCCCGTCCGACCGCGAATCGCCACGGCGCCGTCACGCGCCACACCACCGGGCGCTAGTCGGTGACGCGGGCCAGCCGGAAACCGAGGGCCATGCGCGAGCGGGTGCCGAAGCGCTGCTGCAGCTGCGCCACCACCGCGCGGACCGTCCGGCTGCTCATGCCCAGCCGCGCGGCGACCTGGTGGTCGGTGGCGCCGTCCAGCAGCAGCCCGATGACCAGGACCTCGCGGCTGGTCAGGGTGTGGTCGTGCGGAGCGCACTCGGCCGGTGTGCGGGCGTCGGACCACATGAGCTCGAACAGCTGGCCGTACGGGTCCGACAGCGGGCTGCGCAGCAGGACGGCACCGGCGTTCAGGTCGCCGGTGGCGAGTGGCAGCACGGCGCTGCGGTCGTCGAAGACGAGCATCGGCCGGGCGGGCCCGGAGTGCACGCGGACCTCCACGCGGTGGCGGGTGGCCCGGTCGACGGACTCGGTCCGCAGGGCGAGCGCCGCGTCGAGCAGCAGCCGGCCCCGCTCGGCGGCGCCGACCACGAGGTCGAGCAGGTCGCCGTCGACACCGCCGCTGCTCGTCAGCACGCACCGCACCGAGCCGCTGCGGGCCACCAGGTCGACCAGCGTGCGAATGATCGTGGAGCGGTCGTGCAGAAGCTCGACGAATTCGGTGCGGCTTGCCGGAGAAGGTCGCAACACGACTCGCCTTTCTCCCGGATGCGGATGGGAGTAGCCATGTTGGCACCGCCTGGAGGAATGTCCTACCTCCATCCAGGGGATGTTTCGGTATCGAATGGATTTGCATTCTGCATGAACTCTCCCGCGACGAGGCTGCCATAGAAATCATTGATGGCGAGCAACTCGTCATGTGTGCCCCGCGCGACGACCTCGCCCGCCTGCAGCACCACGATCTGGTCGGCCTCGCGAATTGTGGACAACCGGTGCGCGATCACCAGCAATGCGCACTCCCGCGTGGCCCGCCGGATCGCGCGGTGCAGTGCCCGCTCGTTCACCGGGTCGAGGTGCGCGGTCGGTTCGTCGAGGAGCAGCAGGTCGGGGCGGGTGAGCAGGGCACGGGCCAGTGCGACGCGCTGGCGTTCACCGCCGGACAGCGCACGACCGCGTTCGCCGAGCGGTGTGTCGAGACCGTCGGGCAGACGGCGCACGAGATCGCCGAGATTGGCGAGTTCCAGCACTTCGCGCAGATCGCCGTCCGAGGCGCCGGACACCGCGTAACGGAGATTGTCACGCAGGGTGCCGCTGAGAACCGGGCAGTCCTGGTCGACCAGTGCGATTCGGGACCGCCACCGGTCCAGGGCGAATTCCGCGATGTTCGTGCCGTTCGCGAGCACCGCACCCGAGTCCGGCTCGTAGAATCGTTCGACGAGCGCGAACGTGGTCGACTTGCCGGCGCCGGACAGGCCGACCAGTGCGACGTGCGAGCGCGGGTGAACGGTGAAGGACACGCCGCGCAGCACCGGCCGGTCGCGGTACCGGAACCAGACGTCCCGGAATTCGAGTGCGATTTCGCCCTGCCGTGCGGGTGTAGTCCCTGACGGGTTCTCGACCGGCAGCTCCTGCACCTCGGCGACCCGGCCGAGCGCGCCCATGCCCTTCTGCAGCAGCCCGATGCCCTGCAGGACGGAGGTGAACGGGATGATCAGGTAGGTGGCGTAGAGCAGGAACGCCATGAGGTCGCCGACCGACGCCGCGTCCCTGGCCACGCGCGTGCCGCCGACCAGCAGCACGACGAGCAACGACCCGCGCAACGCCAGCTCGACAGCGGGGCTCATCACGGACGTGATCCGGGCGGCCCGCACCCCCGCGGCACACGCCTGCTCGGCGCGCTGCCCGATCAGCGCCTCCTCGCGTTCCTCGGCACGGCACGCGCGCACGGTCCGCAACGCACCGAGCGCGCGCTCCAGCTCCGCGGTCATCTCACCGACCCCGCGCTGCATCTGCTCACCGGCGGTCCGCAACCTGCCGACCAGCGAGTAGACCACCACGGCCGCGACGACGACGGTCGTCATCACCCACGCGAACAGCACCGGGTCGACCAGCAGCATCAGCACCACGGTGCCCGCGCCGGTCAGCGTGCCGGTGACCAGCTGGACCGACGCGGTGGAGACGACCTCGCGCAGCACCGTCGTGTCGACGCTGACCCTGGACATCAGGTCGCCGACCCGGTGCGCGTCGAACTCCGCCATCCGCAGCCGCAGCAGCCGGGCCACGAGCCGGCGGCGCACCCCGAGCACGACCCGTTCACCGGTGCGTTCCAGCAGGAACAGCCCGAGGCCGTCCACGCACGCCTGCACCACGAACAACGCCGCCATCGCCGCGATCACCGGCCACGGCACGGCCGCCGCCGAGTCGACGGCCGTCCGCAGCAGCTGCGGCTGGAGCAGCCCGAGCCCGGACGCGACCAGCGTCGCCGTCGCGGCCAGGGCGAGCCCGCGCCGGTGACCGCTGGTCAGGCGCAGCAGCCCGAGTGCGTTCATATGGTCATCAACGGCCGGAAGTACCGCGGCGGGAGGTTCTCGTCGACCGGTTCACCTTCCGCCTCGACCCACGCGTGCGCGCCGAACGGCGGTAGCACGCGCACGCCCGCACACCACGTCGGCCAGCTGCCCGACATCCGGCAGAGCAGCGCGACGGCCGCGGACCTCGGCAGGCAGCCCTGCGGACCGAGGCAGCGCAGGCTCACCGCCAGCACGGCGTCCCGCGCCGCCTTGGCCTCCGCGTAGCTCGCCGGCCGGGCGCCGCGGCGGGCGAAGCCGAGCACCCGTCGCAGCCTGTGCGGTCTGAGCCGCGCCAGCGGGGTCGCGACGGCGACCGCGCACCGGGCGGCGATCCGCAGCCGCAGGGGTACACCGGTGGGGCGGCTCAGCGAGCCCGGCGTGGTCACGCCGTCACCAGGCCCGCGGTCCGCAGCCCCGCGACCAGCACCGACACGTCCTGACGCGCCTGGTCCTCGGTCACCTCGTAGCTCGACGTGAGCGCGGCGACCGCCGCGTCCTCGTCGGCGCCGTCGAGCAACGCCCGCACCACGACCACTCCGGTCGGGTTGAGCTGCCAGTAGTGGCCGGTCCGCTCGTCCAGCAGCACCTGGCCGTAGTCGGTGTCCGCGACGGAGATGTCAGCGCGCAGTCGCATGGGTCGCTCCCCGGTTGGTGTCCTGGCCGCGCAGCCACACCTCGCAGCCGATGGTCGAGTACAAGATCGCCGAGCGGAGCTCGGGGGTGTCCGGGCGCAGTGCCAGCTCGGTCAGCCTGCGCCGGTCGACGAGACCGAGGTCGGCCAGCCGCGAGGACTCCCACAGCTCGACGAGGTCACCGCGGTGCCGGCGCAGCCCCGCGGAGGCCTCCAAAGCTGCCTGCGCCTTGTTCGTGCGGGCCAGGCAGTCGTCCGGCACGATCCCGCGCATCGCCTCGGTGAGCACGGGTTTGTAGCGCCACGGCGTCACGCGGTCCTCCGGCCGCACCGAGAAGCACGCCTCGATCACGCGGTCGTCGAGGAACGGCGACTGGACGGGCAGTCCCGCGCGCGCACTCATCTGCTCCCACTGCCGGATGATGCGCGCGCAGGACAGGATCGGTTCCAGGTCGGCGTGCTCGCCCCTGGTGGGCCCCAGCGGTTCCGCGTCCGCCGCCAGCAGCGCGTCGCGGGCCAGCGCGTGCGCCTCCGGCGTCACCCAGTCGAACAGCCGCGGCGGCGTGCCCCAGCCCAGCGCGCCCACCACCGTCGGCCCCCGGTCCGCACGCAGCCGATCGGCCTGGCCGGTGAGCCACGCCCGGTACGACCGGGAGTCGGCCAGCGTCCTGACCATCGGCCCCAGCGGCCAGTGGAACAACGCGCGGAACGCGCGCAGCTGCCTGATCGCGAACAGCGGCCGCCGGCGCAGCAGCGAGTGGAAGTGCGCCTCGGAGCACCAGGCGACGTGGTCGCCGCCGATCCCGGTGAGCCGGACCCGGCACCCCTTCTCCGCCAAGCCCTTCAGGTCTTCGAGCAGGCGCTGGCGGTCCATCACGCCGATGGTCGGCTCGTCCATCGGGTCGTCGATGCCGAGCAGGTTCTCGTACACCAGCGGGATGCGGTCGCGCGGCCACACGACGTGCTCGACGGCGGGCAGGTGCCCCGCCGCCCTCCTGGCCCAGGCCACGTCCTCGTCGAGCGGGTCGAGCGACGGCCAGGTGCTGGCGACGACCCGCGCGTCCGACCGGGCGGCCAGGAACGTGATCGACGTGGAGTCCAGACCGCCGGACAGGTCGCACGCCACGGTGCCACCCGCCCGCGTGCGCACGTCGACGGCCGCGGCGAGCGCCTCCCTGACCACGGGCGCGGACTCGGCGAGTCCGCGCACCGGTTCCGGGGCGCGCCACCACCTCCTGAGCCGGGCGCCCGCACCGTCCAGCACCAGCGCGCTGCCGGGCGGTACGCACTCGACGCCGCGCCACATCGTCTTGTCCAGCAACGGGTGCGGCGTGGGGAACAGCAGCCGGACGGCGAGGCTCTGCTCGTCGACCGGTGCGTCACCGGCGAGGACGTCGGCCCGGTCGGACGCGACCACCACACCGTCGATCCGGCGGTGGAACACCAGCCGCAGGCCCGAGGCCGTGCCCTGGACCCGGCACCGGCCGCCCAGCGACGCGACGAGGTGGAAGCTGCCCGGCAGGCCGAGCGCGAGCTCGTCGAGACGGGCGGGGTCGCGCAGGGTGGAGGCGGCGCGCTGCAGCGCCGCGGCGCCGACCGGGCACCAGCCGATCACCGCCAGCCGGACGTCGCCCGCCGTGGCGACGGTGATCTCGCCGTCGGACCACCTCCCGGCGAGCCACGGACGTCCCGACGCGTGCCGCAGCGTGCGGGACCCCGGCGCGCAAGTGCGACGGGCCACGGCGGGCGCGGCCTCGTGGTCCGGGAAGACCACGAAGTGCGACCCGCCGTGACCCCGCGAGCCCTGGTCAGGCATTCGCGCTGGGTCGCGTCAGTTCTTGCTGAGGATCAGCCGGTCGTTGCCGGAGAACCCGAGCAGGCCGGTCTGCTCGTCGAAGGTGCCGAGGTCGATCAGCTGCGGAGTCTCGTACATGGTTCGCACCTCTCTCGTGGGGATCTTCGTTCAGCGCGCGCAGAACTGAACGTAACGAGAGACTTGAGCCGTTGACCAGGCAAAACGGCTTCCGCTTCCGGCAACTGCCGCTAGCGGCAACTAAGGTTTAGCCGAGGTTCTCCAGCAGCAGGGAGCTCGCGGCCTCGGGGACCTCCTCCGGGATCCAGTGGCTGACGTCCTCGACCATCTCGAACCGGTAGGCGCCCGTGCACCACTTCTCCGTCTCGAACGCGGCCACCGAGCCGAACGCCACGTCCTCGGTGCTCCACACGTACATGGTCTTGACCGAGACCTTGTCCGCGGCACCGTCCGCCTTGCCCGCGCGGTACCAGTTGAGCGCGGCCGTCAGCGCGCCCGGCTCCGAGAGCCGCTGGACGTACTCGTCCACGTGCGACGGACGCACGCGGTGCTCGAACATCTGCCGCAGCGCGTGGGCGTTGTTGTCCAGCATCCGCCGCTCGGTGCTGCGCTCGCGCCAGTCCAGCATGTACTGCGACCGCATCCGCTGTTCCTCGTCGGTCTGCAGCGCGGTCCTCAGCGCACCGGGGTGCGGCGTGGAGAACACGGTGAGCGTGCGCAGTCGGTCCGCGTGCTCGATGGCGGTCCACCACGCGACCGCGCCGCCCCAGTCGTGGCCGGCGAGGTCGAACGTGCCCCAGCCGAGCGCGTCCGCGAGCGCGACCACGTCACCGACCAGGTGCGTCATCGTGTACTCCTGGTAGCGCTCCGGCCGCACGCCGGGGGAGTAGCCGCGCTGGTCCGGTGCGACGGCGCGGAAGCCGTTCACGCCGAGGACCGCGACCTGGTGCTCCCACTCGATGGCGGCCTCCGGGAAACCGTGCAGGAGCAGCACCGGGCGGCCGTCCTCCGGACCTGCCGCGATGGCGTCGAAGGTGCCGGCCTCGGTGGGGATGCTCAGGTGCTCGATCACGGCGCCGAATCTACCGGTGTGACCTGGCTCTCACGCTCCGAGCCGAACGGCGGCGTGGTCCGAAGACCCGGTGTGCATCCGCATGTCGACGTGCTGCAACCGCCTGGCCGCACCGATGCCGTCGTGCTCGTCCTGCACGGCGGCCGGGAACACGGCCAAGAACCGGTCCGGCGCCACAACCTCGCCTACCTCAGGATGGTCCCCCTGGCCCGTGCGCTGCGCGCGCCCGGTGTCGAGGTGTGGCTGCTGCGCTACCGCAAGCGCGGCTGGAACCCGCCGGACCTCGACCCGGTCAAGGACGCCGAGTGGGCGCTCGACCGGATCACCGAGCGGCACCCCGGCCGGCCGGTCGTGCTCGTCGGTCACTCCATGGGTGCCAGGGCCGCGATCAGGGTCGCCGGGCACCCCGCGGTGCTGGCGGTGTGCGCGCTGGCGCCGTGGATCGAGCCGGGCGACCCGTTCGAGCAGCTCAGGGGCCGATCGCTGCTGATCGCGCACGGCGACCGGGAGCGGATGACGGACCCGCGCAGGTCGCTGTGGTTCGCGCGGAGGGTCAAGACCGTCACCGCCGACGTGGCGCGGTTCAGCGTCGTGGGCGACGGGCACGCGATGCTGCGGCGGGCCAGGGACTGGACGCGGCTGGTCGTCGACTTCGTGCGCGGCACGCTCGGGCTCGAACCGATGGCGCCGGACATCGCGAACGCCCTGCGCGAAGCCTCGCCGGGTGGGCTCGACGTCCCCTTGGGAGGGTCACGTGGCTGAGGTCGCCGTCATCGGAGCCGGAGTCGCCGGGCTCACGGCCGCGTACGTGTTGCAGCGCAAGCACAGTGTCACGTTGTTCGAGGCCGACGACCGGCTCGGCGGGCACGCGCACACCCACGACCTGGACGGCGTCCGCGTCGACAGCGGGTTCATCGTCCACAACGAGCGGACGTACCCGAACCTGATCCGGCTCTTCCGCGAGCTCGGCGTGTCCACCCAGGACTCCGAGATGTCGATGAGCGTGCGCTGCGACGGCTGCGGCCTGGAGTACGCCGGGGCGAAGAAGCTGCCGGGGCTGTTCGCGCGGCGGGCCAACGCCGGCAACCGCCGGTACGTGCGGATGCTGGCCGAGATCACCCGGTTCTACCGGCACGCGCGGCGCGTCCTGGACCACGAGGAGGCGCACGACGTCACGCTCGGCGCGTTCCTCGTGATCGGCGGCTACTCCCGCTACTTCGTCGACCACTTCATCATCCCGCTGGTGAGCGCGGTGTGGTCGGCGGGCGCGGCGCTGAGCATGAGGTACCCGGCCTGGTACCTGTTCGAGTTCCTCGCCAACCACGGCATGCTGTCGGTCGGGGGCACTCCGCGGTGGAAGACCGTGACCGGTGGCTCCCGCACCTATGTGGACCGTGCCGTGCGGGGCTTGAGCGCCGTCCACGTGAACACCCCCGTCCGCGCGGTCACCAGGACCGGCGGCGACGTGGAGATCCGCGACGAGCGCGACGTCGCGCACACCGCGGACCACGTCGTCATCGCCACCCACCCGGACCAGGCGCTCGGCCTGCTCGCCGACCCGACGCGCGAGGAGAAGGAGGTACTCGGAGCCTTCCGGTACGCGCGCAACGAGACGTGGCTGCACACCGACGCGTCGATCCTGCCGCGCACGAACGGCGCGAAGGCGTCGTGGAACCTCTACAAGCGCGCGTGCCGCGAGGACGGCGACCAGGTGCTCGTCAGCTACCACCTGAACCGGCTGATGCGGCTGCGGGAACCACGCGACTACGTGGTCACGCTCAACCCGCACGACGTGGACGAGCGGCAGGTGCTCGCGCGGATGACCTACGAGCACCCGGTCTACACGCCGGAGTCCGTTGCCGCGCAACGACGTCTGCCCGAGCTGAACACCGGCACCACCGCCTACGCCGGCGCCTACCACGGCTGGGGCTTCCACGAGGACGGCTGCGCGGCCGGGGTGCGCGCGGCCCGGCACCTCGGGGTGGACTGGTGATCTACGACGTCGTCATCGCGCACCAGCGCCGTGACCGCGTCGACCGGGCGTTCCGCCACCGCGCGTACCTGTGGCTCGTCGACCTCGACGACCTGCCGCGCCTGCCGTGGTGGGCGCGGCCGTTCGCCCGCTTCGAATCGCGCGACCACTCGTTCGGCGCCGGTGACGCGCCGGACCGGTCCATCCGGCAGAACCTCGACGGGTGGCTGGCCGGTCAGGGCGTCGAGCTGGGCGGCGGACAGGTCCTGATGCTCGCGGGCGCCCGTGTGCTCGGGTACGTCTTCAACCCGCTGTCCGTGTACTGGTGCCACAACGCCGCCGGGGAGCTCGCGTGCGTGGTCGCGGAGGTCCACAACACGTACGGCGGACGGCACAGCTACCTGTTGCGCACCGACGACCGGGGCAGGGCGTCGGTGGACAAGGAGTTCTACGTCTCCCCGTTCCTGGAGGTCGGCGGTCACTACGTGATGCGGCTGCCGACGCCGGAGGAGCAGCTGTCCGTGACCATCGCGTTGCGGCAGAACGGGAAGACCACCTTCAGCGCCACCATGCGCGGGACCCGCAGCTCCGGGCTGCGGATGCTCCTGCGCCGGCCGCTGATGCCCCAGCGCGTCTCCGCGCTGATCCGCCGCCACGGCATCGCCCTGTACCTGCGGCGCCTGCCGATCGTTCCCAGGAGTGAGTAGATGAGCACGCTGTCACTGCCCCGTCCGAACCAGGGCATCTGGCCGGGCCTGTTCACCGCGCCGCGCTCGCCCCTGCGCGCGCGGATCGCCGAGTCGCTGTTCCGCAACGCGGTGAGCGCGCTGCCCGTGACCGTGCGGCTGCCCGACGGCCGGACGTGGGGCGCGGGCGGTCCGGTCATGCGGCTCGTGCGGCCCGCCGAGTTCTTCCACCGGCTCGGCGCCGACGCCAAGATCGGCTTCGGCGAGGCGTACATGGTCGGCGACTGGGACTGCGACGAGCTCGCCGACGTGCTGTCGGCGTTCGCCGCGCGGCTGTCCACGCTGGTGCCGCCCGGCCTGCAGCGGATGCGCCGGTGGGCGGAGCGGCGGCAGACCGAGGTCAACGACATCGCGGGCTCGCGGCAGAACATCCACCGCCACTACGACCTGTCGAACGACCTGTTCGAGCGGTTCCTGGACGAGACGATGACGTACTCGTCGGCGTTGTTCGACGGCGACCGCGGCGTCGACCTGCACACGGCGCAGCTGCGCAAGATCGACGGCGTGCTCGACTACGCGGGCGTGCGCGCCGGTGCACGGGTGCTGGAGATCGGCACGGGCTGGGGTGCGCTGGCGATCAGGGCCGCCCGCAGGGGTGCCACCGTCACCTCGCTGACCATCTCCGCCGAACAGCGCACGCTCGCGCTGGACCGGGTGAGGGACGCGGGCCTGCAGGATCGAGTGGCGGTGCACCTGCGTGACTACCGGGAGGAGCACGGCAGCTACGACGCCGTCGTGAGCGTGGAGATGATCGAGGCCGTCGGTGCCGAGTTCTGGCCCGACTACTTCTCGGTGCTCGACCGGGTGCTCGCGCCGGGAGGCCGGGTGGGGCTACAGGCGATCACCATGCCGCACGACCGGATGATCGCCAGCAGGGCCAGCTACACCTGGATCCACAAGTACATCTTCCCCGGCGGGCTCATCCCGTCCGTGCGGTCGATCGAGGAGTCGGTGCGCGACCACACCCGCCTGCGGATCACCCAGACCCGTTCGTTCGGCGACGACTACGCCGAGACGCTGCGGCGGTGGCGCGAGACGTTCCTGGGGCGCTGGGACGAGATCGCGCGGCTCGGGTTCGACGACACGTTCCGCCGGATGTGGGAGTTCTACCTGGCCTACTCGGAGGCCGGCTTCCGGGTCGGCTACCTCGGCGTGCAGCAGTTCGCCATGGCCGAACGACTGGGCCATTAGGACCACGTTCTACCCCAAAGGGGTGCTGCTTGCCCCACCTGAGCGGACTTCGTGGTCCTCTTGGACGCAGGCGGTATCAAACGGCTCGCTGCGTTCTCTTCTTCAGTGAAGCCCCCAAGTGTCGCTGTAGTGGAGGAGGTCGCCGGGATGGTCCAGCCCACAGCCGTGCGGTCCGGTGGCGGAGTCGGCGTCCTCTCCGAGGAAGAGGTCTGGAACCCGCCGGTGGTGCCCGTGCGCCGCAGGGCGCGCCAGGAACCGGTCTCCAACCAGTGGCTCGCCGAAGCCGAGTTCACGGACCTCGTCGACGCCGCGCTGGAGGGCGACAGACGGGCGGTCGAGCACCTGCTCGGCCGCATCCAGCCGCTGGTCCTGCGCTACTGCCGGGCCCGCGTCGGCGGCCGCGAACGCACCCTCGTCTCGGCGGAGGACATCGCGCAGGAGGTCTGCGTGGCCGTCCTCGGTGCCCTCTCGAAGTACCGGTACGAGCCGGGGTCGTTCCTCGCGTTCGTCTACGGCATCGCCGCCCACAAGGTCGCGGACGCCCGCCGCCGCGCCGTGCGCAACCGCGCGGAGGTCGTGCCGGAGCTGCCCGACTGCGCGTCCGACGAGGCCGGACCCGAACAGCACGCCGTCAACGGCGAGCTGATGGCCCAGGTGGCCCGGCTGCTGCACAGGCTGCCGCCGCGCCAGCGCGAGATCCTCGTGCTGCGGGTGGCCGTCGGCCTGTCCGCCGAGGAGGTCGCGCTGGCGGTCGAGTCGACGCCGGGCGCGGTCCGGGTGGCCCAGCACCGCGCGCTCACCCGGATGCGGGAGATGATCGCCGAGGAGCAGTAACGGCCACGACCGCCGGGTGCCCGGCCTCAGCCGGCCGGGTGCCGGTCGTCCTGCTGCGCGGCGTTGTCCCGTTCAGCGGAGGCCGGTTCCGTGCGCAGGTCGGCCAGCCCCGCCACCACGGCGGTGACCAGCAGCAACGACCCGAACACCAGCAGCGCCACCGCGCCGCCCACGGCATCGGCCGCGAACGCGCCGAGCACCGGCGCGACCGGCGTGAACACCCGTGCGGCCGTCGTCGTCACGGCGTCCATGCGGCCCATCAGGTGCTCCGGCACCAACGCGGTGATGAGCGCGCCGACCGACACGTTGATCAACGGCGTGCCGAGTGCGAAGACCGTCAACGGCACGACGGGCCACCACGCGCCGAAGGGGAGCGTCATGGCCAGGTCCGACAGGCCGAACAACGCGGTCACCGCGACGAGCAGCCGGCCGGGCGTGACGGTGACCCTCGGCGCGACCAGCGAGCCGAGCACGCCGCCGATGCCCATGCCCGCGAGCACCAGGCCGACCAGCGCGTCACTGCCGCCGCGTTCCTTGACCAGCGCCACGGTCGGCAGCATCGCGCCGCCGCCGAGCAGGTTGAGCACGAGGAAGACCCCGACGACGTTGCGCAGACCGCGCTGGTGCCACAGCCACAGCCACGCCTCCTTCATGTCCTCGTGCATCCGCTGACGGGGGCTTTGCCCGGTGCGTGCCGGGATTCGGGCGAACGCGGCGCACACCGCGGCGACGAGGTAGGTCACCGCGTCCGCGACGAACGGGACCGAGCGGCCCAGGCCGTAGAGCAGCGCGCCCAGCGGCGGACCGGCCAGCCGTGCGGCGTGACCGCGGGCCTCCTCCTGCGCGAACGCGACCGGCAGCTGCCCCGCGGGGACGACGGCCTTGATCGCGGTGGTCCTGGCCGGACCGGCGAACGCCGTGCCCGCGCCCTCGACGGCGGCCATCGCGACGAACACCGCGACGTCGTTGTGGCCGGAGACCACGTTGACCGCCATCACCGCGAGCGCGACCGCCTGCGCGGCCTGGCTGAACAACAGGACGCGGCCGCGGTCCCAGCGGTCCACCCACACCCCGGCGGGCAGCTGCGCGAGCAGCAGCGCGGCCGCGCGCGCACCGGTGACCACGCCGGCCCAGAAGTACGACCCGGTGACCGCGAAGATCAGCAACGGGAACGCGTACGTGGTGAGCTGCGTGCCCAGCTGCGAGACGGCGCCGCCGACCCACAGCAGCTGGAACTGGACGTTTTTCCTCAGCGGAACCCCCATGGGGGACGTTCCTAGCGCAAAACTGTCGGTGCCGGGTGGCAGAGTTGCCCGCATGGCGGAACCCGACTTCGACGTGCTCCTCACCGGGACGGTCTTCCTCGACATCATCTTCACCGGCCTGCCCCGCCCGCCGGCGGCGGGCACCGAGGTGTGGGCCGACGGGCTCGGCTCGTGCCCCGGCGGGATCGCGAACCTGGCCGTCGCGTTGCGCAGGCTGGAGCTGAGGACGGCGCTCGCCGCGGCGTTCGGCGAGGACGCGTACGGCGACTTCTGCTGGGACGTGCTGGCGGACCAGGAGGGCGTCGACCTCTCCTACTGCCGCCGGTTCTACGGGTGGCACTCGCCCGTGACGGTGTCGATGGCGATGGAGCACGACCGGTCGATGGTGACGCACGGGCACAAAGCGCCCGTCGGTGCGGACGACCTGTTTTCGCCGCCACCGTCGGCAAAAGCGTGTTTTGTGCACATACAGGCGGAAGACGAGCAATGGGTGCGCACGGCGAAGGAGAACGGCGCGAAGCTGTTCGCCGACATCGGCTGGGACCGCACCGGGGCGTGGTCGCCGGAGCTGTTGCGCCGCCTTGACGGATATGACGTGTTCCTGCCGAATCACGTGGAGGCGCAGGGGTACACGCGCACCGACACGCCGGAGGCCGCGGCACGCCGGTTGGCCGAACACGTGCCCGTGGTTGTCGTCACACGCGGGGGCGGTGGCGCGGTCGCCGTGGACAGCGCGACCGGCGAGGTCGTGGACGTGCCGGGGCTCAACGTGGCACCGCTGGACGCGACCGGTGCCGGAGACGTGTTTGGGGCGGGGTTCGTGATGGGCACACTCGCGGGGTGGCCGCTGGAGCACCGCGTCCGGTTCGCGAACCTGTGTGCCGCGTTGTCGGTGCAGCACTTCGGCGGCTCGCTGTCGTCACCGGGCTGGGGAGACATCGCGGTCTGGTGGCGGACGGTGAGCCGGCGGCCGGACGAAGAGCTCTCGCGCTACGGGTTCCTCGACGACCTGCTGCCCGACCACTCGGGCGTGGAGGTCCGGCGTGCCAGCCCGACGATCGGTCTGCGGTTGCTCCGGTAGGTTGAAATCAGTCGATCAGCGGACGCAACCTCACCGGTCTCCCGCGCGACTTACAAGGTAGAGATCTCTGGGGTTCGGGTTCGGAAGGAGTTGCGGGTTTGTTCGCCGCACGCGCGTCAGGCTTGGGTAAGTTGATGGGGTTGTGCCTGACGGCGGGCGTGCTCCTGGCAGCGATGGTGTTCCCGTTCGTGGGAGGGCTGGGGCTCGCGTCGAACCGCGCCGCCGACCAGGTCGACCAGACGTCGGGTGACCTCGCCAAGGGGGAGCTGCCGCTCGTCACGACGATCACCGACATGAACGGCGAGCCGATCGCCTACCTGTACGACCAGTACCGGGTGCCGCTGGAGTCGGGTCAGATCGCCGACACCATGAAGGCCGCGATCCTCGCGATCGAGGACAAGCGGTTCTACGACCACCGCGGCGTCGACTGGCAGGGCATCGCCCGCGCCGCCGCCAAGGCCGGTGTGGACGGTGGTGCGACGCAGGGCGCGTCGACGCTCACGCAGCAGTACGTCAAGAACTACATGGCGTTCGTGCTCGGCGCCGACAACGAGCAGCAGGCCTGGGAGAAGGCCACCGAGGCCACCGTCGGCCGCAAGCTGCGCGAGGCCCGCGTGGCGTTGCAGCTCGAACAGCAGATGACGAAGGACGAGATCCTCGCCGGCTACCTGAACATCGTGCCGCTGGGCAACCAGACCTACGGCGTCGGCGCGGCCGCCAAGGCGTACTTCAAGACGACCGCCGACAAGCTGACCGTCCCGCAGGCGGCGCTGCTCGCCGCGATCGCGAACCGCCCGTCGTCGCTGAACCCCGGTGCGAACCCGGAGAAGGCGCTCGAACGCCGCAACACCGTCATCGACAAGATGCGGGAGAACGGCGCGTTCGGCAGCGACGAGACCGAGGCGAAGAAGAAGGCCGACGAGTACAAGGCCGAGCCGCTGGGCGTGACCGACGACCTGCAGATCCTGCCGAAGGGCTGCGTCGGCGCCGGTGACGGCCCGATCTACGGCTTCTTCTGCTCCTACCTGCTCGACTACCTGCAGGACGCGGGCATCACGAAGGCGCAGCTGCAGCGCGGCGGCCTCACCATCAAGACCACGATGGACCCGAAGGCCACGAAGGCGGCCAAGCAGTCCGCCGAGCAGCAGGTGCCGAAGATGCAGAACGGCATCGCGAACGTCATGTCCGTCGTCGAGCCCGGCAAGGACAAGCACCGCGTCCGCGCCCTGGTCGCCTCCCGCGACTACGGCAACAGCGCCGACCTGGGCCAGGTCGCCCGCCCCGTGCCCGCCGAGGTGCTCCCGTTCGGCCCCGGCTCGGTGAACAAGGTCTTCACCGCCGCCGCCGCCCTGGAGAAGGGCGTCACCGGCATCGACCGCGAGATCCCGGTCCCCAAGGTCCACTACTCGCGCGTCTACCCCAACGGCGGTTCGCCGTGGAAGGTCGAGAACGCGGGCTCCGGCTACGCGGAGAAGATGTCGCTGACCCAGGCGCTGGCGACCTCCCCGAACACCGGCTTCGTGATCCTGGAGGAGAAGACCGGCCTGAACGAGGTCGTCGACATGGGCTACCGCCTCGGCATGCGCGAAACCCTCGCGACCCACAACCGCGGCGCCGAGCCCCTGAACTCCGACGGCTCGAACGGCCCCTCCCAGGGCGACTGGACCAAGCAGAACAACGCGGGCTCCTACACCCTCGGCCCCGGCGCGACGAGCGTCCTGGAACTGGCCAACGTGGCGGCCACGATCGTCTCGAACGGCACCTGGTGCCCCCCGAGCCCGGTGGAACAGGTCCTCGACCGCCACGGCCAGCCGATGCCGTTGAAGGAAAAGCCCTGCGAGCAGGCCGTGGCCCCGGACCTCGCCAACTCCCTGGCCCAGGGCCTCTCCCACGACACCGTCGGCTCCGGCACCGCAGCCGACGCGGCCCGCGCCACCGGCTGGACCCGCCCCACGATCGGCAAGACCGGCACCACCGAAGAGCACAAGTCCGTCGCCTTCATGGCCGCCACCCCGCAGTACGCGGGCGCCGTCATGACCTACGCCGACGGCAACCGCCCCGAGGTGATCTGCGCCAACCCGATCCGCTTCTGCCCAGGCTCCTCCCAGGGCGTCTACGGCGGCCAGGTAGCCGCCCCGACGTGGTTCAACGCCATGAAGGTGATCCACGAGGGCCTGCCCACCGTCCCCCTCCCACCCGCAGCGCCGCGCTACAGGTAACCGTTCCGCTTCGCCGCTAGCTCCGGGCCGCCAGACGCTCACGCGTCCGGCGGCCCTTTGCTTTTCCCGCTGACGCACCGCCCATCCCGCGCTTCGCGGGGCCCACGCCGCGCCGTGCGGCGCCCACGCCGTGCCTTGCGGCGCTCATCCCGCGCTTCGCGGCGTCCACGCCGTGCCTTGCGGCGCTCGTCACGGGCCGCGCACCCGCCGGGGCGGCGGTTGGTGGGCGCTGTGGCGGGTGGACGGGGGCCGCCGGGTTGGCGATGGGTCCGTGCACACCGCTGGGGTGGCGGTGAGGTGCGCGGTGGCGGGTGCACGGCTGTCGGCTGGAGGTGGTGGCGGGGGTTGGGGCGCGCTTCGCCGGGGTCATCGGTGGGCGGGCCCGGTGGTGGGCGGAGGAAGTCGAACGGGCCGGTGGCGCGTGGGTGCGGACTGCGCGCCCGCCAGGGCGGCGGTCGGCGAGCGTCGTACCGGGGCGCGGGCAAGCTGCTGGCCTCGGAGAGGCGGGCGTCGCCGGGACGCGCACCCGTCCCGGCGACGGTAGTCAGGCCTCGTGGCGGGTGCGTTGGAGTCGGCCGCGCCTTGCGGCGGGCTCGGCGTGGCGACGCCGGATGCCGGACGGCGTGGGGCTCGGCTGCATGAGGCTCGGCGCAGTTGGGCCGGGCGCGGCCCAGCTGGGCGAGGTCGGGCTCGGCGGAGCCGGACCGCGAGCAGTCCTCGGGGACTGGCGCGGGCGAGCGCAACCCGTCGGATCTGACGCGAAGCCGAAGGCGAGCCCGCAAGGCCCCAACGCCAGGCAGGCAAGCCCTAATCGAGCGAAGCGAGACGTCCCCACCTCAATCGACGGGTAGCGGTGACAACCCCCTTGACCTGCGATTGGGGCTTGACTTTGAGGGCGGGGCGATACCCTGGCAGGGATCGGCCGGGCTCCTTATGCCCGGCCTTTTAAGGCCGACTCATCGCCCCGCAAGAGGCTCGAAGTCAAGCCCCAATCGCGATCGTCGCGAAGCGGCGATGAACCCCGAACGTCGTCCCTGCCTGATCAACCACGCACCCAAGGCGACAGACGAACGGACGGCCCCAGCCCCGGCACCAAGCCGAGCAGCCGCGCACCCCGCCTCAAAGCCGACCAAACCCACCGGTCGACCTTTCTCGATAAAGCGACTGACCAGTACAAACACTGAAAACGGGCATTGGTCTAAAGGCCGTTACCAGCCCACACCACCACTCAACTACCCAAAGTAACCGCCAGTGGGCTCCATCACCCAAACACCCACATCGCTTGCCCCAGCCGGTGACGCGAGGTTACGTTTCCGGCCGCATGTCACGGTTCGATAACCGCCAGGACACGGATCTCCCCCCGAAACGGTCCAGTCCGCCCACGTCAAGGCCCCCGAAGCCGGACGTGACCAACGCGGCTCGAACTCCCCCGAGTGCATGGAGGCAGGTTTGGCACGGCATCGAGCGAAGGGCCCGCTGGTCGACGTGATCGGCAGAGTGGACCTGGACCGCAAGAAGGCCGTCGCGGCGGTGGTCGCCGCAGGTGCTTTGGCCGGTGCGGGTTTCGCCCAGGCGATGACCACGGTCACGCCCGTCGACCGGATCGTTCCCGTTGCGGCGACGTCCGAGCTCGCCGCGGCGATGACGCACCAGCAGCGGCCCGCGGAGCTCAAGACCGTTCACGCGGTCGACACCGGTGTGGAGACGCGGAACCTGTTGCAGGCCGAGCAGATCCAGGTGCAGCACCACGTTCGTGAGGCGCTGAGGACCGCGGAAGGCGCGTACGCGCAGCGGCAGGAGGCGGCCAAGGTCGAGGCGGCCCGCGAGGCGGCCCGCAAGGCGGCTGAGGAAGAGGCGAAGCGGCCCAAGGCCGTCAAGCCGGCGGAGGGGACGTTCACCTCTGGTTTCGGTGCCCGGTGGGGTACCAGCCACAACGGTGTCGACATCGCCAACGCCATCGGCACGCCGATCGTGTCCGTCATGGACGGCACGGTGGTCGAGGCCGGGCCCGCCAGCGGGTTCGGGTTGTGGGTGCGGGTGCAGCACGACGACGGCACCATCACCGTCTACGGGCACGTCAACACGATCGACGTCGCCCAGGGCGCGAAGGTCAGGGCCGGGCAGCAGATCGCGACCATCGGCAACCGCGGTCAGTCGACCGGGCCGCACCTGCACTTCGAGGTGTGGGTCGGCGGGTCCGAGAAGATCAACCCGGTGGGCTGGCTGGCGGCACGCGGCATCTCGCTCTGAGCGGGTGCCGACTGGCCCCCGAGCGGTGCTGAACAACCGATAGCCTCCGCTGCACGCCCCCTGGTCCCCGGTGGCGTGGAGCCTGGAGCCGAAGTGATCTACCGCAGCCCCCTGCCTGCCGTGGACTTCCCCGCCGCAACGGTGCACGAGCACGTTCTCGCCGGTGCCCGCCGGCACGGTGAGCGCGTCGCGCTGGTGGACGCCGTCAGCGCGGAGCGGCTGACGTACGCCGAGCTGGCCGGCGCCGTCGAGCGAACGGCCAAAGGGCTCGTCGCCGACGGTGTCCGGCCCGGTGACGTCGTCGCCATCAGCAGCATGAACCGGCCGCACTACGCCGTCGCACTGCACGCCGTCATGGCGGCCGGTGCGACGGCGGCGTTGCTCAACCCGGTGCTCACGGACGGGGAAGCGCGCCGGCTCCACGCGCTCGCGCACGTCACCAGGACGCTCGACCTCGACGACCTCCCCGTGAGCGATGACGGCGAGCTGCCGGTCACATCGCCGGACGATTCCGCCGTCATCCTCTTCTCCAGCGGCACCACCGGTGTCACCAAGGCGGTCCGGCACCGCCACCGGGCGCTCGTGGCCAACCTGGAGCAGCAGCGGCAAGGCTGGCGCATCGGCCACACCGACGTGCTCGCCGCGAACCTGCCGTTCTTCCACGTCTACGGCTTCGCGATCATCCTCGAGTCCGGTCTGCTCGGCGGCGCCACGATCGTCACGTCACCGCGCTGCGACGCCGCGACCTACCTGCGCAGGCTCCGTGAGCACCGGGTCACCCGCGCGTTCCTCGTCCCGCCGCTCGCCGCCGCCATCGCGGCCGAGACCGGCGCGCCGGAGCAGCCGTCGCTCAGGCTCGTGCTGTGCGGGGCCGCTCCGCTCGACGAGAACGTCCGCCGGGCCGCCGAACGCGTCCTGCACGCGCCCATCCGCCAGGGTTACGGGCTGACCGAGGCGGGCGGCACGCACCAGACGTTCGACGACGACCTCGACGCCGACCCCGCGAGCGTCGGCGTGCTCAGTCCCGGCACCGAGGCCAGGATCGTCCGTCCTGGCACCACCGAGGACGTCGCCGAGGGCGAAGCGGGGGAGATGCTCGTCCGCGGCCCCCAGGTCATGGACGGCTACGTGGACGACGAGGAGGCCACGCGCGCCGCCTTCGCCGACGGCTGGCTGCGCACCGGTGACCTCGTGCGCGTCGTGAACGGCCGGTTCCACGTGGTCGACCGGATCAAGGAGATGATCAAGTACCGCGGCTACCAGGTCGCGCCGGCCGAGCTGGAGGCCGTGCTGCGCGGCCATCCGCGGGTCAGCGACGCCGCGGTGGTCGGTACGCCCGATCGGATCAACGGCGAGGTGCCGAAGGCGTTCGTCGTCACGCAAGGCGACGTCACGGCGGAGGAGCTGCTGGCGTTCGTGGCGGCGGAGGTGGCGCCGTACAAGAAGGTGCGCCAGGTTGTGTTCGTGAACGAGATTCCCAGGTCCGTGTCCGGCAAGATCCTCCGCCGCCTGCTGGGGGACCACCCCTGATGCGCGTGCTCATCACCGGCGGGGCGAAGGAGCTCGGCCGGGCGTTCAGCGAAGCCGTTGGCGCACAGGGCCACCGGCTCGTCATCACCGGCCGCGACGAACGGGCGCTCGCCTGCGCCGGGCGGGAGCTCACGGCGCGGGGCATCGACGTCGAGACGCACGTCGCCGACCTCGGCGACCCGCACGCGACACCGAAGCTGATCGAGAGCCTCGGGCCGGTCGACGTGCTGGTCAACAACGGTGCGCTCGGCGGTCCGGTCGGCCCGACGTGGGAGGTCGACGAGAACGAGTGGTGGCGGACGTTCGAGGTCAACCTCCGCGGCCTCGCCTTCGCCACCAACGCGGCGATCCGCACGATGACCAGCGGCCGGATCGTCAACGTCGTCAGCAACGCGGGCGTGCACCGGTGGCCGTTGCTGTCGGCGTACTCGGTGTCCAAGGCCGCGGTGCTCAAGCTGGGGGAGAACCTCGCGGTCGAGCTCAAGCACCGGCCGATCGCCGTGCTGAGCTACGACCCCGGCATGGTCGACGTCGGCCTGATGGGCCGCGGCTGCCGGACCACGCCGGCCGACGACCACGGCCAGCGCGTTGCCCGGTGGGCGAAGTCTCAGCGGGAGCAAGGCAGGTTCACCCCGGTGGAGCAGTCGGCGCGGGTGCTGGCCCGCATCGTCGACGGAGAGTTCGACGACCGGTCCGGCGGGCTCGTCACGGCGGACGACTGACCGCGACCGGGGACTGAGGACGCTTTCAGCCGGGAGTGCCGACAAACGGTCTGATCATTTGGTACGGAAGGCCCTTCCTCACCGGCCGGTCAACCGGGATCGTCGCGGGTGTTGCTGAAGTCGTTGGCGCGGCCAGGAAAACCGTGTCGCGCCGAACGAGCTGCGCCGAATCCCCTGGAGGCGTCGTGCCCGTCGGAACATCCTCCGCTGCCCTGAGCCTGGCGGCGGCACTGTCACCCGCGCATCTGGAGCAGGCGAGAGGGCCGTTGGCCGTCGAGCTGCCCGGCGACGTGCGGGCGCGGATCGCCCGCTGCCGCGAGTTCGTGCTGGAGATCAGCGGCTCCGGCCGTGCGATCTACGGTGTGACAACGGGTTTCGGGCCGCTCGTCGCCTTCGAGGGGCGCGCGGACGGCGCCGGGCAGAGTGACAACACGATCCTGCACCACATCGTCGGGCACGGCGAGCTGCTGCCGCCCGAGGTCGTCAGGGCCGCGGTGCTGGCGCGGTTGTTCTCGTTGGCGCACGGGCGTTCCGGCGTCTCGGAACACGTCGTCGACGCGCTGGTCGCGATGCTGGCGACCGACTTCGCCCCCGCGGTGCCGCGGCTCGGGTCGGTCGGCGCGAGCGGTGACCTCCAGCCGCTGGCGTACGTGGCGCATGCGTTGCGCGGCAACGGGAACGCGTTCCTGAGCGGGCGGCTGCTGCCGGCCGCCGACGCGCTGGGGCAGGCGGGGCTGCGCGTGCTGGAGCTCGACGGGCGCGACGCCCTCGCCGTGGTGAACGGCACCTCGGTCACCTCGGCCGCACTCGGTCTCGCGGTCGCGCAGGCCACGAGGTCGTGCCGCGTCGCGGAACTGCTGTCGGCGCTGATGACCGACGTCCTCGGCTGTGGCACGGAGTTCGCGTCGCCCGCGCTGCTGGCCGCGTTCGGCCATCCGGACGTCGCGGACGCCGGTGCCGGGCTGCGGACCTGGTTGCGGGGCAGCACGCCCTCCGGCGAACGCCCGCTGCAGGAGGCGTACAGCATCCGGTGCGTGCCGCAGCTGCTGGGCGCGGCCCGCACCAGCGTGCGGCACGCGGACGAGGTGGTGCGCCGCGACCTCAACGGCGTGAGCGACAACCCGTTGTTCTTCCCGGAGACCGGGGAGGTCGTGCACGGCGGCAACTTCTTCGGCCAGCCCGGCGCGTTCGCCGCCGACGCGCTCAACGTCGCGCTGGTGCAGGTCGGCAACCTGGCCGAACGGCAGCTCGACCTGCTCGTGGACCCGCACCGCACCGGCGGCCTGCCGCCGATGCTCAGCCCGGCGCCGGGACAGCAGCACGCCGTGCAGGGCATCCAGATCTCCGCCACCGCCACCGTGGCCGCGATGCGCAGGGCCGCGGCGCCCGCCTCGGCGCAGAGCCTGCCGACCAACCTGCACAACCAGGACGTCGTCCCGTTCGGCACGCAGGCCGCGCTGACCGCGCTCGACCAGGCGAAGCTGCTGCGCTACCTGCACGGCGGGCTCGCCGTCGCGCTGCGCCAGGCCGTGCACGTCGGTGCGCGCCGCCCGCTGGCCCCGAGGCTCGCGGCGGTCTTCGACCGGATCGCCGCCGAGGTGCCCGCGATCGTCCAGGACCGGCCGCTGGACGTGGCGATCGGCCGGGTCGCCGACCTGCTCGACCGGATCGTCACCGAGGAAGCCGAGAGAGCCGGGAACGCCGAGCACGCCGGCGCCGAGGGGGTCACCGCCCACGGGTTCGACGCCCGGAAGTTCAAGGTCCGGGAGTTCGGCGCCGAAGAGTCCAGAGTCGAAGAGTCCAAAGCCGGAGAGTTCAACGCCCGAGAGCGCGTCGCCGCTGACAACGCGGCGGAAATGGACGGTTTGTGATGAGTGCGCCCGTTTGCAGTCCCCTGTGGGGTCACGCGGTCGTCGACCTGCCGGTGCTGCGGCTGCCGATGCCGGGTGCGGAACTGATCCCGTGCGCGGACGACTGCTACCAGCTCCCGATCGTGATCAGGACCCCCGGTGACGAGGCCGGGCTGGCCGTCCACCGCTGGTTCCTCGGCCACCACGCCGCGTTCCTGGTCTGGAGGTTTCTTTCGGCTTCACTCGATCGGCTGATACGCGAGCCTGATTCGCAACTAGTCCGCCTCACTGCGCTTGGATACGACGCGTACTCGGCGCTGCTGGCGTATTCGGGCAGCTGTTCCCGTGAGGTGTACGAGGACGTCATCCGGCCGTTGATGACGTCGTTCGACCCGGCGTTCAGCGGGCGCTGGGCCCGTGACTACGAGCCCGTGCCCGGTCTGCTGCGCAGGGCCCGCGCCGCACTGGGGTCCGCGGCGGCAGCGCCGCTGGCCGCTGCGAGCAAGGCGAACCTGTTGGCACACATGGAGGTCATGCGCAAACTCGTGCCCGACGGCAACTCGTTGCTGCGCGAGTCGGGGCGTGCGCGCCTGTCCACCACCGACGCCGAACGAGACAGGTTCGACGAGTTCTTCCTGGTCAGCCGCGAAAACGTCTGCACCAGCCGCTACCGTGCACACCGCGCCGCCGTCTTCGCCGCCATCGGCCGTGACCTCGCGAAACACCCGGTGCGACCCGAGTACCGCGACACCCTCAGGACGTTCATCACCCGACTATGAGAGAAGGGCCGCGCGTGAACGACTTCAAGACCGTGGTCATGACCCCGCAGATCTACCACTACGTGCGCGAGCAGGCGGGCCGGCCCAGCGCCGTGCAGGAGAAGCTGATCGCGCGGACGCTGGAGCTCGGCGACTCGGCGGAGATGCAGATCCCGCACGAGCAGGCGGCCCTGCTGTCCCTGCTGGTGAAGATCACCGGCGCGCAGACCGTGGTCGAGGTCGGCACCTACACCGGGTACTCCACGCTCGCGTTCGCGCAGGCGCTTCCACCCTCCGGAAAGGTCATCACCTGCGACGTCTCGGCGGAGTGGACGCGGATCGCCGAGGAGGCCTGGCAGGCGGCCGGTGTGCGCGACCGCATCGAGCTGCGCCTGGGCCCCGCCGGGCAGACGATCGCCGAGCTGCCGGAGGAGCCGACGATCGACCTGGTGTTCATCGACGCGGACAAGGTCGGGTACGCGCACTACTGGGACCTGCTGGTGCCACGGGTGCGGCAGGGCGGTCTGCTGCTCGCGGACAACACGCTCTACTACGGCGAGGCCGCCGGCGAGCGGCCCGAGGGCAACGCGGCGGCGATCGACGCGTTCAACCGGTTCGTGCTGGCCGACCCGCGGGTGGAGTCGGTGCTCGTGCCCATCGCCGACGGCCTGACCTTCGCGCGGAAGTTGTAGGCATACCGACCGGTCGGTAGGGTGTTGCCCAAGTGGACTTGGGAGGCGCTCATGGCTCGTTGGGGAATCACGCTGCCGCTGATCGGCGTGCCGGTGCTCGACCACCGCGCGCTGGTCAGCGAGCTGGCCGACCTCGGCTACACCGACGTGTGGTCGGCCGAGACGACCGGGACGGACGCCTTCACGCCGCTGGCGCTGGCCGCCCAGTGGTCGTCGGAGCTGCGCTTCGGCCCCGCGATCGCGCCCGTCTACACGCGTGGTCCCGCGACGCTCGCGATGACGGCGGCGACGCTCGCCGAGGTGACCGGCGGCCGGTTCGTGCTCGGCATCGGCTCGTCGTCGCCCGCGATCGTGCAGCGCTGGAACGCCATCCCGTTCGAGGAGCCGTTCAAGCGCACCCGCGACACGCTGCGGTTCCTCAAGGCCGCGCTGGCGGGGGAGAAGGTCACCGCCCAGTACGACACGTTCGCCGTCTCCGGGTTCAAGCTGGAGCGCCCGCCCGCCGCGAAGGTGCCGATCATGCTCGCCGCGCTGCGCCCGAACATGCTGCGGCTGGCCGGTCGCGAGGCCGACGGCGCGATCACGAACTGGCTCGCCGCGCAGGACGTGCCGCAGGTGCGGGCGGAGCTGGGCGAGGCGGAGCTGGCCGCGCGGATCTTCGTGTGCCCGACCGAGGACGCCGACGCGGCACGGGCGCTGGGCCGGATGCTGATCAGCACCTACCTGACCGTGCCCGCCTACGCGGCCTTCCACGACTGGCTGGGCCGCGGTGAGGTGCTGCGCCCGATGCACGAGGCGTGGGCCGCCGGCGACCGCAAGGCCGCCTCGAAGGCGATCCCCGACGAGGTCGTCGACGCGCTGGTCGTGCACGGGTCGGTGGACCGGTGCCGTGAGCGGGTCGCCGAGTACCAGGCCGCCGGTGTGGACACGCCGATCATCGCCCTGCTCCCGACCGGTGGCGACCAGGTCGAGCAGGTACGCGCGCTGGCCCCAGGGCGATAGCCGTGCCGGGCACCACCGAGCAGCGGATCATGGACGCGGCCGTCCGCCTGTTCGCGTCGAAGGGCTACGACGCGACGTCGGTGCAGGAGGTCGTGGCGGCCGCCGAGGTGACCAAAGGCGCGCTGTACCACTACTTCCGCTCCAAGGACGACCTGCTCTTCGAGATCTACCGGCTGCTCATCACGGCGCAGTCCGCCGACATGGACCGGATCATCGGCCTCGGCCTGCCCGCGGCCGAGACGGTGCGCGAGATCCTGTCCTCGCTCGTCGTCTCGACCGCCGAACGGGTCGACGAGACCGCGGTGTTCGTCCGCGAGATGCCGCGGCTGGGCGAGGACCGGATGGCCGACTTCCGCGCCGAACGCCGCCGCTACCACGAGACGTTCCTCGCGGTGGTCGAGAAGGGGCAGGCGGACGGCGACTTCAGCTCCGCCGTGCCCGCGGACACGGTCGTGCGGATCGCGCTGGGCGTCGTGAACCAGCTGCCCATGTGGTACCGGCCGGACGGTCCGAAGTCACCGGCCGTGCTGGCCGGTGAGATCGCCGACTTCGTGCTGGCCGGACTGCGGTAACGGCGGGCCGGGGGAGATCGACTTCCTCAGCGAGGGGGTCACCATGTCTGCGCAGCCACCGGAGTACGGCGTCGCGCCGCCCATGCACGAGGTCCCGCGGTCACCGAGGTGGCCGTGGGTGCTGCTGCTCGTGTTCGCCCTGCTGCTCACCGGCGGGGCGCTGTACGGCGGCCGGCTCGTCAACGCGGTGAAGGAAGCGGTCCAGGAGGCGACCGCGGAGACCACCACCGCCGCCGTGGCACCACCGGCGCCCGAGACCACCGGCCCCGCGAAGCGCGTGGTGGTGTTCGAGGTGACCGGCACCGGCACGGCGTTCAACATCACCGCGACCGTCGGCGCGTCCATCCAGAACGAGGGCAGCGTGCCGCTGCCGTGGACGCGCACCATCGAGGTGCCCGACGGCGCCGCGTCCGCCACCGTGATGCTCGTGGTGGTCGCGGGCCCGGACGGCGGCGAGGTGCACGGCAGGTACACGATCGACGGCAGGACCGTCCGCGAGGGCAAGGCGTCCGGGCCCTACGGCGTCCTGACCATCACCGACAGCTAACCCTTCCGCAGGGCCGCCAGCGCCTTGTCGGCGTGCGCGGTCATCGAGAACTCGCTCTTGACCACCTCGACCACCCGGCGGTCGGTGCCGATGACGAACGTGTGCCGCTTGACCGGGATCGGCCCGAACCGGCGCCGCACGCCGAACCGCTCGGCGACCTCACCCTCGACATCGGACAGCAGCGGGTAGTCGAAGCCGTTGCGCTCCGCGAACTCCTTCTGCCTGGCCACCTCGTCGCGCGAGATCCCCACCCGCTGCGCACCCGCCTGCGCGAACTCCGCGGCGAGGTCGCGGAAGTGGCAGCTCTGCGCGGTGCAGCCGGACGTCATCGCGGCCGGGTAGAAGAACAGCACGACCGGGCCGTTCCCGAGCAGTTCGGAGAGGCTGCGGTCGGTGCCGTCCTGGTCGGGCAGCGTGAAGTCGGGGGCGAGGTCGCCGGGCTTCATGGATCTCCAATACGCTCGGGGCCGTGACCAGCATGTCCGACGTGGCCAAGGCCGCAGGGGTGTCCGCTGCGACCGTATCGCGCGCGCTGCGCGGCGAACCCGGCGTGTCGGAGGCGACGCGACAGCACGTCAGCGAGGTCGCCCGGCGCATGAGGTACGCCATCGCGCGCGACGCGTCCTCGCTGGCCGGTGGCCGCCGGTACGCGATCGCGGTGGTGACGGCCGAGGTGAACCCGGTGCTCGCGGGCGCCGAAGGCGCGCTGCGGGCGGCCGGCTACGACGTGCTGCTGTACGTGCTGGGCACCGAGGACGCGCGCGCCAAGTTCTTCGGCGAGATGCCGCTGGGCCGCCGCGTCGACGGAGTGCTGCTGCTGTCGATGACCCTGGACGACGCGGAACGGGCCGCGCTCACGGCGCTGGAGATCCCGTACCTGACCGTCGACGACACCGACCTGCGGCACGCGCTGCAGACCGCCGTCGAGCACCTGCTGCTGCTCGGCCACGAGGACGTCGCGCTGGTGCTGGCCGACGGCGTGGACGAGTCCTACGACGAGATCCTGGTCGCGGCCGGGCTGACCGTGCGTCCTGAGTGGACGGTGTGGTGCTCGCCCACGGTCGACGGCGGCGAGCAGGTCGTGGACGTGCTGCTGGACGGCGAACGCCTGCCCACGGCGGTGATCAGCTCCAACGGCGCCGCCGCGGTCGGGATCTACCTGCGCATGCAGCGCGACGGGCGCGCGGTGCCCGACGAGCTGTCGATCGTGTCACTGGACGGCCAGGAGCTCACCCGCGTGGTCGGCCTGACCGCGGTCGAGGGAGCGGCGAAACAGCAGGGCGAACGCGCGGTCGCGGACCTGTTCACGCTGATCAGGGGCGAGCGGGTCGAGCCGGCGGAGCACGCGGTCACGCTCGTCGTGCGCAACTCCAGCGGCCCGGTCGGCTGACCCGGAGGCCGGTCCGGCGAGCGGCACCGCGCCCGCACCCCGGTCAGTACTGTGACGGCATGCCCGCCGAAGAGCGCCTGACCCGGTTGCCCGCGCTGCCGGACACCCCCGGCTACGCCCACGCCGTGACGGTCAGCGGGAGGCTGCTGTTCGTCTCCGGTCAGGTGGCCGTGGACGAGACCGGCTGCGTGGTCGGCGTGGACGACCTGGCGGCGCAGACCCGTCAGGCGCTGAGCAATCTTCATCACGTCATGTCGAGGTTTGGCGCTGACTGGTCGGATGTCGTGAAGTTCACCTGGTACGTGGTCGACGTGTCCGACGTGCAGACGTTGCGGGCCGTGCGCGACGAGGTCCTGCGGCCCGCGTTGGGAGAGCTGCACAACCCGGCCAGCACGCTGGTTCAGGTCGCGGCGTTGTTCGGTCCGGAATTTCTGGTCGAGGTGGAGGCCGTGGTCGCCGTTCCCGATCAGCGGTCCGATGTTTGATCAAGAAGGCCGTCCCGACCGGCGTGCACCCTTCGGGTGACCGGGGTCCATTTGCTCTGGTAATGGAAGCGAACCTGTGACATAGCTTGTAGCTGTGGAGGAGTTGGCACGGTTGGCGGACGCCTGGGGCGTCGCCACGAGGTACGAGAACTCCGATCAGCAAGAGGTCACCGTCGAGACGGATGTCGTCGTCAAGGTCCTCGCCCAGTTCGGTGTCGACGCGTCCACTCCGGACTCCGTCGCACGGGAGCTGGCACTGGTCGAACGCAGGCGCGCGGAACAGGCGCTGCCGCAGACGATCGTGCTCCGCGAACAGGAGACGTACGACCTGCGCGGCCCGGCGACCGTCGAGCTGGAGGACGGCGGGACGGTCGAGGTGCGTCGGCACCTGCCGGACACGCTGCCGCTCGGCTGGCACCGCATCCGCACCGCCACCCAGACCGTCACCCTGGCCGTCGCGCCGCGGACGCTCCCGGACGTGCCGAGCACGTGGGGCTGGATGCTGCAGCTCTACGCCGCGCGCTCGAAGGACTCGTGGGGGATGGGCGACTTCGCCGACCTCGCGACCGTGGCCAGGCGCAGCAGCCAGGAGCTCGACGCGGGCGTGGTGCTGGTCAACCCGGTGCAGGCGCCGAGCCTGACCCACCCGGTCGAGCGCTCGCCCTACTCGCCGACCAGCCGCCGGTTCGCGAACCCGCTGTACCTGCGCGTCACCGACACCGCCGAGTTCCTGCAGGCCTGCCCGCGCACCCGGCAGCTCATCCGCGACCTCCGGCCCGCCGACGAGGACCTGATCGACTACGACGCGATCTGGTCGGCGAAGAAGCAGGCGCTGGAGCTGCTGTTCCCCGGCGGCGAGATCGAGATGGACGCCGACCTGGAGAGCTTCGCGACGTACTGCGCGCTCGCCGAGATCCACGGCAGCGACTGGCGCACGTGGCCCGCCGACCGCGCGGAGCCGCCGGCCGACCGGGTCGCGTTCCACGCGTGGGTGCAGCACCTGTGCACCCGCCAGCTGCAGGACGTGCGGCTGGCCGCGCACGAGGCCGGCATGACCATCGGCGTCATCCACGACCTGCCGGTGGGCGTGCACCCCGGCGGCGCGGACACCTTCAGCGACCCGGACTCGTTCGCCATCGACGTCACGGTCGGCGCGCCGCCGGACGCGTTCAGCGCCGACGGTCAGGGCTGGGGCCTGCCGCCGTGGCGGCCGGACAAGCTGGTCGAGAGCGGCTACCGGCCGTTCCGCCAGGTGCTGCGCAGCGTCCTCAAGCACGCCGACGGCATCCGCATCGACCACGTCGCCGGCCTGTGGCGGCTGTGGTGGATCCCGCCGGGCGAGCCGCCGTCACGCGGCACCTACGTCTACTACGACGCCGACGCGATGCTCGGCGTGCTGGCGCTGGAGGCGTACCGCGCGGGCGCCGTTGTCGTCGGCGAGGACCTCGGCACGGTCGAGCCGGTCGTCACGAAGACGCTGCAGGAGAACGGCATGCTGACCAGCGCCGTGCTCTACTTCCAGCGCGACTACTACGCCGACGGGCACCCGCTCATCCCGCCGTCGCGGTGGAACCCGAAGGCGATGGCCAGCATCTCCACCCACGACCTGCCGACGGCCGCCACGTTCTTCGCGGGCGAGGACGGCCCCGACTTCGACGAGCTGATGCGCGCCGAGGGCATCGACCCGCGCGACCGCGTGGCCGGCGCCCACGAGCTGCTCGCCCAGGCGCCGTGCGCGCTGGTCCTGACCTCACCCCAGGACGCTCTGCGGGAGACCCGGCAGCCCAACGTGCCGGGCACGATCGACGAGCACCCGAACTGGCGGATCCCCCTGCCCGTGCCGCTGGAGGAGTTCTTCCCGCTGGTGCGCGACATCACCCGCCCCCTGCGTCAGCGCAAACCCGAAACAACCGCTTAACGGCAGGTCATCGACCTGCGGAGTACCCTTGGGCCGTCACCAGACGGCGGACGACGAATCCCCCCGGACTTCTTGGAGGTGGCGTATCAGATGAGCTCAGCCGTGAGCACGCGGACACCGACCGACGTGCTGGAACTGGCCGTGGAGCAGGTCCTCGCCTCGGTGCGGCCGACCGCCCTCGGCGACCCGGTGGCCGGGGCACGGCACGCGGAGGAATCACTGCGTGACGCGCTGCGGGACGCGGGTCCCGTGCAGGACAACGAGGCCCTCGCGCACGCGCTGGCGTGTGCGGAGGCGGCCGTGGAGCACCTGAAGTACTGCGAGATCCAGGAGGCCCGCACGTTGCTGACGGCGGCCCGTGGACAGCTGGTGCTGGCGCACGACAGGGTGTGACCGCTCGACGTCGCCGGGGTTGGTGCGCTCGCTGTTCGCCGCACGCCGGACCCCGGCACGAGCATGCACGTGCGACACCGGAGTACAACGGTTTGTGCATAATGCCGCAACGCGGTTAGACGGATAGGGTCGTGTGGGTATCGCTACCGCGTGAGGAGCATCGTGCGACCCTGGCCCGGCAGGCCGTATCCGCTTGGCGCTGGTTACGACGGCGTAGGAACGAATTTCGCCCTGTTCTCCGAAGTTGCTGAATATGTGGAGCTCTGTCTTTTCGACGACGATGGCACCGAGACACGCGTTCGGTTGCCGGAGGTGGACGGCTTCGTCCACCACGGTTACCTGCTCGGCGTCGGCCCCGGCCAGCGGTACGGGTACCGCGTGCACGGGCCGTACGACCCGGAGCGGGGCCTGCGCTGCAACCCCAACAAGCTGCTGATCGACCCGTACGCGAAGGCCATCTCCGACGGCCTGGTGTGGGACGAGGCGCTGTACGGCTACAAGTTCGGCAGCCCGGACGAGCGCAACGACGCGGACTCGGCGCAGTTCGTGCCGAAGTCGGTCGTGGTCAACCCGTTCTTCGACTGGACGAGCGACCGCGCACCCAGGACGCCGTACAACGAGACCGTCATCTACGAGGCGCACGTCCGCGGCCTGACGATCGACCACCCGGAGATCCCGCCGAAGCTGCGCGGCACGTACGCCGGCCTGGCCCACCCGGTGATGATCGACCACCTCCTCAAGCTGGGTGTCACGGCGGTCGAGCTGATGCCCGTGCACCAGTTCGTGAGCGACCACACGCTGCAGGAGCGCCGGCTCAGCAACTACTGGGGCTACAACACCATCGGGTTCTTCGCTCCGCACGACGGCTACGCGGCGCTGCCGCTGAACCAGGTGCAGGAGTTCAAGGGCATGGTGCGGGCGCTGCACCAGGCGGGCATCGAGGTCATCCTCGACGTCGTCTACAACCACACCGCGGAGGGCAACCACCTCGGGCCGACGCTGTCGATGAAGGGCATCGACAACCTGGCCTACTACCGGGTGATGGACGACGAGCCCAAGTTCTACATGGACTACACGGGCACCGGTAACTCGCTGAACGTGCGGACGCCGCACACCCTGCAGCTGATCATGGACTCGCTGCGGTACTGGGTGACCGAGATGCACGTCGACGGCTTCCGGTTCGACCTCGCGGCCACGCTGGCGCGCGAGTTCTACGACGTCGACCGGCTGGCGACGTTCTTCGAGGTCGTGCAGCAGGACCCGGTGGTCTCGCAGGTCAAGCTGATCGCGGAGCCGTGGGACGTCGGTCCCGGTGGCTACCAGGTCGGCAACTTCCCTCCGCTGTGGACGGAGTGGAACGGCAAGTTCCGCGACACCGTGCGCGACTTCTGGCGCGGTGAGCCGGCGACGCTGGGCGAGTTCGCCTCGCGCATCACCGGTTCGTCGGACCTCTACCAGGACGACGGCCGCCGGCCGTACGCGTCGATCAACTTCGTCACCGCCCACGACGGCTTCACGATGAACGACCTGGTGTCGTACAACGACAAGCACAACGAGGCCAACGGCGAGGACAACAACGACGGCGAGAGCCACAACCGCTCGTGGAACTGCGGCGTCGAGGGCGCGACCGACGACGAGCAGGTCCTGGAGCTGCGGGCCCGCCAGCGGCGCAACCTGATGGCCACCCTGGTGCTGTCGCAGGGCGTGCCGATGATCCTGCACGGCGACGAGTTCGCGCGCACGCAGAACGGCAACAACAACGCGTACTGCCAGGACAACGAGGTCTCGTGGGTCGACTGGTCGTTGCTGGAGCCGCACTCCGAGCTGGTCGAGTTCACCGCGGCGCTGACCAGGTTCCGCAAGCAGCACCCGGTGTTCCGGCGCAAGCGGTTCTTCGCGGGCCGGCCGATCCGCAAGGGCGACGAGCTGCGCGACATCGCGTGGTTCACCCCGGCCGGCGAAGAGATGACCGAGCAGAACTGGGAGGACGACTTCGGCAAGTGCATCGTCGTCTTCCTCAACGGTGAGGGCATGCCGGACCTCGACTCGCGTGGCCAGCGGGTGGTCGACGACTCGTTCCTGATGGCGTTCAACGCACACCACGAGGACATCCAGGTGACGCTGCCGGACAGCTCCTACGGTCCTGAGTGGACGGTCGTGGTCGACACGGCGACCGGCCAGGTCGGCGACGCGCAGAAACCGATCGTCGCCGGCGGCAGCCTCGCGCTGACCGCGCGGTCGCTGGTCGTGCTGCAGAGGACCGGCTGATGGGGGCGCCGTACTCCACCTACCGCCTCCAGTTCACCCCGGACTTCACCTTCGCCGACGCCGAGGCCATCGCGGACTACCTCGCACGCCTGGGCGTGCACGGGCTCTACGCCTCGCCGCTGCTCGAAGCGAGCGAGGGGTCCACGCACGGCTACGACGTCACCGACCCGACGCAGACCCGGCGGGAGCTCGGCGGCAAGCAGGCCCGCGAGGCGTTGCAGGACAAGCTGACCGAGCTCGGCATCGGCCTGTACGTCGACATCGTGCCCAACCACATGGCGGTGCCGAACCCGTGGTGGGAGGACGTGCTGGAGAAGGGCCAGGAGTCGCCGTACGCCCGGTACTTCGACATCGACTGGTCCTCCGGCCGCGTCCTGCTGCCCGTGCTGGCCGAGGACGCCGCCGACGAGGAGCACGACCATTACGTCAAGGTCAACTGGCGGCGTGGCAACGAGGAGCTCAACTACCGCAGGTTCTTCGACATCACCGAGCTGGCGGCGGTGCGGGTCGAGGACCCCGAGGTCTTCCACGCGACCCACGGCGAGGTGCTGCGGTGGGGTGCCGAGGGCCTGCGGATCGACCACCCGGACGGTCTCGCCGACCCCGGCGGCTACTTCCGGCAGCTGCGGGAGAGGTTCGACGGCTGGATCGTCGTCGAGAAGATCCTCGGGCCGGACGAGACGCTGCCGCAGAGCTGGCCGGTCGACGGCACGACGGGCTACGACGCGTTGCGCGAGATCTGCGGCGTGTTCATCGCGCCCGCGGACGCGTTCGGGCCCCGGAACGGGGAGCCGAGCTTCCACGACGTCGAGCACGCGTCACGCCGGCAGGTCGCGGACTCGATCCTGGTCGCCGAGGTGCGGCGGATCGCGCGGCTGGTCCAGGGCGTGCCGTTCGAGGACGCGTGCGCGGCCGTCGCCGAGGTGATGGTCAACTTCCCGGTCTACCGGTCGTACCTGCCGGAGGGCCTGGAGCACTGGGACACCGCGGTGCGGCTGTCGTCCTCGCCGGCGGTGAAGGCGCTGGACGAGCAGGTCCGCGCCGACCCGCACGGCGAGCTGGCCACCCGGATCCAGCAGACCTCGGGCATGGTCGTCGCGAAGGGCACCGAGGACACCGCGTTCTACCGGTACACGAACTTCGTGGCGCTCAACGAGGTCGGCGGCTCACCGGACCGGTTCGGCATGCCGGTGGAGGAGTTCCACCAGCGCGCCGCCGCCCGTGAGGCCAGCTGGCCGCGGTCGATGACGACGCTGACCACCCACGACACCAAGCGGTCGGAGGACGTGCGGGCCCGGCTCGCGGTCCTGGCGGAGATCCCGGACGAGTACCTGGCGTTCGAGGAGGACATGACCGCGCGGTACGGGCTGCCGGAGCCGTCGCTCAACCGGCTGGCCTGGCAGTCACTGGTCGGCGCGTGGCCGCTCACCGAGGAACGCCTGGCGCAGTACCTGGAGAAGGCCTCGCGCGAGGCCAAGATCGCCACGTCGTGGGTCGACCGCAACGCGGACTTCGACGCCGAGGTGGCCGCGTGGCCCGCGAAGGTTCTCGGGCTGCCCGAGGTCGCCGCGTTCGCCGAGCGGATCAAGGTGCCGGGCTGGTCGAACTCGCTGGGGCAGAAGCTGGTGCAGCTCACCGCGCCCGGCGTGCCGGACATCTACCAGGGCACCGAGCTGTGGGACTACTCGCTGGTCGACCCGGACAACCGCAGGCCGGTCGACTACGAGCTGCGCAGGGAGCTGCTCGCCCGCATCGAGGACGGCTGGCTGCCGGAGGTCGACGACACGGGCGCGGCGAAGATGCTGGTGGTGCACCGGGCGTTGCAGGCGAAGGCCCGCGGTTTCCACGGCTACCGGCCGTTGCGCGCGGAAGGCCCCGCCGCCGAGCACGTGCTGGCGTTCCAGCGCGGGAACGTCATCACGGTCGCGACCCGGTTGCCGGTGACGCTGGCGCGCAAGGGCTGGCAGGGCACGGTCCTGCCGCTGCCGGGTCCGGAGTGGACGGACGTGCTGAGCGGCCGGCCCGCGACGGAGGACCTGGCCGCGCTGCTCGACCGCTATCCGGTGGCTCTGCTCGTGCGAGGGGAATCGTGAGCTTTTCCGTGTGGGCACCGACGCCCGAGTCGGTGCACGTCCGCGTCGACGGTGTCGACCACGAGATGAAGCGCGACGGCGACTGGTGGCACAGCGACGCCGAGGGCACGGACTACGCGTTCGTGGTCGGCGGCGACGCGCTGCCGGATCCACGGTCGCTGTGGCAGCCCCACGGCGTGCACGAGGCGTCCCGCGTCTACCGGCACACCTACGAGTGGAGCGACGAGGCGTGGACCGGGCGCGCGTTGCCCGGCGGTGTGATCTACGAGCTGCACATCGGCACGTTCACGCCGGAGGGCACGTTCGACTCGGCGATCGGGAAGCTCGACCACCTGGTGGACCTGGGCGTCACGTTCGTCGAGGTCATGCCGGTCAACAGCTTCGACGGGACCGAGGGCTGGGGCTACGACGGCGTGCTGTGGGGCGCGGTGCACGAGCCCTACGGCGGCCCGGACGGGTTCAAGCGGTTCGTCGACGCCTGCCACGCACGCGGCCTGGCCGTGCTGCTGGACGTCGTCTACAACCACCTCGGCCCGTCCGGGGCGTACCTCGACCGGTTCGGCCCGTACTTCGCGGGCAGCAACGACTGGGGTCCCGGCCTCAACCTCGACGGGCCCGGCTCGGACGAGGTGCGCCGGTACGTGATCGACAACGCCCTGCAGTGGCTGCGCGACTTCCACGTGGACGGCCTGCGGCTCGACGCGGTGCACGCGCTGGCCGACCACCGGGCCGTGCACGTGCTGGAGGAGCTCGCGGTCGAGGTGGACGCGCTGTCGGCCGCTCTCGGCCGGCCGCTGACGCTGATCGCCGAGTCCGACCTGAACGACGCACGGCTCGTGACCGCACGCGAAGGCGGCGGCACCGGCCTGCACGCGCAGTGGTCGGACGACCTGCACCACGCCCTGCACGTCGCACTGACGGGTGAGACCTTCGGGTACTACGCGGACTTCGCGGCACCGGGAGCGTTGAAGAACACGCTGGAGAAGGTGTTCTTCCACGCCGGCACGTGGTCGTCGTTCCGGGAGAAGCACCACGGCAAGCCGGTCGACACGGCGCTGATCCCGGGTCACCGGTTCCTCGCCTACACGCAGAACCACGACCAGGTCGGCAACCGCGCGGCCGGTGACCGGTTGCCCGCATCCGTGTCCACCGGGAAGTTGTTGTGCGCGGCGGCGATCGTGCTGTGCTCGCCCTACACGCCCATGCTCTTCATGGGGGAGGAGTGGGCGGCTTCCACGCCGTGGCAGTTCTTCGCGTCCTTCCCCGACCCGCAGCTCGCGGAGGCGGTCAGGACCGGGCGGCGCAGGGAGTTCGCGCGGCACGGCTGGGGTGAGTCCGAGGTCCCCGACCCGATGTCGCCGCAGACGGTGGAGAACTCGCGCCTGAAGTGGGACGAACTGGGAGAAAGCGACCACGCGAAGGTGTACGAGACCTATCGTGCGCTGATCGGGTTGCGCCGCTCCCGCCCTGAGCTGGCCGACCCGCGGTTGGACAGGTTCCTGGTGGAGCAGGACGGGGAGTGCTTCGTGCTGCACCGCGGCGGAACCCGCGTGGTGGTGAACCTCGGCACGATCCCCGTCCCGCTACCTCAGGGGGACGTGCTGCTGACCTCCTCGGCGAACCCGTCGTCGCTCTCCCCCGACTCGTTCGCCGTGGTCGCGCTGACGTGATCCCACAACGCCTGGTCGGCCGGGTTCACCGGCCGACCCAGGTGGGCGTGCACGAACGCCGCGACCAGGCGGTCGGCGGCGACGTGCAGCTTGATGTTGTGGTGCTGCGAAATGTGCACCAGCAGCTGGAACGCCTGCTGGGGTGTGCAGGGTTTGCGTGCGGCGATCAGGCCCGTGGCCTGCCCGATGACGGTCCTCGATGCCAGAGCCTTGCGCAGCCCTGCCACCTCGGCCTCGAGGGCGGTGATTCTCGCGGACGACACCGCCGACTCCTTTCACGTCGTCATGGTCACAGCGGCATGCCGGTGGACGACGTCGCTCGGAGTAGCTCATCTTGCGAAGGGCGGGCACACCCAGAGCAAGCCGTCTCATCGGCTTGCGGCTGGGTTCTCAACCGCGAGTGATCACCTTATCAACTGTTTCGGACGGTGCTCGCCGGGTAACCGATCAACGTAGCTGACGGCTAACGAAGGAGCCTGATCCATGGGTGCCGACGACAAGATCGAGAACAAGGCCGAAGAGCTCAAGGGCCGTGCCAAGGAAGCCATCGGCGACGCCACGGACAACGAGCAGTGGCAGGCCGAGGGCCGTGCCGAGCGCGCCAAGGGCTCTCTGAAGCAGGCCGGCGAGAAGGTCAAGGATGCCTTCCGCTCGGCCGAGTAACACCACCGCTTCCGCCGCCCAGTTCGTCCCCGAGGGGAAGGGCTGGGCGGCGTTGCGTTCCGCCGCCGCCGGCTGCCGCGGCTGCGAGCTGTACCGCGACGCCCACCAGACGGTGTTCGGCGAGGGCCCGGTGAAGGCCCGGCTGATGATGGTGGGGGAGCAGCCCGGCGACCACGAGGACGTCGAGGGGCACGTGTTCGTCGGCCCGGCCGGCCGGTTGCTGGACAAGGCGCTGGACGCCGCCGGCATCTCCCGGCCCGAGGTCTACCTGACGAACGCGGTCAAGCACTTCAAGTTCACCGAGCGCGGCAAGCGCAGGATCCACCAGCAGCCCCGCCGCTCCGAGGTGGTCGCGTGCTTCCCGTGGCTGCGCGAGGAGCTGCGCGTGGTCAAGCCGGAGCTGGTCGTGTGCCTGGGGGCCGTGGCGGCGAAGGCGTTGCTCGGGCCCTCGTTCAAGCTCACCGAGCACCGCGGCGAGGTCGTGGAGCACGACGGGCTGCGGGTCGGGGTGACCGTGCACCCCTCGTCCGTGCTGCGGGCCGAGGACTACACCACCGCGTACGACGCGTTCGTGGCCGACCTCAAGGCGTTGAAGAAGGTCCTGTAGCCCGGAAATGGGACAACCCCCGGACGACTCCCGCGTGAGCGGGCCGAGCAGGACCAGTGCTCGAAGTCCGGGGGCCGGGTGGCTGCCTGGTATTCGCTTAGGCGTCACCGAGGGCTGGTCCTAGCGGACAGCCACCTCACGAGTCCGATAGCTATACAACTTTGGACCACCTCCTCTCTTGTGTACTTCGAACTTATGCGGTGGTCGGCTCGCGTCGCAATGGACTTTTCTCACGCCGACCGCGGGCCGAAGTAGGCGTAGAATCCGCGGGCATGGTGCGCATCCCCTTGAGTTCGCTGCAGCGGGAGCGGGGCAGGCGGCTCGGGCAGTTGCTGCGCGACGCGCGCGGTCAGGCGAGCATGGTCGAGATCGCGGCCAGGGCCGGTCTGTCCGCCGAGACGGTGCGCAAGATCGAGACCGGTCGCGCTCCCACGCCGTCGTTCTTCACCATCGCCGCGCTCGCGGGTGCGCTGGGCATCTCGCTGGACGCGATCAACGAGCTGCTGACGCCTCAGAAGTCGGCCTAGGACACCGCGTTCACACGGTCGTGGGGTGGTCGCGCTCGACCGGGTTAACCGCAGGCCGGCCTACCCGGCTGTTGTGCGGGTAAACCTTTGACTTCGCCACCTGCCGCTGCTGTCGTGGAAAGCGAGATCGGGCTCCACTCGCAGCAGGGGTGAAAGATGAAGTTCGTTTCATCGGTGCTCGCCGCAGTTCTGAGCCTGGCGCTCGTGACCGCGCCCGCGGTCCACGCGGAGCCGTCCGCACCGGTGACACCGCAGGTCACGAGGGCCGAGATGCTGCAGCGCGCGGCCGGTTGGCTGACGGCGGACAACGGCGCGCAGGTGCCGTACAGCATGGAGCAGTTCTGGGTGGACGGATACCGGCAGGACTGCTCCGGATATGTGTCCATGGCGGCGAAGCTGGGAAATGTGTACCCCAGGGGCGGGCCGGACACCGTCGCGCTGGTGTCGCCGAGGTACACGGTTCCGGTGCCCGTCGCGGAGCTGAAGCCGGGTGACCTGTTCATCGACGCCGTGGACGAGCCCGGGCCCGCCGACTTCCGGCACGTGGTGATCTTCGAGAGGTGGACCACGACCGACCGGACCGAATACCTGGCGTACGAGCAGCGCGGTGGGCACGGCACCGACCACCGGGTGCTGCGGTACGGGCTCGAGCCGGACAGCAAGTACCACGCGGTGCGGCTCAGGAACATCGTCGACTAGGCAACGAGCGGCTGCCGCGGACTGGATCCGCGGCAGCCGTGTGTCACCTGGGCGACCGGAGTCGTTGCGGGGCGCGGAGTTCCCGCCGTCAGGTCCGGTCGGCGCCGCGCCGGCGCAGCGCCGACCTGCCCACCCCGGCGGCCGCGATGACGGCGACCAGCACGCCCGTGGACAGGATCTGCCCGCGGGCCCGGTCGTCGGCCAGCATCAGCCCGATGATCGCCACGATCCCGGCCAGCGCGAGCCAGGACAGGTAGGGGTGGCCCCACATCGGCACGGCCGGCCGGGCGATCGTCCGGCGCAGCCGCAGCTGGGACACCGCGATGAACCCCCACACCACCAGCAGCGCCGAGCCCACGGCGTTGAGCAGCAGCAGGAACACCGTGTCCGGCCACAGGTAGTTCAGCAGCACCGAGACGAACCCGAACGCGACCGACGCCAGCACGGCGTTGCGCGGCACGCCGTTGCGGCGGTCCAGCAACGACTTCGGCGCCTCGCCGCGCTCGGCGAGCGAGGACAGCATGCGGGCGGCGCCGTAGAGGGTGGCGTTGACGGCGCTGAGCAGCGCCACGAAGATGACGACGTTCATGATCTGCGCGGCGCCGGGGATGCCGATCCTGTTCAGCACCGCCACGTACGGGCTGGCGCCGACCTCGGAGTCGTTCCACGGCAACAGGGTCACGACGACCGCCATCGAGCCCAGGTAGAACACCAGCAGCCGGGTGATGGACGTGCGCACGGCCTTCCCGATGGCCCGCTCGGGGTTCTCGGCGTCGGCGGCGGCGATCGTGACGACCTCCAGGCCGCCGAACGCGAACACCACCGCCATCAGGCCGGCGACGACGGCACCCCAGCCGTTGGGTGCGAAGTCGCGCAGGTTCGCGAGACCCGGCGAGTCGACGCCGGGCAGCAGGCCGAGGATCGCGGCGCCACCGAGCAGCAGGAACAGCACGATCGCGGCGACCTTGAGGCCCGCGAACCAGAACTCGAACTCGCCGAAGTTGCGCACGTTCGCGAGGTTCACGGCGGTCAGGACCGACATGAAGATCAGCACCCACGCCCACTGCGGCACGGCCGGCAGCCAGCCGGACGCGATCTTCGCCGCCCCGGTCGCCTCGACGGCCAGCACCACGACGACCGCGCACCAGTAGGTCCAGCCGACGGTGAAACCGGCCCACGGCCCGATCGCCTTTTCCGCGTGCACGGAGAACGCGCCGCCACTGGGGTGTTCGGCCGCCATTTCGGCGAGCATGCGCATCACGAGCAGGGCCAGAATTCCGGCCAATGCGAACGAGATGAGGATGGCCGGGCCCGCGACGGCGATGCCCGCGCCGGTTCCGACGAACAGACCGGCGCCGATCACGCCACCCAGCGCGATCATGGTCAAATGGCGTTCACGCAGGTGAGTCACGCTCTCCAGCCCCGTTCAAGTGTGCCGATGGCGGCCCGATAGTGAGTTCATGGCGGCGAAGAGTCAAATCGTGTGATCGGAGTTACACCTCAATGAAGTGAGGGTGAGATCCATGAACTCGCCTAAGGGAGTACTACCGCAACTCGACACGTTCTCCAGCGCGATCGAACGTTACTCGGACTGGGGCTGGCTGGTGCTGCGCTCGGAGAACAGGCTGCTGCTGACGACGGACCACCAGGTCTCCGCCGTCGAGCTCGGCTCCGGCATCGGCGGCCAGGTGCGGCACTACCTGTCCGTGCGGATGCTCGGCGGCCCGGTGGTCGCGCTGCCGGGGCCTCCCGGGCGGTGGCTCATCCTCACCGAGTCCGCCGACGAGGCCTCGCAGGTCAACCTGATCCGCCTGCGTGCCCGCGGCGCGCTGACGCACCGGCTGGGCACGCTCGTGCCGTTGCCGCCGTCGCGGATCGACCGCGGTGGCGTCGGGTGGCTGGGGGAGACCCCGGTCGGCAAGCCGTTCCTGCCGCCGTTCTCGGCCGTGGTGGCGGCGCTGAGGGCGGTCACCGAGACCGCCGTGCGCTAGAACGCCGCTGGAACGCCGTCAGGCCAGCAGGAGCGACTTGCCGAGCGTCGTGCGTTCTTCGAGCGCCCGGTGTGCCTTCTCGGCCTGTGCCAACGGGTACGTCGCACCGATGACCGGGCGCATACGGCCCTGCGCCGTGAGCGCGAGCGCTTCCGTGAGCAGCGCACGCACGGTCGCCGGGGCAGGCGGTCCGTCCGCCAACGCGTTGTCCACGCGCACCTGGCGCTCCGCGGCCACGTCCGGGTCGATGTCGGCGAACCCGTCCGATGTGCCGTAGGTGACGAACCGCCCGCCACGCGCCACGGTCTCGAACACCGCCCTGCCCAGCGGCCCGCCCGCGCCGTCGAACGCCACGGCCACCCCGCCGGTTGCCGCCACGACCTGCTCCTGCCACCCGTCGAGCGAGTAGTCGACCGCCAGCTCCGCCCCCAGCTCACGGGCCAGCGCGAGCTTGTGCTCACCGCGCGCGGCCGCGACGACCCGCGCACCGGCGCCCCGAGCCAGCTGCACCAGCAGCGAGCCCGCCCCACCGGTCGCCGCCGCGACGAGGACCCAGTCGCCCGCCGCGATCTCGGCCCGGCCCAGGAGCATCACGGCGGTGGCGCCGTCGTGCAGCACCGCGGCGGCCTCCCGCGAGCCCAGGCCGTCCGGCACCGCGACGACGTCCTCGACCGCGCAGACCACCTGCTCGGCGTACCCACCGGGCCCGCGGGCGATGACGTGCCTGCCGACCCAGGCCGGGTCCACGCCGTCGCCGACCGACAGCACGTGCCCCGCGCCGCCACCACCGGGTACGTACGGCGGGTGCGTGGGGAAGATGTCGACGCCCCAGCCGCGCCGCAGCAGCGTGTCGAGGAAGATCACGTCGGCGGCCTCGACGCCGACCACGACCTGTCCGGGCCCGGCGACCGGGTCGGGCACCTCCTCCGCGCGGAGCACCTCGGGCCCGCCGAACTCATGCACTCGAACCGCACGCATCACAACCCCCACGTCGGAAGAACCAGTCGGAAGAACCCGTCGGGGCGACCCTAGGAGCTCCAGCTAGGTGGAGATCAAGGCGCTGGCGGCGATGCCCACGTGCGGGAGGGTGCCCGCGGCGAGACGGCGTTCCTCGCCCGCACGCAGGGCGGCGAGGACGTCGGGAGCGCGGTCCGCGTCGCGCCACCGGCCACCGCGGCCGTCGACCATGCGCCACAGCATCGGGGTGTCCACAGTGGTCAGTGCACCGAACCGGCCGAGCGCGGCGAGCATCGCGCTGCCCCGGTGCAGGTGCTCGTGCCGCTCGACCCACGCGCCGAGCAGGTCCGTCGCGGGCGTCTCCGTGTCGAGCACGCCGGCCGCGCGGAGCAGCGCGCCGGAGTCGAGGACAAACTCCGCGGCGGCCTGGTCGACGCGTTCCCAGCCGAACTCCTCGACCACGAGCCGCCCACCCGGCGCGAGCAGGGTCACGGCGTGGGTGAGGAGGGCGTCCAGGTCTTCCGCGTGGTGCAGCGAGCGCGTGAACAGCACGACGTCGTACTCGCCCGACACGTCGAGCAGGTCGGCGTGGAGGACGTCGACGCCGCGTTCCCGTGCCGCGGCGGCCATCTCGGCGTTGCGGTCGACGCCGGTGACGTCGTGGCCCAGCTCCGCCAGCGCGGCGGCCAGTGCGCCGCGGCCGCAACCGGCCTCCAGGACGCGTGCCGGGGCCGGTGGCAGCAGCGGTGTCAGGTGGGCCAGGGTGTGCGGCACGGCGAGGGAGGAAAGATCCATTCGGTGGACCGTAGAACGTTGCCGGGGCGCGGGCGACCCGTTTACCGGCGACACGTGGTGGCGCGGCGGCTCCCTCGCTAATCCGTGACTAGCCCGATCGGCGCACAAATTCGCTCCCCAAGACGACGGCGGAGCCTTAGCTTGGTAGGGGTCAGCCACGACGTAAGGAGCGTGACATGGACCGCCACGACATTCTCGCCGACGAAGACGGGCACATCCGCGGGTACGACTAGCGGCTGGACGCAATGCCTGTGCCCCAACGATTCCAGGCACGCGACGTCCAGCCGCTACCGCACCTCGGCCGTCACAGCTCCAGGCCGGTCAGCACGAGCACCCGCTGCTCGGTGAGGTCGTCCATCGCCGCGCGCAGGCCCTCCCGCCCGATGCCGGACTCCTTCACGCCGCCGTAGGGCATCTGGTCCGCGCGGTAGCTCGGCACGTCGCCGACGATCACGCCGCCGACCTGGAGTCGTTGCGCCGCGCGGAAAGCGAGCCGCACGTCGGTGGTGAACAGCCCCGCCTGCAGGCCGTACCGCGACGAGTTGACCCGGTCGAACGCCTCCTCGACGCTGTCCACGCGGGTGAGCGTGACCACCGGGCCGAACACCTCCTCGGCGTTCACCTTCGCGGCCTCGGGCACGTCGGTCAGCACGGTCGGCGCGTAGGTGCGGCCGTCGCGGGTGCCGCCGGTGAGCACGGTGGCGCCGGCCTCCCGCACCCACGCCTCGACCCGTTCCGCCGCGGCGTCGTTGACCAGCGGCCCGACGTCACCGGCGACGTCGAGCTTGGTCACGTGCCGCACAACGGCTTCCGCGACCGCGTCGTAGACGTCGGTGTGCACGTACACGCGCTGCACCGAGATGCACGACTGCCCGGCCTGGTACATAGCGAACGTGGCGATGCGCTGGGCGGCGAACTCGACGTCCGGCCAGTCGGGTGCGACGATCGCGGCCGCGTTGCCACCGAGCTCCAGCGTCACGTGCTTGCGCGGCACCCGGTCCTTGATGCCCCAGCCGACCGGGCCGGACCCGGTGAACGACACCACCGGCAGCCGCGGGTCCTCCACCAGCCGCGCGGTGTCCTCGTTGGCCAGGTGCAGCACCGCCCACGCGCCGTCCGGCAGGTCCGTCTCGGCCAGCAGCTCGCCGAGCAGGAACGCCGCCTTCGGCGTGGCCGGCGCGGGCTTGAGCACGATCGGCGCGCCGACCGCGAGCGCCGGAGCCACCTTGTGCGCCACGAGGTTCAGCGGAAAGTTGAACGGCGCGATGCCCAGCACCGGTCCGCGCGGCACCCGGCGCACCAGCGCGAGCCGTCCCTCGGCGGCCGGGTCGGTGTCGAGGCGCTGCAGCTCGCCGGAGAACCGGCGGGCCTCCTCCGCGGCCCAGCGGAACGTGGAGATCGCGCGGGTCACCTCGACCCGCGCCCACTTCAGCGGCTTGCCCGAGTCGTCGTTGATGGCCTGCGCGAACTCCTCCGCGCGCTCGGCCAGCCGCCGCGACACGTGGTCCAGCGCGGCGGCCCTGCGGTGAGCGGGCAGCGCGGCGAGCTCCGGTGCGACAGCGGCGGCCTTGGCGACCGCGTTCTCGACGTCTTCCGGGGTGTGGAAAGGGGTCATGAAAGCAATGCTCCTTCGAGAACGTCCAGGCCTTCGGCGAGCAGGTCGTCCGGGATGACCAGCGGGGGCAGCAGACGGATCACGTTGCCGTAAGTGCCGCACGTCAGCACGACGACCCCCTGTTCGTGGCACGCCTTGGCCACGCGCGCGGCCACCTCGGGCGTGCGTTCGGAGAACTCGATGGCGAGCATCGCGCCCCGGCCGCGGATCTCGGCGATGACGTCGGTCTTCTCCGCGACCGCCCGCAGCCTGGCCAGGACCGTCTCCTCGATGCGGCGCGCGGCGGCGTTCAGGTCGCGCTCGCGCATCGTGCGGATGGCGCCCAGCGCGGCCGCGCACGCCACCGGGTTGCCGCCGTAGGTGCCACCGAGGCCACCGACGTGCACGGCGTCCATGATCTCGGCGCGACCGGTGACGGCGGCGAGCGGCAGGCCGCCCGCGATGCCCTTGGCCGTGGTGACCAGGTCCGGCACGACGTCCTCGTGGTCGCAGGCGAACCACGCACCGGTGCGGCAGAACCCCGTCTGGATCTCGTCGGCCACGAACAGCACGCCGCGCTCACGGCACCACTCGGCGACCGCGGGCAGGAAGCCGGGGGCCGGTGCGATGAACCCGCCCTCACCCTGGACCGGTTCGACCACGACGGCGGCGGTGTTGTCGCCGCCGACCTGCTTCTCGATCGCGGCGATCGCGCGTGCGGCGGCCTCGGCGCCGGTCAGGCCGTCGTGCAGCGGGTAGGACCCCGGCACCCGGTAGACCTCCGGCGCGAACGGCCCGAACCGGTGCTTGTACGGCATGTTCTTGGCGGTCAGCGCCATCGTGAGGTTCGTGCGGCCGTGGTAGCCGTGGTCGAACACCACGACCGCCTGCCTGCCCGTGACGTGCCGGGCGATCTTGACCGCGTTCTCCACGGCCTCCGCGCCCGAGTTGAACAGCACCGAGCGCTTGGCGTGCGTGCCGGGTGTGAGCGCGTTGAGCTCCTCGCACACCTCGACGTACCCCTCGTAGGGCGTGATCATGAAGCAGGTGTGGCTGAACCGGTCGATCTGCGCGTGCACCGCCTCGGCCACCGCGGGTGCCGGGTTGCCGACGGTCGTCACGGCGATGCCGGAGCCGAGGTCGATCAGCTGGTTGCCGTCGACGTCGACCAGCAGGCCGTCGTCGGCGGAGTCGATGTAGAGCGGCAGTGTCGAGCCGACCCCCGCGGCGACGGCGTCCTTCCGCCGCGCCTGGAGCTCCAGCGACTTCGGGCCGGGCAGTGAGGTGCGCAGTCGGGTCATGTGCTCAGCATGGTCCCGGTCCGCACGGTCTGCAGTGCCTGAAATGGCCATCAAGGCGACTCAGCATGTACAAACTGGCACATGCCCATCACGCTGCACGAGCTCGCGACGACGTTGCGGCTGCCGGTGCTCGCCGGGGACGTGTCGCGGCCGGTCGGGTGGGTGCACGGCACCGAGCTCGCGGACCCGGCGCCGTTCCTGGAGGGCGGCGAGCTGCTGCTGACCACCGGGCTCGGCGAGCCGGGGGAGGACTACGTCGAACGGCTGGTCCGCGCGGGCGTGGTGGGACTCGGGTTCGGCACCGGCCTCAGCCACGCCGTGGTGCCGCCCGCGCTGGTCGGCGCCGCCCGCCGCACCGGGCTCGGCCTGGTGGAGGTGCCGCGCGAGGTGCCGTTCATCGCCATCAGCAAGGCTGTGTCGAAGGCGCTGGCCGCCGACGAGTACGCCGCGCTGGCCCGCACCAGCGAGGCCCAGCGCGCCCTCACCCGTGCCGCGGTCCGGTCGGGGGTCGGGGCGGTGGTGCGCAGGCTCGGGCAGTGGATCGACGGCTGGGCCGTGCTCCTCGACGGCGCCGGTCAGCCCGTCCACGCACACAACCCGCGGCTCGTGCCGGACCTCACCGCCGAGGTCACGCGGCTGCGGACCGCGGGCGGCCTGGCCAGCGCGGCGTTCGAGCTCGACGGCACCCACGTCTTCCTCCAGGTGCTCGGCAGCCGGGCCCGCGGCGTGCTCGCGGTCGGCTCCGCCCGGCCCGACCCCGGCATCGTGAACACCGCCGCCTCCCTGCTCGTCCTCGCCCTCGCGCAGAACGACGCCGTCGACGCGGCGCGCAGGGAGCTGCGCGCGGGCCAGCTCCGCATGCTGCTCGCGGGGGTGCCGGTCGACGGCCTGCCCGGCCGGTTCCGCGTCCACCTCGTCGGCGAACCACCCGACGCCGACGTCTTCTGGGCCGAGCACGACGGTGACACGGTCGTGCTGGCACAACGGTTCGACGGCTTCGCGTCGTCCGAAGTGGACGCCACGCAGGTCGCCCGCGGTCTCCGGGAAGCCCGGCAGGCGCGCAAGGCGGGCGTCCGCACGTTCGAGGAGCTCGCCGGACGCCTCCCGCTCCCGGACGGGTTCGCCGACGCCCTGCTCGCCCCACTCGACGCGCAGACCCGCGAGACCATCCGGGTCTGGTTGAGCCACCACGGCGCGTGGGACCCGGCCGCCACCCAGCTCGGCGTCCACCGGCACACGCTCAAGAACCGCGTGCGCAGAGCCGAGCAGGCGCTGGGCCGCTCGCTCGACTCACCCGGACTGCGCGCCGAGCTGTGGCTAGCCCTGCACGGCGAAGGTCAGTGAGGCCGTGTAGCCGGAGGACACGTCACCGGACATGGTCGCCAGCTGCTGGTCGACGCCGTCGCGGAACACCATGTCCTGCTGCAACGAGGACCGTGCCATGTTCCGCACCGACTGGGTGTAGCCGGTCGTGCCGTAGACCTCCTTGCAGGTCGACTCGGGCAGCGCGAGCTGAGAGGTGGTGACCTCGTTGCCGGCCTTGGTCGCCTCGGTCAGGCTTGGGTAGACCTCGAAGTGGATGTGCGGCCAGCGCCCCGCGTACGCGCCGGGGAAGACGCTCACGAACCTCAGCTTCCCCGCGGCGTCGGCTTCCTGGACCCCGCGCAGGAAGTTCTCGTCCTTCACGCGGTCGGAGTACATCGAGTAGTCGCCGTTGATGTCGCAGTGCCACAGGTACACGGCGGCGCCCGCATACGGCTTGCCGTCCTCGTGCCGCACGGTCAGCTCGATGGTCAGCGGCACGCCCTCGGCCGTGCGCGTCGACGACCCGAAGCTCGACCGGATGTCGGAGCGCACGATGCCGCTCTGCGTCAGCGCGTTCGGGCCGTTGGAGCCGTCACCGGGGTACGGCCCGGCGGTCTCCTCGGGGATCGCCGCCAGCGCGCCGCCCTCCGCCGCTGTGGACGTGCTGGTCGTGGCGGGTGTCGTGGTCGGCGGGGCGCAGGCCACGAGGGTGAGGCCCGCGCCGCCGAACAACGTCAACGCCCGCCTGCGCCCGACGAGCGTGGCGAGGTCGTACCGCAGGCCGCGGTCGTGGTTGTCCGTCATGCCAACCAGACTGGGCCCGTTCCCTGTGAACGGCCTGTGCGCGGCCTGTCCGCTACCTGGCGAACTCCGGGAGCGTCATGGCGGAGTGCTCCGGCCGCCCGGTGCCGGCGGGCATGGTCTCGCGTTCGCGCAGCGCGGCGTTGCGGGCGGCCAGCGACTCGGCCGTGGCGGGGAACAGCTCGGCGTCACCCTCGTCGACCAGGTTCTGGTTGGCCTCGACGAACGGCCGGGTCTGGCGTTCGTAGGCCGCGAACGCCGCCGCGTGGTCCGGTGCCGTGGCCAGCTGACCGGCCAGCACGTACGCGCCGACCAGCGCGAGGCTGGAACCCTGCCCGGTCAGGAACGACGGGGCGTGCGCGGCGTCACCGGCCAGCGCGACCCGGCCGGACGACCAGCGCGGCATGCGGATCTGGCTGACCGTGTCGAAGAACAGGTCGTCGGCCGCCCGCATCGCCGTGACGAGCCCCGGCACCTCCCAGCCGTCGCCGGCGAACACCGACGCCACCAGCTCGCGCTGAGCGTGCGGGTCCTGGAACGCGCCGAACGGCGCCTCGGCGCGGGTGAAGCTCAGGAAGCCGTGCACGGTCTCGGCCTCGCCGACCGCGTACAGGGCGGCGGCGCGGCCGGGTTCGTTCCACAGCAGGGCCTCCTGCTTCAGGCCGAGGTGGTTGGGCAGCGTGAAGCCCGCGAAGCAGTAGCCGAGGTAGCGGTGGAACTGCTCCTCCGGCCCGAACGTCAGCGCGCGCACCCCGGAGTGCAGCCCGTCGGCGCCGATGACGTGGTCGTACGTGCGCTGCAAACCGCTGCGGAACGTCACGTCCACACCGCCGGGGTGGCCGTCCATAGCGACGATGGTGTTGTCGAAGAGGAACTCGACGTCGTCGCGCACGGTGTCGTAGAGGATCTCGGCGAGGTCGCCGCGGCGCACCTCCAGGTCGTGCTGGTCGCCGTGGGCGAGCGTTTCGGGGCGGACCGACGCCACCTGGCTGCCGTCGGCGGAGAGGAACGTGATCCGCTGCGTGTCCACGTGGGCCTCGCGCAGGCGGGGGAGCAGACCCATCCGCTCGACCACGCCGAGCGCGGTGCCGCGGATGTCGATGGGGTAGCCGCCGCCGCGCAGGGTGTGCGACCGCTCCACGACGGTGACGTCGAAGCCGTGCCGCCGCAACCAGAACGCGAGTGCGGGCCCGGCGATGCTGGCGCCGGAGATCAGGACGGTGCTCATGCGCTACTCCAGATAACTAAGTTAGGTATCATTTTTCGAGCCGCGATGATCGCTACGGTTCAGGCGATCAGGGCAAGCATATACCTAAGTTAGGTAAGTAAGGTGTGAGATGAGCGAGTCAGGGCTGGATCCGGCGGAGTTGCTGCCGCACCTGATGCGGCTGGGCACCGTGCTCAACCGCAGCCGGCTGGTGGAGCGGGCGATGGAGAACGTCGGGATCGCGATCGACCGCCCCGGCCTGACGGTGCTCATCACCCTGCGCATGGCCGGGCGGCCGTTGCGGGTGGGGGAGATCGCCGGGCGGATGGAGGTCGCCGGGCCACACGTCACGAGGCACCTGCACGACCTGGAACGCGCCGGACTGGTCCGCCGCGTCACCGACCCGGACGACCAGCGCGCACGCCTGGTCGAGCTGACCGACGACGGCGCCGCGGCGGCCGGCCGCTACCTGGAGGCCGTCCTCGGCCGGTTCACCGCCGCGGTGGCCGACTGGTCCGGCGACGACCAGCGCACGTTCGGCCGCCTGCTCAGCCGGTTCGTGGACGACCTCCAGTCCCAGTTGGCCGACATCGACTGAGAGGCTGCCGAAGGGTTGCGACACCATCGAGCGTCGAGATGTCCACTTTGTCGAAGAATCACACCGGAGAACGTTCGGCCTCGTCTCGGTGTCGACGCTCGGCAGTCGACGCATTGTCCGGGTCCCATGAGGAACTGAATTCGAGGTATTTCTCCTGGCGGCCGCCCGGAACGGGCTGCGTGGCGCGGAGTCGGAGATTGTTCGCCGACAGGAGGAATGCGGCGGTGGAAGTCGGCCGAGTTGTGATCCCGGCGCTGTCGGCGCCCTTGTGGTCAGGATTCGTGCCGAGTCGGTGTAACAGGTCTGGACCGTCAATCCTCCGACGTCTGTGGCCGGTGGAGCCGCTGTTGCGGGGATCGGCTGATCGAGCAGTCCCGAGCGCGCTCTCATTCACTTTTCACCGCGGAAACCTCCCGCGCCGTGAGTCTTGAGCCTGTGCGAGGACGGCGCCCGGTTGAGGGGGCCGGGCACCGTCCTCCGCGGGCGGGTGAACCCCTGCCGTTCACCCGCTCACCGCTGGTGGTGGTGGTCTTCTGCCTTCGACCTGCGGCATTCGCGTTCGATCACCGCGGCGCGGTCGACCTCGGCGTGCGGCACGTCGAGCGCGGCGCTGATCCAGGCACGCCAGTAGGGTCCGGGAATGCGTTTCCCGCGTTCCCACCTCGACACTTCTTCACGGGTCACGCTGTCGTTCTGTGAGATCTCGCACAACAGGTCCGCCAGTTCGCGCTGGGTGAGGCCCTGCTCTCGCCGCGCCTGGGGAATCAAGGCGGTTATCGGCGGGGTGTCCTGGTGCTCGTGGGCTTCACGGACTGCCTTGAGCACGGTTCTGCTCCGTTTCGGTGAGACGGCGGGTGCGTCATCAACCATGCCGCAAAGCCGGGAACTTCGAGCCGGGCAATGCGGTGATACCGCCGGTCGTTGAACTTTCGCGTACCGCCGGAATCAGTCGATCGGATGTTCGGCGGAACTGAGCTGGGCCGATGGGGGGTGCGCCCTCACATTGTGCGGCCTTCAGTAGTGTGATCGTCATGGGCGTCGTTGCCACCGCAATGAGTTGGCTGACAAGGTAGGAAAAATGCTCTCGACGGTCGAAGTGGTCCAGGTGTTCCTCGCGCGGCTGGCGGCACAGGACGCTACTGGTATCGCGCGGCTGTGCGCACCCGCCGTGGAATGGGAGGCGCCCACCCCGAACGGCGCCCGGTGGGCACTCGGACCGCGCACCCGCCGGGAGGTCGAGTCGCAGTTCCTGACCCTGTTCGCCACGTTCGACCTGGAGCAGCTCGCCGTGCGGCAGGTCGTCGTCGACGGGGGCGACGCGGCCGTGTTCGGGAGGGCGCGCTGGCGGGTGCTCGCGAACGGCGAGCAGGTGACGGCGCGGTTCGCGGCGGTGCTCTCCGTGCACCTGGGGGAGATAGAGCAGTACTGGCACCTGCCGGACACGTTCGCCGTCGCGGCCGCGACCGGCGCCGTGCGGGCCGGGGCATGAACGTCAGACGCGAGCAGTCCGCACGAACCCGCTCGAAGCTGCTCCAGGCCGCGACCGAGGTGTTCGACCGCAACGGCTTCGCCCGCTCCAGCCTCACCGACGTGTGCGCCCGCGCCGACGTGTCGAAAGGCGCTCTTTATTGCCACTTCCGCTCCAAGGAGGCGCTCGGCGTCGCGATCGTCGAGGAGCAGTCGGCGCTGTGGCACCGGCTGCGCGACGAGTACCTGGACGCGGAGAAGTCACCGGTGCAGGCGCTGGTCGCGATGTCGTTCGAGTTCGTCCGCAGGCTGGACACCGATCCCGGTGTGCGGGTGAGCGCGAGCCTGTTGCGTGACGCGGCGTTCTTCGACATCGCGGCGGCCGGGCAGGTGGTCGGCTGGATCGCGATCCTGCGGGAGGTGCTGGCGCTGGCGAGGGAACGCGGCGAGCTCAAGCCCGAGGTCAACATCCGGCACGCGGCCGAGCAGATGGTGGCGGAGCTGCTCGGCGTGCAGTTCGTCGCCCAGGCCCTGAGCGGCGGCAGCGACCTGCGGGCGCGGGTCGCCCGGCTCTGGCGCGGCACCTCCGGCTGCCTGGTGACGGCCGAGGTCTACCACCGGCTGCGCTTCGAGTGACGACCTGGGCGGATCTTGATCACCCGGATGGTCCGCCACCGCGTGGATGGCGGTCCATCGTTCTACGCGCGTGTGCCGTGCAGGATTTCCGGTTACGTCATGCCGGTCCGCACCGATGAGGAGCAGTAGGACGTGCGGGAACCCGGCCCGGTGCGATCGCGCGACCGTTCGATCGGCCGCCGATCGTTTGATCTTCAGACCGGCCGGGTAGCCGGAATTCCACGCGACCGGTTAGGTTGCTTGCCGATGACTGGAGGCGCATGAGCGAGCCGTGGGACGGGGACCTGACCGGGGCGGTGATCGACGACCGGTTCGTCGTCGGCTCGCTGCTCGGTTCCGGCGGCATGGCCGAGGTCTACCGCGCCTACGACCGTTCGACCACCACCTCGGTCGCCATCAAGGTCTTCACCGGTCCCGGCCTGCCCGACGACGAGCTCCGCCTGCAACGCGAGGCGGCGATGCTCTCGGAGGTCGCCTGCCCCGGCATCATCCCCGTGTACACGTCCGGGACGGTGGCGCGGCGCCCGTACTTCGTGATGCGCGAGATCTCCGGCGGCACCCTGCGCCAACGCATGCGCGAGCCGCTGCCCCCGCGCTTCGTCGCCCGCATCGGCGGCCAGATCGCCGCGGTCCTCGACCACGTGCACGGCCTCGGCGTCGTGCACCGCGACGTGAAGCCGTCGAACATCCTGCTGGACGACGAGGAGAAGCAGGCCTACCTCGCCGACTTCGGCCTGGCACTGGTGCCCGAGCTCACGAGGGTCACCTCGTCCGGCATCCTGGTCGGCACCGCCGGCTACCTGGCCCCCGAACAGGTCCGCGGCTCGGACGTGGGCCCCCCGGCCGACATCTACTCGCTGGGCCTGGTCCTCCTCGAATGCCTGACCGGCCGCTCCGAGTACCCCGGCGGCGACGCGGAAGCCGCACTGGCCCGCCTGGCCCGCCCGCCCCGCATCCCCATCGACCTCCCGGTGGCCTGGATCTCGCTGCTGACGGCGATGACCGCCTCCGATCCGTACCGCCGCCCGACCGCGGCCGAGTGCGCCCGTTCCCTGCAAGCCGCCCACGAGGCCAGCCGCGGCC